>NZ_JAFIQY010000065.1 GCF_022271435.1 Streptomyces monomycini | reverse complement strand
GATGCCCCGCCATCCCGGTGCCCCGCCGCCCCGGTGCCCTGCCGCCCCAGTGCCCCGGTGCCCCGCCCTCCTGGCAACCGAACGGCCCATACGAACACCTGACGCCATCAGGTTGCGGGCCGCTCGAGTGGGGAATGCGACGGGCAACGCGCTTGTTGAGCCGCACGTAACGCCTGCCGAGCGGGTGACGCATGGGCTTGCCCGTACCGAAACGGCGAGCCTTGTGCGGCTGATGGCCCGTGGCACGGGAAAGGAGACGGCCGTGGCCGAACGCAGCCCCGAGACGAACGTCATCGACTTCCGGGCCGCCGAGCAGTTGCTGGCGGCCCGCGACCCGCGCGGCGCCGTGCAACTCCTGGACCCGGTCATCGCCGCGCACCCGGAGAACACCGCCGCCCGCCTGCTGCGCGCCCGTGCCTTCTTCCTCGCCGCGCAACTGCGTCCGGCCGAACTGGAATTCCAGATCGTCCTGGAGCGCGAACCGGACAACGCCTTCGCCCACTTCGCCCTGGCCCGCACCCTTCAGCGCGCCAATCGACCGGAAGAAGCCCAGCGTCACTTCCGCCTGGCCGCGGCTCTCGACCCCCGCCCCGAATACATCGAGGCTGCCCGCTTCGAACCCTCGGAAGGCTCGGAAGAGGCGTAAGGCTCGACTCGCCTTGGCCTGCCCTGACCCAGCCCTGGCTCGCCCGAGGCCGTCCCTAGCGGCCGTCGCCTATTCGTCCTCGGCCACCTCCTTCCCCGTTGTCGTCCTCGTTCCCGTTCGCGTCCGTCCGGTCTCGGCCCCGGTTGCCCGGGCCGCGGCCGTCCGGCCGGCCGCCACCCCGACCGCGGTCGGGTGGGCTGAGGCACGGTGGCCCGGCGCCAGAGCCGTGGTCCGGTTCGTACGGGGGCACATCTTTTCCCGGCTGGTAGTGCGGCCCTTGGTGGATGTGCCGTATCACCATCGCCAGATCCGTCGCGGCCAGTGCGGTCACCACGGCGCACGCTGCCGCCCACCCCGGCCTGCCGGCCAGTACGAAAGCCACCGTGCCCGCCGCGGCCCACAGCATTCCCCACAAGGCCAGCCCACGGCGCATCTTCAACGGGCTGCGTGCTTGAAGAGGCTCGTTACCGGTACGCATCGCCCATCACCACTCACCACTCCTCACGCATTGCTTTCTGCAGACCGTTCGTGCGGTGTCGAGGTATCTTCCAGGGTCCTCCTGATCCGGGGTCCGCGTCATGTGGCCCGAGTGCGACCCGCCGCGTGCCCGGCCTCTGGTGTGCCGGGCGCTCACGGTGATCCTCTGGGCAGGTTCGGGTGAGGGTCGCCGGCCGGGTGGCTGTTGAGCCATGACAGACCGCCGATGTCCAGCCGGGCCCGGGCCCGCGTGACCGCTACGTAGGCCAGGCGCGCTTCCGCGAGGTCGACGGGCCCGGGGAGCGGCTCTCCGCGCTCGTCCCGTTCGTCGAGGTCGTCCGGGCCCGTGAAGTCGTCCGCGATCCGGACCGTCGGCCACTCCCGCCCTTTGGCCCGGTGCGCCGTCGAGACGGTGACCTCAGCCGCTTGCTCCTCCGACAAGCGGTCCAGTGCTTGCAGTACGGCCTCCGTTCCGTGCTCGTCGACCAGTTCGACCAAGGGCTGGAGATCCCGCCCCGACGGGTCGTACCCCGCGTACTCCCGCAGCTCCTGCCAGGACTCGAAGAGCATCAGTTCGGGGTGGGACGGACGGCGGCCCGATCGGAGGTCGTGCGCGGACTGCGCCAGCGCGGCCAGCGCTCCCCCGCCACCCGCAAGTGCCACCCGGCGGCCTTGTTCGAGCTGGCGTATCACCTCCACCATCGCTCCGACGTTGGTCCGGCACAGGACCGCGTCCGGTCTGGGGACCTTTCCCAGCTCCGTGACCAGCCACGGTGAGCCGTCGAGCCGGATCGGGGCGGCGACGATGGCCAGCCAGCGGTTGGCCTCCGCGGCCAGCTCCGGGCCGAAGCGGAAGGACCGGGACAGGGTCAGCTGTCTTCCGTCGAAGGCACTCATCACGTCGCGTGCTCCGCGCCAGCCGTAGATGGCCTGTGCGGAGTCCCCGACCATGACCAGCTGGGCATGCCCGCGCTGCGAGGTGAAGATCTGCTCGACCACGGGGTTGGTGTCCTGGGCCTCGTCGAGGAGAAGGAAGTCCGCCGCGATCTTCGGGCCGCTGAGTGCCCATATCTTCAGATAGTGGTCGTGCTCGAAGCGCACGGTGCCCCGTCCGGGATGCTGGAGGTCTGCCCAGGCCTTGCGGGCGAACGGCAGGACGACCTCCGACAACTGCCCGTGCAGCACGTCCGTCTCGGCTCCGCGCAGCCGGGGCACATGCTGGTCCGTTAGATCCGGGTCGGCGGACTGGCAGAACCGGGAGACAGTGCGCAGGGCCGAGTACGACAGGGCCTTGTTGCTGATCCGGCGGGCACCGAGGCGGACGGTCATCCCGGTGTCGATGCCCAGGGCGGCGCCGATGCGCCAGCTCGCCTGTCGTGGAGCGTTCAGCCGGGCCCGGTAGTCCTTGCCTACGGAGGCGTACGCGAGCGCGTGGGCCGTACTGCAGGTGACGTGGTCGGGAAAGCGCCGGGAGGCGTCCCGCGCGATCGCTTTGTTGAAAGCGATGTAGCGGCCCTGCCCGCACGGCGGGCGTCCACGTGGGGGCGGGCAGTCGGCCAGCAACGCGAGCGTCGTGGTCTTGCCTGTGCCTGCTCCGGCCTGGATCACGAGGTGGTCGCCCGTGCGGAAGGCGTCCGTGGCGGCGGTCTGCTCGGCTGTCGGGTGGTGTGTGCCGGTGGTCGGACGATTCATGACGGGTCCCCTCGCCGTGGCTTTTTCGTCACTGTGTGTGACGACGGAATCGACGGTAGCCGATCGCGAGCCGGCCGTGGGATTTCTCTCGCGGCCTGTGGATAACTTCGCTCCAAGGCTCGTCGGCGGGGCCGTTGTCAGTGCCGTCTGCTTCCATCGATCTCACGTGGTCCGAGCGGTTCCGGGGCTCGGTCGTGGTGCTGTCGGCGGGGTTCCGGCTTCGGTCCGTCACCGTCGTCGGCCGGCTGCGGAAGGGAGGGGTGGGCGTGGACGACCGTAAACTCGCAGGTCGAGGTGTGGGACAGCCGAGACGCGAGCGGCGAACGGCAGGACCGGGAGCGGGGGCCGCAAAGGGGGCGGGGGCAAGTCAGGCGCGACGGGTACGACGGGTGCGACGTGAGCTAAGGAAAGGCGACGGCATGGCGGAGAGCGGAGAGGCAGCGGGACAGCGGGTGACCGCCGCCGGACTGCCGTCTGCCGGGTCTGCCGGCGCCGCAGGTCGCGCGGGGCGGGGGGAGCGGCAGGAGCAGGAGGAGCGGGGGAGTGCGGACGCTTCCGCGTTGGTTCGCTGTGCCGCGGTGTTCCTGCCTGCCGAGCCACCTCGGGCCGGCCGGTTCGCTTTCTGGCGGCCGGACGGTGGCCCGCTTCCGAGCACTTCCCCGGCCGCGGAGGACGGCGCGGGGGCACCCGGCCCGACGGGGGCGGACAGTGCGGCAGGGGAGGCAGGGACGACTGGTGCGGCGGAGGCCGCCGAGCTCACGGTCGCGCGGCGGCACGGCAACGGTGCCCGTAGACGTACGGTCCCCGCGGTGCTTCTTCCCGTCGCCGAAGCGGTTCCCCTGCTGGCCCGCGCCCGGCACGACCCGTCCGCTCATCCCGCCGCGGCCTGCTGGGGCGCGGCCGTCCTGCATGCCCTGAACCTGGCCGCGCGTGGCCGCCTCCTGCCCGGACTGACCGACCGGGACCTCGACGCGTGGCGCGCCGGACCGCTGGAGCCCGAGGATGTCGCGCACCTGCGGGCGGTCGCCGCCGCCATGCCGTCCGAGGGGTACGCCGTTCCGCTGCCCGACAGCACTCCATTGCAGCTCCACGACCCTGCGCTGCTGGTCAGGGCTCTCGTGGACGCGGTGGCGGACGCGCTGCCCCGTACGCCGGCGGCGGCATACCTGACCGGCGCCCCTTTCGCGGCTGCGGCGCCGCAGTACCTGCCCGGCGCGCGGGACTGGGCTGCCGAGGTGGCAGCCGGCGTGGATGCCGGGGTGCGGCTGTCGCTGCGCCTCGATCTGGCCGCCCACGGGCTCTTCGACATGAGGGCGGAGCCCGGGGCGGTGGAGGGCGACACCTCCGCCGAGGCTGCGGCGGATCATGTCGCCGCGGAGGAACGCAGCGCCGCGGCAGCCGTTCTCCAGGTGCACAGCCTCACCGACCCCACCCTTGTCACCGACGCCGTACAGCTGTGGGAGGGCGAGGGCCCCGACCATTTCGGCCCGCGCGCCCGCGTCGACACCCTCCTGGCCCTGCGCCGGGCCGCCCGCGTCTGGCCCCCGTTGTCCCGTTTCCTGGAACGGCCGGTTCCCGACGTCCTGCCGCTGGCCGAGGAGGAGCTGTACGAGCTGCTGGGCGACGCGTCGCCCCGCCTGGCCGCCGCCGGCATCGCCGTGCACTGGCCGAAGGAGCTGGCTCGCGGACTGACCGCGGCCGCCGTCATCCGCCCGGCCCCCGGCTCCGCGGCTGACGGATTCGGTTTCTTCGACACCGAGAAGCTGATGCAGTTCCGCTGGCAGGTGGCCCTGGACGGCCAGCCGCTCTCCGAGGCGGAGATGGACGCTCTCGCGGAGGCCCACCGGCCCGTGGTGCGGCTGCGCGACCAGTGGGTGCTGGTCGACCCGGCGCTCGTCCGCAAGGCCCGCAAGCGTGAGCTGGGCCATCTGGACCCGGTCGACGCCCTGGCCGCGACGCTGAACGGCTCCACCGAGGTGGACGGCGAAGAGATCGAGGTGGTGCCCCTGGGCGCCCTCGCCGCCCTGCGCTCCCGCCTGACCGGCGATGCTCCCGTACTGCCGCAGCCCGCCGGGCTGAACGCGACCCTGCGCGACTACCAGCTCCGCGGCCTGGCCTGGCTGGACCGGATGACGACCCTCGGGCTCGGCGGCTGCCTCGCCGACGACATGGGCCTGGGCAAGACCATCACGGTCATCGCCCTCCACCTCCACCAACGGCCCACCGCCCCCGTCCTCGTGGTGTGCCCGGCCTCCCTGCTCGGCAACTGGCAGCGCGAGATCGAGCGCTTCGCCCCCGGCGTGCCCGTACGCCGCTTCCACGGCACCGGCCGCAGCCTGGACGACGTGTCCGGCGGCTTCGTCCTGACCACGTACGGCACGATGCGTTCCAGCGCCGCCGCCCTGGCCGCCCGCCCCTGGGCCTGGGTCGTCGCGGACGAGGCGCAGCACGTGAAGAACCCGCGGTCCTCCACGGGCAAGGCGCTGCGCGGCATCAAGGCCCCGGCGCGCATCGCCCTCACCGGCACCCCCGTCGAGAACAACCTCTCCGAGCTGTGGACCCTCCTCGACTGGACCACTCCCGGGCTCCTCGGCTCCCTGAAGACCTTCCGCGCCCTGTACGCCCGTGAGGTCGAAGGAGGCGAGGACCCGGAAGCCGCCGAACGCCTCGCCCGGCTGGTCCGCCCGTTCATCCTGCGCCGCAAGAAGTCCGACCCTGGCATCGCCCCCGAGCTGCCGGCCAAGACGGAGACGGACCACCCGGTCGCGCTGGGCCGCGAGCAGGCCGCGCTGTACGAGGCGGTCGTCCGCGAGACCCTGGCCCACATCGAAGCGGCCGAGGGCATCGCCCGCCGCGGCCTCGTGATGAAGCTGCTGACCGCCCTCAAACAGATCTGCAACCACCCCGCGCAGTACCTGAAGGAGGCCGCTCCCGGCCTGACGGCCCGTTCGGGGAAGCTGGAGCTGCTGGACGAACTGCTCGACACGATCCTCGCCGAGGGCGGCGCGACCCTGATCTTCACGCAGTACGTGGAGATGGCGCGCCTGCTGGAGAAGCACCTCACCGCGCGCGGCATCGGCAACGCCCTCCTGCACGGCGGTACGCCCGTGCGGGTCCGCGAGGAGATGGTCGACCGGTTCCAGTCGGGCCGTACACCGGTCTTCCTGCTGTCGCTGAAGGCGGCCGGCACCGGACTCAACCTCACCCGGGCCGGACATGTCATCCACTACGACCGGTGGTGGAACCCGGCAGTCGAGGAACAGGCCACCGACCGGGCCTACCGCATCGGCCAGACCCAGCCGGTCCAGGTCCACCGGCTCATCGCCGAAGGGACGGTCGAGGACAACATCGCGGAACTGCTGACCGCCAAGCGGGCCCTCGCGGACGCCGTCCTCTCCGGTGGCGAGACCGCCCTCACCGAACTGACCGACGCCCAGCTCGCCGACCTCGTCTCCCTGAGGAGGGCCGCATGAGCCGCCACCCACGTCCCTTCCCTGGGGGCGGCGCCGACCGCTTCCCGCCGCCGGGCGAAGACGTGCCTCCGGCCGGCCGTTCCGGCCGCGGCCCCGGGCAGGGCCGCCCGGGGCTCGCGGCAGGACACCTGCCGGGGCACCTGGACCGCTCCGACCGGTCACGGACGTTTCCGCCGCTGCCGCAGCGTTCCGGCGCCCGAGGGCTGTTCGCCGAGTCGTGGTGGGGAAGCGCCTGGCTGGACGCGCTGGAGACCACGGCCCTGGACAGCGGCCGCCTCGCCCGCGGCCGTACGTACGCGCGGGACGGCAACGTCGACACGATCAACATCACCCCCGGGCGCATCGCCGCCTCCGTACGAGGCAGCAGGCCGCGCCCGTACAACGTGGCCATCCGCCTCCAGCAGCTCGCCGACGACGAATGGACCGTCCTCCTGGACTCGGTGGCGGCCGAGCCGGCCCAGCTCACCGCTCTCCTGGCCAAGAAGCTGCCGAAGGCCGTCGCCGAAGCGGGCGTACGGCTGCTGCCCGGCCCGGGCGACCTCGTACCGCGCTGCTCCTGCCCCGACCACGGCAACCCCTGCAAGCACGCCGCCGCGGTCTGCTTCCAGGTGGCGCGGCTGCTGGACGCCGACCCCTTCGTCCTGCTCCTCATGCGCGGCCGCGGTGAACGCGAACTCCTGGACGAGCTGTCCCGTCGCAACGCGACACTCACCGCCCGCGAATCGCGCAGCGCGCAGCTCGCGCCGCCGGGCACGGCTGCCGGGCCGTTGTTGTCCGACGCCCCCAGCGGCCCTCGCGCCGACGCGCGGGCGGCAGCTGCCGCGGGCCGGGCAGCGAGAGCCGGCACCGCGCCGGGTGCTTCCGGAGACGTGGGGGAGAAGCGGGCGAGTGAGGGCGCGGAGGCGGAGTACGCGCCGGATTCCGCGCCGTCGGAGCCGGTCCGGCAAGTCCGCGCGCCCCGCGGAGTGCCGGCCCGTGCTGCTCTGGCCGACAGGCTGCTGCCGCCTCTACCGCCACCCATGCCCCTCCCGTCACAGCCCGGACATGCCCCTGCCCTCCCGGACGCCGACGGTCTTCCGCTGGACCCGGGCGCCCTCGAATTCCTCGCCACCGACGCCACGACCCGGGCACACGCCTACCTGAGCCGCATATCGGCCACCACCCCGGAGCCGCAGGCCGGCAGGCCACGCTCCCCGCTCGCGTACCCGGCCGGGCCGGGACTCCCGCCCGCATCCCCGGCCGAGGCGAGCCTCTCGCAGGTGTCCGGCAGGTCCCCGTTCCCCGCCCTCACACCCTGGCAGGACGGCATCAGACTGGCCGCCGGCGCCCACCCCACCGCCGGTCTGACCTCCACCACCCGCGCCCTCTACCGCGACCTCGCCGCGGCCACCGGCCGTACCGTCACGGACGTGGCCCGCGCCGTCGCGGCCTGGCGTCAGGGCGGTCTCGAAGGGTTGGAACTGCTCGACATCACCTGGAACCCGCCGGCCGGTGACTTCGACCGCGCCCGCAGCGCCCTGACCGCCGCCGGCCTCCCCGCCCTCCGGCCCCGGTACAACCACCTCACCGACCCCGCCCGTGGCATCCAGCTCCGCTTCGGCCACGACAACCGCTGGTATCCGTACGAATCCGACCCCGGCACCGAGGACTGGTGGCCCACCGGCCGCGCCGACGCCGACCCCGCGGGGGCCCTCACCGCACTGCTCGGCCGATGACTAACCTCAAAGCCGTGGAAGGTCTCGACACACTCACCCGCTCCCTCGCCCAGCGCACCCCCGACGAGCTGGCCGCCCTGCTCACCCGGCATGCGGAACCGCTGTCCCGCAGGCCGGCACCGACCAGGCTCCGCGAGCTGGCCGGCGCCCTCTGGTCGTACGAAACCCTCCACCACACCGTCCTCCATCTCGACCACCCCCGCCTCCATGTGCTCGCCGCCACCGCCCGCATCAGCCAGGACCTGGCCCGGAGCGCCGCCCCCGTACCCGCGGCCCCCACGGCCGGAGCCGACTACCAGTCGTTGATGGCGCACCGGCTGTCGTTCCCGGACCTGGCCACCGAACCGGTCCCGGTGGACGACGCCTTCCGGGCCCTCGGCGCCGCCGACCCCGGCCCCGCACGCGACGCCGTCACCACCGCCCTGGAACTCCTCTACGCGGACGGGCTCGCCGCCCCCACCGAGGACGGCGCCATCGTGGTCCCGCCGCGTACGCCGCAGCTCCTGGCCGCCCATGACCTGGGGCCCTTCACCCCCGCCGCCCCGCGCTTCCCGGAAGCCGCAGCTCCGGAAGCCGTGACTCCGCAAGCCGCAGCTCCGGAAGCCGCCGAGCCGAGCGCCGGCGCCTCGGAAGCGCTCGCCCCCGCCTCCCTCCGGGACGAGTCCCAGGCCGCCGCGTCGGCCCTCGCCACCATCCTGGACCGGCTGCTCGCCGCGCTCGCCGCCCAGCCCGCCGCTCTCCGCAAGACCGGTGGCCTGGCGCTGCGCGAGATCAAACGGCTGGCCAAGGCGGCGGGGACGTCCGAAGCCCGTACCCGCCTCCTGCTCGACCTCGTGCTCGCCGCCGACCTCGTCGCCCTGAAGCGGACCCCCGCCGGCATCACGGCGGTGCCTACCGGGGCGTACGACGCATGGCTCACCAAGGCGCCCGGCGAGCGGCTGGCGCCGGTCCTCACCGCCTGGACCACTCTCTGGGCCGTCCCCACGTACACCCCGTTCGGCGAAACCCCCACCGCCTTGGTGCGCGGCGAAGACCGGCACGCTCCGGCGCTGCGCCACGCGCTCCTCAAAGCCCTGGCCGGCGCCTCGGCGGATGAGCAGCCATCCCGGCCATCGGGGGGCACGCCGCTCTTGTCCCGACCGTCCGAGGTGTCCGGGCCATCCGGGGCGTCCCAGCCCTCCGGGGGGTTCGGGGCATCCGGGTCGTCCCGGCCGTCCGGGGCGCCGGACCACCGGCCCGACCTGCCCGCTCTTCTCCACGCAGCGGCCTGGCACCGCCCGTTGGCGGTCGTCGGCGAGCCGCTGGCCGAGGACCGCGCCGCGCACATCCTGGACGAGGCCGCCTTCCTCGCGCTCGTCGCCCATGGCGCTCTGACCCCACTGGGCCATGCTCTGCTCGCCGTGTCCCCCGGGGACCCCGACGCTCTCCGCTCGCACCTCCGGGAGCTGCTTCCGCCACCCGTCGAGCAGGCCCACTTCCAGGCCGATCTGACGGCCGTCGTGCCGGGGCCTCCGGCAGCGGCCCTCGCCGGCCTGCTGTCCTCGGCCGCCGACCGGGAGTCCGAAGGGCATGCCGTGACCTGGCGGTTCACCCCGGCATCCGTACGCCGGGCGCTCGACGCCGGACACACAGCCCCGGGCCTGCTCGCCGCACTTGCCGAGGTGTCCGCGACGGGCCCCCTGCCGCAGCCCCTGACCTACCTCGTCCAGGACGCCGCCCGTGCCCACGGCCGGATGAGGGTACTGCCCACGGCCTGCTGCATCCGTTCCGACGACGAGGCCCTGATCCGCGAACTCGCCGCCCACCGCGCCCTCCAGGCCCTCGGCCTGCGCGCCATCGCCCCCACGGTCCTCGCCAGTGCCCGGCCGCCCGCCGAGACACTCGAAGCGCTCCGCGGCGCCGGTTACGCCCCCGCGCTCGAATCCGAAACCGGCACCGCGTCCGTCGAACGCGCCACCGGCCACCGCGCCGGTGTCACCTCGTCCGCCTCCGCGACCGCGCCCCTGGCCCTTGCCCGACGACTCCTTTCGGGGTGACGGAAGCGGCGGAGGACGGTGACTGTCAGTGGGGTCAAGTAGCTTGGGAGAAGTAGGAGTCGGAGGGGCGAGCGGAGGGAACGGGCGAAGCGGGCGGGGGACACCTTCCCCTACCGTGGCAGCGACGCACCGTGACAGCGAGCCCGTCCGTACACCTCGTACGGTTCGTACGGCGGGAACAAGGGGGGACCGATGGACGCGGAGTTGACGGCGCTCGCGACGGCGGGGGCGACGGCGCTGGTGCAGCAGATGGTGACCGAGGGCTGGACGCAGGCGCGGCAACGGGTGGCGGCGTTCTTCTCGCGGCGCCGGGGCGGCGGTGAGGAAGAAGCGCTCGAAGGAGAGCTGGAAGTGTCGCGCACGGAGCTGGTGACCGCGCAGCGCGACGGTGACGAGGACGGCGCGGCCGACGTGGCGGCCGAGTGGCGGGTGCGGCTGCGGCGGGCCCTGCGCGACGACCCGGCGGCAGCCGAGGAGTTGCGGCGGCTGCTGGCGGAACTGCGGCCGGACGAGGGCACCAGGATCGAGGTGCGAGAGGTGCACAACTCCATCAGCGGCGGAGTGCACCACGGGACGACCATCCAGGCCGGTGTGGTCACCCGGCTGGACCGGCGCGGCGGCGGGTTCGGCGAAGGGCCCGCTCGTGGCTGACCGGGAGCCGGGCGCCCCTGACCCCGTTCCAGCCGCCGCCGGTGTGCGCAACGAGATCAGCGGCGGGACGGTGTACGGAGCCGTCGTACAGGCCCGGACGATCGGCACGGTGACGATCCAGGAGACCGCCCCGGCGATCATGCCGGGCGCACCGGTGCCTCGTACGCTGCCTCCCGGAACCCGCCATTTCGTCGACCGTGACGCCGTACTGGCCGAGGTGACGCGCTTACTGGACGAGGCGTCGCCGAGGAGTGACGCCGACGGTGCGGGGGACGTCGGAGCTCCACTCGTGGTCGTCCTGTGGGGGCCGGGCGGCGTGGGCAAGTCGGCCACCGCCCTGCGCCTGGCCGCCGCGCTGCGCGGACGATTCGGGCAGGGCGAGCTGTACGCGGACCTGCGCGGGGCGTCCGCCACGACCGCTGCCGCGCCGTCCGACGTGCTGTCGCGCTTCCTGCGGGACCTCGGGGTCCACCGGGACTGGATACCGGCGGACCCCGACGCCCAGGAGAGCACGTTCCGCAGCGTGACGGCGGACCGGCGCATCCTCACGGTGCTGGACGACGCGCATTCCGCCGCGCAGGTGCGGCCGTTGCTCGCCGCGGCACCGGGCTCCCTGACGATCGTGACCAGCCGGGCCGACCTCGGCCGCCTCGTGATCGAGTACGGCGCGCACACCGTACGGCTCGGACCGCTGCGCACCCCCGACGCGGTGGGGCTGCTCGCCCGTCTGGGCGGTACGGGCCCGGGTGTCGAGGCGGTGGCGCGGCGGTGCGGCGGCATGCCGCTCGCGCTGTGCGCGATCGGGGCACGCGCCGCCGGCCGGCGACAGCCGGACTGGGAACTGCTGGAGCGCGAGATGAGCACGAGCGGCGACGACGGGGACGACGAGGCAGCGCGAGCCCCCTACGGAGGGGACACGGCGGCCGACGCCACACCGTCCGCCTCCCCGGACTCCGCAGCTGCCCCCACCGCACCGGCCGCCACCCCAGCCACCTTTCCAGCCGCCGCACCGGCCACCACCCCAGGCACCGCGCCGGACGAGCCGATGCGCGGCGCGATGGACGCCTCGTACGGGCATCTCTCGGAGGCCGCGGCCCGGCTGTTCCGGCTGACGAGTCTGCGACCGTGGCGGCATGTGACGCCGGGCGCCGCCGCGGCGGCCGCAGGGATACCCGAGGACGCGGCGGGCCCTCTGCTCGCCGAACTCGCCGACGCGCGGCTGCTGGAGGACGCGACCGGCGCGGAGCGCGCGACGGAAGCCGGGCCCGAGGGCCGGATCGACGCTTCTGGCCAGGCGCGTTACCGGTTTCACGACCTGTGGCGGCAGTACGCGCAACAGCGTGCGCTGACCCAGGACGGCATCGCGGGGGCCGCGGCAGCCGTCCGCCGTACGCTGCTCTGGTACCTGCGGGCCGCGGCCGCGGCCGACGCGTGCGTGCTGCCCGGCCGCTGGCACCTGGGGCCCGCGTACACACGGCTGGCGGGCCGGCCCGCGGCCTACGAGGACGGCATCAGCGCGCTGGCCTGGCTGCGGGACGAACGGGAGAATCTGGCGGAGGCGGTCCGGGCCGCTGACGACCACGGACTCGACGACCTGACGTGGCAGTTGTGCGAGGCCATGTGGGGACTGCACCTACGGCTCGGCTACCACCAGCAGTGGGTCTCCACCCACCGGCTCGGCGTCGAGGCCGCCGTCCGGTGCGCGGAGGAGTGCTCCGAGGCCGAAGGGCGGATGCGCGCCCAGCTCGGCTTCGCCCATCTGGGACTGGCGGAGTACGGCCAGGCGCGGGCGCAGTTCGCGGAGGCGGCCGCGGCGGACCGGCGGGCCGGACACGTGCGGGGTGAGGCGACGGCGGTGGAGTCCCTGGGACTGCTGCACCTGCGGCAGGAACGGTGGGGCGAGGCCGCCGAGTGCTTCCGGTCGGCCAGGCGCCTGGCGCGGCAGGTCGGCGACCCGCGTGCGCTGGCCCTGCTCGAACACCACCTCGGACGGTCGCTCCAGGGCATGGGCCGCTACGAGGAAGCGGTCGTTCAGCTGCGGCACGCGCAGGAGCTGATACGCGCGCTGCCCGACCCGTACAACGAGGCCAGGGTGCTGATGAGCCTCGGACGGACCCTGCTCGACGCCGGACGTGCGGAGGAGGCGGACGAGCCGCTCGGGCGCGCTGCTTCGGTCATGGCGGCGGAAGGCTCGGTCGTCCAGCAGGCGGATCTGGCGGAGCTGCGCGCCGACCGGGCCGCCTTGGCCGGGGACGCGGCGGGTGAGATCCGGTGTCTGCGAGCAGCGCTCGACTGCCACGAGAGAACGGGATCACCCAGGACCGGTGCCGTACGGGCACGGCTCGACGGGGTGGAGGCGGCCCGGCGGAGGGTGTCTCCGGAGGGGGAGGTCAGCGAGGAGGAGTGATCGTGACCTGCACGTGGTGGCCGGTGCCGCCCGTGACCACGACCAGGCCGTCGAGAAGTTCCTCGACGGGCTTTCCGCGCTCGTACCAGGCGTAGAGGGCCGAGGCGTAGACGGCTGGATCGCACAGGTCGAGGTGGCCGTCCGCGCCGGGCGCCGCGGTGAGGGTGACCAGACGCCCGTCCGGAATGCGTACGAGGCAGGTGTCCGGCGCGGTGACACACGCGGCCATGGCGCAGTGCCGGTGACGTCGCATCGCCTCCTGCGTCCACGCCGCGGGTTCGGGCCGGGAGTCGTGGAGCACCAGGTCGGCGAGGGCGAGCCGGGTGGCGTCCGGGACGTCCTCATGGACGGCGGTGTGGGCGCCGGGGTGCGCAGGGGTGTGTGAGGTGGCGTGGGGAGAGGCGTGGGATGCGGTGGGGGCGGCAGGCGGAGGTGAGGCCGGGGCCGTGGTCGGCTCCGGGCTCGGGGCCGGAGGTGGGTACGTTGCCGCGCCGACGCCTTCCGCATGGCGGGTGACGGCTATCTCGGGATGCGCGGCGGGGCGGTGGTCGCGCAGGTGGGTCAGGACCTGGAGGGGGGCCAGGAGCGGAGAGGCGGGCGGGATGTCGGAGGGCAGACCACCGTACGAGGGATCGAGCAGCCGCGGCAGGTAAGCCGGAGTGCCGGGCTCGGCGAGGCCGATGAGGCCGTAGAACGTGCGCCGGAGCAGAGCGGCCGAGCCGCCCGGAGAGGAACTGGCCAGGGCGGTGAGCTGGGCGTAACGGTCGGGGCGGTGGCGGGCCAGCAGCTCGTCGAGCTGGGGGAGGAGCGGTTCGTACGGGTGGAGCCGGGGAGCCGTGCGGCCCAGTTCGGCGACGGGCGACGCCGGGTCGAGGTCTGCCTCCGGAAAGGCGCCGAGCAGGACGGGCGTGCCGAGGGCGGCCGCGTAGTACGTCACGCTGCCGTGATCGCCTATGACGGCGTCGGCGGCGGCCAGGACCTGCCGCCACGGCCCGAGCGGCGGGACGACGGTCAGCCCGGCCTGCTCGGCACGGCGCAGCCAGGCACGTACCTGACCAGGGCCGTGACCGTGCCAGATGTTCGGATGCAGGACGGCGCAGCAGCGGTGGGAGTCGACGGGCAGTTCGCGGGTGAGGCTCTCCAGGAGCCGGGGGAAGACGTCGTCGGCATCGCCGAACAGGGAACGCGGCCCCCAGGTGGAGTTGACGACGACGAGGCGCTGGCCGGCGGACACGCCGAGGGCGCGGCGGAAGCTGTCCCGGTGGGGGAGCGCGGCCAGCAGGCGGTCGAAGCAGGGGTCACCGGCCAGGACGGCGGTACGGGCAGCGGGCGGGCAGGCGTGGCGGAGGCGTGCGAGCTGCTCGGGGTGGGACAGGACGGTCGCCGTCGCGACGGGCACACCGTCCCGCAGCAGCCACTCCGGTGAGAGCCCGAAAACCGGCGCTCGCCCGGCATCCCCCCTCCGGCCCCGGCTCCCGGTGTCCGGTGTCCGGTGTCCGGTGTCCGGTGTCCGGTGTCCGGTGTCCGGTGTCCGGTGTCCGGTGTCCGGTGTGGGGAGCCTCTTATTGTAGCCGATGCCGTGCGACAGGATGGCCAACTTCCCTCTGATGAGGTGCAGTTCACCGCCGTAGCTCGCGCTGACCGCCAGGTCCACCGGGGTCTCCACGGCCTGCTCCCAGGGCAGGACCGGCAGCCCGGCGTCCGCCAGCAGTTCCGGTACGCCGTGCAGATACGGCGAGGAACCCGTACAGGTGGCCAGGCACTGGACGCGCGGGTCGGCGTCGAACAGAGGGAGCACGTCCAGGAGCCGGGTGGCGGAAGTGACGTTGTGCACCACGAACAGGACGCGCGCGGCCCTGACCCGGGTGGACCACTGCGGCGCCTCCGGGCCGACCGGAACCCGCAGCCACCTCTGCCCGTCCGTGACCGCTTCCCCCACACGCCTCACCCTTCACCCCTGGCTCGACCGGCAACCCTAACCGGTGTGCTCGCCCGCCCGCCGCGCCCGGCACAATGAAGAAGTGCGGCTCGAAGCGATCACCTGGGACCGGCTGACGGACGCGCTCGCCGAGCGCATCGGTGCGACGGCGTCGGCGGACGGCGGGCCATGGCTGCGTGTCGCCGTCGACGGGGCGCCGGCCGCCCGCCCGGCCGGCGTTGCCGGACGGCTCGCCGAAGCGCTGCGGCTGCGCGGCAGGCCCGTACACGTCGTCGCGGCCGACGGCTTCCTGCGGCCCGCCTCCCTGCGCCTGGAGTACGGGAAGGAAGACCCCGACGCGTATTACGACACGTGGTTCGACCGGCAGGCGCTCTGGCGGGAGGTGCTCACACCACTCGACCCGGGCGGCACGGGGCGGGTGCTGCCGGATCTGTGGGACCCTCGGACGGACCGGGCCACGCGCAGCCCGTATGCCGAACTGCCGCCGGGCGGCGTACTGCTTCTGCACGGTCCGCTGCTGTTCGGCCACTGGTTCCCCTTCGACCTGTCGGTCCATCTGAAGCTGTCGTCCGCCGCGCTGGCCCGCCGCACTCCGCAGGACGAGCGGTGGACGCTGCCCGCCTTCGCGCGGTACGAGGTGGAGGTGCGGCCCGAGGAGGCCGCCGATGTCGTCGTGAAGGCGGACGATCCCGACCGCCCGGCCTGGAACGGACACGGCTGACCCCGCCGCTGACAACCCGTCACGGCTGAGGGCAGCGCCGGTTGGCGTGAGCCGATCACCACGACGCGCGGAAATCCGGGAGGGGCGCTGCGCATGGCGGACATCGGCTGGGACACGGACGCGGCGCGGTGGCTGAACCCACCGCCCGAAGCGGTGCGGGAGCCGGCGGCGACGGGCGGCGGCACGCTGGTCGTCACAGCCGCCGAAGGGAGTGACTTCTGGCGGCGGACCAGTTATGGCTTCGCCCGGGACACCGGCCACGCACTGCTGACGGCCTTCCCCGCGGACTCGGCCGTCGAAGTCTCCTTCATCGCCGCCTTCGACGAACTGTACGACCAGGCCGGGGTGATGGTGCGGGTGGACGACCGCACCTGGATCAAGGCGGGGGTGGAAATGAGCGACGGCGCGCCCCAGCTGGGCGCGGTGGTCACCCGTGAGTGGTCGGACTGGTCGCTGGCGCCCGTACCGTCCTGGGCGGGGCACGAGGTCACGGTGCGCGTGAGCCGCAGCGGTGACGCGCTGACCGTACGGGCGCGGCGTGAACAGGAGCCGTGGCGCATGGTGCGGCTGGCGCCCCTCGACCCGGAGGCGAAGGCGACCGCCGGGCCGTTCTGCTGCGCGCCGCAGCGGGCCGGTCTGCGGGTGCGGTTCACCCGCTTCGCCACGGGTCCGGCCGATACCTCCCTCCACTGAGCGGGCCCGGCCGATGCGTCCCTCCACTGAGCGCCCGCCGCGCCGGGCCGTTCAGGCGTCGGCCAAGGCCAGCAGCCTGGTCACCGTGTTCCAGTTGCGGGCCGTGGCCATCACGCCGAGCCGGGCGCGGGACACGGCCTCGGCGAGCCTGGAGCGGCCGATTCCGCCCGGGCACCACAGGTACAGTTCGCGGCCGATCAGTCGCAGCCGGTCCGGGGCGTAGGCGCCGGAATCCAGCGCCGCCAGCGGGGCCACGTCGGCGGGTATGCCGGACAGAAACGTCACATGCAGGGTCTTCGGCTCCGCCTCCGCCTCCGGGAACGGATTGGCCGCGACGGTGGCGGCCAGTTCGTCGCGCGTGCGGACCATCACCGGGACGGGAAAACCCAGGTCGTCGGCGATCCGCGCCTCGATGCGGCGGGCGGTCTCAGCGGGCGGCGTGCCCGGGTCGGCGAAGACGATGTTGCCGGTCTGCAGGAGAACCGTCACGTCCGTGTGGCCCAGCGAAGCGAACAGCTCGCGCTGCTGCGCCATGGGGAACTTCTTGTGGCCTCCGACGTTGATGCCGCGGAGCAGGGCTACCTGGCGGGACATGGCAGATGCGCGTCTTTCGTTCGGGCGGAGCGAGAGGACGGTGGGCGCGGGGCCGAGGGAACCGGGGCGCGAGGCCGTCGGCGTGACCGGTGAAGGGCAGCGGTACGGGACCGAGGGGCCCGGCCTCCGTCCGTCAGAAGAGAGGCTGCGGGAGGACGCCCTCCAGAGCCAGCAGCCGGCGTTTGGTCTCCAGGCCACCGCCGAAACCCCCGATGCCGCCGTCACTGGCCACCACCCGGTGGCAGGGCACGACGACCGGGAGCGGGTTGGAGCCCATGGCCGCGCCCACCGCACGGGCGGCGCCCGGTTCACCGACCCGGTCGGCGAGATCCTGGTAGCCGACCACCGTGCCGTACGCGACGCCGGCGGCCAGTGCCCGCAGCACCCGCTCGTTGAAGCCCGCGGACAGGGACCAGTCCAACGGGACGGTGAAGGTGTGCAGACCGCCGTCGAAATACCGGGTCAGCTCGTCGGCCGCCGTGGCCAGGTGGGGTATCTCCGGGAGCGGTTCGCGGCCGAACGCCTGCCGGAGACGGTCCAGGGCGCGGCGGGTGGTGCGCTCGTCCGCGTGGAATCCGACCAGCGCCAGCCCTTCGCGGGTCGCCGCGAGCAGCAGCGGGCCGATGGGGGTGTCCAGCACGCGCCAGGCCCAGTCGGCCTGCTGATCACGCTCTGCGTTCATCACGGCATCAGCCTATGGCCTGCCACTGACAACGCCCCCGGAACCGGGTCCAGGGACGTTGCCGACAGCGGCACCGGGGCCGGCCACCGCCCAACAGCCAGCAGGTACGCCCTAGCGGTCCTCGCCCTCCAGGGCGTTCCGGACGACGTCCGGCTTGTTGCTGATGATGCCGTTCACGCCCTGTCCGGCGGCCTTGACCGCGCCGGCGGCGTCATCGACGGTCCAGGTGAAGACCTCCAGCGGCCGGCCATGCGGTCCCTTGATCTTGTGCACGGCCGCGACATAACCGGCGTCGATGGACTTGTACTGGGGGTTGATCTGGTCGGAGAAGGCCGCGTACTTGGGCAGCTCGGCGACGGCGGGCGTGCCGAGGAAGCCCGTCTTGACGTCGGGGCGCAGGCTGTGCACCTTTTTCACCGAGCCGGCGTTGAAGCTCTGCACGATCAGCCGGTGCTTGACGTGGTGGCGGTCCAGCCAGCCGTCCTCGCGCAGCTCCTTGAGGATCTGCCGCTCGATACCGGGGTAGAGCTCGGGCGCCTTGATCTCCATCAGCAGCTTCTGGCCGTTGTCCTCGACCGCGTCCATGTAGTCCTCCAGCGTCGGCACCCGCTCGCCGGCGAACTTCGGGCCGAACCAGCTGCCGGCGTCCAACTGCTCGATCTCCGCGAGCGTGAAGTCGGCGACGTTCCAGGGCGCACGGCCCGGGAAGACCTGCTCGGCGTCGGTCGTCCGGGCGAGCGACGTGTCGTGCACGACGACCAGCTCGCCATCCTTGGTGCGCTGGACGTCGTTCTCCACCCACGCGACCCCGAGGTCGGCGGCCGCGTCGACGGCGGCGAGGGTGTTCTCGGGCGCGTAGGCGGAGGCGCCCCGGTGGGCGACGACCTCCACTCCGCGGTGCCCGTCGGCGGCCTGCGCGCCGGTGGCGGGGAGCAGGGACGCGGCCAGGCCCACGAGCGCACCGGCGACAGCGGCGACAGGACGGATACGCATACGGACTCCTAGTGACGGCGTGGAGGCGGACGCGTGCCGGGACCGGGGCCGGGCCCTGGCGGGCCGGTCGGAGCCGGGTACGCGGCCGCCGTCCCGGCTTCGGTCGGCCGGGAGCGGAGCCGGAACCCCTACGGGGAACACGGTGGATCCGAGGTCGGACGCGCAGAGAGTCGCAGCCGGGATGTACCGGAAGACAGGCGTCTGATGGACAGAAATTGAACGAGAAGTGTCCTGTGCTCCGTGTTTGAAGGCCTCGGTCCCGTGATCCCCTCACCCGGCGCGCAATATCCGTACGTGCCGGGCCCGGCCCGGAGTGCGAAGCCCCGGCCGCCACGCCCGCGGGCCGGGGAAAGGCCCGCCCGGCCCCGCTGGCCGGTTCTGGGCTTGTGTCCGCCGCGGCCCGGCCCCGCCGGACGCCGCCCACCGCCGTCCGTCGGCGGAACCGCTGGTCGGAGCGTTTTCCGGCCGGTTGTCAGTGGGGAGTCGTACGGTTGGTTCCATGCGGCCCGTATCCAAGATCGAACGCACGGTGGCGCCTTTCGAGGTCGTCAGCCCCTATCAGCCCAGCGGCGACCAGCCGGCGGCCATCGCCGAGCTGGAGCAGCGCGTCAGCGGTGGTGAGAAGGACGTCGTCCTGCTCGGCGCGACCGGTACCGGAAAGTCGGCGACCACCGCGTGGATGATCGAGAAGCTGCAGCGTCCCACCCTCGTCATGGCGCCCAACAAGACCCTCGCGGCGCAGCTCGCCAACGAGTTCCGTGAGCTGCTGCCCAACAACGCCGTCGAGTACTTCGTCTCGTACTACGACTACTACCAGCCCGAGGCGTACGTCCCGCAGTCGGACACCTACATCGAGAAGGACTCCTCGATCAACGAGGAGGTCGAGCGGCTGCGCCACTCCGCGACGAACTCCCTGCTCACCCGGCGTGACGTCGTCGTGGTCGCCTCGGTCTCCTGCATCTACGGCCTGGGCACGCCCCAGGAGTACGTGGACCGCATGGTGCCGCTCAAGATCGGCGACGAGATCGACCGCGACCAGCTGCTGCGCCGCTTCGTCGACATCCAGTACACCCGCAACGACATGGCCTTCACCCGCGGCACGTTCCGCGTCCGCGGCGACACCATCGAGATCTTCCCGGTCTACGAGGAGCTGGCCGTCCGCATCGAGATGTTCGGCGACGAGATCGAGGCGCTGTCCACGCTCCACCCGCTGACCGGCGAGGTCATCAGCGAGGACGAGCATCTGTACGTCTTCCCCGCCAGCCACTACGTCGCGGGTCCCGAGCGCATGGAGAAGGCCATCGCCGGGATCGAGGCGGAGCTGGCCGAGAGCCTCGCCACGATGGAGAAGCAGGGCAAGCACCTGGAGGCCCAGCGCCTGCGGATGCGGACGACCTACGACATCGAGATGATGCGCCAGGTCGGCTCCTGCTCCGGCATCGAGAACTACTCGATGCACATGGACGACCGCGCCCCCGGCACCGCGCCGAACACCCTCCTGGACTACTTCCCGGACGACTTCCTCCTGGTCATCGACGAGTCGCACGTCACCGTGCCGCAGATCGGCGCGATGTACGAGGGCGACGCCTCCCGCAAGCGCACCCTGGTCGAGCACGGCTTCCGGCTGCCGTCCGCCCTCGACAACCGGCCGCTGAAGTGGGAGGAGTTCCTGGGGCGGGTCGGCCAGACCGTCTACCTGTCGGCGACGCCCGGCTCGTACGAACTCTCGCGCTCCGACGGCTATGTGGAACAGATCATCCGCCCGACCGGCCTGGTCGACCCCGAGGTGATCGTCAAGTCCACCGAGGGCCAGATCGACGACCTGGTGCACGAGATCCGTACGCGTACGGAGAAGGACGAGCGGGTCCTGGTCACCACCCTCACCAAGAAGATGGCCGAGGACCTCACGGACTACTTCGTCGAACTGGGCATCCAGGTCCGCTACCTGCACAGCGACGTGGACACCCTGCGGCGCGTGGAGCTGCTGCGGGAGCTGCGGGCCGGCGAGTACGACGTCCTGGTCGGCATCAACCTGCTGCGGGAGGGCCTCGACCTGCCCGAGGTGTCGCTCGTGGCCATCCTGGACGCCGACAAGGAGGGCTTCCTCCGCTCGGGCACGTCCCTGATCCAGACCATCGGCCGGGCCGCCCGAAACGTCTCCGGCCAGGTCCACATGTACGCGGACAAGATCACCCCGGCGATGCGCCGGGCCATCGACGAGACCAACCGCCGCCGGGAGAAGCAGCTCGCGTACAACAAGGAGAAGGGCATCGACCCGCAGCCCCTCCGCAAGAAGATCGGCGACATCGTCGCGACCCTCGCGCGCGAGGAGATCGACACCCAGGAGCTGCTGGGCACCGGCTACCGCAAGGGGGCCGAAGGCAAGGATGCCAAGGGCAAGGCACCGGTGCCCGCGCTGGGCGGGAAGGCGGCCAAGGGCAAGGCCGCGAAGGGCGGCACACCTACCGACCGGCCGGCCGCGGAACTGGCCGAACTGATCGAGGAGATGACCGACCGGATGCGGGCCGCCGCCGCGGAGCTCCAGTTCGAGGTGGCCGCCCGGCTGCGCGACGAGGTGGGAGAGCTGAAGAAGGAACTGCGGCAGATGAAGGAGGCGGGGCTGCGCTGAGGGGGCGAGGGCGCGAGACGGGGTATCGGCGAGGAGGCGATTGGCGGGGGGAATCGGCGAGAGGCTGGTCGGTGAGGGGGCGACTTCGCCGAAGGGGTGCTCCCGGTGACGGGGCGGCCGGGCTGACGGGGTCGGTCGGGTGGCCGGGCTGGCGGGTTTGGTCGGGTGGCCGGGCGTACGGCGGTTGCCGCCTGTCGTCATGTGGCGGTTCCGGCTCGTCGGCGTACGGCAGATCGGCTCGCCCCGGCCGGGTGGCGGCGGGGTGCTCGGCCCGTTGCTGCCGTACGGCCCGGGCTTGTCCCCGCGCCGTTGGGAGAGGGATCGCCCGGCGCTACCCGAAAGAGGCGGGCTGTGTTGCAGGAACGCCACAAAGCGCGGGGCAGGTGCGTGCCGGGGGCGGGCCGTGCATAGGGTCGGGGGAAGCCGTCGGGGAGGCGGCGACGGGGAGAACAGAGCGAGAGGGGACGGCACGTGTCGGTCAACTTGTCCAAGGGGCAGGGCATCAGCCTGGCGAAGTCCGACGGGGGGACGCTGACCGCGGTACGGATGGGGCTGGGCTGGCGTTCGGCGCCCCGCCGCGGCCTGTTCGGATCGCGCACCCGGGAGATCGACCTCGACGCCTCGGCGGTGCTGTTCGCCGACAAGCAGCCGATGGACGTCGTCTTCTTCCAGCACCTGATCAGTGACGACGGGTCGGTGCGGCACACCGGCGACAACGTGGTCGGCGGCGCGGGCCAGGGCGGGGACGACGAGGCGATCCTCGTCGACCTGTCGCGGGTGCCGGTGCACATCGACCAGATCGTCTTCACCGTGAACTCCTTCACCGGACAGACCTTCGCCGAGGTGCAGGACGCGTTCTGCCGCCTGGTCGACGAGACCACCGGCCAGGAACTCGCCCGCTACACCCTCACCGGCGGCGGTGACTACACCGCGCAGATCATGAGCAAGGTGCACCGTTCCGGCAGCGGCTGGCAGATGACCGCGATCGGCGAACCGTCCGAAGGCCGTACGTTCAAGGACGTCGTCCCGGCGATCCTGCCGTACCTGTAAGCACGCACCAGCCCCGTCGGCGAGCACGGGGCGCACGACATTCCGGGGGAACGACGATGACGGCCGAGCTTGTCCGAGGGCAGAACCACCCACTGGACCGGACGCGTGTGGAGATCAGGATCGCGGCGGGCGGGCCCGTCGTCGCGGGGGTGACGCTCGCCGACGAGCGGGGTGGTCTCGCGGGCGCCGAAGCGGTGGCCCACCCGGGCGCGCCGCGTCGCGACGGCGTCGAGGTGCCCCGGCAGGCCGCCGCCGAGCACCGGATCGCGGTGGACCTGGACGCGCTGCCCGCGGCCGTGCACCGGGTGAGCGTGCTGCTCGCGCTGCCCGTCGGCATCGGCGGCCCGGCGGTCTTCGGCGCGGCGGCGGCACCGTTCGTCGCCGTCACGGGCCTGGACGGTACGGAGCTGGCCAGCTACACGCTCGTCGACCTCGACGCCGAGACCGCCGTCGTGGCGGTGGAGCTGTACCGCAGGCAGGGCGCCTGGAAGGTACGGGCCATCGGGCAGGGGTACGCGGGCGGGCTCGCCGCGCTGCTCCAGGATCAGGGCCTGCCGCAGGCCACGGGCACGGGACTGGCCTCGGAGATCCAGGAAGCGGTACGCAGCGGCCACGCGCGTTCGGTACCGGTCCCCACCGCGTCGCCCGGCGCCAGCTCATCGCGCCACCCCGCCGCCTCACCCGGCCCCGCCGCCTCACCCGGCCCCGCCGCACCACCCGGCCCCGCCGCACCACCCGGCCCCGCCGCACCACGCGACCCTGCCGCGCCGTCCGATCCCACCGCACCGTCCGACTCCGCTGCCTCGTCCGACCCTGCCGTGCCGCCCATTTCAGCCGCCTCACCCGGCCCCGTCGACTACCGGCACCCGAAACGCCGTACCTCGCCCCCGCAGCCCCGCCAAGGCGCCCCAGCGGCACCATCTCCCACACCCGCCACACCCGCACCCGCACCTGCCTCGCCCCCTGCCTCCACCCCCACCGCAGCCCCGCCCGGCGAGGCGCGCCCCGCCGGTCCGGTAGCCGGTGACGCCGCCGGCCGGACCCCGGAAGAGCGGCTCTACAACCAGGTCTGGGGCATGTTCGAGGACCTGTCGCGGACGGTCGCCGCCTACCGCAGCGCCATGGACTTCGCCCAGTCCCGCCTGGCGAAGGAACTGGACGCCGTCAACGCCGACCCCCGCAACCGCATGGGAGCGGCCGCCGAAGCGGCGCGTGCCGCCGCGCACGACAAGCACGCCCGCCTCGCGGCCCAGGCCCGCGAAGTGCTCGACCGCGATCTCGCCCAGCTCACCGCCGAAGCCGAGGTGGTCGAGCCCGCCCTGCCCCCGGCCTTCGCCGCCTGGAGCAGCCCCGTCTGGCAGGGCTACCGGCCGCCGGAGGAGTACCCGACGGCGGTGCGGCTCGGTGATCTGCGTCTGCCGGAATGCCCCGACCTGCGCATTCCCATGCTGGTACGGCTGCCGATGAACCGCGGTCTGTGGATCGACAGCGGGCGTCCGGAGACGTTCACCGGCGCGGAGACGGCCGACGGCGCGTTCGGGAGCGCCTTCGACCTCGACGGCCTCGAAGGGCTCGACGGTCTGGGCGGCGGCCCGGACGGGACCGAGCCGCTCGACGCGGCCGAGGTGCGGCGCCGGGCGGTCGACACGGCCGTCACGCTCGCCGCCCGCCTGCTGGCCGCCCACCCGGTCGGCGAACTCACCGTCCACGTCATCGACCCGGCCGGCTCGGCGGCGCCCGCTCTGGCGCCGCTGCTGGAGACGGGCGCGCTCCGCGAGCCTCCGGCCACCGGCGCGCAGGGCGTGACCGCGGTGCTCGGCGAACTGACCCGGCGCGTGGACCTCGTACAGATGGCGGTCCGCAACCAGGCCGCGGAAGCCCTGCCACCGGACCTGGACACCGCCGAGCAGCTGCTGATCGTCCACGACTTCCCGCACGGTTTCGACGACCGCGCCGTCAACCAGCTCCGCTACCTGGCGGACGAGGGCCCGTCGGTCGGCGTGCACCTGCTGATGGTCGCCGACCGGTCCGAGGCCCGGGAGTACGGGCCGGTGCTGGACCCGCTGTGGCGTTCCCTGCTGCGCGTGACGCCGGTGCCGGACGCCCACCTCGCCGACCCCTGGGTCGGGCACGCCTGGACGTACGAGCCGTCGCGCGTGCCGGACGGCAGCCGGGTGCTCCGCAAGGTCCTGGGCGACCTGGCGGAGGCCCGCCGGTCGCAGGGCCACAGCCGGACCCGCGAGCGCTGACCACACCGGGGCAGGCGGCAAAACCGGGGGACCCGGGGAATCCGGGGAAGTGCGCGATCTCATGCCCTGTCCGCGCCCCCGCCGCACCCACGGTCAAGCCCTTGCCCCCACCCGCCACCCCCTCCGCAACCCAACCTGACCAGCGCATTTACCCAACTCTTTACTATTCATTGCCCTTCCTTTACTCTTGTGGTGCGGAGGGGAGTATTCCTGCGCGACGTCCCCGTCATCACGGATCGCACCACTGACGAGATCCCGGGGCGTCGGCCCGTCTCGGGGAGCGCGGCACCAGCGCTCTCGGGTGGAAGAGACCTCCGGCAGCGACGACGCTGTTAGTGCCGTACGACTCTGCCGGAGGAGCAGTGGACGTTTCCCTGACCCTGTGGGTGCTGACCATCATCGGTCTGTGCGCCCTGATCACCGCCGATTTCTTCATCGGCGGCCGAAAACCCCACGAGGTCTCCCTCAAGGAGGCCGGTGTCTGGACCGCCGTGTGGGTCGCTCTGGCCGCGCTCTTCGGACTCGGGCTGTTCGTCTTCGGCGGCGGGCAGCCGGCCGGCGAGTTCTTCGCGGGCTTCATCACCGAGAAGTCGCTGAGCGTCGACAACCTCTTCGTCTTCGTCCTGATCATGGCGAAGTTCGCGGTGCCGACGATCTACCAGCAGCGGGTGCTGATGGTCGGTGTGCTGATAGCGCTCGTGCTGCGCGCCGGGTTCATCGGCGCGGGCGCCGCGATCATCGCCAACTTCTCGTGGGTCTTCTACATCTTCGGCGCGTTCCTCATCTGGACGGCCTGGAAGCTGATCAAGGAGGCCCGTGCGGAGGAGCAGGACGAGGAGTTCGAGGAGAACCGCTTCCTGAAGATGGTCGAGAAGCGGTTCCCGTCGACCGACAAGTACCACGGCACCAAGCTGTTCGTCGTCGAGAACGGCAAGCGCCTGATGACGCCGATGCTGATCGTCATGCTGGCGATCGGCACCACCGACGTCCTGTTCGCGCTGGACTCGATCCCCGCGATCTTCGGCCTCACCCAGGACCCGTACATCGTCTTCACCGCCAACGCCTTCGCCCTGATGGGCCTGCGGCAGCTGTACTTCCTCATCGGCGGTCTGCTGAAGAAGCTGGTGCACCTCTCCTACGGCCTGTCGATCATCCTCGGGTTCATCGGCGTGAAGCTGGTGCTGCACGCCCTGCACGAGTCGGGTGTGAGTGTTCCGGAGATCAGCATCCCGGTCTCGCTCGGCGTGATCTGCGCCGTCCTCGTCGTCACGACGATCACGAGTCTGCGGGCCTCGAAGAAGCAGGCCCGCGCGAACGCGGAGGCCGCCGGGACGAAGGAAGATGCCAAAGACGCCGTGGACGTCTGACCGGCTGTCCTGAGGGGCGGTCCCACCGCTCCGGCGCGTTCGGGGAGGTCCGGCGGGTGCACCGCGGGGCCTCCCCTGTACGTACGGGCATATGCGTACGTCACGTATGCGCCCTCCGTGCGCCCGCGCCCCCACGGCCCCGTACAGTGCGCGCATCGTTGGCCGCGCGCCCCGAGGGAGACCGTCGCCCCACCGGCCACGGCCCGACCGGCGCGCACTGTCCCGAGGGGGGACCATGCGTCATCACACCAAGGCGGCCGCCGCAGCCGCACTCGCGATAGCCACCACGGTCGGAGGACTCGTCACGGCGGCACCGGCGTCCGCCGCCGGGTCCGTGCACCTGACGAAGATCTACTACAACAGCCCCGGCAACGACAACGGCTCCAACGCCAGCCTCAACGCCGAGTGGGTGCAGATCAAGAACTCCACCTCGCGCGCCGTCAGCCTCAAGGGCTGGAAACTGACCGACGCTTCCCGGCACACGTACACCTTCGGCACGTACAGCCTGGGGGCGGGGAAGACCGTGACGGTGCACACCGGCAAGGGGCGCGACACGGCGGCCCACCGCTACCAGAACAGCCGCGCCTACGTGTGGAACAACACCAAGGACACCGCGACCCTCAAGAAGCCGTCCGGCGCGCGCGTCGACAGCTGCGGCTACAACAACGCGCGCCGGGCCTTCGTGAACTGCTGACGGAACGGCCGCCCGGACCGATCCGCCGTGAACTGCTGACGGGAAGGCCGTCCGCCGGTCCGCTGACCGGGCGGGCGGCCCGCACCGCGGACCGGCGCGGACGGGCGACCGCCCCGCCGGCCCTTCCGGCCCGTCACCAGCCGCGTGCGCGCCACTCGGCGAGGTGCGGTCGCTCCGTGCCCAGCGTGGTGTCCGAGCCGTGCCCCGGGTAGACCCAGGTCTCGTCGGGCAGCTGGTCGAAGAGCTTGGCCGAGACGTCGTCCAGAAGGCTGGCGAACCGCTCCGGGTCGTCCCAGGTGTTGCCGATGCCGCCGGGGAAGAGGCAGTCGCCGGTGAAGACGTGCGGGTGCCCGTGCGGGTCGTCGTAGACCAGGGCGATGCTGCCCGGCGTGTGTCCCGCCAGGTGGCGGGCGGTCAGCCGCACTTCGCCGACCGTGAGGGTGTCGCCGTCCTCGACGGGCACGTCCGTCGGTACGGGGATGCCCTCGGCGTCGTACCGGCCCGCGTACGTACGGGCCCCCGTCGCGTCCACGACCTCGCGCAGCGCGCCCCAGTGGTCACCGTGCTGATGGGTGGTCACCACGGAGGCGATGCCGTCCTCGCCGATCAGGCTGAGCAAGGTGTGCGGATCGGCGGCGGCGTCGATCAGCAGCTGCTCGCCGGTCGCGCGGCAGCGCAGCAGGTAGGCGTTGTTGTCCATGGGGCCGACCGCGACCTTGGAGATCATCAGGTCGGCCAGCTCGTGCACGTCGGCCGGTCCGCCGACCTTCACTGCTCCCGTGTAACTCATGAACCCACCCTAAAGCGGCGGAAGGGCCGGAAGGGGGCCGCCCCGGGTGTCGAGGCCGGTGCCTTTGCCCCGGCCGGTGAGCCAGCCGACCAGTTCGGTGGGGGACCCGGACACCACCAGGTACGGGACGTCTCCGGTGTCCTCGGTGACCCTGCCCGTGTGCTCCGTACGGCCGGTCCGCCACCGCCGCCCGTCGGGGGTGCGCAGTTCCACGGCCGGTACGTCGACGTGTCCCGCGAACTTCTTCCCGGTCAGGAACGCCAGTTCGGCGTCGACGAAGGCCGTCGGCAGCTGCTCGATGCCGTAGCCGACCCCGAGGTCGATGCGGTGCAGCTCGACCTCGGTCAGCCGGCGGAACGGCAGCCGGGCGGCGCGTTCCAGGACGCCGTTGCGCATCTCCAGCTCGTACTGCCGACGAGCGGACGGCAGCGCCGCCGCTGCCGCGTCGAAGCGCTCGGCGCTGGTCCGCAGGTCGTCCAGGTGTACGGCGAGCGACCGGTCGGCGCCTTCGGCGATGTCGGCGTCACGGGCCTCGGCACTTGCGTACATCGGGGTACGGACGCCGGTACGCGCCCAGGTCAGCAGGTTGACCAGGGCGTCGGCGTTGCGTGCCACGTGGGCGAGCAGATGGCCGCGGGTCCAGTCGGGCAGCAGAGACGGTTCTCCGATCGCCTCGTCGTCCAACTTGCCCACGTCGACGAGCAGTCGTTCGGTCGCCTCACGGACGGAGACGGTGTCCTGTGCGAAACCCGGCGCGGAGTCGGGCACGTTGTCGGTCATGGTCCGAAGCTAGCGCCGCGGCGGCGTCTGCGGGAGTCGGCCTGCACGGATCCGGGCGTACGCGGGAGGGCGTACGCGGGCGGCGCGCGCGGCGTGTGGGCAGCTCGGCGGGCCTGGCCGGGCCGGTGGGAAGCCGGTCCGGCCGTGCCGCGTCCGTCATCCGGCCGCGGTTCCAGGAGTGCCGAACCACCGCCGCAACGCGTCGTCGAGGGCGCCGGGTCCCTCTGCCGTGCGGATCTCGGCAGCCGGCGTACGGGTGGCGGTTGCCACACCAGCCGTACCGGTCACACCGGTCACGTCGGACACACCAGCCGCACCGGCCGTACGGACCGGAGCGGTACCCGCGCTTGCGGACACCACAGCCTCCCCGCCCCCGGCCTCGGCACCCCCGGCCTCGGCGTCCGCCCCTTGCCCGTCCTGCCACGCGTCCGTACCGGCGGCCCAAGCCGTGTTCCCGTCCGGCCGTACCAGCAGCGCGGCCAGCTCCGGACGGCCCGCGCAGCGGCCGGTCACCACGCGCACCCGCCCCGCGTACCCGGCGGCGCACTCCGCGGCCTGCCGGGCCGTCTCCGGGTCGTCGGTGAGGACGAGCAGCAGTCCCTGCCCGTCCCGGAGGTGGCCGGCGAGCCTGCTGCCGTCGGCCAGTTCCAGGTCGGGGGCGCTGCGGCCGGTCAGCGGGTGGTCGCCGGGCAGGTCGTAGCCCTGCCACACGCCGGAGATCTTCTTGACGAAGTAGGTGGTGCCGGTGACGGTGCCGATCAGGTCGCGGACCACCTCGCGCAGCGCACGGGCGTGCGGCTCCGGCCGCATCATCGCGATCTGGGCGCGGGTCCACTCCAGCACCCACGCGCCGATCGGGTGCCGCTCGGCGGTGTAGGTGTCCAGCAGTCCTTCCGGGGCGTGGCCGTGGATCGTCGCGGCCAGCTTCCAGCCCAGGTTCATCGCGTCACCGATGCCCAGGTTCAGCCCCTGGCCGCCGAACGGCGAGTGCACGTGCGCCGCGTCGCCGGCCAGCAGGACGCGCCCGGAACGGTAGTCGGGGACCTGGCGGGCGTTGTCGGTGAAGCGGGTGGCGGTGAGCACCTTGGTGATCGTCACGTCGGTCCCCGAGGTCCGGCGCAGGCTGGTCTGCAACTCCTCCAAGGTGATGGGGGCGTCGCGGTCGGCGGGCGGGCCGTCGAACTCGACGGTGAGGATGCGGCCGGGCAGCGGGCCGTGGGCGTAGATGCCGGTCGCCGTCTCGTTCCAGCCCGCGCCGAGCTTCTCGGACCCGGTCAGCTCCACCATCGCCTGGTGGCCGGTGATCTCCGGGGCGGTGCCGGGGAAGGGGAACCCCGCGAGCCTGCGGACCGTACTGCGCCCGCCGTCGCAGCCGACCAGCCAGCCGGCCTGAAGCGTCTCTCCCGCTGTCTCTCCCGCACCCTCCCTCGCTGCCTCTCCAGCCGCTTCTCCACCCGTGTGGCCGCCCTGGGGACCCTCCGCGCCGTCGGCCCCCGCGACCGGGCGCAGGCGCACCGTCACGCCGTCGTCCGCCGCGTCGAAGCCGGTGAGTTCCACTCCGCGGCGTACCACGACGCCGAGTTCGGCGGCGCGTTCGGCGAGCAGCCGTTCGAGTGCCAGTTGGGGTACCAGCCCGACGTCACCGGCCGGTCCGGCGTCGTGGAAGCCGGGGTCGGACGCGTCCAGGAGTTCGGCGGGCAGCATGATGCCCGCGAAGTGCCCGGCGAACTTCGGCGCCGCGCGCGCGGGCGTCGCCCCGGCCGCCTGTCGCTGCCGCATGAAGGAGCCGAAGCGGCCGAGTGCCTCCTTCTGCACCTCGGCGAGCGCGGGCAGCAGTCCGCGGCGGTAGAAGGCCTCCGCGCTGGGCGTGTTGACGGCCCCGGCCTTGATCGTCTCGTCCGGTGCGGTCAGCCGCTCCAGGACGACGACGCGCACCCGGCGCAGGGCGAGTTCGCAGGCGAGCATCAGTCCTACGGGGCCGGCGCCCGCGATCACCACGTCCGGGCAGGTGTCGGTGCCGCCGGTTGTCTTCATGTCCATGCGTCGAAGTGTAGTCACTAAAAATTTGTTTCGGCTAAAATTTTGGTTATGGCTGACGGTACGGAGAAGAGCGGGCGGCGCGGCGTACCTCGGGCGGCCGCGGACGGCGGCGGGCTCTCGCTGCGCGAGCTCAAGAAGATCCGGACCCGCGAGCGGATCTCCGGCGAAGCGACCCGGATGTTCGTCGAGCGCGGTTTCGACCACGTCACGGTCGCCGAGGTCGCCCGCGCCGCCGAGGTCTCGACGATGACGGTCTTCAACTACTTCCCCCGCAAGGAAGATCTCTTCCTGGACCGCGTCCCCGAGATCGTGGAGCTGGCGACGCGCGCCGTGCGGGAGCGGGGGGAGGGGTGCTCGCCGCTGGAAGCGCTGCAGGGCCTGGCGCTCGATCTGCTGGAGCGGCGGCACCCGCTCGCCGGGGTGGGGGAGTGGGTCGGCTACTGGTGGCGGGTGCTGGTGGAGTCGCCGGCGTTGATGGCGCGCGGGCGTGAGGTGCTGGAGGAGTTCGAGGGCACGCTCGCCGGGCTGTTCGCGGAGGCCGAGGGTTCCGGTCCGGACGCGTACGGGCCGAGGATGGACGCGGCGCTGACCGTGGCCGCGTACCGCTCCGTGTACGCGACGGTCGTCCGGCGGCAGCTCGCGGGGGCTCCGGTCGAGGAGATCGCCGCGGAAGAGGGGGAGCTGCTGCGGCACACGTTCGAGGTGCTGTCACGGGTGGTGCGGACGGGGCCACCGGTGCGCGAGGCCTGAAGCGCCGGACGGCCCCAAGAAATCGAACAGCACCCGCTCGGCGCCCTCCTCGGCCGTGACTTCGGACACCTTCGCCACGCTTCCCTCCGGTGCCGGTTTCCCACCGCGGCGGCCCTGGTACCGGAGGGAACCAGGAACACCGGACGGGCGTGGGTGAAGGGGGGTACGGCCTGTGGGTGATCGCGAGGAAGAGACGCGGACCGCCGCGCGTTGACATCAGCGACCACACGTTCGGGTGAAGCGGTGCGACAGACCCCGCAATTCGAATGCGCGTGCTATAGGCTCGTGTGTGGCATCAATAAGACATCGCCGCGGCAGCCCCCATACCCTGGGGCGGGGGCTCGCCCAGTTTCCGTGCCCATCAGGCTCGGCGCCCGGACGACCGGGTCGCCCGACCGCCGCCGTCAGGGCCGCACGCAGCTGGGCCGCGGCCTCCCGCCCCTCTCCAGAAAGGTGCCGACCGGCGTGGCCGACCGTCTCATCGTTCGTGGCGCTCGCGAGCACAACCTCCGGAACGTCTCGCTCGACCTGCCCCGAGACTCCCTCATCGTCTTCACGGGGCTCTCCGGCTCGGGCAAGTCCTCGCTCGCCTTCGACACGATCTTCGCCGAGGGGCAGCGCCGCTATGTCGAGTCGCTCTCCTCCTACGCCCGGCAGTTCCTCGGGCAGATGGACAAGCCCGATGTGGACTTCATCGAGGGCCTGTCCCCCGCGGTCTCGATCGACCAGAAGTCGACCTCGCGCAACCCGCGCTCCACGGTCGGCACGATCACCGAGGTCTACGACTACCTCCGTCTGCTGTTCGCCCGGATCGGCAAGCCGCACTGTCCCGAGTGCGGCGACCCGATCGCCCGGCAGTCGCCGCAGGCCATCGTCGACAAGGTCCTGGAGCTGCCCGAGGGCAGCCGCTTCCAGGTGCTGGCCCCGCTGGCGCGCGAGCGCAAGGGCGAGTTCGTCGACCTCTTCTCCGACCTCCAGACCAAGGGCTACAGCCGTGCCCGCGTGGACGGGGAGACGATCCAGCTCTCCGACCCGCCGAAGCTCAAGAAGCAGGAGAAGCACACGATCGAGGTGGTCGTCGACCGCCTGACCGTCAAGGACAGCGCCAAGCGGCGGCTGACCGACTCCGTCGAGACCGCGCTCGGCCTCTCGGGCGGCATGGTCATCCTCGACTTCGTCGACCTGGCCGAGGACGACCCGCAGCGCGAGCGGATGTATTCGGAGCACCTGTACTGCCCGCGCGACGACCTGTCGTTCGAGGAGCTGGAGCCCCGCTCGTTCTCCTTCAACTCGCCCTTCGGCGCCTGCCCCGACTGCACCGGCATCGGTACGCGCATGGAGGTCGACCCCGAGCTGATCATCCCGGACGAGGAGAAGTCCCTCGACGAGGGCGCCGTCCACCCCTGGTCGCACGGCCACACCAAGGAGTACTTCGGCCGGCTGGTCGGCGCGCTCGCCGACGCCCTCGGCTTCCGTACGGACATCCCGTGGGCCGGGCTGCCGCAGCGCGCCAAGAAGGCGATCCTCAACGGCCACCGCACCCAGATCGACGTGCGCTACCGCAACCGCTACGGCCGTGAGCGCTCGTACACCACCGCGTTCGAGGGCGCCCTGCCGTTCGTCAAGCGGCGCCACCAGGAGGCGGAGAGCGACAGCAGCCGCGAGCGCTTCGAGGGCTACATGCGCGAGGTGCCCTGCCCCACCTGTGAGGGCACGCGCCTGAAGCCGATCGTCCTCGCCGTCACGGTCAAGGGCCGCTCGATCGCCGAGGTCTCGGCCATGTCGATCAGCGACTGCGCAGACTTCCTGCGCGAGATGAAGCTGGACGCCCGCGAGAAGAAGATCGCCGAGCGGGTCCTCAAGGAGGTCAACGAGCGGCTGAAGTTCCTGGTCGACGTCGGCCTGGACTACCTCTCGCTGAACCGTGCCGCGGGCACCCTCTCCGGCGGCGAGGCCCAGCGCATCCGGCTCGCCACCCAGATCGGCTCCGGCCTGGTCGGCGTGCTGTACGTGCTCGACGAGCCGTCCATCGGCCTGCACCAGCGCGACAACCACCGGCTCATCGAGACGCTGGTGCGCCTGCGGGACATGGGCAACACCCTCATCGTCGTCGAGCACGACGAGGACACGATCAAGGTCGCCGACTGGGTCGTGGACATCGGCCCGGGCGCCGGCGAGCACGGCGGCAAGGTCGTGCACAGCGGCACGATGAAGGAACTCCTGGCGAACAAGGAGTCGGTCACCGGGCAGTACCTGTCCGGCAAGAAGGCCATCGTGACGCCCGAGGTGCGGCGGCCCGCCGACCCGAAGCGGCAGCTGACGGTGCACGGCGCGAAGGAGAACAACCTCCGCGACATCACCATCTCCTTCCCGCTCGGCGTGCTCACCGCGGTCACCGGCGTCTCCGGCTCCGGCAAGTCCACCCTCGTCAACGACATCCTCTACACCCACCTGGCGCGCGAGCTGAACGGCGCCAAGTCGGTGCCGGGCCGCCATGTGCGGGTCGCGGGCGACGACCTCGTGGACAAGGTCGTGCACGTCGACCAGTCGCCCATCGGCCGTACGCCGCGCTCCAACCCGGCGACTTACACCGGTGTCTTCGACAACATCCGCAAGCTGTTCGCGGAGACGATGGAGGCCAAGGTCCGCGGCTACCTGCCGGGGCGCTTCTCCTTCAACGTCAAGGGCGGCCGCTGCGAGAACTGCGCGGGCGACGGCACGATCAAGATCGAGATGAACTTCCTGCCGGACGTGTACGTGCCGTGCGAGGTCTGCCACGGCGCGCGCTACAACCGGGAGACCCTGGAGGTCCATTACAAGGGCAAGTCCATCGCCGAGGTGCTGGACATGCCGATCGAGGAGGCGCTGAGCTTCTTCGAGGCCGTGCCGACCATCGCCCGGCACCTGAAGACGCTCGACGAGGTCGGCCTCGGCTACGTCCGGCTCGGCCAGTCCGCGCCGACGCTCTCCGGCGGTGAGGCGCAGCGCGTCAAGCTCGCCTCCGAGCTGCAGAAGCGTTCCACGGGCCGTACGGTCTACGTCCTGGACGAGCCGACCACCGGTCTGCACTTCGACGACATCAGCAAGCTGATCAAGGTGCTGTCCGGCCTGGTCGACAAGGGCAACTCGGTCATCGTCATCGAGCACAACCTCGACGTGATCAAGACTGCGGACTGGATCGTGGACATGGGCCCCGAGGGTGGCAACGGCGGCGGTCTGGTCGTCGCCGAGGGCACGCCGGAGGAGGTCGCGGCGATCCCCGCCAGCCACACCGGCAAGTTCCTGCGCGACATCCTGGGCGACCGGGTCAGCGACGCGGGACCGGCCACGGCCGGCGGGGCGAAGAAGCGCGTGGCGCGGAAGACCGTCGCCGCGACGAAGGCCCCGGCCAGGAAGGCCGTCTCCGCGAAGACGGCCACGAAGGCATCCGCGACGAAGGCGACGGCCAAGAAGACGGCCGCCGAGCCCGCGGCGGCCAAGACGGCCAAGTCCGCCGTCAAGAAGACGGCGGCCAAGAAGGCGACGCGGGCCCGCAAGGCCTGACGGCCCCTCCGTCGTAGAACGGGCCGCCGTCCACTCGGAGGAGTGGACGGCGGCCCGTTCGCGTGCCGCGTGCCGCGTGCCGCGTGCCGCGTGCCGCGTGCCGCGTGCCGCGTGCCGCGTGCCGCGTGCCGCGTGCCGCGTGCCG
>NZ_JAFIQY010000064.1 GCF_022271435.1 Streptomyces monomycini | reverse complement strand
GCCCGCCGCTCAGCCAGCACCACCTGGGCCGTGACACTCTGCCGGTACGCCACACGCACCTCCCCCTCCCCCAGCGCCACCACACTCAACGGACCGCCCGGCTCGGGCAGACCCGTCTCCCCCGTGGGCTCCGGTATCTGCCCCGCCTTCCCCGACGCCCAGTGGTGCACCGCCCCATCGGCTCCCGGCGCCACCACATGCACCAGGCCCTCGGAATCCACACACGCATCCAGCCCGTCCACCACAGCCGGCACCCGGCCCCCCGCACCCCGCGACGCCGTCGGCGCCTCCAACTGCCGCCACAACGTCCAGTCCCCACCCTGCACACCACTGCGGTACGCAACACCGCCACGCCAGTCACGGGCGAAAACATGCACCACGCCGTCCTGGCCGACTGCCGCCACCGGGAAGCCCGTCTCCAGGGACTTCGCCGGCGCGGCATCCGGGGTGCCCAGTGACTCCCACGCCCCGAAGACCGGCACCCCGTTACGCGCGGTGCCGCTCTGCAACGCGGTCACCAGCTCCCGGCGGTGCGCATGGTTACGGGCCGGCAGCACCGTCCGGGAGGCGAACAACTGCAACGCCCCACCCGGATGGCTCACCACATGGACCTGCCCCTGGAGGAAGCCGCCGCCGAGCCGGTGCGGACCACTGAAGCTGCCGTTGCCCGGCGCGGTCTCGGCCCAGCACACCGCAGCACCGTCCAGCACCGCGAACGCCGCCAGCCGCCCGTCCTTCAACGGCCGCAACCAGCTGTTCGACCCAGGAGCCCGCAACCGGGTACTACGCGTCCAGTTACGCGACCACCCCTCGAACGCCGACCCGCCGACCTTACGGTCACCACACCCCGCCCGGTCCCCGCAGTCACGACCGTCCGCCCAGCCGTACACCGACAACAACTCACCCTTACGCCGAGCAGTCGACAGATCGACATTGTTGGGCAGCACGCCCGCCTCGTACCCGATGTAGTTCTCCACGACGGTGGGTCGGGTGTGCTCACGGCCCCAGTAGGCCGCCAGCGCCGCCTGCGTGAAACAGGCCGAGCTGATGTGGTCCTGGTGGTCGTAGTACAGGAAGCCGCGCAGTTTCGGGTCGCCGGTGGGCGGGGGATGGTGCGGGACGTGGACCGCGTTCGGGTCGAGGGTGCGCACCACAGTGGGCCGCACCCGTTCCAGCAGTGCCGTCAGTGACGCGACAACGTCCTCACGGGTGTACTGGAACGCGCGCTGCACGGGAGTGCCCTGCGACCGCAGCGTGGGCAGCACGTCGACAACACCGAGCCACAGGCCGCGCAGGCTCTGTGCGCGCGGCAAGGAGACGGACCGAGCCTCCACCAGTTCCATGAAGACCAACTGGTTCTGCGGCGCGGCACGCAGCGTCTGCATCTCCACCTGCAAGCCGGGCAGCAGGGAAATGGCCTCCACATCCCACGGGCTGAGCGGGTCGCCGGTGGCCATCACGGCGTGCGCGGCCCGCAGTCCGTTGGTGCGGGCGCGCGCGAACGCCGGGCGGTCGCGCGGGGGCATCCGGTCCCCGCGCCCGTGCTCGGCGGTGTTGCGGCCGTCCGACTCACCGCCGGTCAGGCACACCGTCACCGACCGGGCGCCACTGCGCACCGACTGCTCCAGCGCCGGATTCATGAAGTACAGCGAATCGTCGGCATGCGCGATGACGTGCAGGAACGCCTGCTCCGCGCCGTGCGCGGCGGCCTCCCGCTCCCGCGCCGGGTCGGCCACCTGCGACAGCGGCATCCCCGGCCCCGACCAGGCCCACACCCCGGCTCCGGCCGCCAGCGCGGCCGCGCCGCCCCCGGCAGCCTGGAGCAGCCGCCGTCGGGGCCACCGGGACGGGTGCGTCGGCACAGGTCACGACCTCCACAGCGCCCGGCAACGCCCCACTCGTCACCACCCGGCCCACACCGGAATGAGCCACCTCGCGCACTGCACCTGTCCAGTATTCGGCCGCGCGGCGCACACCGCTCGCCTGATTAGTCCGTGGTGGTCGGGGCGGTCGGGGCGGTCGGGGCGGTCGGGACCGTCATGGGGGGCGCCCCTATGCCTTTGGTCAAGGTGGTGGATCAGGATGGCGGCATGACGACCTGGTTCCGCACCTACTATGAGGACGAAGATCTGTGGCTGTATTTCGAGGCCGATGATGAGGGCTGGGCGGCGCGACAGGTTGAGGTCCGGGGCAGGGACTCGCGGGCAGTGACGGCGGCCTCTTTGGAAGAGGTGCTGCACTTGCGTGATCATGCCGACCTCGCGGCGATGGGCCGCTATGAACGGCAGTACGGCGTCCTGGCGGAAGGCCCCGTGGAGGGCTGGCGGGACCAGCCCGAGGCAGCCGAGATCTCTGCCGAGGAGTTCGAGCGGTTGTGGACTGAAGCAAGGCAAGCTCTCGGCGACTCAGCCTGACCTAGCGGGTTGGGGTCCGTAGAAGGCCCCATTGCGGAGCCGTGAAGACGGGAACGGGGGAGGGCCGGGGCAAGGACCGGGGCCGGAGGCCGGGACCGGGGCCGGGGGCCGGGGGCCGGTCCGGAGTACCGCCTCACGCCTCCAGGGCCGACGCCACCGCGAGGGCCAGTTCGTCCAGGTAGGTCTTCGGAAGTTCGTCGCGCACGACCATCAGGCGCCAGTAGAGCGGGCCGGTCATCAGGTCGAGGGCCAGCCGCGCGTCGGCTTCCGGGCGCAGCTCGCCGCGTTCGACCGCGCGGGCCACCATCGCCGTCGCCACGCCCTGCTGACTGTCGAGCAGCGCGGTGCGCAGCGCCTCGGCGATCTCGGGGCTGCGGGCGGCCTCGGCCAGCAGGTCCGGGATGATCTGCGAGGCCATCGGGTGCCGCAGCGCGCGGGCCGCGACTTCCAGCAGCATCCGTACGTCGCCGCGCAGCGACCCGGTGTCCGGCGTCGGCAGGCCCTCGGCGGCCACCGCCGAGACCACGTCCAGCACGAGGTGCAGCTTGGAGCGCCACCGCCGGTAGACGGCGGTCTTGCCGACGCCGGCCCGCCGGGCGATGCCCTCGATGGACATCCGCGCGAACCCCACCGCCGCCAGTTCCGCGAAGACCGCGGCGCGGATCGCCTCGGTCTTCTCCTCGCGCAGTACGGCGGCCCCGGCCGGTGCCCGCCGCCCGCCCGGTACGCCCGGTGTCCTGGTCAATTCCGTGCCGTCCTGTGCCATGCCCCGATCGTAGCGTCGCGACGGAACGGTTACGTCGCGACGGGACGGTCGCGTTCTGACGGGACGCCCACGTCTCGACGGGTCGGCCACGTCTCGACGAAACAGCCTCGTCGCGATGGAACGGCCCCGTAGCGATGGAACGGCCCGCCACGACGGGACGGCCCCGTATCGACGAAACGATGGCGTCACGACGGAACGGTTGCGTTTCGACGTGAGCCGGTCGTACGCTCGGCACCGTCACGACGATACGGGAGCGTTCTAACGTCGATTCGATCCGACGTACCGGAGCGCCGCCCTCACGCCCGGAGGCGACCGCCCCATGCCCCAGACCCTCGCCCGGCCGGCCCGCGCCCCCGAAGCGCCGCCCGTGTCCCCGGCCGCCGTCCCGCCCGACCCCGGCCTGCAAGCACTGGCGGAGCAGTACGGCCTGACCGTCAGCGGCGCCCGCCCGCCGCTGCGGGAGTACACCCGACGTCTGTGGGCCCGCCGTCACTTCATCGCGTCCTTCGCCACCGCCCGGCTGGCCGCCACGTACACCACGGCCCGGCTGGGCCAGCTCTGGCAGGTGATGACCCCGCTGCTCAACGCGGGCGTCTACTACTTGATCTTCGGGATGCTGCTGCACACCAGCCACGGCATCCCGAACTTCATCCCGTTCCTGTGCACCGGGATCTTCGTCTTCACCTTCACCCAGTCCACGGTCCTGGCCGGCACCCGCGCCGTCTCCGGCAGCATCGGCCTGGTCCGCGCGCTGCACTTCCCGCGCGCCGCGCTGCCCGTCGCCCACACCCTCATCCAGCTCCAGCAGCTCATCTGTTCCATGGGTGTGCTGGCGGCCATCGTGCTGATCTGCGGCGTACCGGTGACGTGGCACTGGCTGCTGATGGTCCCGGCCCTGCTGCTCCAGTCGGTCTTCAACACCGGCCTCGCTCTGGTCATGGCCCGTATCGGCGCGAAGACCACGGACACCGCGCAGCTGATGCCGTTCGTGCTGCGCACCTGGATGTACGTCTCCGGCGTCTTCTACAACCTCTCCACGTTCACCAGCAGCGCGCCCCACCTGGTCTCGGTGGTCCTGAACTGCAATCCCGCCCTGATCTACATCGACCTGATGCGGTACGCCCTGATCGACACGGTGCGCGCCCAGGACCTGCCGCCGCACGTGTGGCCGCTGGCCCTCGGCTGGGCCCTGCTGGCCGGTGTCGCCGGATACGTCTTCTTCTGGAAGGCGGAGGAGGAGTACGGCCGTGGCTGACACCACCATCGAAGGCACCCCCGCGCCCACCGGCGCGCCCGCTCCCTCCGACGACCGCACCCCCACCGTCATCTGCGACCACGTCCACATCGTCTACAAGGTGCACGGCGGCAGCGCGGGCAAGGGCAGCGCGACGGCCGCCCTGAACCGGATCGTCCGCCGCCGGCCGAGTGCCGCCGTCCGGGAGGTGCACGCCGTCAAGGGCGTCACCTTCGTCGCCCACAAGGGTGAGGCGATCGGTCTGATCGGATCCAACGGCTCGGGGAAGTCCACGCTGCTGCGGGCCGTCGCGGGGCTTCTGCCGCCCGCCGCCGGCCGCGTCTACACCCACGGTCAGCCGTCACTCCTGGGGGTGAACGCGGCCCTGATGAACGACCTGACCGGCGAGCGCAACGTCGTCCTCGGCGGGCTCGCCATGGGCATGTCCCGCGCGGAGATCCGCGACCGCTACCCGGGCATCGTCGACTTCTCCGGCATCAACGAGAAGGGCGACTTCGTCTCGCTGCCGATGCGTACGTACTCCTCCGGCATGGCGGCCCGGCTGCGCTTCTCCATCGCCGCCGCCAAGAGCCACGACGTCCTGATGATCGACGAAGCGCTGGCCACCGGCGATCGCGCCTTCCAGAAGCGCTCCGAGGCCCGTATCCGCGAACTCCGCGAAGAGGCGGGCACGGTCTTCCTGGTCAGCCACAACAACAAGGCCATCCGCGACACCTGCGACCGGGTGCTGTGGCTGGAGAAGGGCGAACTGGTGATGGACGGCCCCACGGAGGAGGTCGTGGCGGCGTACGAGCGGAGCGCCGGATAGGGCACCGGTCAGGACGGCAGGCAGGGCGGCCGGCAGGACGGCAGGCGAACGGCGGTCAAGGCGCCCGGAACGACGGCGGCGCGGCCCGGCAGTACCGGACCGCGCCGCCGTCACGACGTGGTGCGCGTCAGCTGTGCGTACGCAGCAGCGTCCGCATCGTCCGCATCGCGACCGAGAGGTTCGCCAGGTCGAAGCCCTCCGACCCGTGGATCTCCTCCAGCGTGGTCCGCGCGCGTCCGAGGATCGCCGCGTTCTTCTCCTCCCACGCCTTGAACCGCTCCTCCGGCGTCGCGGAGTCACTGCCCACCGACAGCACGTCGCCGGTCAGCGCCGCGTGCGCGGCGAACAGGTCCTCGCGGATGGAGGCGCGGGCCATCGACTGCCACCGGTCGTTGCGCGGCAGTTCCAGGATGCGGTCCAGGAGCTGGTTGATCCGCAGCCGGTCGCCCAGGTCGTAGTAGACCTCGGCGACGTCCAGCGGCTCCTTGCCGGTGCGGTCCGCGATGGCCACGATGTCCAGCGCGGGGAAGACGGAGGAGAATCCGGCCACCCGGGCGGCCAGCTCCGCCGGGACTCCGGCCTCGGCCAGCTCGTCCAGGATGCGCTGGTGCCATTCCAGGTCGCTGCCGCACAGCAGCTTGGGCAGCTCGGCCCAGACCCCGGCGACCCGGTCCGCGAAGAAGTCGATGGTCTCGGAGAGTTCCAGCGGCTGCGGACGGTTGTTGAGGAGCCAGCGGGTGCCGCGCTCCACCAGACGCCGCGAGTGCAGACGGATACGGGTCTGCACGTCGGCGGTGACGGTGTTGTCGAGGGCCTCGACGGCGTCCCAGACCGAGCCGAGCCCGAAGATCGCGCGGGCCGCGGTGTGCGCCCGTACGACCTCTTCGAGGGCCGCGCCGGTCTCCTCCCGCATCCGGTGCAGGAAGCTCGTACCGCCGGAGTTGACGGTGTCGTTGACCATCACGGTCGTGACGATCTCGCGGCGCAGCGCGTGCGCGTCGATCTGCTCGGCGAACCTCTCCCGCAGCGCGCTGGGGAAGTACGCGTGCAGCAGGTGCTGGAGGTACGGGTCGTCCGGCAGCCCGGTCTGGATCAGCGCGTCGGCGACCGTGATCTTCGTGTAGGCGAGGAGCACGGCGGTCTCGGGCTGGGTCAGCCCGCGTCCGGCGTTCAGCCGCTCCTTGATCTGCCGGTCGCTGGGCATGAACTCCAGCCCGCGGTCCAGGTGCCCGTCGCGCTCCAGACGGCGGATGAAGCGCTGCTGGGCGGGGAGCATGCTCGCGGACTGCGCCTGCGCCAGCGAGAGCGCGGTGTTCTGCGCGTAGTTGTTGCGCAGCACCAGCGCGCCGACCTCGTCGGTCATCTCGGCCAGCAGCTTGTTGCGCTGCTTGACCGTCATGTCACCGTCGGCGACGACCGAGTTGAGCAGAATCTTGATGTTCACCTCGTGGTCGGAGGTGTCCACACCGGCACTGTTGTCGATCGCATCGGTATTGATCTTGCCGCCGTTCTGGGCGAACTCGATCCGGCCGAGCTGGGTCAGCCCCAGGTTGCCGCCCTCGCCGACGACCTTGACCCGCAGGTCCTCGCCGTTGACGCGGATCGCGTCGTTGGACTTGTCGCCCACGTCCGCGTTCGACTCGGCCGCCGCCTTCACGTACGTACCGATGCCGCCGTTCCACAGCAGGTCCACCGGCGCGCCGAGGATCGCCCGCATCAGATCGGCCGGCGTCATCTTCTTGACGCCCGCCTCGATGCCGAGGGCGGCCCGCACCTGCGCGTTGATCGGGATGGACTTGGCGGTACGGGGGTGGATGCCGCCGCCCTGCGACAGCAGCTCGGTGTCGTAGTCCGCCCACGAGGAGCGCGGCAGCTCGAACAGCCGGCGGCGCTCGGCGTACGAGGTGGCCGCGTCCGGCGTCGGGTCGAGGAAGATGTGCCGGTGGTCGAAGGCGGCGACCAGCCGGATGTGCTCGCTGAGCAGCATGCCGTTGCCGAACACGTCACCGGACATGTCGCCGACGCCGACGACGGTGAAGTCCTCGCTCTGGGTGTCGACACCCAGCTCGCGGAAGTGCCGCTTGACCGACTCCCAGGCGCCGCGGGCGGTGATGCCCATGCCCTTGTGGTCGTACCCGGCGCTGCCGCCGGACGCGAACGCGTCACCGAGCCAGAAGCCGTACGACTCGGCGACCTCGTTGGCGATGTCGGAGAACGTCGCGGTGCCCTTGTCGGCCGCGACGACGAGGTACGTGTCGTCCTCGTCGTGCCGTACGACGTCCGCGGGGTGCACGACCTCGCCGCCGACCAGGTTGTCGGTGATGTCCAGCAGACCCGAGATGAACGTCTTGTAGCAGGCGATGCCCTCCGCCAGCCACGCGTCACGGTCCGCCGACGGGTCCGGCAGCCGCTTGCCGACGAAGCCGCCCTTGGCGCCGACCGGCACGATGACGGTGTTCTTGACCATCTGCGCCTTGACCAGGCCGAGCACCTCCGTACGGAAGTCCTCGCGCCGGTCCGACCAGCGCAGACCACCGCGCGCCACCTTGCCGAAGCGCAGGTGGACACCCTCGACGCGCGGCGAGTACACCCAGATCTCGTACGCCGGGCGCGGCGCCGGCAGGTCCGGGATGGCCTGCGGGTCGAGCTTCATCGACAGGTAGGAGTGCGACTGCCCGTCGCTGCTCTTCTGGTAATGGTTGGTGCGCAGCGTCGCCTTGATGACGGTCAGGAACGACCGCAGGATGCGGTCCTCGTCCAGGCTCGCGACCTGGTCCAGCGCGCCGTCCAGCTCCTCCAGCAGCCCGTCGGTCAGCTCGGTGCCGGCCCGCTGCCGCTCCGGCGACATCCGCGCCTCGAAGAGGCTGACCAGCAGCCGGGTGGTGTGGACGTTGTTGGAGAGGGTGTCCTCCATGTACGTCTGGCTGAACGTCGAACCGGCCTGCCGCAGGTACTTGGCGTACGCCCGCAGCACCATCGCCTGGCGCCAGTTCAGACCGGCCCGCAGGACCAGCTTGTTGAAGTTGTCGCTCTCCGCGCGGCCGGTCCACACCGCCGTGAAGGCGTCCTGGAACCGCTCGCGCGCGTCGTCGCCGTTCATCCGTTCGGGGATGCGCAGCCCGAAGTCGTAGATCCAGGCGGTGGTGTGGTCGGTGCAGCGCAGCTCGTGCGGCCGCTCGTCGACGACCTCGACGCCGAGACGGTTCAGCACCGGCAGGACCTTGGACAGGGAGACCGGCTCACCCGTGCGGTAGATCTTGAAGCGGCGCTCGTCGGGGCCCGCGCCGACCGGCTCGTACAGGCTGACCTCGAAGTCCTTGCCGCCCTCCGCCGTCAGCTGCTCCAGGTGCTGGAGGTCGGCGACCGCGCTGCGCGGCGGATTGTCGGCCTTGTACCCCTCGGGGAAGGCGTGGTTGTAGCGGCGCAGCAGCTCGGCGGCGCGCTCCTCGCCCACCTCGGCGGTCAGCGCCTCGGCGAACCCGTCGGCCCAGGAGCGGGCGGCCTCGACCAGCCGCGCCTCGATGCGCTCGGCGTCGGCGTCGGTCAGGTCCGGCAGGGCCGCGCCGGGCTCGACCCGGACGACGAAGTGCAGCCGGGACAGGATCGACTCGGTGTTCCAGGCGGTGAAGTCGACACTGGTGCCGCCCAGTTCCTCCTTGAGGATGTCGATCAGCCGCAGCCGTACGCCGGTGGTGTAGCGGTCGCGCGGCAGGTAGACCAGCGCCGAGAAGTAGCGCCCGTACTCGTCCTGGCGCAGGTACAGCCGCAGCCGGCGGCGTTCCTGGAGGTACAGCACACTGGTGACGATGGACTGGAGCTGGTCCACGCGCGTCTGGAACAGCTCGTCGCGCGGGTAGGTCTCCAGGATCTGGAGCAGGTCGCGGCCGTCGTGGCTGTTGGCGGTGAAGCCCGCGGCGTCCAGCACCTCGGCGACCTTGCGGCGGATGACCGGCACCCGGCGTACGGACTCGGTGTACGCGGCCGAGGAGAACAGGCCGAGGAAGCGGCGCTCGCCGACGACGTTGCCCTGGGCGTCGAACTTCTTGACGCCCACATAGTCGAGGTACGAGGGGCGGTGCACGGTGGAGCGGCTGTTGGCCTTGGTCAGGATCAGCAGCCGGTGCTCGCGGGCCTTCGCGCGCGCGTCCTTGGGGAGCCGGTTGAACGACGGGGAGACGGGGTGGCCGTCGTCGCCGTCGCTGTGCGCCGGGTCGGAGCGCAGGATGCCGAGGCCGGTGCCGGCCACGGCGGTCAGCACGTCCTCCTCGACGCCGGACTCGCCGGGCACCGAGGTCAGCTCGTACTCGCGGAAGCCGAGGAAGGTGAAGTGGTCGGCAGCCAGCCAGCGCAGCAGCTCGCGGGCCTCGTCGACCTCCTGGTCGCGCAGGTCGTCGGCGGTCGGCTCGGTGGGCAGCTCGTCGGCGATGCGCAGCGCGGCGTCGCGCATCTTCTCCCAGTCCTCGACGGCCTCCCGCACGTCCGACAGCACCCGCAGCAGATCGGCGGTGATCTGCTTGAGGTCGGCGCGGTCGGTCTCCCGGTCGATCTCGACGTGGATCCACGACTCGATCAGCGCGTCGTGCGGCAGGTCCCGGCCCTTGCCGTTGCCCGCCTTGTCCTTGCCGGTCCGGCCGTGCGCGTCGCACGTGTTGTCGAGGACCTCGATCAGCTTGCCGGTCACGTCGCGGCGGACGATCACCTGCGGGTGGATCACCACATGGATGCCGCGGCCCTGACGCGACAGCTCGTTGGTGACCGAGTCGACCAGGAAGGGCATGTCGTCGGTGACGACCTCGACGACGGAGTGGCTGCACGTCCAGCCGTTCTCCTCGACCGTCGGGGTGTGCACCCGGACGTTCGCGGTGCCCTGCGGCCGGGTCTCGGCCAGCCGGTAGTGGGAGAGCGCGGCGCCGAAGACGTCGACCGGGTCGCGGCCGGTCAGGTCCTCCGGCGCGGTGTGCAGGTAGTAGCGCTGGAGGTATCCCAGGAGGGTGTCCGGGTCGAGACCCTGCACCGGTGCCTGTCCCCCGGCCGGGCTGCTTTCAGCGACCCGGGCCGCCCGCGCGAGCAGCTCGGTCTTGGCTTCGTCCAGCTTGGTCTGCATGTCCTCTGGCTCCTGTCGCGCGCCGTTGCGTGACGTCGTGGATGAACTCCGTGGAAGCTGCACGACGCCGGGCCGGCCGGTGAGGGTTCCCCCGCCGCAACGCGGGGAAGTGTCCGGACGGAGACGACGCTGTGCCGCGATGAGCGCCGACCGGACCGCTCGGCGCCGACCCGGTCGGGGTCGGCGTTCGGTCCCGGTCGCAACGATCAGCGGCCGCCCGGTCGTCGTGCTGTACCGGGCGCACGGCGAGGGCCTCGATGCCCCCGCGGGTTATCGCGCTGATCACGATGCAAGGCTATCGCTCCCGGCCGGGGTGCCGTCATGGTCCAGCTGTGTACAAAACCACTAGCCGAAATTTGACGATCCGGACAGCGACGGGACCGCGCGCCGCACCCCTGGAATCCCACGGTATCCCGCGGGGGCTTGGCAAGGACGGCGATCCGGAGGACGTTGAGCGGGACACCGAGGAACGGATTCCGGGCGCGCGGATGTGACGAACGGCACGTCCGCGCGCGGTGCGCGACCCGAGCGGAGGTGGACGGCATGACCGCCAAGATCCTGATCGTGACCGGCGACGCGGCGGAGTCCCTGGAGGTCCTCTACCCCTACCAGCGGCTGCGCGAGGAGGGCTACGACGTGCACGTCGCCGCCCCCGCCCGCAAGACCCTGCGCCTGGTCGTGCACGACTTCGAACCGGGCTTCGACACCTACACCGAGAAACCCGGCTACACCTGGCCCGCCGACCTGGCCTTCTCCGAGGTGGACCCCGGGCAGTACGCCGCGCTCGTGGTGCCCGGCGGGCGGGCGCCCGAATATCTGCGCAACGACCCCGAGCTGCGCAAACTCGTGAAGTCCTTCTTCGACGCGGACAAGCCCGTCGCCCAGATCTGCCACGGCCCGCTGCTGACCGCCGCGATCGGCGGCCTCAACGGGCGCCGGGTCACCGCCTACCCCGCCCTCGAAATGGACATGCAGGCCGCCGGCGCCGCTTTCCGGGACGCCGAGGTCGTCGTCGACGGCACCCTGGTCTCCTCCCGCGCCTGGCCGGACCACTCCGGATGGATGCGCGAGTTCATCGCGGTGCTGCGGGCCAAGGCACCGGTGAGCTGAGCTCCGGCGGACGGCGTCCGGCCGGGGCTACCGGTCCGGGGCCGCCGCCTCCGTCACGCGGCGACCTCCTCCGCGAGCCCCACGGCCTCCGTCACGCGGCGATCTCCTCCGCGAGCTCCACGGCCTCCGCCAGGGTGTCCACCACCGGCACACCCGCGGCCGCCAGGCTGGCACGGCTGTGCGAGCCGCCGGTGTAGAGCACGGCGTGGGCGCCCGCGTGCCGCGCGGCCACCGCGTCGTCGAGCGCGTCACCGATCACGACCGTACGGCCCGGGTCTATTCGTCCCGTCGCGCCACCGCGCCCCGCCGCGCCGTCCCCGGCAGGCCCGGCGGCCAGGGCCGCGAGGTGGCGCACCATGTGCTCGCTCTTGCTCCCGCCGGAAGGCCCCGTACGGCCGTCCACCCGCACGAAACGCGCCTCGATGCCGAAGCCGCGCACCAGCGGCGTCAGCTCGTCATGCCCGTACAGGCTGAGGATCGACTGGCTGCGGCCCGCCAGCTGCCAGCTCTCCAGCAGCCGCTCGGCGCCCTCCGCGAGGCCGCACGCGGGCCGGTGGACGGCGTAGTGCCGGTGGAACGCCTCGTCCATGACCAGCCACTCCGCGTCCGTCGGCAGCCGCCCCAGCAGCCGCTCGTAGAACCGCGGGATCGGGACGCAGTACAGCTCGCGGTAGCGCTCCAGGGTTATCGGAGGCAGCCCCAGCTCGGCGAAGGCGGCGTTGGTCGCGCCCATCACCGCTTCGGTGTCGTGAAAGAGCGTGCCGTTCCAGTCCCAGACGATGTGCGTCGCGTGCGTCCCCATGCCAAGACGGTACCCATGACCACTGACAGCGCAGTCACGGACGGCAGCGGAACGGGCGCACGCGGGCGCGGCGCGGGCCGTCAGGCGCTCAGCCCCGCCCGGCGCCCGGCGCTCAGCGCCCGGCGATCAGGTTCGGGATCTCCTGCACGCCGAACCACATCAGCTCGTGGTCCTCGGCGCCGTCCACCGTGAACCGCGCGTCCTCGTCGCCGAGGTCGGCGGCGCCCAGCGCGCCGGCGGCCGCCGCGACGTCCTGGACCGCGTCGTCGGAGTCCACGTGCACCGCCGCGGCCTTGGCCATCGGCACCGGCCCGGCGATGCGGACCTCGCCCAGCGCCGCCTGGTCCAGGCCCCGGTCGGGGTCGGCGACGGCCGCGCCGTCCGGTACGTCCACGGCCACCACGACCCGGCGCCGCGGGGCGTCCGGGTCGGCCGCGAGCCGGCGCAGCGAGCCCTGCGCGGCCCGGTTGAGCGCCGCGTACTCCAGTTCCTCGATGTCGTCGGAGACGTACCACTCGCGCAGCGCGGGCGTGACGGCGTAGGCGTCCAGCGGGCCGGGGCCCAACTCCCCGGCCTCGTGCGCCGCCGCGAGTCCGGGCAGGGTCAGGGGGACATACACGCGCATGGCTGCCGCTTCCGCTCACATCGCTGGGTCTGGAAAATCTGTCCGGCCAGCATACGGGCGCGGGGTACGGCATGAGATACGGGCCGGAGTCCCCCTTCGTGCTCCCGCTCCGCCGTCCCGGCACGGCCATCGGCGGGCCAGGCGCCGCCTCGCGCCCGCACATCCCCCTGCTCTCCCCCTGATGGGTGAATCTCCGGCCGCCCGCCCGGCCCGGCCGGCGGCCCTTGCAGCCGCCGTTTCCCCGCCGGTAGAAGAACCCCACCGAAGCTACTGCCGGGTATCCACCGGACCGGCCGAACGGGGGCCCTCATGCTCACCACCCACACCGACGCCCTCCCACCCGCCCGCACACGTTCCCCCGGGGCCTCGCCCGCCGCAGGACCGGGCCGCCCCCGCACCGGCCCGCCCGGCCGCCGTGACACCCGGCGCCCGGGCGGGCCCCGTACGGCTCCCGCCCAGGACGTCCGGCGCCGCCCGGCCCGCCCTCAGCCGCACAACTGGTTCGCCGAGCAACTGCTCCTGACCCTGAGTGGCCGGCGCCCCGTGCACGCCCTCCTGGGGCACGCGCTGCCCGCCGCGTACGACCGCCTCGTGGAACTCGCCCCGCAGACACCCCTGAGGCCCACAGGCACCCCGGCGAACCGCTACGCACCCGCCCCGTCGGTGCTCCACTGCGGCCTGTGCCGGCCGCGCCCGGGCGTCATCGAGGCGTTCGCCCGGATCGCCTCCGGCGAGCGGCTGCGCGCCCTCGCCTTCCGCCTGGAGCTGGGCAGCGATGCCCGGTGGCGCTGCGCCGCCGTCGACATCGGCCCGTCCGACCGGGTGTGGTGACCGGACGGCGCGTGGTCCCACGCGTACGGAAAGAGCCGGGGCACCGCAGCTGCGCGCTGCGGTGCCCCGGCCTCGCACCCGCCGCTGGGCGGCGGGTGTCACGTCTCGCCGTACGTCACTTCTTGCGGCGGCGCCCGCCGCTCTTCTGGGCCTTGCGGCGCTCCGCGCGCGTCAGGCCGTCCGACTCCGAACGGGCCGGGGCCGCGTCCTCGCTGGTGAAGTCACCCTCGACGACACCGCCCTCGCCGTCCACGGTCGGCGCGGAGAAGTGCAGCCGGTCCGGCCGCTGCGGCGCCTCCAGGCCCTTCGCGTGGATCTCCGGCCGCCCGGCGCCGGCCCCGGCGGGCACGGCGTCCTGGTCGTCCTTGGCCAGCGAGGTCTTCTCCTCGGCGTCGGCCACCGGGACCTCCTCGACCTGCTGCTCGACCTGGACCTCCAGGTTGAACAGGTAGCCGACGGACTCCTCCTTGATGCCCTCCATCATGGCGGTGAACATGTCGAAGCCCTCGCGCTGGTACTCGACCAGCGGGTCCTTCTGGGCCATCGCGCGAAGGCCGATGCCCTCCTGGAGGTAGTCCATCTCGTAGAGGTGCTCGCGCCACTTGCGGTCCAGGACGGACAGCACCACACGGCGCTCCAGCTCACGCATGATGTCGGAGCCGAGCTGCTCCTCACGGGCCGCGTACTGCTGGTGGATGTCCTCCTTGACGGCCTCCGCGATGAAGTCGGAGGTGATGCCGGCGCGGTCGCCGGCCTCCTCCTCCAGCTCCGCGACCGTCACCTTGACCGGGTAGAGCTGCTTGAACGCGCCCCACAGGCGGTCCAGGTCCCACTCCTCCGCGAAGCCCTCGACCGTCTCCGCCTGGATGTAGGCGTCGATGGTGTCGTCCATGAAGTGCTTGACCTGATCCTGGAGGTCCTCGCCCTCCAGGACGCGGCGGCGCTCGCCGTAGATGACCTCGCGCTGGCGGTTGAGGACCTCGTCGTACTTCAGGACGTTCTTACGGGTCTCGAAGTTCTGCTGCTCGACCTGCGACTGCGCGGACGCGATGGCGCGCGTCACCATCTTGTTCTCGATCGGCACGTCGTCGGGGACGTTGGCCATCGCCATGACCCGCTCGACCATCTGGGCCTTGAACAGGCGCATCAGGTCGTCACCGAGGGAGAGGTAGAACCGCGACTCGCCCGGGTCGCCCTGCCGGCCGGAGCGGCCGCGCAGCTGGTTGTCGATCCGGCGCGACTCGTGCCGCTCGGTGCCCAGGACGTACAGCCCGCCGAGGCTCTTGACCTCTTCGAACTCCGCCTCGACCGCGGCCTCGGCCTTCTCCAGGGCGGCGGGCAGCGCGGCCGCCCACTCCTCGACGTGCTCGACCGGGTCGAGGCCCTGGCTGCGCAGCTCGGCCTCGGCGAGGTCGTCCGGGTTGCCGCCCAGCTTGATGTCCGTACCGCGGCCGGCCATGTTCGTGGCGACCGTGACGGAGCCCTTGCGGCCGGCCTGGGCGACGATCGACGCCTCCCGGTCGTGCTGCTTGGCGTTGAGGACCTCGTGGCGCACACCGCGCTTGTTCAGCTGCTGGGAGAGGTACTCGGACTTCTCCACGGAGGTCGTGCCGACCAGGATCGGCTGGCCCTTCTCGTGCTTCTCGACGATGTCCTCGACGACCGCCGCGAACTTGGCGACCTCGGTGCGGTAGATCAGGTCGGCCTGGTCCTTGCGGACCATCGGGCGGTTCGTCGGGATCGGTACGACGCCCAGCTTGTAGATCTGGTGGAACTCGGCGGCCTCGGTCATGGCCGTACCGGTCATGCCGGAGAGCTTGCTGTAGAGGCGGAAGAAGTTCTGCAGCGTGATGGTGGCGAGCGTCTGGTTCTCGTCCTTGATCTCCACCCCTTCCTTCGCCTCGATGGCCTGGTGCATGCCCTCGTTGTAGCGGCGGCCGGCGAGGATACGGCCGGTGTGCTCGTCGACGATCATGACCTCGCCGTCGATGACGACGTAGTCCTTGTCGAGCTTGAACAGCTCCTTGGCCTTGATCGCGTTGTTCAGGTACCCGACCAGCGGCGTGTTGACCGACTCGTAGAGGTTGTCGATGCCGAGCCAGTCCTCGACCTTGCTGACGCCCGACTCGTGGATGCCGACCGTGCGCTTCTTCTCGTCGATGTCGTAGTCGCCGGTCTCCTCGATGCCGCGCTGCGGGTTGGCGGGCTCGCCCTTCTTCAGGCGCTTGACCAACTTCGCGAAGTCGCCGTACCACTTGGTGGCCGAGTCCGCCGGGCCCGAGATGATCAGCGGCGTACGGGCCTCGTCGACCAGGATCGAGTCGACCTCGTCGACGATGGCGAAGTTGTGGCCGCGCTGGACCAGCTCGTCCTTCGACCAGGCCATGTTGTCGCGCAGATAGTCGAAACCGAACTCATTGTTCGTTCCGTACGTGATGTCCCGGTTGTACTGTTCGCGCCGTTCGGCGGGCGTCATGTTGGCCAGAATGCAACCGACCGAGAGCCCGAGGAACTTGTGGACCCGGCCCATCATCTCGGAGTCGCGCTCGGCCAGGTAGTCGTTGACCGTGATCAGGTGGACGCCCTCGCCGGACAGCGCGTTCAGATACGCGGGGAGGGTGCCCACCAGGGTCTTGCCCTCACCGGTCTTCATCTCGGCGACGTACCCCATGTGGAGGGCCGCGCCGCCCATCAGCTGGACGTCGTAGGGGCGCTGGCCGAGCACCCGCTTGGCGGCCTCACGGACCGTCGCGAACGCCTCGGGCAGCAGGTCGTCCAGGGTTTCGCCGTCCGCGAACCGCTGCTTGTACTCGTCGGTGAGCGCCCGCAGCTCGGCGTCGGAGAGGGCCGCGAAGTCCTCCTCGATGGAGTTGACCTGGCCCGCGATGCGGTGCAGTTTGCGCAGGATCTTTCCTTCGCCTGCACGCATGAGCTTGTTGAAGACGGACACTTGGGCTGGTCTCCTTGCCGGTCGGGCCTGGCGCTGGGGGTACCCCCCGCCGCAGGCAGGGGGAGGGTGCGCGGGCGCGGCATTTTTCCAAGGGGCAGGCCCCGCCGCAACGGCCATCGTAAAGGAGGACCCCATCCGGCCGGGAGGTCCACCGCCGCGAAGCACACCGCTCCCCGGTGCACACCCTTCCCTACGAGAACGCGCGAGGCCAGGAGAAAGTGCCGGGAGAGGGGCGAGGAGCGGGTGAGCCGGGCGGGAGGGCGGGGCGGGGACGGACCGGTGGGAGGGCTGGAGGGCGGGCCGGGGACGGACCGGGGGCTGCTGGAGGGCGGGTCGCCGTACGGGGGGGGAGGACGGACCGGGAACGTTCCGGAAAAACCACTCGCCCCGCCCCTCCCGCCTCCGCACACTCCCTCCATGGAACCCGTCACGCTGACCACCGAGCGTCTCCTCCTCCGTCCCTTCGCCCCCGCCGACGCCCAGGCGGTCCACACCGCCTGCCAGGATCCGGCCATACCGCGCTGGACACCCGTACCGTCCCGGTTCGACATGGCACAGGCACACGACTACATAGCCCGCAGCCAGGAGGAGTGGCACACGGACGCCCAGTACCGCTTCGCCGTGACCACCAAGGCGGACGGCACGCTGACCGGGGCCGTGAGCCTGTTCGGCATGGTGCCGCGGTCCATCGAGCGGCAGGCCGAGATCGGCTACTGGACGACGAAGGAACAGCGCGGCAGAGGCTGGACCGCCGAGGCCGTACGCGAGGTCGCGCGCTGGGCCCTGACGGAACTCGGCATCGAGCGCCTGGAGTGGCTCGCGGAGGTCGGCAACGACGCGTCACGCGGCGTGGCGCTCAAGGCCGGCTTCCGGATGGAGGGCACCCTGCGCGCCAAGATCTCGCACCAGGGCGCCCGGCGGGACGCCTGGATCGGCTCGCTGCTCCCCGGCGACCTGGGGCTGCCCTCCGAGACGCCCCATCTCCCGTTCCCGGGCTGACGAGTTCGGACGGAGCCGGCCCGCCGGACACCGTCACCGGCGTTGTCAGTGGTCACTCCTACTCTGTGACGCATGACAGCTGCGAAGTCCGCGAGGCCCGTGAAGCCGAAGCCCGTGACCACCCTGTCCGCCGACGACGCCCGGCGCATGGCGCTGCGGGCCCAGGGCTTCCTCGGCGCGCCGGACCGCCGCGCGGGCGTCCGGGGCGTCCTGCGGCGCCTGGGCGCGGTGCAGCTCGACACCATCTCGGTGCTGGCCCGCTCCCACGAGCTGATCCCGTACGCCCGGCTCGGTGCCGTCGGCCGCCCCGCCGTCGAGTCCGCCTACTGGTCGGGCGGGCACAGCTTCGAGTACTGGTCGCACGCCGCCTGCATCCTGCCCGTGGAGGAGTGGCCGCACTTCGCCTTCCGGCGCCGCGCGATGCGCGCGAAGGGACACCGCTGGCACCGGATGGAGGACCGCGAGGGCTCCTGCGCCGCCGTACTGGACCGGCTGAAGGCCGACGGCCCGCTGACCACCTCCGACCTGGGCGGCGGCCGCAAGGGCGGTGAGTGGTGGGACTGGTCCGAGACGAAGATCGCGGTGGAGTGGCTGCTGGACACCGGCGAGGTGGTGTGCACGGAGCGCCGCGCCTGGAAGCGGGTGTACGACCTCGCCGAGCGCGCCATCCCCGACGACCTGCTGCACGACGACCTGGACGACACGGAGTGCATGCGCCGCCTGGTCGCCCAGGCCGGCGCCGCGATGGGCGTGGCCACCCGCGCGGACCTCGCCGACTACCACCGCCTCAAGAACGAGCAGGTGGACGCCGTGATCGAGGCGTCGGGGCTGGTCCCGGTCGAGGTGGCGGGCTGGGGCAAGCCGGCCTGGGCGGACCCCGCCGCCCTCGCCGAAGCACCGCGCGGCCGGCATCGTACGACCCTGCTCTCGCCCTTCGACTCCCTCGTCTGGGACCGCCCGCGCACGGCCCGGATCTTCGACTTCACCCACCGCCTGGAGGCTTACGTCCCGCGCCCCAAGCGGATACACGGCTATTTCGCGATGCCGCTGCTGGCCGGCGGCCGGCTCGCCGGGCGGGTGGACCCGGCCCGCGAGGGCAGCACGCTCGTCGCCCGCCAGGTGTCGATGCGCGACGCCAAGGCCGTACGGCCGATGGCCCAGGCGCTGACCGAGGCCGCGCGGTGGGTCGGCTGCGACTCCGTCCGCATCGAACGCTGCGACGACGCCGCACTGCGGGCGGCGCTGGTCGCGGAGGTGGGGGTGGCAGCGGGGGCGTAGCGGGAGCGGGGCGCGGGCCGTGGAGCCGTGGCGGGGCGCGGGCTGCGGAGCCGTGGCGGGCTGGGAGTGGCGGGCTGCGGCGGAAGGCAGGCCGCGGGCCCGTCTCGGGGCCGCTCACCGACCCGCTGAGCGGCCCGTCACGAACCCTCAGCGGATCTCCAGGATCTTCTCCCGCATCGCGTACACGACCGCCTCCATCCGGGAGTGCAGCTGCAGCTTCTCCAGGATGTTGCGGACGTGGTTCTTGACGGTGTTCTCGGAGATGAACAGTTCCTTGGCGATGTCACGGTTGTTCATACCGGTCGCGACCAGCTTGAGGACCTCCAGCTCACGGTCGGTGAGCCGGGGCGCCGGCACCAGGCGGCGCTCGTCGGTGCGCTGGATCATCGACTTGAACTCGGTCAGCAGCTTGGACGCCATGGACGGGCTGATCTGGGACTGGCCGTCCGCCACCGCGCGGATCGCCGTCGCCACCTCGTCCGTGGAGATCTCCTTGAGGAGGTAGCCGGTGGCCCCGGCCTTGATCGCGTCGTAGAGGTCCGCCTCCTCGTCGCTGATCGTCAGCATGATGATCTTCGCACTGGGGGCCACCTCCTTGATGGAGGTGCACGCCTCGATGCCGCCGCGCCGGGGCATCCGTACGTCCATCAGCACGATGTCGGGCAGCAGGTCGGCGGCCTTGTCCACCGCCTCGGCGCCGTCCCCGGCCTCACCGACGACCTCGATGTCCTCCTCGTGGGCGAGCACGATCTCCAAGCCCCGGCGGAAGAGCGCGTGGTCGTCGACGACCAGGACCCTGATCGGCTCCTTGCGCGACACGCCCGCGTCCGTGCCGGACCCGTCACCGACGCCGCCCCCGCCGTCGTCCGCTCCGCCGTGCACGGGCCCGAAGCTGTCCCCCATCGTTCCTCCCCGTCAACTACTCGGCCGGTGAAGGCCAGAGTTTGGATGTAAGGCTGGTTGACTACAGCCCGTTGCGGCCAGCCCGAACAACGCCATACAACCGTCTCCCGCGCATGTCGTCATCCCGTGCTCACAGGCTCACTGACTGGCACAAACACTATACGGCCTCAACTCCTGCCCCCCGCAGGCGCAATGGTGCCCCCGGGCGTACGCCGGGGGCACCACTTCAGCAGCCGTCAGCCGCCGAGCGCCCCGCCGGCGCCACCGGGCTCCTCTCCCCCGAACGAGTCAGGGTTCAGATGGATGACGCCGTAGTCGTAGGCGTGCCGCCGGTAGACGACACTCGGCTGCTTGGTCTCGGCGTCGACGAAGAGGTAGAAGTCGTGTCCGACCAACTCCATCTCGTAGAGCGCCTGGTTGAGCGTCATCGGTGCCGCGGAGTGGGTCTTCTCGCGGACGATCAGCGGGCCTTCGCCCTGGACCTCCAGCGAACCCATCTTCGTCGTCGGCACCTGCTCCTGCGGCGCGCCGTCCACGGTCAGGTGGCCGGCCTCGTCGAGCTTCGCCGCGTCCGGAACGCTGACCGCGACATCGCTCGCCGGGATGCGCCCGTTGCCGCGCCGCGAGTGGCGCTTGTCGTGCTGCTTGCGCAGCCGCGCTTCCAGCTTGGCCGTGGCCAGGTCGAGCGCGGCGTAGGGGTCGGCGGCGGCCGCCTCGGCCCGTACCACCGGGCCTCGGGAGCGGAGGGTGATCTCCACTCGGTCGGAACGGTCGGCCTGCCGGGGGTTGGGCTCCTTGGACACCTCGACGTCCAGGCTGATCACCTTGCCGTCGAGCTTCTGGACCTTGTCCAGCTTCAGCTTCTCGGCCACGTGCTTGCGGAACCGCTCGGGCACCTCGGTCTTGCGGCCCTTGACGACGATGTCCACGCAGAACTCCGTTCCCGGATCACCCCGCTGCTACGCGCGGGGCGATTCCTTCTTGCACCAGGCTCCGGTGAGTGCCGAAGCCTCGGACTTGGCGACTTTCACCTCCTCCTCCCCCGTCGGCAGGGTCCCCACTCCCGTCCATTTCAGGATCCCTGCAAAGACCCATAAACGCACCTATCCCGGCATCCGAGGCAAAGCGTCAGCCAAGTCCTCACAACCGAACATAGCTCTCTCGGACGGGTGACGGCACCCCCTGGCTGGCACTAGCTCCGTTTGGGTGCTTTTTCGCCCTTGTTACCTGCAACGATGAATTTTCGCGGTCAGTTCCAGTTGATTTCGAAAGCACTCCGCGGCGCCGCCACCACACCCGCTCCCACCACCCTCCCCCCGGCCGCCCGCACAGCCCGCGCCGCCTCCGCCAGCGAAGCCCCGGTGGTGATCAGATCGTCCACCAGTACCACCGGGGCCGCCGCCAGCAGCCGTACGGCTCCGGGGACGACTGTCAGGGCTCCGGAGACGTTGGCCAGGCGCCGGCGGGCACTGAGGCCCGCCTGATCAACAACCGTACGCCGCTGCCGCAGCGCGGAGAGGACCCGAACGGGCACCCCCTCCCGCCGAAGGTCCCGAGCCGCCGCCAACGCGATCCGCCGCACCGGATCATGCCCCCGCCCAGCCACCGCCCGCCGGGCCGAGGGCACGGGGATGAGGAGGAGGGGGGTGGTGGGGTGGGAGGGGTGGGAGGGGTGGGAGGGAGCGGACTGGGGATGAGCGGGGTGCGTGGGAGCGGAGTGGGGGAGAACAGGGCGGGCGGTGGCGGGGCAGGGGAGAACAGGGTGGGTGGTGGCGGGGTGGATGGGAGCGGAGTGGGGATGAGCGGGGCCGGTGTGGGCATGGGCGTAGTGAGTGCTGTTGATGAGGCGAGGGTGGTGGACGGTGGCCGTCGGCGCGGTGTGCGACGCGGGATGGGTGACGGGACACAGGCACCCACCACCAGCCCCAGGGGCACCACTGACACCACACACACCACTGGCCCCAGAGCTATCCCCAGCCCCCATACCGCCCCTAGCCCCACGCTCACCACCGGACCAAAACCCTCCACTGCCCCCGGAGCCACCACCAGGCCCAAGCTCACCCCCGTAAGAACTCAACGGCCCGCCCCACGCCCACAGCCCCCGCACGGCCCCCGCAAGCGCCTGCCCCAACGGACCGGCCAGCCGCAACGCACCCCGCTCCTTGTGCGCGAGCAGCACCGCCCGCACCTCATCGGCGTACGGCGCAGCAGCACACGTCGGTGGCAGACCGGGCGGTACAGGACGCGGACGCACCCTCCGGGCCCCCCGGGGGCCTCCCCCGCCCCCGCCCCCACTCCCCCTCGCCCCCCGGACCAGCGCCCTGTGGCACTCCTCGCACAGTTCCGTACGAGGGAGGCCGCAACCGGCACAGTCCACCGGTAGTACCAGACCGGTGATTTCCCGCCATACGCCCCGCATGGGTCTACTGTCCCGCGAGGTGAGGCTGGGGCACCACCCCCTGTGGATAACCCAGGTGACGGGTTGAATCCACAGGGCAGTGCCGCTCCCAGCCCCGGTCAGGGCCTGCCACCACCAGCTCGGTCACGCCCACAGCAACCACAGCTCAGCCCCACGCCCGTACCCGTACCCGTACCCCTACCCGCACCCGCACCCGCAGCACCGACGCCCACGGACCGCCACCGCCACGGCCACCGTCAAAACCCAACCCACCCGCCACCCGCGCCCCACCACCCCAGGCGCCAGCAGCAACACCAAGAGCAACAGCAGCCCAAAAGCAACAGCAACGCAACCGGCCACGCTCCGGCACCACCCGCACGACCACCTCGGCCCTACCCCGGATAAACCGGCGCCTTCCCCTCCTTCGCCACGGTCTTCCAGTTCGCGTCCTGCGGCAGCCGCACTATCCCCTCGGCCCCGTCCGCGATCAGCGGCCGCGTCTCGTCCTCCGAAGCCGTCACCGCCTTGACCCCGTTGACACCGGGCAACGTCTGCGCGCTCGACGCCGAGCCGTCCGTCTCCATGTACTGCATCTGCTGCACCCCGCCGGACTGCCTGCCGACCACCACGAGCCGGCTGCCGCCCGCCCACGACGCCGCCACCACGTCCTCCAACTGGGGCGCGATCGGACGCAGTTCCTCCACCGACAGCACCGGGTTCCGCTCCGTACCGCCGCGTTCGACCCGGCCGAGCTGGAGCGTCGTACGCCCCTTGTCCTCGACCAGCACCGCGATCCGGATGCCGTCGGACGCCACCTTGATCGACTTGATCCGCCGGTCGCCGAGACCGGGCACCGTCACCACGTCGGGCGCGCCCTCGCCCTGACGCAGGCGCAGCAGCCGCGACCCCTTGTCGCTGCGGTCCGCTATCCACAGGTCGCCCAGCCCGTCCCAACTGGGTGGGGAAAATCCGTTCTTGGCCGTGCTGTGCAGCATCGCCGGGCCGCGTTCGGTGCCGTACTCCAGCGGCGCCACGTACAGCGACCGGCCGTCGGCCGAGACGCCCGCCGCGGTGTCCTCGTCACGCGCGATCGCGATCGAGCTCAGCGGAGTCTTGCCGGACCCGAACGGTCCGGGCACCGGCCGCGGCTCCGTGGTCGTGTCCGGCATGCTGACCACCTTCTGGTCAGCGTCGATGAAGTACTCCTGGGCGGGCCGCCCGACATGCTTGCGTGGCGTGAACTCGCCGTTGGCGCGGTCCTGCGACAGGACGCACAGCCGGTTGCCGCCCTCGTCCTGCAGCTCCACCTCGCTGATCTTCGACGCCCGGGTGATGTCCTGGACGGTGAAGAACAGCTGGGCCGCCATCCGCCGGCACTGCCCCGGCCCGGCGGCGGCCGCCCGCTTGCTCAGCTTCACCCGCAGCGCGTTGGAGTCGTCGAGGGACAGGCCGCTGCTCTTGAGCGCGGTGCCCGTCGGGAACGCGGAGGCGGTCACCTGGTTCAGCCAGTTCGTGGGCCCCTCCAGCAGTGCGGTCACGCTCGCGGTGACCGGATCTATTCGCTGCCGCAGGTAGACGGGATCGGCGACCAGCACATTGTGGCCCGCCCTGGACGACTGCGCCTCCGACTTGTAGTCGGCGAAGTAGTACTTGTTGACGGAACGGTAGATCCGCTGGAAATCGGACTGCCCGAGCACCAGACCGTTGGGCAGCCGGTCGATGCGCCACTGCCCGTCCTCCTTGGTCAGGTGGATGGTCTGCTGGTACGCCTGCTCCTCCGGCGTGTAGGCGTGGTTACGGTCGACGGTGGCGACCTGGCTGCCGGACAGCGTGATCGTGTAACCGTTCGGGTCCTCGCGGTTCGCCTGCCCCACGGGTTCGGCCTTCGGCCGCTGCTGGAGCACCTTCGTCGCCGAGAACGGCTGCCACGTCTTCTTCGTCGAACTGGCCAGGTACTGCACGGCCGTACTGAAGTCCACCTCGTCGCTCGTCGTCGCGTCGAGGAAGCCACTGACGATCTCCGTGGGCTGCGCCCCGTCCTGCGGGGGCACGCCGTAGACCCGTACCTGGGCGTCGGCCTCCGCACGCGGCGACTGGTCGACCGCCTGCATGTCCCCGCTGTCCGGCATCGTCGCGCATCCGGCCAGCAACAACGCGCCGCAGCCGAGCACGGTGCCCGTACGGACGGCCCTGCCGGGCTGCTTCGGACGCACCCGCACACCACCGCCGGCACGCACCTCGGCACCCCTGGCACCACTACCGGTACCCGCCTCGACCCGCGTCCTCGCGCCCGGTTCAGTGCCCACGAACCTCGTCCTCACGCTCAGCGCCCTCTCCGCCCCCACCCTTCCGGCCCGGACCGTCCCCGTTCCCCTTACCTGACGCACCTGACGCACCTGACGCACCATCGTGCCCGCGCTCCGCCCCGCCGCGTACGCCGTTTCCGTGCGCACCCCTGCCGGCGTCCCCGTTCCGGTGCGCGCCGCTCGCCACCGCTCCGGTGCCGCCCGCACGCACGCCCGTATGAGCATCCGCACGGGCATCCATCCGCACCCCAGCAGCCCCAGCAGCCTCCTCCGACTCCGCCGACCGCTGCGCAGGCGTCCGTACCGAAGTACGGGCCGAGCCGTGCGGCTCAAGAGGCCACGGTTCCGTCAGCCGCTGCTGTGCCGGAATGGCGGCCGCCTTCCGCACCGCTGCCGCACCGCGCGGCAGCCCCGCACCGGCCGTCTCCCGGTTGCGCCGGGAGTCCTCCGGTTCGAGCGGTATCGGCGAACCGCGCAGCGCCTCCCCCGCCGTACGCGGCAGCGTCAGCCGGAACTGTGATCCGCCGCCCGGCTCGCCCCACGCCTGCAGCCAGCCGCCGTGCAGCCGCGCGTCCTCGACCGCGATCGACAGGCCCAGGCCCGTACCGCCGGTCGTACGGGCCCGAGCCGGGTCCGCGCGCCAGAAGCGGTTGAACACCCGGGCCGCGTCGCCCGGCTTCAGTCCCACGCCGTAGTCGCGTACCGCGACGGCGACCGCGCCGCCGTTTCTGCCGCCGGCCGCGGCCAGCCGCACCACGACGTCCCGGCCTTCGCCGTGCTCCACCGCGTTGACGACGAGGTTGCGCAGCACTCGCTCCACCCGGCGGGTGTCCGCCTCCGCGATCACCGGCTGTTCGGCGCCGCGCACCAGGATCCGGCTGCCCTTGCGCTCCGCCAGCGGCTCGGCGCCCTCGATGACCCGGTGCACCACGTCCCGCAGGTCGATCGGCTCGGCCTCCAGGGCGGCCGCGCCCGCGTCGAAGCGGCTGATCTCCAGCAGCTCGGCGAGCAGCGACTCGAAGCGGTCGAGCTGTCCGCGCAGCAGTTCGGCGGAGCGCGCCGTCACCGGATCGAAGTCCTCGCGCGCGTCGTGGATGACGTCGGCGGCCATCCGTACGGTGGTCAGCGGGGTGCGCAGCTCGTGCGAGACGTCGGAGACGAACCGCCGCTGCATCCGGGACAGCTCCTCCAGCTGCTGGATCTTGACCTGGAGGTTCTGCGCCATCTTGTTGAAGGACTCGCCGAGGCGGGCGATGTCGTCCTCACCGGTGACCTTCATCCGTTCCTGGAGGAGCCCGGCGGCCAGCCGTTCGGAGATGCCCGCCGCCATCCGGACGGGCGTGACGACCTGCCGCACCACGAGCCAGGCGATCGCGCCGAGCAGGACGACCACGAACACACCGGCCGTGGCCAGGGTCCCCTTCACCAGGCTCAGCGACTTCTCCTCCTGGCTGAACGGGAAGAGGTAGTAGAGCTGGTACGGGTTGCTGTTGACGTCGTTGAGCCGCTTGCCGATGATGATCGCCGGCTCGCCCTCCTCCGACCCGACACGCTTGATCTGCGTGGACTGGCGGAAGGTACCGGTCTTGGTGTCCAGCATCTGGCGCATCTCGGCGGGCACGCTGCGCTCGGGGTCGACGTCCCCGGAGGCGCGCGGGCCCCGGGTGTCCGGGCTGCTGTCCCCGAACGGCTCCTCGACGGCCGAGCCGGAGCTGAGCGCCACCACCGAGAAGACGCCCTGCCCGCCACTGGCGAGCTGTTCGACCAGGCTGGTCAGCCAGGTCGCGGAGTCCTGCCCGCCACGGCTGCCGGAGCGTACGGGGTCGTCGCCGCGGCTGTCGGTGGTGCCGTCGGCCAGCTTCTGCGCCACGGCGAACCCGCCGGCCGCCTGACTCTGGGCCGCCTGCCGCTTGGCCTCCAGCAACCCGTTGCGGACCTGCCCGATGACCACGACACCGAGCAGCAGCACCACGCCCAGCGACATCAGCAGGGTCGTGGCGACCACCCGGAGCTGGATGTTCCGGCGCCACAGGCGCAGCGCGGGCAGCAGCGGACGGCGTATCCAGCGGCCGAAGAGCCGCAGCATCGGGTGCACGGGGCCGGCCGTGGCCCCGTCGGGCAGCAGGCGCGCGGGCATGCCCCGCAGCCGCTCTCCCGGCCGCTCGGCCCGCCCCGGACGGGCAGCGGACCGCGCCGTCTCGTCGCCGGACCGCCTACCGGCCCTCGCACCACGGCCAGGGCCGCGATCGTCTCGACCGTCGATGTCACGACCATCGACGTCACGCTTGGCGGCGGCCTGACGGGCACCGGCACGGCTGTCACCGGCAGGGCTGGTGACGTCACGGCTGGCGACGTCACGGCCGTCGGCGCGTACGGCATCCCCGTCCGGCCGTCCGGTCGGCCGACCGGCCATCCGGCCGGGCAGCCACCCGAGCAAACGCCGCGAAAGGGGCATATCACCAGCCGGGCGGACGGTCCGCCCCCGCTCGTCCTCCGGGGCCGAACCGTCCCGCGACATGTCAGCTGGGCCCGGCCTTGTAGCCGACGCCGCGCACGGTCACCACGATCTCCGGGCGCTCCGGGTCCTTCTCGACCTTGGAGCGCAGCCGCTGCACGTGCACGTTGACCAGCCGGGTGTCCGCGGCGTGCCGGTAGCCCCAGACCTGCTCCAGCAGCACCTCCCGCGTGAACACCTGCCACGGCTTACGGGCCAGCGCCACCAGCAGGTCGAACTCCAGCGGCGTCAGCGCTATCGACTGGCCGCTGCGCTTGACCGAGTGCCCGGCCACGTCGATGACCAGGTCACCGATGGCCAGCTGCTCGGGCGCCGGCTCCTCCGAACGGCGCAGCCGTGCCCGGATGCGGGCCACCAGCTCCTTGGGCTTGAACGGCTTGACGATGTAGTCGTCCGCCCCCGACTCCAGGCCGACCACCACGTCGACCGTGTCACTCTTCGCGGTCAGCATGACGATCGGTACACCGGACTCGGCACGGATGAGCCGGCACACCTCTATGCCGTCCCTCCCGGGCAGCATGAGGTCGAGCAGCACGAGGTCCGGCTTGGTCTCCCGGAAGGCGGCGAGCGCCTTGTCCCCGTCCGAGACGAACGACGGTTCAAAGCCTTCGCCGCGCAGCACGATGCCGAGCATCTCTGCCAGTGCGGTGTCGTCGTCGACGACCAGGACGCGTCCCTTCATTCGGCCATCATCCCATTACCTGATCGTGACTTACCCCATCGTGATGTGGAACACAGCTCCGCGAGGCCGCCCGGAGTGACCGGTGAGACCACTCCGTTCTCGGTGACTATGGCCGTCACCAGCTCGGCCGGCGTCACGTCGAAGGCGGGGTTGTAGGCCAGCGCGCCCAGCGGAGCCACCGGCACCCCGGTGCCGGCCTCCGTCCCGGCGCCGGGCACGAAGGGGACCGCGATTTCCGTCACCTCGTGCCCGGGCCGCTGCTCCACCTCTATGAGCGCGCCCTCCGCCGTGTCCAGGTCCACCGTGCTGGTCGGCGCCACCACCACGAACGGCACGTGGTGGTACCGGGCCAGCACGGCCAGCGGGTAGCTGCCCACCTTGTTGGCGACCGAACCGTCCGCGGTGATCCGGTCGGCACCGATCAGTACGGCGTCCACCTCGCCCGCCGCGAAGAGCGACCCGGCCGCCCCGTCCGCGAGCACCGTGTACGGCATGCCCGTACGCGCCGCCTCGTACGCGGTCAGCCGCGCGCCCTGCAGCAGCGGCCGCGTCTCGTCGACCCACAGCCGCCGCAGCTCACCGGCCCGGTGGGCTGCCAGCGCCACCGCCAGGGCGGTGCCCTCGCCCCCGGAGACCAGCGCCCCGGTGTTGCAGTGGGTGAGTATGCGGTGCCCGCCGCCGGGGACCAGTTCGCCCAGCAGCGCCAGCCCGTGCGCGGCCATCCGGGAGCTGGCCTCGGCGTCCTCCGCGTGGACGGCGCGGGCCTCGGCCAGCGCCGCGGCGGCGGCCCCGTCACGGTCCGCTCCGCCCTCGACCGCGTCGCGGTAGGCGCCGGCCGCCCTCCGGACGCCGTATTCGAGGTTGACCGCCGTCGGGCGCGCGTGCGCCAGAGTGTCGGCGGCGTCGGCCACGTCGAACCCCCGCGAGGCGGCCAGGGCGACTCCGTACGCCCCGGCGATGCCCAGCAGCGGAGCGCCGCGCACCGCCAGCGTTCGAATCGCCTGCACCAGAGCCGGTACGTCCGTGCACACCAGCTCGACTTCTTCGGACGGCAGCCGTGTCTGATCGAGGAGAACCAGTACGGGCCCCTCGGGTAGCTCCTCCCAACGCAGTGACGGAACCACGGGAGCGTCGGCGCCCGCCTCGGACTTCTCGTAGCGATCGGCCATCCGCCCAGTCTGCCGCCGACACCGGCCGGAGCAGAAGGGCTCCCCCGTGCAAGGGCGCTCCCCCGGACAAGGGCCCGGGGACGCGGGGCCCCGCGCCATGACACGATGACAGGCACTGCGGACGCCGCACACCGGCCGTTCGAACGGGCGGGAAGCATGAAGGAGCGACGATGAACAACTCTCCGGGCTGGGCCTCGCCCGGATCCTCCCCTTCCGACGAGCCGGACCGCGCCGCGCAGGACCAGCCCGGCGCCGCGGAACCCACCGGCTCGAACGCTCCCGCCGACGCTGCCGGTACTGCCGGTGCGCCGGGCCCCACCGAACCTGCGGTCCCGTCCGACGCCGCACCGGCCGGCGGTTCCACGGTCCCTCCGCAGTGGTCCAAGGAGCAGCCTCCCGCCGGTCAGTGGTCCGCGCCCACCGGCGGCTCCGGCCGCGGCGGGCAGGCCGGGCCTCCCGGCCCGCAGGGCGGTCACGGCGGCTGGGGCGGACAGCAGCCCGGCCGGGGCGGTCAGCCCGGGTGGGGAGGACAACCCGGGTGGGGAGGGCAGCCTGGCTGGGGCGCCGCCTGGGCCCCGCCCCCCGCGGCCAAGCCGGGGGTGATCCCGCTCCGCCCGCTCGGCGTCGGCGAGATCCTCGACGGCGCGGTGTCCACCATGCGCGCCCACTGGCGCACCGTCCTGGGGATCTCCCTGGTCGTCGCGGTCATCACGCAGACCGCGAACACGCTCGTCAACGGGTTCTTGTTCCGCAATGCCCAGGACCTGTCCGCGCTGGAGAACAATCCCGACGCCACCCTCAGCGAAGCACTGGACGCCGTCGGATCCACCCTCGCGGGCGGTGCCATCACCTCGGTGATCGGGCTGCTGAGCACGATCGTCGTCACCGCGATGCTCACCATCGTCGTCAGCCGGGCCGTGCTGGGACGCTCGGTGACGGCCGGCGAGGCCTGGCGGGACGCCCGCGGCCGGCTGCCGCGGCTGCTCGGTCTGCTGCTCCTGCTGCCCCTCATGGTCTCGGCCGTCATCCTCGTGGGCATGGTGCCCGGCATCGTCGTCTCGGCCGTGGGCCAGCCCGCGGCCGGTCTGCCCCTCCTCGTGCTCGGCGGTGTGGGCGCCGTCGTCGTGAGCATCTGGCTGTGGGTCCGCTTCAGCCTCGCCGCCCCGGCGCTGATGCTGGAGAAGCAGGGTGTCATCGCCTCGATGCGGCGCTCCGCCAAGCTGGTGCGCGGCGCGTGGTGGCGGATCCTGGGTGTCCAGCTCCTCACGCATCTGCTGATAGCCGTCGTGCAGATGATCGTGCAGGTGCCGGCCACCATCGTCGCCGTCCTCCTCGGCGGTGAGAGCTTCACTGGCTGGACCGAGGGCAACGGCGACACCGGCTGGACGTTCCTGATCGTGCTGGCCGTCGGCACCGTGATCACGTCCGCGGTCACCTACCCCATCAGCGCGGGCGTCACCTCGCTCCTCTACATGGACCAGCGGATCCGCCGCGAGGCCCTCGACCTCGAACTCGCCCGCGCCGCCGGCCTCCCCGGTTACGGCACGGACGCGCCCGGCCCGCAGGCACCCGGCCAGCCCGGCCCCGGGCCGGACAGCACCGGCCAGGGCACGGCCGGCAGCACTCCGGGAAGCTGATGCGGTGACGGGGGCGGGGAGGACTGGTGTGCTCGCGCAGCTGATGCCGGGCTCCGGAGACGACGGACCGGTGCGCATTCCGCGGGTGCCGGCCCGTGAGGCGGCCGAACGCGAACTCACCGATCCGCGGTACCACCAGAACGATCCGAACCTGCTCCAGCGCGCTCTGGACTGGTTCTGGGACCGCATCGGTGACCTGTTCGAAGCCGCCGCCGGGGCCACGCCGGGCGGCTGGACCGGCCTCCTCGCCGTCGTCCTCGTCATACTGCTGCTCGCCGTCGCCCTCCGGCTCCGGCTGGGCGCCCTGCGCCGCACCCCCACCTCGGGGGGCGGCGCGCTCTTCGGGGAGCGCCCCCGTACGGCCGCGGAACACCGTGCCGCCGCAGAACGGCACGCGGCCGGCAGCCGATGGACCGAAGCCGTCCAGGAACGGATGCGGGCCATCGTCCTCGCCCTGGAGGAACGCACTCTGCTCACCCCGGGCCCCGGCCGTACCGCCGACGAGGCCGCGTCGGAGGCGGGCCGGGTCCTGCCCGCCCACTCCGAGCGCCTGCACGCCGCCGCCCGTACCTTCGACGACGTCACGTACGGCGGCCGCCCGGGCACCGCACAGGAGTACGCCGTTCTGAGCACCCTGGACACCGACCTGCGGCACAGCAAACCCCAGCTGGCCGCCGTTCCCCACGGGAGCCGCACATGAGCGCCCCCACGCCCGGAACCAGCTCGCCCGAAACCACTGCGCCCGGAACCACCTCGCTCGCGCCGACCACGCGCCGTCTGTGGACCCGCTCGCGGGGACTGCTCGCCGGTCTCCTCGTCCTCCTCCTGGGCGGCGCCGGCCTGGCGCTGCTGCGGTCCGGGGACCAGCACGGACGTCTCGACCCCCGGTCGGTGGACCGCTACGGCAGCGGCGCCGTCGCCGCACTCCTCGCCGACCACGGCGTCGACACCCGCGTCGTGACCACCACCGAGGAAGCAGCCGCCGCAGCCGGTCCGGACACCACGGTCCTGGTCACCGACCCGAACCTGCTGACCCGCCGCCAGCTGGACACCCTCCACCAGGCCACCGGCCGCAGGGCAGGACGCACCGTCCTGCTCACGCCGGGCCCGGCCGCCCTGGACGTCTTCGCGCCGAGGACCGAGGCCGGGACGCCCACCGACGTGAAGCCGCTGTCCCCGGGCTGTTCGCTGCCCGCCGCCCGGGCCGCGGGAGACGCCGAACTCGGCGGTCTGCGCTACTCGACATCCGTCCGCAGCGCCGACCGCTGCTACCCGAGCGACGGCGCCGCCACCCTGCTGCGCCTGCCCTCCACGACCGGCGGCGACACCGTCCTCCTCGGCGCCCCGGACATCTTCCTCAACCGCCGGCTCGCCGAACACGGCAACGCCTCGCTCGCCCTGCAACTGCTCGGCTCGCACCGTCATCTGGTCTGGTACCTCCCCTCCGTCAGCGACCCTTCATCCACGCAGGACGGCCGGCGCGGCTTCTTCGACCTCATCCCCTCCGGCTGGCGCTGGGCACTGCTCCAGCTCTTCGTCGCCGCCGCCCTCGCGGGCTTCTGGCGGGCCCGCCGGCTCGGCCCCCTCGTCCCCGAGCGGCTGCCGGTCACCGTCCCCGCCGCCGAGACGACTGAGGGCCACGCCCGCCTCTACGAGCGGGCCGGCGCCCGCGACCGTGCCGCCGACGTCCTACGGGCCGCCACCCGCGCCCGGCTCGCACCGCTCGCCGGCGTGTCTCCCACGCACGCCCACACCCCCGACATCCTTCTCCCCGCGATCTCCGCGCGCCTGCCGTCGGACGCGACGACCGGCACCACCCTGCACTCCGTGTTGTTCGGGTCCGCGCCCGCCGACGACACGGCCTTGGTCACCTTGGCCGACCAGCTCGACCACCTGGAACGTTCGATCCTGTCCCCAGAGAGGCACGACCCCCGTGAGCACCCCGACAGCTGACAGCGCCCGAGCCTCCCTGGAGGCCGTCCGCACCGAGATCGCCAAGGCCGTCGTAGGCCAGGACCCGGCCGTCACCGGCTTGGTCGTCGCGCTGCTCTGCCGCGGACACGTCCTGCTCGAAGGCGTCCCCGGTGTCGCCAAGACCCTGCTCGTCCGCGCGCTCTCGGCGACCCTGGAACTCGACACCAAGCGCGTTCAGTTCACCCCCGATCTCATGCCGAGCGACGTCACCGGCTCGCTCGTCTACGACTCACGCAGCTCGGAGTTCTCCTTCCAGCCCGGCCCGGTCTTCACCAATCTGCTGCTCGCCGACGAGATCAACCGCACCCCTCCCAAGACCCAGGCATCCCTGCTGGAGGCCATGGAGGAGCGTCAGGTCACCGTCGACGGAACGCCCCGCCCTCTTCCCGAGCCCTTCCTGGTCGCCGCCACGCAGAACCCCGTCGAGTACGAAGGCACCTATCCGCTGCCCGAGGCCCAACTCGACCGCTTTCTGCTGAAGCTGACGGTCCCCCTGCCCGCCCGCCAGGACGAGGTCGACATCCTCACCCGGCATGCCCAGGGCTTCAGCCCACGCGACCTCGACGCGGCCGGCCTGCGTCCCGCCGCAGGCCCCGCCGATCTCGAAGCGGCCCGGGACGCCGTGGCCAAGGTTGCCGTGTCCCCCGAGGTCACCGGTTACATCGTCGATATCTGCCGTGCCACGCGCGAATCCCCCTCGCTCTCCCTCGGCGTCTCACCCCGAGGCGCCACCGCCCTGCTCTCCACCTCACGGGCCTGGGCCTGGCTCACCGGCCGCGACTACGTCACCCCTGACGACGTGAAAGCCCTGGCCCTGCCCACGCTCCGGCACCGCGTCCAACTCCGCCCGGAAGCCGAGATGGAAGGAGTCACCGCCGACTCCGTCATCAACTCCGTCCTCGCTCACCTTCCCGTCCCCCGCTGAGACCGAGCCGTGGCCCTGACCGGACGCACCGCCCTCATCTCCGCCCTCGGAGCTCTCTTCGTCGGCCTCCTTCTGCCGAGCTGGACCGGCATCCTCACCGTCCAACTCGCCTTGCTGCTAGCAATTTTGTGCGACCTGGCCCTCGCCGCGCCAGTGCGGAAGCTCCAGTTCACCCGAACCGGTGAAACATCCGTTCGGCTCGGCCAGGAAGCTCGTACGCACCTCGCCATCACCAACCCGGACCGGCGACCGCTCCGCGCGCAGCTCCGCGACGCCTGGCCGCCCAGCTCGTTCGCCCCCGGCACCGAAGTCCCGGCTTCCCGCCACCGCCTGCGCATCCCCGCGGCCGAGCGCCGCCGCGTCACGACGACACTCCACCCCACCCGCCGCGGCGACCACCACGCCGTACGCGTCACGGTCCGCTCCTACGGCCCCCTCGGCCTCGCGGCCCGCCAGGGCAGCCACCACGTCCCCTGGACCGTGCGCGCCCTGCCGCCCTTCACCAGCCGCAAACACCTGCCCGGAAAGCTGGCCCGGCTCCGCGAACTCGACGGCCGCACCAGCATCCTCACCCGCGGCGAAGGCACCGAGTTCGACAGTCTCCGCGACTACACCCCCGGCGACGACACCCGCTCCATCGACTGGCGCGCCACCGCCCGCCGCCAGTCCGTCGCGGTACGCACCTGGCGCCCGGAGCGCGACCGGCGCATCCTCCTGGCTCTGGAGACCGGCCGCACCTCGGCCGGCCGCGTCGGCGACACCCCGCGCCTGGACGCCTCCATGGACGCGGCACTGCTGCTTGCCGCCCTGGCATCCCGCGCCGGCGACCGCGTCGATCTCCTCGCCTACGACCGCCGGGTACGGGCCTCCGTCCAAGGCCGCACGGCGGGAGACCTCCTGCCCGCCCTCACCGACGCCCTCGCGCCCCTCGAACCCGAACTCGTCGAAGCGGACGCCCACGGCCTGGCCGCCGCGCTCCACCGCAGCACGCCGCGCCGCGCCCTGATCGTCCTGTTCACCGGCCTGGACACGGCCCCGGTCGAGGAAGGCCTGCTGCCCGTCCTCCCCGGCCTCACCCAGCGCAACGAGATCATCGTCGCCGCGGTGGCGGATCCCCGTATCGAGGACATGGCCGCCGCCCGCCACACCCCACAAGCCGTGTACGCCGCGGCCGCCGCCGAACAGACGCGCGCGGCCCGTCGCCGCAGCGCTGACCGCCTGCGCCGCCACGGCATCACCGTCATTGACTCCACTCCGGCCCGCCTCGCCCCCGACCTCGCGGACGCGTACCTCTCCCTCAAGGCTTCCGGCCGGCTGTAGGAAGGGGAGGATCTCGGGGAGGGGCTTCTTCGGCTCCTGGCCGAAGCCCTTACCGGCCGTATGAGCTGTATACGTGGCACGCGCATATCCCGGAAGAAAGCCGGCAGGCCCGGCGGTCCGGAGTCGGCAGCCGCTGGACGCAGGCTGCTCGCGGTACGGAGCGACGGATATACGTGAGTACGAATACGCGGTCCAGGGCAGCGCGGCCACAGCACGGGTCGTCTGCACCATACGCCTGCTTGGGGCCCGCACACCAACCGCAGCCAGATGCTTCTAGAGCGAGACAAGGCAGCTGCCACGGCCGTATCTCATACAACGCACAATGCCCCGCACCGTGTGGTGCGGGGCATTGAAGCTATGGCGGGCAGGCACTCCGTACGCAGGAAAGCCCGGAACGCAAAAAAGCTCCGGTCCCTGAACCAGAAGGTTCAGGGACCGGAGCTGAAAAATTGTTCGGCGGCGTCCTACTCTCCCACAGGGTCCCCCCTGCAGTACCATCGGCGCTGAAAGGCTTA
>NZ_JAFIQY010000063.1 GCF_022271435.1 Streptomyces monomycini | reverse complement strand
GCCCTACGGGTGCGCGCCGGCATTCCCCCACCGGGGGTTTACCCGGGTGGAGCCGAGCGGAATCCGGGTCGCTTGGGGTTCGGGGCTTGGCGCGGGGGTGGGCGTGGGGGTGGGGGTGGGGATGAGTGGCCTACGGGTGCGCGCTTGCACTCCCCCACCGGGGGTTTACCCGGGTGGGGCTGGGCGGAACCCGGGTCGCCGGGGCGTCAGTTCAGGGACGGGTCGTCCGGGTACGTCGCCACCATCGCGAGTTCGTTGCGCTGGCGGCGTAGGACTGCTCGCCAAAGTTGTTCCGGATCCGGGGACGACACGTCGCCCGGTTCGGACTCGACGACGTACCAGGCGCCCTCGACCAGTTCGTCCTCCAGCTGGCCGGGGCCCCAGCCCGCGTAACCGGCGAAGATCCGCAGGCTGCCGAGCACCGTGGAGAGCAGTTCCGGCGGGGCTTCCAGGTCCACCAGCCCTATGGCGCCGTGCACGCGGCGCCAGCCCAGCGGGCCGTCGCCGACCAGCGCGCTCTCCGGGGTCTCGGGGCCGCCCGGCACCACGGCCACGCCGAGGGCCGAGTCCAGCGAAACCGGGCCGCCCTGGAAGACCACGCCGGGCTCCCCGGCCAGGGACGCCCACGGCTGGAGGATGTCGCCGACGCCCACGGGCGTCGGGCGGTTGAGGACCACGCCGAGGGACCCCTCCTCGTCGTGGTCGAGCAGGAGCACCACCGCGCGGTCGAAATTCGGGTCGGCGAGCGCCGGTGTGGCGACGAGCAGCCGGCCGGTGAGCGAGGACACCTCGGTCATGGGGACATGATCCCGCACTTCGGACCGCGGCGGGGAGTCAACTGCGGTACCCGGGCGAGAGCAGCGCAGGGCGTACGACGGCAGCCCCGGCGCACAGGGCGGCGACAGAGGAGACATAGTAGGGCGTAGCCGTACGCAACTGTCCGAATGTCGATTACAGAGCAAAGGCGGACCGTAGCGGAGGGTGTTGTGACAAAGCCATTACACGCCCCGAACCCGCTCCGGCCTACGGGCACCCCCTCCACCGCCCTTACCATTTCCCCTTGGCCCCCTGTCCGTCTCCAGGAACGCGAGATCCATGACCGTCTCTACCGACGACGTACTGCTTGTCCACGGCGGCACCCCGCTGGAGGGCGAGATCCGGGTTCGCGGCGCGAAGAACCTCGTGCCCAAGGCCATGGTCGCCGCGCTGCTCGGCAGCGGCCCGAGCAGACTGCGCAATGTGCCCGACATCCGCGACGTACGCGTCGTACGCGGCCTGCTGCAGCTGCACGGCGTCACGGTGCGCCCCGGTGACGAGGCGGGCGAGCTCATCCTCGACCCGTCGCACGTGGAGAGCGCCAATGTCGCCGACATCGACGCGCACGCCGGCTCCTCGCGCATTCCGATCCTCTTCTGCGGCCCGCTGCTGCACCGCCTCGGCCACGCCTTCATCCCGGGCCTGGGCGGCTGCGACATCGGCGGCCGCCCGGTCGACTTCCACTTCGACGTGCTGCGCCAGTTCGGCGCGACCATCGAGAAGCGGGCGGACGGCCAGTACCTGGAGGCCCCGCAGCGCCTGCGCGGCTGCAAGATCCGCCTGCCGTACCCGTCCGTCGGCTCGACCGAGCAGGTGCTGCTGACCGCCGTCCTGGCGGAGGGCGTCACCGAGCTGTCGAACGCGGCCGTGGAGCCGGAGATCGAGGACCTCATCTGCGTTCTGCAGAAGATGGGCGCGATCATCTCCATGGACACCGACCGGACCATCCGGATCACCGGTGTCGACAAGCTGGGCGGCTACAACCACCGCGCGCTCCCGGACCGCCTGGAGGCGGCCTCCTGGGCGTCCGCGGCGCTGGCCACCGAGGGCAACATCTACGTGCGCGGCGCGCAGCAGCGCTCGATGATGACCTTCCTGAACACCTACCGCAAGGTCGGCGGCGCCTTCGAGATCGACGACGAGGGCATCCGCTTCTGGCACCCGGGCGGCTCGCTGGACGCGATCGCCCTGGAGACCGACGTACACCCCGGTTTCCAGACCGACTGGCAGCAGCCGCTGGTCGTCGCCCTGACGCAGGCGTCCGGCCTGTCCATCGTCCACGAGACGGTGTACGAGTCCCGGCTCGGCTTCACGTCGGCGCTCAACCAGATGGGTGCGCACATCCAGCTGTACCGCGAGTGCCTGGGCGGCAGCGCCTGCCGCTTCGGGCAGCGCAACTTCCTGCACTCGGCCGTCGTCTCCGGGCCGACCAAGTTGCAGGGCGCCGACCTGGTCATTCCCGACCTGCGCGGCGGCTTCTCGTACCTGATCGCCGCCCTCGCGGCGCAGGGCACCTCGCGCGTGCACGGCATCGACCTGATCAACCGGGGCTACGAGAACTTCATGGAGAAGCTCGTGAGCCTGGGGGCGCACGTGGAGCTGCCGAACGGGGCACTGAGCGACTGAGCGCCCGGGCGCCTGGACGCCTGAGGAGGCGCGGCGGGCGCCAGGTCCGCGCACACCCGCCGGGAGGCGGGAAGGGCGGCCGTCCGAGGGACGGCCGCCTTTTTGCTGCGCTCGGGACGTCCACGTCAGCCCGCATATTGTTTGCTGGTGCGAATGGTTGAATTCTGGCTTTCGGGTCGGGTGGCGCTCGCGGGTGGCGTCCCCTGGGATTGCGGTTGCGACGGGCGCGCGAGGGGTGATGTGACGAGGGTGACGCGACGGGGGCGGGGGTGACGGGGGCGGCGTGACGGGGATGCCGTGCACCTGACGGTGACGGGCCGTCCGCATGCCCGCCCTCGTGCCGTCCCCTGTCGGCCGCTCCCCCAAGCCGCTTCTACGCCCCTGTAGAGCAACAGGAGGCATCAGAAGCCCCAAGGGCCCCACGGGCCCCGTCCACGGGCCTTCTGGCCGCCTCCGTGACCGCTGAACGCCGTACTCCGGATGCCGGACGCCGGGACCCCTGGACGCCGGACGCCAGGCGCCGGATACCAGGCGCCGGACGCCGCGCAGACAAAAGGGCGGCCGTCCCCCGAAGGGGACGGCCGCCCTCACGCCTTTGTCACCAGGGGGCCGGTCGGGCCCCCGGCGGCTTACTTGCCCTTGGCGGCTTCCTTGAGCTTGGAGCCCGCGGAGACCTTCACGCTGTAGCCGGCCGGGATCTGGATCGGGTCGCCGGTCTGCGGGTTGCGCGCGGTGCGAGCGGCACGGTGGGTGCGCTCGAAGGTCAGGAAGCCGGGGATGGTGACCTTCTCGTCGCCCTTGGCGACGACCTCGCCGACGGTCTCGGCGAGCGCGGCCAGAACGGCGTCGGCGTCCTTGCGGGTCACCTCGGCACGGTCGGCCAGAGCGGCCACCAGCTCACTGCGGTTCATGTTTGTACTCCCGTGTTCTTCTTGCCAATGAGGCGTGAGATCGAAGCCGATGCTGCCAGGGCCCTTGGACGGTGCCCGGACCCGGGTCTGCTGACAGACCCTCGCGCCCGGATACGCATCCTGCCCCCACCTGCGGCGGTAAAGCCAATCCGGCACCCAGGAGGGTCACACGGAAAGCGCCACTGCCTCAGAGTGGTGACGTCCCGCACCGTGCCCCACCGGGCCGGCCCCGCAGGGCGGCGGCCGTCTGCTGCCCGCCACCCTATGGGGGCGCCGCGGGCCCCGTGCCACGCGACGCGCCGGGCGGTCAGGCCGTCGTGGCGGCCGTCACAGCCTCTCCCGCGGCCTTCGCGGCTTCCTTCACCGCGTCGGCCACCGCGCCCGCGACCTTGTCGTTGAAGACGCTCGGGATGATGTAGTTCGCGTTGCGCTCGTCGTCCAGGACGACGTTCGCCAGCGCGCCGGCCGCGGCCAGCATCATGTCCGTGTTCACCGTACGGGACTGGGCGTCCAGCAGGCCGCGGAAGACGCCCGGGAAGACCAGCACGTTGTTGATCTGGTTGGGGAAGTCGGAGCGGCCGGTGGCCACGACGGAGGCGGTCTGCCGCGCGATCGCGGGGTCCACCTCGGGGTCGGGGTTGGCGAGTGCGAACACGATCGCGCCCTCGGCCATCTTGGCGACGTCGTCGCCGTCCAGGACGTTGGGGGCGGAGACGCCGATGAAGACGTCGGCGCCGACGACGGCCTCCTTGAGGGTGCCGGTCTCGCCCTCCGGGTTGGTGTTGTCGGCGATCCAGCGCAGCGGCGAGTCGGGGTCGGCGTCGACCAGGTCCTCGCGGCCGGCGTGCACCACGCCGTTGATGTCGGCGACGACGGCGTGCTGGACGCCGGCCGCCATCAGCAGCTTCAGGATGGCCGTACCGGCGGCGCCGGCGCCGGACATCACCACGCGGACGTCCTCGAACTTCTTGTCCACCACGCGCAGCGCGTTGGTCAGCGCGGCGAGCACCACGATGGCGGTGCCGTGCTGGTCGTCGTGGAAGACCGGGATGTCCAGGGCCTCGCGCAGCCGGGCCTCGATCTCGAAGCAGCGGGGCGCGGAGATGTCCTCCAGGTTGATGCCCGCGAAGCCGGGGGCGATCGCCTTGACGATCTCCACGATCGCGTCGGTGTCCTGGGTGTCCAGGCACAGCGGCCAGGCGTCGATGCCGGCGAAGCGCTTGAAGAGGGCCGCCTTGCCCTCCATGACGGGCAGCGCGGCCTTGGGGCCGATGTTGCCCAGGCCCAGCACGGCGGAGCCGTCGGTGACGACCGCGACGCTGTTGCGCTTGATGGTCAGGCGGCGGGCGTCCTCGGGGTTGTTGGCGATGGCCTGGCAGACCCGGGCGACGCCGGGGGTGTAGACCATCGACAGGTCGTCACGGCTGCGGATGGGGTGCTTCGACTGCATCTCGATCTTGCCGCCGAGGTGCATCAGGAACGTACGGTCGGAGACCTTGCCGAGCGAGACGCCTTCGATGCCGCGCAGCTTCTCGACGATCTCGTCCGCGTGGGCGGTGGAGGTCGCGGCGATGGTGACGTCGATGCGGAGCTTTTCGTGGCCGGAGGCGGTCACATCGAGGCCGGTGACGGAGCCGCCGGAGGACTCCACGGCCGTGGTGAGCTGGCTGACCGCCGTACCGCTCGCGGGAACCTCCAGTCGCACCGTCATCGAATACGAGACGCTAGGCGCCGTTGCCATGGCCGACTTCCTCTGCTTTCCCTTGTTTCTCTCTGCGCGCCGCTCCGGGGTCCGCGGCGGGATCAGGCCGGAGTGCGAGGACCGATCGTCCCACCTACCAGCCGGTACACGGTAACCAGCCCCCCCTTGCGGAAAGGTTTTTCCACCATACGAGAGCGGCCGGGCGAAAGGAAGACGTGACCGGCAACCGTGGATGAACACCGCGCGAACGCCGACGGGCGCCTCCCGGATTGCTCCGGAAGGCGCCCGTCGTGTGGTTCAGTGACACCGACCCGCCATGCTCGCCTCGCGGCAAGTGGTCGCTCGTAGCGACTATGGTTGGGCCCGGGGGCTTGGATCGGGCCGGTGCCACCACCAAGGCTAACAAACCATCCCTGGAAGCGAATCCCGTCCCGCCACCTTCTTTCGCGGCAGGGCACCGCCGTTCGGCGGACACCCGGAGACACCCGGGGGCACCCACCAGGGACACCCCGGCCGTTTCAGTCCCTGAGCAGGTCCGGCACCCCGTCCTCGTCCGGCTCGTCGCGCGCCCCGGACAGCACGGTCAGCTGCTGGGTGGCCCGGGTCAGCGCCACGTACAGCACCCGCAGTCCGGCCGGCGACTCGTCCGCGATCTCGGCGGGCGAGACCACCAGCGTCGCGTCGTACTCCAGGCCCTTGGCCTCCAGCGAGCCCAGCGCCACCACCCGGTCGCCCAGCTCCGCCAGCCAGCGGCGGGCCTCCGCGCGGCGGTCCATCGCGACGACGACGCCGACGGTGCCGTCCACCTCGTCCAGCAGCTGCCGGGCCGCGTCGCGTACGGAACCGGCCAGGTCGGTCGCGTCGGCGACCACGAAGCGCGGCGTCAGGCCCGTGGAGCGGACCGCCTCCGGGGCTTCCATGCCCGGCATGGCCAGCGCCAGCACGCGCGCCGCCAGCTCCGCGATCTCCGCGGGGTTGCGGTAGTTGACGGTGAGGGTGAAGCGGCGGCGCGGGCGGGTGCCCAGCGCCTCGTCGCGGGCGACGGCCGCCTCGTCCGGGTCGGACCAGGACGACTGCGCCGGGTCGCCGACCACCGTCCACGTCGCGTGCCGGCCGCGGCGGCCGACCATCCGCCACTGCATGGGCGTCAGGTCCTGCGCCTCGTCGACGATGACGTGGGCGTAGTCCGTACGCTCCTCCTCCAGCCGCTCGCGTCTGCCGCGGCCGCCGCCGGACATCCGCTCGCCGTACGTGCTCAGCTCCTCCAGACCGGTGAGCTGGTCCAGCGGGTCGGCGTCGCGGGGCCTGGCGGGCCGGGGCGGCGCGCCGAGGATCAGCTGGAGCTCGTCCAGCAGCGCCACGTCGTGGACCGACAGCGGCCCCTGTCCCTTGTCGTCCAGACGGCTCAGGGAGCGGGCCAGCTTGCGCACCTCGCGCTGGTTGAGCACCCGGCGCGCCCAGCGGCCGAGACGGCGCTCGTCGGCCATGGCCGCCAGCACACCGCGCGGGGAAAGCTCCGGCCACCAGGCGTCCAGGAAGTCCTGGAAGTCCGGCTCGGTGGTGATGTCCTCGTCGAACGCCTGGCGGGCCTCGGCGGCCAGTTCCGGGTCGGTGTAGCGCTTGGCCGCGCCGGACCGGGACCAGAGGGCGTCCAGGATCAGGCGGCGGGCGCGCGGGCGCAGCAGGTTGACCGGCGCGGTGCCGCCGAGGGCGGAGTGCCGGATGCGGTGCAGGTCACGTGCGTCCAGTTCGACGCGGGCGCCGAAGACGACGACGCGCAGCCGGTCCGGCGGTCCGGCGGGGGCCCCTGCGGGCTGGTCGTCCTCTTCGCCGAAGGCGAGCTGGCCGTCGGCAGGCTTGGCGGCGGCCCCCGCGGGCGCCGTCCCGGCCATTTCCAGGGCCCCGCGCGCCGCCTTGCGCAGCAGTTTCTGCATCCGGCTGGAGCCCTTGACGCGGGCCACGGCCGGGGAGTCGTAAGCGGTGGCCTCGGCCCCGTCGACGAGCGAGCCCAGCGCGCGGATGGCGACCTGGCCCTCCTCGCCGAGGGACGGCAGGACGCCCTCGGTGTACGCGACGAGCAGCGGCGTCGGGGAGACGATGAGGATGCCGCCCGCGTAACGGCGGCGGTCCTGGTAGAGGAGGTAGGCGGCGCGGTGCAGCGCCACCGCGGTCTTGCCGGTGCCGGGGCCGCCCTCGACCTCCGTGACGGAGGCGGCGGGGGCCCGGATGACCATGTCCTGCTCGGCCTGGATGGAGGCGACGATGTCGCGCATCGTGTGGCTGCGGGCCCGGCCCAGGGCGGCCATCAGCGCGCCGTCGCCGACCGCGGGCAGCTCCTCGCCGTCCAGCGTCGCGGTGATCTCCGGGCGCATCAGGTCGTCCTCGACGCCCAGGACGCGGCGGCCCTTGGAGCGGATGACCCGGCGGCGTACGACGCGGCCGGGCGCGACCGGGGTGGCCCGGTAGAAGGGGGCGGCGGCGGGGGCGCGCCAGTCGATGACCAGCGGGCTGTAGTCGGCGTCCAGCACGCCGAGGCGGCCGATGTGCAGGGTCTCGGCGATGGCGGCGTGGCCGTCGGCGATCGCGCCGTCGGCGGGTTCGACGGAGGTGTACGCGCCGTCCGGGCCCTTCTTGCCGTCCTTGCCCAGGAGCAGGTCGATCCGGCCGAAGAGGAAGTCCTCGTACTCGGAGTTGAGCCGGTTCAGGTGGGCGCCGGCTTGGAAGACCTGGGCGTCCCGCTCGGCGAGAGCGCCGGGCGTGCCGACCTGGCCGCGTTTGGCGGCGTCGTCCATGAGGAACTCGGCCTCGTGGATCTTCTCCTCAAGACGCTGGTAGACACGGTCGAGATGCTCCTGTTCGGACGCGATCTCGCGTTCGCGTGTGCTGTCCGGCTGTGCGTCGTCGACGGAGTCCGGCGCGTGCGTGGCATTCTGCGCGGCCACCCAGGCCCCCTTCTTCTGTGCGTAGGGCAGCCGTCAACCGTACGCGAACCGGGCACCGGGCGCACCTGACCCAAAGGACGAAATCACCACCGGGCGGGAGCAAACCGGGCACCGTGGGCGGGCGGGTGGGGTGGAATCAGCGGTTCCGTATATGCGGGAGGGGGTCGGGCGGCCGGGCCCCGGCCCCTTGGCCGGGCCCGTCTCGCTCTCAGGGCCGGGCCTGCCGGTCCCGCCCGGCTCTCAGGGCCGGGCCCGCCCGTCACACCCGGTTCTCGGGGCCGGTCCCGCCCGTCACACCTTGATCTCGGCCAGCCGCCTGCCGTCGAGCGTCCGGACCTCGAAGCGGTCGATGTAGGAACGGTTCATCGCCGAACCGCCGTGGGTGTAGAGCGGCTCCTTGTTCCACTTGGCGGCGCCGTCCTTGAGGCCGTAGCCGCCCGGGGGCACCGCCCAGGTCGTCACCGTCTGCTCCGCACCGCTCTTGCCGACCGCGACCAGGTCGCAGGTGAGCGGGCCCTTGACGTTGCCCAGCTTGAGGGCGACGTGGGTACCCCAGGGCTTGCGTTCCATGGAGACGCTGGCGGCGACCTTGGTCACCGGATCGACCGTGCCGGCCTTCTCGCCGTGCTCGTACATCGCGCGGGCGTAGCCCGTCAGGTGCTCCGGGGGCTCGGCGGTGTCCCCCGCGGTCAGCGCGTACGTGGTCAGGGGGCCGCCGACGACCAGTACGGCAGCGGCGGCGACCAGGTAGAGGCGGCGCCGGCGGCGGGCGCGGCTCACCGTGCCGACCTCCTCCAGCAGCCCCGCCAGGAGGCCCGGCCCGGGGGCCGGGGTGACCGCCTCCGGGCCGGGCGCCGACTCCCCCGCCTCGGCGAGCAGCGGCGGCAGCCCCATCAGGCCGTCCAGTTCGGCGGCGCACCGGCCGCAGTCGGCCAGGTGCTCCTCGAAGCGTGCCGCCTCGGCGGCGTCCAGGACGCCCAGCGCGTAGGCGCCGACGTCGGTGTGTGCTACGGGCTCCACGGGCCGCTTCACGCCGTCACTCCTCGTTCTTCGAGCGAGAGCTTCAGGGAGCGCAGGGCGTAGAAGACCCGGGACCGGACGGTCCCGGCCGGCACCCGGAGGACTTCGGCCGCCTCATTGACCGTACGCCCCTTGAAGTAGGTCTCTATCAACGCCTCCCGGTGGGCCGCACTGAGGTCGCCGAGCGCTTCGGTGATCGTCATCAGGCGCAGGGCCCGGTCGATCTCGTCGGCGGCCGGCATCGATTCCAGGGGGGCGGCGTCGACCTCCTGGGGACGTGCCTGACGGCTGCGGTGGCTGTCGATGACGATGCGCCGGGCGACGGTGACCAGCCAGGGGCGGACGGAACCGGTCGCGCGCTGCAACTGGCCGGCGTTGCGCCAGGCCCGCAGCAAGGTCTCCTGCACCACGTCCTCCGCCCGGTGCCGGTCTCCGGCGACCAGGCGCAGCACGAAGGCGAGCAGCGGGCCGGCGTGCTCCTCGTAGAGGGCCCGCATCAGCTCCTCGTCCGGCGCCGTACTGTCTGCCACGACGGCATCCTTGCGCACGCCAACTCCCGGGTCGATAGCGCGGATCGGACATTCGCTGCGCACGGCCATCAGCGCTCGCACGCGTCGCCGGTGTCACTGCCGTCGCCTTCCGCACCGTCGATCACCTCGATCTGCCGTCCGTGGCCGGGCTCGCGCATGTCCGCTCCCTCGTCTCGCATTCCGGGCCGGTCGGGGCCGGAGAAAGGCCCCTTCAGTCAGCAGTACGGGGGCCGGGAAGCCACGACTCAGTACGCGCCGGGTGAATTCCCTTAGGGGCGACGGGGGTTTACGCATACGGGCGCGCGTTTCGCGCGCGGTTCCGCGCGCGCCCTTTCGTGCAACCGTGCGCGGTGGCGACGGTTGGTGGTTTCCCTTTCAAGCTTTCTTACGGCGCAATTTCCGCGCGGCGCGGTGCCCGGACAACTCCGCGGCGTGGCCTTTCGCCCGGCCCCGGCCGACTACGTGTTCGTCGGCACCGTCCGTACGGCGGGGAGCTGAACCCGGTCGTTCACGGCGGGCTGCTGGCCCGAACGGCTCACCGCCCGCCGGCGGTGGCGGGCCACCCGTTCCCGGTTCCCGCACACCTCGCTGGAGCACCACCGGCGCCGCCGCCCGCGCGAGGTGTCCAGGTACACCAGCGCACAGCTCTCGCCCTCGCACTGCCGCAGCCGGCCGCGGGTCCCGGCATCGGTCAGCATCCCTATGGCGTCCCGTGCCACCGCCGCCAGCAGTCCGGCGCAGTCGGGGGGCGCGGCGAGCGCCCGGACGAGGGCGCCGTCGTCGGCGCGTACGGCACGGGCGGGCGGCACCGGGGCGGCGGCCGCCGCCGCGTTGAGCAGGCGCAGGTCACCGTCGGCGGCCCGGTCGCGCAATTCGTCGTGGACCACGCGGCGCAGCAGTTCGCGCAGCATCCGGAAGCGGACGACCCAGCCGCGGTCCACGGCGCCGAGCTGGGTGCTGCCGGGGACGACGCCGGCACCCACCAGCCAGGCCGCCAGTTGTTCGGGGCCGGCCAGCCGTTCGGCGGACCGGCCGGTCGTGGCCATCAGGTCCAGGCAGATCCGCCCGCAGTCGAACCGCAGGTCAAAAGGCGCCGCCATGTGCCCGTCACTCCTTGGGAGACAACCTCTGCCCTATCAGAGTGCCCGGCGCGGCCCCCGGCCGGAACCCTGGCACCGCCGCGCACCGGGCCGCGCCTCCGTATGCGCCGCGTGTATGCATCGCGTGTATGCATCGCATGTATACCTCTGTTGTATAGTCCGTGCCATGTCGGCCAAGACCCTGCTCAAGAACCGCTCCAGCCTGACGCACAAGGTCCGTTACGCGGTCAGCAACCCCGCCCGGATCGCGCCGTACCTCCGCCGTACCGCCCGGGACTCCTGGCTCCGCCTCAAACACCCCGACCACGTCGCGTACTACCGCGCCGTGATGGCCTCCGACGCCGGCCGCAGCCCGGAGGCCGCGGTCGGCAGCCGCAGCCACGAACGCTGGCTGGCCCTGGGCGAGATGCAGTTCACCTATCTGACGGAACACGGGCTGCGGCCCGGCATGCGGATGCTGGACATCGGCTGCGGCAATCTGCGGGCCGGCTGGCGCTTCATCGCCCACCTCGACACCGGCAACTACTACGGCATCGACATCTCGCCGGACATCCTGATAGCCGCGAAGAAGACCCTGGCCACCTACGAGCTGCAGGACAAGGTCCCGCACCTGACCATCACGCAGGACCTGACCTTCGACTTCCTGCCGGACCGGCACTTCGACGTGGTGCACGCGCACAGCGTGTTCTCGCACTCGCCGCTGTCCGTGATCGACGAGTGCTTCCGGCACGTCGGCCGCATTCTGGCGCCCGGCGGGTTCTTCGACTTCACCTTCGACCGCACCGAGGGTGCCGAGCACCAGGTCCTGCGCGAGGACTTCTACTACCGCACCGAGACGCTGCTGGCACTGGCCCGCAAGCACGGGCTGGAGGCCCGGTTCATGGCGGACTGGGAGACCCGGCCGCACGGACAGTCCAAGATCCGGGTGACGAACCCCGCGTAGCGGCGGCGGCTCGGGCGGCCCCCGGACACGGCCGTACGGCGCGGTACGGCCGTAAACGGCGCGGTACGGCCCTACGCACCGTACGTCACCCGTCGCCGTACTTGGCCCCCACCCGCGGGTCGAGCGCCAGCCGGTACCCCCGCTTGACCACCGTCTGGATCAGCTTGGGCGCACCGAGCGCCCCCCGCAGCCGGGCCATCGCCGTCTCCACCGCGTGCTCGTCGCGCCCCGTGCCCGGCAGGGCGCGCAGCAGGTCGGCGCGGGAGACGACCCAGCCGGGGCGGCGCGCCAGCGCGCGCAGCAGCGCCATCCCCGCCGGAGGCACGGGCCGCAGGGCGCCGTCCACCAGGACGGCCTGCCCGCGGATCTCGACCCGCCGCCCGGCGACCGTCAACACGCGCGCCCGCTCCGGAAGTTCGCGGCACAGCAGCTGGACGAGCGGGCCGAGCCGGAACCGTTCGGGCTGGTACGTGGTCACCTCGTGCGCTTCGAGGGGCAGCGCGGTGACCGGCCCGACGCAGGCGGGCAGCACGTCGTGCCGCAGCGCGTCCAGCAGCCCGTCGCGCAGGCCGCGTTCCTCGGCGCGGCGCAGCAGCGAGACGGCGGCCGGCGCGCTGGTGAACGTGATCGCGTCCAGGCCCCGGCCGACCGCCGCGTCCAGCAGCCGGTCGACGGGGCCGATGTCGGCGGGCGGCATCCAGCGGTAGACCGGCACGCCGACCACCTCGGCGCCACCCGCCCGCAGCGACTCCACGAAACCGGGCAGCGGTTCGCCGTGCAGCTGGAGGGCGATCCGGCGCCCGTGCACGCCCTCCTCCAGCAGCCGGTCCAGCACCTCCGCCAGCGACTCGGACCGCGGCGACCACGTCTCCGTCAGCCCGGCCGCGCGGATGGCGCCCTTGACCTTCGGGCCGCGGGCCAGCAGCTCGACGGCGCCGAGCCTGGCGAGCAGCGCCTCGCCGAGCCCCCAGCCCTCGGCCGCCTCGATCCAGCCCCGGAAGCCGATCGCGGTGGTCGCGATCACCACGTCCGGCGCCCGGCCGATCAGGTCCTCGGTGGCGGCGAGCAGTTCCGCGTCGTCCGGCAGCGGCACGATGCGCAGCGCGGGGGCGTGCAGGACCTGGGCGCCGCGCCGTTCGAGCAGGGCGCCCAGTTCCTCGGCGCGGCGGGCGGCGGTCACCCCGACGGTGAAGCCGTCCAGGGGCCGTACGTCCGGGGCGCCGGGCGCGGTGTGCGGGGCGGCGTCCAAGGCGGCGTCCCGGGCCGGGCCGCCGTGCTGCCGCGCGTCGTCCCGTACGCCGTCGTCCCGTACGCCGTCGTCCTGTGCGCCGTCGTCCCGACGTTCGTGGTGCTCGCCCTCGTGCATGGTCCGTCCCTGGCTCGTGCTGGCTCCGGTGCCGCCGGGCACCGGTGGCGGTCCGAGCCTGCCAACCGCCGGTGACAGGCTCGCTCCCGCAGTATTTCCCAGCTGTTACGGACCGCCGCGGCCGCCCGGCGCGGCGCGCGTCACACCTCCGCGAGCGCGGGCGCCGCCGCCTCCGGGTCCCGTACGGCCACGGTGGCCGCCGTACGCCTCAGGTATACGGCCCAGGTCACCGCGGAGCACAGTGCGTAACAGCCGAGGAAGGCCACGAACGCCGGGGTGCCGGTACCCCCGGCCTGGAAGGACTGGCGGAAGGCGAGGTTGACGCCGAGTCCGCCGAGCGCGCCGACGGCGCCGGTCAGTCCCATCGCCGCGCCGGACAGCCGCCGTCCGTGGGCCGCGGCCGCCTCCCCCGTCAGGCCCTTCGCCAGCGCCTTCGCCTGGAAGATGCCGGGGATCATCTTGTACGTGGAGCCGTTGCCGAGTCCGCTGAGCACGAACAGGACGACGAACCCGGCGAGGAAGACGTCCAGCGAGTGCCGCGCCGACGCCACGGTCACCACGCCGGTGGCCAGCGCCATCGCCGCGAAGGTCGCCAGGGTGACGCGGGCGCCGCCGTACCGGTCCGCCAGCCGGCCGCCCACCGGCCGCACCAGGGAGCCGAGCAGCGGACCGAGGAAGGTCAGCGACGCCGCCTGGAGGGGCGTGCGGGCGAACTGCGTCTGCAGGACCAGGCCGAAGGCGAAGCTGTAGCCGATGAACGACCCGAAGGTGCCGACGTACAGGAGCGAGACGATCCAGGTGTGCGGGTCGCGGGCGGCGTCCCTGGCCGCTCCGGTGTCGTTGCGCACCGGGCGCAGGTTGTCCATGTACCGGGCCGCCAGTACGGCCGCGGCCACGATCAGCGGGAGGTAGACCGCGAGCACCAGCCGCGGGTGCGCGGCGCCGGCCGTGGCGATGACGAGCAGGCCGAGCAGCTGGACGACGGGGACGCCGATGTTGCCGCCGCCCGCGTTGAGCCCGAGCGCCCAGCCCTTCTTCCGCAGCGGGTAGAAGGAGTTGATGTTCGTCATGGACGAGGCGAAGTTTCCGCCGCCGATCCCCGCCAGGGCCGCGACCAGCAGGAAGACGGTGTACGAGGTGCCCGGCCGCAGCGCGTACGCCGCGGCGGCGGTGGGGACCAGCAGCAACGCCGCGGTGAACACCGTCCAGTTGCGCCCGCCGAACCGCGCCACCGCGAAGGTGTACGGCACCCGCAGCACCGCCCCCACCAGTGTCGGCACCGCCACCAGGAAGAACTTCCCGGCCGCGTCGATCCCGTACTCGGGCCCCAGGAACAGCACCAGCACCGACCACAGGCTCCACACGGAGAAACCGATGTGCTCGCAGACGATGGACAGGACGAGGTTGCGCCGGGCGATCCGCCGCCCGTGGTCGCGCCAGAAGGTCTCGTCCTCCGGGTCCCAGTGTTCGATCCAGCGGCCCGCTCCCCGGGCGGGGGCGCGGGCCGCCGTCCCGTCCGGGGCCGTTCCTGTACGCGTCGTCGCGTCGGTGCCTGCTGTCGCGTCGGTGCCTGTCATCGCGTCTCCCCGCTTCCGGTTGGCGCCGTACCGCGACGCTAGGAAGGGCGCGTTTCCCCTCTGTGGCGGTGCGTGACCGCCGCGAAACCTTGCGCTCACCGCGTCCGGGAGCGCGCGGTGAGCGGGGAACGCGCTGGTGGCGCACAACCGCCGGAGGTTACGCCAGTGCACCCCGTGCGCCCCCGACATCACTCGTTAGGGGCAATGGCAGGGGGCATGGACCCTGGCAACATCTCCCTTGGATGCGTTGAGTAACCACACGAGTACCGAGAGTGCCCGTGCCGTGATCGCGGGAAGGGGACGCAGCTGATGCAGGACGTACAGGAACGTGCCGAGGCGACCGAGTACGAGGCGCCGGAGCTGGCCGAGGCTGGTCGCTTCACCGAGCGGACACTGGGGTTCACCGGTGAACACTCCGACAACTGGGGCGGGATGCACAGCACCTTCTGGTGACCTGCGGGCCCGGCCGCGCCGGCCTCCCCCGGTCCGGCGGTCCCTGCCCGGTCGCGCACCGCCCGCCCCGGCAGGGGCCGCCCCCACCACGGCCGGACAGCCTCCCGTACCGGCCCGCTCCCAGTCCGGAACCGACCATGCACACCATGTGCCGCACGCCCGCACCGCACGCCAGGGGTGGTAAGTCATCGTGGATTTCGTCGTCTTCCCCGACCATCCCGCGACCGGTCCGCTGTGCCTGAACCTGCGCCGGGACCCCTCCGTGCGCACGGTGCGCCACCCCTCCGGGCGCCCCTGGATCATGGGGCACTGGACCGATGACGAAGCCGTCGCGGCCGCTTCGGGCCCGGACCGGCTGCTGCTGCTCGGCACGACCTCGGCCGACGCCGAAACCCTGGGCCGGATGCTGCGGCGCCTGCGCAGCCTGGACGACCTCGACACCCGGGTCCGCGAACTGCCCGGCAGCTTCTTCCTGCTGGCCGCGATGGGCTCCCGTACCCGGTGCCAGGGCAGCCTGTCGACGGTCCGGCAGCTGCACCACGCGGGCGTCAACGGCGTCACGGTCGCCGGCAGCCGCCCGCAGGACCTGGCGGCGCTGGCCCGCGAGGCGGCCGCCGCCGGCCTGCCCACCGGCGCGCCCGGCCTCGGCTCGGTCGACGAGGAGAGCCTGGCGCTGCGGCTGCTCGTCCCGTTCGCGCCCTTCCCGCTCGCCCAGCGCCCGGTCTGGCGGGCGGTGCACGCCGTGCCGCCGGGCCACTGCCTGACCCTGGGCGCCGACGGGCGGCACGGCACGGCGCGCTGGTGGCGGCCCCCGCGGCCCGACCTGTGGCTGGAGGACGCCGCCGAATCGGTACGGGACGCGCTGACCGAGGCGGTACGGGTGCGCACCCGCCGCCCGGCGCTCAGCGCCGACCTGTCCGGCGGCATGGACTCCACCAGCCTGTGCTTCCTCGCCGCCCGGGAGGACACCCGGCTGATCACCACGGCCTGGGTCTGCCGGGACGAGACCAACGACGACAACGTGTGGAGCGACCACGGCGCGGCCCTGCTCCGCGCCGCCGAGCACCTGCCCCTCCCCTACGCCGACGCGCCCACCTGGTACACACCTCCGCCGCCCGCGCACACCGACCCGGCGGGCCCGCTCGCCGTGATCCGGGAGAGCGCCCGGCTCACCCACCAGGCGCGCGTCGTCGCCGCCCGCGGCTCCCGTACCCATCTGGTCGGCGTCGGCGGCGACGAACTGTTCTCCCCGCGCCCGGTGGCGCTGAACTCCCTGGCCCGTACGGACTTCCGGTCCGCCGCCCGGCGCGCGTGCGCGGCCCGCCGCCTCGGCCGCTGGACGCTGGTGGACACCCTGCGCACCCTGTTCGGCGGCGTCCCGTACCCGCAGTGGCTGGAGTCCTGCGCCGACCGGATCGTGCCCGGTGTGCGGTCCGGCGACAGCGGCGCCGACTGGGAGGTCGTACCGGCCATGCCGCCGTGGGCGCACCCGGACGCGGTGTCCACCGTGCGCCGTCTGGTGCGCGACGCCGCCGCCGCGGAGCCCGAGCCCTTCGCGCCGCTGCGCTGCCAGCACGAGACGCTGCGGGCCGCCGCCCGTGCCGGGGAGATCGTGCGCGGCGCGGCCGCCCTGACCGCGCGGCACGGCGTCACCTTCGAGGCGCCGTTCCTCGACGACACCGTCATCGAGGCCGCGCTGACCGTGCGCCTCGTGGACCAGGTCGCCGTCGGCTCGTACAAACCCCTGCTCAGCGCGGCCATGCGCGGGATCCTGCCGGACGCGGTACGGGCCCGCGGCACCAAGGGCGAACACAGCGCCGAGGTCTACGCGGGCCTGCGCCGCCACCGCCGGGCCCTGTCCGCGCTCTGCGACGACTCACGGCTCGCCGGGCTGGGGCTGATCCGGCCCGAGGTGCTGCGCACGACCCTGACCTCGTTGCAGCCGCTGGCCCACACACTGCACCCGCTCGATCCCACCCTGGCCGCCGAGTACTGGCTGCGCTCCCTCCAGGAGACGCAGGCACCCGTCCCGGACCGCCCCACCGTTCCCGCCGCGGAAGGAGCCTGACCCGATGTTCGCCCTCGCCCCCCACGTCAGCAGCGTGCGCACCCCCGGAGGCATGGTGCTGCTCAACGCCCGTACGGGCCGCTACTGGCAGATGAACAACACCGGCGCCTTCGTCCTGGAACACCTCCTCGCCGGCGGCACCTGCGCGTCGGCCGCCGACGAGCTGCGCAACCGCCATCCCTCGGCGGCGGACCGGGTGGCCGCGGACGCCGTCGCCCTGCTGGAGTCGCTGAGGTCGGCGAAGCTGGTGACCTCGTGAGCATCCCGGTCGCCCTGGGCGTGCCCGCGCGCCTGTCCTTCGCGGAACGCTGCGCCGCCCTCGGCTGTGTCGCCGTGGCCCGCCTCCTGACGCGCTGCTCGCCCCGCTTCCTGTGCCGCGTGCTGGAGGCCGTACGGCGCGGTGCGCGCCCCGCCACCGAACCGGAGGCCGTGCGCGCCCGGCACGCCGTCGTCACGGTCAGCGTGCGCTGCGCGGGCAACGGCTGCCTGCAACGCTCGGTGGCGACCGCCCTGTTGTGCCGCCTGCGCGGCCGGTGGCCCCAGTGGTGCACGGGCGTCCGTACGGAACCGTTCCGTGCCCACGCGTGGGTGGCGGTGGACGGCCGTCCCGTGGGCGAGCCCGACGACACCCGGCTCTACCAGCCGTTGCTGAGCGTGCCGCCGGGAGAGCCGGTGGCATAGCCACAGCCGGAGACCCGGTGGACGGACGCGCCTCCGGTCAGCCGAGCGGGGGCTCGACGTACGGCTCCGGGCTGGTCAGCCGGCCGGGGGCTCGGTGTACGGCTTCGCGCCCGGTCAGCCGGCCAGGCCCGGCGTGCGGCCACGGCGGTCCGGTCAGCCGGACGTCTCCCGCGGCGGTGCCATCCGGATGACGTCGCCGCAGACGTCCATCCCGGTCTCCCGGCCCTTCTCGTCCTGGATCGGCGCCATCGCGTCGCGGCCGGTGTCGCGGGGTGCCGCCGCCACGGCGTGGCCGTTGGTGAAGCAGTCGTCGAGAGCCGGTCGCTCGCCCGCGGGGTCCCGGTACTGGAAATCGATCACGACGCTCCCGCCACGGGGCAGGCCCACCGGCCGGGTCCGGCCCTGCCCGACGCCGTTCGCGAAGGGCCCCTTGCCGAGGAACACCCGAAAGGCCGGGTAGCCGCCGAAGACGCATTTCCCGGAGCCGGTGTTGACCGCCGAGAGCCGGCCTTCCCGGTGCGTGCTGCGCGGCTTCTTCTTCAACACCGTGACCTGCCACTTCAGGTCCTTGGTCGTGCATTTCGCGTGCAGCGCGTCGACACGCGGTTCGTCACAGGCGACCAGGCCACCACTCAGGGCGAGTACGGCCAGGGCCGCCACGGTCAGCGGGCGCTTGCGCACGGGACCCCCTCGACGTCCGGCTGCGGTTCCTGACGCCCATAGGGAGGGGCTCCGGCGCTCACAGGTTGCTCATACGGCGGAAATCCGGCAGCCAGCGGCAGTCATCGGCCATCCGCCATCAACGCCGCGTCCTCGTCCGGCAGCCACACCGGTCCCTCCGGCCACCGCAGCCACCCCCGTTCGACCGCCAGCCTCCGGCCGGCCGCCCGCAGCGCGTCCAGCCCCGCATGGCGCAGGCCGCGCCGCCACACCAGGGACATCGGCGAGAGCGGCACGGGGTCGGTGACCGGCCGCAGCGCCATGCCGGGCACGTCGATGAACTCGACGCTGGCCAGCACCGACCAGCCCTGCTTGCGCACCACCCGCATGAACTCCGCCGACCCCTCGATCTCCGGGAACGGCGCCGCCATCGCGATGCCCCGCCCGGCGAAGAGACGCGCGGCGAGATCGGTCCACTCGGCTGTGTGCGGGTTCCCGGCCCCGGCGTAGAGGGTCTCGCCCGCGAGGTCGGCCAGGCGCACGGCGGGGCGGGCCGCCAGCGGGTGGGCCGCGTCCAGCAGGACGGCCATCGGCTCGTACCGTACGGGCTGGTGCTCCAGGCGGGCCCGGACGGCCGGGGGCAGCCCGGCGACCCGCCCGAAGGACACGTCCAGCTTCCCGGCGGCGAGTTCGGCCGCCGCGCCGGTCAGACCGCTGTGGTAGCGCGCGACGAGTTCGGGGGCGGGGTCCAGGCGGCGGGCCTCCTCCAGGACGGCGTGTGCCGTCCCGAGGGGGACGCTGACGTCGACCAGCAGCGGGCGGTCGTCGGGGACGCGGAAGGCGGCGGACAGGTCGTCGTGGGCGGCCAGCACCCGGCGCGCGTACGGGAGCAGCCGGGCGCCGTCCTCGGTGAGGGCGACCCGGCGCGTCGTACGGTCGAAGAGGTCGGCGCCCACCTCCCGTTCCAGCCGCCGGATGTCGCGGCTCAGTGCCTGCTGCGCGACGTACAGCCGGGCGGCGGCGCGGGTGAAGTGCAGTTCGTCGGCGACTGCGGTGAAGGCGCGGAGCAGGCGCGGGTCGAGGTCTCGGGACACGCGCACATCGTGCCACCGGGGCGTGCGGGGGCCGGACGCCCCGACGCCATTGGCAACGGAACTGCGTGAATGCGCGCACTTCAGGTGTTGGACGGGGAACGTTGCGCGCGGCGACGGTAGTTGTGTGATCCTCTTCCTCGCCGCCCGGCCCGTGACCGCCCCGCCCGTCCGCCCCGTGCCGCCGCCCGCCCGCCGTCGGCACCGCCGCTCCCCCGCCGCGCTGCGGCGCGTACTCGGGCCGTACGGACGGATTTTCGCCGTCCCCGGCGCCCGCGCCTGCACTGCCGCCAACCTCCTCGCCCGGCTGCCCATGGGCATGTTCGGCGTCAGCGCGATCCTGATGATCGCCGGGACCCGCGGCTCGTACGCGCTGGCCGGTGCGGTCACCGCGACGGGCCTCGCGGCGACGGCGGTCGCCGGGCCGTGGACGGCGCGGCTGGTCGACCGGTACGGGCAGGCCAAGGTCGCCGTCCCCGCGACGGCACTGGCCGTGCTCGGGTCGCTGGCGCTGCTGCTGTGCGTCCGCTTCGGTGCACCGTCCTGGACGCTGTTCGCCGCGTACGCCTGCACCGCGACCACACCGAACACCGGCGGCATGGCGCGTGCCCGCTGGGCCCACCTCCTGCGTGACGACCCGCGCGCGCTCCACACCGCCAACTCCTTCGAGCAGGCGGCGGACGAGGTGTGCTTCATGCTCGGGCCGGTGCTGGCCGCCTTTCTGTGCACCGGGCTCTTCCCGGAGGCGGGCACGCTGACCGGCGCGGTGCTGCTGCTGACGGGCGTGCTGCTGTTCGCCGCCCAGCGCCGTACGGAGCCGCCGGTCGCGCCCGCGTCCGCCCGCCACGGCGCCGGACGGCTGGTGACATCGCTGCTGCCCCTCCTGCTGACGTTCCTCGCCACCGGCGCCGTCTTCGGCTCGCTGGAGGTCGTCACGATCGGCTTCACGGACGCACACGGACAGCGTGCCGCGGCGGGCGCGCTGCTCGCTCTCCAGGCGGCCGGGTCCTGCGCGGCGGGCCTGCTGTACGGGGTGCTGCGCCCGGCCGGGCCGGCGGACCGCCGCTTCGTACGGTGCGTCACCGCGATGGCCGCGCTGATGTGGCTGCCGTTCGCGGCGGCGGGCGCGGGCGGCGGGGTCCTCCTGGCGGCGGCCCTGCTGCTCGCCGGGATGGCCACGGCACCGACCATGGTCACCGGGATGGGACTGATCCAGTCCCGGGTACCGGCCGGCCGCCTGAACGAGGGCATGACGCTGGCCGTGACCGCGCTGCTCACCGGCATCGCGGCGGGCTCGGCGGGCGGCGGCTGGGCCGTGCAGCACCTGCCCGCCGGGACCGCCGCAGGCTACACCGTGCCCGCCGCGGCGGCCGCCCTGGCCCTGACCGCGGCCGCCACCGCCCATGCCGTACGGGCCGCCCGGCGGCCCGTGTGAGGGCCCGGCAACGGCGAAGGCCCCGCTGCCTGGGCAGCGGGGCCTTCGCCTCACATGGGGTGACGGGTCCGGGGGCCGGGGCCTCCGGTTCTCCGTCGAGTGGAGATGGCGGGAATCGAACCCGCGTCCAACGGTGCGGAAACAGGGCTTCTCCGAGCGCAGTCCGCTGCGATTTTCTCAGCCCCGGAGATCTCGCGGACAAGTCTCCGACGGGCTCAGTCACTGTTTGATTTCCTTCCAGGGCCCGTGACCGGACCTAGAAGTTTAGTTCCCTAGCTGATGCCAGGATCCGGGTCGGGAACACCCCCGGGCTGACACTTCGCAAGTCGCTACTTAGGCAGCGAGGGCGAAGGAATCGCGCTTGGTGTTGGCGATTATTTTTTGCGACATATGGTTTACGAGATCATTGCCGCTTCCTCGGCTCGCTTCCCCTGCTTCGACATCCGCTGTCGAAACCGATCATCCCCATGTTGTTTTTTCAAGGTGGTGCCTGCACCGGCGTGCGGTGCGTAGCCCATCGTACGTGACCAACGCGCGACGATGCCAGCGTATTCCTGCCCGGCGGCGGGCCGCGCCACCGCTCGGGCCCGCGCGCGGCCGCTCAGGCCCGCTCGCGCCGCTTGGCCGCCGAGATCGCCCGGTGCGCCTCACGCCGGTCCTGCTGCTCACGCAGCGTCTGCCGCTTGTCGTACTCCTTCTTGCCCTTGGCCAGCGCGATCTCGACCTTCACGCGGCCGTTCGTGAAGTACAGCGACAGCGGCACGATCGTGTGGCTGGTCTCCTGCGACTTCGACTCCAGCTTGTCGATCTCCAGGCGGTGCAGCAGCAGCTTGCGCTTGCGGCGCGCGCTGTGGTTGGTCCACGTGCCCTGGGCGTACTCCGGGATGTGCACGTTGTGCAGCCACGCCTCGCCGCGGTCGATCTGCACGAAGCCGTCCACCAGGGACGCCCGGCCCTGGCGCAGCGACTTGACCTCGGTGCCGGTCAGCACCAGCCCGCACTCGTACGTGTCCAGGATGAGGTAGTCGTGCCGCGCCTTCTTGTGCTGGGCGATGAGCTTGCGGCCGGTACCGTCGTCCTTCTTGTTGTTCTTCTTGTTCGTCTTGGCCATAGTGGCGCCATTTTCGCACTACGCCCCGCCCCCGAGGCCACTCAATACCGTACGGGCGCGAGCCGGGGCGTCGTCCTCGGCGATCAGGTCGGGGGTGAGGCCGTGTTCGTCCACCACCCGGCCCGACGGCATGCGGTACTGGCCGACGGTCAGCTCGGCCACCGAGCCGTCCGGCAGCTCGCTGGGCAGCTGCACCGATCCCTTGCCGAAGGTCGGGGTGCCGACGACGACCGCGCGGCCGCGGTCCTGGAGCGCCCCGGCCAGCAGCTCGCCGGCGCTCATCGTGCCGCCGTCCACGAGCACCGCGAGGGGGATGTCCGGGTTGCCGCCGCCCTGCGCGTACAGGGCGCGCTGGCTGCCGCGTACGTCGTACGTGGCGACCAGGCCGCCGTCCAGGAAGGCGGAGGCGGCGGTGACCGCCTCGTGCACCAGGCCGCCGGTGTTGCCGCGCAGGTCCAGCAGCACACCACCGCGCGGGGAGGCCGTGCGCACCGCCCGGCGGATCTCCTCACCCGTACCGCTGCTGAAGGCGCCGACCTTGATGCGGGTGGGCCCGTCCGGGCCGTCGGGGCGGTCGGTGATCACGTTCTGGTCCCGCAGGCGGGCCCGGCGCAGGGTCTCGGTCCACTGCCGTGCCCCGCGCCGCAGCTCCAGATCGACGCTGCTCCCGGCGCCCGGGCCTTCGGCGGCCGGTCCGGCGTCGCCGCGCAGCCGCGCCACGACCTCGGTGACCGCGCTGCCCCGGGAGGCCACACCGTCCACCGCGCGCAGGTCGTCGCCGGGGCGCAGGCCGGCCGCCGCCGCGGGGCTGCCGGGCCGTACCCGGGAGACCAGGGCGCGGCCGTCCGCCGCCTGCCGCAGCCACAGGCCCACGCCCACGTACTCGCCGCCGAGCTCGCGCTGGAAGTCCTCGTACTCGCGGGCGGAGAACGCCGTGGACCAGCGGTCACCGCTGCGGCTGACGACCTCGTCCGCCGCTCCGGAGCCGTCCGGATGCGGCCCGGCGTGCCGGCCGGCGCGCACCGGCCGGTGGCCGCGGTCGGCCCCGTCGGCCGCCCGCCCGGAGACCTGCCGTCCGTCCGCCGGGGGCCCGGTCTCCTTCCAGGTGCCCGCCGCCGCGCCGGTCGCCAGCACGCTCACGAAGACCAACGTCAGGGCCGCCCCGCGGCGGCTGCGGCGGGGCCGGACGAACAAACACGGGCCCGTCATGCCGGTGAGTGTAGGACAGAAAGAAGCGCCGTACGGGGAGTTGACCGTACGGCGCCCTTGGCATACGTCACACCTTGAGGTACTTACGGAGCGCGAAGAACGCGGCGAGCGCCGGCATCAACAGGCCGATCAGCAGCACCAGCGGCAGCACCGCGACGACCGAATCCCAGCCGATGAACTTGATGACCAGAATCTTCGTGGCCAGCCAGTTGTTGATCAGCACCCACTTGCCGCCGACGATCAGCACGCACGCGAACACCGCTCCCAGCAGGCCCGCGATGGCGGCCTCCAGGATGAACGGCATCTGGATGTAGAAGCTGGACGCGCCCACCAGCCGCATGATCCCGGTTTCCCGCCGCCGGCTGAACGCCGACACCCGCACGGTGTTGACGATCAGCATCAGCGCCACCACCAGCATCAGCGCCATCACCACCAGCGCGGCGATGTTCATGCCGTTGAGGAGGTTGAACAACGGCTCGATGGTGTCCCGCTGGTCCTGCACCTCCTGGACGCCCGGCCGCTCGGAGAACGCCGATTTGATCACTTCATACTTCGTCGGGTCCTTGAGCTTGACCCGGAAGGACTCCGGCAGCTGGTCGGGGGTGACCAGGCCCGCCACGGGCGTGTCGCCGAACTGCTCCTTGTAGTGCTTGTACGCCTGGTCGCTGGACTCGTACTGCACGTTCTGCACGATCGGCAGCCGGTCCAGTTCGGCCTTGATGTCGTTCTTCTGCTGCTCGGTGGCCGCGCCCTTGGCGCAGTGGGACCCCGTCTCGGCGTCGTTCTTGTTGCAGAAGAAGATCGAGACGTTGACCTTGTCATACCAATAACCCTTCATCGTGCTGACCTGGTCGCGCATCAGCAGCGAAGCGCCGAACAGGCCGAGGGAGAGGGCTACGGAGACGATGACCGCGAAGGTCATCGTGAGATTCCGGCGGAGACCGACGCCGATCTCCGACAGGACGAACTGGGCGCGCATGGCGTCCTTTCAGTGCTGGGGGCCGTACACGCTTAGTGCTGATAGCCGTACACGCCGCGCGACTGGTCACGCACGAGCCGGCCCTTTTCGAGTTCCATGACGCGCTTGCGCATCTGGTCGACGATCTGCTGGTCGTGGGTGGCCATGACCACCGTCGTACCGGTCCGGTTGATCCGGTCCAGCAGTTTCATGATGCCGACCGACGTCTGCGGGTCGAGGTTGCCGGTGGGCTCGTCCGCGATGAGGAGCAGGGGGCGGTTGACGAACGCCCGCGCGATGGCGACGCGCTGCTGCTCACCACCGGACAGCTCGCCCGGCATCCGGTCGTCCTTGCCGCCGAGGCCGACGAGGTCGAGGACCTCGGGGACCGTCTTGCGGATCTGGCCGCGCGGCTTGCCGATGACTTCGAGGGCGAAGGCGACGTTCTGCCCCACCGTCTTGTTGGGGAGCAGCCGGAAGTCCTGGAAGACGGTGCCCACCTGGCGCCGCATCTGCGGCACCTTCCAGTTGGACAGCTTCGCGAGGTCCTTGCCCAGTACGTGCACGGCGCCATGGCTGGCACGCTCCTCCCGCAGGAGAAGGCGCAGGAAGGTGGACTTGCCGGAGCCCGAGGAGCCCACCAGGAAGACGAACTCGCCGCGCTCGATCTCCAGGGAGACGTCCCTGAGGGCGGGGCGGTTCTGCTTCGGGTAGGTCTTGGAGACGTTGTCGAATCGGATCACTGATGCACCACGGTCGACCTGGGTAGCGGCACCGGACGCCCCTGTTGGGGCTCCTGTCGGTGAGCGTGACCCTACGCGAGTCTCGCGCGAAGGCGCAGTCGCCGTTCGGGGTTGGTGCGTTTATTCACGGCATCTACGGGGACAAAACGAGCACATTCCGGCCCGGGGACGCGGGCAGGCCCGCGGAAAAGGCCGGAAGGCGACCGGGGCGCGCCGTTCCGACGGCGAGCTGGCAAAGTGGTAGGGGGAACCATCGTGGTCCCTTGCGCGTTGCAGCGGTTGAGGAGGAGGTCGCATGACGTACGACCGGCTGGTGTGCGCCAACTGCGCGGCCCCTGTGAACGAGGGCCGCTGCCCCGTGTGCCGGGCCAGCAGGGAACGGCTGCAGGAGAACGGGCTGTTCGGCCAGGTGACGCCCGCTGCCATAGTGGCGCTGCTGGTGGCGTTGGTCGCGCTCGCGGTGCTGCTGCACCAGGCCGCCTGAGGCACCCCGGGGCCCGCGGGCCCGTGTGACGCCCCCCGCACGGAGCGTCACCGTACTCGGCACACCGAGGACATGAGGACGTGCGGACGCCGAAGGGCCCGGAGCGCTGCTCGCGCTCCGGGCCCTTCGTCACGCACTGCCCCGGGTGCGGGGCGGGGCCTGGTGTCAGGCCGCGGCCGCGCCGCCGTTCTTGTTGATCAGGCGCGGCATCAGGCGGAAGCCGATGCCACCGGCGATCATCGTCGCCGCGCCGACGAGCAGGAAGGTGGTGCCGGAGGCACCGGTCTCCGCGAGCTCGCCGCCCTTGGCCTGCTGCTGCGGCTGGCCGGGCGTGTTCACGATCTGCTGGCTGCCCTCGCCGGGCTGCTCGATCGGCTTGCTGCCCGCGTTGTCGGTACCGGTGCCGGTGCCGTCGCCGCCACCGGTGCCGCCGGTGGAGGAGCCACCGGACTGGCCGCCGGTGGAGGAGCCGCCGGACTGGCCGCCGTTCCCGTGGCCGCCGGTCTGGCTGCCGGACTGGCCGCCGGTCTCGTTGCCGCCGGTCTGGCTACCGCTCTGACCGCCGGTCTCGTTACCACCGGTCTGGCTGCCGCTCTGACCGCCGGTCTCGTTACCACCGGTCTGGCTGCCGGACTGGCCGCCGGTCTCGTTACCACCGGTCTGGCTGCCGGACTGGCCGCCGGTCTCGTTACCACCGGTCTGGCTGCCGCTCTGACCGCCGGTCTCGTTACCGCCGGTCTCGGACCCACCGGTCTCGTTACCGCCGGTCTCGGACCCACCGGTCTCAGAACCGCCGGTCTCGGACCCACCGGTCTCAGAACCGCCGGTCTCCGAACCACCGGTCTCGGACCCACCGGTCTCAGAACCGCCGGTCTCCGAACCACCGGTCTCGGAGCCGCCGATCTCGCTGCCGCCGGAGTCACCGCCGCCGCTGAGGAGGTCGTCGATCAGGCCGCCCAGGCCGCCGGAGCTGCTGGAACCCGCCGTCGTCGGCTCGGTGCCGACCGCGGAGGCCGCGCCGGCCGCGGTGAGCGACGCACCGGCCGCGATCACCGCACCGGCCGCAATGCGCGCTACGCGCAGCCGCGTCTTCTTCGTCATGTGCCTGCTACCCCCAGTAGCTGTACTCGTCCATGGAGCATCGCCGTTCGGGGCAGCGGCCGACCCGGGTAGGCGAGTCGCGACACCGCCCTGCGGCCGTTGCACTCAGTTCCCCGTTCACACGCACGCCCCGGACATACGCATGCCGCGTACCACCCTTCCCAGTTCTCACATCATCGTCAAGGTCAAATAAAGGTGCGATGACCGAATTGAGGGGAGTTGCGGGGTCCATGGACGTATGACTGTGACCAAATTGCCACACGGCCGAACGGCAGCAAAAAACAACTGCCGCTCATAAAGCGGCAGTTGTTTTCACAGAAAATCCATACGGCCTTCAGCCGCGGCTCACCGGCATGTCGGCCCGCCGACCCGCCGGCCCGCCGGCCGACCGCTCAGCGGCTTACTTTCCCTGTTCCTGCTGCTTGCGCCAGCGGATGCCCGCTTCCAGGAAACCGTCGATGTCGCCGTCGAGCACGCCCTGCGGATTGCCGACCTCGAACTCGGTGCGCAGGTCCTTGACCATCTGATACGGGTGCAGCACGTACGACCGCATCTGGTTGCCCCAGGAATTGCCGCCGTCGCCCTTGAGCGCGTCCATCTTGGCCTGCTCCTCCTGGCGGCGGCGTTCGAGCAGCTTCGCCTGGAGGACGTTCATCGCGGTCGCCTTGTTCTGGATCTGCGAGCGCTCGTTCTGGCAGGAGACGACGATGCCGGTCGGGATGTGCGTCAGGCGCACCGCGGAGTCGGTCGTGTTGACGCCCTGGCCGCCGGGGCCGGAGGAGCGGTACACGTCGACGCGCAGCTCGGACTCGTCGATCTCGATGTGGTCGGTCTGCTCGACCACCGGCAGCACCTCGACGCCCGCGAAGGACGTCTGGCGGCGGCCCTGGTTGTCGAAGGGCGAGATGCGTACGAGGCGGTGGGTGCCCTGCTCGACGGAGAGGGTGCCGTAGGCGTACGGCACCTGGACGGCGAAGGTGGTCGACTTGATGCCGGCCTCTTCGGCGTACGAGGTCTCGTACAGCTCGGTCTTGTAGCCGTGCCGCTCGGCCCAGCGCAGGTACATGCGCTGGAGCTTCTCGGCGAAGTCGGCGGCGTCCACACCGCCGGCCTCGGCACGGATGTTGACGACGGCCTCACGGGAGTCGTACTCGCCCGACAGCAGCGTGCGGACCTCCAGCTCGTCGACGGCCTTGCGGACGTCGGCCAGCTCCTTCTCGGCCTCGGCGCGCGTCTCGTCGTCACCCTCGGCCTCGGCGAGCTCGAAGAGCACACCGACGTCGTCGACCCGGCCGCGCAGTTCCTCGGCCCGGCGCAGCTGGCCCTGGAGGTAGGACAGCCGACTGGTGATCTTCTGTGCGCTCTCCGGGTCGTCCCAGAGGGACGGCGCCGCTGCCTGCTCCTCAAGCGCGGCGATATCGGCCCTCATCTTGTCGAGGTCCAGGACGGCCTCGATCGACCCCATGGTCGAGGAGAGGGACTTCAGCTCTTCGGATACATCGACGACTGCCACGCACCCCAGCCTAACGGCTGCCGCCGCCTGCGTGCCCCGAGCCTCGCGCCGCTCGTGGGGCGGCGGCGCGAGGAGGCCGGCGGGGCGGGGCGTCGTCCGAGGTCAGCGGGTGGGGCGCGGGGTCGCGGCGTCGGAGTGCCGGATGCCGGGCTTGGCGTCCTCGCCGGAGTCGCCGTGCTGGGAGGCGAACCAGCCGCCGAGCCCGGCGGCGGCCACCACCGCCGCCGCGGCCAGGCCCAGTTTCACCCGGCGGCGGCGCACCGCCTCGCGGTGCCGGGCCGAGCCGGCCCGGGGCTCGCCCGCGGCGCGCGGGGCGCGGGCCGTGCCGTGCGCGCCGCCCGCCAGCTCGTCGGGGCCGGGGACGCGCATGCTCGTGTGCGTCTCGCGGTTCGAGTCGGGGGCGGCCGAGCCGTGGACGAGCGGTACGGCGCCGCGCGGGCGGGCGCCGCCCGGCGCGACCGGCGGGTAGAGGGCTTCGTCGTACGCGCCCGGAGCGGCCCCGGCGGCACCGGAGGCGTACGGGCCGGTGGCGGTGTCCTCGGCCTCCTCGGCGGCCTGGTCGCCGTCGGGCTCGTCGATGTCCAGCGGCGGGTGGCCCGCCAGGCCGGGCAGGATCTCGCGCAGCCGGGCGGCCAGTTCGGGGGCGCGCAGCCGGGAGGCGGGCGCCTTGGCCAGGCACTGCAGGAGCAGCTGCCACAGTTCGTCCGGGATGCCGGGCAGCGGCGCCACGGCCTCGGTGACGTGGCGGCGCAGCACCGCGCCGGGGTGGCCGCCGCCGAACGGGGTGAAGCCGGCGAGCATCTCGTACAGCACCGTGGCGAGCGCGTACACGTCGACGGACGCGCGCGGCGGCAGGCCCTCGATGATCTCGGGCGCCAGGTAGTCGGGGGTGCCGATCACCTTGGCCGAGCGCGGGTTTCCGGCGGCCGGCGGCTGCGGGAGGGTGCGCCGCGGCGTGTCGACGAGGCGGGCGATGCCGAAGTCGGTGAGCAGCGCGGGGTGGGCGCCGCCGGGCCCGAGCGGCCCCTGCATGTCCAGCAGGACGTTCTCGGGCTTGACGTCGCGGTGCACGATGCCGGCCTTGTGGGCGGCGGCGAGGCCGTCGGCCACGTCGGCGGCGACGGCGACGGCGGCATCCGGGGCGAGCCGTCGCTCCCGTTCGAGGCGGGTGCGCAGGTCCGTGCCGCGTACGAGGTCCATGACCAGGGCGAGGTCGTTGCCGTCGACGACCAGGTCGCGCACGCCGACGACGTGCGGGTGGTCCAGGCCCAGCAGCGCGGCGCGCTCCTGGACGAAGCGGCCGACCAGCTCCTGGTCGGCGGCGAGGTCCTCGCGCAGCAGCTTGATGGCGACGGGCCCCTCGGGTCCGTCGCCGAGCCATACCGTGCCGGCACTGCCGCGGCCAAGGATCTGGTGGGCGGTGTACCGGCTGCCGATCTTCCGTGCCAAGACTGCTCCGACGTGTCGGGCCCGCTGAGCGTCCTCAGGGGGCTGAAGGTGGCGTCAAAGCTACGCGGGTGCCAGGGGGTTCCGTGCCCAGGATGGGCCCAGGTAGCACTTCTGTGGGGGAAATCGCCCCCTGGAAGTCGACAAATCCCCTTGGTCACCGCGCCGGACGCGGGCGCCGCGCTCCCCCGGCGGGCGCGCCGGAGCGGTCCCGCGGCGCCGGGGAGCACCGGCGGCGCGGGAACCGGACGTCACTTGAACCAGGTGCCGACGTCGTTGAAGAAGTCGCGGACGCTGCCGATGACATCGCCGATCTGTTCGAAGTAGCCCTTGGTCGTGCCGATCCACTCCTGGAGCGGGGAGAACTCCCAGACCGCCCAGCCGCCGACGAACAGGATCACCAGGACGAACAGGCAGCCCTTCAGGCAGCCCAGACCCGGGATGCGCATCGGGTTGGCGCTGCGCTGCCGGGGTTCGCGGCGCGGCCGGGGCTCCCGCTCCCGGGGCGGCGGCTCCGGTTCGTAGTGCTGGGGCGGCGGCTGCCGGCGGCGCGATGCCTGCTGTGGCTGACGCTGCGGCGGCTGCTGGGGCTGGTGCTGCGGCGGCTGGTACGGCGCGGGGGCCTGCTGCTGGTACGGGGCGGGCGCCTGCTGCTGGTACTGCGGAGGCTGCTGGGGGCGCTGCTGCGGAGCCTGCGGGGGCTGCTGCGGCTGCGCGGGCCGGCGCTGCGGGCGGCGGCGCAGCGGGTCCTGGCCGGGGTCCAGGTACTGCGTCTGCTCGTTGCGGTCCCGGGCGGCCCGCATCTGGGACTCCCACGGGTGCGGGCCCTCGGGCTGCCCGCCGGGCGGGCCCGGCGGTACGGGAGGCATCGCGCGGGTCGGGTCGGCGCCGCTCCGGCCGTGGTCCGGGCCGTAGTCCTGGCCGTAGTCCTGTCCCTGGCCGCCGGGGCCGGAAGAGGAGAGCACCTGGGTGGGGTCGGCGTCCGGGCCGCCGGGACCGCCCTGGCCGCCGGTGGACGGCAGCACGCTGGTCGCCGCGGCCGGGTCGTACGTACCTCCGGTGGAGGGCAGCACCTGGGTGGGGTCGGCGTCGCCCGTACCGCCGGTGCCGGTGCCGGGCACCGTGGCGGGGGACGGGTCGGGCGCGAGCAGCGCGGCGACGCCGAGCGCGGCCTCGGCCTGCGCGGGGCTCGCGTGCACGCCGATGCCTGCGGCGACCGTGCGCAGCGCGCGGGCCAGGTTCTCGGCGCTGGGCCGCTCGCCCGGCTCCTTGCTCAGACAGCGCTCGATGACCGTCCACAGCGGCTCGGGGACGGTGGACGGACGGCGCGGCTCCTCGCTGAGGTGGCGGTGCAGCACTTCGAGGGCGCTGGCGCCGCCGAACGGCGGGCGGCCGGTGACGAGCTCGTAGAGCAGGATGCCGGCGCCGTAGATGTCCACGGCGGAGGTCTGCGGGCGGCCCTCGGCGGACTCCGGCGCCACATAGGCGGGGGTGCCGACGAATTCGTGGGTGCGGGTCAGGCCGGGCGAGTCCGCGAGGCGCGCGATGCCGAAGTCGGTGAGCATCGGGTGCAGCTCGGCGGTGTCGCCCTCGCCGGTCCCCTGGAGCAGGACGTTGGCGGGCTTCAGGTCGCGGTGCACCACGCCGTCGGCGTGGCTGGCGGCCAGCGCGTCGGCGATCTGGGCGGTCAGCAGGGCGGCCGCGACGGGGCTGAAGGGGCCGTTGTCGCGGAGGTGGCGGTGCAGGTCGGGGCCGTCGATCAGGTCCATGACCAGGGCGAGCAGGTCGCCCTCGACGACCAGGTCGCGGGTGCGGACGATGTTCGGGTGGGTGAGCCGCAGCAGCACCGAGCGCTCGCGCAGGAAGCGCATGACGACGTCCGCGTCGTGCGCCAGCTCCTCCTTGAGGACCTTGATCGCGACCGTCTCGCCGGGCTCCCCGGCCACCGATGCCTCGGCGCCCGCCGTCTCCCTCTGACGGGCACGCCAGACGGTGCCCGTGGCGCCGCGTCCCAGCGGCTCCTCGAGCAGGTACTTGCTGCCTACCGGCCGCACGTGCGCTCCCTGGTCGTGATCGATCCTTGCCGGGCCGGTGGGTCGCAGCGGCCCGTCGCCCCACTGTAGTGCCGCCGTACGGGCCGTACGGCGGGACGATCGGGCGGGGCTCGGGGGAAAGACGCGCATTCGGGACAGATGGTTGCGGGCGGGCCGCGATCGGTGTCCACGTCAGGCCGAACAACGAACGCCGATGATCGAAAACCGGCCGTTCACCGTGCTCGATCAGGTGGTTTTCCGCCCGGGGACGACCGATCAAGATCACTGAGTGATGGTCGGCGGGCGTGTTGTCAGTGGCAGGTGCGAGGATGCACCCAGCACGGAAGCGGTGGGGGTGCGGGGCCTTCGTCGCGCGCGTGCGGCGCGGGAGCACGATCCCCGCGCCTAGGGACTTGTTTGTACGTGCCGAGTGCCCGGGCGCGGCGGGGGAGGTCACGGGGCCCCTGCCGAACGGTCCGGGCGGAAGGGACCGTTGACGGCGATGCAGATCCGGCTGACCGTCCTCGGGCCGCGCAGCGGCCACCCCACGCGGGCCTGCGACGTCCTCGTCACGGCCCCCGCCGGGACGGCGCTCGCCACGGTCGCGGGCGGCCTCGCGGCCGCCGTGGCCGGGTCCGGCGCGGACATCGGCAGCACCACCAGCGGCAGCAGCGCAAAAGGCGGCTCCGCCGGCGGCTCCGGCGGCCCCGTCGTGCTCTACGCGGGCAGCGACCGGCTCGACCCGCAGCGCGCGGCGGTCGGCGAACCCCCGCTGATCGACGGCGCGGTGCTCTCCCTCGGCGCCCCCGGCCCGGCCCCGGCGCACGGCCTGCCGCACGGCGCGCCCCGGCTGCGGGTCGTCTCCGGGCCGGACGCCGGCGGGGTCCACCTGCTGCACGGCGGCCAGGGTGGCGCCATCCGCGTCGGCCGCTCCGCCGAGGCGGACGTGCCCCTCGACGACCCGGACGTCTCCCGGCTGCACTGCGCGGTGACGGTCGAGCCGGACGGCTCGGTGCTGGTCGCCGACCTCCGCTCGACCAACGGCACGGCCGTCGACGGCGCCGAGGTCGGCGAGCACCCGGTGCCGCTGCCGCCCGGCGCGCTGCTGCGCATCGGCGAGTCCGCGCTGCGCCTCCAGGCCGCGCCCGCCGAGCCCGACCCGGCCCTGGCGTGCGCTCCCGACGGCGAGGGCCGGCTGCGCGTCTCCCAGCCGGACTCCACCGCTCCCGCGGCCCGGGGTGCCGGGCACCCCGGCGCTCCCGCCGTCCCCGGCGCGCGCTCCGCCGCGCACGACCAGGGCGCCCGGCGGCCCGGAGTGCCGCACCAGGACGCCCGGCGACCCGAGGTGCCGCACCAGAGCGCCCCCGCAGCTTCCTTCGCCGTTCACGGCGTCACGGCCCCCGCCCCCTCATCCGCTCCGTACAGCCCCTCCTCGTACGGCGCCTCGTACGGCGACCCGCGGCCGCCGGAGGAACTGCCCGCCGCGTACGACAGCCCGGCGCGCCGCGGCACCCCGCTGCGCGGCACCCCGTACCCCGGCAGCCCCCAGGAGCAGTACGCGCCGTACGGCCCGGACGGCGCCGCTTCGGAGCGGACCCACGGCGGCGGGCAGGACCTGGCCCCGGCCGAGGGGCGCGATCCGCGCCAGGAGGAGCCGGCCCCCAAGGCCGCGCGCCGGGGCGGCATCGGCGCCTGGGCCCGCCGGCTGACCGGCGCCCGGCCGGCCGACGACCGCGCCGGCACGGGCCCCGCCCCCGCGCCGACCGTCTGGCAGGAGCAGCAGCGGCAGTCGCAGGCGGCGTCCGGAGCGGCGGACCAGGCGGACGAGCCCGCCGGCGGGCGGCTGAGCCCCGAGGCCGCGGACGAGCGCTGGCCCGACCCGGCGACGGTGCTGCTGACCGCGCTCGGCCCCGGGCCCCGGCTCTGGGAGCGCGGCCCCGACCATCCGGACGCGCTCACCGTCCGGCTCGGCACGGCCCCGCAGGACGGCGGCCGGGCCGCCGTGCCGGTGACCGTCGAGCTGCGCAAGGCGGGCGCCCTGGGCCTCGCCGGGCCGCGCGCCCGGCTCGGCGGCCTCGCGCGCGCCGCCGTCGCCCAGCTCGCCGCCCTGCACTCCCCCGCCACCCTGGAGATCGTGCTGGTCAGCACGGACCGCGCGCGGTCCCTGGAGGACCGGCTGGCCGACTGGTCCTGGCTCGGCTGGCTCCCCCAGGTGCGCCCGGCCCACTCCCAGGACTGCCGGCTGCTGCTCGCCTACGAGAAGGAGCAGGCGACGGCCCGTACGGCCGAGCTGGCGCGCCGCCTCGACGACGGTCCGCTGGGCCCGCACTGGGCCGGTGCCGACCGCGCCGCCGTCGCCTCCGCCGCCGCGCGCTACAACGGCCCGTACACCCTCCTGATCGTGGACGGCGACCCCGGTACCTCCGCGCTGCGCGAGACGACGGCCCGGCTCGCGGCGAACGGCCCGGCGGCCGGCATCCATGTGCTGTGCCTGGCCGAGACGCCCGCCGCCACCCCGGCCTTCCCGCTGGCCGCGACGTACGAGGCGGCCCGTGCGGCGTCGCCCGCGTTCGGCGAGTGCGGCGCGGTCGCGGTGCTGAGCGGCGACGTCGCCACCGCCCTGCGCGTCGTCCAGCCCGGATCGGGTCCGAACGGCACGGTCGCCGCGGTCGACGCGGTCTCCGGCGCCTGGGCCGAGCGGTTCGCGCGCGCCCTCGCGCCGCTGTCCGAGGCGGACACGGGCGACGGCCTCGGCGGACGCCCGGCGCGCAGCGCCGCCGTACCCCTGCCGGACACCTCCCGGCTGCTGGACGAGCTGGGCCTGGCGCGGGCCACCCCGGCCTCCCTGATGGCCCGTTGGGCCGCCGCCTCGGACCCCGGCCGGGCGGGTGCCCCCGCCGTGCTGGGCGCGGGACCCCGCGGGCCGCTCTGCGCCGATCCGGCCACCGACGCCTGCCATCTGCTGGTGACCGGCGGCCCGGGCAGCGGCAAGACGGAACTGCTGCGGTCGCTGGCCGCCTCGCTCGCCGCCGCCGACCGCCCGGACCTGCTCTCCCTCGTCCTGGTGGACGGCGCGGGCCCGGAGCGCGGCGAGGGGCTGCGGCTGTGCACGGACCTGCCGCACGTGACCACCCATCTGACGGCCTCCGACCCGGTGCGGATGCGGCAGTTCGCGCAGGCGCTCAGCTCCGAGCTGAAGCGGCGCGCCGAGACCCTGGCCGGCACGGACTTCGCCGAGTGGCGGGCCCGGCACCTCCCGGATCCGCGCACCCCGGCGCCCCGGCGCCCCGGTGAAGGCCCGTCCGGCGCTCCGGCCGCCGAGCGGGACTCCACCTCGACGGGCACCCTGCGGCTGCGGGCGCGCAGCGCCTCCGGGGGCGGTGCCGCGGCGCCGGAGCCGCAGGCCGCGCCGCTGTCCCGGCTGTTCGTGCTGGTCGACGACTTCGACGCGCTGGTCGCCCCGGCCCTGGGCAGTACCGGCCGCCCGGCGGCCGGTTCGGTGGTGCGGGCGCTGGAGGCGGTGGCGCGGGACGGGGTGGCGCTCGGCGTGCACCTGATAGCGGCCACCGGCCACCCGGACCGTACGGCCGAGACGGCCACGGACCGCGCGGCCGGACTGCGTGTGGAGCTGGGCCCGGCGGCGGACGCGGCCGAGCCGGTGCCGCCCGGGCGCGGGCGGCTGCACCGCGCGGCGGACTCCTCCGTCACCCCGTTCCAGGCCGGCCGGGTGACCGGGCGGATACCCCGTACGTCCACGCTCCGCCCCACGGTCGTACCGCTGGAGTGGGAGCGGATGGGCGATCCGCCGGCCCGCCGTCCGCTGCGCGAGCTGGGCAACGGGCCGACCGACCTGGCGCTGCTGGCGAGCGCCCTTCAGCGGGCCGCCCAGTCCTCCGGCGCGCCCGCCGCACCGCCGCTGCTCTGACCCGCGGCCCCGCAGCTGTTCCGACGCGTGGCCCCGCAGCCGTCCCGCCGCTTCTCCGGCCCGTGGCCCCGCCGCCGCTCCGGGCGCCGGCGGCCCGGCCCCGGCGCCCGGCCGTCC
>NZ_JAFIQY010000062.1 GCF_022271435.1 Streptomyces monomycini | reverse complement strand
CAGGTGCACGACTTCGTCACCCTCGGCCAGTACATGGCCGACCGCAAGGACCAGCTCGCCGCCACCCACATCGCCCAGGTCCAGTCACTGGTCGCCGACGCCCAGCGCGTCGCCGCCCAGGCCCAGCGCAACCGCTGGATCGCCGCCGGCGCCGCCGCCAAGGCCCACGACGCCTCCGACCAGGCCGACAAGGCCGCCGCCGAGGCTCGGAAGTCCGCCGCCGAGGCCGACGGCTACCGCATCGCGGCCGACAAGGCCGCCGACAGCGCCGAAGCCAGCGCCGCCCAGGCCGCCAAATCCGCCAAGACCGCCCGCAACGCCGCCGACAACGCCCAACGCGACGCCGCCGACGCCGACCGCTCCGCGGCCCGGGCAGAATTCTCCGCCGAATACGCCCGCACTTCTGCCCGGCTCGCCGACGACGCCGCCGACGACGCCCGCGCGTCCGCACGTGATGCGGGGAAGAGCTCGGACGAAGCCTCCGCTCTCGCTTCCCAGGCGTGGACGGAGGTAAAGAAGAAGCGGGAGGCCGAGGAGGCCGAGGCACGCCGTAAGGCCGAAGAGGCGCGCAAGCAGAAGGAGAAGGAGCAGTCCGAGCAGAAGATCTGCTACGAACACCCCACCCGCGAGACCGCCGTCCTGCCCTGCCTTGCCGCCGGCGGCACGCTCAAGCAGATCGAGATCGACCCCACACTGAAAGCCGTCGTGTGGGAACTCGCCGACATCAACACGGCCCTGAACTGCGTCAAGGACCCCAATCTCGCCGACTGCGGCTCCTTCCTCATCGGCGTTACCCCCTGGGGCAAGGGCGTCAAACTAGCCGGCAAATTCGCCAAGGCCGGCGGCAAGGCCATCGAGAAGATCGGCGATAAAGTACGAAAGTGGATCGGGCCCGGGTGCAAGTGCTTCCTGGCAGGCACCAAGGTCCTCATGGCCGACCACACGACGAAGAACATAGAGACGGTCCGAAGCGGCGATTCCGTCATCGCCACCGACCCGGTGAGCGGCAAGACAGGCCGACGAACCGTGACCGCCTTGATCGTCACCGACAGCGACAAGCACTTCAACCGCCTCACCCTTGCCACACCCCGGGGCACGGCGAAGCTCACTGCTACCAGCGAGCACCCGTTCTGGTCACCCTCGAAGGAGGCGTGGGTCAGAGCAGGTGATCTCCGCGAGGGTATGACGCTCAGGTCCGATGACGGTACCGGCGTCAAGGTGGCCGGCAACCGCTCGTTCGACGGTCATGCTCGTACCTACAATCTTTCCGTCGCCGATCTGCACACGTACTATGTGCTGGCCGGTGCAACGCCGATCCTGGTCCACAACAGCAATTGTCTGATCGGATCCCCGATCAGGAAGGGCATTTTCGGCGAGAGCAAGGCCGAGACGGAAAAGCGGGTCAACGAGGTCGTCGACTTCTTCGATATGCACGGGCGACCGCCTTCGATGACGCACCAGGGCGGCAGAAGAGGCCGGCCTCCCGGCGAGTACGGAAACACCAATGGACAGCTACCGTCCAAGCCGCTCGGCTACTACACGGAGAGCGACGTCTGGCCTTCCGGCCGAGGCACAGGGGGCCGCGGAACGGACCGTCTCGTATTCGGAAAAACGGGCGAGGTCTACTACACGACCACGCACTACGACAATTTAATCCGGGTTCGCTGAGAATCTGGCGAAAGAAAGGCTGAAGAAGGATGCAGTGGCGGCCGATCACCCACATCATCCCGGACCTGTCCGGCCCTCCCTATCTACTTCCGGACAAGACCAGACCGGAAGTAGAGAACCGTGCCACGAGCCACGGCTTCGAGGTTCGACATGTCGATGCCGCAGGGTTCGATTCGGAGCGAGCCGCCTCCCTGGCCATCGGGCGACAGCTTGAGTTTCCAAACTACTTTCGCGGAGGCTGGGACGGGTTCTTCGACCTGCTCTCTGCTGAATTCCAGGAGAAGCCGCGTCGCCTGATCGTAGGGCTGCTGAATGCAGACGTCATTTCCGGTCGGGACCTGCGCCTGTTCGTGAACACATCGTGGCACCTTCGGGATGCATCGGAAACGATTGAATCCGACGGCGGCGGCGATTGGCAGCTTGAATTCCTCTACTGGGGAGCTTGGCCCCCGGTCGGGGGCTGAGACCGCCCCCTGCCCGCGAACCGCTGTGCGGCAACAGCAGACAGGACAGGCCCCACCGGGAATTCCGGTGGGGCCTGTCCTGTCTGCAGGGCGTTGGACGGCAGCGGTTGCCGGCAACCGCGACATCCAGAGGCCGGCGCAAGGCGGCGGCACGTCGCCATCGCCCGGCTGCACCGGTAAACCCGGCAGCCCCGCCGATGCCTCTTCGTGGCATCAGCCAAGCCCCGCAGCACCGTCGGCGAGATCCTCCACCAACACATCACCCACCAACTCCTCGACCACCGCGCAGCCGTGCTCTGCCATGGCCGTGGCCAACTCGGCGTCCCAAGGCGCTTCGGTGATGCGTCCGGCCGGCGGGCCGGCCGGGTTGCGGGCGACCGCCGTGCGATAGTCGGCTGCCGTCATGCGCCAGGGGCGGGCTGACGTCTTGTCCAGGACGTACGCGGCGATGCGGACGCCCTCGCCGTCGAAGTCGCCGTGGTAGCGCAGCGTGGCGCCGTGGTCCGCGAGCATGCGCAGGAGCTGGATCGCCGCGCTGTTGGGCCAGCCGGATGTGCAGACGAGCGGTGGGCAGTTCGGGCCGAAGCGGCGTACGGCGAGCGCCAGGATGCTGGGGTTCTCCACGGCGTGTACGACGGGTGCCGGGTCGGCGGCGAGGGCGAACTCGCCCGGGGACCGCAGTTGGGCGAGGGTCAGACTGGCGGCCTGGCCGGCTTCGGCGCAGACGCGGGCCACCCGGGCGAGCGGGCCGTCTCCGGCCGGGCGCAGTCCACCGACGAGAACGGTGGCGGACAGATCGTCGTCGGCGACGCCCGCGCGGGTCCACAGGGCGCGCCGGTCCGCCGCGGACTGCGGTGGCGCGGTGTCGTACAGGGTCGCCAAGGCGCGCAGGACGAGGGTGGACAGGGGTGTGCCGTCGTCGAGGGCGTGCGCATGGCCGTCGAGGACCCGGGCGGCGAAGACGGGCAACGGCTCGGCCTGGGCGGGCAGTTCGGCGAGCACCTTGAGCGCGTCCGTCAGCAGAGCTCGGGTCCGTTCCGGTGAGCCGCCGACCAGACCGGTGGCCCGGCAGGAGGCGGCCCAGTCGGCGAGCACCGGCTGGGCCCGTACGGTCTCGTGATCGGCCAGCCAGGCCCACAGCTCGGCGCGCTCGTCCTCCTGGCGGCGCCGGTCGCCCGACCGGTCGCCCAGGGGGCCGAAGAGTTCGGTGACGACGGCACGTACCGTACGGCCGGACAGCTCGCCGACCGCCTCTTCCAAGCGGGACAGGGGGACGGCAGGGCGGGAGTCCGGCAAGCGGTCGAGGCCGAGGAGGTCGGCGAGGGCCTCGCGCTGGGCGTCGTCGAGCGGCCCCAGGCGCACCCGGGTGACGGGACGGCCGGAGGAGAGGCGGCTGTGGACCGCGCGCCAGAGCGGGCGGAGTTCAGGACGGTGTTCGGGGCTGAGGTCGGGGCTGAGGTCGGGGCTGGGTTCGGGGCTGGGTTCGGGACGGTTTTCGGAGTGACGGTCGGGGCGGTTTTCGGGGCGGCGCCAGGTGCGTTCGGCCGGGAACGGTTCGGTGTGGGTCATCCCGCCTCCAGGTCGATGCCGTTCCACACGAAGCGGGCGCTGGTGACCGCGTCGTCCGCGCCGTCGGTGAGGAGTTGGTGGACGGCGATACCGGGCAGTTCACCGTAGGTGCACCACTCGTGGTCGGAGGTGACCATGAGGTCCAGGTCGAGTGCGGTGAGCAGGGCGAAGACCTGTCCGCGGTTCACGGTGTCGACGCCGACGAAGACCTCGTCCAGCAGGATCGGCCTGGGTGCCAGGGGCACGGCTTCGTAATGGGCGGCGACGGCGGCGAACAGCGGCAGGTGCAGGGCGATGGCCTTCTCCCCGCCGGAGAGCGCACCGTGCAGCTTCTTGGTCAGCGGCTGCCAGCCGGTGCCGTTCGCCCGGTCGAGGCGGACGGTGAAGCGGTGCCAGGCGGTGTAGTCGAGGACCTCGCCGAGCTGCTCCTCCCAGTTCGCGGCCGTATCGCCGTTCTTGGCCTCCTCGATCCGGGTCCGGAAGAAGGCGTGCAGCGCCTCCCGGTCGCTCTCGGTGACCCGGCCGGGGTCCTTCAGAAGCAGCTGCCGGGCGGTGCGGGTGCTGTCCGGCAGATCGGGACGGACGTCCCAGACGAGCTGGACGGCGACCTTGGAAGCGGTACGGACCCGCTCCAGGTGCCCGTTCATGCGGTCCACGAGTTCGCCGGCCTGACGGATGCGGGCTGCCAGATGGCGGCGGATGTCGCCGGTGAGGATCTGGTCGAAGAGGCGCCGCTCGGCGGTGGTGATGTCGTCACGGCTGCGGTCGCGCTCCTGGGTGAGTGCGGTGAGCAGGCCCGTTGCCCCCACGCGCACGCCGTCCAAGGTGGCGGTGAAGAGCTGAATGTCGTCGTCGGGCTCCAGATCCAGGTCGACCCGGGCGCCGAGGCGCTGGCGGGCCTCGTGGACCGCTTCGGACAGGCGGGTCGCGGCGTCGCCCAGGTTGCGTGGGGCATGGGGGACGCCCGGCCACTTCGCCGCCGTGGCGCGGGCAGCCTCCAACGTGGCCTTGGTGCCGTCCCCCAAGGCCTTGGTGCCGCCCCAGGTGTCGGGTTCCGGTGCGATGCCGGCGTCTTCGGCCAGCCCGGCCAGGCACAGGTGCCGGAACCGGTGCGCCGCGGCGTCCCGGGCCGCGCCGGCCTGCTCCCGTAGCTCGGCGTCCTGGCTGCTGGTGGCCCGCAGTCCTCCGATGCGCCCTTCCAGGCTCAGCAGGAGTTCGCCCACCTGGTCGGCCTCCGCACGGCAGCGGCGCAGCGCGGTACGCGCCTCGGCGACGCGCGCGACGATCTGCCGGTAGTCCTCGCCGACGGTGGCCTCCACCGCTTCCAGGCGCGCTTTCAGGCCCGCCGCCTCTGCTTCGGCGGCAGCCGCTTGATCGGCCTGTTCCTCGGCGGCCCGGCGCGAGCGCTGTGCCTGCGCGGCTGTCTCACGAGCCCTGTCGGCAGCGGCGGTCGCGGTGAGGCGGGCGTCCACCCAGCCGTCGGCGGTGTCCCGGAACCTGTCGACGGCGGCGGAGAGCTCACCCAACCGGTCGCGGTCGGTGGGCAGGTTGTGTTCCGCGGCCCGGCGGCTGAGCGTGCGCAGCGCGCTCGCCACCTTGTGCTCGCATCGCTCCAGACGGCCGGCGGCATCGCGTACGGCGTCGTCCCGGGCCGCCAGCCTCTCCTCGGCACGGTCCCGGTCACGCCGGCGGGTGTCGAGGTCCCGGTGGTCGGGGCGGGCGGCGCGGTCGGTGTCCAGCCGGGTGCGGCGCGCATCGAGGTCGCGCAGCTGGTCGTCGAGGTCGGCAAGGTCAGCGTTCCGTCCGCCGATGAGGTCGGTCAGTTCACCGATCCGGCGCTGTCGGGCCCGCTGGCGCGCGAGGGCGCCGATGTGGGCCGGTTCCGGCTTGTTCCACGTTCCGGTGGCCAGGGCGAGGCGCCAAGCCCCGTCGGCGGAGACGGCCGCGGGGTGGCTGCCGGGCAGCGTCGTGCCGTAGGCGACACCGGCGAGAATGCGGTTCACGGTGTCGGCCGGGACGGGGATGTCCTCCTCGGGCGTGAGCACGTCCAGCAGGCTGGCCCCGGGGGCGCTCACGGCCAGGGCCGCCTCGGCACGGGTGTCGTGCCCCGGCAGCGTGATGCCGTCGTAGGGGCTGACCCAGGCGTCCAGAAGGCCCGACGCCTCCAGTGCCGCTTCCACTGCGGCCTGTACGGGGAGCGGGACGCCTTCGCGGAAGGCGACCAGCCGCCACAGTGGTGCTCCGGCCGTCGCCGTGCGGACGGTGGTGCGGGTGCGCGGGGAGGGCGGCGGGAGGTCGGTTTCGCCGCTGAGCCGTCGTACCTCCTCCTCAAGTCGCCTCCGCTCCTCCAGCAGGCCCTGGCGGGTGGCCCGGGCGGTGGCCTCCGCCGTGCCGATCTCCTGTTCCAACGGGCGCGCGGCGGCTTCGGCCAAGGCCGTCACCTCGGCCTCGGCCGCGGCTGCGGCCGCCAGTTCCCCCGGGTCGGCGAAGCGCAGTTCCGTGCAGCCTTCGGCCCAGGCCAGCAGGCGTTCCGCCTGTGCGGCAAGGGCGTCGTCCCAGGCGCCGGACGCCTCGTCGCGCAGGGCGATCGCCTCGGCGAGCCGGCCACGGGCCCCGTCCAGCAGCTCCTCGGCGGCGCACCGGTCCCGTACCGCGCGATCGTGCTCCTCGATCGCCTCGGTGACGAGGGTGACCTGATGCCGTCGGGCGGTGACCGCGCCGCGGAGCAGCCGACGAGCCTCCCGGGCCCCGTTCTCGCCCGCCGTACGGGTGACACCGGGGCCTTCGGGCCGATCGCCGCCCGCCTCGCGTCCCGGGCCGTCGGGCAGAGTCACCGGCAGGCCGGCGTCCAGGATGGCCCTGACCTCGTGATGTATGGACTCCATGCCCGCTGTACGGGCCGAGCGGCGTGCTTCCTCGGCAGCTTCACGCGCATGTTCGTCCAGGCTGCGGGCTCGTCCCGCGGCCTCGTGCGCATGCCCCTGCTCCTTCTCTGCTCCGGCCTGGGCGGTCCGGGCGGCGGCGCGCTGCCGCCTGGCGGCAGCTGCCACGTCGTCGGTGCGGCGGCGGAGCCGGTCGAGTTCTTCCCCCTGCTTGTAGGCATCACTGTCGCGCAGGCCCTCGATGGTCTCCTCCAGGGCGTGCGCGCGCAGCTCGCACTCCTCACGCTGGATCTGGGCCGACTCACGTTGCGCCAGTGCCTGTTGCAACTCCTCGGCGCTGAGACGGGCGACGCGGGTGAGGTTGTCCATCTCGGTGGTCGCCGAGATCAGCGCGGCGGCTCCGGCACGCAGGACCCGTCGCGCGTAGGCGCGCTGCCGCGTCGCGACGGTTTCGGCAGCCGTGACCTCGTCGTCGAGCCGCTTGAGATGTTCGCGCTGGCGGTCCAGGCGCTCGAAGCCCTCGGCGAGTTCGGCGATCTCTCCTTCGCCCAGCGGGGGCAGGGCACGGGACAGCAGCGTGGAGAGCAGGGACGGGTCGAGCCGCTCGGACAGTTTGGGCTGGCGCAGCTGGAGCAGGGCGGACAGCAACGACTCGTAGCGCTGCTCGGCCATGCCGGCGAAGAGCTGACGCCGTACGGCGGCGCGGTAGTCGGTGGCCGAGGCGTGCACGTCGCCGCGGTCGCGGAGGGCGTCGGCGAGGGCGGCGCGGGTCAGTGGCTGCCCCGCCTCGTTGACCAGGCGCACGCCGCCGGGGTGGGCGATCCTGGAGCCGGTGGTGAAGTAGTCGGCGTGCACCCCGCTGGTGTGGACGCTCGCTTGCAGGCGCGCCCCGCAGCCGAACCACTCCTCGGTGCCGTCGTCGCCGACGCGACGGAACTCCATCCACACGTACCCGACACGCGTCTTGCCGGACGCGCCCTCGCCCAGCAGGTTCCAGTGCATGGTGCGCTCGGAACCGCCGAACGTGGACAGGCGGTTGGGGCGGAGACTGGCGTCGAAGAGGAAGGGCAGCAAGAGCTCCAGGGCCTTGGACTTGCCCGACCCGTTCTGCCCGCGCAGCAGCAGGCGGCCCTGGTGGAAGGTGAAGGTCTCGTCGTAGTAGCGCCAGACGTTGAGGATGCCCGCCCGATAGGGCTGCCAGCGCTCGCGGGCGGCGTCCTCCTCTCGTGCCGGGGTCACGGCCGTCTGCTCGGTGGGCTCCTGCCGCCGCGGGAGGGGAAGCTCGGTCACACTCACTGTCGGTCTCCTTCTGCGGCGTCGGCGACGGCATCGGCGACGGCATCGGCATCGGCATCGGCATCGGCGTCCCTGCTGGTCGCCTCCGTCAGCCGGTAGCGGTACGCGGCCGGGCGGGCGACGACTCGGCCCGCGGTCCGGCGGGCGAGCCCGGCATCGCGCAGTACGCGTACGGCTTCCTCCGCCAGCCGGGGCGCGCCGTCCGCCGACTGATACGCCTTCGCCCACCTCGGAAAGCGGCGCAGCAGATCCGCTCCCGCCTCGGCGAGCTGTTCGGGCAGCAGGCCGGCCGGCGCGGCGCACAGTGGTTCCAGGAGGAGCAGTGCGGCGACCCGGGCGGTGGACGTGTCGTCGGGGAACCGGGCATCGGTGGCTGTCCCGTCCGGGTCCACGAGCAGAAAGCCCTCGGCCCGTTCCTCCAGGAGAAAGCCTGCTTGCTCGACCGACCGGCGCAGGATCTGCCGTCCGGTCAGGGAGGTGACGTACGCCAGCTCGTCCTCGGCGAGGTCCGACCGGTACAGCACGGGGTCGTCGAAGAGACGGCGCAGCACCGAGTGGCGCAGCCGCAGGTTGCGCTGGGCGTCCGTGGCGGCGGGCTCGTGGTGCGTCTCGTCCACGCTGCCGTCACCGGCCACTCCTCCGTAGCGGCGCTCCCGCACCAGCCCCGCGAGGAGGTCCTCGAACCGCGCGGGCACCTCGTCCGGGGGCACGGCGAGCCGGGAGGCGCCGACAGGCGCGGCGGGCAGCCGCATCAGCAGGGTGGTGTCCACGCGGTAGAGCACCTTCGCCTCCGCGGTCTCGACGTACGTCTCGGTCGTCCCGTCCACCGCGCGCAACACGTCGTACGACTCCAGCAACTTCAGGATGTCGACGAACGCCATCCGCTCCGGCCGGTGGACCGGGTCGAACGCGGTCAGCGCACGGTCGGCCGCCGTGGCCTGGACGACACGGTCGGCGAGCACACCGATGGTCGTCATCGGTATCGACAGCAACTCGGCCGCGGTCACGCACAGCAGCACGTACCGCCGACGGTCGAACGGGGCCCGGCCGGAGCGCGTCCTACGGGCCGGCCGGGAGCCGTCCGGGTCCGTACGGACCTTGGTGAGGCGGGCGTGACCGCGGCGGGGCTCCACCACCAGGCTCCAACCGCACGTGTAGTCGAACCACTGGGCCAGTGGCTCGCGACGGCGCCGCACCAGCTCGAAGCCGGCCGGGTCGGCGGCTTCGGTCAGCAACGGGCGGGCCAGCAGGAGACGAATGGCGCGCGCGACCTCCTCCCGTTCCGCGGCGGCCAGCTGATTGGCGAGGGTGCTCATCCGGCCGCCTCCTGCTGCTGCGCGGGGCGCGGAGCGGGGAAGGCGCTCGCTCCGCCCGCAGCCGTGATGTGAACGACGTAGTCCGGCCCGGCCAGGGAGCCCTTCGTGGTGCGCAGCACGGCGGTGTGCTCGTCGGGAGGCGGCGACAGCACGATCTCCACCCGGCCGTCCCCCGTCGTGGCACGCCGCAGGCCGCCCGCGTCCGGTCTGGCCGACAGAGCCCGGCCCAGCAGGTCGAGCAGCCGGTCGAAGACGGCGGGGTCCAGCGTGCCGAAGGCGGAGAGCCGTACGGGCCCGTCGGTCTCCAGCGCTGCCCAGGCACGCGCGAGTTCCGCCCGCTCCGCGCGGGCCCGCTCCGCGCGCTCCGCCCTGACCGCCGCGACGTCCCGCACCTTGCCCGTACGGGTGAAGCGCTCCGTCCGCCCGCTGGTCCGCAGCAGCGCCGACACCTTCACCGGCGGGGCCTCGGTCCAGGATCGGGACGGCGGGATCAACTCCGGATCGGGGTGCGCAAGATGGGCGTGGCGGGCCGGGCCGAGGCCGAAGGCCGCCGACCAGAGCCGGTGCAGATCCTCTTCCGCCGGGGCCGCCGCGAACCAGCGCGCCAGCTCCCGGAAGTCCTGCACGGCGCTGGTGGACCGGCGCCGTGACTCGTTGATCCGCTCCAGGACCTGGAGCAGCGAGACGATGGCCCGCCGGGCGATGTCGTGCAGCTGCTCGATCCGGGGCCGCGCCCCGTCGTCCGGCAGGAACCACGCCCGCAGCCCCGCCCAGCGCGCCCGCCTGCCCTCCAGCCAGCCGGCCGCGGGATCCGCACCGGCCGTCGGCGGCAGCTCGGCCCCGCGCAGAGCCCGCTCGCGCAGCACAGCCGTACCCCGCTCCTCGACCCGGGTGACGGCAGCGGCGACGGCCTGCCCGCGCCGGTCGAGGTTGACCAGGAACTCCTGCAGATACGCGACGGTGGCGGCCTTGACCTCGTGAAACACCTCCAGGTCCGCGCCCTCGGCGCGCAGGAGCCGCTGGAGTTCGCCGTTGAACGCCTTGGTGTTCTCCACCAGGGCGTCCAGATGCCCCTCCAGCTCCCGCAGCGTGCTGAAGATCCGCCGGTCGGCCGAGGCGGGCTCGGCGGACAGCAGGCTCAGCTCGTCCAGCCGGTCGGCGATCGCCTCCAGCACGGCCGTCTGCAGCGCCCCCGTAGAGGCCAGCACCTCCAGCGCGTGCCGGACTCCGGCGAGCGCGGCCTCACCCCGCCGGGTCAGCGAATACTGAAGGTTGCGCCGCTCGTACTCCTCGGCCGTACGGTAGTTCTCCGCATGGTTGTGCACCACATCCAGCAGCTCCCACTGCACGAGCTTCTTGAGCACCTCGTGCAACTCGGCGTCCTCGACCGCCGCCACCCAGCCCACCGCACGCAACCGCTCCCGCACCGCGTCGAGCCCCAACGCCGTCTCCAGGTGCTCCCCGGCCACCCCGAAGGCGTTGAGCACCGCCCCGTACAGATCGGACCTCTCCACCGTCGTGAACCGGAACATCTCCGGTGGAACCCTGTGCACGCCTGTCTGCCTCACTTTCCACCGTGGTGGTGGCATTCGGTCTCTACCGTAGAGGGCGGCACTGACATCGTGAGCCGATCCCGAGGCGCGCTGCGGTCGCTGCCCGGCGCGTCGGCGGCAGCCGGACCCCTCGCCGTCCGCTGCCGCGCGATCAGCCGATGAACTGCTCGGTGCGTGACTGAGGAACGATGGTCGGCCCACCGATGTCGGCCCGACGGCCGTCGACACGGCCCTGCCGGTAACCCGTCCCCTTGAACCTCGTGGGCCGAGCCTTGCTCAACTTGGGGTAGCTGTCGTTCAGACGCGCATCCACCACTGCCGACCGGTCGGCAAGGACCAGGGCCACCGTGCGCCCCACCCGGTCTCCGCCCTCCGCCACCTCTTGCTCGTGCTCGGCGGCTTCCCGCGCCGCCGCCTGCGCGGCCTTGGCCCGGTCGGTCACCTCACGGATGAACCCGAGCATCCAGGAACGCTTGTAGGCCCGCGAGTCCTCCCCCGGCGGCCGGTGCAGGCGGTCGGCGCGGTCCGCTCCGTCCAGCATCTGCAGCCGCAGGCTGGCGAACAGAACCTCGCTCGCCTGGATGTCACCCTCGAAACCGAAAAGGTGGACCCGGTGGCGGTTCGCCTTGCCTCCGGGGTAGACCGAACGGCAGCGCATGGCTTCAGCGATCCAACTGAGCAGCCGCCGCATTTCCTTGGCATAGGGCGGGTGGACCTCGACCACCTTGTCCACGGGGCCGGCAGGCTGGTCCAGTCCTTCGAGCACGGCCTGTTCGATGCCGTACTTGGCCATGAGCTGCGTGGCCTTGGCGAAGAAGGCGCGGGACTCGTCCTCCGTGGCGGCCCGGTCCTCCGCCTTGCGGAGCAGAGCCCTCACCTTGGCGAGCAGTTCGGGTGGAAGGCTGCCGCCGGTGGTGCGACGGCCGGAGCAGGAAGCCTCAGGCTCTGGAGAAGGGGCCCCGCCGGGACCGCCTCCTCGACCAGGGCCCTCCGTGCCGTCGGTCTCGCCTGGTCCGTCCGCGCTCATCTCCTCTTCCCGGGCGATGAGGTCGGCGAGGTCCTCCGGGTCGGGAGCCAGCTCCGCCAACGCGGCCAGGGCCCAGCGTCGGTACGCCTTGGCGTCGTCCTCACGCACCAGGGCACGGACCGAGCGCAAGGTGCGCACCGTTCCGTCCGGGTGGATCGTCAGGAACACCAACGTTGCGTGGCCGAGTTGGGCCAGCGCGAGAAGAGCGCACAGGTCGAATGCGCTGTCCGGTTCGTACCGGACGTCGATGCCGGGGTCGGGATACCAGTCCGCCGACTCATCCACCTCGTCGAACAGCCCCCCGAACAGAGACGGCCCTGGGGCCGTCACGTCGTCATCGCCGGTCCGGACGCGGACGACGGAGGCCGACGGCCTCCCCGAGTAGGCAAGAGCGGCGGCCTTCTCCTGCGGAGAGCCGACGATGTGGTACCAGACGGGCACGGAACCCCGCATACCCTGCCAGGTCGTCTCTCCCCGCTCCCGGCGCTCCCGGGCCAGCCGCGCCACTCCGGCGCTCGGTACCTCGTCCCGCCAGGCGTCCTCGTCCGGCGGCACCTGCCAGTCGAGGAATATGTCCAGGTATTCGGCGGCATTGCGGTGCGCACCGGGCCGACTGCCGTCCAGCAGCGCCCGCTCAGCGACGGAAAGGGCATCGACGACAGGTTTCAGTACCAGCGTGGCGTAGCGCTTGGCGGTCTCGGACAGCTCCGCCAGGAAGGCCCGGGTGGCCTCGGACCCGGTCTCCTGATGGGCTCTGCGCCACGCTTCGAGATGATCGGCACAGGCCTGCTGTTCGGCCAGCCACCTCAGGTGTCCCGCGCCCTGGAGGCGCTCTTCGCGCAGCAGGACGGTGTCCTCGACTGCGGCGACGGTTCGGGGTGACCTGAGCACCGCGAGGGCCAGCAACCTCAGCGGTTCGGGCTCCGAGGCGAAGAACTCGGCGGGCGTGACGAGCGTACGACCGTGCCGTCGCGGTGACTGCTCGGGCTTGTCGATCCCCCCGTTCCGAGGCACCTCCGCCGACCAACGCGAGCACCACTCAGTGAAGTCCCGCACGGAGTCACCAGTACGCGTCTCATGCCGCCTCCACCACGACAGCGTCAACTCCTCCCACGCGGTGGCGTTCCACGACCAGACAGCCGGTTCTTCCCGGGCCCCCAGTCCCGACCGGAGCACTCGGACCGCTCCCGGCACATCATGGCGGTGCCCACCGGGAATCAGGCGCTCAAGCCACCGGACGGTCTCCGACACGGGCTGAGCACGCGCCTCGTCCGCGGCCACCCTGGCCACGGTGATCGCCGCGGGCAGGCGACGGTCTCCCAGATCCGCCGGAAGCAGCTCGTACAGAACCGGGACGGCGGTCTCCAGCACCTCGGCGAGATCCTGGATCCTGCCTTCGACCCATTCCTCGCGCATCCGCCGGAACTCAACTACCGAAGGCCCGTCCACGCGGCTTTCCGTCATGTGTCCCCCTCCTCAAACCCCCGCCTGCATGCGAGGGATCATCCCAAGAAGACAGACGGTAGGCGATCACACCCATGTCCGCCGCCGGCTGATACGGGGGTTCAGAGCGGGGCGACCAGGCCGGGTGATCGCCGGGCCTCCTCACCGAGCACGCGTACAGAGCAGTTCAGCGCGGCACGGACCGACAATTCGCGCTCCGGCAGGTGCAGAGTGTCCAGCTTCGCCCGCTCCCGCTCCTCCTTCATCTCCCGCACTAAGGGTTGTCCCGTAACTGCTGGTCACGGATGAGGTGACCTCGCTGAGTCTGGTGTGATCACGCGTCGGAGCCCTCCTGGACAGCCCCGTTCACCGGGCTGGGCTCGCGCCAGTTCGGCAAGCTGATCACCGCGCTCCGGCGTGAGGGCGCGGACCCGGTGCGCAAGTGATGTCAATACCGAGGGTGCGTGCGAGGACCACGGCGGGCAGCTCGGTGGCGAGTTGGAACAGGGCAGTGGAGCGGGTCTCTGCGAGTCGGATGCCGAGTTTGCGGCAACGTTCGCCCATGGCCCAGACACTGATCGGGCGGCCGGGCTGACCGCCGGGCAAGAGCCAGGGTGAATCCGTCCGGACGGGAACGGCATGCCTGGTTTTTCCGGGGGTGTTGTACGTTGACTCAGCCCCGGGAGAAATTCCGCTTTTTTGCGGCTTCTTTTCGTCTGCCGTGGGTGAATCAGCCAGCTGGCAGCCCGCGCGATGCGATCGGGAAGCGAGATGCCGGACGCCGAGGCTGGCTGCCGTTCCGTCACCGATCGAGTCCGCGTACAGGGCGCGGCCCACCACGGCGACATCGCCTCGATAGCGGCTCGACCGGGACGACATCGCGGTTACCTGGCTCGACGTGGACAACGTCGTCGTGGCGGAGATCATTACCGTCGACAACCGCACCATCGATCTAAGATGATGTCTCAGTTGGCACGATCGCTCGATGAACAGGCAGGATGCATTGGCATGGCAGACCCCGACCTTGAACGTGTCAACGGCATTGCACTCACTGCGGTGCAGGCCTTGCTAGGACTGATCTCCTCCGATGTTGTCGCGGTAGCGGTTGCGGTCGAGGAGGAACGAGTGCTGCTCTCCTTCTGGGTAGGGCGTCACACCGCTGAGATTGACGAAGACATCGCCGATGCGATCGGTGACCTGGAGGCATTTCTTTACCCGGACAACCCGCTGATCGAATCGCGGGTCTCGGTGGGGATGCCAGAGACTGCCTCCAGGGAGCGACACGAGCGCATGATCTATTGGGCCAAGTCCTAGACCTGTACTGCTCTGCGGTAGCAGGTGAAGATGCAGGCGATGCCGACGAAGGCGAGGAAGTGGTCGGCTGCGCGTTCGTAGCGGCGATGCAGGGGACGACGGCCGTTGAGCCAGGAGATGGCGCGCTCGATCACCCAGCGGTGCCGGCCCGGACGACTGGAGATCTCCTTGCCGCGGCGGGTGATGCGCGGGATGATCTGCCTGCGCCGCGACCAGTTACGCAGATGATCGAAGCCGTAGCCCTTGTCCGCGTGGAGCTTGGCCGGTCGGCGTCGTATGGGCCCGTAGCGGGGCCGGATCGGTGGGATGCCGCGCATGAGCGGGATGAGGGCCTGACTGTCGTGGAGGGGGCGCCGGAGATGCCTGCCGAGATCGGCAGCCCGTTGCGGCTCCGGATGACAGGGATCTTCGACCCGAGCTTGCCGCGATCGGTCGGATGCGGTCCGGTCAAGGGTTCCCTTCAACCGCACGGACGCTGACCGCGTCCATCGCGCTCCGCGACCCGTCCAACTCGCCGTTCGCGCCGAGCCGGTCGAGCATCACGCGGTGCGGCTTGGCCCACACTCGGGCCGTGGACCAGTAGCTGAAACGGCCGTGCACCGTCTGTCAAGACGCACCGAAGACGGGCGGCAGTTGCCGCCAGGTGCAGCCCGATGTGTCCACGAAGATGACTGCGGCGAGCACCGCACGATCGTCGCACCGCCGACGGCCGCCGCCTTGAGTGCGAGTTGGTGGCTTCGGCGCCACGTCCAGGAGGATTTCCCACAGCCCATCCGGCATGAGCCGTTCCACTATGCCCATGCCAGTACGACGATCCGACGCCGATCAAGACATCGTCCTATGAAGGGCATAGGTCCTGCACCGGCTGGCCCGGGAGGAGCCGGGACCAGTGATGGATGGTACTGAGGCGGCACACGCGTGTGGCGACGTCTTCCGCGTCGGTGTTCCAGATGCGGGTGGTGCCGCGGGGGGCGATCGTCGCCAGCGCGTGTCCGTCCGGGGAGAAATGGAGGCTACTGCCGACTTCGGAGCCGGTGAGGGCGGCGCGCAGGCGGTGGGTACGGGTGTCCCACATTCGGATGGTGCCGTCGGAGGTCGTGGTGGCGAGGGTGGAGCTGTCGGGGCTGAAGGCCATCGCACGAGTCAGGCCGGCGTTCGTGCTGAGTGTGGCGGTGACACGGCGGGTGGCGACATCCCACAGCCGCACACTGTTGACGGTGTTGCCGACGGCCAGGGTGCGGCCGTCCGGACTGAAGGACAGAATCCTGGTGGCGTCCTTGGGGCCGTGCAGAGGTGTGACGACAGCCTGCTCGGAGCCGAGGGTCCACAGCCTCGTGGTGCCGTCGGCGCTGACGGCGGCCAGGGCACGGCCGTCGGGCCGCAGAGCCAGGCCGAGCACCGAGGCGGGTGCGTGCTGGACGGCGGTGAGCTGCTGGGCGTCGACGTTCCACACCCGGATGGTGCCGTCGTTGCCGGTGACGGCCAGGGTGTGCCCGTCTGGAGTCATCGACAGCCGCCATGTGGTGGCAGCGGGCGTGGCCTGGGGGAGTACCGCGAGGAGCTTGCCTGTCACCAGGTCCCGCACGCGTACGACGCCATTGTTGTCGACTGTGGCCAGCGTCCGGCCGTCTTCGCTGGCCACCTTCGCTTTGGCGGGCTGCGGGGGGTGCGGGGAGGGTGGGACGGCGCGCGGTGGAGTCGTTGACCAGCGGGTTACCAGGTTGTTGTGGTCGACGGTGAGAAAGGAGTGGCGGTCCGCGAAGGATGTGTCGGCAGTGGTGGTGCCGGTGCGCCCGGTCAGTGTGGTGGGGCGGCGCCTGGCCACGTCCCACAGGAGGGCGGTGGAGCCTTTGCCGGTGGAAGCCAGGGTGCGGCTGTCGGGAGAGAATGCGAGGGCGTAGACGGGTTGTACCACGGTCAGCGTGGCCAAGGTGGTGCGTGCGCGCGGGCGCCACAACCGGACGGTGCCGTCAAGGCTCGCGCTGGCCAGGGTGCGGCCGTCCGGTGAGAACGCCACCTCTTGTATCTCGTCACTGTGGCCGGCCAGCGTCGTGAGCAGACGGCGGGAACGCACGTCCCACAGCTTGAGCTCGTGGTCGGTGCTTGCCGTGGCGAGTGTGCGGCCGTCCGGAGCAAAGGCCACGGCGTTGATGGCACCGGTGTCTCCGGCCAGCACGGCGGAGGCCTTGTGGGTGGAGATGTCCCACAAGCGGGTGGTGCGGCTCATGTCGGCGCTGGCCAGGGTGCGGCCGTCCGGCGAGTAGGCCAGCCGCATCACTCCGTCGGCGTGCCCGGTCAACACGGCGCGTTCGCGGTGATCACGCACGTGCCAGAGACGGACCGTACGATCACTGGCGGCGCTGGCCAGCTCCTGGCCGTCGGGAGAGAAGGCGACGTCTTCGACCGTGTTCGTGTGGCCGGCCAGGGTCGCCAGAAGACGGCGGGAGCGGGTGTCCCACAGTTTGATGCTGCGGTCGTTGCCGGCGCTGGCCAGAGTGCGGCCGTCCGGTGAGAACGCCACCGTGTTGACGAGGTCGGTGTGGCCGGCCAGGGTCGCCAGAAGACGGCGGGAGCGGGTGTCCCACAGTTTGATGCTGTGGTCGATGCTGGCCGTGGCCAGGGTGCGGCCGTCCGGAGCGAAGGCCGTGCTGCTCACCGGCAGGCTGTGGCCGGTGAACTGGTCGGTGTGGAAGCGGGCGTAGGCGCTGAGCAGCCCGCCCCGCGCTTCCACCGTGGGGGCCTGGCGGTACCCGTTCAGGGCAAGGAGCATGGCGGCCTCGGGCCGGGAACCGCTCAGCCGGAGGGCTCGGTCGGCCAGTTGCCGTGAGGTGGCCAGCCGCTGTTGTGCGTCCGCCGCTGACGACTTGCGTACGGCTATCACCGTTGCGGCCACCGCCAGGACCAGCAGCACACTGACGACTGCCGTGAACTGACGGCTGCGGCGGGCGCGCCGCTGGGCGGCGCGGACGGACTGGTCGAGGAGGTCCCTCTCCAGCGCGGACAGTTCTGCCTGCTGAGCGGGGGTCTGGAAGGCATGCTGGGCGTCTGCGAGCGCGGTTCCGCGCAACAGCGCTCCGCTGTCACGGTGGCGTTCGTGCCAGTTGCGGCTGGCGTCGGTCAAGCGCCGGTGGTGTCGCAGGCGCTCGCGGTTGTCCTCGATCCATTGGTGCAACCGGGGCCATGCGGTCATCAGCGCTTCGTGTGCGAGGTCGACGGTGTTGTCGTCCAAGGTGACCAGCCGGGCACGAGCCAATCGTTGCAGCACGGCGTCCGGGGCCGCGTCCGGAGCGGGGGCCTCGCCGGGGGTCGCGTGGTGCGTAGTGGCGAGTTCGGCCCGGTCGACGGGGCGGCGGGTGTCCGGGGTGCCTTTCCCCGGGGTGATCAGGCGCAGCAGTATGTGCCGGGCAGTCTCGGCCTGGGCCGGGGTGAGTCGGGAGTAGAAGTCCTCGGCGCTCTGGGCGATGGCACCGTGGATACCGCCGGCGGCCTCGTAACCCTCCAGCGTCAGGGCGCGGCCGCGGCGTCTGCGCCAGGTCTCCAGCAGCGTGTGCGACAAGAGCGGCAGGGCCCCCGGCTCCTCACCCGTCTCCTTGAGGAGGCGGGCGGTCAAGGCTCGCTCCACTATCAGCCCTGCGGTGGCCGCGGGTTTGACGATCACCTCCCGCAGTTCGTCCGCGCTCATCGAGCCGACCGGCAGGCTCGCCTCGGCGAGGACTTCCACCAGGCCCTCGTGCTGGAGGCAGTGAGCGTAGAAGTCGGCCCGGGTGCCCATCACCACTCGCAGCCGGCTGCCGGCGTCCCGGGCCGACAGGAGCAGGCCGATGAACTCTCGTCGTTCCCCCGGGTCGTGGCAGAGGGTGAAGACCTCTTCGAACTGGTCCACCACCAACCACGTGTCTCCCACCTCTGGGGCGGGAGTGAACCGTCTGCGGTGTTCGTGCACCGGTCGGGGGCCGGGGGTCAGGATGCGGATCGTCGCCGGACGCAGGAACGGCTCCTGCGAGCTCTGCAACCCGGGGATGAGCCCGGCGCGCAACAGGGAGGACTTCCCGCTGCCCGAGGGGCCGAGCAACATGACGCACCGGTGGGCTCGGGCCAGGGCCGCGAGGCTGTCGGTGAGGCGGGCCCGCCCGAAAAACCGGGCATGGTCACCGGGTTCGAAGCGGGCCAGGCCACGGTAGGGAGGATCCGTCAGCTCCTCGTCCCGGTCGCGGGGTTGACGGGCCTCGTCATCCCGTGCGGCCTGCCATCGTCTCTCCCACTCGTGCGGGTTCCCGCCGCACGCCTGCACATAGGCCAGCGCCAGCGGCAGCGGCAGCGACGGCAGTGTCTCGCCCGCCGCCGCGCGAGCCAGCGCGGCGGTCGAATATCCCGCCTTCTGGGCCATCACCCGGTAGGTCGGGCTGCCCGCCTCCCCCCGCAGCTCACGTAATGCGAAGGCGAACCGCTGCACCGGTCCCGCACCCGGATCGATCGGCTTTTCACGTCGCCCCACCGCAGCCCGGCCCCCGTCCGTGTATGACCGCCGCCCACCTCATCAGCACTTCCACAGCGCCACAAGGCGCCCACAAGCCAACCCCAGCCGCCCCACCGAGCCTTCGTTGTTTTGTCTACCTGCACGAACCGGGGCTGCGAGACAACCAACCGGCCACTGAGATCGCTAAGGCACGGCCCGGACCGTCATCTCCGATCAGGACTGTCCCGGGCTCGCACAAGTGCCGAACACACCGCAGCTACACCGACATCGAAGGAGATCATCATGCGCATGGGCCGGATAGCGGCGCTGAGCATCGGTATCGCCACGCTCACGGCTGGGGCGGTCGTTCCCGCGGTTGCCCACAGTTCCGAGGGCGCGGCGCAGATCCGCCAGACGCAGTCCGACTCCGGTGATCGGGCCAGGGGGGCTCTGTGGCTGTACCAGAACAGCCACTACAAGGGCGGAAAGAAGAAGATCACGAGCAAGGACGCGAACTTCAGGAACAACTACTTCAGCAACGGCAAGAGCCTCAACGACCGCGTCAGTTCCGTGAAGAACCGCTCCTCCAAGGCATGGAGGCTGTACAAGGACGCCGGTTACCACGGGCCGAGCACGAAGATCCTCCCGAACCACCAGCTCTTCAACCTGCGGTCCACCAATGTGGGCAACGACGCCGCGAGCAGCGTCAAGTAGGCGAGTAGGCAAGGAGCGCAGGGTGGTGCCGACAGAGCCGTCGGCACCACCCGTACCGCTGTCCCACGAGAAGAGGCCGTCGTGATCGTCTCTGTCCGCCCGAGGGCCGTCACCCTGCTGTTCCTTCTCGCGGCCACCGGCTGCGCGGGAGCACAGGCGAAGCCTCCCGAACCTCGTCCGCCGGTGGGCCCCACCGTCGGCGCGGAAGCCAGGAATCTGACCCTGCCCTTCGACTCCTACGCCCAGTCCGACGCCGACCTGCTCACCATCTCCTCCGCCGAGGACATCCTCATGGGCGACTGTATGCGCGCCCGGGGCATTACATGGAAAACGCTGCCCGGCACCCCCGGCGAGGACGCGGATCCGCCGAACCGCCGCCGCTACGGGGTCATCGAACCCGAGGTCGCCCACCGCTACGGTTACCATCCACCGCCCGACCCTCCCGCAGTGGCGCGGCACAAGGCCGACGAGAAGGCGCGGGACGCGGCGCTCGGCCCCCGGGAGCGGCGAGCCGCTTACGGCACCGACGGTGTGGGCGGCTGTTGGAAGAAGGCGCACGCCCACCTGGAACAACACATACCGGAATCCGCCGAATCCCTGTTCAACGACCTCAACCTGCGCCTCTTCGACAGGTCACAACGCGACGCCGGCGTCGTCCGGGCCGTCCGGGCGTGGAGCGCCTGCATGGGGCGCGCGGGCTTGCACTATGCCACCCCCGCGCAGGCCTCCGACGCCCCCGGATGGAACAAGTCCCCACGTGTCACGGCCCGTGAGGTCGAGGTGGCCGACGCGGATGTGCGCTGCAAGCAGGAGACCCGCCTCGTCTCCACCTGGGCCGCCGCGGAAGCCCGTATGCAACGAGCCGCACTCGCCCGGCACACCGCAGCTCTGGAGGCGTTGAAGACGGGATTCGCACGCTGGCTGGCAAACGCCCGCGCGGTCCTCAGCGGCCGGTAGGGGGCGGTGCCCCCGGGCTGCCGGCCCCTGCGGTGGCGGTGTCTCGCACGATCGCCGGACTGGAGCAGTCCAGGAAGGACGGCAGACCCTGGTGGTGCAAGCAGAGTGTCCCTGCTGCCGGTGCCCGAGAACATGCCCGAGCCCGGGCACCGGCAGCACACCCGGGTCAGAAACCGTGGTCAACGGGAACGTCGACGGCGCCGCGGCGCTGGAGCATCCCCGGCACAGAAGATGCGAACGCGCTCAGTGACGTCTCAGCCCAGTGCTACTCCCGCCCCACCTCCCGAACCGCCACCGCGGCCGGGCTGGTCCGGGTCGGAAGCAGCCGCGGCGTGTGCGGTGGATCAGCTCCAGCACTGGTGCTTGATGCTGCCGTCGAAACGGGCGTACACCCCATGGCTGTTGACGCCGATGGTCTTGCCGGTGGCCTTGTTGACCAGACGCCAGCCCATGGAGTCCTTGATCTCGCGCCACTTCTGGTTCTTGCCGCCGTTGCACGAGTGGGTGTAAACGGTGCCGTTCTTCCTGCTGTCCAGGCACCAGCCGTCGGTCGAGTTCTTCAGGGTGAACGTCCCGTCGGCCTGCTTCGTCGCGCGCCAGTTGGTGATCCGCAGGTCGCACTTGCCGGTGCTGACCGTGTCATGGAGGGACGACAAGCACTGGCCGGTGGCCTTGTTCTTCCACTGGACGGTCTTGGTGGCAGCGGAAGCCTGCCCCGAGTCTCCGACGATCAGTGCCGGAGCGAGAACTGCTGCGGCCGCAGCCGCACCTATCAGACGCTTCTTTCACTTCGGGCACACGCCCGGCGGGCAGGTAACGGTTCCCGTGGCTGCCGGTGTACGCCGGTCAATCCCGGTGTACGGGGCGTCCTGCGCGGCACGGCGTGCACACTGCGTGGGGCGGTGAACGCATGTGTCCGTGCGCCCGGTGTGCGGCGCGCTCGAAGGGCCCTGCTGAGAGTTCCGTTGCGGAAGACAAGGCGGTGCAAGCCCAAGCGGGGAAAGCCACGTGACGTTCGGTGCCCAGTGTTTCCCCACTGCGGGAGCTGCTCGCCGAGGCACTGGCCGACCAGGACGGCCCCTCCAGGCCCCTCAACCGGCACGACCGTGAAACAGCTGGAGAGTCCTTCGCGCAGGTCAGCCTGCATCAGCCACTCATCAAGGCAGATCACCACGTTCACCGGTCTTCTCCGGGACATCTGGCCAGCAGGATTCAGCGCATCTGCGCTCAACGTCGCCTTCCCTCGGCGCCCCATTGCCGCTCGTCATCTTGACGTGGCTTGACCTGCCCGAAAAGAAGCCTGACGCCCCACCAGAAGGAGCGTCACGTGCGCCATTTCAGCGTCAAGACATCACCCGTAACGCCCACACCGCACGCCTCGTGCGCACGCGCAAAACCGCAGGTCAGGCGCCCTTACCAGCCTTCTCCAAAATCATCACGCACTCCACATGATGCGTAACCGGAATCGTGTCGCCTCGGCCAACGGCCAGGAGAAGTGCAGGTCAGAAACCATTTCTTGGCCCATGAGGCAGGTTGTCGAAGGTCCGGAGCGTCAAACGAGCGTCACGGCCGCCGTACGCCTTCGAAGCCGCCTCGCTTGACACCGTCGTCAGCCATGGAGATGGCAGTGGACTCTGCTACGAGACGTTAGCGGTCCTGCAATGAGGTGTGTCAGTAGGTAGTCGTCTCGACGGAGTCGATGAGCTATAGCCTCGTCGGCGCGGACGGCTGTGTCACTATCAGTGCCCACCAGAAGGCCGGAGTCGACAAGCCCCACGATGGCTGCGGCCCACTCCGGCGAGTCCCGGTCGCGCGGGGGACTGTTCCAGCGTGGTGCGTGTGGAAGTGCACTGAGGAACCTTGCAGAATGATCTTCGTGTGGCACGGTAGAAGGACAGATGTTCTCGTTCCTCAGGGTGAGGATGGCACGGCGGAAGTCGTGGGAGGTTAGCGATGAGCTGTGGGCGGTGATCGAACCGCCGCTGCCCCGGCACGAGCGGTACTTTCGGTATCCGGGCCGCAGGCGGATCGATGACCGCAGGACGCTGCACGGCATCCTGTTCGTGCTCTATACCGGCATCCAGTGGGAGTTCTTGCCGCAGGAGCTGGGGTCGGCTCCGGTCCGACGTGCTGGCGGCGCCTGGCCGAATGGCAGCAGGCCGGCATATGGGAGGAGCTCCAGCAGGTGCTACTGGACCGCCTGCGGGCAGCGGATCGGCTGGGCTTCTCCCGCGTCACCACCGATGCCTCGCATGTGCAGGTCAAGCGGGGCGAAGCTGCCCAAAAGTCGGCCCGAGCCCGGTTGACCGCACACGACCGGGCTGCAAGCATCACGTGGTGACCGATGCCCGGAGCACCCCGTTGCGGGTGTCCCTGACCGGCGGCCACCGCAACGACATCACCCAGCTTCTGCCCCTGGTCGACGAGGTGCCGCTGGTGCGCGGCAAGCGGGGCCGGCCCCGGCGTAAACCCCGCGCGTTACACGCCGATCGCGGCTACGACCACGACCTCTTCCGCCGTCGGCTGCGGGAGCGCGGCAACACACCGAAGGTCGCCCGGCGCGGGCAGCCGCATGGCTCGGGCCTGGGCCGCATCCGATGGGTCGCGGAATCCGCCATTGCCCACCTCCGCGGTCCCCGACGCCTGCGGATCCGCTGGGAAGCACGCGACGACATGCACGACGCCTTCCTCCAACTCGCCCACTGCATGACCCTCGCACACAGACTCCCAACATTGTGAGTGGACTCCTTCACGATCTGGTGCTGATTGGTGGAAATGGGTGACCTCCAGAACTGGCCTGAGTAGCACAACGCCCTGCGCGCCGTAGCGAGTTGATTGGGTGACGGGGTGGGGGTACGGTTCTTCCAACCCGCCAAAGACGCCACTCAAAGTGGCAGCTTTGGCGTGGATGGGTTCAGTGCGAGCGAACTGGACCCGGACGCTCCGAAGCAGCCAGAGGACTACGAACGGCACAGCTTCAGAAGGAGCGAGCGAACATGTCTGACAGCCGGAATCTCGCTGCGCAGTACGTGATCATGACGTTGCTTATTGCAGCCGTGATCGGCTTGATCGTCATGAACGTTGCCCAGGCTGCCGACAAGGGGCTCTGGAATAGCGCCCGTTACGGCTGTGGCGCATTCGTGGTGATGGTTCCCCTGGCGGGCTGGGCCTTTGAGAAGTGCGGTCTTCTGAGAAGCGGAAATTAGAAGCGCCGGGTGCGCCGCTGGAGCTTGCGCGGGTGCATCTCTCCGTCGCCCTCGTCGGACGGTTCGAGACCGCCGCCCAGAGCGGGCGGAGTGGCAGGGGCGAGGAGCCCCTGAAGAGCCTCCTCGTCGGTCTCCAGCTCCGCGTTCTTCGCCTTCACCTCGGCAAGTGCGGTCTCGAACTCCTCGGGCGACTTCGCCTCAGACAGCTTTGTCTCAGCGTTGCGGCGGCGAGTGCGGTACGACGCGGCTTCACCCCGGACCTTGGCCAGCTCCTTACGGGCCCAGTCAGGGAGGTGCTTCTCGGAAGTGCCGGTCTGCGGCCCCGTGGACTGAGATTCGTCCTGAAGCTGCTCGGCTTCACCGGCCTGCTCGGTGCTCCGCGCCGGAGTCTGTTCGTACAGGGGTCACGCCTCCTGGGTCGTGTTCGTGGACTACCGCGCCTCCTGGGCTGCGGCTCTCTGCTTCTAACGGATGAACCGCCGCCAGGCGGTGAGCGCCGATTTCCCGCTGTGCCCCTAGGTGGCCTTTGGCCATAGGGCCTCGTATTGGCAGGACAGGGCGGTCAGTTCCGAGCACTGGTACTGCTGCCAGTTGAAGATCGGCATGGCGTAGCAGTGACAGTTGTCGTGGTAGCGGTCGCCGTCCGCGAACGTCGCGCTCGACCGGGACTTGTTGACCGGCCCTCGGCTGATCAGCAAATTCGGCTTGCGGCTGCCGCCTGACGGGCGCCGACCTGCCGGTGGGCTGCCTCGCGCTGGCGGTCGGTATCCCATGCAGGCTGCTGGTCGTCGACCTCGGTCAGCCGCTTGTCGAGGTTCTGCGGACCGAGCGAATCCAGCACGGTGCGGAGTTCCTGCTCCGCCTCTCGCTCGATCCGCTCCTCCTCTCGGAGGCCGTCCAGCTCTTCGACGAGAACGCGCTCCCAGTCGATGTCCGACTCGTCGGCGAGGTCGGGCGCCGCCTGGGTGCATTTCTCGTCCGAGTCGTGCTGACCGTTGGTGGCGGACAAGGCTTCCAGGTCGGTGAGGACGTCACTCTCCAGGGGCCGGCGGGGTTGCGCCAGGCCGACCTGCTACTCGTCGAAGGACGCTGCAGCGGGGTCGCGCACACGCGGCGATCCACGGACGCAGGGCCGGGCCCAGTCGCGGGTGCCCGCCGTTCCCTATCAAATAAAGGCGTCACGGGTCGATCCAACACGATCCTGCTCCGCCCGAAAACGCCCCGGCGCGCAGCATAGGCGGCGACTCCGCAGCTCAACCCCGTTCACTCGTATTGACTAACGTATGCGCGAGCGGAACGGCAGCATCCACTTGGATGCACGTGCACATGCAAAACTGAGCTAATTGCAGATGCTAAACAACCGGCACAGACTACGGTGTGATCGGGCAGCCAACTCCGTCTGCAACCTGTACCCGCCGCGTGACCGTCCGCGCCGCCAGCCCCGGCCGTATCTCCCTCGCGGGTCCGGTCTGCCGTCGGTCCGGCCGCCGCACCCGCCTTATCTTCCGAATCCAGGTGCACCACGGTCGCAAGGGTGAGCCGAAGGGCTTTCGCGAGAAGGACTTCGCCCGCCTGCCGGACGGCTCATCGGAGACATCACTCGAGTGCGACTTGCGATCACTCGCCCCGTCACACGAACGCATCCCGATCGTCCGACCGGCGACGATGCCCCACCGTACCCCCGCCGAGTGATCACAAACCGGACGGAAGATCACGTACCGCAGTCTGACTGGGTTCGGTGACGCTGGACTCCTTAGGAAACTTCCGGATCAGGCCAGCTCAGAACGGTGACAGCGGTTCAGAGGGTGGGGGAGCCTGCTGGTCACGGGACAACGCACCATAGGAAAGGCATGAGCGTGAAGCGCGAAATCACTGTTGTCGGCGGTGGAACGGCGGGACTGATAGCCGCCACCACCCTCCTTCGCCTGTGCCCGGACACTAACGTCACGGTCATCCGCTCCACCGAACTGGGCCACATCATGGTCGGCGAGGGGACGTTCGCGGGAACGCCAGACTACTTGCACGACGTCATGGGGATTCCCCTGGACGACTTCTACGCGAAGGTCAATCCGATCTGGAAGCTCGGCGTGCGGCTCAAGTGGGGGCCGCGTCCGTACTTCGACTACCCCTTCAACGAGCAGTTCGACAACCAAATCCTGCCCAGCAAGGACAAGCCCTGGGGCTACTATCACCTGGACGAGTACGAAAGCGCCTCACTTCCGGCCGGCGCCACCCGCACGCCCCCGGCGAAGCGGTTCGGCTATCACATCGAGAACCAGCCGTTCGTCGCCTACCTCGAGCAGCACTTCGCTCGGCTCGGCGGGAAGCTCGTCGACGCAAAGGTGGCGTCCGTGGAGGTGGGCGAGATCGGTGTCGAGAGCCTGGTCCTGGAGTCCGGTGACCGGCACACCGCGGACTTCTTCGTCGACGCGTCAGGGTTCCGGGCCGAGCTGATCAACAAGGGCCTCGGCGAGCCGTTCGTCAGCATGCGCGATCACCTGTTCTGCGACCGGGCGGTCGTCGGCGGCTGGGCCCGTGGGGATGAGGAGATCCGTCCGTACACGAGCATGGACACGATGGACGCCGGCTGGTGCTGGCGCATCGACCACGAGCACACCATCAACCGCGGCTATGTGCACAGCAGCGCGTACATCAGCGTTGACGAGGCCGCCGACGAACTGGCTCGCAAGAACCCGAAGATCGACCGTGACAGCTTGCGGGTCGTGCCCTTCGAGGCCCGGCACGTCCGCCATCCCTGGGTGAAGAACGTGGTCGCCATCGGCAACGCCTGTGGCTTCGTCGAACCCTTGGAGGCGACGAACATCCAGGTTATCTGCGCACATTCGCGGCAGCTTGCTGAGGCCATCAACGCCGGTGGGCTCGGCAACTCCGACCTCGCGCAGGACTATAACGAGTCGGTCCAGCTGCAGTGGGAGGACATCCGTGACTTCCTCGCCCTGCACTACCGCTTCAACACCCGCCTGAACACGCCCTTCTGGCAGATGGCCGTCCGGAACACTCCGCTCGGCGGTCTAGAGGAGTACGTCAAGCTCTACCAGGAGAACGGCCCGGTTCTGTTCACCGGTTCGGCCGGGAAGCCGGGCAGCATGTTCGGTTACGACGGCCACCTCAACCTCCTGCTCGGACTCCAGGTGCCCTGGAAGGACGGCTCGGTCCGTTAGCCTGCTGTACCTGAACACGCGCGACCCCGCCGCCGCTCTCCGATGGTCATCGGACGGAGATACGGCGGCGGGGTCGTGCGTGTTCAGGCCGCTCGGCCATTGGTCGAGCGGCCCGAAGGGCCGGTGGGGTCACACCGTAGCCGGGGCCAGCACCTCGGACAGGACCTGCTCGGCATCCTCGCCGTGGAAAGTGTTGACACCGACCCGGCGCCTGCCCCAGACGTCCGTGCGGGCGTAGCCGAGCCCGAGGCCGAACACGCCTGGCACGACCCTTAGGTCACTGTCCAGGACGCGACATCGGTCGTCCACCGCCGTGGTGCCTTCGCTCATGGGTATCCGCTCGCCCCACTGGTCGTAAAGGGGAACCTGTCGGGTGCGGTAGCCGGCGCTGTGGACGACCAGGTCGGCGTAGGCCAGGGCCGCTCGCGCGGCGACCGACCCGGTCTCGCACAGGATGAGTCGGTGCTCGTGCCCCCGAAGAGTGCGTAGGCAGAGGCCGCGTGGTCCCGCCCGGAGCCCGTGGAAGCGGTTGACCATGCCGGACTCTGGACACGCCTCGAGCCGACAGGCGGCGCCCGGGGGCAGCTCTTCCGTCTCGGTCAGGTCCGTGTACGCCAGTGACAGGCCGCGGTGGATCAGGGTAAGGCCGCCGTGCGCGATGGTGTCGCCGAAGCGGGCTAGCAACAGCTCCGCCGTGGCGAAGCCGCTGTGGGAGCCCCCGATGATGGTGATGCGGCCGCCGCCGCGCAGTACCCGTTCCGCCTCGTCGAGCCGCCCAGCCAACAGCTCCGCTGAGCCGATCAGCCGACTCGGTACGATGCCGTACCGGGCGGCGATCCGCCCGGTGTCCTCATAGCTTCCGGTCGCGAGCACGACCGACTCCGAGGTGACGAGTGGGGCTCCGGCCCGGTCCGTGGACGTCCAGGAGCCATCGGCTCCACGGTGGATCGCCCGGGTGTCCGCCGCGTACAGGAAACCGCCGGGTAGGGCTTCCTCCACGGTCCGCGAGAGGTCGTTCATGAACTCCCCGACCAGGGACAGCGGAACGGGACGATCATGGTGCTCCTGGAGCAGGCTCCCGGCCCGAGCGTCCACGGCCCGGGCGAAGACCCCGTCGCGACGCACCCCGGCGATGAAGTCACCGCCGACAGAGTTGGCGTCAATGAGGAAGGGGAACCGCAGCCGGTTGAGTGCCGCCGCGTCGGGGGCGCGGTCGAGGAACCGCACGCCCTCGTTCAGGAAGCGCGACAACTCGCCGACGCGGTCCGCCGCGACAGGCAGTCCCATCGCGGCGGGACCGCACCCGATCACTTGGCAGAGCACCTTGCTCACCGGACAACCCTCCAACGTTTGCTATTTCTTTCAGTTCATGTCTGGAGCGCCCGGGCCCGGAGCGGCTGGTCCGGTCGAGCCCGGGCCAGCCGCCCCGCGCCCGGGACGCCGTCACTGCCGCAGCAGCCCGGCCGCCCCGTTGTGCGTGAGCCGCACCTCGACCTGGTGTGGCAGCCTGAAGAGCTCGACGAGGGCCGATTCCGCCACTGCGGCGCGGAAGTACTCCTCAATCTCGGCCGAGGAGAGCTCGGACGGGCCTTCCACGGTGCAGGTGATGTTCCGGAAGCCCACCGAGGACGCCGAGCCGACCAGCATCAGCCCCCGGAGGTCGAGGAGCCCGTGCGCCCGCACGGTCCAGACGCCCGCACTTCCGGTCACCACCTGCTGCCGGCGCGCTGAGAGCGAGGCGAGCTCGGAGGCGAGGGCGATCACGATGTATTCTTGCGGGTTGGGCGCCCAGTCCACGCCCGCGAACTGCTTGGCCTCGTCGACCCGCAGGGGCGCCCGACAGCCCTGAGCACCGGTGGACTCGAACTGGGTGCCGCTGATCCACTTCACCTCGCGGCTGAGCGTAGCCTCCGCAGCGGCTCCGTCCGGTGCCGCCCCGTTCTGCTCCTCCGCGGCCTGCCAGGGCAGCGATCTCGTGCCGCTACGGAAGTGCAGCTCCGTCGGATCCTTCACCGTACGGTGGTTGGGGCTGCGGTCCAGGACCTGCTGGGTGACCTCGCCGATCAGACCGGGATCGGCGTCCGACTCGGTTCGGATGTCGTAAGTGACCTGGCGGACCCGGGCCGTGGGCAGGAAGCCCTTCTCCCGCTCGAGGAAGGACGCGGAGACGTCCATGTCGATGGTGTCGAAGTTGATGCCCCGCGAACTGCCGCCCACTATCGCAGTCTTGAGCGAGCAGACGCCTACTGCGGCGAGAGCCAAGTCGAGCGGGGTGTACTCGTCGGCCTCGGTCGACCCGGTGCCGTCCTGCCAGCCATCCGCGAGATCGAGCTCGAAGCGGCGGGCGGACTTGATCCGCCCGAGGATCGCCGGGTCCGTCCAGCCGCGCAGGCCGCGACCGGGCTTGAAGCGCGCGCCCGCGTGGTAGTGGAACTGCGCTTCCTGGGCGTCTCTGCGGATCTCGTCGACGAACTCGCTGGAGCTGGAGATGTTGAAACCGTTGCGCATGTCTCTTCCTAGATCGCTTCGAGGGCCCGGTCGATGTCCGCGATGAGGTCGTCAGCGCTTTCCACGCCCGCCGAGAAGCGGACCAGGCCGGGCCGGATCCCGATCGACGTGCGCTGCGCGATGGTGAGCGAGCAGTGGGACGTGTTGAACGGCAGGCTGACCAGGGATTCCACGCCGCCGAGGCTGGTCGCAACGTACGGGATCTCCAGGGCGTCGCAGAACTTCAGGGCTGCGGCGTCCCCGCCGGCCACTTCGAAGCTGACCATGCCGCCGAAACCGCCCCGGACGTCGTCCCGCAGATGGCAGTATGGGTAGTGGTCCAGCGAGGGGTGGTGGACGGCCACCACCTTCGCGTGCCCGTCCAGGAACCGGGCCAGCGCGTCCGCGTTCTCGTTGTGAGTGCGCATGCGCAGGGCCAGCGTCTTGAGTCCGCGCTCCAGGAGGTAGCACGCGAGCGGCTCCATAGTGCCGCCGAAGCGCAGCGCCTGCGCCCAGATCCGGTCGACGAACTTCCTGCTTCCGGTGACCACACCGGCCGTCACATCGCTGTGGCCGTTGAGGTATTTGGTGGCGCTGTGCACCACGATGTCGGCACCGAGGTCCAGCGGGCGCAGGTTCACCGGCGACAGGAAGGTGTTGTCGACGACCAGCAGCGCGTTGTGCCGCTTCGCGATCTTGGCGATTGCCCTCAGCTGCGGTGCCTTGAGTAGCGGATTGGTCAGGCTTTCGAAGAAGAGGAGCTGCGTCTCGGGACGGATCGCCGCTTCGATGGCCGCGAGGTCGGTCGCGTCGACGAAGGTCACCTCCCGGCCTGCAGACGGCATGTCCTCGCGCATCAGGTTGTACATACCACCGTAGACGTCGTACGCCGTGATGATGTGGCTGCCGCTGTTGGTGAGCGCGTAGATCGTGCTGGCAATGGCGCTCATGCCGGAGGAGGTAACCACGGCACTCTCCGCGCCCTCCAGGGCGGCGATCTTCTCCTGCACTGACCACTGCGACGGGTTCCCGTACCGCGTGTAGATCGGTACGTCGCGGGTGGCTCCCCGCTCGAACGCCGAGTAACTCAGGTCGTCGAGCAGGAAGGTGCTGGTCTGGAAGACGGGGGTGCCGACCGCGCCGGTCACCGGGTCCTCGTACGTGCCGCCGTGCACGGCCACGGTCGCCGAGTCGAGTGACGGATCAACGGCCCGGTGGTGCACGGAACGCGGGCCGGGGTTGCGCCGCCGGCGCAGGTCATTCAGCCATTGCGCGTCATCTTCGAGTCCGGCCTGAAAGCCCACTGCCGCGCGGTTGCGCTCGCTCACGGTTCTCCCCACATGGTGTGTAGTGCGAAATCTCTAGGCTCAGGGGTGGGCGCCGCCCGGTTCCGGACCGCTACGGCGGCACCCATCTGTCGGACGATCCGGGTAAGGATCGGCTCGGTGGTGGCAAAGTTGAGGCGTGCGAAGCCCCGGCCGGGCAGGCCGCAACTGCCGCCGTCGACGGTCGTCACTCCCGCCTCGGCGATGAAGAACTCCGCCAGGTCGGGGCTGGGCAGAGCCAGTTCCCGGCAATCCAGCCAGGCCAGATAAGTGCCCTCGGGCGGCAGGTAGCGAACACCGGGCAGGTACGCGTGCACCAGGTCGCCCAGGAGCCGCCGATTGCGGTCGAGACGGTCCCGTACGCCGTCCAGCCACGTCCCCCCGCCGCGGTAGGCGGCCGTGCCGGCCACCACGCCCAGTGTCGACGTGCCGTCGGTGGCCAGGCGGCCGAGGTTCTCCCAGCGCGCGCGGTCGTCGTCGTTGCTGAGCACCATCTGGGCGCACTTGAGGCCGGCGAGGTTCCACGCCTTCGAGGCGGAAACGGCCGTGACAGTGTGGTGGGCCGCGGTGGACGACGTGGCGGCGTACGGCACGTGGCGATGCCCGCGGTACACCAGCGGGGCGTGTACCTCGTCCGAGAACACCCGCCCGCTGTATCGGTCGACGACCTCACTGATGGCGCCGAGTTCGTCGCCCTCCAGCACCCGGCCGACCGGGTTGTGCGGATTGCAGAGCACCAGCAGATGGCCGCCCTCGGCGAAGGCGCGGGCGAGGGCGTCGAGGTCGTAGACGTATCGGCCCCCCGACTTCACCAGCTCGACCTGAATGACCCGGCGTCCGAGCAGGCCCGGGATGGTGAGGAAGGGAGTGAAGGTCGGTACGGGCACGATGACAGCGGAGCCTGGCCGGGAGAAGTGTTCGATCGCCACGTGGAAGGCACGGATGACATCGGGCAGCACACGCACGTCGTCCGGCGTGATGTCCCACCCGTAGGCGTCGCGCTGCCAGGCGGCGCAGGCTTCCCTCAGACTGGTCGCGAGAGCGGGCGGCAGGTAACCGAGGAGGTTTTTGCCGACGGCTTCGGCCAGTGCTGCGGTGACCGGTGGCGCGGTGCCGTAGTCCATCTCGGCGGCGCAGGCTCCCAGGAGGCCAGGCCCCGACGCCGTCCACTTCAGGTGTCCCGCCGCGCGCAGGGACTCCGCGGTGATGCTTCCGGCGCTCATGGCCTGCGGGGCGCGGGGCCCGACGACTCGGTCCTGATGGAACCCCGCGGGTGCCCGGCGGCCACTAGGGCGTCGATCACCATCGCCTGGTACCCGGCGGGTCCGCAGACGTACACGGTGGGTGCGTCCGCCGTCGCGAGGATGTTCCGCACTGTGGTGCCGTCGAGCCTACCGTGTGTGCCGGTCATCCACAGGTCAAGGCGCATACGCGCAGGGTGGGACCGCTCCAAGTGCTCCAGGGCCGTGGCGAACGGGGTGGCGTCCCGGTGCCGCCCCGAGTAGTGCAGGTAGACCTTCCGGTCGGATGCGGCGAGGGCGTACTTGCACAGAGAGTAGAGCGGGGTGATGCCGACGCCAGCGGCGAAAAGCAGCACCTCGCCGTCGGCGCCGTCGAGGGTGAAGTATCCAGCCGGCGGGAGGACGTCCAGGGTCATCCCGGGCGCGGCCTGCTCGAACAGCCAATTCGATCCGGGGCCGCCGGGACTGCGCTTGACGGTAACCGCGAGGCGGGGGTCGGAGACGGGACAGGTGGAGATGGAGTACGAGCGCATGACGGGCCGGTCGGCGGGAACGGGCAGCCGAAGGGTGAGGAACTGCCCGGCAAGGTAGTTGAGGCGTTTGGACGCGGGCTCTGTCGCGGGTTCGAGTACGAAGGTCTTGACGTCGTGACCCTCGCTGACGATGCGGTCGATGCTGACTTGGACGAGCGGAACGGTGGCTGCTCGGCTCACTGGCGGACTTCCTTCCTCGGGAGACGGATCGGGGCCTGTGCCGGCCGGGGCACCCCGAGATGTCTTGGGATGCCCCGGCAGCACCCAGGGTCGGCCGGTATTCAGAAAGTGCTTCCGGCGCCCGCCATGGGCTCCGTACAGGTGGGGGCGACCGACGGAGTAGCTGGCTCCCCCGTCGCTGACGTCCGTTGCGATGCATGGGAGGTGGCATGGGCTGCCCATGCGCAGCGGGCAGCCTCCTCCTGCTCCGGCTTGAAGTGACGCCGGTAGAGGGGCATGGCCAGTGCGGTCGTCAGGACGGCGATCAGGACCAGGATCGAGAACAGTTCCTTCTCGATCAGGCCGAGGGAGAGGCCGATGTTGATGAAAATCAGGATCATCAGACCCCGCGCGTTCATCAGCCCGCCCATCGCCACGCACTCTCCCCAGCTCCAACGGAAGAAGCGCAGGACGGACAAGGAGGAGAAGAACTTGGAGGCGAAGCCCACCAGGAACAGCACGAGCAGTGCCCAGACATAGCTGGTGTCGAGGGCGCCCGACAGGTCGGTGTTGAGGCCGGAGAAGGCGAAGAACACCGGTAGGAAGAGGCAGCGTACGACCTGGAGCAGGCGGACGTTGAGCAACTGGGCGAAGCCGGGCACGCGAGGAAGAGTCACGCCGCAAATGAAGCCGCCGAAGACCGAGTAGATGCCGATGTGATCCGTGAACCAGCCGGCTGCGAGGACCGTCGAGAGGAGCGCGACGAAGAGGCCGTCACTGATCTGCCCTTCGCGTACCGCCCTTTCCATGGAGGCGCGGAACAGTTTCGGCAGAAGTACGAAGGAGGCCCCCATGAACAGGAGGGCTGGGACGATGGTCCGCCATGCCTCCAGCCAACTGCCGTGGAGGGAAAGAGCGCTTACCACCGCGAGGATGCACCACGCCGCGGCATCGTCGATTGCGGCCGCCCGGACCGCGACACCGCCGAACTTCGTGTGCATCATGCCCCGCTCCTGGAGCACCCGGGCGAGCATGGGGAAGGCGGTGAGGGAGAGCGCTCCACCGACGAAGAGCATGAACAGCGGCAGGCTGACGCCGGAAGGGCGATATTGGTCCGCGATGTACCCGGCCGCGCCTGCACCGACGATCAGGGGGGCCACCACGCCGGCGGTGGACAGGACCACGGGCAGCACCGCGTCCTTGCGACTGCTTGGGTGGTATTCGTGCTCTAGGCCGACCAGGAACATGTACAGGCAGAGTCCGACCATGGCAATCACGTACAACGTCGGCTTGACCGTGGCCGAGAAGACGTGGCCGCTGAATTCTGGCGCCAGGGAGCCCAATACCGTGGGCCCCAGGACGATGCCCGAGACCATCTCACCCACCACGGCGGGTTGGCCGATCTTGGTGGCGAGCCACCCGAATATCCGGGCGGCCAGCACGATGACACAGAGGGCGGCGGTCACCGCCAGCAGGAGTTGCATTTTCGGATCATGCATTGGTCCGAGGACCTCCGACCTTTCGCTCAGGTGGTGAGGGCTGGGAAGGGATGGCCTCGGGCACGTCGGCTCAGCGACTGACGGTGCCCTCTTCCAAGCGCTGCACCATGCGCCGGGTCGTCTCCAACGGAGTGTCCCGGGAGCTCGGTTCGGTAAAGCCGCCGCGCGCGTTGATCTCGGCGACCTGCGCGTTCCACTCCTCGTGGCCGCGGAACGCGATCGACTCCCCCGGCGTATACGTCGGCCACTTGCGGTACTGGTTGGCCGCCGAGCCCGGCTCGCCGCGAACCAGGACCGGGTCGAGGTAGAGGCCCTCATTCGCGACGAGCGTGGACGTGGAGATGTAGCCGATGTCCAGGCCGCAGCGCCGCTTCTCGGAGGTGTTGGCCTCGGAGCAGTGCAGGATGTTCGGGTGGTGGATCGAGACGTCTCCGGGCTGGAGCTCGATGTCGACGACGCCAGCCGTTTCCGTCCAGTCACGGACGATCTCCTCGCGGGTCTGCGAATAGAGCATGTTGGCGACGTCGGTGCGCACCTCGGGGGAGTGGATGGCCAGTTCGTGGCTGCCGGGAATGATCCGCAGACAGCCGTTCTCCGTGGTGGACTCGTCGATCGCAGCCCACACGGTCAGCGCCTCCATCGGCTGCAACTTCCAGTAGGCGCCGTCCTGGTGCCACAGCACCGGCCGGCCGTCACGCGGCGGCTTGCACACGTAGTGTGAGGTGAAACAGGCCAGGTCGGGGCCGAGGAGCAGCTCGGCGATGTCCACGAGACGCTTGTCGGTGACCAGGCGAACCCAGAACGCGTCGTTGCGCATCAGCGGGTGGTGGTACTCCTCGGGCCGCAGGTGCGGGTACCGGCGGCCGAGCCACTCAACGTGCTCGCGCGCCTCGGCGACGAGTTCTGGGTCGAGGACATTGCGGAGTATCGCGAAACCGTTCTTCTCGTACTCGTTGAGTACAGCTGCGGCGTCAAAGTCGAACATGGAAAACCCCCACTTATGTGAATTCGGAAACCTGTGGATTCGTGATGCACAGATGCGTGCTATGTGCTGTATACGGCGCGAAAGCGACGGCGTGAGACGCAGAGGGAGAAAGAGGAGGTGCTCAAGATGCTGGGTGGCCCGGGGCTCCGGCGGGCCATGAGACCGTGGCCTGAACTTCGGCGACGGGCGGTCGACGGGCAGGGCAGTGGCCAGCCCGTCGAGGGATCGTGCTGTGGTAAGGGGAGGGCGGAGGAGGGCCGCCCGGCTCGTTTACTGCCAGCCGGTGGTGGGGGCGGGGGCCTGCCAGCCGGTGGTGTGCTGGATGGTGGGGGCCGGGGCCTGCCAGCCGGTGGTGGTGGGGGCGGCAACGGTGGTGGTGTCGGCGGTC
>NZ_JAFIQY010000061.1 GCF_022271435.1 Streptomyces monomycini | reverse complement strand
CCCCGTAGCCACCGAAGTTGATGACCTTGGAGGCCTCGACCTCGTTGTCCTGCCGCAACGGCGCCTGCCAGCCGTCTTGCAGGAAGGTACTCAGCGGCTCGGGGTTGTCCCGCTTGCTGGCCTTGAGGGCGGTCTTGGCCGCCTCACGGACGGCGGGCCCCCCGGCGCCGATCATCCGGCTGGCCACGACGTAGTTGTCGTCGTACGCCAGGCTGCCCTTCTCGGCGAAGAACCTGTCGACGTCCTCGTCCGAGCCGGTCAGCGCCTGTTCGGCCGCCGCCTTGACGCCGGCACCGCCAACTGTCCAATAGTCGAGGACCAGGCTGCGTCTGCGTGCCGCGTCGCCGGGGTCGGCGGATTCTGCCGCGATGGCTGGTCCGGTCCCCAGGAGCCCTGCCACCAGAGAGGCGGACAGGAGCGTGGCGCAGGTGCCGCGCCGCCGGAACGCCTCCTTCCCGGCGTGGGGTCTGCCTGTGAGGTGCCGTGCGGTGCTGATCGGTAACGGTCTCCGTTTCACCCGGTCAACCCTTTCTTGATGTCCATCAGTTCGGATATGCCGGGTACACGGCTCTCGCTTTCCGGGCAGCCTGGCCGTAGCGCTGGAGAGGAGAGCGAGAACGGCCGCGTGTCCGGCGGTCGGCGAGTGTGCGACAGGAGTGCTTCACGTGCTGTGCGAGCTTCATGTGAACTCTGCCGAGATGAGGCCACAAAGGCTACATATGCTCGACTTCGGCGCACGGGGGTGATCTGTCGTCCAGCGCGGTTCCGGAGGGGGCCGCGGGCGCTGTCCCGTACTTCAAAATCACTGATCAGCACCCTCGTCGGCAGGGTGTTCCAGTGGCGGCGGCAGGCGGGCCGACGGGCCGCACCACAGCTGGCTACTTCGCCAACTGCGGCCGCCGCGGCCCGTCGTCGCGGACGCTTCGCGCGGGCCGGGCGTTGTCCGGAGATCGGCTGATTGCCGTGGTCCCGCCGGGCGCGCTTGTAGGCGCGTATCCCGCGCGGGCGGGGCGGTGGAGACCAGGGGGAGACATGGTGAAGCGGGTACGTAAGGGGCTGAGAGCGGTTGTCGCGGTGGCTTGTGCGGGTGGGGTGTCGATGCCGGCGCAGATGGCGCCGGCGGATGGTGGGGAGGCGGAATCCACGGTCGTCCGGGTGAGCACGGCGGCGGACGGCGGCGAGTTGGACGAGCCGTCGCACATCGCCTCGATCAGTGCGGGTGGCCGGTATGTCGTCTTCTGGTCCGGTGCGCCTCTGCTGGGCGGCGGGGGCGACTACACCCACGTGCTGGCGGTCAAGGATCTGCGGACCGGGCGCGTCGAGCGGATACCGGCGCTCGTCGTGACGACGGGGCGGGCATCGACAACACCCCGCGCATCAGTGCCGACGGGTGCTTCGTCGCGTACTCCACCGGGACCGTGGGGAATCGGTCCGCCCGCCTCCGCGACCGCCGGACCGGCCGGACCGCTCACCTGACCCCGCCGCCCGGTTCACCGGCCGCCGGAGGGACCGGTGAGGTCACGTCGCTGAGCGCGGACGGCCGTTCGGTCGCCTTCCGGGCCATCGGCCCGGCTCCGGGCGGTCCGGTGCTCGGCCACGTCCAGGACACGGTCACCGGGCGGATGGAGTTGATCGCCCCCAGGGCGCCGGGGGAGAACGCGAAACACGGTGTCGTCCGGGGAGCCTCGCTGAGCGGTACGGGGCGATGGGTCGCGTACGTGCTCGACGAGGCGGAGGGCACCGGGCAGGACCTCTTCGTCCGGGACCGCCGGACCGGTGCCGTGCGCCAGGCCGACGTGGACCCGGACGGCACACCGATGGCCGACCGGGCCCTGCGGCTGGGGGAGTTGAGTGACAACGGGCGCGCCGTGACGTTCAGCGCGCGCGTCCGCCGGGCACCGGTCCGGTCGGGACCGCCCGGTTCGTACGGCCATGTGCGCGACCTGCGGGACGGGCGCACGCGACAGGTGGGACGGGAGCGCGGCTTCCCCGCGGCGGTCAGCGGCGATGGGCGGCGTGTGCTGGAGGACTACGACGGCAAGCTCACCCTGCACGACCTGCGCACCGGCGAGCAGCACCTGGTCGCGGCCGGCTGGCTGAACCACTCCGGACCGCACACGCTGAGCCGGGGCGGCCGGAGCGTGGTCTTCGGCTCGGTCGCGCCGGATCTGGTGCCGGGGGACACCAACGGGACGTACGACGTGTTCGTGCGGAGGTTCGGGGCCGGCGCGTCGTAGCGGGGTGTGCTGTCACAGGGGGCGTCGTGGCAGGGCCTGCCGTTGTACGGGGTGTTCCGGCCGGGGCGTGGCGCTCAGCCGTCGGCGGGCGGGGGCAGTTCGCCCGAGCCGCGCGGGACGAGGCGGGTGGGGATCTCCTCGCGCTGCGGCGGGATCCCGGCGCCGTCCAGGCGGCGGAAGAGCATCGTGGCGGCGGTACGGCCGAGACGCGCGGCGTCCTGCGCCACGACCGTGATCGCGGGGGACACCAGATCGGCCAGCTCGAAGTCGTCGAAGCCCACCAGGGCGACCGGGCGCGGGCGTTCGGCGAGCACCCGCACCGCGGTGACCGTGACCCGGTTGTTGCCCGCGAACAGCGCGGTGACCGGGCGCGGCCCGTCCAGCATGGCGGTGGCCGCGAACCGTACCCGGTCGGGCGCGGTCGACCCGAGGGAGACCCACGACTCGTCGACGGCCAGCCCGGCCTCGGCCATCGCCGTACGGTAGCCGCGCAGCCGCTCCCCGGCCGTGTGGATGCGCGGCTGGTCGCCGATGAAGCCGATCCGGCGGTGGCCGTGCGCGATCAGGTGCGCGACCGCGGCGCGGGCGCCGCCGAAGCTGTCGGAGAGCACCGTGTCCGCCTCGATCCGGCCCGCCGGGCGGTCCACGAAGACGGTGGCCACCCCCGCCGCGATCTCCGGTTCCAGATAGCGGTGGTCGTCGGCGGCCGGGATGATCACCAGGCCGTCCACCCGGCGCGCGCACAGCGCGAGCACCAGCTCCTGCTCGCGCGCAGGATCCTCGGCGCTGGACCCGTTGATCAGCAGCGCGCCGTGGTCCCTGGCGACCTCCTCGACGGCGCGGCTGAGCGGCCCGTAGAACGGGTCGGCAAGGTCCTCCAGGACCAGGCCGATGCTGGCGGTGCGGCCCTTGCGCAGGATGCGGGCGGAGTCGTTGCGGCGGAAGCCGAGGGCGGTGATGGCGTCCTGGACGCGGCGCTCGGTCTCGGGGGTGACGCCGGGCTCGCCGTTGACCACCCGGGAGACCGTCTTCAGGCCGACGCCGGCCCGGGCCGCGACGTCCTTCATCGTGGGCCGGCTGCCGTAGCGGCGGGAGGTGCCCCGGGCGGTGTCGGTCACGTGCGCGGTCCTGATTCTGTCGGCGGTGGGTGGAGGCGGCGGGAGCGGCGGCCGGGCGGCCCCGAGGGGGCCACGGCTCCGCTGCTCGTTCCGGCTGTTGCTGGAGAGACGGGCGGGACGGGTGTGGCGGTTCCCCCTCCGGTACGCCGATGATGGCGGTGACGGTGTCCGGAGGGCCGGTGCGTGCGGCCGGCCGGGCGGGACCGTCCGGCGGCGCCGCACGACGACGTGCGGCACGGCGTCGAGCATAACCTCTGGACAACGTTGTCAATCAGCACGAGACTGGCGTTCCCGTGCCGGGTCCACGCACCCCGGCCCAGGCGCCCCACCAGGAGATTCGACACCGATGCAGACGGACCTGAGCGCAGCGCTGGACATCGGCGGCACCAAGATCGCCGGCGCGCTGGTGGACGAGCACGGCAGGCTGCTCGTCCGTACCACCCGGCCCACGCCCGCCGACCGGGACGGCGCGACCGTCCTGCGTGCGCTGGCCGAGGTGGTGGGCGAGCTGACCGCGCACCCCGAGTGGGCCAGGGTGGCCGCCGTCGGTATCGGCAGCGCGGGGCCGGTGGACGCCCGGCGCGGCACGGTCAGCCCGGTCAACATCCCCGGCTGGCGGGACTTCCCGGTCGTCGCCGAAGTGCGGGACCTGGTCGGTGCGCGCCCCGTCGTCCTGGTGGGCGACGGCGTGGCCATGACCGCCGCCGAACACTGGCAGGGCGCCGCCCGCGGGTACGCGAACGCCCTGTGCATGGTGGTCTCCACCGGGGTCGGCGGTGGCCTGGTCCTGAACGGCCGGCTGCACCCGGGCCCCACCGGGAACGCCGGCCACATCGGCCACATCAGCGTCGACCTCGACGGCGACCCCTGCCCGTGCGGCTCCCGCGGCTGTGTCGAACGCATCGCCAGCGGCCCCAACATCGCCCGCCGCGCCCTCGAACGCGGGTGGCGGCCGGGCCCCGCCGGCGACACCACCGCGGCCGCCGTGGCCGCCGCGGCCCGTGCGGGTGACCCGGTGGCCCGTCACTCGTTCGAGCGGGCCGCCCAGGCCCTGGCCGCCGGTGTCGCGGCCACCGCCGCGCTCGTCGAGATCGAGATCGTGGTCGTCGGCGGCGGCGTCGCGGGCGCCGGGGACCTCCTCTTCGTCCCCTTGCGCCGCGCCCTGCGCGACTACGCCACGCTCTCCTTCGTCCGCGGCGTCACGGTCGTACCGGCGCAGATGGGCACGGACGCCGGCGTGGTGGGCGCCGCGGCCGCCGCCGCACAACAGTCCCGTCTCGATGCCTTCGCCCCGACCGTCTGACGGGGCCTGCGGCGCCCCACGGGCCTCTAGGCTGGTGCCGACCATGACAGGGGACGAGTGGGGCGAACGGGGCGAGTGGCGTGAATGGCGTGAACGGGCCGGGGAACGAGGGACGCGGCGGCGACGAGGGTGCCGGAGAGAGCGGCGGCAGCGCCCGTGAAGAGGGCGGGGCCGCCGGGGAGTTGACCGGGCGGCTGCTCGGCGGGCGGTACCGGGTCACCGGGCAGATCGGGCGCGGCGGCATGGGCGTCGTCTGCCGGGCGGTGGACGAGGTGCTGGGCCGCGAAGTCGCCGTGAAGGTGCTGCGCGCCTACACCGACGCGTCCGCGCCGGAGCTGGCCGACCTGCGGACCCGGATGCAGCGCGAGGCACGGGCCGCGGCCCGCATCCGGCACTCCGGCGTGGTCACCGTGCACGACGTGATCGACGAGGACGGGCGCCCGGTCATCGTCATGGAACTGGTCGACGGCCCGTCCCTGGACGACGCGCTCGACCGGGGCGGCGCCCTGGACCCGCGCGAGATCGCCGCCATCGGCGCCAAGGTGATGGACGCGCTGGACGCCGCCCACCAGGCCGGCGTGCTGCACCGGGACGTCAAGCCCGGCAACGTACTGCTGGAGCGCTGGGAGCAGCGCGCGGGCCGCCCGGACGCCGGGGTGGGCCGCGTGGTGCTCACCGACTTCGGCATCGCGAGCATCGAGGCGCCCGACGACGGGGCGACCACCCACCTCACCCGCAGCGGCGAACTCGTCGGCTCGCTCGACTACCTGCCGCCCGAGCGCGCCCAGGGGCAGCCGCCCTCGCCCGCCTCGGACATCTGGTCGCTGGGCATGACGCTGTACGCGGCCGTGGAGGGCAGCGGCGCGCCGTTCCGCCGGACGTCGGTCTGGTCGACCCTGACGGCGATCGTCTCCGAGCCGCTGCCCGAGCCGCGCCGGGCCGGGCCGTTGACGCCCGTACTGCACGCGCTGATGACCAAGGACCCGGCCGCCCGGCCGAGCGCGGCCGAGGCACGGGCCCTGCTGACGGCGGTGGCCGACGGGCGCGACACGGTGCGGTTGGGGAGGGCGCCGGGGGTGGGAGCGGGGTCGGGTGCGCATACGGGTACCGGTACGGAGCCAGGTACAGGCCCCGGTACAGCGCCGGGTACAGGTACAGGCCCCGGTACAGCGCCGGGTACAGGTACAGGCCCCGGTACAGCGCCGGGTACAGGAACAGGCCCGGGGACGTCGTGGACGCCGACCGCGGCGGACATCCCGGCGGCGCCGTTGCCGTCGCCATCTGGCGGTCAGGCACTCACGGGGCCGGTCAGTGGCCAGTCGCCCACCGGCCCGGTCAGCGGCCGAGCGCCCACCGGTCCGGTCCCCGCCGGAACCCCGGGGGAGCGGGAGACCAGCACCGTGGCGGCCACCGGCGCCGCCGCCCCTCCGTCCGGGCGTGGGCGCCGTGCCTGCATGCTCGCCGCCGCCGTGACCGCCGTCCTGGTGTCGGGTGGCGGAGTGACGTACGGGCTGATGGCCCGGGACTCCGGCGGTACGGTCGCGGAGCGGCGGCCCGGCGCCCCCTCGCAGGAACAGGAACAGGCCGCGCGGGCAGGCGCGTCGGGCACCCCGAAGGAGACCGGGGGCGCCGAGCCGGGTGACCGGGCGACCGGGAAGGCCGAGGTCGGGCGGAGCGCGGCGCCCGCCACCTCCGGCGAGCCGTCGAAGGGCGCCGCGTCCGGGCAGCCGAAGCCCGGTAGCGGCGGCGACCCCGGCAACGGCAAGGGCGGCGACGGCGGAGCGGCGGCCGGCGGTACGGGAGGCGGGGGCGACGGCGGGCCGGGCGGCAGCGGCGGTTCCGCGTCCGGGGGAGGGGCGGCCGCCTCGGGCGGCGGCGCCACCGGCGGGACCGGTGGCGTACCGGAGCCCAGCTCGTGCGCGCCGATCGGCGGCGGCAAGGTCAACTGCCAGGTGTGGCGCGCCGCCGCCTCGTACACCGGCTCCTTCCAGCACGTCGGCACGTTGAACGCGGGCACCAACTACTTCTACTGCCAGGCGAACCTGGGCCGCCGGGAGACGTTCGGCCGGTGGACCAACACCTGGTGGGCGAAGACGGACGACGACAGTGGCAACAGCGGCGTGTACGTCAGTGCCGTCTACCTCAAGGGCGGCCGGAACGACGCGCCGGTTCCCGGCCTGCCGACCTGCTGACCCGGGCCGTACGGAAGGGACCGGGCCGGTACATGAGGCCGAGTACCGGCCCGGCCCCGGACGCCGAGGCCGGTCGGACCCGGACGCCGCCGTGAGCCGGGCAGGCCGTACGGCCCGCCCGGCCGGTGTGCGGTGTGCGGTGCACGACCGCACCACCAGGTGAACGCCCCCGTCAGCAGGTGAACTTGGCGTCGGCCCAGTCGCCGTGGTCGTAGAAGAAGCCGTCACCGGCGTCCTGCACGACCAGCCGTACGGTGCCCGCCCCGGTGACCGCCGCGCTGATCGCCTTCGCCGGGTCGGTGCCGGTCAGCTTGCCGCTCTCGGCGACCTTCTGCCCGTCGGCCCACACCTCGAAGGTGACCGTCCCCTGGTCGCCGGTCTCGTCGTCCACGCCGACCTGCGCGCTGAACGCCGAGCACTTGCCACCCGTGTAGTACGTGATCTCGCTGGGCGCGTGGGCACCCAGCCCCTTGGCGTACGGCACACCGCCGATGGTGATCGGCGTCCCGTCACCGGGCCGCTGCCCTCCCACGCTCATGTCCTTCTCCACCGGCCCGTAGCCGTTGGTGGCGGAGAGCCAGGTCAGGTCGCTGGCGTAGGAGGTGCCGGCGGGCGGCGCCTGGACGGCGGTGACCGCGAACGGCAGCGTCAGGGTCACGTGCTGCCCGCGCGTGGAGTGGTAGTCGGTGGTCAGCGTCAGCTCGTACGGGCCGGGCTTGGTCCCCGCGAGTGGCGAGATCTTCCAGGCGGTCGCCAGCTCCTTGCCCGGGGGCAGGACCTGGGTGCCGGTGGACGTGACCGGCTCCACGCGCCAGCCCTGCGGGCCCTTGAGATCGACCTTGACGTCCAGCGCGGGGGTGCGGCCCAGGTTGCGGGTGAGGGTGGCGGTCCGGACCTCCTTGCCGACCTCGATCGGCGCGACGCCGTCCGCCGCGGTGTCGAGGGCCGGCGGGTACTGCGCCCAGTGGCGGTCGGCGGCGACGCGGTACAGCAGCGTGCCGTGCGCCGGTACGGTCCCGGCGATCTCACCCGCGGTGTGGGTGTTCTCGTCCTTCCACAGGTCGCGCAGCCGGTAGCCGCTCGCCTGCGGCAGGCCCGCCTCCTTGGCCGTGGTGGTGATGTGCTGCGGGCGGTCCGTCTCGTTGAACAGGGCCACCGCCCGGTCGCCGTTGGCCAGCGGCTTGCTCAGGACCCAGCGGCCGCCCTCGGACTTCAGCACCTGGGCCTGCTTGCCCAGCGGGTCCTGGTCGAGCGCGATCACCTCGCGGTTGCCGAGGATGTCGAACGTCGCCTGGGAGGCCTTGCGCAGATCGGTGCCGATCAGCAGCGGCGCGGCCATCATCGACCACAGCGAGAAGTGGCTGCGGTACTCGGCGTCCGCCATGCCGCCGTTGCCGACCTCCAGCATGTCCGGGTCGTTCCAGTGGCCGGGGCCGGCGTACGGCGCCAGCGGCGCGTTCGCCTTGAAGATCGAGACCATGCTGTCCCACACGTCGCTGATGTCACCGGTGGTGCGCCACAGGTGCCCGACGTCCGCCGCCCACTCCCACGGCTTGTTCTCGCCCCACTCGCAAATGCTGTAGACGATGGGGCGGCCCGTCGCCTTCAGGGCGTCGCGCATGGTGATGTACCGCTTCTTGGCGTCCACCCCCTGGTTGTTGCAGTTGTCGTATTTCAGGTAGTCCACTCCCCAGTCGGCGAACTGCTGGGCGTCGGAGTACTCATGGCCCAGCGCGCCGGGCATCGCCTGGGCACACGTCGTGGTGCCGGCACTGGTGTAGATGCCGAACTTCAAGCCCTTGGCGTGGACGTAGTCGGCCAGGGCCTTGATGCCGTTGGGGAAGCGGGTGGTGTCCGGGACCAGTTTTCCGTTCGCGTCCCGCTCCTTCTTGGCCCAGCAGTCGTCCAGGTTCACGTACTCGTAACCGGCGGCCTTGAGCCCCTTCGCGACGAAGAGGTCGGCGATTCCCTTGATCATCGCCTCGTTGAAGTCGGCTCCGCAGTGGGTGGAGTTCCAGTTGTTGAAGCCCATGGGAGGCGTCCTGGCCAGGCCGTCGGGCAGTCGCGGGGCGGCGGACGCGGCTGTTCCGGCGGGGACGGCCGTGGTGGCCGCGGTGGACGGGGAAGCGGGTGGGCCGTCGGAGGCGTCGGCCGTGCGGGCCGCGGCGGGCAGGGCCGTCACCCCGGCCGAGCACAGGAACGCCGCGGACAGCGCCGCGACGACTCTTCGCCGGGCGCGGCGGGTGGTGAGAGGGATGTGCGGGCGCATGATTCGCGTCCTCCGTTCGCGGAGAGAGCAGTAAGTCATGTACCAGTCAATTGCGAGTGTTTACGGTAAGGCTTGTTGGACTGTGTTGGAAGGCGACCGGGGAAAATACGGGAAGGGGCCGCCGAAAGCCTTGACCGATGCCCGTGTTGGGAGTGAGATCCCAGCACTCGCGTTCGGTTCTGTTCGGTTCCATCGCCGAGGAGGGGGAGAGGACATGGTCCGGTCATGGGGGGACGGCCCGGGTGAAAGCGCGCACCGGCCGGTACGCGCGGTGCCCCGGCGGTCGGTGCTGCGGAGCGTGGCGGCCGGTGCGGGGGCGGTCGCGCTGCCGTCGCTGCTCGCCGCCTGCGGCAACGGTCCCGGCGACGGCGTCACCCTGGGGTCCAACGCCTCGGACGCGGTGCCGAAGCGCGCGTACGCCGACGCCATCGCGGCGTACGAGAAGAAGTCGAAGAAGCCGGTGAAGGTCAACACGGTCAACCACGAGAACTTCCAGGAGAACATCAACCGTTACCTCCAGGGCACGCCCGATGACGTCTTCACGTGGTTCGCCGGTTACCGCATGCAGTACTTCGCGCGAAAGGGCCTGCTCGCCGACATCAGTGATCTCTGGAGGAAGTTCGACGGGTTCTCCGACGCGGTGAAGAAACAGTCCACGGGCGAGGACGGCAAGCAGTACTTCGTGCCGTACTACTACTACCCGTGGGCGGTCTTCCACCGGAAGGGCGTTTTCCGGACGCGGGGTTACGAGATCCCGCGCACCTTCGATCAATACCGTGCGCTCGCCCGGCAGATGCAGAAGGACGGCCTCACCCCATTCGCCTTCGGCGACAAGGAAGGCTGGCCCGCGATGGGCACCTTCGACTACCTCGACATGCGGGCCAACGGTTACGACTTCCACATCGCCCTGATGCGCGGGGAGAAATCCTGGACGAGTCCGCAGGTGCGGCAGGTCTTCGACCTGTGGCGGAGCCTGCTGCCGTACCACCAGAAAGGCGCCAACGGCCGGACCTGGCAGGAGGCGGCGCAGTCCCTCCAGGGGAAGAAGGCCGGCATGGCGGTGCTCGGACTCCAGCACCCCGGCCAGCAGTTCACCGCGGAGAACCGCGCGGACCTGGACCTCTTCCCGTTCCCCGAGATCGACCCGGCCTTCGGGCAGGAGGCGGTCGAGGCGCCGATGGACGGGTTCCTGATGGCGAAGAAAGCGCGGCACCGGGAAGCCGCCCGCGACCTGCTCGCCTTCCTCGCCACACCCCAGGCCGAACTGGCCTACCTGAAGCGGGACCCGAACAATGTCGCGGCCAACGGCGTGGCCGGCACACAGACGTACGACGCCCTGCAGAAGAAGGCCGTCCGGCTGGTGTCCGGCGCCCGGCAGATAGCGCAGTTCATGGACCGCGACACCCGCCCCGATTTCGCCTCGACCGTACTGATCCAGGCGCTCCAGCAGTTCATCGGCGACCCGGACGACATCGACGGCCTGGTCAACAGCATCGAACGGCAGAAAGCGCGGATATTCGCCGCGGACTGACGCCGTGACCGCCACCGACCGTACGACCGACGGGGGACCGGGAGCCATGCCGAAGACCGCGGCGCGCCGCGCCGGACGCCGGGGGCCGCGGCGCCACACCCGCCGCGACCTCGCTGTCCTGTGCGTCCTGCTGGGCCTGCCGATCCTGCTCGACCTCGTCCTCGTCTGGGGACCGACGATGGCCTCCATCGGCCTGTCCTTCACCGACTGGGACGGCGTCGGTGACATCGAATGGGCCGGCCTCGGCAATTACACCCACCTTTTCACCGATTACCCGCAATTCTGGCCGGCGGTGCGCAACAACCTGCTGTGGCTCGCCGCCCTCGGCCTGCTCGCCGCACCGTTCGGCCTGCTGCTCGCCGCGCTCGTCGACCGCGGCGTGCGGTTCAGCCGCTTCTACCAGTCCACCCTCTACATGCCGGTGGTGCTCTCGCTCGCCGTCGTCGGCTTCATCACCCAGCTGATCCTCTCCCGGGACCAGGGCGCCCTGAACGCCCTGCTGGGCAGTGAACGGGATCCGGTCGACTGGCTCGGCGACCCGGACCTGAACATCTGGATGATCCTGCTGGCCGCCTGCTGGCGCCACACCGGGTACGTCATGATCCTGTACCTCGCCGGGCTGAAGTCCGTCGACCCGACGCTCAAGGAGGCCGCGGCCGTCGACGGGGCCACCGAGCGGCAGACGTTCTTCCGGGTCGTGCTGCCGGCCCTGCGCCCGGTCAACGTCATCGTCGGCGTCATCACCGTCATCGAGGCCCTGCGCGCCTTCGACATCGTCTACGCGGTCAACAAGGGCCGCAACGGCCTGGAACTGCTGTCCGTCCTGGTGACCGACAACATCGTCGGCGAGGCGAGCCGGATCGGCTTCGGCTCGGCCATCGCGGTCGTCCTGCTGCTGGTCTCCCTCGGGTTCATCGTCACCTATCTCGTCCAGGAACTGAGGGGGGAGGAGCGCCGATGACCGTGCCCGCCGTACGGGCCGCGCGCCCGGTACGCCCCGCCGGGCCGCCCGGTGGCGCACCGGGCCGCCGCCGGGGAGGCCGGGGCGGCCAGGGCGGTCGCCGGGGCGGCCGCTGGGGTGTGCACGCCTTTCTGCTCGCCGTCTCGCTCGCCTTCCTCGCGCCGCTGCTGCTGGCCGTCTACGCGTCGCTGCGCCCGTACGAGGAGACCGCCAGGGACGGATACTTCTCCCTGCCGAGCCGGCTCTCGTTCGACTATTACCGGCAGGCGTTCACCGATTCCGGCATGGGCCGGTATTTCCTGAACACCCTCCTGATCGCGGTGCCGGGCGTGCTGATCACGCTCTTCCTCGCGTCCTTCACCGCCTTCGCCGTGGCCCGGCTGCGGCTGCGCGGCTCACTGCTCCTGCTGATGTTCTTCACGGCCGGCAACCTGCTGCCGCAACAGGTGATCGTCACGCCGCTCTACGTGCTCTTCACCAAGGTGCCGCTGCCGTACTGGATGTCCGACTCGCTGACGCTCTACGACTCCCTGTGGGCCGTGCTCGCCGTGCAGATCGCCTTCCAGCTCGGCTTCTGCGTCTTCGTGCTGGCGAATTTCATGCGGACCCTGCCGCGGGAAATCCTGGAGGCCGCGATCGTCGACGGCGCCGGGGTGTGGACGCGTTACCGGCACGTGACACTGCCGCTGTGCCGGCCCGCCCTCGCCGCGCTGGGCACTCTGGAATTCACCTGGATGTACAACGACTTCCTGTGGGGCCTGGTCTTCCTCTCCGACGGCGACAAACTCCCGGTCACCTCGGCCCTGAACAACCTGCGCGGCCAGTTCTTCACGGACTACAACCTGCTGGCGGCGGGCTCGGTCATCGTCGCCCTGCCCACGATCGTGGTCTTCCTGCTCCTGCAACGGCACTTCATCGCGGGCTTGACCCTGGGCGCGAACAAGGGGTGACGGGCCGGGCGGTGCCCCCGTACGCCCGCGCGCGGGAAATGCGGTGCGCGGCCTCTTGCCGGGGCGGTCGGGGACGGCGACGCTCCGGCTACCGCACGAGCGGGAAAGGGGAGCGTCATGACGAACGCACAGATGTGGGCGCTGATCGTGGGATTCGCGTCGCCGGTGCTCATCTCCGTCGTCAATCAGCCGCAGTGGTCGCACGCCACCAGAACTCTGGTGCAGGTGATGGTCTCGGTGCTGGTGGGACTGGGGAGCGCGCTCTTCGCCGGGGATTTCGCCGGAAAGGACGTGGTGACCAGCATCCTCGTCGCCGCGGTGGCCGCGATCAGCGCGTACAAGGGGGTCTTCAAACCTTCCGGTATCGCGCCACGGGTGGAAAAGGCCACGTCCGTGGCAGCCCGCCGATAGCCCCGGCCCCGCGAAAGTTTCCGTGGCAGGGTGTTACGGGCAACTCACAGGGGTCTAGGGACAAGGGGGCAATGTGATCGTCTGGCTGAACGGCGCGACCGGTGCGGGGAAGTCCACCGCGGCCCGGCACCTGCTGGACCTGCTTCCCGGAAGCACGCTCTACGACCCCGAGCTGGTCGGCGGCGAGCTGCGGCTGATGCTGCCCGCCGCACGGCTGGAGCAGATCGGCGGCTACCAGGACCTGCCGTCCTGGCGCCGGCTCGTCGTGGACACGGCCGCCGCGCTGCTCAACGAGGTGCCGGGGCCGCTCATCACACCCATGCCGTTGCTGCGCCAGGAGTACCGGGACGAGATATTCGGCGGCCTCGCCTCGCGCCGAGTGCCCGTACGCCATGTTCTGCTGCATGCGGAGGAAACGATCCTCCGTGAGCGTGCGGACCGGCGCGCGGGCCGTGCCGGGGGCGCGCCGGCCGACGCGGCGGCGCGGGACCGGTGCCGGGCGCACCTGGAGGCGTACGAGGACGCGCTCGGCTGGCTGAAGCAGGACGCGCACGTCATCGACACGGCCCGCCTGACCCCCCGGGAGACCGCCGAACGGGTCGCCGAGGCGGTCCGCGCCGGTGCCGGGGCCTGCGACATCGTGCAGACACCGGAGCCCACGGCGGAGACTCTCGCGGCCGGTGTGCTGCTCTTCGACGACGCCGACCGGGTCCTGCTGGTGGATCCGACGTACAAGCCGGGCTGGGAGTTCCCGGGCGGCGTCGTGGAGCCGGGCGAGCCGCCGGCCCGCGCGGGACTGCGTGAGGTCACCGAGGAACTGGGCATCCGGCTGCAGAGCGCGCCCCGGCTGCTGGTGCTGGACTGGGAACCGCCGAAGCCGCCCGGCTTCGGCGGACTGCGGATGCTCTTCGACGGCGGACGGCTGGCGGGCGAGCAGATCCGGGACCTGCTCCTGCCGGGGCCCGAACTGCGGGACTGGCGGTTCGCCACCGAGGCCGAGGCGGCGGACATGCTGCCCCCGGTGCGCTGGAACCGGCTGCGCTGGGCCCTGCGCGCACGCGAACAGGGACGTCCGCTCAATCTTGAGGCGGGCGTCCCTGTGGAGTGAGGGGCCGTACGGCGGTCCGGGGTGGCGGTCCGGGACGCGACGGTCCGGGGTGGCAGTCCGGGCGGCGGTCCGGGGCGGCGGGAGAGCCCCGGACCGGCCGTCGCGGGCGTCCTACGGGCGGAGCGGTTCAGCTGTCGCCCCAGGGAGCGGACGGTTCAGCCGCCGTCCCCGGGACGGGCGGCTCAGCTGCCGGCGGCCTCGTACTGGCGCGCGTACCGCTGGAGGAACAGCGCCTCGGCCAGCGAGAGGCGCTCCAGCTCCTCCGGCGAGACGCTCTCGTTGACCGCGTGGATCTGCGCCTCCGGCTCGCTGAGGCCGATGAGCAGGATCTCGGCCTGCGGGTAGAGCGCGGCCAGCGTGTTGCACAGGGGGATCGAACCGCCCATACCGGACGTCTGCATCTCGGTGCCGTCGTACGCCTCCCGCATCGCCTCGGCCATCGACGCGTACGCCGGGCTGTCGGTGTCCGCGCGGAACGGCTGGCCCTGCCCGATCTGCTCGACGGTGACCCGCGCGCCCCACGGGGCGGCGTTCTCCAGGTGCGCGGTGAGCAGCTCGGAGGCCTTCACGGCGTCCGTGCCCGGCGGGATCCGCAGGCTCACCAGCGCCCGCGCGCCCGCCTGCACGGACGGCGTGGCGCCGACCACCGGCGGGCAGTCGATGCCGAGGACGGTGACGGCGGGGCGGGCCCAGACCCGGTCGGCGACCGTACCGCTGCCGGTCAGCTCCACACCGTCCAGCACCTTGGCGTCCTTGCGGAACTCCTCCTCCGCGTACTGCAGGCCCTCCCAGCTCGCGTCCGCCTCCAGGCCGTCGACGACCGTCGAGCCGTCCTCCGCGCGCAGCGAGTCCAGGATGCGGATCAGCGCCGCCAGCGCGTCCGGTGCCGCGCCGCCGAACTGGCCGGAGTGGAGGTTGCCCTCCAGGGTGTCCACCTGGACCCGGACCAGCGTCATGCCGCGCAGGGTCGCCGTCACCGTCGGCAGGCCGACCCGGAAGTTGCCCGTGTCACCGATCACGATGGTGTCGGCGGTCAGCAGCTCGGGGTGGGCCTCGGCGTACTGCTCCAGCCCGCCGGTGCCCTGCTCCTCGGAGCCCTCCACGATCACCTTGACGTTGACCGGGACGCCGCCGTGCTCCTTCAGCGCCCGCAGCGCCGTCAGGTGCATGATCAGACCGCCCTTGCAGTCGGCCGCGCCGCGCCCGTACCAGCGGCCGTCCCGCTCGGTCAGCTCGAACGGCGGCGATATCCAGGCGGCCTCGTCCAGCGGCGGCTGCACGTCGTAGTGCGCGTACAGCAGCACGGTCGGCGCGCCGGCCGGACCCGGCAGGAAGCCGTACACGGACCGGGTGCCGTCCGGGGTGTCCAGCAGGGCCACGTCCGTGAAGCCCTCGGACCGCAGCGCGCCCGCCACCCACTCGGCGGCGGCCTCGCACTCGCTCCGGGGGAACTGCGCCGGGTCGGCGACCGACTTGAAGGCCACCAGCTCGGCCAGCTCGGTCCTGGCCCGGGGCTGCAGCGAGGCGACGGTGTGCGCGAGCGGGCTGTCAGGCATGGAACGCTCCTTGTGGGCGCGGCGTTGTACACGTGGGGTCACGTGCCGGTCCGTCCGGTTCTACCGCACCGGACCAACCGTACGTACGGGCGATTGTGGGGCCGATCTTCCCACAGGAAGGGCCCCCGACGGCGCGCCGTAGGATGCGGGCGGTACGCGCAGCAAGGCATCGAACGGGAGCAGAAGCACAGGTGAGCAGCGACAGCGCAGCCGAGGGGAACCAGCAGGTGTGGGACGTCGTGGTGGTGGGCGCGGGGCCCGCCGGAGCCTCGGCCGCCTACGCAGCGGCGTGTACGGGACGCCGGGTGCTGCTCTTGGAGAAGGCCGAACTCCCCCGCTACAAGACCTGCGGCGGCGGCATCATCGGGCCGTCCCGCGACGCGCTGCCGCCCGGCTTCGACCTGCCGCTGCGCGACCGGGTGCACGCGGTGACGTTCTCCCTCAACGGGAAGCTGACCCGCACCCGCCGCTCGAAGAACATGCTGTTCGGGCTCGTCAACCGTCCCGACTTCGACGCCCAGCTGGTCAAGACGGCCCAGGACGCCGGCGCCGAGCTGCGCACCGGCGCCACGGTCTCCCGCGTCGAACAGCACGGCTCGGCCGTGCCGGACCGGCGGACCGTCGCCGTGGTGCTGGGCGACGGCGAGGTGGTGCTGGCCCGCGCGGTGGTCGGCGCGGACGGCAGCGCCAGCCGGATAGGCGCCCACGTCGGCGTGAAGATGGACCAGGTCGACCTGGGCCTGGAGGCCGAGATCCCGGTACCGCCGACGGTCGCCGAGGACTGGGCCGGACGGGTGCTGGTCGACTGGGGCCCGATCCCGGGCAGCTACGGCTGGGTCTTCCCCAAGGGCGACACCCTCACCGTCGGCGTGATCTCGGCCCGCGGCGAGGGCGCCGCGACCAAGCGCTACCTGGACGACTTCATCGGCCGGCTCGGCCTCGCGGGCTTCGAGCCGAGCATCTCCTCCGGCCATCTGACCCGCTGCCGCGCCGAGGACTCGCCGCTCTCCCGCGGCCGCGTCCTGGTGTGCGGCGACGCCGCCGGGCTGCTGGAGCCGTGGACCCGCGAAGGCATCTCCTTCGCGCTGCGCTCCGGGCGGCTCGCGGGGGAGTGGGCCGCCCGCGTCGCGGAGGCGCACGACGCGGTGGACGCCCGCCGCCAGGCCCTGAACTACGCCTTGGCGATCAAGGCCGGGCTCGGCGTGGAAATGGGCGTCGGCCGCCGTATGCTCACCCTCTTCTCCCGCCGCCCCGGCCTGATCCACGCCGCCCTGACCGGCTTCCGCCCGGCCTGGCACGCCTTCGCGAAGATCGTCCGGGGGACGACCACGCTGGCCGAGATCGTCCGTACGCATCCGGTCGCGCGGCGGGCGATGGGGGCGCTGGACAAGTAGGGGGCGGGGTGCGGGCCGTCGGTCGGCGGCTGCTCCCGGGGGAGTACGCCTGATCACCGCGCCGGGCTGACGCTCCCCGTCCGGTGTGCCAGTCCAGCGTGACGGCATGGACGACGTACGGCCGCGGTGGGCGCGGCTCCGCGGCCCGCGTCCGGAGGATCCGCGTGCGTCCGGCCCGCTTCCGGGCGGGTGGCGGGCGCGCGGCCCGCGCCCGGACTGGTGGCGGGCGCCGGAGGACGGCGGGTCCGGGGGCTCGTGGCGGGCCGTGGACGGCGGCGGCCCCGGGGGCCGGTGGCGGTCGGTGGACGACGACGGCCCGGCGACCGCCGCCGGGCGCGCCGGAGACGTCACCGGGGGCGGCGACGGCCTGGTCGGCATGGGCGAACGCGCCGCCGCACTCGGCGGCACCGTCGAGGCGGGACCACGCCCGGACGGCGGCTTCCGGGTGCGCGGCCGCGTCCCGCGACACCCGCCGGGCCGCCGGAGCCGGAGCGGCCCGGCGCCGCGCACCCTCCGGATACGGTGAGGGGCCAGGCCACCGAGGAGGAGTCGTGATCCGGGTACTGCTCGCCGACGACCAGCTGCTGGTCCGCGCCGGCTTCCGGGCGCTGCTGGACGCCCAGCCCGACATCGAGGTCGTCGGCGAGGCGGCGGACGGCGAGGAGGCGCTGCTCGCCCTGCGCGACCTGTGCCCCGACACGGTCCTGATGGACATCCGGATGCCGGTGCTGGACGGGCTGGCCGCCACCCGCCAGATCACCGAGGATCCCCGGCTGTCCGCCGTGAAGGTCGTCATGCTCACCACCTCCGAGCCGGACGAGTACGTCTTCGAGGCGATCCGCTGCGGCGCCTCCGGTTTTCTGCTCAAGGACACCGAACCGGAGGAACTGGTGCGGGCGGTACGGGCCGTGGTCGAAGGCGACGCGCTGCTGTCGCCGGGGGCCACCCGCCGGCTGATCGCCGAGTTCGCCGCGCGCTCCAAGGAACCGGTGGCGGACGGGGCTCTGGCCGCGCTCACCGAGCGGGAGCGGGAGGTGACGGCGCTGGTCGGCCACGGGATGTCGAACGAGGAGGTCGCCCGCCGCCTGGTCGTCAGCCCGCTGACCGCCAAGACGCACGTCAGCCGCACGATGGTCAAACTGGGCGCCCGCGACCGGGCCCAACTCGCGGTGCTGGCCTACGAGTCCGGGCTCGTACGGCCCGGGTGGCTCGGGTAGCGGCCCACCGGGGACGGCCTGGCGGGTTCGGGGCGGCACGGGGCCGGGCGGCCACGTGCGGGGCGGGGCGGTCCCGGGCGGCACAGTACGGGGCGGGGTGGTCCGGGACGGTTCGGGTGGCGCGAGGTGGTTCGGGGCGGATCGGGACGGCTCGGGAGGTCCAAGGCGGGTCGGGGCGGACCGGGACGGCACAGGGCGGCTCAGGGCGACGCGGAGCGCCCCTGGTCGCCTCCCCGGCCGGAGATCATTCCGCCAGGGCCCCCGGCCCGGAGCGCCGGCCGGCGGAGCGGCGCAGGACCCGCACCACCCGCCAGACGAAGGCGACCCCCGCCACGCTTGCGGCCGCCGCCAGGAGCGCTCCTGTCGCGTTCCGGCTCAGCTGGAGGAACAGCAAGGGGCTCACGGCCGCCCCGAAGGTGAGGGCGGCCACGAACACGCCGGTCAGCAGCGCGAAACCGATCTCGACGGTCATCGCGTCGCGTTCGGCCTGGGAACGGGTCGGTGACATGGTGACAGTCTGTCATGTTGCGCCCCACGTTTCGGGGTTGCGCGATCGAGCACCGCTCCCTGCCGCTCCTCCCTCCGTCACCGCCCGACCGGCCCGTTACCGGCCGAGTCTTCCGCGAACTCCGCCCCCTCCGTCGTACGGCGACCGTCAGACACCCGAGCGCTCCTGCCACAGCCGGGCCAGCCAGGCATCGCCCGTGACGCTGATGCCGTCCAGCGAACGGCGGTTCCACAGGGCGAGATACAGGTCGGAAGCCGGGCCCTCGATCACACAGTCCGTAGCGGCAGCGCCGGACGCCGCGGTGTCCTCCGGCGCCGCAGCGCCCGGTATGCGCTCGGCGTGCGGCGGCGCGTCCGACAGCCGGACCGTCCAGGCCGCGCCAGGGGTGCCGACCGCTCCGGCGGCCCGTATCAGCAGCGTCTTCGGCAACTCCGTACGCATCGTGCTGCGCTCGCGCGCCTGTATGCCGACGAGCAGCTCGTCGATGCCGTCGACGGCGAAGGCGGGCGCGCAGGCCGTGATGCCCGCGCCGAGCGCCGCCTCCGCGTCGGCGCGGTGCACCGCCGTCTCGTGCGCCTGGCGGCGCGTCCAGAAGGCCAGCGGGGACGGCGCGGGCAGGAAGGTCCAGCAGGACAGGTCCGCCGGGGCCGAGCGCAGCGCCCGCACCAGGGCCCGGCAGCCGTCGCGCAGCCAGCCGGTGAGCTGCTCGTCGGGCAGGCCGGGGTCCTCGGGGAACGGGACCGGCTGCTGGAGGCCTTGCGTCACGAAGCCCGTCGCCCAGCGGTGCACCCGGCCCGTGTGGGAGAGCAGGTCGCGCACCCGCCACTCCGGGCAGGTGGGGACCGGCGCGGCGGCCCCGGCCTTCTCGGCGGCGTCCGCGAGGAGTTGCCCGTCCCGTTCCAGGGACTCGGTGAAGTCAGTGTTCTCCATGCCGCTGAGTGTGCCAGCCACCACTGACAACGGCCCCGCGCCCGCCCGGCCGCCCGCGCAGCGCCCGGTGGACCAGCCCGAGCAGCAGCGCGTTGACCAGCGCGGCGACGGCCAGCGTCAGGATCAGATACCACTGCGGCGAGCCGGCTTCGCCCCACAGCGCGTCCCCGGCGAGCCACAGCGGGAAGACCGTGGGGGCGGTGAGCAGCGCCACCCAGACACCGGAGAAGGAGGCGTCCTCGTGCTGCACGAAGGCCAGGTCCACCACGGCGAAGAGCGCTGCGGCGAGCACCAGTGCGAGGTAGCCGAGCGAGACCGGATTGCCGAACATCAGCCGCGCGGGTCCGCGCAGCCGGGGTGTGACGTTCATGCAGCCCCCCAGGTGTCGGGGTGGCCGGGTGGCTCCGGGGCGCGCGTCCCGCGCGCCGGTGCCCGCCGGCCGGATGCCCTGGACGAATCCGTGACCAAGCAGTCAATCATGGTCCGCATCCGGTCCCTTCCGACAGGTCGGGTACCCGGTATCGGTGTATCGACTCCCGCGTACGCACCCGTACGCGCCGTGCGGTAGGCGTACGGGACACGGCCGGCCGGACGGGCCGGAGCCCGCCGAACCGGATGCGCGCCGCGCTTCCCGGAGGGCGGCCCGCGCTCTTCCCGCGCGGAAGGGTGGCCCGTATTTTGTTTACTGCCGGTACAAAGCAAGAATGGGGACGTGACCCACACTCGGACAACCAGGCTGGAGCGGGGCCGCAGCGCTCTCGGACCCGCACTGGAGCTCGTACACACCGGGCGCGCGCCCACCCGTGCCGTCCTGACCTCGGAACTCGGCGTGACCCGGGCGACCGCGGGCGCGGTGGCGGCGGAGCTGGAAGCGCTCGGGCTGATCGTCGTCGACTCCCGCCCGACCTCCTCGGCCGGGTCCCAAGGCCGCCCCTCCCACCGGCTGTTCCTGGACGAGAACGGCCCCGTCGTCCTCGCCGGACAGATCCACGCCGACGGGTACCGCGTCGCGCTGGTCGGCCTCGGCGGCCGGATCGTGGCCACCGTGAGCGGCTGCGGCACGATCCCCGCCGACCCGGCGCATGTGCTGGCCGAAGCGGTGGCGGCGGGCTCCGGGCTGCTCGAACGGACCGGACGGCGCTGCCTGGGCGCCGCGCTCGCCATCCCGTCGGCCGTCGCCGAACCCGACGGCGAGGCGCTCAACCCGCTCCACCTGGCCTGGCCTTCGGGCGCTCCGGTACGCCGTCTCTTCCGGCGCGCCCTCGCCGAGGCCGGCATCCCCGGGGTCACCACCGCGGTCGGCTTCACCGGCAACGACGTCAACCTCGCCGCACTGGCCGAACACCGGCACGGCGCCGGACGCGGCGCCCGCGACCTGCTGTGCATCGCCTCCGGGCACCGGGGCGTCGGCGGCGCGCTGGTCCTGGACGGCCGGTTGCACAGCGGCAGTTCGGGCCTGGCCCTGGAGGTCGGCCACCTGACCGTCAACCCGGAGGGCGCGCCCTGCCACTGCGGCAGCCGCGGCTGCCTGGACGTCGAGGCGGACCCGCTCGCCTTCCTCGGCGCCGCGGGCCGCACACCCGGCCCCGAGGGCTCGCTGCTCCGGCAGGCCACCGACCTGCTCCGCGAGGAGTACCAGGACCCGTCCGTACGGGCCGCCGCCGACCTGCTGATCGACCGGCTGGGCCTCGGCATCGCCGGACTCGTCAACATCCTCAACCCCGACCGCATCATCCTCGGCGGCCTGCACCGCGAACTGCTGGGCGCCGACCCGGAACGGCTGCGGGCCGTGGTCGCCGAGCGCAGCCTGTGGGGGCGCAGCGGCGGCGTACCGATCCTGCCGTGCACGCTCGACCACAACAGCCTGGTCGGCGCGGCGGAGCTGGCGTGGCAGCCGGTGCTGGACGATCCCCTGGTGGTCCTGGAGGGGGAGGACCGGGAAGCGGGCCCCGTCTGAACGGCCTGAACACCGTCACGTGTTCGACGGTTTTCCTCGAAACCTCTTGTGGTCCATGTCACCCCCGAGGGACGTGATGTGAGCCACAAGGGGTCCGGCGGTGGTGTCTGAACAGTGCGTATGACACTCGGTTGGTCGCCGCTCACGCAAGTTGGGGCGTGCCCGCCGCTCGAAATGCCCCGCCGGGCAAGGCAAGATAGGTGCATCAACCGCCTGTCCGGCGGCGGGGGCCGGGAAGTCCACGGTCCGCGGCTCCGGGCGGCGCGCAGGCATGAAGGGCCCTGCCCCCTTGGCGCTCAACCGGCGGAGGCAGGACCCAGCTGCAGGGGCCCCGGTGTTCAGCCGGGGCCTTACTGCTGCTCAGTGGAAGTGCTGAAAGGTTTCACGCAGGAATTTCAACACCGCGTACAGCGGGCTGCACCAGCGCGCCTTCCGAAAAAAGCCCTCCCACGAACAGCGAGTACAGCAGCACCCCTTCGGACACGAGTCCATCGGGTATCACCTCCGGTCCGGGGCCGATGTCGTCGCGACCCCGCGGGAGCCGCGAGCCGGTCCGGCAGGGCCGGAGGTGAGGCATCAGATTAGCTCGGTGTGACCGTCCTCATAGCCCTCTTGGGCACCAGTGGGTGCCGTGATGCCGGAGTCCGGCCCGGCACGGCGGGCCGTACAGGGCTTCCCTGCCGGTGACTTGGGTATGTCCCGGGCTCCGGACCTGCGGGGATGCGCTTACTTCGGGGTAGCACCGAGTGTCAGTTCCCGATCTAGCCGTTGCGTAAATCACATACGCAAGGGGGGTGGCGCGCGCATGCGGTAAGCACCGTTGTGAAGATCATTGCTGTTGCAAAGTTGACCTCTTCGCTGACAGCGGCGGACGCCTGCCCACCCTGCCTGGCGGCCGGTCAATCCCGGTCTGCGGCCCGTGCCTTCCGCCCATCCTTCAGCTTCCGTTCATGTGCCGTCCGCCTGGCGGGAGGCGTCCCGTCCGGTCCGCGTCGGACCGTCGTGCCGCCCCTTCCTCCGCGACCTCTGGACGGACTCCGTGACCGCATTACGTACGCGCCGCCGGCACCGTGCTTTCCCCCTTCTCCTCGTCACCGCGACGGTCCTGGCCGGTACGGCCGTCGTCGCCCCTGCTCACGCGGCTCCGGCCGGTGACATCCGGATCAACGAAGTGGTGACCACCGGGAGCGTCGAGGACTCGGTCGAGCTGTACAACAAGGGCACCGCGACGGTCGACATCTCGGGCTGGGTCCTCAAGGACGACAAGGACGGTTCGAAGTACACGATCGCTGCCGGGACCGAACTGGCCGCGGGTGCCTTCCGGGCCTTCGACGTCCACGACCGATTCGGGCTGGGCCCGGACGACAAGGCCCGCCTGTATCTGCCGGACGGCAGGACCCTGGTCGACAGCTTCTCCTGGAGCAAACATTCCGCTCCGTCCTGGTCACGCTGTCCCGACGGCACCGGCGCCTTCAAGGCGGCCGGGGTGACCCTGGGCGCCGCCAACAACTGTGGTGGCAACGGCAGCACGCCGACGGCGTGGCCCGGCAGCGGCGCCGTGACGAACGCCGACGCCGCCGACGTCTTCGGCGAGGACCTCAGCGGCCTCCACCAGGAGGGCAATGTCCTGTGGGCCGCTCAGAACAGCGGCAAGCTGTGGCGCCTGGTCCGCAACGCATCCGGCGGCTGGACACCCGACACCGGCCGCGGCTGGGGCTCCGGCAAGGCCCTGCGCTTTCCCGGCGGTTCCGGATGCCCCGACAGCGAGGGCGTGACCGTGACCGGCGGCGGAGCCGCCGCCGGTGTGTTCGTCGCCAGTGAGCGTGACGGCGATGCCTCCGGCACCAGCCGGCTGTCCGTCCTGAAGTACGAGGTCTCCGGCACCGGCTCCACCCTGGCCGCCGCCAAGGAGTGGAACCTCACCTCCGACCTGCCGCCCGTCGGCTCCAACCTCGGCTTCGAGGGCATCACCTGGGTCCCCGACGCCTACCTGACGGGCACCGCCTTCAAGGACGCCGCCACCGGCGCCGCCTACGCACCGGCACGGTACGGCGCCCACAGCGGTGGCGTGTTCTTCACCGGCGTCGAGGGCTCCGGCATGATCTACGGCTACGTCCTGGAGGACTCCGGCGCCTTCACCCGCGTCGCGTCCTTCCGCAGCGGTATGAGTGGCGTCATGGAACTGCAGTGGGAGCCCGGGGCCGCCCGCCTGTGGGCCGTCTGCGACGACACCTGCAAGGGGCAGCACCGCACTTTTCAGGTCGCCCCCACCGGCACCTTCACCCCCAAAGCCGTCTACAACCGACCCTCAGGCATGCCCGACTACAACAACGAAGGCTTCGCCTTGGCAGGCGCCGACGAGTGCGTCGCCGGATCGAAGCCCGTCTACTGGTCCGACGACAGCAACGACGACGGCCACGCACTGCGCAAGGGCAGCATCACCTGCTGACGTCGGTACCGACCGCTCCTCCCCGCCACCGTGGTACGGCCCGTCGGCCGACGGCGGTCTCGAAGGCCGCGTGGGCCAGCAGCCGCGTCGAGTCCAGTGCCGGCAGCGGCGAGACCTCCGGTGTCACGAGGAGCGGAATCTCCGTACACACGAGGGCGACCGCGTCGCAGCCGCGTGCGGCCAGCCGCTCGATGATCCGTAAGTACTCCTGGCGGGAGGGCTCGGAGAAGACGCCGTTCACCAGCTCGTCGAAGATGATCTGGTGGACGGTACGGCGGTCGTCCGCGTCCGGTACGTCGGCCGCGATGCCTCGGGAGCCCAGCGCGCGCCCGTAGAGCGGACCGTCCATCGTGTACGCGGTGCCCAGGACGCCGACGCGCCGGTGCCTGTCACGGGCGGCGCGTTCGGCGACCACCTCGGCTATGTGCAGGCCGGGCAGCGGCAGCTCCTCGCCGGGCAGTTCGAGGGCCAGGTGGGCGGTGTTGTCCGGGCAGGCGAAGTAGTCCGCGCCGGCGCGGGCGAGGCGGGCGAGGCTCTCGGCGAGCGTCGCCCGTATCGAGTGGTGATCACCGGCCTCCCAGGCGGGCATGGACCGCGCCATGCTGACGCAGTCCAGCGTCACGTCGGGATGGTCGTACGCCCCCAGCTCGGCGGACGCCTCCTGGCAGAAGGCCCGGAAGCACAGCGCCGCCCCTTCGGCGCTGTGCGCGAGGATGCCCAGGTGGTCCACGGTCCCTCCAGTGGCCGTCGGTGCACGCTGCCGCCATTGTCACCCGCCCCACTGACAACGGCCGTCCGCCCACCGGCTTCAGCGGCTCGAACCGCCCGCCCACCGGCTTCAGGCGGCCCCCGCCCAGCGGCTTCAGGCGCCTCCCGCCCGCTCCCACGCCACCGCGAACGCGCGGGCCGGATTCATCGTGAAGATCCGCCGCACCAGCTCGGCCCCCAGGGCGGGTTCGAGCCGCGGCCGCAGGCGGCGCAGCAGATGAGGCATACCGGGCCCGCCGTTGACCGACCGGGCCGCCGCCGTCGTCGTGTCGCCGCCAAGGAGCAGCCGGTCCCCGTACCCGGCGTCGGCGAGTGCGGCCAGTGCGTCGGGCAGCCGCCAGTCCGTGGCGTGGTGGGCCCGCGACGGGCCGTCGAACGCCAGATAGGCCCCGGCAGCGGCGGCCGACCGGTGGGTCACCGGGTCGGGGAAGCGGTTGAGGTGGCCCAGCACGACCCGCTGCGGCGGCACCGCCAGCCTCCCGCACAGCAGGTCCAGTACGTCCTGGGCCCCGGTGCCCAGCTCCAGGTGGACGCCGATGGGGGTGCCGGTGGCGTGGTGGGCCTCGGCCGCCGCGGCCATGGTGTACCGGGCGTGCGCGTCCAGGCCGTGGAAGCCGCCGGCGACTTTGACCATCCCGGCCCGGGGGCGCGCGACGGCACCGTCGGCCGCGCCGGTACGGCCGTCACCGCGATCACCGGACCGGCTCCCGATCCCCGTCGTCAGCTCCGCCACGAACAGCTCCGCCAGGTCCGCCGAGCCCCCGCCGGAACCGGTCGCACCGCCCTTCGCCCCTACCCGTTCCAGCACCTCGGGCGCGTAGTGCGCCGCCTGGTGCAGACCCGTCGCCGCGACGATCCGCACCCCCGACTCCTCGGCGAGCCGCCGCAGTTCACCGGCGCGCCGCCCCATCCCGTACGGCGTCCACTGGATCACCGTGCCGCCGCCCGCCTCCCGGAAGGCCCGCAGCTCGGCCGCCGCCGCGCCGGTGTCGTCGAGTTCCTGGCCGGGCAGTTGCGGGCTGCGCAGGAACAGGTGGTCGTGGGCGTCGCAGAGGCCCAGCGAGGTGGGGGCGACGTCTCCCGACACCGTACGGACGGCGGGTTCCGGCCGCGCGGTCACCAGTGCGCCCCGGCCGGCAGCTGCCCGGCCCCCGGCGCGGACAGGTGCAACACCTCGAAGCGCTCCCCGTCCGACGCGGGCGCGGTGCCTTCCCAGAGGGTGAAGTGCACCAGTTCCCAATGCCGGGGGTCGAGCGCGAGCGCGGTGGTGTGCACCCCGTCGGTACGGGCCAGCCGCCGCTGACCGGCCACCGCCTCCGCCACGGCGGTGGCCGGATCGGTCGCCTCGGCGAGCGCCTGGGTACGGCGGACGAAGGAGCGCGGCACCGCTCCGGCGGACGGCCCCCGCTCGTGGTGGACGCCGGTCCAGTGCCGTACCTCCGGGCGGCCGAAGTCGCGGATCACGCCGCGGAAGCCGTCACCGAGCAGGAAACGGTTCATCGCCAGGGGGTCGGCCCAGAGGTAGAACGGCGCGTATTGATTGACGGGCGAACCGTCGACACCGCGTTCCCGGACGCCGTACGCCTTGATCCCGAGCCCTGCGCAGGTGTCGAGGAGGTGCCCCCGGGTGCGTACCCGGTCGCGGATGATGCCCATGTCGTAGTCGGCGGGGAGGGTGACGGTGTACTGCATGGCGTGCACGGGTGCTCCGGGTGGGTGGGCGAAGGAGTGGGGCGCGGGCTCACGGGGCCCGCTCGGGTCATTCCGGTGCGCATGCGGATATGGGCGCGCATGCGGGTGCGCGTGACCGCGGTGACGGGGCGTCAGGCGGTGGGCGCCGGGCCGGTGGCGCGGGCCGCGAGCAGGGAGAGCACGCCGCGCACCGCGGTGTCGAAGGGGGCGGGCGACTCGGCGGCGCGGGCCAGCACGTAGCCGCCCTGCACGGTGGCGACGACGGCGGCCGCGGTCCCCTCCGGGTCCAGTCCCGCGTCGAACTCGCCGCGCTCGCACCCCTCGCGGAGGATTCCGGCGATCCGGCCGCGCAGCCAGTCGAGCGTCTCGAAGACGGGCTGCCGCAGCGCCGGGTCGGCGATGACGTCCGGGTCCATGGTCAGCCGGCCCACCGGGCAGCCGCGCAGCACGTCGCGCTCGCGCAGCAGGTAGGCCCGCACCCGGTCGCAGGCGCTGCCCTCCCCGGAGAGGGCGGTGTCGGCGGTGGCCCGCATGACCTCGGCGGTACGGCGGATGGCGGCGAGCGCGAGGTCGGACTTGCCCGTGAAGTGGTGGTACATGCTCCCTTGCCCGACACCGGCGCGCTGCAGGATCGCCTTCGGGCTGGTGCCGGTGAAGCCGCGCTCCCAGAGGAGCTCCCTGGTGCTCTCGACGAGCCGTTCGGAGGTGGTCATGGGGCGACTGTACATACCAGTAGTTACAGAGATCAACTTCGAGCGTCCGGGGCGGGGCCGGTCCCGTGTCGGCAGGCCGTGCCGACCCGTCGCCCATCGACCTGCTCGCCCGGCGCTTCGCGAGCGGGGGGATCGGCGAGGACGGGTGCTGGCGCCGGCTCTCCGTCCTGGACGAACGGTTCGGCACCGGGGCGGAGGGCGGAGCGGCGTGAGCGGGCAGGGGCGGTCGGCGCTCAGCGCCGTCAGCGCTCAGCGCCGTACGTTGTCAGCGCCCACCGCCGTGCACCGTGGGCGTGCCTGCCGCGCGCCCGCCCCGGCCCTTCAAGCGACTCCGGCGCCCCGCACCCGCGGCCGGGTGTCCACCGCTGTGCGCAGCGGCGGTTCGGCCGACGTGAGCGACGGTTCGCGTGCCGCCATGCCGCGGGCGCACGACGAGCGCCCCACGGAAGTACGGCGCACCGCTTCCTCCGGAGCGAGCGAGAGCGCGGGGAGCGTGAACCAGACGACCTTGCCGCCGCCGTCCGGACGTACCCCCCAGCTCTCGCTCAGCGCGTCGATCAGCGACAGTCCGCGGCCCTCGGTGTCGAGGGTTCCGGCCGTCCGTACCCGGGGCAGCCGCGGGTCCAGGTCGCGTACCGACACCGTCAGCTGGTCCAGGAGGACGAGCAGTTCCACGGTGCACTGCTTGCTGGGCACGGCGTGCTGGTGCACGTTGGCCAGCAGCTCGGTCACGCCGAGCGCCGCCGGGTCTATCAAGGCGTCGAGACGCCAGTACCGGAGCTGTGCCGATACGATTCTGCGCACCTGGCCGATCCGGGCCGGAAGGGCCTGGAGCTCCACCGTGCAGTGTCTGCTGGGCTGCCTGATCACGACCGCGACTCCCTGATGAGGTCGGGCGCCCTCGTACGACGGGGGCGAAGATCGGATCCAGCGATGCCGCACTTCCACCACAGTGTCACCGCTGGTGAACCCTCAGTGATACGAGTCCAGGGTCGTCCCACCAGTGCGCTCCCGCAACCGCACCGTCCCCCGAGAGACCCTGTCAAGCGCGCGCGGAGCGTGCCGCGCGTACGGCGTCGAGGAAGCGGTCCGGGGTGCCCAGCGTCAGCGAGTAACGATGTCCGTTCAAGGTCGCCAGTGCCCGGTCGCGGGCCGCGAACAGGGGTTTGTGCGCCTGCACGGCCTGCACCGGCGCGCTGTCTATCTCGGTGCCGTAACTCGTCAGCAGGGCCAGCCTGCCGTCCTTGATCACTACCTGGCCCGCCCGGGTGAGCGACCGGAGCAGCCATTTCTCTATGCGTACCCCGGTCGCGTTGAACTCGGGCTCCGCCATGGCGATCACCTCCTCAGCACGTCGGGCGTGCGCTCTCCACCCGCCCCCTTGGTGCGCAGTCTGCCTGCGTCGTGCCGTGTGCACCAGTACCCCTTGGCCAAAGCTCGCCCACGGCGCGGTCCCAGGTGCTGCTTGGGGTTGCTCAAAGGGTTGTTTATGCAGGTGAGAAGCGTGTGGCGGGTGGTTATAGTCGGAACCGGCCCGGCGTTCCGCGCGGGCTCCGTACGACGTCGGGGAGCGCGCCATGAGCACCGCACAGTCATCACACAGCCCCGCCGACCGGGTGTCCGGGAGCGGCTGTCCCATGCCGACCGTGGACGTCGACCGCAGCGATCCGGACTACCGGAGCTGGCTCAAGGAGGCCGTCCGCAAGGTGCAGGCGGACGCCAACCGGACGGCCGACACCCATCTGCTGCGCTTCCCGCTGCCGGAGGAGTGGGGCATCGACCTGTACCTCAAGGACGAGTCGACCCACCCCACCGGCAGCCTCAAGCACCGGCTGGCCCGTTCGCTGTTCCTCTACGGGCTGTGCAACGGCTGGATCCGGCCCGGCAAGCCCGTCATCGAGTCCTCCAGCGGCTCCACCGCGGTCTCCGAGGCGTACTTCGCGAGCCTGATCGGTGTGCCGTTCATCGCGGTGATGCCCGCCACCACCAGCCGGGAGAAGACCCGGCTGATCGAGTTCCACGGCGGCACCTGCCACCTCGTGGACGACCCGCGGACCGTCTACGCGGTCTCCGCCCGGCTCGCCGCCGAGTCCGGCGGCCACTACATGGACCAGTTCACCTACGCCGAACGGGCGACGGACTGGCGGGGCAACAACAACATCGCCGAGTCGATCTACCAGCAGCTCCGCCTGGAGCGGTACCCGGAGCCCGCCTGGATCGTCGCCACGGCCGGTACCGGCGGCACCTCGGCGACCATCGCCCGCTATGTGCACTACATGCAGTACGACACCCGCATCTGCGTGCCCGACCCGGAGAACTCCTGCTTCTTCGACGGCTGGCGCACCGGCGACGCGAAGACGGACTGCGCCACCGCCTCCCGCATCGAGGGCATCGGGCGGCCGCGCATGGAGCCCAGCTTCGTGCCCGGCGCCGTCGACCGGATGATGAAGGTCCCGGACGCGGCGAGCGTGGCGGCCGTACGGGCCCTGGAGCGGGCCATCGGCCGCAAGGCGGGCGGCTCGACGGGTACCGGCCTGTGGAGCGCGCTGAAGATCGTCGCGGAGATGGTCGCCGCGGGGCGCACCGGCTCCGTCGTCACCCTGCTCTGCGACCCGGGCGACCGCTACCTGGACAAGTACTACTCGGACAGCTGGCTGGCGGAGCAGGGGCTGGACATCGCGCCGTACGCGGCGACGATCGACAGGTTCCTGGAGACCGGCAGCTGGCCGGGCTGAGTCGCTGGGGCACGCCGGGGCGCCCCGGCCCCTCAGAGGTCCGTACCGTCGCCCGGCTCGCCCGCGACGACCAGCTCCGGCGGCAGTTCCGCGATCTCCGTACGGGCCTGCGCCGACAGGCCGCGGTCGGTCACCAGGACGTCCACGTCCTCCAGCGAGGCGAAGGAACTGAGCCCCACGGTGCCCCACTTGGTGTGGTCGGCCACCACCACGACCCGGCGGGCGGAGCGGACGAAGTGGCGGTTGGTCTCCGCCTCGGCCAGGTTGGGCGTGGACAGTCCGGCTTCCACCGATATGCCGTGCACCCCGAGGAAGAGCACGTCGAAGTGGAGGGAGCGGATCGCGGCGTCCGCCACCGGGCCCACCAGGGTGTCCGAGGGCGTACGGACCCCGCCGGTCAGCACCACGGTCGCGGCGCCCGCCCGGGGCGCCTGGCTGCCGCCGGCCGCCGCCCGCTGCGCGTTGTAGAACACGTCGGCGACCCGTACGGAGTTGGTGACGACCGTCAGGTCCGGCACCTCCAGCAGCTGCTGGGCCAGCGCGAACGCGGTGGTGCCGCCCGCCAGGGCGATGGCGCCGCCCGGCGCGGCCATCCGGGCCGCCGCCTTGGCGATGTCCTCCTTGGCGCTCAGCTCCAGCCCCGACTTGGCCTCGAAGCCCGGCTCGTGGCTGCTCGGCTCGCTGACCGGGACCGCGCCGCCGTGCACCTTCTCGACCATGCCCTGCCGGGCGAGGGCGTCCAGGTCGCGCCGGACCGTCATGTCCGAGACGTTGAGCCTGCGGGTCAGCTCGTTCACGCGGACGCCGCCGCGCCGTCTGACCTCGTCGAGGATCAGAGCGCGCCGCTGCTCCGCGAGCAGGTTCTGATTGTCGCTCACCCCGGCCTGTCCCTTCTCCGCCCAGCTGCCGTTGCGCACACATCCTCGCACGCGGCGCCGGGCGCATCCGCCCCGCCGGGGTGGGGTGTGCGCCCGCGGAACCGGGAAGAAGGCAGGCGCGGGGCGGGCGCCCGGAGCCGCGGGCGTCTGTTGAGCATGACATGACAGTGGAAGGCGCCGCCGGGTACCGTGCGGCGCCGACCGGCACGTACGGCATCGGGGGACAGACCAGTGGACAGCGCACGCGACACGCACCGAACGGCACCGGACCGTCCGGACGCCGCACCGGAGGAGCCGGACGGCTCCCCGGACGAACCGGGCACCGTCCCGGACGGGCACGGTTCGGGCACCGTCCCGGACGGCGACGGTCCGGACACCGCTCCGGGCACCGCCCCTCCCGGCGCACCACCCGGCGAGCGGCAACTCGCCCTGGAACTGCTCGTGCACGGCGTCGGCGGCACGACTCCCGAGCGGATGCTGGGCGACCCGCGCACCGTCCTGATCACCGGCGACGACACCGCCGCCGTGTACCGCAGGGCCGTCGACGCCGACGCCGAACAGCGCCCCGACGACTACCGCGCCGAACCGATCCGCGAGGCGTACTGCTGGTGCAACCTCACCTCCGGCAACGGAGCCCGCGCCCTGTGGCTGATCCTGCTGCCCTTCATGGTCGCCAACCTCGCCCACTGGATGCGCCCCGCCGCCCCCTCGCACCACAAGGGGCACCGCGTGTACGACGTCCTCGTCCGCCTTCTCGCCCTCAGCCTCACCGTCCTGCTGGTCGCCGCGGCCTGCGAAGTGGCCCTGGACCTGACCGCCTGGCAGTGTGCGGGCAGCGCCGCCTGCGCGGCCGGGAAGTCCTGGATGGGCTTCATGAGCCCCGAGAAGGGCGGCACCTGGAGCGGGCCCGGCCGCCGCGTCGTGATCGCCGCGTTGATGCCGCTGCTGCTCGTCGGCTTCCTGTGGTGGCTCTCCCGCCGTACGTGGAGCGCGTACGAGTCCGCCTCGCCGCCGCCGCGGCGCCCCGGCACCTCCCGTGACGTCCCGCCCGCCCAGCGCCCGGCGCTGACCCGCCGCGGCTTCTGGTACGGCCGCCGGGTGGTGGCCCGGCTGCGCGCCGCGCACACCGCGGCCGGACTGCTGACCATCGCCACCGCGCTGCTCGTGGCCGGGCTGGACTTCGACCGGCGTACGGGGCACGGCGGGGCGCTGTCCTTCCTCGGCCGGGTCCTGCTCGCGCTGGTCCTGGTGCTGGCGGCGCTCACCGTCTGGGTCGTCTGCCGTACCGCGCGCTGCGAGGCCGAACCGGACGAGCACCGCGACCGTTTCGTGGTCAAGGTGCTGCCGTTCGCCGCGCTCGTCGCCCTCGTCCTGGCCGCCGTCCATACGGCCTGGTCCCGGCCCGGCTGGGTCAGCGGCGACCGGCTGCCCGGCAGCGGCGCCTTCGGCGGCATCGCCGTCTTCCAGGGCCTGCTGGTGCTCGGCCTCGTCGTCACCGCGGGCTTCCTGCAGAACGCCGCACGCCGCCACGGGCACGGCGACGGACGCGCCGCGCTGAAAGGATTCCACGGCGCGGCCGTCGCCCTGCTGGGGTGCGCGCTGGGCGGTGTGCTCACCGGTGGAGCGGCCCAGCGGCTGGCCGACTGGATGGACGGCGGCGCGACCCCCGGCCGGCCGGACGCCCCGATCGCCGGACCGGCCGTCGTGCTGTCCTGGCAGGCGTCGGTGCTCCCGGTGCTCCTGGTGGTCGTCGCGGCCTTCGCCGTCCTGGCCGGGGTCCAGATGCTGCTGGTGCGCCGCAAGGTGGAACCGGACATCCCGGGTTTGTACGACAAGCAGGAGCGCCCCGACGAGCAGCGGGTACGCCGGATCGCCGGAACCATCGCACGGGCCGGGCTCACGGACTCCGCCCCGGTCCTGATCGGCGCGGTCTGCCTGGTCACGCTGGTGCTGGGCGCGGGCGCCGTGGCCGGTGCCTGGCTCACCGACCGGGCGCCGGGACGCGCCACGGAGCAGACGCCGCTGCTGGTGCACACGGCCGCGGCGACGGCGGAGTCGCTCGGCTCCTGGCTGATGGGCGCCGGCGTCCTGCTGCTCGCCGTCATGGGCTGGCGGGCCTACCGCGACCGCTCCACCCGCCGTACCGTCGGCATCCTGTGGGACGTCGGCACGTTCTGGCCGCGCGCGGCACACCCCTTCGCGCCGCCCTGCTACGCCGAGCGCGCCGTCCCCGACCTGACGTGGCGGATGGCCACCTGGACCGAGAACAACGACGGCCGCCTGGTCATCTCCGGCCACTCCCAGGGCAGTGTGCTGGCGGCGGCGGCCGTCTGGCAGCTCGACCTGGTCACCCGCAGCCGGGTCGCGCTGCTCACCTACGGCTCGCCCCTGGAGCGCCTGTACGGGCGGTGGTTCCCCGCCTGCTTCGGGCCGGAGGCGCTGACCGGGCTGCACCGGGAGATGGACGACTGGCGCAACCTCTGGCGGCTGACCGACCCCATCGGCGGCCCCGTGCGGCTCACCTGCGCGGACGGCCCGGACATCGACCTCGGGCCGCTGCGCGATCCGCTGGCCTTCGGGCGGACCCTCCAGCACCCGCTGCCCGCGCAGATCCTGGGGCACGGTGACTACCAGTCCGATCCGGTGTTCGAGGAGACCCGTGCCGTACTGATCGCCCGGCTCGGGGCGGGCGTACCGCGTCAGCGCGAGACCACCGGGACGGGCGGCGGCTGCTGACGCAACGTCAGGGCAGGTCGGGCAGATCCTCCGCGTACAGCAGCGTGAGGGCGTCGGTGTCCGGGTCGGTCAGCAGGGCGACCCGGCCCGCGTGCCGCTCGACCATCGACTCGAACGTCTGCCGGGCGGTCCGCCCGTTGCCGAACGAAGGCCCCTTGGGGAGCGCGGTGAAGTACTTCAGCAGCGCCTCGCCCGCCCCCTCGGCCAGCCGGTACTCGTGCTCCTCGCCCTGCTGCTCGACGATCCGCAGCAGATCGTCCGGCGCGTAGTCGCCGAAGGTGATGGTCCGTGAGAAGCGGGACGCCACGCCCGGGTTGACGGCCAGGAAGCGCTCCATCTCGGCCGTGTACCCGGCCACGATCACCACCACCGCCTCCCGGTGGTCCTCCATCAGCTTCACCAGCGTGTCGATCGCCTCGCGCCCGAAGTCCCGCCCGGAGTCCTCCGGCGAGAGCGCGTACGCCTCGTCGATGAAGAGCACCCCGCCGCGCGCCCGGTCGAACGCCTCCTGCGTACGGATCGCCGTGGACCCGATGTGCTCGCCGACCAGGTCCACCCGGGACACCTCCACCAGGTGTCCGCGCTCCAGCACGTCCAGCGCCGCCAGGATCTCGCCGTAGAGCCGCGCGACCGTGGTCTTGCCGGTGCCGGGGGAGCCGGTGAAGACCAGGTGGCGGCGGACGGAGGCGGCCTTGAGACCGGCCTCCTGCCGCCGGCGGCCCACCTCGATCATGTTGATCAGACTGCGTACTTCGCGCTTGACGCTCTCCAGGCCGACCAGCTTGTCCAGTTCGCCGAGCACCTCCTCGGAGGGCCGGCTCGCCGCGGAGGCCCCGGCGGGCTCCGGTGCGGGCGGCGCCGGGAGGACGGTCTGCGCCGGTACGGCACCGAGCAGCCCGGCCGACTGCGTCACCGGTACGCCGGCCGGCGCCCGTACCGCAGGGGCCGGCACCGCCGGTTCCCCGGCCGCCCGGCTCTCGTCGCTGGTGCAGTCCCGTACGGCCGGTCCGCCCGCGTACCCCTCGCCGTGAGCGGCGGCGCTGTCCGCGAACTCGTACCCGCCGCGCGCGCACCGCTCGGTGCGGCAGTGCGTCAGCGTCGTACGGCAGCCGTCGATGACGTGGAACCCGTACCCGGAACTTCCGGTCACCCGGCAGCCGTTGAACGTACCGCGGCCCTCCGCCGAGACGTAGAAACCCGCCTCGGCCGGGGAGCTGACCACGCAGCGCTCGACGGTGGGATCGGCGCCCTTGGTCACGATCACGCCGGTCTGCGCCGCGTCGATGGTGCAGTTGGCGAGCGTGCCGCCGCTGCCGTGGTCGCGGAACCACGCGCCGGTCGCCGCCTCCCGGATGCGGCAGTCGTCGAGCTGCACGGTCGCGCCGTCGCTCACCGACACCGCCGTGTTGCGCACCTGGGACAGGTCGGAGTCCACCACGTCCGCGCGCGAGCCCCGGTCCAGCACGAACAGCGCGTCCGGCACGTCGTGCACCCGCGTCGAGTCCAGGACGGCGGTCGCGCCGTCGCTGACCCACACCGCCGGGTAGTCGCCCGTACTGTCGTGGATCTCGCACTGGTTGGCGTCCACCCGGGTGCCCGGGTCCCACACGGACAGCCCGTTGCGGCCGAAGCGCCGCACCGTGCTGCGGGTCAGCGTCAGCACCGACCGGGACCGCAGGTCCACGGCGTTCTCCGGGATGTCGTGGATGTCGCAGTCGGCGAGCGTGAGCACCGCGTCGGTGTCCAGGGTGATGCCGTCGGCCGAGGTCCGGTGCACCGAGCAGTCGGTCAGCTGGCCGCTCGCCCGCGAGGCGACCTGCACCCCCGCACCCTTGATCTCGTACAGCTCGCAGCCGAACGCCTCCACGCCGCTGCCCTCGCCGTCGACCGACAGGCCCGCGCCGGAGGCGTTGCGCACCCGGCAGTTCTCCAGCCGCGGGTGCGCGCCGCCGCGCACCGCGATCCCGGACTGCCCGGCGGCCACCACCTCGCACTCCTCGAAGATCCCGCCGGCACCGTCCAGCACACTGATGCCCACACCGCCCGGATTGTCGACCGTGCAGCGGCGTACGGTCGGGCGCGCACCGCCGCGCACCTCGATGCCGGACGCCGAACGCGTCACCACCCGCAGCCCGTCCAGCTCCGGCGCGCCGTCCTCCACCAGGATCGCGGGCGCCGTCGAGTCCTGCCCCTCCACCTGGAGGTCCTGGACCGTCGCGGAGGCCCGTACGGTCAGCGCGACACCGTCGGCGGGCGCGATCCGCACCGACCCGCGCGCCCCCTCGGGACCGCGCAGCGTCACCGCGCGCAGCAGCACGAGGTTCTCGCGGTACGTACCGGCGCTCACGGTCAGCACGTCACCGTCCCCGGCGGCTTCCAGGGCCGCGGCCAGCGAGCTGTATTCACCCGTGCGGCGCCGCCACCGCGATGTGCCCGTGTGCGTCACCTGGACCGAGCCCTGTGCCATGGCGCTGTCGTGCCCCCACCTCGTGCGGCTGTTACCGGCCCGGCAGTTGTACGTCCGCGTATGTCCGCGTACGTGTGCCCGGGACCCCCAGCCGGGAGGCTGGCCGCTCCACCGTAGCGCGCCCGGCGGGCGCCGGATGACATGGTCAGCCTGTATGCGCGGGAGTTCGTGCACGACGCGGGCGCCCCCACCGTACGGGCGTCCGGCAGCCTTTTCAGGGACCGTGCCGCGGTCCCTTCCGCGGCCCGCGGCCCCTGGTCAGCTGCCCGCTCCGGCCCGCCCCCAGTCCTGGCCCACGCGCTCCCACTCCCGTTCCCAGCGCCGGTGACGCGTGTTCAGCATCCGGCGTGTCACCAGCTGCCGGCCGCCCACGGTCACGGCTCCCACGAGGGCCGCGGCACCGAGCCCCGCGAGCACCGCGTGGGCCCGGGCCGTGCTCGCGTCCAGCGGCCGCGTCACCACCCGGCCCTGCGCGTCGGTCCAGATCCGGAACCGCTCGCCCGCCCGCACGGCACCCGGCGCGGCGACCGGGCCGCTGTGCTCGCTGCCGTCCGGCGCGGTCCAGTGGGCGTCCACCCGGCGGTGCGTCTCCCGGCCTGCGGCGGCCTCGGGGTCGGTGGCCGCGGACGGGCGCGCGGCGGCCCGGTCCGGCGTCGCCCAGACCTGGTGCCGCTGCTGCGCCTGGATCCGCACGGAGCGTTGCAGCGCTTCATGGGCGGCGCTGCCCGCGGCTAGCCCGGCGAAGCCGCCGCCCAGCACGATCACCAGGATGGCGGCCAGCGCCACCCACGCCTCCAGGAGGTCGGTGGTCCGGCGCAGCGGGTTGCGCCGCCAGCGCCACAGCCCCGCGATGACTCGTAGCACGTCGTGCCCCCTCTCCGGGTCCGCAGGTACCTCGTCCGGCGCGTGTCATGCACGGACGGGGCGAACGGTGGGGAAAATCACCGGCGGTGTGCCGTGCGGCCGGGCGACCGGGCGGGGCGGACGGGGGCACCGGAGCGCGTACGGCACGGAGCCCGCACGGGGCTCCCTCACCTGCGGCACACGCACCGTATCGCCGCGTGCGCGGCCTTCAGCCGTACCCGGCGGCGGCCGACACTGTATCCCTGCGTGAGGGAGGTCCCGCGATGGATCACCGACAGGTCGGCCGGCTCATGAACACCGAGGTCGTCAAGGCCCGGCACACCACGTCGTTCAGGGAAGTGGCCAGTCTGCTGAGCCGGCACCGCAAGACGGGCCTGCCCGTCGTCGACGGTGACGGCAAGGTCGTGGGCGTCATCTCCGAGACGGACCTGATGTACCGCCAGGCCGCCCAGGACATGCTGCAGAACCGCTGGTACAACCGGCGCCGGCTGACCGGCAGGGCCCGCGCGGACCGGGCCAGGAAGCGCGGCCTGCGGGCGGGCGAGCTGATGACCTCGCCGCCGGTGACGATCGGCCCCCACCAGACCGTCACCGAGGCCGCCCGGCTGATGGTGACCGGGAAGCTGGACCGGCTGCCGGTCGTCGACGCGGAGGGCCGGCTGTGCGGGCTGGTGACCCGCAGCGACCTCCTGAAGGTCTTCCTGCGCCCGGACGAGGAGATCCGCGAGGAGCTGATCACCGAGGTGCTGGTGCGCACCCTCGGACTCAAGCCCGGCGCGCTCGGCGTGACCGTACGGGCGGGCGTGGTCACGCTGTCGGGGCGGCTGGGGCGCAGCAGCGAGGTGCCGATGGCGCTGCGGCTGGCGGGGCGCGTCGACGGGGTGGTCGCGGTGGTGGACCAGCTGGAGTACGAGCACCACGACGCCGCCGAACAGCACGGCGAGCAGACCGTGCGCGACCGGGCACAGGAGTGGTTGAGGGCCCCGGAGGAAGGGGGGTGCTGAGGCGGGGGCACAGCAGGCCGGAAGGACGGGCGGGACTGGTGGTACGGGCGGGACAGCAGTGCCTGCCCGTCGTCCCGCCCGCGCGTGTCACCGCACCCGTACCGCCAGGGTGACCTCGGCCCCCCGCGCACCGGACACCTCCGTGTCGCCCGGCCGGACCGCGAACCGGTCCGCCACCAGGCGCGCGAGCCACAGCCCGCGCCCGTGGTGTGCTCCGTCGAGCCCCGGCAGCAGTTCGGGAATCACCGTTTCGCTGAACCCCGGGCCCGAGTCGCTGATACGGCACTCCAGTTCGTCACCGATGCGCCGCAGTACCAGGCGGCCCGAGCCGCCCGCGTGCTCCACGGCGTTGCCCGCGATCTCGTCCACGGCGAGCACGAACTCTCCGCGCCGCGGTTCCGCCAGGCCCTCCCGCAGGGCGCACTCCTCCACCAGAAGCCGCAGCTGCGGCAGCAGCCGCGCGGTGAAGCGGCGCCGCAGCAGGCAGGTGGCGGTCCTCATGTCGACCGGCCCGTCCGCGGACGTGGCCGGGTCCGGGGTCAGCACGGCCGTATCACCTCCGTCATGGCCAGCCGGGGCACCGAGCCCGCGCCGAGCCGGTGCAGTGTGCGGGCGTGTACGCGGTCGCAGCGGACCTCGACCAGCTCGTGACCGGTGGCCCGGTCGGCCAGCGCGAGCAGCGCGGTGGCGCAGCCCACCGACAGCAGGTGCAGCCGCGTCAGGTCGACGGTGAGCCGGCGGGTGCCCGCGCTGCCGGACAGGGCCAGCTCCAGCGCGGTGCTGAAAGGCCGGCGGGCGGTGGTGTCCGCGTCGCCGATGAAGTGCACACTGCCGTCCCCGCCGCGCACCGACCGCAGGCTGCCGAGCCGTTCCAGGAGGCTGCGCGGATGGGCCCGGTCCATCGCGTGCAGCACCTCGCGGCTGAACCAGCGGCGGTCGTAGGCGCAGATCTCGCTGTACGGACGGCCGTCGAACAGCGCGTCCGCATGCGTCTCCCGGTGCATCATCACCCGCACATCGGCATTCAAATCGGGCACCCACCGCATGTCGATGAAGGCCCGCAGGCCGGTGAACCCCTCGGCGGCGGCCCGCGCCGTCGCCGTGTGCAGCCGCCCGAGCTGCCGCTCGGGCGTGAACCGGAGGTCCGGGCGGATCAGCCCGCGCATGCTGCTCAGCACCAACTGTCCCTGTTTGCGGGCCGCCTCGGTGCTGCGGCCGGTGTAGTCGAGCCGGGCCAGCACCTCGGCCTCCGGAAGCCACGGGTCGGGGAAGAGCACGACCTTCTCGCCCTGGGCGAGTCCGAGCCGTACGAAGGCGGTCATGACCTCCCAGCGCACCTCGTCGTCGTCGTAGCTCACAAAGGCGTGGTCCCCGGGACGCATGTGCTGCACCGGAATGAGATGGTCTCCGGGCGGTTCCCAGGTCGGCATCGGCACCTAGACACTCCCCACGGCTCCCGCTGTCGGTATCGCCGTGCGCTCACTGTAGGCAGCCGGACACGCGCCCGCAATGCGGCCGCGCGCTCCGCGCCCGAGGCGTGCGCCGGTGCGGACGGGGCGTCAGGCGCCCGCCGGGCAGGGCGTGGGGTGCGGAGACGGGCGGGGCCGCGGCGCGGAGACGGGCGGGGCTCAGGCGTCCGGACGGCGGGTGAGCACCTCGAAGGGGTCGCCGACGCGCAGGGTGCCGGTGCCCTCCGGGATCAGGTTCTGGCCGAAGAGGAGCTGGTTGCCGACGCGGCGGTGGCGGGCCAGGGTGCGCAGCGGCTCTTTGCCGCGCTGCCCGGTCCGCTGGTCGGTGATGGTCATCAGGCAGCGGCCGCACGGCTTCACCACGCGGAAGACGACCTCGCCGATACGGATCCGCTGCCACGCGTCCTCGTCCCAGGGCGCGGTGCCGTCCACCACGACGTTGGGGCGGAAGCGGTTCATCGGCAGGGGGCCCTCCTGGGCGTGGTCGCCCTGGGCGACCAGCGCGTTGAGGGCGTCGAGCGAGGCGGTGGTGGTGAGGTGCAGGGGGAAACCGTCGGCGAAGCTGACGGTCTCACCCGGCCGTGCGTAGGCCGGGTCGGTGGGGCGCCGCCGGGCCGGCTCGTCCAGGTGCACCAGTCGCACGGGGGCGCCCAGGTAGGTGCTGAACCACTCGGCGGCGGCGCCGGACGCGGGCACCGCCTCGACCTTGTCCACCCACACCTTGACCGTGACCGTCGCCCCGGGCTCCGGTACCCCGACGGTCAGCGGCGGCATGTCCGGCGCCGTCAGCCGCACGCCGCCGTCCGGGAGTTCCGCCGCGGCGGCCGTGGCCAGCCGGGGCCGGGCGCGCTGCGAGATGAACCGGAGCTCGCTGTCGACCAGCATCCAGCGACGGTCCCCGGCGAGCCCCCACGGTTCCACGACCGCCTCGCCGGGTCCCGACCCCGCCACGGACTTGACCGGATACCGGTGGATGGCCTGGAGGAAAGGGTTCGGCATGCCCTCATCCTGCCAGGCCCCGCGGCGGCCCCGGCATCGGTGCCGCCCGGTCGTGCAGGACCGGTTCCCCGCCCGCGTACGGCCCGTCCGGTCAGTACCCGCGCGGATACTGCTGACGGCCGCCGTACGGATCGTCGTACGGGGACGGCGCGGGGCGCGGGGCGACCGGGCCGGCCGGGCGCATCGCGTCGTAGCCCGTGCCGCCGTTGCCGGCCGGGCGCTGGGGCTGTTGCTGCTGGGCGGGGTAGCCGCGAGAGCCCGCCTGCTGCGGGATGTACGGCGCCGGGGTGCTCTGCAGCGGGGCGGCCGGCTGGGCCGCGGCACCCTGATGCCCCTGGCCGGAATACGGCTGGGAGGGGGCGGCGGGAAGGGCGGGCAGTGCCGACGGGAGGGCCGGCATGTACGACGAGCCCGTGTCATAGGGCAACTCGACCCGGATCGGGGCAATCTGCGGGGTGCCGCGCTCGGCGACGAGGGAGTCGTAGATCGGGGTGTCCGGGAAGGACGGCGAAGCGTAGTAGCCGCCGCCGTAGGTAGAGCGGGGGGAGGTCATACCTCATAAGTTAAGCCCACGATGTGCCGGTTGGGGAGCCTGGAAAGAGGGTTGTTTCACGTGTCGTGTGAAGCCTGCGGTCCACAATGTGAGCGAACTTGGCAAAATCGGTCGCGAACGCCCGTAGGGATCGTGTAAAGGCCGTGTCCACATCAGATGAACGGCGGACATTTTTCGGCAAGTAGGTTGGAACCTGCCACCGTGCAGGAGGGGCACCGCACCGGAGCCCGGCGAGCGAAGCGAGAGAGAGGCGCCACGATGCCGATGCCCAAGGGGAGCAACGTCGCGGTACCGGCCACGTCGGTACGGCTGGAACTGGGATGGCGCACCGGCCCCGGCACCCCGGACGTGGACGCGTCCGCGCTGCTGCTGGCCGCCGCGGGAAAGGTCCGTGACGACGCGGACCTCGTCTTCTACAACCAGCCCGCGCACGCCTCGGGCGCCGTCCGCCACGAGGGCAAACGGTCCGCCGGGGACTCCGCCACCGACACCCTGTCCGTCGACCTGGCCCGGCTGGAGCCCGCCGTGGAGAAGGTGGTGCTCGCCGCCTCGGCCGACGGGGGCGCCTTCGGGCAGGTGGCCGGACTGCACATCCGGGTGCTCGACGCTGGCAGCGGCGCCGAACTGGCCCGCTTCGACAGTCAGGACGCCACCGCCGAGACCGCCTTCGTCCTGGGGGAACTCTACCGGCGGCAGGGCGCCTGGAAGTTCCGTGCGGTCGGCCAGGGGTACGCCACCGGGCTGGCCGGGCTGGCCACGGACTTCGGCATCAGTGTGGAAGAGGAGCCCCCGGCCGCCGCCCCGGCCCCGGCCGCCGCCCCGGCCCCGGCTGCCGCTCCGGCCCCGCCCGCCGCAGCCCCTCCGGCAGCCCCCACCGCCCCGCCCGCCCAGCAGTACGGCGCGTACCCGCCGCCCCCGGCCCCGCCCGCCCAGCCGTACGGCGCGCCCCCGGTGCCCGCCCCCGCCCCGCCCGTGAGCCTGTC
>NZ_JAFIQY010000060.1 GCF_022271435.1 Streptomyces monomycini | reverse complement strand
GGGCGGCTCGGGGGTGCGCGGGCGGCTCGGGTGCGCGGGCGGCCGGCACCCGTGGGCCACGGGCGCGGGCCACGGGCGCGGGCCACGGGCGCGGGCCACGGATGTCGGGCGACAGGCGTCGGGCCACGGACGTCGGGTCACGAACGTCGGGTCACAGACAGCGGGCCCCAGGCCGCCGGTCAGCGGCCGAGGGAAGCGGCCTGGAGGCCGATGCCGTCGGCACTGGGCGCGTTCGAGGAGGCCGAGTCGCCGACCATGTGGCCGACCTTCTCATCGCCCCGGAGCGTGCCGTTGACCTTCTTCAGCCCGTCACCGAGGTTGGTGACGGCTTTCTGCGCACCGCCGACCGTCCCGCTGACGCCGCTCTTGAACTTGTCCGCCCCCGTCTGGTCGGCGAAGGCGGGCGTGGCGACGCCCACCGACAGCGCGGCCCCGGCCAGCAGCGCGGCGGCCCTGGTGTACTTCATACGTATCCCTTTCCGGCGCGGCCTCCTCGGCGGCACGGCACTCATGCCGCCCGGACGCCCCTGGGCCGCCCGGAACACCGCTGCCACCCACGACAACGGCGTCCGGCGCGTCCCGGAAACCGCCTGGCCGCCGATTTTCCCCGCCGACCGCCCGGATGCCGTACGAACCGGACGTCCGTTCCGTGGCAGCACACAGCCCCTGACCGGAACCGTGGCAGCACACAGCCCCCGGCCGGAAGCGGCCGGGGGCTGGACGGCGGAGCCGCGGGGTGGCCGGCACGCCGGGCCACCGGCCCGGACCACCCGCCTACCCGGCTACTTCTTGCTCTTGGAGTCGCCGTCGGAGTCGGAGGACAGTACGGCGATGAAGGCCTCCTGCGGGACCTCCACGCTGCCGACCATCTTCATCCGCTTCTTGCCTTCCTTCTGCTTCTCCAGCAGCTTCCGCTTACGGGAGATGTCACCGCCGTAGCACTTGGCGAGCACGTCCTTGCGGATGGCGCGGACCGTCTCACGGGCGATGACCCGGCTGCCGATGGCCGCCTGGATCGGCACCTCGAAGCTCTGCCGCGGGATCAGCTCGCGCAGCTTGGCGACCAGCCGCACGCCGTACGCGTACGCCTTGTCCTTGTGGCAGATCGCGGAGAACGCGTCGACCTTGTCGCCGTGCAGCAGGATGTCGACCTTGACCAGGTCGGCGGCCTGCTCGCCGGTGGGCTCGTAGTCCAGCGAGGCGTAGCCGCGGGTCTTGGACTTCAGCTGGTCGAAGAAGTCGAAGACGACCTCGGCGAGCGGGAGGGTGTAGCGGATCTCGACCCGGTCCTCGGAGAGGTAGTCCATGCCGAGCAGGTTGCCGCGGCGGGTCTGGCACAGCTCCATGATCGCGCCGATGAACTCGCTGGGCGCCAGGATGGTGGCCCGTACGACCGGCTCGTGGACCTTGTCGATCTTGCCGGTCGGGAACTCGCTGGGGTTGGTGACCTCGTGCTCGGCGCCGTCCTCCATGTCCACGCGGTAGACCACGTTGGGGGCGGTGGCGATCAGGTCGAGGCCGAACTCGCGCTCCAGACGCTCACGGATGACCTCCAGGTGCAGCAGCCCCAGGAAGCCGACGCGGAAGCCGAAGCCGAGGGCCGCGGAGGTCTCCGGCTCGTAGACCAGCGCGGCGTCGTTGAGCTGGAGCTTGTCCAGGGCGTCGCGCAGCTCCGGGTAGTCGGAGCCGTCGAGCGGGTACAGGCCCGAGAAGACCATCGGCTTCGGGTCCTTGTAGCCGCCCAGCGGCACCTCGGCACCCTTGCTGAGCTGCGTGATGGTGTCGCCGACCTTGGACTGGCGGACGTCCTTCACGCCGGTGATCAGGTAGCCGACCTCGCCCACGGACAGGCCGTCGGCGGCCTTCATCTCGGGCGAGTTCGTACCGATCTCCAGCAGCTCGTGGGCGGCGCCGGTGGACATCATCTTGATCCGCTCGCGCTTGCTGAGCGTGCCGTCGACGACCTTCACGTACGTCACGACGCCGCGGTACGCGTCATAGACCGAGTCGAAGATCATCGCGCGGGCGGGCGCGTCCTTGACGCCGACCGGGGCCGGGACCTCGCGGACGACCTTGTCGAGCAGCTCGGGCACGCCGACGCCGGTCTTGGCGGAGACCTTCAGCACGTCCTCGGGCTCGCAGCCGACGAGGTTCGCCAGCTCCTTGGCGAACTTCTCGGGCTGCGCGGCCGGCAGGTCGATCTTGTTGAGCACCGGGATGATCACGAGGTCGTGTTCCATCGCCAGGTACAGGTTGGCGAGGGTCTGGGCCTCGATGCCCTGGGCCGCGTCCACGAGGAGGATGCAGCCCTCGCACGCGGCGAGGGAGCGCGAGACCTCGTACGTGAAGTCGACGTGGCCCGGGGTGTCGATCATGTTGAGGATGCGGGTCGCGCCGGCGTCCTCGTCGGTCGGGGCCCAGGGCAGCCGGACGGCCTGGGACTTGATCGTGATGCCGCGCTCGCGCTCGATGTCCATGCGGTCGAGGTACTGCGCGCGCATCTGCCGCTGGTCGACGACGCCGGTCAGCTGGAGCATCCGGTCGGCGAGCGTGGACTTGCCGTGGTCGATGTGCGCGATGATGCAAAAGTTACGGATGAGAGCCGGGTCGGTACGGCTCGGCTCCGGCACGTTCGTAGGGGTCGCGGGCACGCAGGGTCCATTCAGAGAACGCGGGTAGGCGGGACTCGGTTGTTTTTCGTCTCCCCCATGGTCCCATGCGCGGCGGCCCTGGTCCGGTTTGGGAGGCCGAGGAAGCTGCTGGTAGCCTGGTCCACTGCGCTTTGTGCCCTCTCTCGTACGAGGCGCGACTCGAAATTCCAACGAACCTGAAAAGGCTCTTTCGTGGCGAACATCAAGTCCCAGATGAAGCGGATCAAGACCAACGAGAAGGCTCGTCAGCGCAACAAGGCTGTCAAGTCCTCGCTGCGTACCGCGATCCGTCGCACCCGTGAGGCCGTGGAGGCCGGCGACCTGCAGAAGGCCGCCACCGCCCAGGCCGAGGCCGCCAAGAAGCTGGACAAGGCCGTCAGCAAGGGTGTCATCCACAAGAACGCCGCCGCCAACAAGAAGTCGGCGCTGGCCAAGAAGGTCGCGGCCCTCAAGGCCTGACCTGTTCTGACGCTTCACTACTGCCGGTAAGGGCCCAGCGGCCCCTCTCTCCGCTCCTTCCGGTGCACCACCGCGCCGCACACGGCCTGCGTTCGCCACGCGGGTGCGGCGCACACACAGCTTGAGACGAAGGACCTCGCGGTCACCCTTCCCCAGGGTGATGCGGGGTCCTTTGTCGTGGGGTGAGGTGAGGGTGGGGGTGGAGGCCGCTCGGGCCTGGGGCGGGGGTGGGGCTGCCGTTCGATTCTGGGCAGGGGTGAGGGCTGGCCGCTTGACCTGGGTAGAGGCGGGCGAGCTACGGAAGGGGTGTGGTCCAGGTCACGATTACGGCCATGTGGCCGGTTCCGGTCCGCTACGCTGCCGCGCATGTCGATTCCGGGGGATCAGCACCATCCCTACGCGCAGCCACAGCCGTCCGTTCCCTCCCAGCCGCCGCTCCTGCCGCACCAGCCGGGGGCGGGGACCGGACCGGGGCCGTACGGGCCCGGGGGGCCGCAGCACAATCCGTACGCTCAAGGGCTTGAGGTCGGGGCTGGGGCTGGGGTCGGGCCTGGGCCTGGGGCTGGGCCCGGTGCGGGCGGTACCGGTGGCGGCGTCGGAGGTACGCAGCACTGGCTGTGGGCGCTCGGCGGGGCGGTCGCCGCGTCGGCGATGGGCGGTGCGATCCTCTTCGCCGCCGGGGCCTTCGGGGACGCGCGGCCCGAGCCCGACCTGGCCGACTACTCGTACACGTCCGACCTGTGCAACCGCACCGCGTTCACGCCGTTCGAGAACGCGAACTTCAAGATCAAACCGGCCGGAAGCTCCTCGTCGTCGGGCTCCTCCGGCAGCAGCGCACAGAACGCGCAGAACCCGCAGAACCCGCAGTACAGCGGCGTCCAGCAGGGCGCGATGGACTCGATGTGGTGCAACGCCGAGCTGAAGCCGTCCGGCGCGGACGGCAACGACTACTCCTCGACCTGGGTGTACAGCAGCGCCACCCTGCACAAGAAGACCGACCCGTCGGCCGAGTTCGCGGACAGCTACCGCGCGTACGAGAGCCAGCGCAGCTCGGTCGCCTACCGGGTCACCCCGGTGCCGGGCATCGGTGACGAGGCGTATCTCGTCAGCCGGTCCGACGACAGCAGCGGCTCGTACGTGATCCTCGGCGTCCGCGACGGCTGGGCGACCTACCAGATCACCTGGTCGAGCTACACCTCGCGCAGCAGCTCGGCCAAGCCACCGACGGCCGAGCAGGTCACGGGGATGCTCAAGGCGAGCGCGACGCAGACGCTCCGGAGACTGCGGAGCTGAGGCCGCTGCCTGCCCTCTCCACTCCCCCGGCGGTCAGCGGGAGCGGGCCGCGCGGGCGATGGTGACGACGGCCTTCTCCAGTGCGTACTCGGGGTCGTCACCGCCGCCCTTGACGCCGGCGTCGGCCTCGGCCACCGCACGCAGCGCTGTCGCCACGCCGTCCGCCGACCAGCCGCGCATCTGCTGCCGCACCCGGTCGATCTTCCAGGGGGGCATGCCCAGCTCGCGGGCGAGGTCGCCGGGGCGGGCGCCGCGCGGGGCGGAGGCCAGCTTGCCGATGGCGCGCACGCCCTGGGCGAGCGCGCTGGTGATCATGACGGGTGCGACGCCCGTCGACATGGCCCAGCGCAGCGCCTCCAGCGCCTCGGCGGCCCGGCCCTCCACGGCACGGTCCGCGACGGTGAAGCTGGACGCCTCGGCGCGGCCGCGGTAGTAGCGGGCCACGATGGCGTCGTCGATGGTGCCCTCGATGTCGGCGACCAGCTGCGAACAGGCCGAGGCCAGTTCGCGCAGGTCGCTGCCGATCGCGTCCACCAGCGCCTGGCACGCCTCCGGGGTGGCGGACCGGCCCGCCGTACGGAACTCACCGCGCACGAAGGCGAGGCGGTCGGCGGGCTTGGTCATCTTGGCGCAGGCGACCTCCCGCGCACCGGCCTTGCGGGCGGCGTCCAGCAGGCCCTTGCCCTTGGCGCCGCCGGCGTGCAGCAGCACGAGGGTGATCTCCTCGGCCGGGGAGCCGAGGTACTTCTTGACGTCCTTGACCGAGTCGGCGGACAGGTCCTGGCTGTTGCGGACCACCACGACCTTGCGCTCGGCGAACAGCGAGGGGCTGGTCAGCTCGGCGAGCGTGCCGGGCTGGAGCTGGTCGGGCGTGAGGTCGCGCACATCGGTGTCCGCGTCGGCGGCGCGGGCCGCGGCCACCACCTGCTGCACGGCGCGGTCCAGGAGCAGGTCCTCCTGGCCCACGGCGAGCGTGAGCGGGGTGAGCGGGTCGTCGTTTGCTGCTTTCCTGGCCATCGCGCACCAGCATCCCACGCCCCACTGACAGCGCCGCCACTGACAGCAGCGTCGCTGACAGCAGCCTTACTGACAACGGCAGCCTTACTGACAACGGCGACACTGACGGCGCCGTCAGCGACAACGGCGTCATCGACAGCGCCGTCAGCGACAGCGGCGTCCGGTGCCCGGACCGCGCCACCGGACGACGACCGGGACAATGGCCGGGTGAGCGATGTACGACATGTTCTGGTGCTGCCCGACCGCGACTCCGCCGAGGAGGTCGCCGAAGCGCTGGCCGAGCGCTTCGGCGTCACGGAGGAACCCCAGCTCGTCCGGGACGCCCTGGCGGGCGAGGACGACGCCGAGGACGCCCAGTGGCTGGTGGTCGTCGAAGATCCCACGGGTGTGCACGACCCGGCGAAGCTGGACGCCCTGGCGGACGAGTACGAGGGCTGGCTGGAGGCCGAGTGACACGTCGGCAGCCCGCCTGACCGGCGCACGTCAGCCGCGCGCCGGTCAGGAACACGTCGCCGTCTGCCGGGCAGACGCCCGTCAGCCGCGCAGCTCCGGTATGCGGTCCAGCGTGATGCCGAAGTGGGCGCGGTAGGCGGGGAGCACCTCGGCTTCGGACAACTCGCGCTCGTCCCGGCCGCCGTCGGCGTCGGTGATCACGAGCGTACGGCCGGAGAGTGTGACGCGGCCGGTCTCCGTCAGCCGGGAGCAGACCAGTGACCGGGTGAAGGGCGAGGCCGGCGAGGTGCGGTGGTACCAGCAGCCCGCCTCGAAGTCCGCCAGGGCACGCGGCCGCTGTTCCAGCCGGTACTGGGGCACGCCGTCCCGCAGGACGTCGAGATCGCCGTCGGCGGTCTCCTCGATGCGGAACAGCCCGGCGGGGTCGGGCTGTTGCTCGCGGCTGTCCAGGCGCAGCGGGTACTGACTGTTCCTGCCGAAGCCGATGTCGGCGAGCCACGGCCCGCCCTGGTCGTCGGCGGTGTGGACGCGCAGCGCGAGGTGGTCGTACGGGATGCCGGGGCCTTCCGGGCCGAGGACCCGGGCGGCGAGCAGCTCGACGCGGTAGCCGAGGGCGCGGAGCAGGGCGGCGAAGGCGCCGTTCAGTTCGTAGCAGAATCCGCCGCGCGAGGCACCGACGACCTTGTCCACCAGCGGCTCGTACTCCAGAGCCACGTCTTCCATGAGATGCACGGAGAGGTTCTCGAAGGGGACGGCTCGCAGATGCCGCAGGTGCAGATCGTGCAGCGCCTCGGCGTCGGGCACCGCCGGACGGTCGGCACCGATACGCCGCAGGTAGGCGTCGGTACGTGCCGGGTCGAGCGGCTCGGCCCGCATCCGTTCGGCGTCCGAGGGGCGGGCGGCCGCCGTTCCGCCGTCCGCCCGGGAGGCGGAACGGGTCTGCGGGGAGTCCATCAGGTGCTCGTCCTCTCGGTCGCGAACCAGCGGCGGGTGCGCTCCGCGGCCGGTCCCGGGACGCCGGCCAGGAGGTCGGCGACGGTCTGCTTGGCCAGCTCGCGGCGCCAGGCCAGCTCCGCCCTGCGCATCGCGGTGGAGATGCCGCAGGGGCGGCGGAAGTCCCGGTCCGGCGCTCCGGAACCGGGGCCCTGGCGGCGGATCTCGGTGCACCGGAAGGCGTCGTCGGTGCCCTCGATGGCGGCGACGACGTCCATCAGGGAGATCCGCTCGGGCGGCCTGGCCAGCCGGAAACCGCCGCGGGCGCCAGGGGTCGAGGTCAGGACACCGGCCCGGACCAGGGCCTGGAGGCGCTTGTTCAGATAGGCCTGGGGCAGGTCGAAGGAGGCGGCCAGCCGAGCCGTCGAGACGGGACGCGCGTCGCCGAGCGAGGCCAGGGTCACACAGCAGTGCAGGGCCCATTCGACGCCCTCGCTCATCCTCATATTTCTGGAGTTTACAGGTCCTGATTAAGGGGGCGCCCGGGTCCGGCGGGCCCCCTGCCGCAACCGGTCGCGCGGCCGGCGGATGAACCTCTGGTGTCGGGATGCCGAAGCCGCACCGGGCCGTCTCCCGCGTCCCTACATTGCAGGCATTCCGCCATCCGATCAGCCGTGCGAGGTAGTCGTGACCCTGCCGGACACCGAGACGCTCCTCGCCGCGGCGGGGCTCGTCGCCACGGCCGTGCTCTGGGCCGTCGAGCGGTTCCTGCCGGGCCGCAAGCGCATCGGTTACCGCGTCCAGATGGACACCGCGATCGGCATGAACCCGCGGGACGCCCACAGCCTGGTACAGCTGCGGCTGCTCAGGCAGGACCAGGAGATCACCGACGCCACCCTGGCGCTGCTGCGGTTCGAGAACGACGGCGGCAAGGACATCGTGCGGCAGGACTACCAGGAGCCGCTGACGGCCGAGTTCACCGGGCGCACGGTCATCGGGGTGGAGGTGCCGGACACCAACCCGCCGGACCTGGTCGGGATGCTCACCCGTAACGGCGGCGGTCTGCGGTACGACGGTGGCCGGCTCGTCATACCCAAGGTGCCGCTGAACAAGCGCAACCACTTCAAGCTGCTGGTCCTGTTGTCGGCGGAGGACGGAACCGGGGACAGGGGCGGGGACGGAGACAGGGGTGGGGACGGGGCGCAGCGCAGCCGTGCCGGGGGCGCGGACGGCGGCCGGCCGGGCGAGGTCGTCGTCGGCGGGTTCATCAGCGGCGGGCGGATCCGGCGCAACGCGCAGCGCTGGGGACCGCGCAAACTGAGCCTCGGCCTCGGCGGCGTCTGCGTCATCCTGGTCGGCCTGCTGGGCGGGCTGCTGCTCAACGGGCCGGCGGTGGTGGCGAGTGCGGAGTGCGCGACCGGGCGGCTGACCGTCGACGGCTCCAGCGCCTTCGCACCGCCGATGCGGGAGATCGCCCGGCAGTACGCGGCGCGCTGCCGGGGAGCCGAGATCGAGGTGGCGGAGAGCGGCAGCCTGTCCGGGCTGGGGCGGCTCAACCGGGCGGGGAGGTCCGCGCCGGCCGGCGGGCCGGCGTACCTGGCGGTGTCGGACGTCGCTGCGCCCGCCATCTACCGGAAGCTGGCGGGCCGTCGGGTCGGCGTCATCCTGCTCGGCATGGTCGTCAACGGCCGGACCGGCGTCGACAACCTCACTTCCGGGCAGCTGCGCGGCATCTACGACGGCCGGTACACCAACTGGAAGCAGCTCGGCGGCAGCGACCTGCCGGTCCGTATCGTCGGCCGGGACGCGACGTCCGGCACCCGGCGGGCGTTCGAGACGACCGTGCTGCGCGGCTCGGAGCCGGGCACGGTGTCGTCGTACGACTGCAGCGGCAAGGACCGTGACGCGACGGCCCGCGTCACGCGCTGCGAGGTGAACGGCACCGGCAGCCTGCTGGACACGGTCGGCCGCGTGCCGGGTGCGATCGGGTACGCGGAGGTGTACGCGGCGGCCAAGAACCCGCGGGTGACCCGCGTCCGGCTGAACGGGCGTGAGCCCGACATCGAGTGGGCTGGTCAACGTAGTTATCCCTTCTGGACGGTGGAGTACCTCTACACGTACGGGCAGCCCGAGGCGGGCTCGCTCGCCGCGAAGTTCCGGGCGTTCATGGACTCCGACACGGCGAAGAACATCCTGCGCAAGTACGAGCACGTGCCCTGCGCCGACCTGGCGGGCACGCCGGGCTCCGCCTGCGGCCCCTGACGGTGGTGGTCAGCCGGTCCCTGCCGCCCAGTACCGCGATGGCGCCGTCGGTGTCCGTACGCAGCACCCGGGCCCCTCGGGAGCGCAGCGACTCGACGGTGCGCGGCGCCGGATGGCCGTACGGGTTGCCGGTGCCGCAGCTGATCAGGGCGACGCGCGGCGCCAGGCGGCGTATCAGCTGCGGATCTTGATAAGCGGAGCCGTGGTGCGCGACCTTGAGGACGTCCACGGCTCCCAGGTCGGGGCGCGCGGTCGACAACGCTTGCTGCGCGACCGGTTCGAGGTCGCCCAGGAGGAGGAAGTCCAGTCCGGCGGTGCGCAGCAGCAGCGTGACGCTGGCGTCGTTGGGGCCTTCGACGGCACGTGAGGCGGGCCCGGGGAAGGGCTGGCCGGGGCCGGTGCCGGGTGGCCACAGGACCTCCCAGCTGAGCGGACCGATGCTGCGCCGCTCCCCCGGCGTGGAGCCGATCACCGGCACGCCTGCGGCCGCCGCGGTGCGCTGCACGAAGGCGGCCTGGCCGGGTGGCTCGGGCAGAGTCGTGGTCTCGATGGCGCCGACCGAGCGCCCGCGCAAGGCGCCGGGCAGCCCGCTGACGTGGTCGGCGTGGAAGTGGGTGAGGACGAGCAGCGCGATACGGCGTACGCCCAGGTCGGTCAGGCAGCGGTCGATGGCGTCCGGCTCCGGGCCGGTGTCCACGACCACGGCGGTGTCCTCCCCCGCCGTGAACACCAGGCCGTCGCCCTGGCCCACGTCACACACCACCGCTCGCCAGCCGGGAGGCGGCCAGCCGGTGATGACGCGGGTGACCGGGACCGGCCGCAGCACCGCGACGAGCAGTGCCAGGACACCGAGGACACACAGCCAGGGCCGGCGTGACAACCGCCGTCCCACCAGGACGAACGCCACCGTCACGGCGGCCAGCGACACCGCGCCGGCCCACCCGCCCGGCCAGTCCACCTCCGCGCCGGGCAGGCCCGCCCCCGTACGGGCCACACCGGCGATCCACTCGGTCGGCCAGCTCGCGCACCAGGCCAGGGCATGGGCCAGGGGCGGCGCGAACGGTGCGGTGGCGAGCGCCGCGAACCCCAGGACGGTGGCCGGGGCGACGGCGAGCTCGGCCAGCAGGTTGCAGGGGACGGCGACGAGACCGACGCGTGCGGCGAGCACCACGACGACGGGTGCGCAGGCCGCCTGCGCCGCGGCCGCCGCGGCGAGCACCTCGGCGAGGCGGGGCGGCACGCGGCGGCGTCGCAGGGCCGCGCTCCAGCGAGGGGCGAGGATGAGCAGGGCGCCGGTGGCCAGTACGGACAGCAGGAAGCCGTAACTGCGGGCGAGCCAGGGGTCGTAGAGCACAAGGGCCAGGACGGCGGCGGCGAGCGCGGGGACGAGCGAACGGCGGCGCCCCGTCCCGATGGCGAGCAGGGTGATCAGTCCGCAGGCGGCGGCGCGCAGCACGCTGGGGTCGGGGCGGCAGACGATCACGAAGGCGAGGGCGATCGATCCGCCGATGAGGGCGGTGGTGCGCAGCGAGAGACCCAGGAGCGGCGCCAGGCCGCGGCGTTCGGCCCGTACGGCGAGGTGGGGCGGGCCGATGAGCAGGACGAGCAGGATGGTCAGGTTGCTGCCGGAGACGGCGAGCAGGTGGGTCAGGTCGGTGGTGCGGAAGGCGTCGTCGAGGTCGGGCGGGACACGCGCGGTGTCACCGACCACCAGGCCCGGCAGGAGGGCGCGGGCGTCGGGGCTCAGGTCGTCACTGGCCTCCCGGAGCCCGGCCCGCAGGTCACCGGCGAGTCGCTGCAAGGCGTCGGGGGCGCCCACCACGTGAGGTCCTGTTCCCGTGGTGACCTGTAGGGCGGCTGCGGCCCGGTCGGACGGCCGGAGGGGCGGCGCCGCGCGGGCCGCGACACGCACGCGTGTCGAGGGCAGGAGGCCCTGCCAGTCGGCGAGGTGCTTCGTGCGGTGCACGACGACCAGTACGGGGGTACGGGTGGCGGTCACCGAACCGTCCGGCGCGGTGACGCGGAGGGCGTCCCCGGTGAACACGACGGCGGGCGGCGCTTGGCGGGCGCCGCTCACCCGTGGGCGGGTCAGCCGCGGATCGCCGGTCAGCTCCACCTCGGCTGTGACCGGGGCGTGCCGCCGCGCCAGCTCCGGCAGCGGACCGCGCCGTACGTCCGCCGCATGCAGTGCGGCGGACGCGGCTCCGGCGACCGCGCCCAGCAGCACCGCGGCGAGGGCGACCAAGGCCCCGGTGGCCGGCCGCCGGGGCCGGCGGACCGCGATGACGACCACGATCGCCGCCAGCACCGCGGCCACGGCACACGCCGCCGCCACCGAGCCGCCGGACCACCCCAGGGCCAGTGCCGCCGCGCCCCACGCGGCCGCCGCGGGCCCGGCCAGTCGAAGATCGACGGCTTCGTCCGGCCGGCGGGGGTCGGCGGCGCCGTAGGGGGAGGACGCCGCCGCGTGGACGGCGGAGCGGGCGGCCGCCGGGTCGGCCGTTCGGGCGGAGACGGTGCCGGGTGCGGTGTGGAGGTCGGAGGCCTGGGATGGTGGGGGCGGCTGGGGCGGTGGAGGCAGATGAGGCGGTGTGGTGGGGTACGGGGTCATGGCTGGACCAGCGGCCGCAGGTCGGCGAAGCGGCGGTCGCCGATGCCGTTCACTTCGCGGAGCTGTTCCACGGAGGTGAAGCCGCCGTGCGCGGTGCGGTACTCGATGATGTGCCGGGCCAGGACGGGGCCGACGCCGGGGAGGCCGTCGAGCTGTTCCGCGGTCGCGGAGTTCAGGCTGACGGGAGCGGCTCCGGCGCCCGTCCCACCGGACACGCCGGCGCTTCCGGACGCCGTACCACCGCCGGTGCCCGCCCCGGAAGCCGCTCCGGCCCCAGCTCCCGTGGCCGCTCCGGGGCCCGCGCCCGGCACGGCCCCTGGGGTGTCCACGGCGATCTGCTCGCCGTCGACCAGCAGCCGGGCCCGGTTCAGTCCTCGGGTGTTCGCACCGTCCAGCGCCCCGCCCGCCGCGCGCAGCGCGTCGGCGACGCGGGCTCCCTGCGGCAGCCGGTGGATGCCGGGACGGTGCACCTTCCCGACCACGTCGACCACGAGGAGCCGCCCCGCGACGGTCGGCGGCGCGCCTCCCGGTGGCGGCGCCGCCACCTGTGGCTGCGGTGTGGGCGCCGGGGCCGGGGGCGACAGCGCCGGGGCCCGGGCGGCGGCCGGTGCCCGGACGGGCTCGGGCCGGGACGCCCAGAAGTGATGGGCCGCGAAGGCCACCGCCACCGCGAACACCACGGCCAGAGCAGCCAGCGCTCTCGGGGCGATCGCGCATCGCGACTGCACCCACAGCGGCAGCCGCTCCCGCACGGTGAGCGCCAGCCGGGCGGCACGGTCCGGACGCGCGCCTTCGCGGGGGCCCTGGGGCCGGTCGTCGGTCAGGTCGTCAGCGGCTGGTGCGCCTGTGGTGTCTCGGGCTCTTGGGCCTTCTGTGGTGCTAGTGGCGTCTGTGATGCCTGGAGCATCTGCGGCGGCAGGGCTTTCCGGGAGGCTCGGAGTCGGCGGGCTGCCCGGAGGTGGCGGATTGCCCGAGGGCGGTGGGCTGCCGCCCGGTTGCGCGGGGCTCGCGCGCCGGTCCGGGCCGGGTGGGCCCCGGAAGAGGCCCGCGGCCCGCGTACGTACCGCAGCAACGGTCTCCGCACGCCGGGCGGCCCGCCCGTGCACCGCGTCACGCACGGCCCTCCGGCGGGAGGGCGGGGCGTCGGTGCCGCGATCCGGAGCGAAGTCGGACCGGGAGGCCAGGCCGAGCTCGGCCCCGGAACCGGGGCCAGGGTCGAAGCCGGGGCCCGGATCGAAGCCGGTGCCAGGGTCGAAGCCGGTGCCAGGGTCGAAGCCGGTGCCAGGGTCGGGCCCGAAGCCGAAGTGCGAGCCGGGGCCGAAACCCGGGTCAAAACCCGGGCCGGAGCCCGGACGGGAGCCGACGTCTGGACCAGGGCCACTAGCGGACCGACCTGACGATGCAGTTACAGAGAGTGATTGTGGCGTCATGCCCACGAACGTTAGGCACTTCGCGCCGATCCCGCTGCGCGCCGTCAAATTCCGGGGACAACCGGCTCGTTGTGGATAACCGCGTCACCCGAAGGAGGGCTTCCGCGCTAACGCGGCGAGACCACAGCCCCCAGCAGCCCCGGCCCCGTGTGCGCCCCGATCACCGCTCCCACCTCGCTCACGTGCAGCTCGGCCAGCCCGGGCACCCGCTCGCGCAGCCGTTCCGCGAGCGCGTCCGCCCGTTCGGCCGCCGCGAGATGATGCACGGCGATGTCCACCTGTGCCTCCCCGGCCCGCTCCACGGCGATCTCCTCCAGCCGGGCGATCGCCTTCGAAGCCGTACGGACCTTCTCCAGTAGGTCGATCCGCCCGTCGGCGAGCTGGAGCAAAGGCTTTACCGCGAGGGCCGAGCCGAGGAGCGCCTGCGCCGCTCCGATCCGGCCGCCCCGCCGCAGGTAGTCGAGGGTGTCGACGTAGAAGTAGGCGGACGTCTGCTCGGCGCGCTTCTCGGCCGCGGCCACCGCCTCGTCCAGGCTGCCGCCGGACTCCGCGGCCTCGGCCGCCGCCAGGGCGCAGAAGCCGAGCGCCATGGCGACCATGCCGGTGTCCACGACCCGCACCGGTACGGGGGCCGCGGCGGCAGCCAGTACCGCCGCGTCGTACGTGCCGGAGAACTCCGAGGACAGGTGGAGCGAGACGATGCTCTCGGCCCCCGCCTCGGCGATGGCCCGGTAGGTGGACGCGAAGTCCTCGGGGCTCGGCCGCGATGTCGTCACGTACTTGCGCTTCTGCAGGGCCTGGGCGACCGATCTCGCCGAAATCTCGGTGCCCTCCTCCAGGGCCTGGTCGCCGAGGACGACGGTGAGCGGTACCGCCGTGATCCGGTGGCGCCGCAGTGCCGCCCGCGGCAGGTAGGCCGTTGAATCGGTGACGATCGCGACATGGCGGGACATGACTGGGAGGTTATCCGGGGATCCCGGAGGCCGACAGTGCGGGCCCCTGCCAAGATCCGCCGGCACCGGCCGGACCGGGAGGAAGACGCCCGGCGGCGGCTGCCGGTCGCTCGCCTCGGCCGACGTGATCGGCCCGCCCGGTGCGCGCGGAACCGTCGGCCTCACCCGCGCCCACCGGCCTGCCCCGCGCCCACCGGCCCGGCCGACGTCACCGGCCCGGCCACAGCAGCCAGCCTGGCCTCGGGAGCCCGCCGAGCCTCACCGGCCCCGTCGGCGTCGGGACCCGCCCGGCATCACCGATCCGGTCGTCATCGACGTCACCAGCCCGGCCGGCATCAAGGACCCGCCGCCCGCCCCTGCGCCCTCAGGTCGTCCGCTCCGTACGCGGCGCCTTCTGCCATGCGTACGTGGGCTGCGTACGCGGGTCACGGGCCGTGATGGCGGGAGTCTCGTCCTCGGCGGCCCTCCAGGACTTCCGCCCTGCCGCCGCCTCTTCCGAAGAAGTCCCGGCCGCTCCCCCGGGCGCCCCCGCCCCGGCGGCCGCCGACGCGCCTCCGGACGCCTCGATGCGGTCCTCCAGCGGCTCCTTCGACCAATGCCGCAGGGCTCCGGCCTCCATGTCGATCTGCTCGCCGAGCGCGGCGAGGTCGTCGTCGGCGAACTGCCGTGCGCGGTCCCGGGCTGCCCACCGCAGCGACTCCGCGGAGTGCGTGATGCGCTCCAGCCGCTCGCGCAGCTCGGGCAGCCGGGCCGCGATGCCGGCCTTGGCGGGCTCCCGCTCCAGCCGCTTGAGCTCGTCGTCCAGCTCGTGGCCGTGGGCGCTGAGCCGCTCGAAGAGGCCCAGCGCCTCGGTCAGCGAGGTGTCCTGCTCGGCGCCGGTGTGCAGCGCGTCCTGGGTGGCCCGCATGGACGTACGCAGCGAGAGCCGCAGCTGGGCCAGCTCACCGGCCACACCGGGCTGGGTGAACTGACGGGCCCTGAGGGTGGTGTCCTCGACGGTCCGGCGCGCCTGTGCCACCCCGCGGTCCACCCCGCGCTTGGCCGCCTTGACGGCCTTGACCGTGACGAAGACACCGGCCGCGACGAACAGCAGGAAGAGGAGCCCGAAGATCGCGGCGACGGCTTCCATGGTTACTCCTCGATGGCGACGGCACGGTGGGCGGAGGCGCCGGGGTCCCGGCTCTTCCACCGTAAACGCCACGGGCAGGCCGGGGGTTCCCTTCGAACCCCCAACCTGCCCGTAGTGGTCATCCCTTAGCCACGCCCCGAAGAGCCCGGCGACCGTCCGGATCCGGCCACGCCCCGAAGGGCTCCGGCAACGGAATCAGCCCCTCACGCGGGAACGATGTTCACCAGCTTCGGCGCCCGCACGATCACCTTGCGGATGCCCGCGCCGCCCAGCGCCGCCACGACCGCCGGGTCCGCCAGCGCCGCCGCCTCCAGGTCCGCGTCCGAGACGGACGGCGAGACCTCCAGGCGCGCCTTGACCTTGCCCTTGATCTGCACGACGCAGGTCACGGTCTCGTCGACCACGTAGGCCGGGTCGGCGACGGGGAAGTCCTGGTGGACGACCGAGTCGGTGTGGCCCAGCTTGCGCCACAGTTCCTCGGCGATGTGCGGGGCCAGCGGCGCGACCAGCAGCACCAGGCGCTCGGCCACCGAGCGCGCGACCGGGCCGCCCGCCTTGGTCAGGTGGTTGTTCAGCTCCGTCACCTTGGCGATGGCGGTGTTGAAGCGCAGGTTGGCCATGTCCTGGCCGACGCCGTCGATCGCCTTGTGCAGCGCGCGCAGCGTGTCCTCGTCCGGCTCGGCGTCGACGACGGTGGCCTCACCGGTCGCCTCGTCCACGACGTTGCGCCACAGCCGCTGCAGCAGGCGGTACTGGCCGACCACGGCGCGGGTGTCCCACGGACGCGAGACGTCCAGGGGGCCCATCGCCATCTCGTACAGGCGCAGGGTGTCCGCCCCGTACTCCCCGCAGATCTCGTCGGGCGTGACGGCGTTCTTCAGGGACTTGCCCATCTTGCCCAGGACGCGGCTGACCTTCTCGCCCTGGTAGTAGTACGCGCCGTCGCGCTCCTCCACCTCGGCGGCGGGTACGGCGATGCCGCGGCCGTCCCGGTAGACGAACGCCTGGATCATGCCCTGGTTGTACAGCTTGTGGAACGGCTCGGAGGACGCGATGTGCCCCAGGTCGTGCAGCACCTTCGACCAGAACCGCGCGTACAGCAGGTGCAGTACGGCGTGCTCCTGGCCACCCACGTACAGGTCGACGCCGCCGTGCGGCTGCCCCTCGCGCGGGCCCATCCAGTACTGCTCGATCTCCGGGTCGACCAGCGCGGTGTCGTTGCGCGGGTCGGTGTAGCGCAGCTCGTACCAGCAGGAACCGGCCCAGTTGGGCATGGTGTTGGTCTCGCGGCGGTACTTCTTCGGGCCGTCGCCCAGGTCCAGCTCGACGTTGACCCAGTCCTCGTTGCGGGACAGCGGGGTCTCGGGCTGGGTGTCGGCGTCGTCCGGGTCGAAGGTGCGCGGCGAGTAGTCGTCGACCTCGGGCAGCTCCAGCGGCAGCATCGACTCGGGCAGCGCGTGCGCGACGCCGTCCTCGTCGTAGACGATCGGGAACGGCTCGCCCCAGTAGCGCTGGCGGCTGAACAGCCAGTCGCGCAGCCGGAAGTTGACGGTGCCCTCGCCGATGCCGGCGGCGGCCAGCCACTCGGTGATCTTGATCTTGGCGTCCGGGACGGTCAGGCCGTCCAGCGCGATGTCGGCGCCCGCCGAGTTGACGATCTTCGCCTCGTACGAGTCGAAGGCGTCGTCCCAGGTGGCGGGGTCCTGGTCACGGCCGTCCGACGGCTCCACGACGCAGCGCATGGGCAGCTCGAAGGCGCGCGCGAAGGCGAAGTCACGGCTGTCGTGCGCCGGGACCGCCATGATCGCGCCGGTTCCGTAGCCCATCAGCACGTAGTCGGCGATGAAGACCGGGACGCGCTCGCCGCTGACCGGGTTGGTCGCGTACGCGCCGGTGAAGACGCCGGTCTTGTCCTTGGCCTCGGCCTGTCGCTCGACGTCCGACTTGGCCGCGGCCTGCTTGCGGTACGCGGCGACGGCCTCGGCCGGGGTGCCGTACCCGCCGGTCCAGACCTCGTGGGTGCCCTCGGGCCAGGCGTCCGGGACGATCGACTGCTCGCCGGAGACCAGCTCGTGCTCGGGCGCCAGCACCATGTAGGTGGCACCGAACAGGGTGTCCTGCCGGGTGGTGAAGACGGTGATCTTCTCGTCGCCGACGGGGAAGTCCACCCGCGCGCCCTCGGAGCGGCCGATCCAGTTGCGCTGCTGGAGCTTGATCGCGTCCGGCCAGTCCAGCCCGTCCAGGTCCTCCAGCAGGCGGTCGGCGTAGGCGGTGATGCGCATGTTCCACTGGCGCAGCTTGGCCTTGAAGACCGGGTAGTTCCCGCGCTCGGAGCGGCCCTCGGCGGTGACCTCCTCATTGGCCAGCACGGTGCCCAGGCCGGGGCACCAGTTGACCGGCGCGTCCGAGGCGTACGCCAGGCGGTACTCGCCCAGGATCTCGGCGCGCTCGGCGGCGCTCAGCGCGTTCCAGGGGCGCCCGTCCGGCGTCGTACGCTCTCCGGCCTCGAACTGCGCCACCAGCTCGGCGATGGGGCGCGCCTTCTTCGCGTCGGCGTCGTACCAGGAGTTGAAGACCTGGACGAAGATCCACTGGGTCCACTTGTAGTAGTCCGGGTCGATCGTCTCGACGGAGCGGCGCGGGTCGTGGCCCAGGCCCAGCCGGCGCAGCTGGCGCCGCATGTTGACGATGTTGGCCTCGGTGGAGACGCGCGGGTGCGTGCCGGTCTGCACGGCGTACTGCTCGGCGGGCAGGCCGAAGGCGTCGAAGCCCAGGGTGTGCAGCACGTTGTGGCCGGTCATGCGCAGGTGGCGGCCGTACACGTCGGTCGCGATGAAGCCGAGCGGGTGGCCCACGTGCAGGCCCGCACCCGAGGGGTACGGGAACATGTCCATGATGAACTTCCTGGGCTTGGCCACCAGCTCCGGGTCGCCCGCCAGGTCGCCCTTCGGGTTCGGGGCCTCGTACGTGCCCTCCGCCTCCCAGAAGTCCTGCCAGCGCGCCTCGATGTCGGCGGCCAGCGCTGCCGTGTAGCGGTGCGGCGCTGCCACCTCGGCAGCCGAAGTCGTCTCGGTCATCGTCCTCAAAGCTCCATCGGTCGTCTCTGCCTGCGGCTACTGCGAAAAAGTGCGACTTTTGCGGAAACAAAAAGACCCCTCGCACAGGAGGGGACGCCGCGCCGATGCCGACCGGAAGCTCACCGGTCGGTACTGATCAGCGCGGCCCGCTAAGCAGAAGGCGTACGGCACGCATGGCGTCAGGGTACCGCAGGGGCCGCCGGGCCCGCTGGGAGCCGTCCAACCGGGGAAGGGGCACGCGCTTACGGGCGGGGGCTTCCGGGGTGGGCGGAAGCGCGCGAAGCACCGCCTGGCGGCACCGGGCGGCACACGGCCCGGCTCTTTCGAACAAACCCGGCACCCGACGGTAGCAGCGCGCCGCCCCGCAGCACGCCGCTTACGGAAAGCCCGCCGCCCGGGCCTCGCACCGCCCTACTTTTCCCGCATGCGTCCCCACCGCAAGAGCCGCGTCGCCGCCGGCCCGCGGCCCCCTGGCTTACCTCGCCTCCCGGTCCGCCTCCCGCTCCGCCTTCCGGACGGCCTCCCGGGCCTGTCCCGCCCGTCCCCCGGCCCGCGCCCGCGCCGTCACGGCCCCCGGGACGGCCCGCGCCACACCGCCCCTCCGGGCCCGATGACAGGCCCGGCGACAGGCCCGGTCCCGGTCCCGCGCCGCCCCCGACTGCGCCGCCGTCCCGCGGCCGCCGCCGGAGCCGTCGCCGCTCTCGCTCTCCTCCTGCTCTCCGGGACCGACCCGCTGCGCGGCTTCGTCGACTTCACCGGCGGTGTGCTGACGCTCGTCTCCCTCACGGCCGCCGTCGTCTGGGGGCTGGTCGCCGCGGGCCGTACGGTCCTGCTGCCCCGCAGCCGGCTGCTCGCCCAGGGCGTCCACCGGGCCCTGGGCACCGCCTCGCTCGGCTTCCTGGCCCTGCACGTCGCGGTCAAGGTCGCCGAAGGGCACGCGTACGTACTGAACGCGCTGCTGCCGTTCACCAGGACGCCCGCCGGCGCTTCCGCACTGATCGGCTTCGGCGCCGTGGCCGGCTACCTGATGGCGCTGGCCGCCGCGACCGGCGCGCTCCGCAGCGCCTTCGCCGGCCGCGGCCGGGCCTCGGAACGCTGGCGCGCCCTGCACGCCTGCGCGTACCCGGCCTGGTGCCTGGCGCTCGTCCACGGCCTGAAGACCGGTCGCGCCCCCTCCGGGTGGGTCACCACGGGGTACGCGCTGTGCCTGGCGGCGGTCGCCGCCGCCCTCCTGGCGCGCGCCTTCCTCCCGCACGTCCTACGGGCCCGCCTGCGCGCCCGTACCGCCGACGCCGCGCCACCACCGCCACCTCCTACGTACCCGTACTCGCACCCCTCGTCCCCGGACGCCCCACCGCCGTACTCCCCCTATCCGGATTCCCCGCCACCTGTCCCCTCATATCCGGATACCTCGCCACCTGACTCCTCACCGCCGTACGGCCGGCACGCGCTCCACCCCGTCCCCGCCCGGCCCGCCTCGCACGGCAGGAGCCGATCATGACCGGCCCGCTGCCCGACGTCCCGCCCGTCCAGGCCATCGGTCCGCCCCGGCTGACCGCGGGCTTCGACGAGGGCGAGCGCCTCGACCGCCGGGCCCACCTGCTCGTCCACGGCTCGCCGCCGTCCCTGTCGGCGGACCGGCTGGCCGAGCTGGCCGGCGCCATCGCGTTGCGCGGTCGTGGCGGCGCGGGCTTCCCCCTCGTACGGAAGCTGGAGGCGGTGGCCCACCACGCGCGGCGCTCGGGCGTCCGGCCCGCGGTCGTCGTCAACGGCTGCGAGGGCGAGCCCGCGTGCCGCAAGGACACCGTCCTGCTGTGCCGCGCGCCGCACCTCGTCCTGGACGGCGCGCTGCTCGCCGCCGACGCGCTCGGCGCCCGCACGCTGGTGGTGGGTGTGACCAAGGACGCGGCCGAGCGGTCGGTGCGGGACGCGCTGGCCGAGCGCGGCCTGAGCGACCGGCGGCGCGGGCGGTCGCTGCGCGCCCGGCTCGTCCGCGTACCGGAACGGCTCGTCTCCGGCGAGGCGTCCGCGCTGATCCGGGCCGCGGAAGGCGGACCGGCGCTGCCGCCGGGGCGGCGGGTGCGGGCCGCGGAGTCCGGGCTCGGCGGCGCGCCCACGCTCTTCTCCAACGCCGAGACGTTCGCGCAGCTCGCCGTCGCGGCCCGGACGGGCGCCGACCGGTACGCCGCGACCGGGGCGCCCCACGAACCCGGCACCCTGCTCCTGACCGTGTCCGGCGCGGTGCCCTCCCCCGCCGTCGTCGAGGCACCGAGCGGGGTGCCGCTTCCGTACGTCCTCCAGGTGTGTGCCGCCGACCCGGCCCCCGGCGGCGTCCTGGTGGGCGGCTACCACGGCGCCTGGCTGGCCGCCGCGACCGCGTACGCAACGGTGGTCACCCGCGAAGCACTCGCGGCCGTTGGCGGAGCGCTCGGCGCGGGCGCGGTACTGCCGCTGCCCGTCGGCACCTGCCCGCTCGGCGAAACCCTGCTCGTAGCGCGCTGGCTCGCCGCTGAGTCATCGGGCCAGTGCGGGCCTTGCCGCCTGGGCCTGCCTTCCCTGGCGAGCGCGCTGGCGGACACGTTGGCGGGCGGCGGTCAGGAAGCACTGGAAGGCGTACGGCGCGCCACGCAGACCGTGCACGGGCGCGGGGCCTGCAAACACCCCGACGGTGCCGTGCGGTTCATGCTCTCCGCCTTGGACGCCTTCCCCGACGACCTCGCCGCGCACACCCTGGGCGGCGGATGCGGCCGGGAGACCGCCGCTGTACTCCCTCTCCCCGCACCGGAGACGGGCGACGCGGCCGACGGTACGGGCACGGGTACTGCGGGCGCGACGGCTGCCGCGGGCCGGTTGGCGGTCGACTGGACCCTGTGCGAAGGACACGGCCTGTGCGCCAGGCTCCTCCCCGAAGCCGTACGCCTCGACCCGGACGGCTACCCACTCCTCCCGGACACCGCCTTACCGCCCCGGCTCCACCAACGCGCCCAGCGCGCGGTCAGCCGCTGCCCCGCCCTCGCCTTGCGTTTGGAGAAAACCTGAGCAAGGCCGCCACACACCGCCCCGGCAACCGGACGGCACGGCCATTACGGAGCACGTGCGTCACCGGTGGGTCGCGGGCGGCCCCTGCCCGCTGTCGACCAGGGCCCGGAAGGCCGCCAGGTCGCCGATGACCTATTCGGCGCGGTCCCGCTCCTCGTACATGCGGTAGTACCGGTCGCCGATCAGTTCCGGGTCGGCCTCACCGCCCGGGACGACCGCGACCGAACTCCAGGACGCCGATCGGCCCCATCGCGCTCCTCGCCGCGGACCGTGCGGCCGTCAGGCTGTCGCGGTCGCGGATGTCGGCGGGGAAGGCGGCGGCCGTGACTCCCAGCCCGGCCAGTTCCCCGACCAGCGCATCCAGCTTCGCCCTGGTCCGCGCGATCAGCCCGACCCGGAAGCCGCGCCGGCCGAACGCGCGGGCCACCCCATACCCACTCCCGGCCCCGCACCGACAGCAACGAGTGTCTTCGTCACAGTTGACCCTTCGGTCGCAGCGACCGGGCGCGGAATTCCGCCCGGCGCTGATACTTACTCTCTGTGCGTAGCCACATGCGTGGTCACGGTGAAGAGCCTGACAAGACGGCACATTTCTGTCAGCTACGCACAAGGAGGTAACCGTTGACCGACCAGGGGGACGCCGGAGGACAGAGGTCCGGCGAGTCGGTCAGGAGGCGTGCCGCGAAGTTCTGTAGATTCTCGCCCTGATCGGTGACAAATGGAGCATTCTGGTCGTCGGGCAACTATGCGACCGCACCCTGCGCTTCGGGGAACTGCACCGAGCCGTGACCGGCGTCTCCCAGCGCATGCTCACACTGACGCTGCGCCAGCTGGAACGCGACGGGCTCGTGACCCGTACCGTCCATGCCTGTGTCCCGCCCCGCGTGGAGCTACGCGTTGACGGAACTCGGGACGCCACTGCTGGGCTCCGTCGTCGCCCTCGGGGGATGGGCCGCCACCCGTCGGAAGGAGATCGGCGACTACCGACGGCACTACGACGCGGCCATCCGCCGCGGAAGCGGCCCTGATCCCGGCGCGCTCCGCCCCCTCACTTCGCCGCGGCCGACCCCTACGAGTCCGGCATCCGGGCATCCATAAACGCAAGATCCCGCCCGGTCATTCAGACCGGACGGGATCTCGTGGATCTCGGTGAGTCACCTCACTGTTGATCCTTCTGTGGAGCTAAGGAGAATTGAACTCCTGACCTCCTGCATGCCATGCAGGCGCTCTACCAACTGAGCTATAGCCCCTTGCTGTGGTCCGCCGCGGTTCTTTTCCTTGCGGCTCCCCGCTGCGGCATCGCCTACATTACACGGCCCTCCCCGCCTTCTGCCAAATCGGTTGTCCTGGGGCCCCGGGCGAGGGGGCGAGGTACTGTCGGCGGGCCGTGCCCGATTCGTCCTGGGGAGCTGTACGCCGTGTCCGCGCTGGAGCTGGAACAGTCCGCTGCACCCGGCGGTTCCTCCCCGCTGAGGGGCTTCGTCCGTCGCCGTCCGCTGCTGGTGGCGGCCGTCGGCTGTGTGCTGTCCTTCGCCGCCTTCTGGGTCGCGCAGCGGCTGGCGCACGTGACGATGGTCGATCTGATGGTCTACCGCGCCGAGGGCTGGACCGCCCGCAACGGCGAGGACCTCTACGACATGGTCGCGACCTCGGCGCACCTGCCCAACACCTATCCGCCCTTCGCCGCGCTGCTGTTCACGCCGCTCACGCTGGTCGGCGTGCCGGAGATGCGTACCCTCGCCACCCTCGGCAACCTCCTGCTGCTGGTCGCCGTCGCCCACCTCGGTCTGCGGCTCGTGGGGCGGCCGAGGCGGGTGCCGCCGCTCGCCGCGGCGCTGGGGGTGGCGGCGCTGCTGGTCTGGTGCGAGCCGATGTGGACGACGCTGCGCTACGGGCAGATCAACCTGCTGCTCGCCGTGCTGGTCCTGTGGGACCTGACCCGTAAGGACAGCAACCGGTGGGCCGGGATCGGCATCGGGCTGGCGGCCGGTATCAAGCTCACCCCGGCCCTGTTCGCGGTCTTCCTCGCGCTGGCCGGGCTCGTACGGGCCTGGCAGCGGCTGCGGGCCGGCGCGGGGCCGCGGCAGGCGTGGAACCCCTGGCTGCGGCAGGCCGCCGTGGCCTGTCTCACCTTCCTGGGCACCGCGCTGCTGTCCGCGCTCGTCCTGCCGCACGACTCCCGCCGCTTCTGGACGGAGATCATCTTCGCCGCCGACCGGGTCGGCGAGGTGGAGATCACCGCCAACCAGTCGCTGCGCGGCGCGCTGGCCCGGCTGCTGCACACCCACGACCCCGGCCTGTGGTGGCTGGCGGCCGCGGCCGTCGTGGCCGTGCTCGGGCTGTCCGCCGCGGTCGGCGCGCTGCTGGGCGGCCGCCGGGCCTGGGCGGCCGTCGCCTGTGCCGTGACCGCGCTGCTGGTCAGCCCGATCTCCTGGTCGCACCACTGGGTGTGGGGCGTACCGATGCTGATCCTGCTCGGCTCGGAGGCGATCGGCCGCGGCGGCTTCGGCAGCCGGGCCGGCCGTCGCTGGTGGGCGGGGACGCTGGCGATGGGTCTCCTCTTCTGTTCGTTCGCACTGTGGTTCGTGCCGCACCGCTACCACCATCATGAGGAACTGCACCAGAACGGCGGCCAGATGCTGCTGTCCGGGATCTATCCGATCGCCGGGCTGGTCTTCCTGGTGCTGACCGCCGTGCTGGTGCGGAGGGACGGTGCCGGTGAGGCCGGGACGCTGCCGGGCACAGGGCAGGGCATGGCCACGCCGGACACAGGGCCGGGCGAGGCCACGCCGCGCACAAGGTAAGGCGAGGCCACGCCGGGCGCCGGTCCCGAGGCTGCCACGCCGGAACGCTGAGCCGGGGCGTCGCCCCCGGCCCTGCGCCAGCCCCCGCCTCAGCGCTGCCTCTCCCCCGCCTCAGTGCGCGCCGTGGCCGTGTCCGCCCGGCTGGTGGTGATGGAACTTCAGCACCTCGCGCGGCATGACGACGAACGGCCGCATCATGCCCATGTCCTCGTGCTCCAGCAGATGGCAGTGGTACATGAACCGGCCCGTCGCGCCCTGGAAGCGGGCGAGCACGTTGACCATCTGGCCCGGCGGGACCTGTATGACGTCCTTCCAGCCCTGGTCGCCCGGGGATATCGGGACCGGGCCGCCGTATTCGAGCGGGACGCGGGTGCCGCCGACCTTGTTGTCGTACGGGCTGTCCGGGTCACCGTCCGCCGGGTAGCGGTCGCGGCTCAGGACCTGGAAGTCCACGAGGTGGATGTGCATCGGGTGGACGCCGGCACCGCCCAGGTTCAGGAAGCTCCACTGCTCCCAGTCGCCGTGCCGGACCGTGTGGCCCAGCGTGTCGTCGAACATCCGGGCCTTACGGCGGTACGTGCGGGTCTTTCCGTCCGCGCCGTGGATCTGGACGACTCCTTCGACGGGGAACTCCGAGCCCGTGTCGGGGATCTCCTCCACCTCCCACATCTCCGGGTGGAAGTTGCCGACCGGGCCGGGCGGGGTGAGGACGACGAGCCGGTGCTCGTGGTGGGGCGCCGAGTCGTGGGTGAGCCGCTCGAAGGACGGGGAGATCACCTGCGGGAGCACGAACGGGTCGCGCACCTGCGTGGTGCCGACCCGGAACTGCATCACGTCCGGATACGCCACCCCGGGCGTGTCGTTGACGAGCCGGAGCGTGCGCCCGCGCAGCAGGCCGAAGTCGATGAGCAGGTCCATCCGCTCGGCGGACGCCATCGGCAGCGGGCCGTCCACCGGGACCGGCCGCGGCAGCAGGCCGCCGTCCGAGCCGATCTGCCACACCGCGCCCGTCACCGGCTCGCCCGTCGCGTCGTCCACCAGCCGGAGCTGGAAGGTGCGGCTGTTCGCCGCGTTCAGCACGCGGAAGCGGTACCAGCACGCCGCGACGTCGGCGTGGGGCCAGATGACTCCGTTGACGAGGGTGTAGGGGCCGGTGAAGGGCAGGGTGACGTTCTTCCCGTCCTTGTCCGCGGTCACGATCCGGGTCTTGTGCAGCAGACGGCCCGTCAGGCGGCCGTCCGGGTCCGTGTCGAGGTTGCGGTCCTGGATGACGAGCGGTATCTCCCGCTTGCCGGAGGGCAGTTGCAGCATGTCCTCCTCGTCGTCGCGGATCAGGTACATCCCGGCCAGGCCCGCGAAGACGTTCCACCGGGTGATGTCCATGGCGTGGTCGTGGTACCACCAGCACGTCGCACGGTGGTCGTTGGGATACTCCGAGAGCTGGGAGTCGCCGGGCGAGACGGCGTTCTCCGACCAGCCGTCGTTGCCGCCGCCGGTCACCGCGCCGTGCAGGTGGGTGACCGTCCAGGGCGGCAGGTCGGCGACGCCCTCCACGACGGTGCTGTTCGCGCGGCCCGGCTCCTCGGTGGGCCGGGGCGCGCTCTGTGAGGGCTTGGCCTCGGCGGCGGTGACCGGATAACCGCCGGTGAGGCGGTTGTTCCAGTTGATGCGGAGCCGCCGGCCACGACGCACCTCGATCGTCGGGCCCGGGTAGTACCCCTCGTACGCCCACACCTTCGTCGGCGGGAGCTCGGAGTGCAGCCGGACCCAGGTGGTGGTCTGGTCGATGTCGATGCCGCGCAACGCCTCCTTGCGGCCGGGCCGCAGGACGGGCGGGATGCGCAGCTCGTCGACGAAGGGTGTCAGTCCGGCCGCGGCTTCCCGCTTGTGCGGCGCGTCGGACGGCTGGTCCACCGACGCTTCCCGGACAGGATGAATCGTCACGTCGCTCACGATGCGACCCCCGTATCGCTTCCCCCGTGCCGCCGGCCGTCTCCGACGGCAGCTTCACGCGTTCAACGCCCCGCCCTTCGAACGGAGTTCCGCCTTCCACGGAAAATTTCGCACTGATGCCCGCCGTGGCATCTCGGCAGGCTCCCCGGCCCACCACCCCCACCGGCCGCCCCGCCGGCCGCCCGCACCGCGCTCAGGCGGTCGCGAACGAATAGAAACGCTTCAGTGTGCAGTGCTCGTCGAGCAGGCGCCCGTAGATCGGTTCCCCGTCGAGTTCGCGGTACGTCTCGATCGGGTCGCCTTTTATGACCAGGGCCCGCGCGCACTCCTCGCACCAGTACTGGTACTCGGGGTTGACCGGCTCCATGTCCCGGACGATCGGCGTCCCGCTGCCGCACCAGTCGCATTTCCTGCTGTGAGCGCCCATCAGTCAGCTCCAGCTGTGGCCGCAGGCCGTGCAGACGAACGAGATGCCGCCGTTGTCGCCCAGCACCTGCGCCACATGGGCCGAGCCGCAGGACGGGCACTGGAGCACGGCGCTGCCGGTGCCGTGCGCGCCACGGACGGGGTGGGCCGGACGGGGAGCGTCCTCGGACAGCGGGCCGGCGCTCTGCACGGGAGCGGTCGCATCGAGCAGGTCGTCGACCTCCTCCATGATGCTCGTGGGCATCGCGTTCTCTCCTCCCCTGCCGGCGCCGTCCGAATTCTGCCACGGACCGCCGACCGGGTCAGTCCCGCCGCCGTACCCGTTGTACCAGCACACCGCCGTACGGCGGCCGGAGCGCCGGAGGGAGCGGCGTCGAACGCGGACCGGCCGCGCGGTCCCGCAGGGCGGGCTCCCGACAAGGTCTACCCCGTTACGCACCGGTTCGTGCGCCCGTTCGTGCACGAAATGATCCCGCCTCCCAGAGTGGGAGACGGGATCATCCGAGGTGTGGAGCTAAGGAGAATTGAACTCCTGACCTCCTGCATGCCATGCAGGCGCTCTACCAACTGAGCTATAGCCCCGGGTCTTGTTCCGCTCCTCCGGGGTTTTCCCCGGCGGCGCCGCGAACAAGAAGAACTCTAGCCTGCGACCAGCCCAAATGTGAAATCCGGTCGCTCCGGGCCCCCGGAGAGGCGGTCCGCCGGTCCATGGGGACCGGCCGCGGGACCGCTCAGGCGTCGTCGCCGAGCACCGGCTCCGGCAGCGTGCCGGCGTTGTGCTCCATCAGCCGCCAGCCGCGGGCGCCCTCGCCCAGTACGGACCAGCAGCAGTTCGACAGCCCGCCCAGTCCCTCCCAGTGGTGGGACTCCAGGCCCAGCAGCCGCCCGATGGTCGTACGGATCGTGCCGCCGTGGCTGACGACGACCAGGGTGCCGCCGTCCGGCAGCTTGTCGGCACTGCGCTCCACCACCGGGGCCGCGCGGTCGGCGACCTCGGTCTCCAGTTCGCCGCCGCCGCGCCGTACGGGCTCGCCGCGCTTCCACGCCGCGTACTGCTCGCCGTACCGCGCCACGATCTCCTGGTGGGTCAGGCCCTGCCAGGCGCCCGCGTACGTCTCGCGCAGCCCCGCGTCGTGCGTGATCTCCAGGCCGGTGACGGCCGCCAGCTCACGGGCGGTGGCGGCGGCCCGGCGCAGATCGGAGGCGATGATCGCGTCCGGTTCGAGGGCCGCGAGCAGCCGGGCGGCGCGCCGCGCCTGCGCCACGCCCTCCTCGGTCAGCTCGATGTCCGTGGAGCCCTGGAAGCGGTGCTCCAGGTTCCACGCCGTCTGGCCGTGGCGCCACAGGACTATCCGGCGGCCACGGCCGCTCCCGGTGCCGTTCAGCTCAGGTCTCCGTCCTGCTCGGCCGCCGTGGCGTCGGCGTGCGCGGCGGCCTTGCCGCGGGTGGCCTTGGCCTCCTCGGGGAGGTCCAGCTCGGGGCAGTCCTTCCAGAGGCGTTCGAGGGCGTAGAAGACGCGCTCTTCGCTGTGCTGGACGTGGACGACGATGTCGACGTAGTCGAGCAGCACCCAGCGGGCCTCGCGGTCGCCTTCGCGGCGCACCGGCTTGGCGCCCAGCTCCTTGTTCAGCCGCTCCTCGATCTCGTCGACGATCGACTTGACCTGGCGGTCGTTGGGGGCCGAGGCCAGCAGGAACGCGTCGGTGATCGAGAGCACGTCGCTGACGTCGTACGCGATGATGTCGTGCGCGAGCTTGTCGGCGGCCGCCAGCGAAGCGGCCTGGATGAGCTCGATGGAGCGGTCGGTGGCGGTCACAATCCAGCTTTCGGGACGGGTGGTCGGAGTCTGTGTCATGACCCCGGCCAGGCGGCGGGCGCCTGGCCGGGGTCATGACACAGACTCTCGGGTACCCACCAAGGGTCTCACGGACCGCCGACACTCCCACCTGGCTTTACGGCCGGTGCGGCACGGCCCCGGCGGCGGGGCGGTCCGGGGCCGTGCCGCCCCGGACCGCCCTCGGCCTGCCGGGCACCGGCCCGGCGTGCCCCGGCCCTGTCAGCCCTTGTAGTCCTGCCCCAGCACCACCGTCACGTCGGCGTTCGAGGCCGTCTGGCCCTGCTTGACCGCGCCGGCCGGCAGCCCCAGCGTCTTGGCGGCCTCCTCGGCCTTCGCCTTCTGGGCGGCGTCCGCATACGTCACCTGGGAGGCCGGCCTGGCCGCCGCGGTCCCGCCGTCGACGAACGAGTATCCGCCGTTGACCAGGGCGATCCGCGCCTTGTCGGTCGCTTCCTTCTTGCCGGTGGCGTTCTGGACGCCGACCCTCGGGGTCGAGCTGGGGTCGGCCTTCTTGACCGTGCCGCCGAGCACCTCCTTGACCACACCGTCCGCCGCCTGCCGGCTGAGCGTGCCGTCCTGCTGCACCGGCAGCAGGGTGGTCCCGTAGGAGCCGGCCTTCGCCAGCTCGGCGCGCTGGGCGAGCGAGCTGCCCAGCTCCGCCTCGGTGAGCGGCGGGTCCAGCACCTGGAGGAGCGACTTCACGGTGGCCGTGGCGCCGTCCGCGTCGCTGGAGACCTTCTTCAGGGTGGCCTGCATCACCTGGCCGAAGCGCTCCAGCTGCTTGGTCTGCGGTTCGCCGGGCCCCTGGAACGTGGCGTACGCCACGGCTGCCTGGCCGTTCAGCTCCTGGCTCTTGCCCTGCTTGACGAGGGGGCCGTCGCCCTTCTTGGCGCCGGGGACGGTCGCGTCGGTGTCCAGCGTGATGCCGCCGGTCGTCTCGACCAGGTTCTCCAGGTACGGGGTGTCCAGCCGCCAGCTGGCCTTGATGTCGGCGCCGAAGAGCGTGTTCAGGGCCTCCCTGGTGGGGTCGATGCCCTGGTCCTTGACCGACTTGGCCAGCGTCGTGGACCCGCCGTCCTCGGTGGAGACCGCCAGGCTGTTCGGGAGCAGGACCGTGGTGCCCTTGTGGGTGCTCTCGTTGTCCACGAGGAGCGCGGTGGAGCTGTTGCCCTTGGGGTCCTTCAGGTGCACGACGAGCACATCGCGCTTCTCCCCGGCGCCCCCGGCCTCCTTGCCCGCCTCGGCACCCGAGAGGCCGGGCAGCTTGCCCGCCCACCACAGGTAGCCGACGCCGCCGAGGAGCAGCAGGACCAGCAGCACGATCAGCATGACCTTGCGGCTGCGGCCGCGCCGCTTGGCCTCCTCACGGCGCTCGGTACGGCTCTCGGTGAACTTGAGCCAGTCGATGACGTCCTCGGAGTCCTCGGTCGGCTCCTCGATGAACGAGAACTGCTCGGTGCGGTAGTCCGGGTCCGCGGCGCCCCCGGGGCCCGGCGCGGCACCCTGGCCGGGCGCACGGCCCGCAGCACCCGGGGCCCCGTCGCGCGGGGTCCGCTCGGCGGTCTCCTGGCCGGTCTGCCCGTACGGCTGGGGCTGGGGCTCCGGTTCCTGGTAGGAGACCTGCTCGTACGAGGGCTGCGTCGACTGCTGCGGGATCCAGCCCTGCTGTTGCTGTTGCTGCTGGGTCTGCTGCGGTGCTTGTTGCTGCGGCAGGCCGTGCTGCTGCGTCTGCTGGGACTGTTGGGGCTGCTGAGGCTGGTGAAACTGCTGAGGCTGCCCGTACGGGTCGTACTGCTGGGGGTACTGCGCCTGCTGGGGCGTCTGCTGCGGCACCTGCTGCTGACCGTACGGGTCGTAGCCGTACCCCTGGTGGCCCTGACCCTGATAGCCCTGAGCCTGATAGCCCTGGCCTTGGTGGCCCTGGTCCTGATGGCCTTGCTGCCCGGCGCCCGGCTGCCCGCTCTGCTGCTGATGGCCGTACGGATCGTACGAGCCCGGTGCGCCGTACGGGTCGTAACCCACCGGCTGCCCGTACTGGTCATACGCGGCCTGCTGCGGCGCCTCCGGGTACACCGGCTGCCCGTAGGCGTCGTAGGTGTACCCCGGCTGCCCCTGCTGGTCCTGGGCATACGGGTCCCGCGGCACGTACGGGTCGTGTCGGTCGTTCACCGGTGCCCCTTTCCGTGAGCCCCGTCGGCGGTCGTCGTCGGCGGCCGTCGGCAGCGGATGTCAACGGCCGTCGTGGCCGGTCAGGTCCTCGCGGTACAGGTCGCGCTTGTCGATGTAGCGCACGACACCGTCCGGCACCAGGTACCAGACCGGGTCCCCCTGGGCGACGCGCGCCCGGCAGTCGGTCGAGGAGATGGCCAGCGCCGGCACCTCGACCAGGGACACCGCCCCTTCGGGAAGCCCGGGGTCGGCGAGTACGTGCCCGGGCCTGGTCACCCCGATGAAGTGGGCGAGCGAGAACAGCTCCGGCGCGTCGTGCCAGGTCAGGATCTGGCCGAGCGCGTCGGCGCCGGTGATGAAGAAGAGGTCCGCGTCACGGTGCTGTTCGTGCAGCTCCCGCAGCGTGTCGATGGTGTACGTCTTGCCGCCGCGGTCGATGTCGATCCGGCTGACGGAGAACTGCGGGTTGGACGCGGTCGCGATGACCGTCATCAGATAGCGGTCCTCGGCCGGCGACACCGTCTTGTGGCTCTTCTGCCACGGCTGCCCGGTCGGGACGAATATGACCTCGTCGAGGTGGAACTGGCTGGCCACCTCGCTGGCGGCGACCAGGTGTCCGTGATGGATCGGGTCGAATGTCCCGCCCATCACTCCGAGCCGCCGCTTCACGGGCCCTGTCTGCTCTCCCATGCGTGCAGACCCTACTGGGCGCTGCGCGGTGCCGGGGTCCCGGTGCCCGCCCTCAGCGGTCCCGGTTGAAGCGGGTGGTGATCCAGAGCAGCAGGAGCAGGGCGATCAGGGCGCCGCCACCCGTGACGAACGGGTTCAGGCTCTCGTGCCCGCCCCCCTCGTGACCGCCTTCGGCGAGGGTGACCAGGTGCTGTGCGGTGGTGTGCAGGCTCATCGTCGGCAGAACCAATCCGGGATGGGGTCGGACAGAGACTTCCGCCACATCGTATGCGCGAGCTCACCCGTGTCTCACGCCGACTCCGCCGGGAGGGCGTTCGCACGCCCGTCCGCGGGGGCCGCTCCGGGTCAGCGGGCGGGTGGGCCGGCCGGGAAGGGGCGGGGTCAGTCCCGGTCGTCGCGGCCGTCCTGGCCGTCGTGGTCGTCCTTCCCGTAATTGCGCAGCAGGACCCACGCGAGGAACACGGCGCCGAGGATGCCGACGATCAGGACGGTGCGCAGGATCCATCCCGGGCCGTCGTTCTTCGAGGTCTCCGCCGCGGCGGCGAGCAGCACGCTCGTGTTCGGCATGACTGAAGCGCTCCCTTTGTACGGGCATGTGGGCATCTGCGGGCCCCGGTGCGCTCGCCAGCGTACGCCTGGGCATCCAAATGGCTGTCAGTGGCGTCCTCTAGTCTGAATCACACGCAGTCGAACAGGGGGAGGCCCCAATGACGGAGAGCCCAGGCGGCAGCGAGCGCGTACCGAGCCGGGACCGCAGGCGGTTCCCCGGGATCTCGTCCCGCGCCTACGAGCACCCGGCAGACCGTTCCGCGCTCGTGGCCCTGCGCAAGCTGAGCGGGTTCGACACCGTCTTCAAGACGCTCAGCGGGCTGTTGCCGGAGCGCAGCCTGCGGCTGCTGTTCCTGTCGGACTCGGTGCGCGTCGGCGACCAGCAGTTCACGCACCTCAACGACATGCTGCGGGACGCCTGTTACATCCTGGACCTGGAGAAGGTCCCGCCGATGTACGTGAATCAGGACCCGGTGCCGAACGCCATGTGCATCGGGCTGGACGAGCCGATCATCGTCCTGACCACCGGCCTGGTCGAGCTGCTCGACGAGGAGGAGATGCGCGCGGTCATCGGCCACGAGGTCGGCCACGCCCTGTCCGGGCACGCGGTGTACCGCACGATCCTGCTGTTCCTGACGAACCTGGCACTGAAGATCGCCTGGATTCCGCTGGGCAACGTCGCGATCATGGCGATAGTGACGGCGCTGCGCGAATGGTTCCGCAAGTCGGAGCTGTCGGCGGACCGGGCCGGACTGCTGGTCGGGCAGGATCTCCAGGCGTCCATGCGCGGGCTGATGAAGCTGGCCGGCGGCAACCACCTGCACGAGATGAACGTGGACGCGTTCCTGAAGCAGGCCGAGGAGTACGAAGCAGGCGGCGACCTGCGCGACTCCGTGCTGAAGGTGCTGAACATGCTGCCGCGCAGCCACCCGTTCACCACCGTGCGGGCGGCCGAGCTGAAGAAGTGGGCGGCCAGCCGCGACTACCAGCGCATCATGGACGGCCACTACCCGCGCCGGGACGAGGACAAGGACACCTCGGTGTCCGACTCCTTCCGTGAGTCCGCCGCGCACTACGCCGAGTCGGTGCGCACCAGCAAGGACCCGCTGATGGGTCTGGTGCGCGACATCGCCGGCGGCGCCGGTGACCTCGGCGGCAAGCTGCGGGACACGGTCTTCCGCGGCGGCTCCCGGCCGGGCGGTTCCGGCGGTACGGGCGGCTCGGGCGGCTCGGGCGGCTCGGGCGGCGCCAACGGACCGGACGGCGCTAACGGGCCGGACGGGCCGGGCCCGGCTGGGAAGTAGCCGCCAGCTTCCCGCAAAGCCCGGTGTTCGAACGGCCGCGGGCGTACGGGTCGGTGGCCGCCGGTCCGGCGCCCCCGGCCCGCTGCCCCGCGAACAGCGGACGCAACGTGCTCGACGCGTCGGCGGAGCAGGACATCGGCCCTGCCTGGAGGTTGCTCTGCAGCACCTCCAGGCGGTGGTCGTCCAGGTCGTCGCGGCTGATCCGGAAGCGCAGTTCGCGGCGGACGGTGAACAGCGAGGCGGCGGCGTCCTGTTGACCCGCCGCGGCCTTGGCCCCGGCCCCGCCGCGAGCCCCGGCACCGCCACCCGTACCAGCACCAGCACCAGCACCAGCACCAGCCGGACGTACCGCGTAGGCGAAGGTGAAGTCGGCACTCACCTCCAGCGCGTCCGCGCCGACCTCGGTGGCCGACAGCGTGCCGGTCACCCGTACGTCGGTGTCGGCCAGTTCCACCTGGTCCGGATCGAAGCGGGTCAGCCAGCCGGTGGCCGCGTGCCGCCCGTCGTCGGCCGGATGCGCCAGGCTCCGGTCGAACTGGTCGAGTTGGCCGGGGTCGAGCAGCAGCCCCACCGGCCGTACGGAGCCGCCCGTCAGGGTGGCCGGGTCGATCGAGGAGCGCACGAGGTAGTCCTTGGCGAGGGACAGGGCGGAGACGACCTGGCCGTCCGAGAAGTGCTCGGTCCGCGAGACCGCGGGCAGGTTCACGCCCGCCGCGCCGATGCGGTACTGCGCCGCGGGGCTGCGCGCGAAGAGGTCGGCCGGTTTTCCGCCCGGCACGGCGCCGTCCGGCGCCAGCGGCACGACCGTGGACCGCAGCGGCTCCGCCGCCATCGGCTCGGGGGGCCGGTAGGGGTGGCGGACCCCCATGTAGATCGCGGTGCCGAAGGCGATGACGATCAGCAGGGCCAGGAGCACGGCCTGCCGGGCGCCGCCGAGCCGCGCCCAGGCGTGCCGGGTGCGTACGGCCCGTGCGTGGTCCTCCATGCGCTCCCTCGCCGAGTACTCCTGAAGGCGTGCAGCTCGTACGAACGATTCGTCGAAGACGACGGATCGGTATTCGTCCTCTCCGCCTCCCGCGGCGCCCTCGGGGGTCCCTTCGGGAGGGTCACCAGCACCGGCCATACCACAAGAGTAGGTCCGCGGAGGCGCCGGTAAACGCCCTGGTACGGGACAAGTTCGGCGGGTTCTGCCGGAGTTGCGGCCCCCGCTTGCGGCGGTCGCACCCGTGCGCGGGAGCCGCCCGGCGCCCCCGGGGCGCGCGGCTCCGGGCTCTCAGCCGGTGCGCGGAGCGGCGGAAGCGGGCGGCGGCGTCGACTCGGCCGAGGCGGACGCCGACGGCACCAGGCTGGAGCGGACGGGCGGTACGCCGTCCACCCCGCTGGTCGCGGGCGGGGGCGCCGGAGTCTGCGTGCGCCCCCCGGACGCGCCGCGGTAGACCGCTGAGAAGGCGAGCGCGACGAGACCGATGCCCATGAGGACGGCGAGCACCCAGGCCACCGGGCGATGCCAGCGGACGCTGCCGCGGTACGGGCGCAGGGCGCCGCCGTACGGGCCGTACGGACCGTGGGGGCCGTACGCGTCCGGATCCGCGCCCCGCCCGGGGTCGGCGCCGGTGCCGCGGCCGTAGCGGCGGCCCGTGGCGCGGGGGCGGCCGTCCGGGGCGTCGTCGGTGTCCGGGTCGGTGCCGTACCCCGGGCGGCCGCGGGCGGCGTCGGCCTCGGCGCGTGCCTGGGCGGCGGCCAGCATCCGCTCCACCGCGGTGGGCTCGTGGAAGCGCGCGGACCGCACGAAGTCCTCGTCGAGGACCACGGAGGCGAAGTCCTCGTCCGCTTCCCCGTGGCTCGGCTGACTGTGCTCGTCGGGCTCCTCGCCGTCCGGGAACGGCTTGCCCCCCACGTCGTCCGGCACCCCTCCAGACTAGCCCGGGGCGGACGGTCGTGGGCGGGTAGGACGGGAATTCGGCCGCGGACCGGCGTGCGGCACCGGCGCCGTCCCCGGACCGCCGGAGCCCCCCCCGCCCGTACCGTCAGCGCGTGTGGCCGTCCCCCGTGACGACGTACTTCGTCGAGGTCAGCTCCGGCAGCCCCATCGGGCCGCGGGCGTGCAGCTTCTGCGTCGAGATGCCGATCTCGGCGCCGAACCCGAACTGGCTGCCGTCGGTGAAGCGGGTGGACGCGTTGACCGCGACCGTCGTGGAGTCCACGAGCTGGGTGAAACGGCGGGCCGCCGCCTGCGAGGTGGTGACGATCGCCTCGGTGTGCCCGGAGGACCAGCGGCGGATGTGCGCGACCGCGGCGTCCAGATCCTGCACGACGGCCGCGGCGATGTCGTACGAGAGGTACTCGGCCGCCCAGTCCTCGTCCGTGGCCGGCGCCACCAGGCCGGGGCCGGCCTGCTGCCACGCCGTGTCACCGTGCACGATCACACCGGCCTGGGTCAGCGCCTCCAGCGCCCGCGGCAGGAACGTCTCCGCGATGCCCGCGTGCACCAGGACCGTCTCGGCGGCGTTGCAGACGCTGGGCCGCTGCGCCTTGGAGTTGATCAGGATGTCCAGCGCCATGTCGATGTCGGCGTGCTCGTCCACGTACACGTGGCAGTTGCCGGTACCGGTCTCGATCACCGGGACCGTGGACTCCTCGACGACCGTACGGATCAGCGAGGCGCCGCCGCGCGGGATCAGCACGTCCACCAGGCCGCGCGCCCGCATCAGCTCGCGCACCGAGTCACGGCTCTCCCCCGGCACCAGCTGGACGACGTCGGCCGGCAGCCCGACGCTCGCCACCGCGTCCCGCAACACCTCGACCAGCGCCGTGTTCGAGGCGTAGGCGGAGGACGAGCCGCGCAGCAGCACCGCGTTGCCCGCCTTCAGGCACAGCGCGGCGGCGTCCACGGTCACGTTCGGCCGGGCCTCGTAGATGATCCCGACGACGCCCAGCGGGACGCGGACCTGCCGCAGGTCGAGGCCGTTGGGCAGGGTGGAGCCGCGCAGCACCTCGCCCACCGGGTCGGGCAGTGCCACCACGTCGCGGACGTCGGCGGCCATCGCGGTGACCCGCTCGGGGGTCAGGGTGAGCCGGTCCACCAGGGACTCGCCGGTGCCCGCCGCCCGTGCCTTGGCGACGTCCCCGGCGTTGGCGGCGACGATCTCTTCGGTACGGGCCACCAGGGCGTCGGCGATGGCGAGCAGCGCGCCGTCGCGCGCGGTGCGCGGCTGCGGCGCCAGGACGGCCGCCGCCTCCTTGGCGCGCCGGGCGGTTTCGATGACGGGTGAGGGGTGCGCTGATTCGCTGGTCATGGCGGAAAGCGTAACCGGGCGGCGGAACGCGGACCGGCCGCGTTCCATCTGGCAAGACGCCGCGGTCCGCGCCCGGCGGGCCACGGCCCACGAGCACGGCCCGCCGCCCGCCGGTGCGGGCGCCCGTCCGTACAGGCGCCCCTACGGGCGTCCGTACCCGGTCTCAGTACGGATGCACGCCCACCCGGGACGCGGGCGGCGGCCCGTACCCCTCGGCGACGCGCTGGTGGTACGTCTCCCGGTCGATGACCTCCAGGCCCACGATCTCCCACGGCGGCAGCCCGGCCGAGGAGCGGTGCTCGCCCCACAGCCGCAGGGCGACCGCCGCGGCGTCGTGCAGGTCGCGGGCCTCTTCCCAGTAGCGGATCTCGGCGTGGTCGTTGGCGTAGCGGCTGGTCAGCAGGAAGGGGTGGTCGTGGGCGAGCTGTTCCAGTGCCCGCCGGACCTCCTGGACGGGGGCCTCGGCCCCCGAGACGCTGAGGGTGACGTGCCACAGCCGGGACGCCTCGCGGCGCCCGGGCGACGGCCGCTCGGACGTCGCCCGGCCCGGACCGGCACGGTCCCCGGACGCGGACCCGCCGGCCGGTCCGGCGGGTCCGACGCTGGTCAGTGTGCGCTCCGCCGTCCCTCGGGGCAGCGCCCCTGAGCGCCCTCGTCTCACCGGCGGCCTCCTGTTATGCGTATCGCTCCGCTCGTACGTACGGGGGCGGAGCCGATCGGTGCTGTCGTCCGTCACCGGCACCGGCCCGCCGCCGGATGCGCCGCCGCGTGCGGACCGCCCGGGTCACCGCGGATCGCGCTGCTCCGGAGCCCGGTCGCGGGCGGTTCCTCGGCAGTGGTCCGGCACTGCTGTCTCACGGCGCGCACTCGCGCGCGGCGGACGGCGCTCCCCGGACGCCGTCCCCGCAACAAAGTTGACCAGCCCGCGGGCCGTCGCGGGGGCATTTTCGAGAAGGTCTCCGTGGAAAGGCTGGTCTTTGGACCTTTCCTGCCACTTGTTTCCCTGTTGTGACGGCCGTCAGTGGTGCAGTACGACCAGATCGTCCCGGTGCACGACCTCGCGTTCGTACGCGGGTCCCAGCTCGCGGGCGAGGTCACGGGTGGAACGGCCGATCAGCCGCGGGATCTCCCGCGCGTCGAAGTTGACCAGGCCGCGGGCGACGGCGCGGCCCGCGGTGTCCCGGAGCTCGACCGGGTCGCCGGCGCTGAACTCCCCTTCGGCCGCTGCGATACCGGCCGGCAGCAGCGAGGAGTGCCGTTCGACGACGGCCTCGACGGCGCCGTCGTCCAGCACCAGCGCGCCGCGCGGGGTGGAGGCGTGCGCCAGCCACAGCAGCCGGTCGGCGGAGCGGCGGCCGGTGCGCAGGAAGTGGGTGCCGGTGGGGCCGCCGGCCAGGGCGTCGGCGGCGTGCACGGCGGAGGTCAGGACGACCGGGATGCCGGCCGCGGCGGCGATCCGGGCCGCCTCGACCTTGGTGACCATGCCGCCGGTGCCGACGCCGGCCCGGCCGGCGCTGCCGATCGAGATGCCTTCCAGGTCGGCCGGGCCGCTCACCCGCGCTATCCGGGAGGTGCCGGGCAGGCTCGGGTCGCCGTCGTAGAGCCCGTCCACGTCCGAGAGCAGGACGAGCAGGTCGGCGCGTACGAGGTGGGCGACCAGGGCGGCCAGCCGGTCGTTGTCGCCGAAGCGGATCTCGTCGGTGGCGACGGTGTCGTTCTCGTTGACGATCGGTACGGCGCCCATGGCCAGCAGCTGGTCCAGGGTCCGGAAGGCGTTGCGGTAGTGGGCGCGGCGGCTGGTGTCGTCGGAGGTCAGCAGGACCTGGCCGACGCGGCGGCCGTAGCGCGCGAAGGAGGCGGTGTAGCGGGCGACCAGCAGGCCCTGGCCGACGCTGGCGGCGGCCTGCTGCCGGGCCAGGTCGCGGGGCCGCCGGTCCAGGCCGAGCGGTGCCAGACCGGCCGCGATGGCGCCGGAGGAGACCAGCACGATCTCCTTGTCCTGGTGCTTGGCCAGCACGTCCACCAGCGCGTCCACCCGGTCCGCGTCCAGGCCGCCGCTCGCCGTGGTCAGCGAGGACGAACCGACCTTGACCACGATCCTGCGGGCGTCCGTCACGTCCTGCCTTGCGCCTGCCACTGCCTACCCCTGTGCTCGCCTGTGCGCCGCCGCGTACGGCCGGCCCCGTGTCCGGGAGGTTCCGTACGGGTGTTTCCGTACCACCGCAATCTACGGCAGGGGGCCCGGCGGGCGCCCGTCGGATTCCCACGGCACGCCTCGCCGCCCGCTGTGGGAACCCTCCGTGGGGCGGCGCGAAACGGCGTACGGCACGGGAAAGGCCCCCGGGTGCACCCGGGGGCCTTTCGCACGTACGGACGTCCGCCGGAGACGTCAGAACGGACGGAAGTCCTGGTACTCGTCCTCCGCCTCGTCCCGCGCCGCCTCGCGGTCGCGGCGGCGCACCGCGGCCGGACGCGGCGCGTCCATGCGGTGGTCCTCGCCGCGGCGGCCGAGCATCTCGGCGCCCGCCGCCATCATCGGCTCCCAGTCGAAGACGACCGCGTTGTCCTCGGGGCCGATCGCGATGCCGTCGCCGGCGTGCGCGCCGACCTTGCGCAGCTGGTCCTCGACGCCGAGGCGGTTGAGGCGGTCGGCGAGGTAGCCGACGGCCTCGTCGTTGTTGAAGTCGGTCTGGCGCACCCAGCGCTCCGGCTTCTCGCCGCGGACGCGGAAGAAGCCCTCGCCCTCCGGGGTGACCGTGAAGCCCGCGTCGTCCACGGCCTTCGGGCGGATGACGATACGGGTGGCTTCCTGGACGGGCTTGGCGGCGCGGGCCTCGGCGACGATGCCGGCCAGCGCGTACGACAGCTCCTTGAGTCCGGTGCGCGCGACGGCCGAGACCTCGAAGACGCGGTAGCCGCGCTCCTCCAGGTCGGGGCGGATCATGTCGGCGAGGTCCTGCCCGTCCGGAATGTCGATCTTGTTGAGGACGACCACCCGCGGCCGGTTGTCCAGGCCGCCGTACTGGGCCAGCTCCGCCTCGATGATGTCGAGGTCGGAGACCGGATCGCGGTCGGACTCCAGGGTCGCGGTGTCCAGGACGTGCACGAGCACCTCGCAGCGCTCGACGTGCCGCAGGAACTCCAGGCCCAGGCCCTTGCCCTGGCTGGCGCCGGGGATCAGGCCGGGGACGTCCGCGATGGTGTAGACGGTCGAACCGGCCGTGACCACGCCGAGGTTGGGCACCAGGGTGGTGAACGGGTAGTCGGCGATCTTCGGCTTGGCGGCCGAGAGCACCGAGATCAGCGAGGACTTGCCGGCGCTCGGGTAGCCGACCAGCGCGACGTCCGCGACGGTCTTGAGCTCCAGCACGATGTCGCGGGCCTCGCCGGGCTCGCCGAGCAGCGCGAAGCCGGGGGCCTTGCGGCGGGCGGAGGCCAGCGCGGCGTTGCCGAGGCCGCCGCGGCCGCCCTGCCCGGCGACGAAGGTGGTGCCCTGGCCGACCAGGTCGGCGAGCACGTTGCCCGCGCGGTCCAGGACGACGGTGCCGTCCGGGACGGGCAGGACCAGGTCCTGGCCGTTCTTGCCGGCGCGGTGGTCGCCGGCGCCGGGCTGGCCGTTGGTGGCCTTGCGGTGCGGGTGGTGGTGGTACTCCAGCAGCGTGGTGACGTCCTGGTCGACGACCAGGATCACGTCGCCGCCACGGCCGCCGTTGCCGCCGTCCGGGCCGCCGAGCGGCTTGAACTTCTCGCGCATCACGGAGGCCACGCCGTGGCCTCCGTTACCCGCGGCGACGTGCAGCTCGACGCGGTCCACGAAGGTGGTCATGGTGGGGGTGCCTCCAGATACGACGGGATTGTCTCTGTACTAACACGCCAAGGGCGGACCGGCCTTCCCGCGTACTGCGGGGAGAGGCGGTCCGCCCTCGGAGTGGTGCTGCTGAGCTATCGCCCGATGCCGAAGTGGTGGGTCACTCGGCGATCGGGACGATGTTCACGACCTTGCGGCCACGGTGGGTGCCGAACTGCACCGCACCCTCGGCCAGGGCGAACAGGGTGTCGTCGCCGCCGCGGCCGACGCCCGTGCCCGGGTGGAAGTGGGTGCCGCGCTGGCGGACCAGGATCTCACCGGCGAGGACGGCCTGACCGCCGAAGCGCTTCACGCCGAGCCGCTGAGCATTGGAATCGCGACCGTTCCGAGTGGACGATGCGCCCTTCTTGTGTGCCATGTCTCCTCAGTCCCTTACTTCGCCGGCGAGTCGATGCCGGTGATCTTGATCGCCGTGTACTGCTGGCGGTGACCGATCCGCTTGCGGTAGCCGGTCTTGTTCTTGTACTTCAGGATGTCGATCTTGGCGCCCTTGTGGTGGTCCACAATCTCCGCCTGGACCTTCACCCCGGCCAGCACCCACGGGTCGCTGGTAACCGACTCGCCGTCGACGACGAGCAGCGTCGAGAGCTCGACCGCGTCGCCAACCTTGCCGGCAGAAATCTTGTCAACCTCGACGACGTCACCGACAGCAACCTTGTGCTGGCGGCCGCCGCTACGCACGATTGCGTACACGCGGATCTCACTCTCTCGCTAGATAGGGACCACTGATGCCAGCCGCTCGCACGGGTTCATGACGATCCCGTGACTTCCGAGTGGATGAGCGGCCTCCCCCGGCGGACCGGGAGGTGTTTGCTCAGGGGTTTGGCGCGCTACAGACGCCGACGGTCAAGGTTACGGGGCCTTGACCGGGGGGTCAAACCGGCCCCGGGCGCTGCGGCCCGGGGCGCGGTCCGTCCTGCTCAGTCCTCCGTCGAAGCCGACACCGACGCGGCCGGGGCCTGCTCGGCGGCAGCGGTCTTCTTGGCCGCCGCCTTCTTCGTCGTGGTCTTCTTCGCGGTGGTCTTCTTGGTGGTGGCCTTCTTGGCGGCCGGGGCCTTCTCCGCCGTGGCCTTCTTGGCGGTGGTGGTCTTCTTCGCCGCCGCCTTCTTGGTGGTGGCCGTCTTCTTGGCCGCCGCCTTCTTCGCGGGCGCCTTCTTGGCCGCCTTCTTCGCCGCGGTCTTCTTGGCGGGCGCCTCCTCGGCGGCCTCCTCGGCGGCCTCGGGGGCGTCCGTGCCGACAGCGGCGTCCGTGCTCGCGGCGGCGTCCGCAGCGGCCTCCACAGCCGGTTCGGCGGCTTCGGCGACCGCTTCGGCAGCCGGCTCGGCCGCGGGCTCGGCGACCGGCTCCGGTGCGGCCTCCGCCGCCGGGGCCTCCCCGGCGGCCTTGGGCGAACCCGCGGGAGCGGTCGCCTTACGGGTCGCACGGCGGCGCGGACGGGCCGGCGCGGGCTCCGCGGCCGGTTCCGGCTCCACGGCGGGCTCCGGCTCGGCGGCCGGGGCGGGCTCGGCCGCCTCCACCACGATCGCGGCGGCCTCGGACGCCTTGGGGGCACCCGCCGGGGCGGACACCTTGCGGCTGGCGCGACGGCGGCCACGGCCGCGTACGCCACCGGCTGCCGCCTCGGCCTCCGCCGGGCTGCCGAACCACTCGTCGGTGTCGGCCACCGCGGGCTGAAGCTCCGCCTCGGTCACCGCGACGGGCTCCAGCTCCGGGTGCTCGCCGGCCCGCGCGCTCTCCGCGTCCTGGTGGTCGTCCTGGTGCTGGTGATCGTGCTGGTGGTCGTGCTGCTGGTGGTCCTGGCCGGAGCCGCCGCCCTTGCCCTTCTTCTTGCGCTTGCCGCCGCCACCGCCGCCGGCCGAGGCCGGCTGGTCCATGTGGACGATGACGCCGCGGCCGTTGCAGTGCACGCACGGCTCGGAGAAGGACTCCAGCAGGCCCTGGCCGACCCGCTTACGGGTCATCTGGACCAGGCCCAGCGAGGTGACCTCGGCGACCTGGTGCTTCGTACGGTCGCGGCCCAGGCACTCCAGCATCCGCCGCAGCACCAGGTCCCGGTTGGACTCCAGCACCATGTCGATGAAGTCGATGACGACGATGCCGCCCAGGTCGCGCAGCCGCAGCTGGCGCACGATCTCCTCGGCCGCCTCCAGGTTGTTCCTGGTCACGGTCTCTTCGAGGTTGCCGCCCTGACCGGTGAACTTCCCGGTGTTGACGTCGATGACGACCATGGCCTCGGTCTTGTCGATCACCAGCGAGCCGCCGGAGGGCAGCCAGACCTTCCGGTCCAGCGCCTTCATCAGCTGCTCGTCGATGCGGTACGTCGCGAAGACGTCGACGTCCGAGGTCCACTTCTGGAGGCGGTCGGCCAGGTCCGGCGCCACGTGCGAGACATAGCCGTGGATGGTCTCCCACGCCTCGTCACCGCTGACGATGACCTTGGAGAAGTCCTCGTTGAAGATGTCGCGGACCACCCGGACGGTCATGTCGGGCTCGCCGTACAGCAGGCTCGGCGAGCTGGTGGAGCCCGCCTTGGCCTTCTTCTGGATGTCCTCCCACTGCGCCTGGAGGCGCTCCACGTCGCGGCGCAGCTCGTCCTCGCTGGCGCCCTCGGCGGCGGTACGGACGATGACGCCCGCGTCCTCGGGGACGATCTTCTTCAGGATCTGCTTCAGGCGCGCCCGCTCGGTGTCCGGGAGCTTGCGGCTGATGCCGGTCATCGAGCCCTCGGGCACGTAGACCAGGTAGCGGCCGGGCAGCGAGACCTGGCTGGTCAGGCGGGCGCCCTTGTGGCCGATCGGGTCCTTGGTGACCTGCACGAGCACGGACTGGCCGGACTTCAGCGCGGTCTCGATGCGGCGCGGCCCGTTGGCCATGCCGAGCGCCTCGAAGTTGACCTCGCCCGCGTACAGCACGGCGTTGCGGCCCTTGCCGATGTCGACGAAGGCGGCCTCCATCGACGGCAGGACGTTCTGCACCTTGCCGAGGTAGACGTTGCCGACGTACGAGGTCGACTGCTCCTTGTTGACGAAGTGCTCGACGAGCACGTCGTCCTCCAGGACGCCGATCTGGGTGCGCTCGCCGCTCTGGCGGACGACCATCACGCGCTCGACGGCCTCGCGGCGCGCCAGGAACTCCGCCTCGGTGATGATCGGCACCCGGCGGCGGCCCTGCTCGCGGCCCTCGCGGCGGCGCTGCTTCTTGGCCTCCAGGCGCGTCGAGCCCTTGATGGACTGGACCTCGTCGGAGGGCTCGTCCTTCTTGCGGGGCTCGCGGACCTTGACGACCGTGCGCTCCGGGTCGTCGCCGCCCTGGGCGGCGTCCCCGTCACCGGCGTCACCGCTGCGACGGCGGCGGCGACGGCGCCGGCGGCTGCTGCTGGAGCCGCCGCCCTGCTGGTCGTCGTCGTCCTCCTCGGCGGGCGCGGCCGGCTCGGCCTGCTCCTCCTCGGCGGCCGGCTGACCGGCGTCGGACGGCCGGTCGTCGCCGGGCTGGTCGTCGCTGCCGTCGGCGGCCTCGCCGCGACGGCGGCGGCGGCCTCCGCGACGGCGGCGGCGGGAGGGGCGGTCGCCCGACTCGTCGTCGCCCTGCGCGGCGTCGCCGCGCTCGTCGTCGGTGTCGTCCTCGGTGTCCTCGGCGTCCTCGGTGTCCTGGACGTCCTGCGTGTCCTGGACGGGCTTGGCCTTCTCCGCCTTCGGGGCGGGCGCCTGCTCGGCCGCGGGCTGCTGCTCGGGCTCGGCGGCGGCACCCCGGCGGCGACGGCGGCGGCCGCCGGACGCGGGCTGCTCGTCCTGCTCGGCGGCGGGCTCCTCGGCGGCCTGCTCGGCAGCGGCGGCGGCCGCCGCG
>NZ_JAFIQY010000006.1 GCF_022271435.1 Streptomyces monomycini | reverse complement strand
TCATCCCCCGCGACCAACCCCTCCACCTCACCGACCCCCGCCGCCGGAAGCCGATCCAGCCCGAACACCCCCGCATGGTCCGTCCACGCGAACGCGACCGGCTCCAACGCCTCCGGCCACCCCGCCAGCCCCCGCGCCGCGCCGTGCAGTTCGGCCAGCGCCGCTGCCCGCTCCGCCACCGGGGGCAGCGCGGCGCGCGTCGCCCGCTTCTCCGCCTTGCCGAACCGGTCCCGTACGTCCAGGGCGGTGCCCAACAGCGCCTCCGCCCGCCGCGCGGCCATCAGCGGCCCGTACCCCAGCCACGCGTACGTGACCGCCCCCTGCTCCACCAGGCGCGCCGCGCCACGCTCGGCCGCCGTGATCCCCACCTTCAGCAGGCCGGGCCCGAAGTACGCCAGGTAGACGCCGTACGTACGCGGATCGTCGGCCATCGTGTCCGCCGCCACCGACCGCGAGCGGTCGAGCCGCGCACAGTCCGCGCACTGGTCCCGGGCACGCCCGCCGTCGATCACGGCCGCGTACGGGCAGACCGTCCACCGCGCGCCCCTCCGCACCCCGAGACACCGCCGCTCACCCACCACCGCGAAGGCCAGGGCTTTGCCGGCAGGCAAGGCACTACGCCGCCGTACACCGCGCTCCGGGGCGTACCACCCGAGCCCCGGCTCGTCCCCGTCCCAACTCGGCCCCGTACACCACCAGCCACCCGCCGTCCCGCTCACTTACCGACACCCGCCTCCACCGCACCGGCCTCCCCCGACTCAATCGCCCCAACCTCCACCGCACCGGCCCCCCGGTAAGTGCTGCGATACGCGCTCGGCGACACACCGATCGCAGCCTGGAGATGCTGCCGCAGCGAGGCCGCCGTACCGAAGCCGGCGTCCGTCGCCACCCGGTCCACCGTCAGCTCCGTCTCCTCCAGCAACTGCCGCGCCCGCTCGACGCGTTGCTGCGTCAGCCACTGCAACGGCGACACCCCGACCTCCTCCCGGAACCGCCGGGTGAAGGTCCGTACGCTCATCGCCTCACACGCAGCCAGTTCCCGCAGGGTGACCGGCCGGTCCAGGTGCTCCAGCGCCCAAGCCCGGGCCGCGGCCGTGGAGGAGTACTGCGGTGCGGGGACGGGACGCCGGATGAACTGCGCCTGCCCGCCCTCCCGGTGCGGCGGCACGACCGTACGGCGGGCCACCTCGTTGGCCACCGCCGCCCCGTGATCACACCTGATCATGTGCAGGCACAGATCGATCCCGGAAGCGACACCAGCGGCTGTCAGCACACCCCCCTCATCCGTATACAGAACATCCGCGTCCAACTCCACCTGCGGAAACAACCGCCGGAACTGCTCCGCCGACCGCCAGTGCGTCGTCGCCCGCCGCCCCTCCAGCAGCCCGGCCGCCGCCAGCACGAACGACCCGGTGCAGATCGACGCCACCCGCGCGCCCGGACGGAAGCGCGCCACCGCCCGCGCCATCTCCTCGCTCAGGCACCCCTCGTCCGTCCCGTAATCCTGCTGCGAGGCCGGCACCACGACGGTGTCCGCCTCCGCGAGGGCCTCGGGCCCGTACCGCACATTGACCGTGAAATCGACATCCGTACGGATCTCCCCCGGCTCCGGCGCACAGGTCACCACCTCGTACAACCGCTGCCCGTCGGCCGCCTCGGCCTGCCCGAAGATCCGGTGCACGATCCCCAGCTCCATCGGCAGCAGCCCGTGCCGCACCAGCACGGCGACCCGGTGCCGCCCGTCCTCCGCGAATACGCCCATGGCCCGATCCTCACACACCTTGGCCATCCGGCCACTCGCCCCGCCCCCACGCCCCACCAGAAGATCGAGCCACCCCCGAAAAAGCCACCTGTCCCCCTCCCCTCCTCCCTCCCCTTGGAGCCCCCATGAAGGTCCTATGGCTGGCAGCCCACCCCGAGGAACGTTCCCTCAACGGCTCCCTCAAGACCGAAGGCATCCGCACCCTGCGCGACCACGGCCACGAGGTCCAGCTCTCCGACCTCTACGCCATGAAGTGGAACCCGGTCGTCGACGCCGACGACTTCGACCACTCCCCCACGGAACGCCTCCGCATCAGCAACGCCGCCCATCACGCCTACACCAACGGCACCATGAGCCCCGACATCCGCGCCGAACAGGAGAAGGTCACCTGGGCCGACACCCTCGTCGTCCGGTTCCCCCTCTGGTGGTACGGAATGCCCGCGATCCTCAAGGGCTGGTTCGACCGCGTCTTCGTCAGGGGCTTCGCGTACGGCATCAACGACCCCGCCACCGGGCAGGCACTCCGCTACGGCGACGGCCCGCTGACCGGCAAGCGCGCCATGACCGTCGTCACCGCCGGCGCCCGCCCCTCCTCGATCGGTCCCCGCGGCGTCAACGGCGACCTCAACGACCTGCTCTTCCCCCTCCACCACGGCACCTTCTGGTACACGGGCATGCTCGTCGCCCCACCGTTCCTCGTCCCCTCGGCGGACCGCACGACCCCCGCCGCCTACGAGGACACCGTGGCCCACCTGCGCACCCGCCTCCTGGACCTGCCCACGACCCCGCCCCTCCCCTTCCGCCGCCAGAACTCCCCCGACTACGACCCGGAAACCCTCACCCTCCGCCCGGACCTCGCCCCCCACACCACCGGCCCGGCCCTGCACTACACGGACACCCCGTAATCCGAGCACGCACGCAAAAAAGACCGGTCCGGCACGTTTCCGTGCCGGACCGGTCTTCGCAGTAGCGGGGACAGGATTTGAACCTGCGACCTCTGGGTTATGAGCCCAGCGAGCTACCGAGCTGCTCCACCCCGCGTCGGTTCGTCAGACTCTACGCCACACCCGCCCCGAAGGGAAATCGTTCCCCCAGCCACCCGTCCTGCAAACCGCGCAGCGCCCCGTCCAGGTCGTCGCAGGCTGCCCGGCCCGGCGGGCCAACGAACCACAGCCAAGACACACTCGCCCCGGACCGTGAGCGGTACCGGCGGCTGACCCGGTTGCTGCATTCCGCTGCTGTACCGCACGACAAAGCCCCCGCCCGGATGACCCGGCGGGGGCTTTGCTTGCTGTGCGCTCGGCAGGATTCGAACCTGCAACCTTCTGATCCGTAGTCAGATGCTCTATCCGTTAAGCTACGAGCGCTTGGCTTTCCGGCGGTTTTTCTTGCCGGTCGGCGTTGCAGAAAGAACATTACACGAACCTCGCCGGGAGGCGAAATCCGATCTCGGCACCCACTCTGACCTGCGAAAACGTCGCGGAGGCGGGGGGCGGGGGCTACTCGGGCCAGGCGGAGTCCTCGATGGTCCGTACGAAGTCCGGACGGATGTGGTCCGGATCCAGGTGGGCCAGGACGTCGGCCTGGGGGGTGCCTGGGGCGGTTTCCGGGCGGTGGGTGAGGGCCCGGTGGTAGGCGCGGAGGATGTGGCGCTTGAAGCCGGGGCGGGGGTGGGCCGTGAGGATCTCGTCGCGGGTGTCCGGCGGGAGGGTGGCGTGGCCGATGCCTAGGACGTCGAGTTCGTAGCCGGCCGCGAGGAGGGCGATCTCCGGGGCCATGCGGTGGGGGATCTGTGGAGTCGTGTGCAGGGCGATGGCCTGCCAGGCGAGGTGGGTGCGGGCCGGCGGGACGCCGCGGGTGGCGAGGAAGCTGCGGGCCTCGTCGGCGCCGTCCAGTTCGAAGCGCTGCCGGGAGCCGCGGAACCGGTCGGTCAGGCCGAGGCCGTGGAAGAGCGCGGCGATGTAGAGGAGTTCCGCGTCGAAGGGGAGGCTTCGCTCGCGGCCGTGCCGGGCGCCGAAGAGGTAGACCCGGCGGGAGTGGTGGTAGAGCAGTGCGTCGGTGGTGTTCCGGATCAGCTCGGTGGCCTCCTTGGCCAGGGAGGAGTCCGGGAGGGGGATGCCGGCGATGTGGGTGTGCGTCGTGTGGGTGGTGTGGGTGGAGCGGCGGGTCGCGGTGGGGTCCGGGAACGGAGGGGAGAGGTACGGCTGGGGGCGGGGCTCAGGCGTCATGGGGACAGAGTCGCTCGGGAGTGTGGGCGGCGCCCGGAGTGTTTCGGCCAGGTGAGGGTGGGCCCCGTGCGGTGGGGGTGGGCGCTGTCCCGGGGGAGAAAAGCGTTCAGGCCCCGGTCTGAGTGACCGGGGCCTGAACGAAACGGAGCGGAGGCGGAGGGATTTGAACCCTCGATGGGCTTTAAAACCCAAACCGCATTAGCAGTGCGGCGCCATAGACCGGACTAGGCGACGCCTCCACACACCCCGACCGCGCGCAAGCGCGATGTGGCGTGACCAGATGATGGCACAGCTCGGCGGGCTGTCACCAATCGACCCCCACGGTACTCGGCGGACGGGCAGCCCGGCAAAGGTCTTTACGGGGCGGTTCGGGGGTGTTCCGTACGAATCTGCACCTCGGGAATCGAACAAGGTTCAAACATCGCCGCGGGCGGCGAGCCGCGCGCAACGTCGGGCCCGTCGGCGCGTTAGACGCTGCGGAGATGAGGGCGGGAACGGACAGAGGTCAGCGGGAGCCCGGCCCCGCCCCGCACCTCGTACCTCGTACCTCGTACCTCGTACCTCGTGTCACGCCCCGTACCTCGCACCTCGAAGTCCCGCCCCGGTACCTCGCACCTTCTGGAGTACGCGATGCCGTTCCACCGGCCCTTCCGCTTCGCCACGGCTGCCACGACCACCGCCGCCGCCCTCGCCGCCCTCGCCCTGACGGCTCCGGTCGCCGCTTCGGCCCCGGCCTCACCCGCCGCCCCCGCCGACGTGCTCATCGGCTCCCCACCCCTCACCGCCCCCCTCCCCCGCCCGTCGCGCTCCTCCGACCACCTCACGGTCACGGTCAGCGACTCCGGCAAGGCGGCCACGAACGGTACGTACGAGCTGTACTGCCACCCGGCCCGCGGCACCCACACCGACGCGCGCGGCGCCTGCGACAAGCTCGACAGCCTGTCGCGGTGGGGCAAGGACCTGTTCGCGGGCGTGCCGAAGGGCAGCAAGTGCACGATGCAGTACGGGGGCCCGGCCACCGCGCGGATCACCGGCAGGTGGGCGGGACGCCCGGTCGACGCCCGGTTCAGCAGGGCCGACGGATGTGAGATCAGCCGCTGGAACCGGTTCGTTCCGGTGCTGCCCTCGGTCGCTTCGTGACGTAGAAGCGGGCCAGTTCAGGACGCGGGGCACATGTCGGGCGTGCGACGAGTCGCACAATCCCGTGGCATTACCTCCTCGTCATCCGTCTCCGCGTCCACATCCGGTGCCCGTAGACTCCCTTCCAGTGACCCGCGGCGGACGTGGCGGCGGGCTCGGCAAGGTGCGGTAACTGCAGGGAGGAAGCGTCGTCGTGAGCAGCAGGCCATCCCGAGGCGCTGCTCGCCTCGCAGCCATACTCGACGCCCTGCCGGACGCGTTGCTGCTGGTGAACTGCAACGGCACGGTCGTCAACGCGAACGCCATCGCCCTGGAGACCTTCGAGGCCCCGGGCACCGCCCTGGTGGGCCGCGGTCTGCTGGACCTGCTGCCGTCCTTCGACTCCAAGCGCATCCCCGGCTCGATGCGGCGCCACGACGAGCAGCAGCAGGGCCCGCGCACGAAGCCCACCCGGATGGTGGCGCGGCGTACCGACGGCAGGGAACTGCTGGTCGAGGTGACCAGCGCGAACCTGGAGGACGGCCGTACCCCGTACGAGTCCGCCTTCGAGGCCGCGTACGCCGACCACCGCAACGGCTACACCGGCGACGAGCTGCTGATGCTCGTCGTACGGGACCTGACCGGCACCCTCGACACCGAGACCGAGCTGGCCCGCCAGCAGCGCCAGACCGAGATGATCCTGCGCGCGGCCGCCGAGGGCGTCGTCGGTGTCGACTCCGAGGGCAGGGTCGTCCTCGTCAACCCGTCCGCCGCGCAAATCCTCGGATACCGGGCGAGCGAGCTGGGCGGCAAGGAACTGCACCCGCTCATCCACCACTCCCGCGCGGACGGCACGCCGCTGCCCTGGGAGGAGACGCCGCTCGCCGACTCCCTGCGCTCCGGGCGCAAGCACCGGGTGCGCGGGCAGGCGCTGTGGGCCAAGGACGGCCGGTCCGTCCCGGTGGACCTGACGACCGCGCCGGTACGCGACGGTGACCAGCTCGTCGGCGCGGTGATGACCTTCACCGACCGCCGCCCGTACGACGCGCTGGCGGCGCGCCACACGCAGCTGCTGGCCGTACTGGACCAGTCGCTGCGCGGCCCGCTGGAGGAGCTGAAGGCGGAGCTGGGCACGCTGGCGTCCGACCCGGCCGGCCAGCTGTGGCCGGAGGCGAACCAGATCCTGCACCACCTCGCCGCCGGGTACGCCCGGATGACGACGCTGGTCGACAACGTCCTGAGCTACCAGCGGCTGGACGCGGGCGGCGAACGGCTCACCCGCCGCAAGGTCTCGCTGGACGCGGTCGTGACGGCCGGCGTCGAGGGCGCGATCGAGCTGATCGGCCCGGGCCGCGCCCAGTTCGCGGTGCACGCCCCGCCGATCGACGCCGAGGTGGACGCGGAGCGGCTCGCGCAGGCGCTGTCCCATCTGATCGCGGACGTGGCCGGGGTGGATGCCACGGGCAAGGCCGGGAGCGGCTCCGAGGCCGCTTCCGGGGACTCGACGATCGTGGTGGCCGCGGCCGCGCGCGGCGAGGTCGTACGGATCGAGGTGCGCGGCCCGTACGGCGGCGGCAACCCGGTCCACGCGCCCATCGTGCGCGGCATCGTGCGGCAGCACGGCGGCGTGCTGCAGACGCACGCGGTGCCGGGCGCGGGCGGCAGCGCGTACGTGCTCGAAGTGCCGGTGACGGCCGGTGGCACGCCGGTGTCCGGCGCCACGGGCCCGGCGCGCGAGGTGACGGGCAACGAGACGACGGTCATGCCGGTGCCGGCCGAGCGGGCCCGGGGGACGCAGGGGCAGGGCCAGGAGCAGGGCAAGGGGCGGGATCAAGGGCAGAAGCAGAGCCGGGGTCCGGGAGTCGGTGGGGCCGGCACTCAGGGGGCGCCCGGGGCGCCGGGGCAGAAGGCTCGCGCGCAGGGCGACGGAGGGGCCACCGGCCCCGGTACGCCTGGTGCTGCCGACGGCGGTACGGGTCGCACGGGCGGTGGCGCCGAGGGCACGCCGACCGGGCGGCGCCGGGCGCGCAGCGGTGACGTGCCGGAGCAGCAGCCGGGCGGAGACGCCGCTGCCGCCCGGAACGGGAACGGCGGCGGCAACGGCAGCGGTCAGGTGCCTCGGGCCCGTCATGAGGCGGGTGCCTCCGGGGCGCAGGGCACGGGCGGCCCCGGCGTACGCGGTACGGGTACGGACGCGGGCGGCGCCGGGCGTCCCGGCGCGGCACCGGGGATGTCCGGCGCACCCGGGATGCCGCAGGGCATGGCCGAGGCCGAGGTCGTACCGCCAGGTGGCCGGCGTCCGCTCCAGCAGGGCGGAGCGGAGGGCGCCGCACGGGCGGCGCTCCCGGCGGCCGCCGACGGCCCGCAGGGGCAGGCGCAGCAGCACGGGCAGGCGCAGGGCCAAGCAGTTCACGCCCAGGCGCAGGCGCCGGGGCAGGTGCCGTCGTCCGGGCGCCGGGCGCGCAGGGCACTGGCCGACACGGCCGAGCGCCCCTTCCCGAACCAGTCGCAGGCCCCCGCCCGTAACGTGCACTCGGCCTTCGCGCTGCCGCCCGCCGCCGCCGACCAGCTTCCGCAGTCCCCCCTGCCCGCGCTGCCGGTCCTGCCCGGTCAGAATTCCGGCCAGGCCGGTGGCCCGCAGAGCGGTACAGGTAGGGGTGCGGGTACAGGTTCGGGCCCGGCTTCGGGTACGGACGCGAGCACAGGTACCGGTACGGGTACGGGCCGCCGTCGCGCGCGCCCCGGTACGGCGGACTTTGTCGGTGATCCGGCCGGGGCCGTGCCCGAGCCGGGTGCGCCCGAGGGTGAGTGGGGCCCGGAGCCGACCGGTCGGCGCCGTGCGCGGCGGGCCGCCGCCGAGGAGCGGGCCGCCGCCGCGATGGCTGATTCGGAGTCGACGGGAACGTTCGTCGCCGGTCCGGAGGGGCTGGTGGCACACCCCACCGAGGGCGGGCCGACGGGCGGCCCCGGTAACGCTCCCACGAGCGGTCCCGGCAACGCTCCGGCAACCGGCCCGGGAACCGCTCCCACGGACGCGCCGCCCGCCCCGACCGGGCGACGGCGCGGGCGCCCCAGCCCGGTCGAGGCCGAGCAGGCCGCGGACCAGGAGCCGCAGAACCAAGGACAGAGTCCGGCACAGCACCAGGCACAGCACCAGGGGCAGAGTCCGGCACAGCACCAGGGGCAGCCGCAGGGGCAGCACCAGACGCAGAGCCCGGCGCAGGGTCCGGCGCAGAACCCGTCGCAGGGCCCGTCGCAGGGCCAGGACCCGACTCAGGGCCCGGCCCAGGGCCCGGCCGCTCAGCACGGCCCCGCCGGGGCCCCCGGCGCCCCCGACGCCCCCGTACCCGACCCGGCAGCCCCCCGGCAGCCCATGCCCGCGCCCGCCTCCCCGGAGGCGGCGGAGGGTGACGACGTGGCGGGCGGGCCCGCCGCGGGCCACTCCCACGGGCGCGCGTTCAGCGTGCGCACGCTCGGGCAGGGTGTGCCGTTCTCGCAGCAGCTCGTCGAGCAGCAGCGGCCGGGCGCTCCCGGTGGTCCCGGCACCCCCGCTTCCGGGGCCGCCGCACCCGGCGCCCCCGCGCCCGGCGCCCCCGCCGCCGGCTCGGGCCGGCGCCGCAAGCTGGCGCAGCCACCGCAGGAGGGCGAGCGTACGGCCGCGTCCGACGCCGCCTCCGCCGAGGCCCGCCCGCACCCGCAGCCCGGCACCCACGCGCCGGGACAGCCGCACCAGCAGACCTCGCAGCACCAGCAGCCCCCACAGCAACAACCGCACCAGCAACACCTGCTGAACACCCCGGAGGGACGCGCCTTCGCCGTCTCCGCCCCCGACGAGGGCAGCGAGGGCCCCGAGCCGCTGGACGGCCCGAACGGCGCCGTCGAGGTGACCGAGCCGCAGCCGCAGCCGATGGACGACGAGTTGCCGCCGGAGCCGCTGGACAACCCGCGCCGGCTGCTGGTCTGGCCCGCCCCGGACGTCTCCACGCAGCAGGCGCTGAGCGACCGCGGCTACCGTCCGGTCATCGTCAACTCCCGCGAGGAGGTGGACGCGCAGATCGCCGCGTACCCGGCGGCGCTGTTCGTCGACCCGCTGACCGGGCCGATCACCCGTACGGCGCTCCAGTCGCTGCGTACGGCGGCGGTGGCGGCCGAGGTGCCGGTCCTGGTGACGGCCGGGCTCGGGCAGGCGACGCGGGAGGCCGCGTACGGGGCCGACCCCGCCGTACTCCTCAAGGCGCTCGCCCCGCGTGACAGTGAGCAGCACCCGCCGCGGGTCCTGCTGACCGAGGAGAACGACGCCGTCGCCGGGGCGCTGACCGCCTCGCTGGAGCGGCGCGGCATGCAGGTGGCGCGGGCGGCGACGGACGCGGACGCGGTGACGCTCGCGGCCCAGATGCGGCCGAACCTGGTGGTGATGGACCTGATGCAGGTACGCCGCCGCCGGGCCGGGATCGTCGACTGGCTGCGTTCGAACGGCCTGCTCAACCGCACTCCGCTGGTCGTCTACACGTCGGCCGACCTCGACCCGGCCCAGCTGCCGGGGCTCGCGGCGGGCGAGACCGTCCTCTTCCTGGCGGAGCGCTCGACGAGCGCGGAGGTCCAGGGGCGGATCGTCGACCTGCTCGCCAAGATCGGTACGAACTGAGTCGGACCGGTACGGGCTGAGCGCGACCGGTACTGCCTGCACCACCAGGGCGGTCCGCCGTGGAAAACCCCGGCGGACCGCCACCGCCCTGCGGTAGAAACGCCCCATGCGTCCACGCCCCGGTGAAGTCCTGCACTTTTCGGAGGACCCCACGATCGGCACGTTCGTGCCGCATGTCGCCGCGACCGCCCGGCAGGGGGAGGCGTACGTCTGGGCCGTCGACGGCGACCGGGCGCCGGACTACTGGTTCCCGCGGCAGTGCCCGCGGGCCATGGTCTGGTGCGTGCGGGGCACGTCCGCCGCTGACCGTGCGCGCTTCTTCGGGCCGGGCGGCGGCGAGCGGGTGCACGTGATCGAGTACGACTGGCTGGAGCGGCTGCGTACCGTCGAGCTGTACGCCTACCGGCTGCCCGCCGCGGCTTTCCGCCCGTTCGGCGGGCCGGTGCCGCACGCCGTCGTGGCGACCCGTCCGGTCGACCCGCTCGGCCCGCCGGAGCCGGTCGGCGACCTGCTCCGCCTCCACCGGGACGCCGGGATCCAGCTCCGCGTGCTGGACAGCCTCTGGGGTTTCTGGAACGAGGCGATCACCAGCACGCTGGGTTTCAGCGGCATCCGGCTGCGCAACGCGAAGCCGGACGAGGGCCCGCGGGCGCAGGCAGCGGTGGGTACGGGAACGAAGCCGGAGCCGAGTCCGGGTACGGGGCCGTCCGGGCGGACGCCCCCTCCCGTACGCGTACGCCGCCGCCTCACCCCACCCGCGTGACCGTGAGCTCCCCCTGCCTCGGAGGAAGCGGGCAGGCGGGGCCAGACCCACGCGCACCGCTCGGCCTGTCCAGGGTTCCACCGGCGCGCGCGGGGGCGATACTCGCCCGGCAGGCGAGGGGGTCAACCTGCCGGGCGAGGTCTATGCGACCACGGCCCGACCGATCAAGGTTCCGATGTGGCCAGGGGCCGGGGCTTCGAGTACCTGAACCGACGGTTCTTCGAAGTCAGCCGTACGCAGGTGGCTTTCCCACATCCGCGGCGTGTAGCTGTAGCGGTAGGTGAACATGGCCGGACCCGCGAAGCCCCCCTTGTACATGCCCTGGGGGCCGTACGCTCCGGGGATAGCTGGGGGCTGGGAGAAGACGAAGACGCCACCACGGTTGAGCCGCTGACGCACCAGGGGGAACAGCTTCTTCGGGTCGCTGAACCAGGCAGCGCCGAAGATCGAGTAAATCGCGTCGTACGTCTCAGAGCTGCGCCGCAGGTGGTCAAGAATCTCGCCGCAGATGAACTGCGCCCCCGTGGAGCCCCATCGCTCGATAGTGTTCCGCACCATCACGGGCGACAGATCGACGCCGGTTGCCTTGACGCCCCGCTGTGCGAGGTAGGCCAGCATGCGCCCGGTACCGCACCCGATCTCAAGCACGCTTTCGGGGTCGCCGAGGAGTTCCAGGCCGGGGCCGTGGTCGCCGTACTGCGTCCACCGAAACAGGGGGTCACTCTCGAACACATCCTTCTTGGCCGATTCGGCAAACGTGTCCCAAAGCTGGCGCTCATGGTCGTAGTTGTGCTGAGCAGTCAACGGGCTCCCTCTTCAAAGCGGTTGCGGTCGGGGCGAGTGCCCCGTCCCCAGGCAGGAGCGAAGGCGGGGCACTCTAGCGGGGCCGGTCAGTGGCTGTCGGGAACCTTGTTGTCACACGGCGAGCACTCCGCGCCGTCGATCTGATCCCATAGTTCCCGGTCCGCGTCGAAGTCGTTCGAGCGCAGGAAGTCGCCCGTGCGGATGACCAGGCCGTCAGTCCGGCGCTGGATGAGCGGCGCGTGGTGCTTGTACCGCCCGTGGTTGTACATGTCGCAGAACGCGAAGTACACGGGGGTGTCCAGGATGATCTGGTGAACCCCCATGTCCACCGTCTTACCGACGCCGAGGTGAACGTTCGGGTGCTCCATGGCGGTGACCAAGTAGGCCACGGCGTTGCCGAGAATGCGCTCGGCCATATCCCGAACCATGACGTTGTCTCGCATGAGAAGTGCGATCTCGCGGTCCCACAGGTCGAGCCCGTCCGACCCGGGGCTCTCCAGCACGTTGTACGTGCACTCCTTGACGTGCGGGCGGACCGCGTTCAGCAGCGCCCGAGGGTCGCGGTATGTGGTACCGCTATGAGCTTCGACCATGACGGTCATGTGGTGGTTCCCCTTCCCGTTGATGGGCTGTTGCCCGACACCGCCGCGCGGTTGCGCGGGATACGGGAGCTCATAACTTGCCGGTTGCGGCAAGGGTGATGGTCAGGCCGCACAAGCCGGCCACGATCAGCACGGGCGGCGCAGACACCACACCCCTTGGCGGGTTTGGGAGCGTCGAGAGGGAGCGACAGGTGAACGGGCAGTGCCAGCGTCGTCTTTGTGTCGCTCATTGGTGACTGCCTCCCCGGTTGAATCTCTACCGTGGGAAGCAATGGTGCTCAGTCGAGCGGATTCCGACTAGCCCATTTCCTGTTCGCGCAAGAAGTCGTCCCGGATGTGCGTCAGCATGGCGCGCATGTCTTGGCCGGACAACGCCAGGGAGGCGAATCCCTCGAACTTGTGCACATACAGCGCAACGTCTCTCGGGTCGGTCACGACAATCTCCGCGTGAATCGTCTCGACGGTGACCGTCCTGTCATCCCGGACGACAAAGGCATGATTGGCTATGTCCTGCTGCCGCGCTGACAACGGCACGATGCGAATGTCCATGTTGGGAAGTCTCGAAAGAGAGACCAGTCTGTCAATCTGTTCCGCCATCCTGCCGGCGGACACGATGCGCCACCGCAGTACAGGCTCAGTGATGATGAACTGGAGTTCCTTGGCCGAGTCAAAGAGAGCCTGTTGGCGGTCGATCCGGGCGCTGATGGTTTTGCTCAGCACGTCCTCACCCAGGTCGTGTCGAGAGAGAATCGCCCGGATGTATTCGGGGGTCTGTAGAAGGCCAGGGATCAAAGCTGGCTGGAAGAGTCGCAGCAACGTCATCTGAGCCTCTAGCGCTCTCGTCTGCTGCTGCGCCTTGTGTACCCCCATGCGTCGGACAAGACGCCACGCTGTGGCCTCTGTCGCTGCCGCCCTGACTGCCTCCAGATACTCTGCTTTTACCTCGTCGGAAATACCGAGGGCCGTAAGGATGCGCTCAACGTCTACGACGGACGGAGCGAACTTACCGGTCTCGATCTTGCTCAGTTTGCTTGCCGACATGACGGCGCTGCGGGCGACGGCTTTTGCTTCCCTCCCGGATGCCTGCCGAAGCTCCCGCAGTGCGGCCCCTAGCTGCCCTCTGTTCACTCGCCGTATTTCGCCCACCATTCGGAGAACGGCTCGGCGTGGGCCATAGCCGTATCTCGATACGCGCGGAACTCTTCTGCCCGTGCCGGGGGCAGGACGTCAGCCCCGAGGAACCCGCCATCCTCCGAATAGTTCAAGACCCCTGGCGTCAGGCCGTCCATCAGCCAGAAATCGGGAAGCCCTTCCAGGGGGTTCGGTCGGTCAGTGGTATCGAGGATGAAGAACTCTTCACCACCTGTCGCGTTCTTCTGGTAGCCCCAGCCCAGTTCGAACCGCAGATAGGAGGTGAGGGGGCGAGAGAGAATGTGAACGCGGTAGACGCGCTTGCCCTTGCTGGTGTGCGAACGGAGCTCTGACACCCATGCATCGTTGTAGTCGGCCGGCTGGTTTTCACCGGCAAGGAACGCTTGATAAGCGTCCACGTTTCCCGACCTACTGTAGTCATCCAGGGTCTCCAGCCGGAATGCCTCTCGCTCGAAGGTGTCGAACAGTTCACTGAGAGTCTTAGGCGCCACGAAGCCCCTTCCGGATCAGGTCAAGTACCAGTTCTTCCGGGATCTCCACCACGGTTTCGTGTGCGGGAATCTGAAGTCCGTGGTCTGTAGGAGTTTCCCCCTGCACCAGCAGGGTGCCCCTGTCAGTGGCGTAGATGCTCGGGCAATCCTTGATGTCACATGTACTGACAAGCTTGGTGACCTTCACAGGGTTCCTTCCTGGCCTGGCGTGTCGCGCTGTGGTCGATGCTCGCGAGCAACTGCCCGGAGGCGCAAGGGGTTCGTGTTTCCAGAACAGGAAACCGGAGGCGCCTTCAGGGGGTAATGCTTCCCTCCGCGAGTCTGAAAAGGCCGACGCGGCGCGGAAGGCCGCCAGGCTACGAGAGGGGCACGGTAGGCGCCGCTACAGGCTCCGTGGCCCTGCAACATCAAGAGCCCCCGGCAGGTGCCGAGGGCTCTTCACGGCTGCCGGGGGGGTGACTCGGGCGAGGCCAGGGCCCGGCGCAGGGGTGTGGGTCAGTCGACCCGAGTCACATCGAGCCGCCCCAACCTGTGTTCTTCGCGAATCTTCTTTTTGTCGAACTTGCCGACGCTGGTCTTCGGTACGGCCGCCACCGCCGTCCACCGCTCCGGCAGCTGCCAGCGCGCCACCCGCCCGCCGAGGAAGGTCCGCAACTCCTCGAACCCGGCACTGGCGCCCTCCCGCAGCACCACGGCGGCCAGCGGGCGTTCGCCCCACTTGTCGTCCGGTACGGCCACCACCGCGGCCTCCGCGACATCCGGGTGGGCCATCAGGTGGTTCTCCAGCTCGACGGACGAGATCCACTCACCGCCGGACTTGATCACGTCCTTGGCTCGGTCGGTCAGCGTCAGGTAGCCGTCCGGCGTGATCGTGCCGACGTCGCCGGTGCGCAGCCAGCCGTCGGGGCTGAACTTGTCCTCGGGGCGCAGATCGGGGCCGTCCGCGCCGCCGTAGTACGCGCCCGCGATCCACGGACCGCGCACCTCCAGCTCGCCGGCGGCCTCCCCGTCCCACGGCAGGTGTTCGCCGTCCGGGCCGACCAGCCGGGCCTCCACCGAGGCGGGGAAGCGGCCCTGCGTCGCGCGGTAGGCCCACTCCTCCTCGCCGCTCACACCGGCCGGCGGGTGCGCGACCGAGCCGAGCGGGGAGGTCTCGGTCATGCCCCAGGCGTGTACGACGCGCAGCCCGTGGCGCTCCTCGAAGGCGCGCATCAGTGCCGGCGGACACGCGGAGCCGCCGATGACGACGTTGCGCAGCGAGGTGACGTCGCGCTTCGTGGCGTCCAGCTCGCCGAGCAGGCCCTGCCAGATGGTGGGCACGGCGGCGGCGACGGTCGGCCGTACCGTCTCGATCATTTCGGCGATCGGCCCCGGCTGGAGGAAGCGGTCGGGCATCAGGAGGGAGGCGCCCGCCATGAAGGAGGCGTGCGGCAGGCCCCAGGCGTTCACGTGGAACATGGGCACGACGGGCATGGCGATGTCCTTGCCACCCAGTGCGAACGCCTCGGCGTTGTTGACCTGCATGGAGTGCAGGTAGAGGGAACGATGGCTGTAGGCCACGCCCTTCGGGTCGCCGGTCGTGCCGGAGGTGTAGCAGAGCGCGGCGGCCTGCCGTTCGTCGAGCTCCGGCCAGGCGTAGTGCTCCGGACGGCCGGCGATCAGCTCCTCGTACTCGTGGACACGCGGCCGGACGCCCTCCAGCAGGGAACGGTCGCCCGCCCCCGCCACGACGACGTGCTCGACCCCCGGCAGGTGCGGGAGCAGCGGCGCCAGCAGCGGCAGCAGGGAGCCGTTGACGAGGACGACGCGGTCGGCCGCGTGGTGGACGATCCAGATCAGCTGCTCGACGGGGAGGCGCAGGTTGAGCGTGTGGAGCACGGCGCCCATGGAGGGGATGGCGAGGTACGCCTCCAGGTGCTCGGCGTTGTTCCACATCAACGTTCCTGTTGCACTCCCCTCGGTCACTCCGAGTTCGCGCAAGGCATGTGCAAGCTGAGCGGCACGGGCGCCGATCTCCGCGTAGCTCCGGCGATGTGGTTCGCCTTCACCGGTCCAGGTGATCACCTGGGATCGTCCGTGGATCGTTGAACCGTGCGTCAAGATCCTCGAAACGAGCAGGGGTACGTCTTGCATCGTGCTCTGCACCGGGAGCCTCCCCATAGGGTGCGCCTGTTACGCGCGGGTAAGTTCCTGGCGATTGTGCTGGTGTTCCTCGCGGTATGTCACTACCCGGCCCGTGCGGATTCGGCCGTTCTCCGGGGCCCGACGGCCCCGCCGCACCGTCGGTGAGCGGTACGGAGGGGACGCCGGGTGTTCTTGAGGTACGGCTCGATCAGGCCATCTTCGCCATGTCGGCGCGGCCGCTGACGGCTTCGGCCTTACGGCACCACGCTTCCGCCCCGGTCGAGCGCGAACCACACCCCCTTGCGCCGCCGAGTGTCGATGTTGGGCCGGTAGACGCCCCACCGCGACGCGAGGGCTTCGACCAGGTGCAGGCCACGCCCCGACCCGTCGTCGAGCAGCGCGGGCAGGCTGAGCAGGCGGCTTCGAGGGGCGTCGTCCCACACGGCTACGCGTACGGAGGTGGGGTGCACGGTCACGTCGAGGCGTACGACGGCCGTGTCGGTGTGCAGGTGTACGTTCGTGACCAGCTCGCTGACCAGGACGCGGATGTCGTCCACGAGTTCGGTGTTGCCGGTCAGGGTCATCAGGTCGGTCACGACGGCCCGGGCGATCCCCGGCGCGGTGGCACGGTTGAGCAGGTCGAACCGGAACGAGTCGCGTGCGACGGGGGGTGTGGTGGGGGCTGGTTTCGGGGGTGCGAGAGTCATGGCTACGTCTCCCAACGCGAGGGTGCGCGCTGCCCGCTGCCGTGGCCTGGCCACTCCCCAGGTGCACGCCCAAGGGGCGTGCGAGTGACTGCACTTCGGCTGAGCCGACGCGTGGCGCGGTACTGGGAAGGACGGTAGTGGCAACCATGCTCCGTAGCAAGGATGCCCGCCCATACTGGTGACGACTGGTGGACCCGTGACACCGTTGCACGGCAAACTCAAGGAAAAGTGGGGACGGTGACATGCCAGCGAGGGACAACCCGACCGCACGGCAGGCGCGTTTGGGTGCCGAGCTGCGGAAGATGCGCGAGGCCGCAGGCAAGACCGCACGCGAAGCAGCCGGCCTGCTGTCGACCGACCAGGCCAAGATCAGCCACATCGAGGCCGGACGCATCGGCGTCTCGGTCGAGCGCCTCACCCGACTCGCCACCTTCTACTCCTGCGACGACGCCGCGCTCATCGACGCCCTTTGCGCGATCGCGACGGAACACCGAGGGCAGTTCTGGTGGGACGAGTACCGCGGCCGGCTCGCGCCGGGTTTCCTCGACATCGCCGAGCTGGAACACCACGCGACACGCATGCGGTCCATGCAGTCGGTGAACATCCCGGGGATATTCCAGACAGAGGAATACGCGCGCGCCATCCACCGCGGACACATTCCGGCCCTGCCGCCCGACGAGGTGGACACACGTGTCGAGTACCGCATGCGCCGACGCAGCGTCCTCGAACGCGCCGACCCGCCCCGCTTCACCGCCGTCATCCACGAGGCGGCGCTGCGTATGCGGTTCGGCGGACGCAAAGTGGCACGTGCCCAACTCGAATACCTGGTAACCGTGTCCGAGTGGCCGAACGTGGAGATCCGCGTGCTGCCCTTCACGTGCGAAGACTTCATCGAGGCCACGCAGCCCGTACTGTACGCGAGCGGCGTCGTGCCACAGCTGGACTCGGTTCAGATCGACAGCGCCTTCGGAGGACGCTTCCTGGACGCCGAGGTCGAGTTGAAACGGTACCGAGCCTTGCTCGACACCGCCGAGAGAGCATCACTCGGAACCGAGGAATCCCGCAATCTCATCCATCACATCGCACGAGAACTGTGAGACATCCAAGCATGGGACAGCAGTGGCAGAAGTCGTCGTTCTCCGGAGCGGGGGGCGAGAATTGTGTCGAGATAGCCGCGAGGGGGGAAGCGGTCTTCATTCGCGAGAGTGACGACCCGAACGTCATAACGGTCGCCGACCGGCGCAAGTTTGCGGCACTTATCGCAGGCGTCAAAGCCGGGGACTTCGATCGCCAGACGTAAACAAGGCGCGTGACCAGCGGTTAGGCCCCTCGCACCGGACGGTGGAGGGGCTTCGTTCTGCGCCGGGTGGCAACGATGCTCCGTAACACCCTTGCCGCGACCGCTGCGTAACGCTACGGTCGCAGTGCGTCGCCGCCCCAGGACCGAAACCGCAAGGGCATGGTTCGGCGTACGCCCCTCCCCGTCGGCTGATTTCTCCTAAGAAGGCGCGACGGGGAGGGACCCAGACCCACGCGCACCTCGGACCGCTCCACCCCCTACCACGCGCTACGCGCACCCCGCACCGGAAAATCAGGAGTCTCGCGTCGTACGGTCGTGGCAGCCTGGGGGTATGGGGACGATGGTGGGAACGGTGACCACGCTGTGGCGTTATCCGGTGAAATCGCTGCTGGGTGAGGAGGTTCCGGACGTTTCGGCGGACGCCCGCGGGCTGGCGGGGGACCGCGCGCTCGCGTTGGTGCACCAGGCGTCCGGCCAGGTCGCCAGCGCGAAGAACCCACGGTTGTGGCGCGACTTGCTGAAGTTGCGGGCCGAGATCATCGATGGTGCCGTACGGATCACGCTGCCGTCCGGCCGGACCGTACGGTCCACCGACGCGCACGTGGACCGGACACTCTCCGCCCACCTCGGGCAGCCCGTCACCCTCGCCGACGCCCCGCCCGAGAAGGCCACCCTGGAACGCTCCCGCCCCGAAGAAGTGCTGGCCGCCGGCGTGGCGGCCGAGGTGGCCCACGAGACCCTGGAGATCGCCTCACAGGCCCCGCCCGGCACCTTCTTCGACTTCGCGCCGCTGCACCTGATCACCCGCGCCACGCTCGACCGGATCACCGAGCTCGGCCCCCGGGCCACCACCGTCGAGGCCGAGCGCTACCGCCCGAACGTCGTCATCCGTACCGAGGCCGCCGGCTTCGTCGAGAACGACTGGCCCGGCCGCGAACTGCGCATCGGCGACGAACTCACCCTCCGGGTCGTGGCCCGGACACCGCGCTGCGCCGTACCGACGCTGGAGCACGGCAGGCTGCCGCGCGACCCGGACGCCCTGCGGGTGCCCGCACGCCACAACCGGGTGGTGCCGATGGAGGGCATGGGCCCGCAGCCGTGCGCGGGCGTGTACGCGCAGGTCGTACGGCCGGGGCGGATCCGGCAGGGGGACGCGGTACGGCTGGTCTGAGCGCGTTGCGTACGCCGTAGACGTACAGGGTTCGCGAACGGGTGCCCTACGCCGCCACCGACAGCTCCGGGTCCTCGCGCAGCTTGGCCAGGGCCCGGGAGACCGCGCTCTTGACCGTACCGACGGAGACCCCGAGCACCTCCGCCGTCTGCGCCTCGCTCAGGTCCTCGTAATAGCGCAGCACGACCATGGCCCGCTGCCGCGCCGGCAGCCGCAGCACCGCCCGCCACATCGCGTCCCGCAGCACCTGGGCCTCGGCCGGGTCGGGCGCCGGCACCGGGTCGGGCTCGGGTATCTCCTCGCAGGCGAACTCGTCGATCTTGCGTTTGCGCCACTGCGAGGTGCGGGTGTTCAGCAGGGCGCGGCGCACGTAGCCGTCGAGTGCCCGGTGGTCCTCGATCCGCTCCCACGCCACGAACGTCTTGGTCAGCGCGGTCTGCAGCAGGTCCTCGGCGTCGCTCGGGTTGGCGGTGAGCGAGCGGGCGGTCCGCAACAGCACCGGCCCGCGGGCCCGTACGTACGACGAGAACGACGGGAACACAGCGGCGCGGGAGGCGCTGGTGCACACTGGCGTGGTCATGCTCCAACGCTAGAAGCGCGGAATGCCGTACGGGATCGCCCACAGGTGCCGATGCCCCCTCCCTCTCAAGTTGTACAGGTGGGGTTGGCCCTACCTCCTAAAGGCGGACAGCCACTCGTCCCTCGTCAGGGTCACCGCCCCACTTTCGTCAGGGCTCCGGTGCCCGCGCCCCGGAGCCCCACCCGGGCCGCCGCCCTACTGGATCACTGCGACCGGCGCGTCCACCTGGTTGCGGTCGATGGTCATCCGGTGGCCGCCGTGCGTCTCGGCGACATTGCCCGCGTACTGGTGGATCCGCCGGTGCGGACGCCACGCCGAGGCAGACATCTCGGGCTCGCCGTACAGATTCGGCTTGGAGTGCCACCGCGCGAACCACATCACCGCCGGCAGGTCCCGCGTACCGGCCCGCCGTGCCCGCTCGATGTGCCGTACGCCGGAATCGGCGCTGCTGTAGAAACCGGGGACATAGCCCTGGCGGACCGTCTCCCGGTTCCAGGCGCGGATGTACTCCAGCGTCTTACGGGTGCAGGCCGCGTCGCGCAGGTTGTACGCCTCCATGTCCAGGTACAGCGCGCTGTCCGGGGCGATGCCCAGCTCCTTGGCCCGGCGTACCGCGTCCTGCGCCTCCCCGGTGCCCACCTGCACCGGATCGCTGCCGATGGTCACCTTGCGCTTGTGCTTGTTGACCACGCAGGGCGCCTGGGAGCCGACGTACAGCGGCAGCAGGCGCCAGCCGGCGCGGTGGGCGGCGCGTACCCAGTCACGGGTGAGGTTCGGCTGGCTGGGGCAGGCCCGGCCGCGTCCGCCGAAGTAGACCCCGACCCCGCGATACTTGGACGCCTTCCAGGCCCGCAACGTGCTCTGTGAGGGCGTTTTGCAGGTGTCGAACGCCCAGCCCTGGAACACGTTCGGGCCGCGTGGACCGGTCCGGTCGGGCTCCGCGCCGGCGGCCGGGGCGAGGAGCGTGGCCAGCAGGCCGAGCAGGCTGGTCAGGGCGGTGAGGAGGAGGGTGGGGCGCAGCGCACGCCGTCGGATGATCTTGTTTGTCGATCTCATATCCGGAGTCAAAGTGCGGGCACGGTGCGCCGCGCGCCGGACACGCCATCGGCCGCACGCATTCAGCCTTCCGAGTGCCTTTTCGGGGCGGCGTTCGATTGGCGCGGCCGACGGCTCCCGTCAGCCGTCCGCCCCGAGCACCAGCCCGGAGGTCGGTACACCCGTACCGGCGGTGACCAGCACACCGGCAGCGCCGGGCACCTGGTTGACGGAGGTGCCGCGGAGCTGCCGTACCGCCTCCGCGATCCCGTTCATGCCGTGCAGATACGCCTCGCCCAGCTGCCCGCCGTGCGTGTTGAGCGGCAGCCTGTCCGCGGCGACGAAGTCCGCCGCCTCACCGGGCGCGCAGAAACCGAACTCCTCCAGCTGCATCAGCACGAACGGGGTGAAGTGGTCGTAGAGGATGCCGACGTCGATGTCCGCCGGGCGCAGTCCGCTCGTCCGCCAGAGCTGCCGCGCCACGACGGCCGACTCCGGCAGGCCGGTCAGCCCGTCCCGGTAGTAGCTGGTCATCTGCTCCTGGGCGCGGCCGGCGCCCTGTGCCGCCGCACGGATCACGGCGGGCGGCCGCCGCAGGTCGCGGGCGCGTTCGAGCGAGGTGACGACGAGGGCCTGGCCGCCGTCGGTCTCCTGACAGCAGTCGAGCAGCCGCAGCGGCTCGACGATCCAGCGGGACGCGGCGTGGTCGGCGAGGGTGATCGGTCTGCCGTGGAAGTACGCGGCGGGGTTGCGCGCCGCGTGCCGCCGGCCGACGACCGCGACCTGCCCGAACGCCTCCGGGGTGAGCCCGTACGCGTACAGGTACCGCTGTGCCGCCATGGCGACCCAGGAGGCGGGCGTCAGCAGCCCGGCAGGCAGGTTCCAGCCGAGCGCCGCGCCCTCCGCGGACGGCTCGCGCCGCTGCACACCGGCACCGAACCGGCGGCCCGAGCGCTCGTTGAACGCCCGGTAGCAGACGACGACTTCGGCGATCCCGGCCGCGACGGCGAGAGCCGCCTGCTGGACCGTGGCGCAGGCCGCGCCGCCGCCGTAGTGGACGCGGGAGAAGAAGGACAGTTCGCCGATACCGGCCGCCTGGGCGACGGTGATCTCGGGGCTGGTGTCCATCGTGAAGGTGACCATGCCGTCGACGTCGCCGGGGCCGAGCCCGGCGTCGTCCAGAGCGGCCCGTACGGCTTCGACGGCCAGCTTCAGCTCGCTGCGGCCGGAGTCCTTGGAGAACTCGGTGGCCCCGATGCCGGCGATGGCGGCCCGGCCGCCGAGGGTGTCCGCGCGGTGGAGGGTCATGGGGTGGGCTCCGGGGTGGTGCCTGTGACGGTGACGGTCACCGTGCCGGTGACGTGGTGGCCGAGGCTGTTGGCGCCCACCACCCGTACGTCCGTCGTGTCACCGTCCCGGGCGAGGACCGTTCCGCGCAACTCCATCGCATCGCCCGGGTAGTTGGGCGCGCCGAGCCGGATCGCCACCTTGCGGAGTACGGCGCGGGGGCCGAAGAAGTCGGTGATGTAGCGGCCCACGAGGCCGTTCGTGGTCAGGATGTTCATGAAGATGTCGGGGGAGCCTTTGGCCCTGGCCGCCTCGGCGTCGTGATGCACGTCCTGGTAGTCGCGGGAGGCGACCGCGCCCGCGACGATCAGGGTGCGGGTGACGGGGACGGTCAGCGGGGGCAGTTCGTCGCCGGGCCCCACCGGTCCCGGCAGCCCGCTGAAGACGGGCAGTACGAGGTCCTCGTCCACCGTCCGGAAGTCCAGCCGCACAGGCATCCCGATCCGCACCTCCTCCGGCCGCAGACCGGCCAGCCCGGCCACCACCCGTACGCCTTCCTCCAGTTCGACCAGGCCCACCACGTACGGCGGATCGAAGGCCGGGAAGGGCGGATGATGCATCACGACGTAGGAGAAAACCGTGCCGGAACCGGCGGCCGCCACGGTGTCCCAACCCTCCCCGCCACAGCTGTTGCAGCCTGGCAGCCAGGGGAAACGCAGCGTCGCACAGTCCGTACAGCGCTGAATGAGCAGCTCGTGGCGGGCGACTCCGTCCCAGAAACCGGCGTTGTCGCGGTTGATCACGGGGCGGGGGTGGGGGCCGCGGGGCCGGTCGCCGCTCCCGCGGCCGCCCTGGGAGCGGGGCTCCCGTCGCGCGGCAGGCGCGTACTTGAGAATACGGAAACGGTGCGTCCCGGCCGGTTCGCCGTCCGCCCACACGTCCGTCCGCGTCGTGACGAAGTACCCCGCCCCCAGCTTCGTCGTCTTGCGCGGGGACACCGACTCGATGACGGAGTCGAAGGTGATGCGGTCGCCGGGGCGGAGCGGACGCAGGTACTCCTGCTCGCAGTCGGTCGCGACGACGGAGGTGCAGCCGGCCTCGTCCAGCAGGGCGAAGAGCGCCTCGTGTGCCGTCGAGCGGCCCGGGTGCCCGGAGAGGCCGCCCATCGTCCATGCCTGCAGCATGGTGGGCGGGGCGACGGCGTCGGGGCCCTGGTACGCGGGACCGGTGTCGCCCATGGCCTCGCACCAGTGGCGGATCATCGGCTCGTTGACGGGGTCCTTGCCCACGCCGACCGCCACGGCGGCCTGTCCTTCGAAGGCCTTCAGCCGGACGTAGAGATCGTCGTCGGCTATTCCACCGGCGCCTCTGGGCCCACGGTCACCGTCAACACCGTTCTGCCTGTCGCTATGTGGTGCCTGGCGCGCGACCACATCCCATCCCTCCCACCCCCATCTACCCGCAGTCTCAACGTTTCCTGACTGTCCGTCAGGAACTTTTCAAAGTCAAGAGCGGAGTGGACCGGGCGGCGTTCGAGGCTCCGGGGCCATTCGCGACCTGCGGCGAAACGTTCCCGTACCGTTCCGGCCGTTCCTGGCCCGGGCCCCGCGCACCCCTTCCCCGAATCGAACGCACATACGAAAATGGACCCATGGCCTCTCCGCACCCCACAGATACCGCCACAGCCACCGCCGCAGCCACCGCCACCGGAAGCCACCCCTCCCGCCCCGACGACCAGCCCGCCCGGCCGCTCACCCGGCGGCCCGCCCGGCGGTCCACCCGGCCCGCTCGCCCCGGAGACGCCCACGCCACGGCCCTCACCCACGCCCTCGTCGCAGCCGGCCGCGGCTACTCCGTCCTCCCGCTCACCCGCGCCAAGCTCCCCGCCGTACGCCCCCCGCACCACGCCGACCCGTCCCCCACCCCCACCCCCTGCCGCGGCGAATGCGGCCGCCCCGGGCACGGCATCCACGACGCGACCTCGGACCCGCTCGCCGTCCGCCGCCTCTTCGCGGCCGCGCCCTGGGCCACCGCGTACGGCATCGCCTGCGGCGTCCCTCCGCACCACCTCATCGGCATCGACCTGGACACCAAGAACGGCGCGGACGGCCTCACCGCCCTGCACCTCCTCGCCGCCCAACACCGCTTCACCCTCCCGCCCACCGTCACGGTCCGCACCCCGAGCGGCGGCCGCCACCTCTACTTCTCCGGCCCGCCGGCCCCGCCCGTACCCAACTCCGCGGGCCGCCTGGCCCCGGGCATCGACATCCGCGGCACCGGCGGCTACCTGGTCGGCCCCGGCTCCCGCACCTCCCGCGGCGAGTACCACCTCACCCCCGGCACCCCACGCCTCCCCGCCCCGGCACCAGCCCCCCTCCTCTCCCTCCTCCCACCCCAGTCACCACCCCACCCGCACCCCCACGCCCTCCACCACCCCTCCGCCCTGCCCTCCCCACTCCCACACCCCAACCCGGCCCCCGCCCTCCTCCGCTTCGTCCGCACCTCCCCGGACGGCCAGCGCAACGCCCGCCTCTACTGGGCCGCCTGCCGCGCCCACGAATCCGGCCTCGGCCAGGAAATGACCACCGCCCTGACCACCGCGGCCCTCCACACCGGCCTCACCGAACGCGAGGCCCGCGCGACGATCGCTTCGGCGGCCCGGCACTGAGGGCAAGAACTGAGCCATTGTTACGTCAGCTCAGTGGCGGGCCACCTGGTCCAAGGCTTACGTGAACTGCTGAGGACCGTCAGTCGACCGATACGCGCGCCACCGCTTCACCTTTCGTCACAGACGTCCTGCTGACCTGCGGGGCGTGAAGCCCACCAAGATCTGAAAGCAGGCGATGCCCTGCCCCGCACCATGCCCGCTGTCGGGTCGCCAAGACCTTTCTCCGAGTACACCGGCTCTCCCCCCAGGGCTGGCCGATAGGGGTGGCTGGTTGAGTGACACCCGTCGCTTCGTATTAGTGCACTGCGTAACCTTCTCGGACGCAGCGAAGGCATCAGCGCCGGGGGGACGCATGACGCAATTCCAGAGGCTCGTGTGTTTAGCGAACTCTCGCAAGGGTGGGGGGCGATGTGTCGCGGGCGTGCTTGTCGATTCAGGGGAATGGGTGCGCCCCGTCAGCGCACGAATCAACCACGAGATATCCAGACAAGAACGGCAATACAAAGACGGGTCGGACCCGAGAGTCCTCGACATCATCGACGTCCCGCTCCTCCACCACCAGCCGAGCTGCTACCAGAGCGAGAATTGGCTTCTTGACCCCCGCTCTCACTGGCAGCGAGCCGGCCGGGCCGAGTGGAGCCAACTGTTGACGATGGAACAGCACCCTGACAGCTTATGGATCAATGGGCACAGCACGCCGGGCCGCCTCAACGACCGAATACCGATTGAAGAAACAGAAACTTTACCGGACTCCCTCAAGCTCATCCGGGTGAGCCGCATAACGTTGCGCGCGCCCACCCCGCGCGCAGGTTCCGACGACGCGAAGCGCCCCCTGGACGCAGTGTTCAGACACGCCGGCCGCCTTTACATCATGCGAGTGACCGACCCCGAGTACGAACAGCCTCACGTGAACAACCCTCGAAGGGTTCACGAATTAGGCGAATCTTTTGTCACGGTGAGCCTAGGCGAAGAGTTCAAAGGCTATGCTTATAAATTAGCAGCATCCATCACCGAGCGAGCCAGGATCGAAGCAGGCAGCAAAACATGACGACAAGCACCGTGTACACAGTCGGCCATTCCACACACAGCATGTCCCAGTTTTCAAGCCTGCTGCAAAAACATGGGATCACAGCAGTTGCCGATGTACGGTCGACGCCCGCCAGCAGATTCACCCCCCAGTTCAACCGGCACTCGGTGACGCCCGCCCTGCACGACGCCGGCATCAAATACGTCTTCCTCGGCAAGGAACTCGGAGCGCGCCCGGACAACGGCGCTTGCTACGTCGACGGCCAGGTGCAATTCAGCCGTCTCGCACAAACCACTGACTTCAATAGCGGCATCGACCGCCTGCTGAATGGTGCACAGAACGAGCGAATCGCTGTCATGTGCGCCGAACAAGAGCCTCTTGACTGTCATCGTTGCATACTCGTATCGCGAGTGCTCGAAGAACACGGAACCACAGTCGAACATATTCACAGCGACGGACACATCGAGAGTCACACCATGGCCATGCGGCGCTTGCTCGCCCTTTTCGGTCTGGATCAGGCCGAACTGTTCCGTACGTCGGCCGAGCGACTCCAGGAGGCGCTCGGCCGCCAGGAGAAGCGGATCGCATACGTCGACGAGGAACTTCACGACAATGGGGCGCCGAAAAAATGAAGCTTTACACTATCGGCTTCACAAAAAAATCCGCCGAAAGGTTTTTCGGGTTACTGCGCGAGGCCGGAGTGTCCACGCTGGTCGATGTGCGGCTGAACAACGTCTCACAATTGTCCGGCTTCGCCAAACGTGATGACCTGAAGTATTTCCTGAGTGAGCTTTGCGGTACGCAATACACCCATCGTAACGATCTGGCACCTACCCAGCACATGCTCGACGACTACAAGAAGCGAGGCGCCGGCTGGGCCGCCTACGAAGCACAGTTCCTGGACCTGATGCAGAGTCGCCGCATCGAGGACACCGTCACGCACGAACTGCTCGACAACGCGGTCTTGCTGTGCAGCGAGCACAGTGCGCAGCACTGCCATCGTCGACTGGTCGCGGAATACCTCGCACAGCAGTGGGGCGACGTCTCCATCGATCACCTGACATGAGTCCCGGCCACCGCGGTCCGGGGCACCGGGGACGACGGGTCCCGGCGCGCCGCTCCGGAAAGCGAGCGGCCCCCGACCGAACTCGCTGGTCGGGGGCCGTTCCGTGGTGCTGAGCTGCGGAGGCTGTGGGATTTGAACCCACGGTGAGGGGTTACCTCACGACAGTTTTCAAGACTGTTCCCTTAGGCCGCTCGGGCAAGCCTCCCCGCGCACCGCCGCGACGGTGGCGCGGGGATCAGACTAGCGCGTCACTTGTCGCCCGTGCGTTGGCCCAGGGTCACCTCGGCGGTGTGCTCCTTGCCGCCGCGCTTGTAGGTGAGGGTCACCTTGTCGCCCGGCTTGTGCTGGTAGATGGTGCTGATCAGGGTGGGGCCGCTGTCGATCACGGTGTTGTCGAGCTTGGTGATCGTGTCGCCGGGCTTCAGGCCGGCCTTGTCGGCGGGGCCGTTCGGGGTGATCGCGGCGGAGCCGTCGGCGCCGCCGTTCTGGGGGATGGTCGCGCCGTCGCCGGTGTCGCGCATCAGGACCTGCGCGCCGATCTGCGGGTAGACCGGCTGGCCCTTCCTGATCAGGTCCTCGGCGACTCGCTTGGCCTGGTCGATCGGGATGGCGAAGCCGAGGCCGATGCTGCCGGACTGCTGGCTCTCGCCGCCGAAACCGCCGCCGCCGTTGCCCGCGGACTGGATGGCCGAGTTGATGCCGATGACGCTGCCGGAGGCGTCCATCAGGGGGCCGCCGGAGTTGCCCGGGTTGATCGAGGCGTCCGTCTGCAGGGCGCTCATGTACGAGGGGGTGGCGCCGCCGCCGTCGCTGGAGGCCACCGGGCGGTTCTTGGCGCTGATGATGCCGGTGGTGACGGTGCCGGAGAGGCCGAAGGGCGCGCCGATGGCGATCGTCGCGTCGCCCACCTGGACGTTGGCGGACTTGCCGAGCGGGAGCGGGACGAGGTTGGCGTCGGAGGGGTTCTTGAGCTTGATGACGGCGACGTCGTAGCCCTGGGCCCGGCCGATGACCTCGGCGTCGTACTTCTTGCCGTTGGAGAACGTGGCGGTCAGTTTGCCGCCCTGGGCGGCACTGGCGACGACGTGGTTGTTGGTGAGGATGTGGCCCTGCTTGTCGTAGACGAAGCCGGTGCCGGTGCCGCCCTCGCCGGTCGCGCCCTGCGCCTCGATCGTCACCACGCTGGGCAGCGCCTTCTGCGCTATCCCGGAGACGGAGGTGGGCTTGCGGTTGAGCGCCTCGGGGTCGCCGGAGGCGGAGACCGTCGTGGAGTTCGTGTCGGCGCGGTTGGCGGCCCAGAAGCCGATGCCGCCGCCGATGCCGCCGGCCACCAGCGCGGCGACGAGTACGGCGGCGACCAGGCCGCCGTTGCGGCGCTTCTTCGGCGCGGGCGTGCCCGGGGCGCCCCACACGCCGTCCGGGCCGCCCGCGCCGCCGCCTCCGTAACCGGGCGGGGGGCCACCCCAGCCGCCCGCGGAGGCGCCGTGCGCCGCCGTCGCGTACGAAGGCGGCGTGGTCTGGTGGGTGGGGGAGCCGCCCGGGTGGGGGGCGCTGCCCGGGTGGTGCTGGGTGTCCGAGTAGGGGTGGGCGCCCGGGTGGGACTGGGTGCCCGGGTGGGGCTCGGTCTGGTTTGTCTGGCCTGCCGGGGGCGTCTGGCCGGCCGTCGGTGCGAATTCCGGCGGTGGCGGCGCGGAGGGCGGGGTGGCGGCAGGAGCGGGCGAAGGGGCGGGGGCGGAGGGCGCTCTGGGCGCGTCGTGCGCCCCCGATGCGCCCGGCGCGTCGTGCGCCGCTGGTGCGCCCGGCGCGCCTGCCGTGTCCCGTGCGCCCGCGCCGTCCGCAGAACGCGCACCGGACTCGGGTGCGCTGTCCGACGCCTGGGGCGCCGACGGCGGCTGGGCCTCCGGCGGGACGGCGGCGCCCTCGTTCTCGGTGCTCACGGCTCTCTCCTCAGCTTCACGACGGTGCCGGGCCACGGCCCGGCCTCTCCTTCAGGATGCGGTCCGGTGTCCAGGATGCGGTGCGGAACCCTGGCGTACGGGCGACGGGCAGGCTGTACCGGCTGTACCGGCGACTGTCACAGGTGCAAGCCTTTCCCACCGCGCGTCAGGGCGCTGTAAGCCGAGGCTGTGACTCCGTCTCCATCCTTTATGCCGGACAAAAGCGGCGCATCTATTGTTATGCGGATCAGGTAGTGCACAAGGCGATCCTCCCGCGGGCGATGGCACGATAACCCGGTGACCACCGCGCACCCGCTCCGGGACCGCACCCCGGGCTCCTCCCCCATTTCCGTCATCGCCCATCGTGGCGCGTCCGAAGACGCTCCGGAACACACCCTGGCCGCCTACCGCCGGGCGATCGAGGACGGCGCCGACGCACTGGAGTGCGATGTACGGCTCACCGCCGACGGCCATCTCGTCTGCGTGCACGACCGCCGGGTCAACCGCACCTCCAACGGGCGCGGCGCGGTCTCCGCACTGGAGCTGGCCGACCTGGCCGCGCTGGACTTCGGCTCCTGGAAGGAGGACGAGGACGCCACCTGGGAGGCCCCGGACCGCCAGCACGAGGACCCGGAACGCACCTCCGTCCTGACTCTGGAACGACTTCTCGAACTCGTGTCCGACGCCGGCCGCCGCGTCGAGCTGGCCGTCGAGACCAAACATCCCACCCGCTGGGCCGGTCAGGTGGAGGAGCGGCTCGTCGCCCTACTGGCGAGATTCGGCCACACCCGGGCATCGGCCGAGGGTCCGCCGCCCGTCCGCGTCATGAGTTTCTCGGCCCGGTCGCTGCACCGCGTACGGGCCGCGGCCCCCGACATCCCTGGTGTCTACCTGATGCAGTTCCTGACACCGCGCCACCGCGACGGGCGGCTGCCGCCCGGCGTGGGCATCGCGGGGCCGGGCGTCCGGATCCTGCGCGCACACCCCGACTACGTCTCCAAGGCGCACCGCGCGGGCCACCAGGTGCACGTCTGGACCGTCAACGACGAGGCGGATGTCGAGTTGTGCGAACGCCTGGGAGTGGACGCAATCATCACCAACCGCCCCAAACAGGTACGAACCCAACTAGGTCTCGGCTAGCAGCCGTCACGGGGAGTGCACCGGCGCATTCGACCCGTATTCGATCGTCACGAGTGCGTCACCGCATCAGGACTGGCCGGTTTCCGGTCCAGGCCATTGGGGCATCCATCCCGTGGCGTGGGGCGAAGGAGGTCTCGGGGGTGGCGTTGATGGTGGCACAAGAGGTGCCGACGGCGTCGGTCATGGCCGTACCCCATGGTCCGTCAGGGGTCGGGTCGGCCAGGCGGCGCATGCGGGCCGAGCTGCTGGCAAGCGGCGTTCAGGACACGGTCGTCGACGACGCGGTACTCATTCTTTCCGAACTGCTGAGCAATTCGTGTCGGCACGCACGTCCGATATGCGTGCTGGAGGCGCCGGGTTGCGTACGGGACCCGGCACACGACGCGGTGCCGGACGCGATACGCGCGGCGTGGCGTATCGACGGACACGGCCAGTTGACCATCGCGGTCACCGACGGAGGCGGCCCGACCCGGCCGCAGCCGGCCACACCGTCGGTCACCGCCAAGGGAGGCCGCGGACTGGCGATCATCCGGTCCCTCGCCAAGGAATGGGGCGTGGAGGAAGCGGGGGGCGAGGTGACGGTCTGGGCCCTGCTCGCCCTGCACGGCCTCCGCAGCACGTTCGCTACGCGCGTGGACCTGCCCGTGGAGCTGTCCGCCGACTTCTCCGGCGGGGGGCTCAACGGGCGGCCCAACGGCGTGGTGCAGGGGCGCGCTTCCGCAGCGGGGCGGGACACCGCAGTCGGCCAGGAGATCGCAGTCGGTCGGGAACCCTCAGTCGGTCGGGACACCGCAGCCGGGCGGGGCCCGGCGTCCGGGCGGGATACGGCCGTCAGGGCAGAACTGTCGCTGGTGGAGTGCGACTGCTGAACGGGGCTGTACGGCTGAACGGCTGAGGGGCAGGCGGCCCAGGACTGGGCCGGGGGGCGGGCCCGAGGCCCTGGGCCCGAGCGATGGCGAGGGCGAGTCCCGCAGCCCGCGTGGCGAGGGCGCGGGCGCGGGACGGTCAAGAATGGCCGCCCGTACGCACCGCGCCGTACCCCCGCCGTCCCGTACGCCGACACGGTGGTACGGAGGCGAGCGGTCGCGCGGGACCAATTCCGTTGGCCTGCACGGCCGTGGGCGGTGGACGGACGACGGACGTACGGCGGAGCGGCGGCTTACGGACGGCGGAACGGCGGCGTACGGACGGCGGGCGGGCGTCAGGCGAATCGTCCGGGGGCAGCCCCAGGGCGCCGTGCCACCCGCTTCCCGAGCAGCGCGCGGCCACCGGCCGCAGCGCGCGCCGCGTGTGCGGGGCCCAGTCGTCTAGGCTCGCGCCGGAACGCGACCGTACGCCCAGGACCGACCAGGAGAAAGCCTCGCCATGGCCAAGAAGCGCCGTCCCCAGACCAAGGCCGCAGCACCGCAGATCAAGGACGGCGAGGTTCCCGTCGTCGGGCCGCGCGAGCCCTGCCCCTGTGGCTCGGGCCGCCGCTACAAGGCCTGTCACGGCCGGAGCGCGGCGCACGCCGTCACCGAGCTGGTGCAGCGCCCCTTCGAGGGCCTGCGGGGCGAGTGCGACTGGGTGGCACTGCGGGAGCTGGTGCCCGCCGCCACCGTCGAGTTGCAGCTCAAGGACGGGCTGCCCGAGGGCGTGCCGTCGGTGACGCTGGCGACCGTCCTGCCCATGGCCTGGCCCGCGCTGCGCCGCGACAACGGCGCCGTCCTGCTCGGCCTGCAGAACGACACCGCTTCCGGGGACCTCAGCCGCGACCTCGCCGACACGCTGCGCCGCGCGCTGGCCGCCGAGCCGGGCACGCCGGTCGCCGCCGAGCGTGCCGCGGCGGACGGTCCGCGCCTCCAGGACCTGCTGGACCCGGCCGCGCCCTTCGAGCCGCAGGTGCACTCCGGCTTCGAGTTCTGGGTGGAGGACGCCGAGAACGCGACGGGCGAGGTCGCCGCCTCCCTGGAGCGGGCGAACGCCGCCGCCATCCCGACCGCCCGGCTGGACGGTCTGGAGGGCGCCTACTGGTGCGAGACGCCCGAGAAGAACCACCTGCGCTGGGTGATGGACCGCCCGGAGGAGAAGCTGCTGGACGCGCTGGCCCGGCTGCACGCCGCCGGTACGTCCTCGCTGGGCGAAGGCACCCGTCTGGTCGGGTCGTTCCGCGCGCACGGCCTGACCGTGCCGGTCTGGGACCTGCCCTCCGGGATGAGCGCCGACGACGTGGCCAAGCCGGCCGGCGCCTTCGCGGAGCGGCTCGCCACGGCGCTCGCCGCGGACACCCCGCTGACGCCGGAGGAGCGCCGTGCCCGCGGTGGCCTCACCAACCGTCAGGTGACGTTGAGCTGAGCGTGACCCGAGGGGCACGGGACGGCGTTCCGGGCGTGACTCCGGTCACAAGTCGCCGTACCGACCGGTAAATACGCGTCCGGAATTCCACGATCGAATTTGCGAACCGCCGATCTCTTGTTACCGTTCTAGGAGCCCGGTCGCTGGTGCATCCCCCGTCGCCAGCGACCGGGCGCTTCCATGCCCGCGTCCGCCCAGGCCGGGCAGCCCGCCCCGGCGCTGCGAGACCGCCGCGGGGCACCCTCCCCGCGAGACCGGCCCACCGCGCCTCCTGTGCGCCCGCCTCCCGCCACCTCTGGCCCGCCGGGCACATCATGTCGGCCCGCCCACCGCCACGGCCGCCAGCCCCCGCCGGACGCCGTCAGGACCGGGTGGGGACCCGTACGGACGGGGCCGGGCGTCGGCGGCAGCCCTCGGCACTCCGGCCCCACAGCGCGCTCCCACCGCCCCCGCACCGTCATTGGTCCGAACCACCGGCATCCGGTGCGGCGTTGCTGCCGGTGCGCAGCAGTTTGTGCTCACCCCGCTTGTCGGTGACCTCCGCGACCGCGGTGTACGGCGCCCGGTCGCCGCCGACCGTCGCCTCCCGCGGGGTTTCGCAGGTCTCGGGCTCGTCACCGGCCGGCAGGTCGCAGTGCGCCTGTACGGTCCGGCCGTCCGGCCGCATCAGGGACAGGACGGCATGCAGGGGCTTGCCGGAGGTGTTGCGGTAGTACGTGCGCCCCCAGGTCCGGCCCCCCTCGGAGAGAACACACGTTTGAGCTTCCACTCCTTCGGGTGCGGCGAGTTCGGGGCCGCAGCGGGTGATGCGGAGATCGGTACGGGGGTGGGTACCGGGGTCGGTACGGGCATCGGTACGCGCACCCGTGCGGGGGTCGTCACGGGCATCGGCACGGGGATCGGCACGGGAACCCGTGCGGGAATCCGTACGGGGAACCGTGTGCGCGCCGGGTGACGGGGCCGGACCCGCATACGGGCCCGGCGCGGCGGACGCCCTCCTACCGACCGGAACATCAGCATCCGGATGTGTAGCACTCGCGGAGTCATCGGCCGCCGACCGATCGGATTCGGCCGGACCGGCGGTCGCGGCCGCCAGCGGCAGGGCGACGGCGAGCGCGACCGTGCTCGCCAGCGCGATCATGCGGAGATTCGGCGCACGCTCCATGGGACCACCTGGATTGTCAGGGCGACGGAGTTGACCGTCGGATTGACGGCGCGCCGAACATATCGGCCCGGAACGGGCACATAACGGGCCCGAACCCCCGAATCCCCACCACCACCGGGCAGCTCACACCCGTACGAGTGAACCGCCCGCGCGTCCTTTGTCGCGCCGAGCGGTGGGAGGGGTGGCCGGGTGAGGAGGCCGGGCGGTCAGGTCACGCGTCCGTACGCGGTTCAGCAGGCGCGCCAGTGCGCCCCGGCAGACGCGTCCGCACGCGCTCCTGCGGTCGCGTCAGTACGCGAGCCGGCTGCCGCCGTCCGGCGCGCTGGTGCTCGCGGTGACCAGGGCGTCCACGATCGTCTCCACCCGCGGCAGGAACGGCGCGACCTGGCCGGTGCCCGGCGACCGCTCCCAGCGGACCTTGCCCGCGCCGATCTGCGAGGGCGGCAGCACCACATAGCCGCCCTCGCTGTGAAAGCGCAACGAACTGGGCACCCAGTCCCGGGAGTGCAGCAACTCGCCCAGTTCCCCGAGGGAGTACGGGGCGACCAGCAACGACCATCGGGTGGGGGTGGCGACGACCGGACCGGTCCGGACGCCGAAGTGGTCCAGGGCGGCCAGCGCCTGCGCCCCGGCGACGGCCGGCAGGCTCAGCGCGCAGGGCGCGCGGCCGCCGGTGGCCAGCAGCAGCGGCGCGGTCGGCCGGTTGGTCCACCACCAACGCACCATGCGGGCATCAGTGGTGGCGGCGAACAGCCCGGGATCGAAGGGGTGCGCGCCGGGCACCACGCAGTCCGGGTCCGGGCAACTGCACGGGCGCGTCCCGCGTTCGGCGCGCCCCCGTCCACCGGGCGGCTTGCCGCCCGCCGGTTTCCCGCCGGTCCGCAGTCCGACGCCCGGGAGTACGGGCCACTGCCACTCGGTGGCGCAGTGGAGCGCCGCACCGAGCAGCGCCGACCTTCCGCCGCGCCGGAGCTGGAGCTTGCGTCGCCTTCCGAGGATCTCGCGCATGAGCGCTCGTTCCTTTCCGTTAACGCCGAGGGCTATGTCCATCGCACTACATGCCGGTTCATGCCGCTTCGTGGCGTTCTTCGGTGGCTCCTGCGAACCCCTGACGCCACGTGGATCTCTGGTCACTGCGTGTACAGAGCAGCGCATCACGCCATACGCCGAGCGTGGAACGTGGCGGAGGGTGGCGCACGCATGGCGCTTGCTGTCCCGTGAAGCAGTTCCGCCACTTGGGGGTGCGGTGCGGCGCGGTCGTCGCCGTGTTAGACGCCCGTGCCCGTCGGAGAGTTCCGGCGCGGCCCAACTGACTCCGCGCCTTTCCGAGTACGTACCCGCCATGGTGGTGATGACGCACTGTCGAACGTCGCCAGTCGACCTCAAATTGACGTTCGGGGGGATATTTTCCGGCCAACTTCCTCGTCCCGTTGACACCACAAACCCCATGGGGACAATGCTGGACATCGTGTCACTGCGGCGTGTACATGTGGAGGCATTGATAGCGGAGCAGCATGACATGGGGGTTTGCGATGCTATTGAGGAAATTGAGCAGTTCGACACACTACTCAACATCACTCAACAAAATGCCGCAGCCCTCCTCAACATGCGGCCTGACCTGGGCTTTCACCCGGCGCTACGTAAGCCGTCGGCCATGACCACCCCTCACGTCCCGAAAGTGGCTGGAATCGAACCAGCACTTCCCGCCCCCACGCACACTGCCGAGTCCGCCACCTCGTCCACCCCGGCGGACGCCCCGCCCGAATCCCGCCACACGGCCGTCCAGGACCGCCTCGCCGCCTGGGCCTCCGACCTCACCGCGCTGCACGGCCTCACCGGGCAGCTGGCCCGTACGCGGACCCTCGAAGCCGCCCTCCGGGAACTGCTGCGCGCCGGGGCCTCCCTGATGGGGGCCCGACGCGGGCTGGTGGTCCTCGAACCGTCCGACGGGCTCGGGCCGGACACCACCATCGGCCTCGGGCTGGGTCAGGCGGACATCGGTGACATCGAGACCGTGCCGCGCCGCGCGCAGTCCTTCGGCCGGATCCTCGACGGGCTGCCGGTGACGGGCGGACGGACGGCGACGGGCGGACGGACCGCGACGGACGGGCTGCCGGTGACGGACGGCCTGACCACGAACGACGGCCTGCCCACGCAAGACGGCCTGCCCACTGACGGGTGTCCGGCCGGCGCGCCCGTCGATCACGGTGCGGACGGCCCCGAGCCGGACGCCTCCGGCCCCGACGTCCCCGGCCCCGACGTCCCCGGCCGGGACGGCTCCGGCTGCGTCGCCTGCGGGCGCGGCCACGTCGCCCAGCCCGACATCCCCGGCGAGCCCGGCCTCGACCCCCGCCTGCGGGAGGTCGCCGCCCGCCTCGGATACGCGGCCAGCTACGCCGTACCGCTGGAGGCCGGCTCCGTCGGCCGGTTCGGCGCGGCGGTCTGGCTCTACGACGAACCCGCCGCCCCCGCCGAGCGGCAGCGCCACCTCGTCGGCCGCTACCTCGCGTACGCCACCGAACACCTCGCCCGCCTCCTCGAACTGCACCGCCAGCGGCAGACCGTGGCGACGCTGCGCGAGGAGCTGCTGCCCAGCAGGCTGCCCCGGGTCCCGGGTGTACGGCTCGCGGTACGGCACAGTTCCGGGCCGCTCGGCGGCGGCGACTGGTACGACGCGCTCCCGCTGCCGGACGGCGCGCTGGGCCTGGCGGTCGGTTCCGTCACCGGCTCGGGGCCGGGCGCGGTGGCCGCCATGGGCCGCCTGCGCGCCTCGCTTCGCGCGTACGCGGTGATGGAGGGCGAGGACCCGGTCGCGGTCCTCTCCGACCTGGAACTGCTGCTGCGGCTGACCGAACCGGCTCGTAGCGCGACAGCCCTGTTCGCCTTCGCCGAAGCACCGCCGGGCGTACCGGGGGTCGGTATGGGTCCTGGGGTCGGCTTGGGACCGGGCATCGGTACGGGACCGGGAGCCGGCATGGGACCGGGCATCGGTACGGGACCGGGTGCCGCGTCCGGGTCGGGTGCCGCGTCCGGGCCAGGTGCCGGACCAGGTACGCCCCCGCCCGGACTGCCGGGCCCGCCCGGGCGCCGCATCGTGCTGGCCGGTGCCGGGCACTGCCCGCCGCTGATCATCGGCGACCGCCGTACCGAGTACGTGGAGACCTCGCTGTCCGCGCCCCTGGGCATGCTCGCCTGCTGGGAGGCGCCGAGCGTGGAGCTGCGCCCCACGCCAGGAGAAACCCTTCTGCTGTACAGCGACGGGCTGCTGCGCCGCACCGGCGAGCCGATGGACCGCGCCTTCGCCCGGCTGCACGCCGCCGCCGCGGGCGTCCCCCGGGCCGTACGCCACGACCCCGAGGCCCTGACGGACCACCTGCTGCGCACCCTCCTGCCGGAAGGGCTGGACGCCCCGGAGTCCCCGGAGGACGTGGTGCTGCTCACGGCGTACTTCGAGTGACGGCGAGGGCGCGCGGACGGACCGTCGCGCGCCCGGAGTGTCTGATAGCTCACCGCTTGCGGCCCCTGGACCCCGTTCTCTCCGCACTTACGATGGAATGTGGTGCAGTCGTACAAGGAGGCATAGTGACGGACGAGCTCACGCCGGAGACCCCGGGCGAGGACGAGCAGCCGATCAAGCAGCGGAAGAACGGCCTTTACCCGGGCGTATCGGACGAGCTCGCGAAGAACATGCAGTCGGGGTGGGCCGACACCGAGCTGCGCGGCCTGGAGCCCGACGAGCAGGCCCCGTACGCGGCCCGGCGGCGCGCGGCGCTGTCCCGCCGCTTCCCCGGCGAGCGCCTGGTGATCCCGGCGGGCAACCTGAAGACCCGCTCCAACGACACCGAGTACGGCTTCCGCGCCGCGACCGAGTTCGTCCACCTCACCGGTGACCAGACCGACGACAGCGTGCTGGTCCTGGAGCCCCGCGAGAGCGGCGAGGGCCACGACGCGACGCTCTACCGGCTGCCCCGCTCCGACCGTGAGAACGGCGAGTTCTGGCTGGACGGCATGGGCGAGCTGTGGGTCGGCCGGCGCAACAGCCTGACCGAGGCCGCGGCGCTGCTCGGCGTCGACTGCGCGGACGTGCGCGAGCTGCCCGACGCGCTGCGCGCGGCGAGCGGCCCGGTCCGCGTGGTGCGCGGCCACGACGCCGGCATCGAGGAGGCCCTGGCCGACAAGGTCACCGCCGAGCGCGACGAAGAGCTGCGGGAGTATCTCTCCGAGGCGCGTCTGGTGAAGGACGACTTCGAGATCGGTGAGCTGCGGAAGGCGGTCGACTCGACCGTGCGCGGCTTCGAGGACGTCGTGAAGGTCCTGGACAAGGCCGAGGCGACCAGCGAGCGCTACATCGAGGGAACGTTCTTCCTCCGGGCCCGCGTCGAGGGCAACGACGTCGGTTACGGCTCGATCTGCGCCGCCGGACCGCACGCCACCACGCTGCACTGGGTCCGCAACAACGGCCAGGTGCGCTCCGGCGACCTGCTGCTGCTGGACGCGGGTGTGGAGACCACCACCCTCTACACCGCGGACGTCACCCGTACGCTGCCGATCAACGGCACGTACAACCCCCTCCAGCGCAAGATCTACGACGCGGTGTACGAGGCCCAGGAGGCGGGCATCGCGGCGGTCAAGCCGGGCGCCGCGTTCCGCGACTTCCACGACGCGGCGCAGCGCGTGCTCGCCGAGAAGCTGGTCGAGTGGGGCCTGGTCGAGGGCCCGGCGGAACGGGTGCTGGAGCTGGGGCTGCAGCGCCGCTGGACGCTGCACGGCACCGGCCACATGCTCGGCCTGGACGTCCACGACTGCGCCGCCGCCCGTACGGAGACGTACGTCGACGGGGCGCTGGAGCCCGGCATGGTGCTGACCGTCGAGCCCGGCCTGTACTTCCAGGCGGACGACCTGACCGTCCCGGAGGAATACCGCGGCATCGGCGTCCGCATCGAGGACGACATCCTCGTCACCGAGGACGGCAACCGGAACCTGTCCGCCGCGCTGCCGCGCCGCGCGGACGAGGTCGAGGCGTGGATGGCGGAGCTGACCGGGCAGAAGGGCTGACCGGACGCCGGGGCTGATCCCGCAGACGGTCACCGTCGTCGGACACCGTCGTCGGCAGGCGGCCGGTGCGCTCCCACGGGAGCCACCGGCCGCCTTCGGCGTTTCCGGGGGCCTGGGCGGCGTTACAGGTGCGGTGTTACGGGGTTACGGGGCCGCGTTGCTCCCGTAAGGGCCCGCGACGCCTCATGCGGGGTCCGCGGTGTCCCCTACGGAGCCCGAGGCGTCCCGTACTGAGCCCGCGGCGTCCCGCACCGCATCCGTGCCGTCCCGTACCCCGTCCGCGGTGCCCGCCGCGGGCGCGAAGACCCCGGCCCGTGCCGCCACCCAGGCGGCCTCGGCGGCGCGGTCGGCCAGCCGGATGTCGACCGGCCGGCGGGCGATCAGCAGCCGGTAGTAGAACGGCGCGCCCAGGGCGGCCACGACCTCGTCCGGATCGGCGCCCTCGGGCAGTTCGCCGCGCGCCGCGGCACGGGGCACCATGCTGCCGGCCAGCCGCAGCCGCTGGTCGAAGAACTGCCGCAGCACGTCGGCGGCCTCGGGCTGGCGCGCGGCGGCGGACACCACCGCTTCCAGCAGTCCGCAGTACCGCGGTTCCGTGTAGAAGGCGGCGATCGAACGGGCCAGCGCGCGCAGGTCACCGCGGAGCGTGCCGGTGTCCGGAAGCGGAATCCCGCCACTCAGGTCGGCCATCAGCTCGCAGACGAGCCCCTCGACGGAGCGCCAGCGGCGGTAGATCGTCGCGACGTGGACCCCGGAACGCCGGGCCACCCCCTCCATGGTGAGCGCAGCGTATCCGCCCTCGCCCAGCTCTTCGAAGACCGCGTCCAGTACGGCTTGTCTCGTACGCGCGGTACGTCCCCCCGGCCGGGACGCTCCGGGAGGGGGCTGCGCTGTGCTCACGGCGGCTCCGTATTGCAGTGCGGGTTCAGGCCACGTATCGTCCAGAACACGCTAACGCGAGTCATCTCGCGTTAGGTCGGGTGTGCGTGGCTCCCGCGGCAATCGGGGACGCGGCGGGGGACGTCCTTCCCCTGCGGGACCGCGCGACCCGGCACCGGACGGACGCCGGCCGGGCACCGGCAGAACGCTGTTTCCCGGATGCTTCTTCGGCACGTCGGTTCCTCGGCACATCGCCGGTGCGGGTCGCCGACGCATCGGTGCGGCCCCTGTACGGGATCCACCTGCCCGACGGGGAGGTGCTGCGCGGGCGGACGGGAAGGAACTGTGCCGTCCCTGCTCCTGTGGCTGGTGATGCTGCCGCTCGTCCTGATCTGCCTGATCGGTCTGACACTCTCCGACATGCCCGCCGACGAGGTCGGTTCCCCCTTGCGTACGGCCTGGAAGCGGCCGGGCGGGCTCATCGGCCGGGTGGTCATGACCGAGTCCGCGCGCGGTCGCTTCCGTGCCCCGGGTGAGGGGCCCGACCACCGGGTGGCGTACGCGCAAGCGGTGGCGAAGTTCTGGAAACAGTGACCCGGGCCCGCTGACCGGTCTGCCGTGGAGCGCCCGGTCCCGTTCACGACGCCATCAGCGGCACCTCCTCCTTCCACTTGAGGATCTTGTCGAAGCTGACCACCGCGCCGCGCCGCCCGGTGCGGTTGCGGTAGCGGACGTGGTCGGTCAGGGCCTCGATCAGAAACAGCCCCCGTCCGTGCTCGGCCTGGGCCGGGGCGGGGGCTGCCATGGGTGGGGGCGGCGCGGGATCGGGCATCGCGCTCAGCCCGGGGCGCTTGGGCCTGCGGGCCCGGCCCCGGAATCCGGGGCCGGAGTCGGTGACTTCGATACGACAGGTGTCGCCGTTGATGAAGGCGGTGACCCGGTAGTCCTCCGTAGCGGCGTCGCCACCGTGTTCGACGGCGTTCGCACACGCTTCGGAGAGGGCGACGGACAGGTCGTGGGAGACGTCCGGGTCCACGCCGGCCGTCTCCATCGTTCCCAGCAGGAGCCGCCGGGCGAGCGGCACGCTCGCGGCCTCGCGCCGCAGATGCAGGGACCACCAGATGCTCATCGCTGCAGCCTCCTGGTCGCGGCTCGACATATCGATACGTATTGCCGGGGCGCATGGTCCGTAAGCGTGCACGGGACGTGACTCCGCTCATTCGGCGGATGCGCCCCGACGCCTGCCGGTGTAACGAGGCCCTCCGTGCGCCCGCTCACGCTCCGGCGCGCTCTCTGAGCGCTCCGGCGGCGCCCCCTTCCGCACCACCTCCCCGTACCCCTTCCCGCACCTCGCAGTCCGGAATGGCACGATCCGTCGGGTGCCGAAGTGGCGGACCTGCCGTATGCGAGCCGTAAGGGCAGTGGGATGATGGCGCGGCCATGACTGCCCCGTCCGACCCCGGAGCGCGCGCCGCCGCCGACCTGCGGCTGCTGAGGGCCGCGGTGTTCACCGCGGTCTGCGTCGCGCTGTCCGCGGCCGGGCACATGATCGGGTCCTGCGCCGCCGTCCCCCTGTGGACGCTGGGCGTGGGTTGCGCGGCGGTGTTCGCCGTCGCGGCACCGCTGGCCGGGCGGGAACGCTCGCTGCCCGGCATCGCCGTGGCGCTGGCCGTCGGCCAGCTCGCGCTGCACACCGTCTTCGCGCTGGGGCAGCATCGGATGGCCACCGCGCCGGAGGCCGCCACGGCACCGGCCGGCGGCGGGCTCTCCGGCGGCGGGCTCTCCGATCAGGCGGCCATCTCCCTCGCACGGCACATCACCTGCGGTCTCGGCGCCGGGCAGCTGGACGGCGCGGCAGCGCGCCGCATCCTGCACACCTCGGTCATCGGCCCGGGCGGCCCCGCCTCTTCGGCCGGCGGCGCCGGGCACGCCATGGACCCGGCGGCCACCGCCTCCACGGCGGCGCACGGGCTGCTGCCCTCGCTGCCGATGCTGCTGGCGCACCTGCTCGCGGCGCTCGCCGCCGGCTGGCTGCTGCGCCGCGGCGAGGCGGCCCTGTGGCGGCTCGTACGGCTCTCGGCGCCCGCGGCCCGGGAGGCTTCGGCGGTGGCGGAAGCTCTCGTGAGCGCGCTGCGCGGCGCGCTCACGTTCGTACGCGCCCTGTGCGCCGGGCTCCTGGCGGCCGACGTACGCCCCGTGGCGCGTTTTTCGTACGGGGACGACCAACCCCGCCCGAAGGAACTCGCGCTCCAGCACAGTGTCGTCAGGCGGGGCCCGCCCGCCCTGGCCCTCGCGGCCTGACGACCACGCACCGCACTCCCCGCAACAGGGCCGGAACGCCCGGCAGGACCGGAACGGACCGGCAGCACCGGAACGGACCGGCAGGACCGGAGCGAACCGGTACGGCCGGACTCACTCCGGCGCGCGGGCCGGACGCGCTCCGGCGCACGGGAGGCAGCGGCGTGCGCCGTCGTCGCCGCACGCGCGCCAGCCGTTCCTTCCCCGTCCCTCCTGCCTGTGGAGTGCATTTCCGCCATGTCTGAGACCACTGCCGTACCGTCACCGTCCCCTGCCGCACCGTCACAGGGCGCCGCACCGGCCCCGGCCACCGGCCGCCGCGGACGGCTCGCCCGCCGGCTGCCCGTCGTGGGCGGCCTCGCCGCGGGCGGCGTCCTGCTGCTCGCCGGACCGGCCTTCGCGCACGTCAGCGTGCAGCCGGGGCAGGCCGAGCAGGGCGGCTACGCGACCATCAACTTCAAGGTCCCCAACGAGCGCGACAACGCCTCGACCGTGAAGCTCGAAGTGACCCTGCCGACCGACCACCCGCTGGCGTCCGCCATGCCGCAGCCGGTGCCGGGCTGGAAGGTGGACGTCACCAAGTCCAAGCTCGACAAGCCCCTCGAAACGCACGGCAAGAAGCTCACCGAGGCCGTCTCGAAGATCACCTGGACCGCGGACGGCAGCAAGATCGAGCCGGGGCAGTTCCAGCAGTTCCCGGTCTCCGTCGGACAGTTGCCGAAGGCCGACAAGATGGTCTTCAAGGCCCTCCAGACGTACGACAACGACGAGGTCGTACGGTGGATCGAGCCGACCAAGGAGGGCGGCCCCGAGCCGGAGAACCCGGCGCCGGTGCTCGAACTGACCCCCGCGTCCGGCGACGGCCACGGCTCCGGCACGGCCGACGCGAAGAACGCCGGCGGCGACGCGGGCAGCACCCAGCAGGCCGCCGCGGACGGCAGCGACACCACGGCGCGCGTCCTGGGCGGCGCCGGCATCGTCGTCGGCATCATCGGTGTCGCGTTCGGCGTGCTCGCCGGCCGGCGCCGCGGCGCCTGACCCGACCCTGTGCCCGCCCCCGGCGCCCGGCCTCCCGGACGCCGGACCGGCGCACCCTTCCTGAAAACGGAAAACGTACATGCGTAAGAGGAACCTGACCGCCGCCGGTATCGCGCTGGTCTCGGCGCTGACACTGGCCGCCTGCGGCAGCGGCGACGACAGCGACCAGCCCGCCGCCAGCGTCTCCGGCGGCACCCGCTCCGAGCCGATCGTCACGCTCGACCGGCCCATGGAGAAGCCGGACCTGGTCCTGACGGACACCGAGGGCAAGAAGTACGACCTGATCGAACAGACCAAGGGCCACCCGACCCTGGTCTACTTCGGCTACACCCACTGCCCGGACGTCTGCCCGCTGACGATGAACAACATCGACGTCGCGATGCGGCAGCTGCCCAAGGCCGAACAGGACGACCTGCGCGTCGTCTTCGTCACCTCGGACCCCGAGCGGGACACCCCCGCCGCGCTCAAGAAGTGGCTCGGCGGCATCAACAAGAAGTTCGTCGGCCTGACCGGCTCCTTCGACACCATCCAGGCCGGCGCGCGCAGCGTGAACATCGGCATCGAGAAGCCCGTCAAGAAGAAGAACGGCGACGTGGTCTCCACCCACGGCGCGCAGGTCCTGCTCAGCTCCCCCAAGGACGACAAGATCCACTGGATGGGGATGCAGGACGCCGGCGTCGACCACTACTCCAAGGCACTTCCGAAGATCACCAAGGGGCAGAACCCGTGAACCGCCGCACCACCCTCGCCGCCGTACTCGCCCTCACCGCCGGATTCGCCCTCGCGGGCTGCGGCGGGGACAGCGCTCCCGAGCTGAAGGTCTCCGGGGCGTACCTGCCGCAGCCGGTCGACCAGAGCATGGCCGGCGCGTTCATGGTCGTGGAGAACTCCGGCGGTACGGCCGACAAGCTCACCTCCGTCACCAGCGACCTGAGCGACGACGTCACCATCCACACCACGAAGAACAACAAGATGGAGCAGGTCAAGTCCCTGGACATACCCGCCAACGGCAAGCTCGAACTCGCCCGCGGCGGCAACCACCTGATGTTCATGGGGCTGAAGAAGAAGCCGGCCGAGGGCCAGACGGTCAACGTGGAACTGCACTTCGCCACGGCCGAACCGATCAAGGTCCAGGTGCCGGTCCGGTCCGCCACCTACGTCCCGAAGAACGGCGGGGGCCAGGGCGGGGACAAGGCCGGGGACGGGGGCGGCTCCGGCCACGGCGGGGCCGCCGACCACGGATCGATGCAGCACGGCGGCTCGCAGCACGAGGGATCCATGGACGACCACGCGCAGCACCACGCCGAGAAGTAGGGGGCGCCTCGCCATGACCACCACCGTCCTCTGCGCACCGGGCTCCGGCGCCCGCGCTCCGAGCGCACGCCGGAGCGGCGTGCCACGCGCCCGCCGGTCGTCCGTGCTGCGCCTTCTGGTGCTCGCGGCGGCCGTGCTCGGCGCGCTCTTCGGGGGCGCCGCCCCGGCCTCCGCCCACGCCGCGCTGACCGGCAGCACACCCGCGCAGGGGTCGGTGGTGCAGAGCGCACCGGAACAGGTCACCCTCACCTTCTCCGAGGGTGTCGCGATGAGCGACGACTCGGTGCGGGTCCTGGACCCGCAGGGCAAGCGGGTGGACCGCGGCAAGCTGCGCGACCTGTGCAGCGGCGAGACCGTCAAGTACGGCGCCGGGCTGCCGCCGGGGCTCCCGGACGGCACGTACACCGTCGCCTGGCAGGCGGTCTCCGCCGACAGCCACCCGGTCTCCGGCGCCTTCACCTTCTCGGTGGGCGCGCCCTCCGAGACGAGCGCGCCACTGCCGCAGCAGGAGGCCGGCGGCGGTGTGGTCGGCGCGCTGTACGGCATCGCCCGCTATCTCGCGTACGCGGGTTTCGTCGTCCTGGTGGGCGGGGCGGCGTTCGTCCTGATCTGCCGCCCGGCCGCCGCGCGCGTACGGTCCGTGCAGCGTCTGGTGGCCCGTGGCTGGGCCGTGCTGACCGCCGCGACGATCGCGATGCTGCTGCTGCGCACCCCGTACACGACCTCCGGTGACCTGGCCGACATCTTCGACCTCGGCGGACTCCGCCAGGTCCTGGAGACCAAGCCGGGGGCCGCACTGGTCTCGCGGCTGCTGCTGCTCGCGGCCGCGGCCCTGTTCGTGGCCGTCCTCTTCGGCGCGTACGCCCGCGCGCAGGAGGACGAAGGGCGTGCGGGGCAGGGCGAGGGGCGTACGGACGCGGAGGGGGCGGACAAGGCAGTATCGGGCGCCCCGTCCGCCTCGGACCTCCTGGCCGCCCCGGCCGCCTCGGATGCCTCGGGCGCCCCGGACGCCCCGGCCGCCGACGCCAAGCGCCGCAAGGACCTCACCTTCGGGCTCTCCGTCGGCGGCACCATCGTCGCCGTGGGGCTGGCCGCTACCTGGGCGATGGCCGAGCACGCCTCGACCGGTCTGCAGACCGCCGTCGCCATGCCCGTCGACGTCCTGCACCTGCTGGCCGTCGCCACCTGGCTCGGCGGCCTGACGGCGCTGCTGGTCTCCCTCTACCGGGGGCCGTCGGTGGCCCGTTCCGGCGTACGCCGCTTCTCGCGGCTCGCGTTCGGATCCGTCCTGGTGGTGGTCGCGACCGGCGTGTACCAGTCGTGGCGGCAGGTCGGCACGTGGCAGGCGCTGACCGACACCTCGTACGGGAAACTGCTGCTGGTCAAGGCGGCGCTGGTCGTCGTCCTCGTCGGCGTCGCCTGGTTCTCGCGGCGCTGGACGGCGCGGCTGGGCGAGGGCCCGGCGCCCGAGGCGGAAGCCACCGCCGTACTGGAGAGCGTGGCGGCACGTACGGAAGCGACGACGGCACGTACGGAAGCGAGGACGGCGCGGGACGAAGCGGCGCCGGACGGAGCGACCGCACCGGCCGGCGGGGCCGGCACCGACGACCCCACGGCGGAAGCCGACCCCGCGCGCGCCGCGCAACTCGCCCGGCAGCGCGCCGCGCTGGCCACCGCACGGACGAAGCGCATCCGCGACGCGGACCCCGAGCGTTCCGGACTGCGCCGCTCGGTCCTCGCCGAGGCGACGGTCGCCGTGGTGGTACTGGCCGTCACCACCGTGCTGACCTCCACCGAACCGGCACGCACGGAAGCCGCCGTGAAGGCGGCCGGCGGGGCCGGGCAGTCGGCCGACGCCAACCAGCCGAAGGTGCTGAACATCCCCTTCGACACCGGCGGCCCGCGCGGCAAGGGCACCGCGCGCGTCGACCTGGACCCCGGGCGCAGCGGCAGCGGCAACGCCCTGCACCTGCGGCTCGCCGATCCGGACGGCCGGACGGTCGACGTCCCCGAGGTGAAGGTCTCCTTCACCCTCCCGGACAAGGACCTCGGGCCGCTGCCGGTCACCCTCGACCATGTCAGCGAGGGACACTGGAGCGCGCGTGACGTCCAGTTGCCGGTGCCCGGACAGTGGCAGCTCTCCCTGGTCGTACGGACCTCCGACATCGACCAGGTGACCGAGACCAGGAACGTGAAGATCAACTGATGACGACCACCGCTTCTCCCTCCGACGACACCTCCGGGGCAGACGGGCGCCCCGAACCCCTCGAACTCTCCCGCCGTCGCCTGCTCGGCACCGTCGGCGCCGCGGGCGCGGCAGGCCTCGTCGTCGGTGCGGCCGGCGGCGCGATCGGTGTCGCCGCCGCCCAGGACGACCCGCCCGCCGCGCTGAGCAGCGTCGGCTCGACCGCGGTCGCCTTCCGCGACGAGCGCGCCAAGCAGCAGGCGGGCATCACCACGCCCCTCCAGGCACGCGGCCATCTCGTCGCGTTCGACCTCGCGCCGGGTACCGGGCGCAAGGAGGCGGCCGCGCTGCTGCGCCGCTGGTCGCGTACGGCCGAGGAGCTGATGGCCGGACGGACACCGGCCGCCGACACCGGCGTCGCACTCGACGCGGGCCCGTCCTCGCTCACCGTCACCTTCGGCTTCGGCCGCACCTTCTTCGACCGTACGCAGCTGACCGCGCGCCGCCCGGTCCAGCTCGGACCGCTGCCGGACTTCTCCGCGGACGTGCTGGACGCCGGGCGCAGCAACGGCGACCTGTGGGTCCAGATCGGCTCCGACGACGCGCTGGTCGCCTTCCACGCGCTGCGTGCCCTCCAGAAGGAGGCCGGGGACACCGCGCGGCTGCGGTGGCAGATGAACGGCTTCAACCGCACGCCCGGCGCCACCGCGGACCCGATGACCGCCCGCAATCTGATGGGCCAGGTCGACGGCACCAACAACCCCAAGCCGGCGGACCCGGACTTCGACGAGCGGATCTTCGTCGGCCGGGACGCCGCCAGCGGGCCGTACGCCTGGATGCGCGGCGGCTCGTACGCGGTGGTCCGCCGCATCCGCATGCTGCTGGACGACTGGGAGAAGCAGCCGCTGACCAAGCAGGAGAAGGTCATAGGCCGCCGCAAGGCCGACGGCGCGCCGCTGACCGGCGGCGACGAGCACACGAAGATGGATCTCGACAAGAACGGCCCCGACGGGCTGCCGGTCGTTCCGGCCGACGCGCACGCGCGGATCGCGGCGCCGGAGTCCAACCAGGGCGCGGCCATGCTGCGGCGGCCCTTCTCGTTCCACGACGGGTTCCGGGACGACGGCGCACCAGACGCCGGGCTGCTGTTCGTCTGCTGGCAGGCCGACCCGCTGCGCTCCTTCATCCCGATCCAGCGCAAGCTGGACCGGGGGGACGCGCTGTCGCCGTTCCTGCGGCACGAGGCGAGCGGGCTGTTCGCCGTGCCGCCGGCGGCGGTGGCGGGCGGGTACGTGGGGCAGCCGTTGCTGGAGGGGTGATTGTTGGTACGTGCGTTTCACGGGGCCGGGGAGGCTGGGGGCGGCTCCGGGGCCCGTGGGCGGCGGCACCGCGGGGCGTGAGCAGCGGCTCCGGGTTCCGCGAGCGGCGGCACCGAGGCCCGTGGGCGGCGGCACCGAGGCCCGTGAGCGGCGGCACCGAGGCCCGTGAGCCGATTCGGGCTTCCCGGCCGGGCCGGGCGGCCGGGCGGGTAACGTGGCGAGCGGGTGATCGGCGAGTCGGTCCCCACCGGAGCGTGAGGGAGTCAGAGGGACATGTCGGTCAGCCGCTATACGTACCTGGGACCCGAAGGAACGTTCACGGAGGCGGCCCTGCGGACGCTGCCGGAGGCCGCCACCCGCGAGCTGGTCCCGATGGTGTCCGTACCGGCCGCGCTGGACGCGGTACGGGCCGGCGAGGCCGCGGCCGCGCTGGTGCCGATCGAGAACTCGGTCGAGGGCGGCGTGACCACCACCCTGGACGAACTGGCCGCCGGCGAACCGCTGATGATCTACCGCGAGGTGCTGCTGCCGATCGCGTTCGCCCTGCTCGTACGGCCCGGCACCCGGTTGGCCGACGTCAAGACGGTCACCGGGCACCCGGTGGCCCAGCCGCAGGTGCGCAAGTGGCTCGCCGGGCACCTGCCGGAGGCGGTGTGGGAGTCGGCGGCCTCCAACGCGGACGGCGCCCGGCTGGTCCAGGAGGGCCGGTACGACGGCGCGTTCGCGGGCGAGTTCGCGGCGGCGACGTACGGCCTCGAACCGCTGGTCACCGAGATCCACGACGCGCAGAACGCCGCCACCCGCTTCGTGCTGGTCGGCCGCCCGGCCCGGCCGGCGGCGCGCACCGGTGCCGACAAGACCTCGGTCGTGCTGTGGCTGCGCGAGGACCACCCGGGTGCGCTCCTGGAGCTGCTCCAGGAGTACGCGGGCCGCGGCGTCAGCATGATGCGCATCGAGTCCCGGCCGACGGGTGAGGGCATCGGCCGTTACTGCTTCTCGGTGGACTGCGAGGGACACCTCACGGACCGCCGGGTCGGCGAGGTGCTGATGGCGCTGAAGCGGGTCTGCCGCGAGGTGCGCTTCCTCGGGTCGTACCCGCGCGCCGACCAGGTGCGGCCGAACGTACGGCCGGACACGGTCGACGCGGCGTTCACGGACGCGGCGGACTGGCTGACGCGTTGCCTCGACGGGCGGGCCTGAGGCGTCCGCAGCGGGCGGTGGAGCGGCCGGACCGCGTTCCGGAGGGCTCGTCGGGGGCCGGTCCGGGGTCTGGTCTGGGGTCTTGGGGTTGTCCACAAAGTTATCCACAGGCCCTGTTCTCGACCTGGGGATAAGTCGACACGACGGCCCTCTCGACGCGGCCGGAGTCGACATGTTGCTCTACCGACCCCCAGGACCTTCCACAGCACCCCACCCCGGCCCGCGTCAGCACAAATTACGCGAACAATCCTTTAGGGCGAGGAAATCCCACACGAAAGAGCGTCCACTTGGGGTTTCTCCGGTGAATCCCTGGCAACGCATTCTTGAAACGGAACCCACTCTTCCGACTTCCACAGATTCCACACACAGCCTGTGGATAAGATTCCGCAACACCCCCACCCCTGTGGACAACCCTGGGTACAACCCTCGTCGCCCACCGTTCCGGCCCGTCCGCCAACTCCTCCCGCACACAAGGGAAGCCGGTCGGCCCGTACGGAGCGACTACCCCCGCACCGGTGTCGGCGCAAGATTTTCCCACCACTATTTCCCGCCACTTTCCGCACGCCCGAACGATCCCCGTCCGCACTTCCCGTACCTCCACCCGCACCCCGCCCTCTCCCCGCGCGCCCCTTATGCGCCCCTTATGAACCCCGCCACTCCGCCTTACCGGGCCGTACCGCCCGGAATAGCCAAACCCACTAAACATCAACAAACCGGACAAAGCGCCACGCGGGGAATATGGCGTCGAAGGTCCGGGCCGGGCCCCGGTAGCCTGGTGGGGTGATTGACCTTCGCCTGCTCCGTGAGGACCCCGACCGTGTGCGCGCCTCCCAGCGTGCCCGTGGAGAGGACGTCGCACTCGTCGACGCACTGCTCTCCGCCGACGAACGGCGCAGGGCCTCAAGCGTCCGCTTCGACGAGCTGCGCAACGAGCAGAAGTCGCTCGGCAAGCTCATCCCCAAGGCCGCCGGCGACGAGAAGGCCGCGCTGCTGAAGAAGGCCGGGGAGCTGTCCGCCGCCGTCAAGGCCGCCGACGCCGAGCAGGACCAGGCCAAGGAGGAGACCCAGTCCCTCCTGCTGAAGCTGGGCAACATCGTCCACCCCGACGTCCCCGTCGGCGGCGAGGAGGACTTCACGGTCCTGGAGACGCACGGCACGATCCGCGACTTCGCCGCCGAGGGCTTCGAGCCCAAGGACCACCTGGAGATCGGCCAGGCGCTGGCCGCGATCGACGTCGAGCGCGGCGCCAAGGTCTCCGGCTCGCGCTTCTACTACCTGACCGGCATCGGCGCGCTCCTGGAGCTCGCGCTGGTCAACGCCGCCATCGCGCAGGCCACCGAGGCCGGTTTCACGCCGATGCTCACCCCGGCCCTGGTGCGCCCGCACGCCATGGAGGGCACCGGATTCCTCGGCCAGGCCGCGGAGAACGTGTACCACCTGGAGAAGGACGACTACTACCTCGTCGGCACCTCCGAGGTCCCGCTCGCCGCGTACCACATGGACGAGATCCTCGACGCGGACAAGCTGCCGGTGCGCTACGCGGGCTTCTCGCCGTGCTTCCGCCGCGAGGCCGGTACGTACGGCAAGGACACCCGGGGCATCTTCCGCGTCCACCAGTTCGACAAGGTCGAGATGTTCTCGTACGTCGACCCGGAGGACGCGCAGGCCGAGCACCAGCGCCTGCTGGACTGGGAGAAGCAGTGGCTGACCGGCCTGGAGCTGCCCTTCCAGGTGATCGACGTGGCCACCGGTGACCTCGGCGCCTCGGCCTCGCGCAAGTACGACTGCGAGGCGTGGATCCCCACCCAGGGCAAGTACCGCGAGCTGACCAGCGCCTCGAACTGCGACGAGTTCCAGGCCCGCCGCCTGTCGGTCCGGATGCGGACGAACAAGGACGGCAAGCAGCAGGTCAAGCCGCTCGCCACGCTCAACGGCACGCTCTGCGCGGTGCCCCGCACCATCGTGGCGATCTTCGAGAACCACCAGCAGGCGGACGGCTCCGTGCGCGTACCCGAGATGCTCCGTCCGTACCTGGGCGGCCGGGAGATCCTGGAGCCCGTCGACCGGTGACCACCGCCCCCGTGCCCGCGCACCGGGCCGACCAGGCCCGCCCGCTGCCGTACAGACTCGTCGCGACCGACCTCGACGGGACGCTGCTGCGGCACGACGACACGATCTCCGAGCGCACCCGCGCCGCCCTGGCCACGGCCACGGCGGCGGGGGCGGCGCACATCATCGTCACGGGCCGCGCGGTGCCGTGGACCCGGCACATCCTCGATGCGCTGGACTACGACGGCATAGCGGTGTGCGGGCAGGGCGCGCAGGTCTACCACGCCGGCGAACACCGGCTGCTGACCTCGGTGACCCTGGACCGGCAGCTCGCCGGACTGGCCCTGTCCAAGATCGAGGCGGAGGTCGGCCCGCTGTTCCTGGCCGCGAGCCGGGACGGCCTGGAGGGCGAGGTGCTGGTCACCCCCGGCTACCGCATCCAGGAAGGCCCGCTGCCGAACCTGGAGATCCAGGACCCCGGCGACCTGTGGGCAGCCCCCATCAACAAGATCTACATCCAGCACCCGACTCTCGGCGACGACGAACTGGCCCGCGCGGCACGCGAGGTCTCCGGCGACCTGGTCGGCGTGATCATGGCCGGCGAGGGCGTCGTCGAACTCCTCCCGCTCGGCCTCTCCAAGGCCACCGGCCTCTCCCTGGCCGCCCGCCGCCTGGGTGTGAAGGCCGCGGACACCATCGCCTTCGGTGACATGCCCAACGACATCCCGATGTTCGGCTGGGCCCGGCACGGCGTCGCCATGGCCAACGCCCACGCCGAACTCAAGGCCGTCGCGGACGAGACGACGGCCTCCAACGAGGAGGACGGCATCGCGGTCGTCCTGGAGCGGTTGTACGGAGCCTGAGCCCGAGGCATCCTCCGACCCGGCCCCGGCGGCCGGGTCGGTCTTCTTTTCGGAACGTACGCGCGAAGTCATGCCCGGGACGGGGTGACTGTACGTTTATCGACTCGTTGTCCCCTGTGCGTGGAGGCAACTGGAGTTCGAGGCGTCGAGGGTTCGTGAAGTGCTGGGGTTTGCCGGCGACGGTCGTGAAGCGGTGCAGCCGTACGACTGGGAACCGGACACAGAGGTAGTGGCATCCGTGAGCAGCCTCCGCTCCTGGGCCCTGGATACGGGCGTTCAGTTCAGAGGGACAGCGTGTCCCTCTGAAGCCGTTCCGGTGTGAATGGAGGGCATGTACATGCCACCCGAAGCTGTACTGCTGGAGTCGCGGGCCATGCGCGACAGTGTGATGGGGCTGGGACGCGTCGGCGTCCTGGACAAGGTGAAGGCGCTGGTGCTGCTGCCTGATGGGCTGCATGTCACGACGCGGATGGTCGCCGACTATTTCGAGGTGGGCGACCGCGCCGTCAACAGCCTGATGCGGCGGCACCGAGCGGAGCTGTCCGAGAACGGCATGCACGTTCTCAAGGGCTCTGACCTGCGGGTCTTTGAAAGCTCCAACGTGAAGCTTTCAGGCGAAAGTTATCCACAGGGCCGCGCCCACCTCACCCTCTACACCCGCCGGACCCTCCTCAACATCGCCATGCTCCTCCGCGACAGCGAGGTCGCGCGGGCGGTCCGTACGTACCTCCTCGACGTCGAGGAGGACGCGCGGACGCGGGTCGAGGTGCCCCGGCCCCGGCAGGCCCGGCCGGCGCCGACGCTCGAGTCGCTCGACCACCGGCTCACGCGCGTCGAGTCGTCGCTCGCCGGCATCGGCCCCGCCCTACGGGACCTGGGCCCGGTGATCGGCCGGATCTCCGGGCGGCTGGACCGGCTGGACCGGCGGCTGGACGCCACCAACCGTGTCGTGTGCGCGATGAGTGAGCGGCTCAGCGATCTGGCGGAGGATGTCCGGGAGTTGCGTTCCGACCCGCGTCCCCTGCCCCGCCCGCAGCCCCGTCCGCACCGGCACCCGGGGTCAAGGCCCAAGCGGCGAGACCAAGGATGAGCGCGATGGCGTGTCCGATATCGGTGAACGTGGCGCCTGACAGGAGCGGGATGCCGAAGAAGCCGACGACGGCCGCCAGGTAGAGGTAACGCCAGGGCGGCGGCAGCCGGTAGGTGAGCAGACCGGCTGCCGCTGCCAGGCCGTAGGAGACACCGATGTCGACGACATGCGACATGGAGCGGGGCAGCCGGTGGCCTTCGATGGCGAGCAAGAGCAGTTCCTGGCTGGCGAGGGTGGCGGTGATGTGGGCGGCGCCGACGGTCAGCAGCCAGCGCCAGGTGCCCAGCCAGCGTTCGACGTTGGCGTGCACCAGCTCGAAGAGGACCGCGTACAGGACGAAGGAGGCCGGGTTCTCGATCCAGAAGCCGCTGATGAGGAGGGAGGAGAGGGGGTGCCGGTTCAGTTCGTGGATGTTGCTGCTGGTGCGGTGGAGGAGGAAGTGCTCCAGCCCCTCGCTGGCACCGGCGATCACGAGGCTGGTCACGCCGATGATCAGCAGCCAGATGTGGGTGCCGGGGGCGGACCGTACCCAGGCGGCCACCCGGTCGACGGGCGGGGACGGGAGCACCGGCCTCATCGCACGGACACCATCCTCATCACGTACGCACCGACCTCATCCTGTGAACACCGCCCTCACCGCCCCCGGGCCGGTGCCGGCGCGGAGGTGATCGGACCCGTGCCGGCCCGTCCGTAACCGTGCGGCCCGGGGCCCTTGAGGCGGCGGATCAGGGGGGCCGTCTCCATGTTCTGTACGGCGGGCAGCGCCGCGATCCGGGTGGTCAGGTACGTGTAGAGGGCGCGCACGTCCGGGCACAGGACCGACGCGAAGAGGTTGTGCGGCCCGGTGGTGGCGCAGGCGAAGGCCACCTCGGGGTGGCGGGCCAGCGCCGCGCCGGTGGCGGCGAGTTCGCCGGGGGCGACGGAGAGCCAGAGGGAGACCATGACGCCGAGCCCGAAGTGCCGGGCGTCGTAGTCCACGTCGTAGTAGAGGACGCCGTCGGCGCGCAGTTCGGACAGCCGGCGGCGGACGGTGGTCTGGGACCAGCCGGTGGCCGCGGCCAGGTCGCCGAGGGCGGCCCGCCCGTCCTCGGCGAGGACGTCCAGGAGCCGGCGGTCGGCGTCGGTGAGTGTGACGGGCACCGTCTGTCCGGGCGGTGCGGCGGCGCGCGCGTCGGCCGCCGCGGACGCCGGGTGGCGCAGCTGCGCGGCCTGTTCCTCGGTCAGCGCGCCGGACTTGTTGACCAGCCCGAGCGGACCGCCGAAGAACTCGTGCACCATGCAGTGCGCCGTCACCCCGACCACGCTGGGCGTCCGCGGGAGCTTCTGCAGGAGGAGCGCGTCGCTGTCCCGGCTGCTCGCGGAGCGGCAGACGACGCCGATCTCGGTGCCGCCGGACATCAGGCTCACCCAGGACGTGTCGGGGCGCCGGGCGAGCGCCTCCGCGACGGCGACGGCCGCGTCGGGGGTGCACTGGACCCGTACGATCCACTCGATCTCGCCGAGGGAGGTCGGGTCCGTCAGCCCCATGACCTTGATCATGCCCGCACCGCGCAGCCGCCCGTAGCGGCGGGCGACGGTCTGGTCGGAGACGCCGAGGACCTCGGCGATCCGGCTGAAAGGGGCCCGGCCGTCGAGCTGGAGGGCGTGGACCAGGCTCCGGTCCAGTGGGTCGAAGCCGTCGGTTTTCACCAGCACAGGCTAACTCGTGTCGGATCGCGCCGCGCGGAACGGCGTGGTTGGGAGATGCGGGGGCCGGGCCGGACTCTGGTCGGACCACGACATACGGAACACCGATCCATCTCAGAGGTTCTTTGATGCACAACGGGCGGAGCAGATGGTGGCCCCTGGTCGCCATCACCCTGGGCAACTTCATGTTGCTCGTCGACGTCACGATCGTGAACACCGCGCTGCCGCGGATCGCCGACGGTCTGGACGCCTCCTTCACCTCCCTGCAGTGGGTGATGGACATCTACGCGCTGGCGCTGGCCGCGCTGCTGATGGTGGCCGGTTCGGCGGCCGACCTCCTCGGGCGCCGCAAGCTGTACCTGGCGGGTCTCGGGCTCTTCGCGCTGGCCTCGCTCGCCTGCGGGCTGGCGCCCGACGAGGGCGTGCTGATCGCCGCGCGCGCGGTGCAGGGCGTGGGCGCGGCGGCCATGTTCGCCACCAACACGCCGCTGCTGATGGCCGCCTACCAGGGCCGTGACCGCGGGGTGGCCTTCGGCATCTGGGGCGGTACGAGCGGCGCCGCGGCCGCGGTCGGCCCGGTGCTGGGCGGCGTGCTGACCCAGTACGTGGACTGGCGGGCGATCTTCCTGGTCAACCTGCCGCTGACGGCGGTGGCGGTCTGGATCACCCTGCGGTCCGTCCAGGAGTCGCACGGCGACCGTACGGCGCGCATCGACTGGCCGGACGCCGGCGCGTTCACCCTGTGCGCGGGCGCACTGACGTACGGGCTGATGCGCGGTGGCGAGGAGGGCTGGACGGAGTCCGGCACCCTGCTGGCGCTGGCGGTGGCGCTGCTGTCGCTGGTCGCCTTCGTCGCCGTGGAGCGCCGCGCGCGGCAGCCGCTGCTGGACCTGAAGCTGCTGCGCCGTCCGGCCTTCGCCGTACTGATGGCGGCCGCGCTGCTGCTCCAGGCCGCGGCGTTCCCGTACCTGACGTATGTGGGCCTGTGGGTGCAGAACATCCTGGGCCTGAGCCCGGTGATGGGCGGTGTCGCGGTACTGCCGATGGCGGTGGCGTCGATGGCCGTGGGCATGTTCGGCGGCCGGTTCCTGCACCGGCTGGCGCCGCGGCTGCCGATCGGCATCGGTCTCCTGCTGATCGGCGCGGGCCCGCTGCTGCACGTCCTGCTGCTGAACGACGACTCCGGCTGGGCGGTCCTCGTCCCGGGCCTGCTCATCAGCGGCCTCGGCATCGGCATGGCGATGCCGGTGCTGGTCTCGGCGGCACTCGGCGCGGCTCCGCCCCAGCGGGCCGGCATGGCCAGCGGCGCGGTGAACACCTTCCGCCAGCTCGGCTACGCGCTCGGCATCGCGATCCTCGGCATGGTCTTCACGCAGGGCCTGCGGGCCGCGGGCGCGCACGCCGCTCCCGGTACCGCGTACGTGCACGGCCTGACCCGGGTGTCCCTGGTCGCGGGCGTGGTGGCGGTGATCGCGGGCCTGCTGGTCCTGGCCGTCGTACGCCGCCCGGAGGCGGAGCAGGCGGCTCCGGTCGCCGGGGGCACGGCCGGGCGGGGTACGGCGAAGCCGGACGCGGTGACGTCTGGTGCGGCAGAGCCGGACGCGGTGACGTCTGGTGCGGCAGAGCGGGCCGGTGACGTGCCCGTCGGCGCCGACCAAGGCTGAGGCCTGAACCGTACGGACAAGGCCGAGGGCGTACGGGTGAGGCCGGACGCGTCAGGCTGAGGCCATAGACGTACGGCATGGTCGTACGACGGCATCCCTCCCCGGGGGCCGGCCCATGGCGGGTCGGCCCCCGGAACCGTACGGCGCCGTAGCCGGTTCCGGGTGGCCGCCCTGGGCCCTGCACCGATCCTCGTCCCGTCCGCACCCCCAAGTCAATCCTCGGGTTTCCTTCCAATTACCCCAGCGATACCTTGGGTTGGTGACCCTTGACGACCTCCGCGCCTTCGTCGCCGTCTGCGAGGCGGGCAGCCTCAGCGCCGTCGCCCGTGACCTGGGCTGTACGCAGTCGGCGGTGAGCCAGCGCGTCAAACGGCTCGAACGCGAGGCGGGCATCGCCCTGTTGGAGCGGCGGCCGCGCGGCGTGGCCCCCACCCAGGCGGGCCGCATCCTGTGCCGCGCCGCGACCGGCTCGCTCGCCGAACTGGACCTGGCCCTGCGCCGCCTGGCCGACCTGCGCCACGGCGACGGCGGCACGCTGAGGATCACCACGGGGGCCACGACCGTACGGCACTTCATGTCGGCGGCGGTGGTCGCCTTCCGGGCCCGCCACCCGCACGTCGACCTGGAGTTCCAGACCGAGAACTCCGGCCGCCGCTGCTTCGAGGCGGTGGCCGACGGCACCGCCGAACTGGCCTGGATCACCATCGGCCCGCCCGTACGCGGTATCGAACAGCGCCCGGTGCTGGAGCTGCCCTGGGTGCTCGCCGTACGGTCCGACGACCCGCTCGCCGGGCGCGACCGCATCGAGCCGGCCGAGCTGGCGGGCGGCCTGTCCGGCATCCGGCACATCCGGCTGCCGGAGAACTCCGTCTCGCGGATGCGCCTCGACGGCCATCTGGCGCGGCCGGAGACCGGCCAGGGCCCCGCCGCCGCGCCCGCCAGTTCCACCAGTGTGGCCGACTGGGACACCGCGATCCTGCTGGCGGAACTGGGCGTCGGGCACGCGGTGGTGCCGGACCTGCCGGGCTGGCGGGGCGCCGGGCACCCGTCGCTGCGGCTGATCCCGATTCCGGGGCTGCCGCCGTTGGCGGCCGGCTGGGCGGTACGGCAGTGGGCGGCGCTGAGCCCGGTGGCGGTGGAATTCGCCGAGACGGTGAACGGCTCGCTCGGGGCGGGCGCGGCCGTAGGAGCGGCGGCAGGTACGGCAGCGGGCACGGTCGCCGCCCCGGGCGCAAGGCCTCGCGCACGACGGCTCTCGGACGTCGAAGCAGATGGGCCCGCGTGCGCCCCTGCGTGCGCCGGCGCGTCCAAGGGGCACGAAGGGGCCGGGTAGAAGCCGGGGAGGGACCGGTCCGGGCACCGGCCCGAGCGACGTACCGCCCGCCCCACCGGCCACTCCACCAACCACCTCACCAGCCGCCGCCCCCTCCCCGGCTCAGCGCTCCACAGTGATCGGCTCCTGTAGTTCGGTCACCCACGCCTCCCGGTCCTCCGGACATTCCAGCGTCAGTTCCCGCGGGTACCCGGCGGACCGGTAGGGACTGTCGTCGAGCCAGCGGGCCAGCACCTGGGCCGTGGGCAGCACCCGCTCCATGGGCCCGCGGTGCACCACCGTGGCGGCCTGCGCGAGCGGCGGGAGGTCCACGACGGCGAAGTCGTGGGACGGCTGCGGCGCGGCCGCGACCACGACCGCCGCGTGCACCGTGATGCGGTCCCCGCCGCCGGGCGCGTCCGCGTAGTGCGCGATGCCCGGGCCCGTCGGCTCGACGCCCGCGGCGGCCAGCCGCCGGAGCAGTTCGTCGTACAGCGGTCCGACAACCGGGCCGATGTCCTCGGGCCCGAAGCTCGCCGCGGTGCCCGTCAACTGGGCGACCCGTACCGCTTCGACCCGCTTGACCACCACCTCCTCGGCGGCCATCCGCCCCTCGCCCTCGATCGTCCGCAGCCGCGCCTCGACCCGGGCCAGCCGGGCGCCGGCCGCCGTGACCGCCGCCGCCAGCTCGGCCCGGCGCAGGCGCAGCATGCCGCGCAGTTCCGCGGCGCTGACCTGTTCGTCCAGGATGGCCGTCACCTGCTGGAGGCTGAAGCCGAGGTCCTTGAGGGCGATGATGCGGTTGAGGCGGGCGAGCTGTCCGGCCTCGTAGTAGCGGTAGCCGGTGACCGGGTCCGTACGGGCCGGGCGCAGCAGCCCGATGGTGTCGTAGTGGCGCAGCATCCGGGCCGACACACGGCCGTGGCCCGCGAACTCTCCGATGGTGAACATGATTCTCCCAGTGCAGGGCTTGCCACGGTGTGAAGGTCAAGGGGCGGAGGGGCGGGCCGCCCGCCGTCGGGCAGCGGTCGGGGCGATCCTCCCGGACGGCGGGCGGCGACGTGCCGTGATCGGGCCGATGACGAGGCGCGTGCACGGGCCCGCGCCGGGGCGCACGTCGTCTCCGTGCACCGGGGCATGCGCCGGGGCACCAGCATTCCGTCAAGGGGCGTCCACGGGCCGTCAACGATGCGTCAGTACGCCGCCGTGCGCATGCCGGTACGGGCATAGCGTCGAGGAGGAGCCCCGGCACTTCTCTTCCCACCGGGCCGGGGCCATTGCTGCGCGAGGAGCGACGCCGTGCCCCAGCGACACCTGTACGCGGAAGACCCCGAACCCGCCGAACGCATCCCGGCCGGACTGCTGTTCGTTCCCGTCCGGCCGGGCCCCGCGGGCTGTACGGCCCGCCTGTTCCGCACCCCGCTCGGCGGCCGTACCGCCGTCGGTTTCACCTCCGTGCAGCGGCTCGCCGCGGCGCTCGGCAGCGACCAGCCGTGGATCCGGCTCGCCGAGCCCGCGCTGCGGGCCCTCGCCGAACCGCTCGGCGCGGCCGTCCTGACCGTGGACCCCCGCCTCGCCCCCGGCACTCCCCGTACACCGCTGCTGCGGGCCGTCTGAGAAGGGGCGTACGACCACCATGACCGTGACGACCACCTCATCGCAGCCCCCCGTAGGACAGCGGACCGACCCGCCTCACCCGCACCCCGCCGACCCCTCGTCTCTCACCAACACCACGGCTCCCGCTGATCCCGCCACCTCCACTGATCCCGTCCCCCCCAACGACTTCGGCGTATGGCCCGCCTCCACGGCCGAACTCCCCGACGCCGACCTGACCGTCGGCGGCGTCCCCCTCACCGAACTCGCCGCGCGCTTCGGCACCCCCACGTACGTCCTGGACGAGGCCGAGGTACGCGCCCGCTGCCGCGCCTACCTGCGGGCCTTCCCCGATGCCGACGTCCTGTACGCGGCCAAGGCGTTCCTGTGCCGCGCCATGGCCCACTGGGTGCGGGAGGAGGGCCTGGGCCTGGACGTCTGCTCCGCGGGCGAACTGGAACTCGCCGTCACCACCGGCTTCCCACCCGGCCGGATCGTGCTGCACGGCAACGCCAAGAGCCCCGAGGACCTGCGCACCGCGCTGCGCCTCGGGGTCGGCCGGATCGTCATCGACAGCACCTCCGAGATCGCCCGGCTCGCCGCCGCGGTGCCCGCCGGCACCCGGCAGCAGGTCCTCGTACGGGTGGTCCCGGGCATCGCCGCCGGCGGCCACGCCAAGATCCGTACGGGTACCGACGACCAGAAGTTCGGCCTGTCGCTGGCCGACGGTTCGGCGCAGCACGCCATCACCCGCATCCTGGGCCAGCCGCGGCTCCGGCTGGTCGGTCTGCACTGCCACCTGGGCTCGCAGATCACCACCGTGAAGCCGTACCTGTCGGCCGTACGGCGGCTGGTCGGACTGCTGGCCCGTATCCACGAGCAGCACGGCGTCACGCTGCCCCAGCTGGACATCGGGGGCGGCCACGGCGTCGCCTACCGGCCCGGCGAGGACAGCATGGACATCGCGGCGCTCGGCGCGAAGGTGCGCGCGGAGCTGGCCGGCGGCTGCGCGGCGGCCGGGCTGCCGGTGCCCCGGCTGACCGTCGAGCCGGGCCGCGCCATCGCGGGGCCGTCGGGCATCGCCCTCTACCGGGTGCTGTCGGTCAAGCGGACCGGTGACCACACCTTCGTCGCCGTCGACGGCGGGATGAGCGACAACCCGCGGCCCGCGCTGTACGGGGTGCGGTACGCGCCCCGGCTGGTCGGGCGGCGGTCGTCCGCCGCGCCGGTGCCGGTGAGCGTGGTGGGACGGCACTGCGAGGCGGGCGACGTGCTCGCCGCCGGTGTGCCGCTGCCCGGGGACGTGCGGCCGGGGGACCTGATCGCCGTGCCGGTGGCGGGCGCGTACCACCTGTCCATGGCCTCGGGGTACAACCTCGTGGGCCGCCCGCCGGTGGTCGCCGTCGCGGACGGGCGGGCGCGGGTCCTCGTACGGCGCGAGTCCCTGGCGGACATCCAGGAGCGCGACATCGGCCTGTGACGGCGGGCACGGCGCGGTGAGCACGGCGCCGTGAGCACTGCACGGTGAGCACGGCGCGGTAGGCGCGCACGGTATGCACGGAGCGAGACTCCGTGCATACTGCACTCAACAGTTGTAGGATGACCGGGCAACCGGGCGACCGCCTGTGCCCGTACCCGACCGGCCAGGGTCGGCCCGCGATCAAACAAGGAGACGCGCATGGCATTGCAGGCAGCGGGACGGCAGTCCCTAGTGGACACCGTCGTCGACGCCCTGCGCGCCCAGCTGGCCGCCGGCACCTGGCCGGTCGGCGAGCGCATCCCCACCGAACACGCGCTGGCCGAGCAGCTCCAGGTCGGCCGCAACACCGTCCGCGAGGCCGTACGCGTCCTCGTGCACGCCGGCATGCTGCGCTCCCGGCAGGGCGAGGGCACCTTCGTCGTCTCCCAGGCCGACCCGGGCGACATCATGCGCGGTGTCCAGCGGGCCGGCGTCCGGGACGTGCTGGAGCTGCGGATCGCCCTGGAGGCGGAGGCCGCCCGGCTGGCGGCGCAGCGGCACCGGCCGGACGACCTGGAGCGGATGCGGGCCGCGCTGGACGCGCAGGCCGCACTGGAGGCGGACAGCGGGCAGCCGTTCGGCGGCGACCTGGAGCTGTACGCCGATCACGACGTCGCCTTCCACCGGGCCGTCGTGGAGGCCGCGCACAACACCGCGCTCACCGCCACGTACGCCTGGTTCAGCAGCTCCGTACGCGAGGCGCTGGTCTCCTCGCTCGGCGACGAGCTGATGCCGCGAATCGTGCACGGCGACCACCGCGCCGTCCTGGACGCGATCGCCTCCGGCGACCCGGAGGCCGCCGAGAAAGCCGCCCGCGCGCTGCTGGAGCCCCCGAAACGGGCGGTGGAGAAACTCCTCGCGGAGCGGTGAGCGGGCCCGGTTCCGCCGGAACCGGAATACGGCGGGCTTCGCCCTGCCCCGCCCCGACGTACGGAGCTGCGGACCCCGTACGTCACGTACGTACGCCCACCACCTTGCAGAAACGTTTCCCCTCTCTCCTGGCAAAGGCTCTGAGCCATCCGCCCCCACCCCTCCCCTCCTTCCCCCCACCCCCTCACTCAAGGAGCGTCACCCACCCATGTCAGGGACCCGGCCCGAAGCACCACTGATCGACGCCGAGGAGGACCTCGCCCCGGCCCCGCCGGTCGCCGCGGCCCGCCGCCGGCTGCGCGCGCACCCGGTCCTGGTCCTGGTCGGCATCGTGCTCGCCTCACTGAACATGCGCGCCGCGCTGGCCGGCGTCTCGCCGCTGGTGAGCGAGATCGGCGACCACTTCCACCTGGCCGCGACCGCGAGCAGCCTCGTGACGACCATCCCGCTCGTCTTCATGGGCCTCGGCTCGATCGCCGCGCCGCGCCTGGCCCGCCGCTGGGGCACCGAGACGGTGCTGTGCGGCGCGCTGGTGCTGCTGTGCGGCGGCATTCTGCTGCGGATCGCCCCGCCGGTCGTCGCGCTGTTCGTGGGCTGCGCGGTGGTCGGTACGTCCATCGCGCTGCTGAACGTCCTGATGCCCGGCCTGATCAAGCGCGACTTCCCGGAGCAGGCCGCGGGCATGACCGCCCTCTACTCCACGGCGATGATCCTGGGCGCGACCGTCTCGGCCGCCTCCGCCGTACCGCTGGAGAACGCGCTGGGCGGCTGGCAGGGCTCGCTGGCCTCGTGGGCGCTGCTGGCCGCGGTCGCCGCCCTCGTCTGGGTCCCGCAGGCGGTGATCGCCCGCCGCGGTACGCGTCACGGCCAGGCCGCCGCGACACCGGCGCACGCCACCGAGGACGGCCCGAACCTGAGCCGTTCCCCGCTGGCCTGGCAGGTCACGCTCTTCATGGGCTCGCAGTCCCTGATCGCGTACGTGATGATCGCCTGGATGCCGACGATCTTCACCGACCACGGCATGAGCAAGGCCACGGCCGGACTGGTCTTCGCCTTCAGCACCCTGGTGCAGATGGCCGGCTCCTTCGTGGTGCCGATGCTCGCCGGCCGGATGCGGCGGCAGCGGCTGCTGGCCGTCGCCGTCACCGCCCTGATGGCCTGCGGCATCGTCGGCCTCCTGGTGGCCCCGGTGGCGGGTGCCTGGGTCTGGGCCGTACTCCTGGGCATCGGCCAGGGCGGCGCGCTCGGCCTGGCCCTGACGATGATGGTGCTGCGCTCCGGAGACGCCCACACCGCCGCCCGCCTCTCCGGCATGGCCCAGACCTGGGGCTACCTCCTCGCCGCCGCCGGCCCGCTCGTACTCGGCGCCGTGCACCAGGTGACACACGGCTGGACGGTGCCGATCGTGCTGCTGCTGGTCGTCTGCGCGGGCTTGGTCCTGCTGGGCCTGGGCGCAGGGCGGGATCGGCGGATCGGGGCGCAGGCGTAACGGGACCCGTCCCTCTTCCCCCTCGCGAGCGCTGCCGGAGATCCTGTGGTCTCCGGCAGCGCTTGTCGCGTTCTGCGGTGTCACGGCATCGGGGCTACCTGACTGAGGCCACTATTCATCTGCTGCGGCCAACCGCTCGCCCCGTAGCTCAGCGACGTTCAGCGCGTCCATCAGGCATTCAGCTGTCCGGCGCAACATGAACCAGCCCTTCTCGGCGGTGAGCTGGGGACCGTCCAACATCGTGCGCACGAGTGCCAGGACAACGGCCGCCGACTCGACCAAGCCGTTCTCGATCTCATCGCTCATGGCGGCAACGACTCCTCCCGGTCGGCAGAACCCGGTGTGTCCGTCCGACATTCCCGGCATACGTCGAAAGCCGCTCATGGACTATGTCGGTACCTCGATAGCAAACTGAGTGAATCCGTCGCACGCTGACTAGGTGGAGATCGACAGAGCCCTACCGCATTGGCCACAAGTCGCAGCGGAGATCCGGCGGCGCATTCAGGACGGCACCTACCGCGCCGGACAACGTCTGCCCGGCACGGTGGCGCTCGCCGCCGAGTTCGACGTCTCCCAGTCGACGGCTACCCGCGCCGTGGCCAGCCTTCGCGCTGAAGGGCTCGTGTACGTGGTGAGCGGTCGAGGCTACTTCGTCACCGACTGAACCAACTGGCCAGAGGCCACGGAGTTTCGGCGCGCGGCCACTGCGATGGCACCCTCGGCCGACCCCGCCCCGCCCCCGATACCGACCCGTTGTCAGTCGCGGTAGGTATAACTACCCCCATGGCACTGACGTGGAAGTTGGTCATCGACAGCAGTAACGCCCCCGCCCTCGCGGACTTCTGGGCCGCTGCTCTGGAATACGAGGTCGAGGACCCGAGCGTGCTCGTCGAGCAGTTGCTGGCCGCCGGACACATAGGCGACGAGGCGGTCGCCGAGCACCGGGGCCGTAAGACCTTCCGGGGTTACGCCGCGATCCGCCACCCGGAGGACCCGTTCGACGCAGCCAGCGGTGTCGGCCGCGGTCGGCGAGTGCTCTTCCAGGACGTGCCCGAGGGCAAGACGGGCAAGAACCGCCTGCACATCGACGTCCACAGCGAGCCCGGCGGGCTCGACGCGCTGGTGGCCCGGCTGGAGAAGCTGGGGGCGTCCCGTATCCGTGAAGTCGACCAGGGGATCGAGGGGCACTGGTGGCTCATGCGGGACCCGGAGGGGAACGAGTTCTGCGCGGTGTGAGCCGCCTTTGACGCGCGCTCGCGTGTGCGTGAATGCAGGGAGCCCGGCCGCGCCGTAAGACGGCAGCGGCCGGGCCTCCCTGTACGTCTCCCCCTTACTCCTCCCCCGCCAACGTCAGCGAGCGCAGCTTCCGTGCCGCGTACCAGGTCGCCAGGCCGGTCACGGCCACCAGGAGGATCACCGCCAGCGGCAGTCCCACCTCGGACGTGATCGCGCCCTCCGCACCGATCTTCTGGCCCACCGCGAGGGCCCACTGCTGGACGCTCAGCGTCCGCGCGCCCGGGACCAGATTGCCGAACAGGGTCTCCCACACCAGGGCGTAGACCAGGCCGAAGACGACCGCGTGCCGGCTGATCGTGCCGAAGAACAGGAACAGGGCGCTGTACGCGACGGAGGCCACGGCCGCGGCGACGGCGTACGCGACGGCGATCTGCTGGCTGTTGCCGTTGAGGACGAAGCCGGCGATCAGCACCGGGATCGCGGAGAAGGCGGCCGTCACACCGATCGCCACCACCAGCTTGGTGAAGATGATCGAGGACCGGCGCAGCGGCTTGGCCAGCAGGTAGACGACCGAGCCGTCGTCGATCTCGGGGCCGATCGCGCCCGTACCGGCGATGACGCCGATCAGCGGCACCATCGTGGCGAGCGCGAAGGTGCCCAGGACACCGTTGGCGGTGGAGTCGTCGGCACCGGCGAGTGCCCGTACGGCGACGGAGATGACGATCAGGAGGGCGGGCAGCGCGAAGAGGATCAGCGCGCGGCGCCGCCCGAGGAGGGCCCGGTAGGTGAGCCGGGCGACGGTGGGGTGGAAGAACGCCAGGGTCGTCGAGGGGCCCGCGGCGGGCGCCGGGGACGGGTCCGGCCGGACCGATGAGGTCGCTGACATCGCTTTCAGGCTCCTTTCAGGCCGCGACGAGGTAGGAGAAGACCGATTCCAGGGACTCGTCGGAGGGCGAGACCGTCAGGAGGCGGATGCCGTGGTCGCGGGCGACGCGCGGCAGCAAGGCGGTGAAGCGGGGGAAGTCGACGGCCTGGACGCGCAACGCGCCCTCCTGGAGGTCCACCTCGATACCGGCCGTGGAGGGGTCGGCGATCAGGGCGGCGGCCAGCGCGCGGTCGTCGTCGGAGCGGATGAGGTAGCGGTGCGGCCGGTCCGTCATCAGGCGGCGGATCTTGCGGAAGTCACCGGACGCGGCGTGCCGCCCCGCCACCACCACCTCGATGTGCGAGGCCAGTTGCTCGACCTCTTCGAGGATGTGGGAGGAGAACAGCACCGTACGGCCCTCGTCGCCCATCCGCCGCAGCAGCTCCATGAGCTGCATCCGCTGGCGCGGGTCCATGCCGTTGAACGGTTCGTCCAGCAGCAGCACGGAAGGGTCGTGGACCAGCGCCGACGCCATCTTCACGCGCTGGCGCATGCCCTTGCTGTACGTGGAGATCTTGCGGTCCTGCGCGTACTCCATCTCGACGGTGGCCAGCGCGCGCCGCGCCGCGTCCCGTCCCAGGCCGTGCAGTTCGGCGTTGGCGACGACGAACTCGCGGCCGGTGAGGAAGTCGTACATCGCCTCGCGCTCGGGCACGATACCGATGTCGCGGTATATGCGTTCGTTGCGCCAGATGGCACGGCCGTCGAGGGTGACGGTCCCGCCGGACGGGGCGAGGAAGCCGCCCATCATGTTGATCAGGGTGGACTTGCCCGCGCCGTTGGGGCCGAGGAGGCCGGTGACACCGGGTCCGATGGTCATCGTGATGTCGTTGACGGCAACGACGTTGCCGAACCAGCGGGAGACGTGGTCGATCTGGATGGTCGTCATGGGCGCGGCCCGTTCCTCCGGGAGCTGATGGCGGGCGTCGTCGGGTGCGCCTTCGGGGGCGCGGGGCGGGCGGTCACAGGCCGGCCTTCCGGTAGCGGCGCATCAGCAGGGCGTACGAGCCCGCGACGGCGACCAGCGTGACCAGGAGGGCCACCAGCCCGGCGGCGGTGGACGGCTGGACCTCGTCGGGGAACGACGCGGTGCCCCCGAGGAACGTCGCCTGCACGCTGTCGATCAGGGTGACGGGCGAGAACAGGGCGAGCCAGCCCACGACCCCTTCCTGGCCCTGTACGGCGGCGATGCCCTGGACGGCGCTCACCGCGGCGTAGGGGATCGTCAGCGCGGCGATGACGGCTGCCACGCCGAAGCCGCGGCGCGGGGTCAGTGCGGAGATCAGCAGGCCGACGCCGGCGAAGAGGAGGGAGAGCAGCGCCACCGAGACCAGGCCCTGGGCCATCCCCTTGGTCTGGTCGACGAAGTCCATCTTGGCCAGCAGCGCGCCGATGTAGAGGATCAGCAGCGGCGCGGCGGTCAGGATGAACAGCGCGCCGGCCATCGCCGCGAACTTCGCCACCACGTAGTCGACCCGCTCGATCGGGCGCGAGAAGTACAGCGGCACGGTCTTGAAGCGCAGGTCACGGGAGACGGACTGGGGCGCCTGGGCGGCCAGGTAGAGGCCGATGACGGCCTGGAGGAAGATCGCGTACCGGGTGTACGCCACCGGCAGGTCGTTCATCTTGGTGAACACCGCGACCGCCACCATGATGCCCGCCGGCAGGCACATGACGGCGAACAGCAGCATCGGCAGGACTTTGGACTTCGTCGAGCGGCCGAGCCCGTAGGCGCCGCGCAGGCTCTGCGAGAACAGCGAGCGGCGGGCGTAGCCGCGGCCCAGGCGGGGACCGTCGAAATGGCGGTAGCCGATGTCGTGGATGACGTCCTGCGCCGCTCCGGCGGTGGCGGGGTTCCTGGTCTCAGGCGGCATCGGGGGCGCCTCCGTCCTTGATGGCTCGGTGGGCGGTCGTCGCGGAAGCGGTCGTCGCGGGGGCGGTGGGGCGGGGCGCGGCCGGTTGCCGGCCCGGGGCCTCCGGGGCGTCCGCGGTCGCCGTGTCGTCGCTCTGGAAGACCTCGGAGATGCGGTGCCTGCGCTGTTCCATCCGGACCAGGCCGAGGCCCAGGCCGGCGACGGTGTCGCGCACCAGGTCGTACGTTTCTTCGCCGGTGGCCTCCACGTACAGCACGTGGGCGGTGGACGCGCCGCTCTCCGAGCCGGGTGCCGCGGTGGTCACCGCGACACCGGTACGGGCCAGAGCCGCGCGCAGCGAGGCCGTGCCGTCCGGGTGCTCGTCGGTGTCCGTGACCTCGACCGCGAGGGAGGCGGTGAGCTGGGTGAAGTCGTCGGTCGAGGAGGAACGCAGCAGCTTGCCGCCGTCGATGACGACGACGTGGTCGCAGGTGCGCTCCAGCTCGCCGAGGAGGTGGGAGGTGACCAGGACCGATATGCCGAATTCGGTGTGCACGCGGCGGATCAGGCCGAGCATCTCGTCGCGGCCGACCGGGTCCAGGCCGTTGGTCGGCTCGTCCAGGAAGACCAGCTGCGGGTCGTGGACCAGCGCCTGGGCCAGCTTGACGCGCTGCTTCATACCCGTCGAATAGCCGCCGATGGGGCGGTAGCGCTCCTCGTAGAGGCCGACGTGCCGCAGCGTGTCGGCGGTGCGCTCACGGGCCGCGGTCGGCGGCAGGCCCGACATGCGCGCCATGTGGACGACGAACTCGGTGGCCGAGACGTCGGGCGGCAGACAGTCGTGCTCCGGCATGTAGCCGACGCGCTCCCGGATGGCGCCGCCCTCCCTGGCCACGTCGAGGCCGAGGACGGTCGCAGACCCCTCACTGGCCGGGGCGAGGCCCAGCAGCAGCTTGATCAGGGTGGACTTGCCGGCGCCGTTCGCACCCACCAGGCCGGTCACGCCCGGGCCGATGTCAACGGTGAGCCGGTCCAGCGCGGTCACCCTCGGGTACCGCTTGCTCAGGCTTTCGGTCACGATCACAGTCACGTCAACGACGGTAGTGGTGCTCACTACACCGGTCGTCAGACCTGGCGGCTGGATCGGCGTCCGACCACAGGTGGAGGGGCCCGTAGGGGAGGTCCGGCTTTCGGCCCATGGGTGTCGGGGGCGGTGGGGCGGGGGAGCGGCCGGGGAGCAGCCGGGGGAAGGTGGGGCGGCGGCGGGCGGGCGACGCGCCGGCTCGTGGGCTGCGGGCGCTGGGCCGCTCCGGCCGCTCCGGCCGCTCCGACCGCTCCGACCGCTCCGACCGCTCCGACCGCTCCGACCGCTCCGACCGCTCCGACGAGTTTTCCACAGGCCCGTGCCGACCCCTTGACGCCGCCGCCGAGCATTGTCACATTCATCAGTGTCAAGTTACGGGCACGTACCGCGATGAACGGCATACGGGACGGACGGTTGGCGATGACCTCAGCGACAGGGGCCGCAGCGGCCCGGAGGGGCGGCGGGGCGCGTGAACTCCCGGCGGACCTGCGGGGGTTCAGAGAAGTGCAGCGCCTGGCGTACGACTGCGCCGAGGCGGTCGCCGCCCAGCTCAGGCCGGGGGTGACGGAGCGGGAAGCGGCCCGGATGCAGCGCGAGTGGCTGCACGAGCGGGGCGTACGGGACTGGTTCCACCTCCCCTTCGCCTGGTTCGGCGACCGTACGGCCTTCACGAACTTCCGTATACCGCTGCAGTTCTTCCCCACCAACCGGCGCCTGGAGCCCGGGATGGCCTTCATCCTCGACATGGCGCCGGTCCACCAGGGCTGCACGGCCGACATCGGCTACTCCGGCTGCCTCGGGCTGAACCCGGTGCACGACCGGCTGCTGGCCGATCTCGAAGCGCACCGCGACCTGATCCTGCGCGAGGTGCGCGAACGCCGTCCGCTGCGCGAGATCTACGAGGACGTCGAGCGGCTCATGATCCGCCAGGGCCACGCGAACCGGCATCGCGCCTATCCCTTCGGCGTGATCGCCCACAAGATCGACCGGGTGAAGGAGCGCCGCTGGTCGCCCACGGTCTTCGGGTTCGGCACACAGGCGCTCAAGGGCCTGGCCTCCGACGCGCTGCACGGTCACCGGGACGGCTGGTCACCGCTGTGGAGCCCGTACAAGTTCTCCGACCACCCGCCGCAGCCGGGGCTGTGGGCGGTCGAACCACACCTCGGATTCCGGGGCACGGGCGCGAAGTTCGAGGAGATCCTCGTCGTGACGGACTCCGCCGACCCGCAGGAGAGCGCCTTTTGGCTGGACGACGATCTGCCGCACGTGCGGCGCTGGCAGGAGGAGAAGGCCGCATGAGCAGGACGGCAGGGACCGGAGCGGGAGCGGAAGCCGGCGTGGGAGACGGGGCCGGCGCGGGAGACGGAGGTGGGGCCGTCGTGGCTGGTGCTGGGGCCGGGCTGGACGGAGCCCGGGAGCGCTGGGTCCGCACGGGCGGGGTGGAGCTGTGCGTCGCCGAACTGGGCGACAGCGCGCGCCCCACGGTCGTGCTGGTGCACGGCTACCCGGACAGCAAGGAAGTGTGGTCGGAGGTGGCCCGCGGTCTGGCCGACCGTTTCCATGTGGTGCTGTACGACGTCCGGGGCTGCGGCCGGTCCACCGCGCCCAAACCGCTGCGCGGCGGCTTCACGCTGGAGAAGCTGACCGACGACTTCCTCGCCGTCGTGGACGCGGTGAGCCCGGACCGGCCGGTCCACGTGGTCGGCCACGACTGGGGCTCGGTGCAGGCCTGGGAGTTCGCGACGGCCCGGCACACAGAAGGCCGGATCGCCTCCTTCACCTCGATGTCCGGTCCGTCGCTGGACCACTTCGGGCACTGGATCAAGAAGCGCGCCTCCCGCCCCACCCCGCGCCGCGCCGCACAACTGCTCGGCCAGGGCGCCAAATCCTGGTACGTCTACATGCTGCACACCCCCGTCCTGCCCGAGCTGGCCTGGAAGGGTCCGCTCGGCAAGCGCTGGCCGAAGATCCTCCAGCGGGTGGAGAAGGTGCCCGCGGGCGACTACCCGACGGCGTCCCTGCCCACGGACGCCGCGCACGGCGCATGGCTCTACCGCGACAACGTCCGCGCCCGGCTGCGCCGCCCGCGCGCCGACGCCTACGCCCACTGCCCGGTGCAGCTCATCACGCCCACCGGCGACGCCTTCCTGTCCCAGCGGCTCTACGACGACCTCGACCACTGGGTGCCGCAGCTGGTGCGGCGCACCCTCCCGGCCAAGCACTGGGTACCGCGCACCCGGCCTGATCAACTTGTCGCCTGGATCAGCGCATTCGTGACGTCCAAGGAGGAGGGCGACCCGGCCAGGAAGACCGTCGCCACCGGCCCGCACGCCGACCGGTTCGGCGGCCAGCTGGTGCTCGTCACCGGCGCCGCCAGCGGCATCGGGCGGGCCACCGCGTTCGCCTTCGCCGAGGCGGGCGCGCGCGTCGTCGCCGTCGACCGGGACGCCGAGGGGGCGGCCCGTACGGCCGACCTGGCGCGGCTGGTGGGCGCCCCGCAGGCCTGGGCCGATACGGTGGACGTCTCGGACGAGGCCGCCATGGAGAAACTGGCCGGCAAGGTCGCCGCCGAGTACGGCACCGTCGACGTCCTGGTCAACAACGCCGGGATCGGCCTGTCCGGCTCCTTCCTCAGCACGACCACCGAGGACTGGAAGAAGGTCCTGGACGTCAACCTCTGGGGCGTCATCCACGGCTGCCGCCTCTTCGGCCGGCAGATGGCCGAGCGCGGCCAGGGCGGCCACATCGTCAACACCGCCTCGGCAGCGGCCTTCCAGCCGTCCAAGATCCTGTCCGCCTACGGCGCGTCGAAGGCGGCGGTGCTCATGCTCAGCGAGAGCCTGCGCGCCGAACTGGCAGGCCAGGGCATCGGCGTCACGGCCGTCTGCCCCGGCATAGTGAACACGAACATCACCACGACGGCCCGCTTCACGGGCCTCTCGGCGGACGAGGAGAAACGCCGCCAGACCAAGGTGGCCCGCGCGTACGGGCTGCGGAACTACCCGCCGGAGAAGGTCGCCGACGCGATCCTGCGCGCGGTCGTCCGCAACGAAGCGGTGGTCCCCGTCACGCCCGAGGCGCGCGGCGCCCACCTGCTGTCCCGCTTCGCCCCACGCGCACTGCGCGCGCTGGCCCGCCTCGACCCGCCCGTGTGAGCCGTCCTCCCCCTCCCGCCCTCTTCCCCCTCACGTCTTACGTCAGGAGTACAGCGTGAGCACGAACCCCACCGAACCGGAGGAGCACTACACGATCGCCCCCCGCCGGGTCTCGTTCGACTGGCGCGAGACCCCGCTGCACTGGATACCGGACGAGCCCACCGCCACCCATGTCATCAACGTGCTGCACCTGCTGCTGCCCGCGGGAGAGCGCTGGTTCGTCAAGGTCTTCAAGGAAGCCCTGCCACTGGTCCGCGACCCCGCGCTCCTCAAGGACGTCAAAGGCTTCATGGGCCAGGAGGCCACCCACAGCGTCCAGCACGCCTACGTCCTGGAACACCTCGCCCACCAAGGCCTGGACACCGCCCCCTATACGCGGCACGTCGACTTCCTCTTCGAACACCTCCTCGGCGAACGGCCCCCCTTCGCCGCCCCGATACCCACCCAGGAGTGGCTGCGCTTCCGGCTCTCCCTCATAGCCGCCATCGAGCAGTTCACCGCCGTCCTCGGCAACTGGGTGCTGCACGCCGAGGGGCTGGACCGGGCCGGCCCCGACCCGGTCATGCTCGACCTGCTGCGCTGGCACGGCGCGGAGGAGGTCGAGCACCGCGCCGTGGCCTTCGACATGTACGAACACACCGGCGGCGAGGGCCTGCCCCGGTACGCCCGCCGCGTCCTGGGCATGGCCGTCACCGCACCCGTCCTCCTCTACCTGTGGGTCTGGGGCGCCGCCTACCTCCTACGCCACGACCCGCAGCTGGCCGGCCGCCTGCGGTACTCCCTGCGCGCACACAACCGGGCCGTACGCGCCCAGCTCCTGCCGACCTGGCGCGAGCTGGGCGCCGCCGTACCGCGCTACCTGAAGCGGTCGTACCATCCCTCGCAGGAAGGGTCGCTGCGCAAGGCCGTCGCATACCTGGCGTCCTCCCCGGCCGCCCGCGCCGCGGCGGGCGCGGTGGGCCGCGCGGCCATCTCGTAAGGAGCACCGCATTGACCGACCAGTCGCCGCCGGCCGAGTACCGCATCGAGGACCTGGCCCACATCAGCGGCACCTCGGTCCGCACGATCCGCGCCTACCAGGACCGCGGCCTGCTGCCCAAGCCGGAGCGCCGCGGCCGGGCCAACGTCTACGGCGACGAGCACCTGGAACGCCTGCGCCGCACCGCCGACCTGCTCGACCGCGGCTACACCCTCGCCAGCATCAAGGAACTCCTGGAGGCCTGGGACACCGGCCGCGGCCTCGGCGGAGTACTCGGCCTGGTCGCCGAGATAGACGGCCCGTGGAGCGACGAGGAAGCGGCCCGCATCACGCGCGAGGAACTGGACGCCGCGTTCGGCGGCACGCCGGACGCGGCGGCCCTGGCGGACGCCGTCGAACTGGGCGTCCTGGAACGCCTCCCCGGCACCGACGACGCCTTCCGCGTCCCCAGCCCCCAGGAACTGGCCGTCGCCGCCGAGCTGCACTCCGCCGGCGTCCCCCTCACCGCCATCTCCGGCCACCTGCGCGAACTCCGCGGCCAGGTCGAGCACATAGCGGCCCGCTTCCTCGACTTCACCACCGAGTACGTCTTCCACCCCTACCTCGACCACCAGCCCACCGACGCCGAAGCCACCGAGGCCGCCGGCCTCGTACGCCGCCTCCGCCCCCTCGCCCAACAAACCGTCGACGCCGAACTGGCCCGCGCCATGCGCACCATGGCCACCCGCTACATCCATCACCACCTGGGTGACATCGGCAATGTCAGCGACATCAGCCCCGTCAACGTCAACGCCAACGCCAACGCCAACGTCGACGCCATCAGCGAACAGGGCGATGCGTGGGCGGTGCGGGACACGCAGGGACCGGCGCGGGACACGCAAGGGCCGGCACGGGATACGCAAGGACCGGCACAGGACACGCAGGGACCGGGAACGGAGGCACCGGGAACGGAGGCACCGGGCGCGGTAGTTCAGGACGCGGTGGTGCGGGACGCGTTGGTGCGGGACACGGCGATGCGGGACGCGGCGGGCTCGGGTGTAGGGCCGGACCGGGCGAGCCAGGAGCCGAGTGCGGCGGAAGGCCCGACGCCCGCCCCCGCTCCCTCCCCCGCTGCCGCAGTCACACCCCATTCCCCCGCCGATGCCCAGGCCAACGCCAACCCCCACGCCGACACCGACGCCCACACCGGTGCCCAGGCCGACACCGACGCCCACACCGATGCCCAGGCCGACACCGACGCCCACACCGGTGCCCAGGCCGACACCGACGCGATCATGATCGCGCTCCCCGCCGAGGCCTTCCACGCCGTATGCGATCTGGTCGGCCAGGAGAACGTGGCAGCCTTTGTCACCGCGGCCACCCGACGCGAGGTCCACGCCCGCACCATGGACGAGTTGGCAGCCCGCCGCCCCCCGCCCCACTGACCGCCGAGCCCTTGTACGGCCCCGCCCCGGATCCGTTCCCGGCCAGGGTCCAGTCCCGCCTCCGGACCCAACCCCAACCCTGGCTCCGCTCCCGGCCCCAGCCCTGGCCCCGGGCCTGGCCCCGGTCCCGGTCCCGGCCCTGGCCCCGGTCCCGGCCCTGAGCCCGGGCCTCGGATCCGACCCCACCCCCGGACCCGATCCCGTCCCCAACCCCCGACCCCGGAACTCGGCCCGGCTCCAGACCGGTTCAGTCGAGTTTCATGTCACCAAAGACGACCTTGCTGTTCCAGTTGTTCCCTCCCCAGTTGTGCGATGCGACGGACGGTGCATAGGTGTACTTGCCGATGGTCACGGCGCCGGCGCCCCGGCCGTCGTGGCCTCCGGCCCGACCGACGTGTCCGGGCCGGCCGAGGTCGTCCACGGGGCCCGTCCGGCCGATCCAGCCGTCGTGGCTGTCGGCCATGGCCGGGGCGGTGATGAGCAGCGGGGCCGAGACGGCCAGCGTCAGTGCGCCGAGGGTGGTGGCGGTACGTACACGCATGGGCTTCTTTCCTCGTCTGGAGCCGGGCGGAAGCGGCCGGTCCCGGCCAGGCCGTCGTCGTGGACATCGCCCGGACGCGGCAGTCGGGCCTCGTCGGAAGGCGGCACCCGCATCCGTCCCAGCCGCGCCGACCGGTGTGAACGCCCTCATCCGACACCGCCGCGTCCCCGGCCGCCATTCAGGCGCAGCCACTCGGGGGCCGGGCGCGGTCCGCCACGTCCCCTACTGCGCCGGGTCCGGGATCCAGTTCCCGTGGAACCCGTAGGGCACTCGCTGGGGCAGGTGGACCGTGGCCACCGGCCCCTTGGCTATGTCCTCCGCGTCGAGGATCCCCAGATCGCTGGAGTCGCGGGCCGCGTCATAGACGTAGGTGAGCAACCACCCGGGGCCGCCCGGCCGGTCGTCCGCCGGGGCGAAGGCCGCCTCGGCGGGTGTACGGCCGGAATCGAAGTCGTACCGGGTGCTGGTGCCGGTGTGCAGGTCGTAGCGGATCAACGCGCTCGGCGTCGGACCGGCGCCGGGGCCGCCGCTCCGCGTGATGTGCCCGAACCTGGCGTCCAGCCCCGCCAGCCGGTCGTCCATACGCGGGAACTCGCCCGACTGGTCGTCCACCTGCTCCTCGACGACCTTGCCCGACGCGAGGTCGATGGTCCATCGCCACAGCGTGGGCAGCGACTTCAGCTCCAGTGCCGGGTACCGGCAGACGTAGAGGACGATGCGCCCCGAGCCGTCGTCGTACGCGTTCAGGGAGTGGAAGACGTAGCAGGGGTCGATGGCGAACCAGCGGACGTCACCGTGCGGATCGTCACGGCGCAGCACACCGAGCCGGGCACCGTACGCCGGATCCCACACGTACGGCATGCCGGGAGTTCCGCGGTCGTAGACGAGCGGGAGGTCCATGAAGACGACGTGCCCGGCCGTCAGGTGGAAGTCGTGCATCATCGTGGACGCCGCCACCTCGACGGGGCGGCTCAGCTCCAGCGCGCCGGAGGCGTCCGCACGGTGGTAGGTCAGATACGGCGGCTCCGGAGCCCCGTATCCGAAGAAGTGCAGCTCTCCCGTGGTCGGGCAGGTCTTGGGGTGAGCGGTCATGGCGGTGGTCAGCCGGCCGTCGAAGTCGTACGGGCCGACGGTCTCCAGTTCGTGGCCCGGGCTGCAGTCGAGCTCGTACGGGAAGGACGACTCGACCAGGGCGAGGGTGCGGCCCGCGTGGTGGACGACGTGGGTGTTGGCGACACCGGCGGTCAGGTCGGGACGCCCGTCCCGCCCCCGGACCTGGGCGCCGTCGGTGAGCGTCGAGGTGCGCACCCAGCGATTGCGGTACGAGACGGCCTTGCCGCCTTCCAGGCGGACACCGTGGACCATGCCGTCACCGAAGAACCAGTGCGCCGACGCGGCGTCCCGCGGGTTGGGGCCGTTGCGCAGGTACCAGCCCACCAGCTCGGGCGGTATCGCGCCGGTGACCGGCAGCTCGTACGCGGTGAGCTCCTTGGTCACCGGGGCGAAGTTCCCCGCCAGGTGCGGGGCCGGGGCGCGGCCGGAGCCGGACACCGGGGCGGCGGATCCGAGGGCGTTGGTCGTCGTCATACGGGTTGTGCCTCCTGTACGTAGGGATGGCCGCCGGCCTGCTCCAGGAAGCGCGCTCGCGCACGCTCCGGATAGCTCGCGGTGAAACGCAACGGGATGACGAAGGCGCTGACATGGATGGAGATCATCGCGGACAGCCCCAGCCCGAGGCCCGTGACCAGCACCTGCCCGGCCGCGGCGAACGTGAAGGACGCCGCCCAGGCCGCGGTGAGCACGTAATTGATCCGCAGGAACAGCCGGGTACGCCACACCTCGGGCGGCGCCTTGCGGCGGGCTATCGCGAGTGTGAAGGGCCGGCGGGCGGCCATCGACCCCCAGGTGACCAGCGCCAGCCAGCCCGAGGACAGGGCCCCGTCGTAGATCCGCAAACCGCTGTCCGGACGGAAGAAGGCCAGGACCGTGATGCCGGCGAAGAACACCAGGCTGCCGTACTCCAGCACCCGGAACGACGGCGCCAGCCCCTCGGCTCGGTCCGCGTAGAGCACCACGGCACCGATCACCAAGGCCAGCAACGCGGCCCACTGCCACGACGCCCAGGCCACTGCTCCGTAGGCGATCCACGGAAAGAACCCCCGCAAGAAGGTCATGACTCTCGACTCCCCCGGCCGTCCCCGGCCATCCAGCGACATTCCAACTCAGACATGTCAAAGCTAGAAGGTCCTCCTTTGACGTGTCAAGACTGGAAGGTAAAGTGATGGACATGAGCCTCCGCCACGCCGTTCTGGGCTTGCTGGCCGAATCACCCGCCAGCGGCTACGACTTGATGAAGACGTTCGACCTGTCGCTCGCCCACGTGTGGCCGGCCACCCAGAGCCAGGTCTACGGAGAGCTGAACAAACTCACCTCGGCCGATCTGATCGAGGTGGCCTCCCACGGCCCTCGCGGCCGCAAGGAGTACGCCATCACCAAGGCGGGCCGGGCCGAACTGCACCACTGGCTCACGGAGGTGGAGCCCGTCGGACCGCAGCGTCACGACGGCCTGCTGCGCGTCTTCTTCCTCGGTGTCCTGACGCCGCTGGAAGCCCGTACGTACCTTCTGCAACAGGCCGAACGGTCCGCCCGCGCGCACGCCGGCTACCGGGCCTTGGCCGACGCCGGCAACTGGGAGGGGGAAATGATCGCGGTCTACGGGCGCATCGCCCTGGAATTCGGCCTGCGGCAGACTGCCATGATGGAGGAATGGGCCAACTGGGCGGCCTCCGAGATCACTTCGGACCAGGCCCGCCGGAGCAGGGAAGCGGCCGGGGAGCAGGGCCCGGAGCAGCACCACGCCATGGAGCTGGAGCAGGCCCAGGGCCAGGCCCAGGCCCAGGATCGGGTTCAGAAGCGGGATCTGGCGCAGGATCAGGAACAGGCCCAGGAAGAGGCGCAGGTCCAGAAGCAAGAACAGTAGCCCCGCCTGCCCGCCTGCCCGCCTGCCCGCCTGCCCGCCTGCCCGCCTGCCCGCCTGCCCGCCTGCCCGCCGAGGCTCCTAGCTCATCACAGCCCCGGCGCGCCCCAGACCGGGAACCACCGGCTCAGGTCCGGCTCGGTCTCCAAGTCGTCGGCGAGCGCGCCCCGGACTTCCAGCTCAAGGGCGTTGTCGCGCTTCTCGGCGGCACCACCCGGCCCTGTCCGCGGCGCAAAGGGGTAGAACGTGCCGCGTTTGTAGAGGTAGACGAGCGCGAGCGGCCTGCCCCGGTCGTCCCGGAAACCCATGAGCGAACACAGCAGTTGCGGGCCGAACCCGGCACTCTCCAGGGAACTGTTGACCGTGTGCAGATCGTTCACCAGCCCCGCACTGTCCCCCGCTTCGTGCCGCGTGAGCATCCATGAGTAGCCGTACTCGTCCTGGCTGAACTCGGCCGGGCTGCCCAGCAGATCGCGCACCTCCTCCTGGATGCCGCGGAACGCGCCGCCCTCGACGCTCGCGAAGCACACCGATCCCAGACCGGTGGGCCGGAATCCGGCCGCGGCCTGGAGGGTGACGGCCGCGGAAGGCAGCGCGAACAGCCGGTCGAGGTCCGGGCGCACCGGCTTGCTGCGTCCGAGGATGGCGTCCAGGAATCCCATACGGTGCCTCTCCTTGATCCGTCTCCGAAGGCCGCCCGGAGAGCAGCCCACCCCCCGCTCCCGCTCCTACGGCCGCCCCAGCTGCGCCGAGATCCGCCCCAGCTGCTCCAGCCGCTGCTCCAGCGTCGGGTGCGAGGAGAGCAACCGCCCGAAGCTCTCCTTCGAGAACGCCGGCGCGAAGAAGAACGCGTTGAACGGTTCGGCCTTGCGCAGGTCCCGCGTCGGGATCTGCGCCATCTGGCCGGTGACCTTGGTGAGCGCGGCGGCCAGCGCCGACGGGCGCCCGGTCAGGATCGCCGCGGCCCGGTCGGCGGACAGCTCCCGGTAGCGCGACAGCAGGCGGGTGAGGAGGAAGCTGACGGCGTAGACCACGGCGCTGACCAGCGTGACGACCAGGACGGCGATCGCCGCGTTGTTGTCCCGGTTGTTGCGGCCGACGCCGCTCCACAGGGCCGCGCGCGTGATGATCCCGGCCAGTACGCCCAGGAACGAGGCGATCGTCATGACCGCGACATCGCGGTGCGCGACGTGCGACAGCTCGTGTGCCAGGACGCCTTCCAGCTCCTCCGGCTCCAGCCGCCGCAGCAGGCCGGTCGTCGCGCACACCATCGCGTTCTTCTGGTTGCGGCCGGTCGCGAAGGCGTTCGGTACGTCGGATTCCGCGACGGCCACGCGCGGCTTGGGCATGTCGGCGAGGGCGCACAGCCGGTCGACTGCGCCGTGGAGTTCCGGTGCCTGCTCCGGAGTGACCTCACGCGCCCCCATGCTGAAGGCGGCGATCCGGTCGCTGAACCAGAACTGCGCGACGAACAGGGCGCCCGAGATGAGCAGCACCACGACCCACGCGCCCTTGAGGAGCACCACCAGCGCGCCCACCACGACCACGTACAGCAGGCCGATGAAGAACATGGTCGTGACCATGCGTGACGTCAGTCCGCGGTCGGGGGCGAATCGGGTTCGTGCCATGCCTCTCAGTCCTCCAAACCGCAGAGTCCGCAGAGTCCACCCGAGGAACCGTTCAGGCGCCTCTGACCCGATTCTCCCTCTTGTCCGCTCGTTACGGCGTAAAGCGCAGGCCATGGATTCGCCCGCCCGCGAGACAGCGGCTGCGCGTCGGCCCCGGTGGCCCGGAACGCCCGGCCCACCTGCCTACGGCCCCGGCCTGGCTACGACCCCAGCTGCGCAAGCCCCTCGCCGGCGATCCGCTCGAACACCGAGAGGTCCGCTGCGAAGATCGAATCGGCGATCGGCCAGTGCAGCACGATCTCGTCGATGCCCGCCTCGGCGTGTGCACCCGCGAAGTCCACGAAGGCGTCCACGGAATCGAGCGGGCGGTCCGGCGTGAAGCCGGTGAGCATGGCCTTCGTCAGCTCGCCGGCGTCCCGGCCTGCCTCGGCGCAGGCCTTGCCAAGGCGTTCGACCTGGCCGCGTACCGCCTCCAGGGACTCGGCCGCGGTGCCGTTCGCGGAGGTCTTCGGGTCGCCGGTGGTCACCCACGCCTGGCCGTGCCGGGCGGCCAACCGCATGCCGCGCGGCCCGGTGGCCGCGATCGCGAACGGCAACCGGGGCCGCTGTACACAGCCGGGGATGTTGCGCACCTCGTGGGCGCGGTAGTGCACGCCCTCGTACGAGACCACGTCCTGCGTCAGCAGCCGGTCCAGCAGCGGTACGAATTCGCCGAAGTGATCGGCCCGTTCCCGGGGCGTCCACGGCTCCTGGCCGAGGGCCGTGGCGTCGAAACCGGAGCCGCCCGCGCCGATGCCCAGGGTGATCCGCCCGTCGCTGATGTCGTCCAGGGAGATCAGTTCCTTGGCGAGGGTCACCGGGTGCCGGAAGTTCGGGGACGTGACGAGCGTGCCCAGCCGCATCCGGGACGTCGCGGCGGCGGCCGCGGTCAGCGTCGGCACCGCGCCGAACCACGGTCCGTCACGGAAACTCCGCCAGGAGAGGTGGTCATAGGTGTACGCGGTGTGGAAGCCCAGCTCCTCGGCGCGCTGCCACACCTCCCGGCCACCCTCGGACCAGCGGCGGACGGGAAGGATCACGGTGCTCAGTCGCATGGGTACGAGCGTACGGCGGCGCGGCACCGGGCCCGCGAGCCGCGGTGAGCATCTGCGCGCGGGAGACACCCGCCGTGTACGCGGGGTGCGCATGCCGTACCGGCGCGCACGCTGTCAGCCGTACGCCTGCCACTGCGTCCGTACGCCTCCCCGCCCGCACCTGTGCAGGTCCGGCTCCGCCCTTGGACGGGTACGCGCGGCACCCGCTCCGGTACGACCCTGCGCTCGTCCCCTTACGGGCCGGTACCCGTTTCCTTACGGCCGCCCGGCACCCCCGGCGTACGCCCCCGTACTCCCGACACGCGTCCCGCCTCCGTCAAGCTCATGCGCGCGACCCGCCGCACGCCTGTGCGCGCATATGCGCGAAGATGGACTGCGTGACCGATGCCTCCGCAGAGCCTCCCCTGGCGCCCGGGCCCGACGGGAAAACGATCCGGCTGATCGCCACCGACCTCGACGGCACGTTGCTGCGCGACGACAAGACGGTCTCCGGCCGGACGATCGCCGCGCTGGCCGCCGCCGAGCGGGCAGGCATCGAAGTCTTCTTCGTGACCGGCCGGCCGGCCCGCTGGATGGACGTGGTCAGTGACCATGTGCACGGGCACGGGCTGGCGATCTGTGCGAACGGCGCGGCCGTCGTCGATCTTCACCACGGCCGCCGCCTCGTCGGAATCAGCCCCCTTGAGCGGCCGGAAGCGCTCTCCGTCGTGCACGCGCTGCGCGCTGCCGCTCCCGGGACGACGTTCGCGGTCGAGCGGACCGGCGGCATCAACTACGAGCCCGCGTACCCGCCCTTCCACCTCGACCCGGCCGCCGTCATCGCGCCCGCGGAGAAGCTTCTGGCCGAAGTGAGCCCGGAAGAGCGCCATTCTCCGCTGAGCCCCGACCAGCCCGTGCTCAAACTCCTCGCGCACCACCCCGACCTGGACCCGGACGCCTTCCTGGACCTCGCTCGCGCGCAGGCGGGTGCGTACGCCTCCTTCACCCGGTCCAGCCCCACCGCGCTCCTGGAGATCAGCGGCCTGGGCGTCAGCAAGGCCGGCACCCTGGCCCGCTGCTGCGCGGAACGCGGCATCACCCCCGACCAGGTCGTCGCCTTCGGGGACATGCCCAACGACATCGAGATGCTGGCCTGGGCCGGCACCGCGTACGCCATGGCGAACGCCCATCCCGCCGTACTGGCCGCGACAGACCTGCACACGGCCGGCAACAACGAGGACGGTGTGGCGGCCGTGATCGAACGCATCCTTGAGCACCGCTGACCGCCCCTCGCCACCACCCCTCTCCACCACGCCTTTCCTCACGATCAGCCCCGGCTCGTCACACACCCCCTCACCGCAACCACACCCCCCGCTTCGCCAGCCACGGCACCGGATCGACCCCCGAGCCCATGCTCGGCGTGCGGCGAACCTCGAAGTGCAGATGTGGCCCGGTGGAGTTGCCGGTCGTACCGGACAGCGCGATCTGCTGCCCCGGCCGCACCCGCTGCCCGGGGCGGGCCAACGCGGCCGACAGGTGCGCGTACTGCGAGAACGCACCGGCGCCGTGCTGCACCACCATGCTGATCCCGAAGCCGTCGCCGCAGGTCAGACCGGCGACACGGCCCCAACCCACGGACCGTACGGGCGTGCCGACCGGCACCGCGAAGTCCTGGCCCGTGTGGCCGTGCGCCCAGCGGCGGCCCGCACCGCCGAACCCCGCGGACAGGACGTAGTGCTCCACCGGCCGCGTCCACCTGACGCCCGGCGCCGTCACCGGCGGCGCCGGGGGTTCTGAGCGCCTCGCCGCCGCGGACACCGAGCCGGGCAGCCCGCAACGCCCCTCGTGCGACGCCTTACGGGACAGTTCCTGAAGCTGCACGCGGACGACGCCCAGGCGGCGGCTGATGCGCCGGCGTTCGGCGTCGAGACGGGAGCGGTGCGCGTCCAGTGCGGCGGAGCGGGCCAGCACGGCCGCGCTGTCCGACTCCAGGGCCCGGCTCAGACGCAGCGCCTCGCGCGTACGGGACGCCAGCAGGCGTTGCCGGTGCTCGGCCTCCCGGTAGGCGTCCAGTACCGCCTCCGGGCCGAGACGTGCCGGTTGGCCGTGACGCGCCTGGGAGCCGTGCCCTGTCCGGGCACTCAGCGCGAACGGCAACCGGTTGTTGACGCGGTACTGCGCGCCGGCGATCCGTCCGGCGGCCCGGCGCAGGTCGACGGCCCTGCGGCGCTCCCGCAGCAGCGCCGCGTGCAGCCGCGAAGCGCGGGCCCGGCCGGCTCTCACCTCGCTCAGGGTCTTCGCGTACGACCGGCCGGTCCGGTGCGCGGCCCTGCCGAGCCGGAGCACCTCCAGGCTCGCGTCGGCCAGCCGGTCGGCACCGTGGGCACGCGCCGGGGAGGTGCGGCGGGGGGCGGGCAGTGACGCCGAGGGGGCGACGGCGCTCGGTCCCGCCGGGGCTCTGGCGGCGGCCGGGAACCTGGCGACGGCCGGGGACCCGTCCCGGGCCGTCCCGCTGACGGCAGTCTCCGTACCGGCCGCCGCCGTCAGCGCCATGACCAGCGACAACGTCACCCGCACCGTGCGTGACGGCGCGCGACGCCGCCAGGGGACACAGCGCCCTGCCCGCCCGTACGTACGCCGGGCAGGGCGCCACCGCCCTCGGACCGTCTTACGCAACCAATCCAGCAAACCTGGACACATGGTCTGATAGTTGCACGGACGTCTGTAAAACCAACTAAAACGTTTCGCCTCCATCGTCCGCGAGGCTCCGAACGGAGCAATCCGCCTCCCACGGAATGGCCGGAATCAACCGCTCCAGCAACCACAACAGATCACTCGAATACCGGTTGAACCGTACGGAGGTATCCCGGCCGGCCCGTCCGGGCGCGACCCGGGTACGACCACCGATCCGCTCCCGTCTCCCCCACCGCCCCTTCCGCCCCGTCCGCCCTAGAGCGGCGCCTCCCACGTCACCATCGTCCCCGCACCGCCCTCCCCCAGCCCCGGCCCGTACGTGCTGGACCCGCCCAGCGACTCGGCCCGCTTCGCGAGGTTGCGCAGGCCGCTGCGCCGGCCGCCGTCCGGAATGCCCACACCGTCGTCGGCGACCGTCAGCCGTACGCCGTCCCGGCCGTCCGGCAGCTTGATCATCGAGTCGACGACGACCTCGATGCGCGAGGCGTCCGCGTGCCGGAACGCGTTGGACAGCGCCTCGCGCAGCGCGGCGATCAGGTTTTTGCCGGTCAGCTCGCCGACGCGGGCGTCCACCGGGCCGATGAAATTGGCCGACGGCTGGAAGCCGAGCGGCACGGCGGCGGTGCCGATCTCCCGCAGGACCCGGGTCCGCAGCCCGGACGGCGCCTCGGCCGGGCCCTGTTGCAGCGCGAAGATCGCGGTACGGATCTCCTGGATGGTGACGTCGAGCTCGTCCACGGCCTTGCCGATGCCCTCCTGCACCTCGGGCACGACCGACCTGCGTTGCGCGCTCTCCAGCATCATCCCGGTCGCGAAGAGCCGCTGGATGACCAGGTCGTGCAGGTCGCGGGCGATCCGGTCGCGGTCCTCGTAGACGGCCAGCCGCTCGCGGTCGCGCTGCGCGTCGGCCAGCACGAGCGCCAGCGCGGCCTGGGCCGCGAACTGGGTGGCCAGCGTACGTTCGGCGGTGGTGAAGGGGCGGTCGCCGCGCTTCCGCGGCGTCGCCAGCGTGCCCAGCACCCGGCCGCCGCTCTTGAGGGGCAGCAGCATGCTGGGGCCGAAGCGCGGCGCGACGCCCGTGACCATCCGCGGGTCGGTGGCCGAGTCCTCCACGAACACCGGCCCACCGGCCAGCAGTTGCGCGGCCACCGGGCTCTCGGACGGCATGTGGGTGCCGATGAGTCCGGCGGGATCGTCCGCCGACGCCGCGACGATCTCCAGTCCGCCGTCCGCCGCGGGCAGCAGCACGATGCCGGCCGCCGAGTCGGCCAGCTTGCGTGCCTGTTCGGCGACGACCGCGAGCGCGTCGTCCACGTCGCTGCCGGCCAGCAGCGCGGTGGTCACCGCGGCCGCACCGTCGATCCACCGCTCCCGCTGCCGCGTCGCCGCGTACATCCGCGCATTGCCGATCGCGATGCCGGCCTCGGTGGCGAGCACCCGCACCATGTGCAGATCGCCCTCGCTGAACTCCCCGCCCCCACGTTTCTCGGTCAGATAGAGGTTGCCGAAAATCTCCCCCTGGACGCGGATCGGCACCCCGAGGAAGGTCCGCATCGGCGGGTGCCCCGGCGGGAAGCCCGCCGACCGCACGTCCTGGGTCAGGTCCGCCAGCCGCAGCGCCTTCGGATCGTGGATGAGGGCGCCGAGCAGTCCCTTGTGTCCGTCGGGCAGCGCGCCGATCCGGGCCCGCTCCTCGGCACTGACCCCGTACGTCACGAAGTCCGACAGACCCTCGCGCGCCTCGTCGATGATCCCGATCGCGGCGTAACGGGCGTCGGCCAGCTCGGCGGCGGTCTCGACGATCCGGTCCAGGGTGATGTGCAGGTCCAGGCCTGCGCCGACGGTACGCATCGCCTCCAGGAGCTGCGGTACCCGTGCGGTCAGCTCGGTCGACAGGCCCTGGAGGCTGCGGGTCGCCTCGGTGGCCGCTTCCATGGGATCGGGAGCGGGACCGGTGTCGGGAGCGGGGCCGGGACCGGGCGCGGTCGCACCGCCGGAGCCGGTGGGCGCCGCACCGGCACCCACACCGGAACCCGTGCCGGTGGACGCCGCCCCGGCACCCGCGCCGGTGGGTTCCCCGGTGCCCATGGGGTCTGAGGGTCCTGTCGTGACTGCCATGGGACGAGCCTAATAGTCGCTTTCCTGATGAAAGCCTTCTATGCGGCAATTCGGACGCCGGACCGGACCACCCCGGACCGCCCCGGGCTGCCACGTCACCCCGGTCCGGACGTCCGCCGCCACCGTACGCAGCGGCCGCCGGCACCCGTCGTTCTTCAGCCGTTCACCGGGCCGGCCCCCACGCCCACCGGACGCGCGTCCGCCGCACCCCGGCCCCCGGCCCGCGCGTCCACCGCCCGCTCACGCTCCCGCATCCGGCGGAACGGGCCGTCGGCCGCCGCCAGCTCCTCGTACGCGCCGCGCTGGACGGGCCGCCCCGCGTCCAGGACCAGCACCTCGTCGACAGCCTCCAGGCCCTCCAGCCGGTGCGTGATCAGCACGGTCGTACGGCCCTCGGTCGCGGCCAGCAGGTCGGCGGTCAGCGCGTCGGCCGTGGCCAGGTCGAGGTGTTCGGCAGGCTCGTCCAGCACCAGGACCGGGAAGTCGGCGAGCAGCGCGCGGGCCAGCGCGAGACGCTGCCGCTGGCCGCCGGAGAGCCGGGCACCGTGCTCGCCGACCATCGTGTCCAGCCCGTCGGGCAGCGACCGCACCCAGTCGGCCAGGCGGGCCCGCGAGAGCGCGTCCCACAGGTCGTCCTCGCCCGCTCCGGGCCGCGCGAGCCGCAGGTTCTCCCGTACCGAGCTGTCGAAGAGGTGCGCGTCCTGCGCGCAGAGGCCGACCTGCCGCCGTACGGCGTCCCCGTCCGCTGCCGCCGCGTCCACACCGTTCAGCGTGTACGAGCCGGACTCCCGGTCCAGGAAGCGCAGCAGCACCTGGGCGAGCGTCGTCTTGCCCGAACCCGACGGTCCGACCACCGCCAGCCGCCGCCCGGCGGGGAGGGTGAAGCCGACACCGTTCAGCGCGGGCACCCGCTGGCCGGGGTACCGGGCCGTGAGCCCTTCCACGACCAGCGGGAACGGGGAGTCCGGCACCGGTACGGCCACCGCGCCGGCCGGTTCGGTGACCGGCTCCGGCGCGTCCAGCACCTCGAAGACCCGCTCGGCCGCCCGCCGCGTGCGCTGCCGGTACTGCACGGCGAGCGGCAGCCCCGCGACGGCTTCGAAGGCGGCGAGCGGAACGAGCACCACGACGGCCAGGCACACGCCCTCCAGCCGCCCCTCGTGGACGGCCCGCACACCGACGACGGCCGCCGCGGCCACCGTCAGCCCGCACAGCAGCGCGGACAGTCCGGCTCCGGCACCGGCCGCGGCCGCCGAGCGGGACGCGATCCGGGTCAGGTGACGGTCGGCGCTCCGAGTCCGGTCGATACGGGACGTGAGCGCGCCGGACACCGTCAGCTCGGCCGTGCCGGTGAGCAGGTCGAGGACGTGGGTGGAGAGCGCGCCCCGGGCGGGGGAGAGCTGCCGCTCGGCGCGGCGCGCGAGCACGGCGGACAGCGCGGGCACTCCCACGCCCGCCAGCAGCAGCCCGGCAGCGAGGATGGCGCCCGCCTCGGGCAGCAGCCAGGCGGTGAACCCGACGGAACCCACGCCGACCAGCACGGCCGCTCCGACCGGCAGCAGCCACCGCAGGAAGTAGTCCTGTACGGCGTCGACATCGGCCACCAGGCGCGACAGCAGGTCGCCGCTGCTGCGCGACCGCAGCCCGGCGGGCGCCAGGCGTTCCAGGCGCCGGAAGACGGCCACCCGTACGTCCGCGAGCATCCGGAAGACGGCGTCGTGCGCCACCAGCCGCTCCGCGTACCGGAACACGGCCCGGCCGATGCCGAAGGCCCGCGTCGCCGTGACCGCCACCATCAGGTACAGGACGGGCGGGTGCTGCGCCGCCCGGGAGATGAGCCAGCCGGACGTCGCCATGAGGCCGACGGCGCTGCCCAGCGCCAGGCTGCCCAGCAGCAGCGCCAGCCCGAGCCGGCCCCAACGGGCCCGCGCCAGGCCCCGCAGCCGCGCCAGCGCCGGACGCCGGGTACCGGCCACGATCTCCGGACCACCCGGACCACCCGGACCACCCGGACCACCCAGGCCGTCATCCGGGCCGTCCTCGGACCCCGACGCTGCAAGATCGTCGCGTACGGCTTCCCGGGCACTCTCCCGCACGGGGCCCGAGGACGCGGCGGGCTCTGTGGACACGGTGGTTTCCGTGGGAGAAGCGGACTCCGTGGGAACGGCGGGCTTCCCGATCCCCACGGGCGCGCCGGACGCCATAGGCCGCCCGCCCCCATCGGCCCCCTCCGCGGCCACCGGTCCCGCCAGCCGCACCGTACGATCCGCCACCGCCAGCAACGCGGGCCGGTGGACGACCAGCAGCACCGTGCGGCCGGCCGCCAGGCGGCGTACCGCGTCGACGATGCCTGCCTCCGTCTCGCCGTCCAGGTTCGCGGTCGGCTCGTCGAGCAGCAGGACCGGGCGGTCGGCCAGGAACGCGCGGGCCAGGGCCAGGCGTTGCCGCTGCCCTGCCGACAGCCCGGTTCCGCCCTCGCCGAGCACGGTTTCCGCGCCGTCGGGCAGTGCGGAGACGAAGTCCAGGGCCCCGGCGTCGCGGAGCGCGGCCCGTACCGCCGCGTCGTCCGCGTCGGGGCGGGCCAGCCGCACGTTGTCGGCGATCGTGCCCGCGAAGAGGTACGGACGCTGCGCCACCCAGGCGATCTGCCGCCGCCAGTCCTCCGGATCGACGGTGGCCAGGTCGCGGCCGCCGATCCGTACCCGTCCCGCCGCGGGTACGGCGAAGCCGAGAAGGACGTTCAGCAAGGTCGACTTGCCCGCGCCGGAGGGGCCGACGACGGCCACCGTCTCACCGGGCCTGACCTCGAACGACGTCGCGGGGAGCGAGGGTTCGGAGCGGCCGGGGTGGCGCACGACGAGTCCCTCGACGGACAGTGCGGTGCTGTCGGGAGCGGGCTCGCCGCCCGTCGTGCGCAGCGGTGTCTCCAGCACCGCGAAGATCTCCTCGGCGGCCGCCAGCCCCTCGGCGGCCGCGTGGTACTGCGCGCCGACCTGCCGCAACGGCAGATACGCCTCGGGCGCCAGGATCAGCACCATCAGACCGGTGTACAGGTCCAGGTCGCCGTGCACGAGCCGCATGCCGATGCCGACGGCGACCAGCGCGACCGAGATCGTGGCGAGCAGTTCCAGCGCGAAGGAGGAGAGGAAGGCGATCCGCAGGGTGCCCAGCGTGGCGCGGCGGTACTCGCCGGTGATGGAACGGATGGCCGCGGCCTGTGCCTTGGCCCGGCCGAAGACCTTCAGTGTGGGCAGCCCGGCCACCACGTCCAGGAAGTGGCCCGACAGCCGGGACAGCAACTGCCACTGGCGGTCCATGCGGTTCTGGGTGGCCCAGCCGATCAGGACCATGAACAGCGGGATCAGCGGCAGCGTCACGACGATGGTCGCGGCCGCGATCCAGTCGCCGGTGACGATCCGCGCCAGCACGGCGACCGGTACGACGACCGCCAGGCCCAGCTGCGGCAGATAGCGCGCGAAGTAGTCGTCGAGGGCGTCGATGCCGCGGGTGGCGAGGGCGGTGAGTTCCCCCGAACGCTGGGTGCTCAGCCATCCCGGGCCCAGCCCGGCCGCCGCCCGCGTCAGCAGCCGCGTACGCAGCTCGGACTTGACCGCCGCGCTCGCCCGGTGCGCGGCCAGTTCCGTCAGCCAGGCCACCAGGCCCCGTCCGACGGAGACCAGGGCAAGCAGCACCACCGGTGTGCTCAGGTCGCCGAGATCGAGGTCGCGCTGGAAGGCACCGACGACGATTTCGGCGATGAGCATGGCCTGGCCGATGACCAGACCCGAGCCGGCCAGCCCGAGGACCACCACCGCGGCGAGGAAGAACCGGGTGGCGCGGGCGTACCGCAGCAGGCGCGGGTCGACGGGTTTCACGTGAAACAACCTCTCCCGGACGGAAGTTGATCAGCCGGTGTCGGCCGGTGGGGTCCCGCCGGGACCCCACCGGGGGGCTGCCTAGTGGGCGTCGGCGATGTGCTGCGTACCGATCCGCTTACGGAAGACCCAGTAGGTCCAGCCCTGGTAGAGCATGACGATCGGGGTGGCGATGCCCGCGCACCACGTCATGATCTTCAACGTGTACGCACTGGACGAGGCGTTGGAGACCGTGAGGCTCCAACTCTCGTTCAGCGAGGAGGGCATCACATTCGGGAAGAGCGTCAGGAACAGCATCGCGACCGCGGCGACGATCGTGACGCCGGAGAACGCGAACGACCAGCCTTCCCGTCCGAGATGGTTCATCACCAGCCCGGCGACCAGCGCCACCACCGCGACGGCCATCGCGACCAGCGACGAGGTGTCGCCCTTGTCGAGCTGGGTCCAGCCCAGGAAGACGATCGCCAGCACGGCGGCGGCCAGGCCCAGGACGGTGGCCGTCCGGCGGGCCCGTGCCCGGATGTCGCCCAGCGTCTTCAGCGAGGCGAAGACCGCGCCGTGGAAGGTGAACAGGGTCAGCGTGACCAGGCCGCCGAGCAGGGCGTACGGGTTCAGCAGGTCCAGGACGCCGCCGACGTACTCCTTGTGCGCGTCGATTGGCACGCCCCGCACGATGTTGCCGAAGGCGACGCCCCACAGGAACGCGGGGAGCAGCGAGCACCAGAAGATCGCGTGCTCCCAGTTGCGCTGCCAGCGCTCCTCGGGCCGCTTGACGCGGTACTCGAAGGCGACACCGCGCACGATCAGGCAGACCAGGATGAGCAGCAGCGGCAGGTAGAAGCCGGAGAACAGGGTGGCGTACCACTCCGGGAAGGCGGCGAAGGTCGCGCCGCCCGCGCTGAGCAGCCACACCTCGTTGCCGTCCCAGACCGGGCCGATGGTGTTGATCAGGACCCGCCGCTCGCTCCGGTCGCGGGCGAGCAGCTTGGTCAGGACGCCGATGCCGAAGTCGAATCCTTCGAGGAAGAAGTACCCGGTCCACAGCACGGCGATGAGTACGAACCAGACGTCATGGAGTTCCACGGTCGCCTCCTAGTACGAGAAGGCCATCGGCCGGTCGGCGTCCGCGTGGTCGCCGCCGATCTTGGTGGGCGGGTTGAGGTCGTCGTCCGTCAGCTCCGGCGGCCCGGCCTTGACGTACTTGACCAGCAGGCGGACCTCGATGACCGCGAGGATCGCGTACAGCAGGGTGAAGACGGTCATCGACGTGATGACCTCGCCCTGCGAGACGCCCGGGGAGACCGCCGAGGAGGTCTTCAGGACGCCGTACACCGCCCAGGGCTGGCGACCCATCTCGGTGAAGATCCAGCCCCAGGAGTTGGCGATGAGCGGGAAGCCGAGGGTGACGAACGCCAGCGACCAGTAGAGCTTGCTCAGGCGGACGCCGAGCACCTTGTTCTTGGTGAGCACCAGGTGGGGTGGCTCCTCGTCCCCCGTACGCAGCCCCGGCGAGAGCCAGAACTTCTTACGGGTGAGCCAGAGCCCGGCCAGGCCGATGGCGAACGAGGCCATGCCGAAGCCGATCATCCAGCGGAAGCCCCAGTAGGCGACCGGGATGTTGGGCCGGTAGTCGCCGGGCCCGTACTTCTGCTGTTCGGCCTTGTTGACGTCGTTGATGCCGGGGACCGGCGTGGAGAAGTCGTTGTGGGCGAGGAAGGAGAGCAGCCCGGGTATCTCGATGGCGACCTTGTTGTGGCCCTTGTCGACGTCACCGTAGGCGAAGACGGAGAACGGCGCCGGGCCCTCCTTGTCCCACAGCGCCTCGGCGGCGGCCATCTTCATCGGCTGCTGCCGGAACATGACCTTGCCGAGCTGGTCGCCGCTGATCGCGGTGAGCGCGCCGGCGATGACCAGGGTGACCAGGCCGAGCCGGAGCGAGGTGCGCATCACCTTGACGTGCTTCTTGCGCATCAGGTGGTACGCGGCGATGCCGACCATGAACGCTGCGCCGGTCAGGAAGGCGGCGGTCAGCGTGTGGAAGACGACGACGAGCGTGGTGTCCTGGGTCAGCACCTTCCAGAAGTCGGACAGCTCGGCGCGGCCGTTGGCGGCGTTGTACTTGTAGCCGACCGGGTGCTGCATCCAGGAGTTGGCCGCGAGGATGAAGTACGACGACAGGATGGTGCCGATCGAGACCATCCACATGCAGAAGCAGTGGAGCTTCTTGGGCAGCTTGTCCCAGCCGAAGATCCACAGACCGATGAAGGTGGACTCGAAGAAGAAGGCGATGAGGGCCTCGAACGCGAGCGGGGCGCCGAAGACGTCACCGACGAACCGCGAGTAGTCCGACCAGTTCATACCGAACTGGAACTCCTGGACGATGCCGGTGACGACGCCCATCGCGATATTGATCAGGAAGAGCTTGCCCCAGAACTTGGTGGCCTTGAGGTACTGCTGCTTACCCGTCCGCACCCATGCGGTCTCCAGCCCGGCCACCAGCGCGGCGAGGGAGATCGTGAGGGGGACGAAGAGGAAGTGGTAGACGGTCGTGATGCCGAATTGCCATCGCGCCAGGGTCTCTGGCGCCAACGCCAGGTCCACGTCGGGTCTCTCCTTACGTCGCCGTGTGCTGTCTACGGCTGCTTCGCCCCGATTTGTCCCGATGGAAGCGGTACATAAGGGGCGCGCTTGTGAACGCGTTCACATTCACAAGCAATTATCACCCATGGCTGGTTTTTGATCCTGACGGGGGGTGCGTGACGACCGTCACGCCCGGGAAAAGTGCCGCGTGGCCCTTTCCCCGCACTTCGGCAGACAGCAGAGCGGGGGCGTGCGCCCCTAGGCACACGCCCCCGCTCGGTGGTATCGGCTACCCGCCGCTCACAGCTCCTTGCGGAACTGCTCGGCAGCCTGCAGGAACAGGTCCATCGCCGCCGTCTCGCCGATCGTCACGCGCACACCCTCGCCGGCGAAGGGGCGCACCACCACGCCCGCCTTCTCACACGCCGCCGCGAAGTCGAGCGTGCGCTCGCCCAGCCGCAGCCAGACGAAGTTCGCGTGCGTCTCGGGGACCGTCCAGCCCTGCGCGGTCAGCGCCTCGCAGACCCGGGCCCGCTCCGTGACCAGCGCGTCCACCCGTTCCATCAGCGCGCCCTCGCTGCGCAGCGACGCCACCGCCGCCTCCTGTGCGAGCTGGCTCACGCCGAACGGCACGGCCGTCTTGCGCAGCGCGGCCGCCACCGGCTCGTGGGCCACCGCGAAGCCGATCCGCAGACCGGCGAGTCCGTACGCCTTGGAGAAGGTCCGCAGCACGCAGACGTTGGGGCGGTCCCGGTACAGGTCCAGGCCGTTCGGTACGTCCGCGTCGCGGTTGAACTCCTGGTACGCCTCGTCCAGCACGATCAGGATGTCGCTGGGCACCCGGTCCAGGAACGCCTCCAGCTCCGCCCGGCGGACGACGGTGCCGGTGGGGTTGTTGGGGTTGCAGACGAAGATCAGCCGGGTCCGGTCGGTTATCGCCTCGTACATCGCGTCCAGGTCGTGCACCTCACCGGAGGTCAGCGGCACCTGCACGGGCGTGGCCCCGGCGACCTGGGTCACGATCGGGTACGCCTCGAAGGAACGCCACGCGTAGATCACTTCGTCGCCCGGCCCGGCCGTCGACTGCACCAGCTGCTGGGCCACGCCCACCGAACCGGTGCCCGTCGCCAGGTGCTCGACCGGCACCGAGAAGTGCTCCGACAGCTCGGCCATCAGACCCGTGCAGGCCATGTCCGGGTAGCGGTTGAAGGCCCCGGCCGCGGTCACCGCGCTCTCCAGGACGCCGGGCAGCGGCGGGTACGGGTTCTCGTTGGAGGACAGCTTGTACGTGACGGGGCCGCCCGTCGCAGCCGGCTTGCCGGGCTTGTAGGTGGGGATGCCGTCCAGCGCAGCGCGCAGCTTCGGGCTCTTCTCGCTCACCGCAGGTTCCTCCTCGACCGTGCCGTCCGTCTCCAATACTGCACACCTTATGAGGATTGCTCCGTCAGGCGTAGGCCTCGGCCGGATCGGATGCCGTCTCCGGGGCCGCGCTCCGCCTTCCTGCTTCGCGTTCGCGCCGGGGCCCGGCGTCGGATGCCGGAAGCGGGGCGGCCACTCCGCCCCCGGCGGATCATCCGCCCTCGTAGCTCACGCCGCCCCCCGACGGACCCCCTCCTCCCTGTGGCCCGCCTCACCACAGACGGTCCCCCCTGCCGGGAAGATCGTCCGTGCAGGAGGAAAACCCCTCCTGAAGATCGCCCTCGCACCCCGTCACCACCGCGCACAGCCCTTGGGGAGCGCTACGCCCTGCGTCACGCGCCGGTGGCTCGCGCCGTGGCGCGCATCCCTCGTGAAGGTGACTTGAGACCGCTTCGAGACCTGGACCAATCCGCCGACGACTCCCGACGTTCCTCCGACAGTCGCCGGTGAACACCCCCAACTCCCTTCGTTTCACAGGGCATAAGGGGCATGCGTCCATGCAGAAACGTGCCTTTCCACTGCCGCACACAGCGCCCCGCGAAAGGACCGCCCGAGCCCTACTATCGGCTCGCCATGACAGCAGCAGGGAAGCACCAGGTGAGCCGGTCTACCGGTCGCCGGCTGGGGCGGGCAGGCATCCGGGACGTGGCCGCCGCAGCCGGGGTATCCATCACGACTGTCTCCGACGCGCTCAACGGCAAGGGCCGGCTTCCGGATGCCACCCGTCGCCACGTCCGCGAGGTGGCCGACCGGTTGGGTTACCGCCCTTCCGCCGCCGCCCGCACGCTCCGTACCGGCAAGTCCGGGCTCATCGGCCTGACCGTCACCACGTACGGGGATGAACCTTTCACCTTCACCGAATTCGCGTACTTCGCGGAAATGGCCAGAGCCGCCACCTCGGCGGCGCTCGCCCGCGGCTACGCCCTCGTCATCCTGCCCGCGACCTCCCGCCACGACGTCTGGTCGAACGTCGCCCTCGACGGCACCGTCGTCATCGATCCGGCCGACGGCGATCCCGTCGTCACCGAGCTCGTACGGCACGGCATCCCCGTCGTCTCCGACGGCCGCCCCGGCGGAACCCTCCCCGTGATGGGCTGGGTCGACAACGACCACGAGGCGGCCGTACTCGGCCTCCTCGACCACCTCGCCGACGCCGGCGCCCGCCGCATCGGCCTCCTCACCGGCACCACCACCGACACCTATACCCGGCTCTCCACCACCGCTTACCTGCACTGGTGCGAGCGCGTCGGACAGGACCCGGTGTACGAGTCCTACCCCGCGCACGACCCGTGCGCGGGCGCGGTGGCCGCCGACCGCCTGCTGGCCCGTCCGGACCGTCCGGACGCGGTGTACGGCCTGTTCGACCCGAACGGGACCGACCTGCTGGCGGCGGCCAGACGCTACGGCCTGCGCGTCCCCGAGGACCTGCTGCTGGTCTGCTGCAGCGAGTCCACGGTCTACGCCACGACCGAACCACCGATCACCACCCTCTCCCTCAAACCCCGCCGGATCGGCACCGCCGTCGTCCAGCTCCTCATCGACGCCATCGAAGGACTGGACAGCGGACGACCGGTCGAGCAGGTGATACCGACCGATCTGATCGTGCGGACCTCCTCCCAGCGCAGGTCCACACGGACGACCGTCAGTCCGCCGCGGGGGCCGTCCGGGGCCTGACCTCGCCGGTCACCGCGGAGGCCCCTCCGGGTCCGACCGTCACACGTACGAGCGGCCGTGTGGACGCGCCTTTCGCGTCCGCACGGCCGGAGGTGTGTCCGGACGAGGTGTCGGGCCGGAGCACCCCGCCGAGCACCCACCGGGCGACTTCGGCACGTCGTACCGTCCTCCCGCCATCGCCGCGCCGCCCGCCCGCCACCCGGCCGCCCGGGATAAAATCGGGTGGATCCCGGAGAAAACGGCAGCGAACACCGGGCGCCGAGCGATTGACCACCCCCGGGTGCGTCACAACCCGCGAGCGGCATTCCTATGATGGGCGCACGACACCACGGACCGCCGTCGACCAGGCAAGGTCCGCGAGGTGCACGGCGGCGCGACGGTGGAGGGGTCGATGACTCAGGGGGCCAGTGTGGGACCCATGGTGCGGACCATGCCGGCACAACCTCCGGCTCCGGGGCAGCCGCCTGCTCCGCCGGTGCCCACGGCACCCGCGGTCCCCCCGCAGCCGACGGCTCCTCCGGCGTCCGTGGGCGCGTCCGCCGCTCCGCACGGCATGCCGCCCGAGTACACGCCCACGGAACGCTCCCTTCCGGTCATCGGCGCCGGCGCCCGGGCCGACGTCCCCGGTGGCGCCGAGGGCCGTACGGACCTCCCGCCCGTCACCCGTACGGACACCCTCATCGACCGCCCGACCGTCGACCTGGCGGCGGTGCCCGAGTCGGCCGTTCCGGCCGCCGAGCAGCAGGAAGGCGGCGGACCGCTGTACGTCGTCGGTGACGTGCACGGCTACTACGACGAACTGCGCGAGGCGCTCGCCGCCGAGGGCCTCATCGACGCCGACGGCCAGTGGGCCGCCGGCAACGCCCGCCTGTGGTTCCTCGGCGACTTCACCGACCGCGGCCCGGACGGCATCGGCGTGATCGACCTGGTCATGCAGCTGTCCGCCGAGGCCGCGGCGGCCGGCGGCTACTGCAAGGCTCTGATGGGCAACCACGAACTGCTGCTCCTCGGCGCCAAGCGGTTCGGTGACACCCCGGTCCAGTCCGGCGCCGGCACCGCGTCCTTCCAGGCCGCCTGGCTCCTCAACGGCGGCCAGAAGACCGACATGGACCGCCTCCAGGACCACCACCTGCAGTGGATGGCCCGGCTGGACGCCGTCTCGGAGGAGGACGGGCACCTGCTCGTGCACTCCGACACCACGGCCTACCTGGAGTACGGCGACTCCATCGAGGACGTCAACGACACCGTCCACGACGTCCTCACGCGCAGCGACGCGGACGAGGTCTGGGACCTGTTCCGCAAGTTCACCAAGCGGTTCGCCTTCCGCGACGAGGAAGCCGGCCCGATGGCCGTACGGGAACTCCTCGACACCTACGGCGGCCGGCGCGTCGTGCACGGCCACAGCCCGATCCCGTACCTCCTCGGCGAGGTCGGCGGCGAGGACGACGAAGGCGAGGGCATCGCCGTCGACGGCCCGCACCTCTACGCCGACGGGCTGGCCATCGCCATGGACGGCGGGATCACCATGGCCGGAAAACTACTGGTCGTACAACTTCCCCTGACTGCCTGACCGTTATCCGGGCAGGGGTAGCGGCAGGTAGGGAAGTGGCGCAGCGGGGTCCGAGCCACGCAGGAGCGGTCCTTATTTCCGCAAACACCCTGTCACCCCGTGCCGGAGGCGCTCTACCATCGGTCTATCCGTAGCAGGCTCTCCTCCGTTTCCGCCCACTGCCCGGCCCACGCCGGCCTGTACGGCCCTACGGAGCATCGGGGGATGCACATGAACAGCGCTCCGCACCTGCTGAGCGAGGACCGCGCGGAGTTCGCGCGGCTCCTCGACGAGGCGCTGCGCACCGCGGAATACCGACCGGAGATGACCTCCGCGGCGGCGAAGCACCTCAACACCGAGCAGTTGCGCACCATGGCGCTCAGCGCCACGTCGGCCATCGCGGCATGCGCGACGGCCGAATACCGACACTATGTACGGCTCCGCGAGGAGCTGCGCGCTCCGGCGCCCGCACCGGACGCCGGCGGCGTGGAAGGCCGTGAGGAGAAAGGCGCTTCCGCGGGCGGACCGGGGATCGACCTCGCCACGACCGTGGGCGAGGTCGCCGAACCGGCCGGTGCCGGACTGGCCGCGATGCTCGCGGTGCTGGCCCCGGTACTGGCGGGGATCGCCGCCGTCCTGTTCCTGGTCATCGGGTACGTCCTGCGGACGATCGGTACCGACCCGGCCGCCGCCCAGCCGATGATCAGCGTCGGCTGGATCTTCGCGGCGATCACCGCCGCGGGGGCACTCGTCGCCATGGCCAGCCTGGTCCACGCGGCCTGGCGCAACGGCTCCACCTCGCTCCGCGCCCCACGCACCGGTGACGGCCGGGGCGCCCGGGACCGGGAGGTGGACCTCGCGCGGGACGCCTGGCGGCAGGCGCTCCTGGAGCGCGGCATACTGCCGTTCCTGCGCGAGGCCCTGTCCGACCCGGCCGGCGTCAACGGCCACGGTACGGCCCGGTACGTGCCGCGCCGTGGCGTCGACGGCGGCCGTATCCCGACCCTGGGCTACTCACGGCCCGACTTCACCAGCCCGGACGGCGGCCCGCCCGCCGCTCCCCGACCCAGGTTCACCAGCCCGGACTTCACCAGTCCCGATTACGGAGGTCCGGATCACCATCCTGAATAGCGCCCATGCACGACGACCGAGGGGGCCCGGGTCCGGGCCCCCTCGGTGTGTGCTGCGTACGGAGGATCACTCTCCCCAACGGGGAGCACTGATTCCCCGCAGCCGATGTCTGCCGGGAACTGGGCTACACGACCACCCGTAAGGCGCTCCTGGATCATGTGCCAGAGGAGCGACGAGAGTTTCTCGAGACTGTGACTGGAAGTCACAGTCTCGACGTTCCCGCAGGTCGGGAGTGGCGCCGAGACTTGCAGATGGTGGACCTTCAGGGCTTGATCCTCTTGGTGAACGGCTGCACAAAGCCTTCGTGTCTCCCGTTCAAGCAGTGGGTCTCCGAGGTCATCGTCACGATCCAGCGAGAAGGCTCGTACACCCTGCGAAGCGTCGAGTCGCCGCTCCTGGAAACCGGCGTTCCCAAGGCCTACGCCATGCCCGACCAGGTGGCCGACGCCATCGTCCGCCTGGAGCAGCACAATCTCCGGCTCGACGAGGAGTACGCCGTGCTGCGGCGCGAGGAAATGCGGTTGTTCGGCCGGATCGCCGACTCGCTGGACAGAATCGCGGACAAGTTGGGCGCGGGGGAACAGGTGCAGGACGAACGGCCCGCCTTGACCCCCGACGAACTGCTCGCGGACTGGAAGGGACGGCAGTTGGTCGTCACCGGGGACATCTGGGCCGTAGCGGCCTACCTGGCACCGGCGCTCGTCAACTCAGCCGTCGCCAGTTACCCGTTGCGGGTGATCGCTCAGCGAACCGGGCTCACCGAGCACCGCGTGCACGACTCGCTGCGGATGCTGCTCAAACGGGAGTGCATCCGACAGGTCGGGGTGGGCGCCGACGGGGCGCCGAGGTATACGTTGCCTCACTGATCCGGTCCGACACGTACGGAGCGGGCCCGAAGTCGCAATCGGAACTTGCGGCTTCGGGCCCGTTCGTCGTCGCACGATAGCCAGGTCGTGGTGGTCACGCCAGCCTGTGGACAACGCCCGGGAGAGTTTCCGAGACCGTAACTGGAGGTTACAGTCTCAGAACTCTCACTCCGCGATCGGCAGATACACCCGATTCCCCGCCGCCGCGAACTCCTTCGACTTCTCGGCCATTCCGGCCGCTGCCTCCGCATCCGTCCCCGCGCCGACCGCCAGGTCGCCACCGTGCTCGCGCCGGATGTCCTGTGAGATCTTCATGGAGCAGAACTTCGGTCCGCACATGGAACAGAAGTGCGCCGTCTTCGCCGGCTCCGCCGGCAGCGTCTCGTCGTGGAAGGCGCGGGCCGTGTCCGGGTCGAGGGCCAGGTTGAACTGGTCCTCCCACCGGAACTCGAAGCGCGCGTCGGACAGCGCGTCGTCCCACTCCTGGGCTCCGGGGTGCCCCTTGGCCAGGTCCGCCGCGTGGGCCGCGATCTTGTACGTGATGACGCCGGTCTTCACGTCGTCCCGGTCCGGCAGGCCCAGGTGCTCCTTGGGCGTGACGTAGCAGAGCATCGCCGTACCCCACCAGGCGATCATCGCCGCGCCGATCCCGGAGGTGATGTGGTCGTACGCGGGGGCGATGTCCGTGGTCAGCGGGCCGAGCGTGTAGAACGGGGCCTCTTCGCAGATCTCCTGCTGGAGGTCGATGTTCTCCTTGATCTTGTGCATCGGGACGTGGCCCGGGCCCTCGATCATCGTCTGTACGCCGTGCCGCTTGGCGATCGTGTTCAGCTCGCCGAGCGTCCGCAACTCCGCGAACTGCGCCTCGTCGTTGGCGTCCGCGATGGACCCGGGGCGCAGGCCGTCGCCGAGGGAGTACGTGACGTCGTAGGAGGCGAGGATGTCGCAGAGTTCTTCGAAGTGGGTGTAGAGGAACGATTCCTTGTGGTGTGCGAGGCACCACGCCGCCATGATCGAACCGCCGCGCGAGACGATGCCGGTCTTGCGGCGGGCCGTCAGGGGCACGTACCGCAGCAGGACCCCGGCGTGGACGGTCATGTAGTCCACGCCCTGTTCGGCCTGTTCGACGACCGTGTCCTTGTAGATCTCCCAGGTCAGCTCTTCGGCCTTGCCGTCCACCTTCTCCAGTGCCTGGTAGAGGGGGACGGTGCCGATGGGCACGGGGGAGTTGCGCAGCACCCATTCGCGGGTGGTGTGGATGTTGCGGCCGGTGGACAGGTCCATGACCGTGTCGGCGCCCCAGCGGGTCGCCCAGGTCATCTTCTCCACCTCCTCCTCGATGGAGGACGTGACGGCGGAGTTGCCGATGTTCGCGTTGACCTTCACCAGGAAGTTCTTGCCGATGATCATCGGCTCGATCTCCGGGTGGTTGACGTTGGCGGGCAGGACCGCCCGGCCGGCCGCGATCTCGTCCCGTACGAACTCGGGGGAGACGTTCTCGCGGATCGCCACGTACTCCATCTCCGCCGTGACCTCGCCCCGCCGCGCGTACGCGAGCTGGGTGACCGCGGCGCCGCCCCGGCCACGGCGCGGCTGCCGGGGGCGGCCGGGGAAGACCGCGTCGAGGTTCTTCAGGCCGCCGCGCGGCGAGGTGTGCTTGAGGCCGTCGTCCTCGGGCCGCGGCGGGCGGCCCGCGTACTCCTCGGTGTCCCCGCGGCTGATGATCCAGTTCTCCCGCAGCGGCGCCAGGCCGCGGCGGACGTCCGTTTCGATGTTGGGGTCGGTGTACGGCCCCGACGTGTCGTAGAGCGTCACGTCCTGGCCGTTGGTGAGGTGCACACGACGGACCGGAACCCTGAGGTCGGGCCGCGATCCGGTGAGGTAGCCCTTGTGCCAGCCGATCTCCGTGGCGGAGCCCTGGCCGTTTTCGGGCGTGCGTGCATCCTGCAGAGTCATGAAGACCCACTCCCTACGCCGGCATTACCCGGTAACAGGTTCGGCGGTCGACGCAGCGATGTCCGTGGCGGCGTTCCCGGCTTCGGCCGGACGTTCCGTACGGGGGTCAGCGCCCTCTCAGCCCGGTGCTCCGAGCTCCCGCGATTGCAAAGGTGACACCACGGTAGCGGCCGGTGTGGCGCGGTGAACAGGGGGCCCTGCCAGTTCTTGCGATGATCGGGCGGTGACCAGCAACGAGCCTTCGCACTCCGCGCACGACCACACTTCCGGTGCGTCGCACGGGGCCGGGCCCTTGCCCGAGCCCATGTCCGGGCCCGCGTCCGAGCCCGTGTCGGGGGCCGGGGCCGGGGCCTTGTCCGGAGCCGTGTCCGGGTCCGAGCCCGGGTCCGGAGACGAGGGCGGCAGCCACAGCCACGGGCGCAGCCACGGCCGCGGCTCCGGACATGGCCACGGGCATGGGCACGGACATGGGCACGGGCACGGCCCCGCGGCCCCCGTTTCGCGCCACCTCCGCAAGGTCATCGCGGCGGTGCTCATCCCGTTCGCCGCCGCGGTACTGGCCGGGCTGGTCGTGCTGTGGCCGGGCGGCGCGCCCGGCCACAAGCCGTCCGGCATCGGTTTCGACCAGCCCACCGAGAAGGCGAAGGTGGTGAAGGTCGAGGAGGTGAACTGCGCGGATGTTCACGCCCAGCAGCAACAGCAACCTTCGCAGCAGCAACCACCTTCCTCCGCCGGACCCCAGCAGGCCAAGCACTGCGAGCGGGCGGTCATCGAGGTGACCACCGGGGAAAACGCGGGCCGGCGGTTCGAGTCGATCGTGACGCCCGAGGCCACGCGGCACTACGAAGCCGGCCAGGGGGTCGTGGTCGCGTACGCCCCCAAAGCGCCCAAGGACCTGCAGTATTCGGTCACCGATGTGGACCGCACCTTCCCGATGTGGGTGCTCGCCGCCCTCTTCGCCGCGGCGGTCGTCGTGGTCGGGCGGCTGCGCGGGCTCCTGGCACTGGTCGCGCTGGTCGTGAGCTTCCTGGTGCTGACGCTGTTCATCCTCCCCGCCATCCTCCAGGGCGCGAATCCCCTGGTGGTCGCCATCGTCGGAGGCAGCGCGATCATGCTGGTCGCCCTCTACCTGTGCCACGGGCCGACGGCGCGTACGTCCGTCGCCGTACTGGGCACACTGGTCTCGCTGCTGCTGATCGGCCTGCTCGGTTCCCTCTTCATCGACTGGGCCCTGCTGACCGGCAACACCGACGACCAGACCGGGCTGGTGCACGGCCTCTATCCCGACATCGAGATCCGCGGGCTGCTGCTGGCGGGCATCATCATCGGGTCGCTGGGCGTACTCGACGATGTGACGGTCACCCAGACCGCCGCGGTATGGGAACTGAAGGAGGCCGACCCGTCGGCAGGCCGACGCAAGCTCTACACGTCGGCGATGCGCATCGGCCGCGATCACATCGCATCCGTCGTCAACACGCTCGTACTCGCCTACGCGGGCGCGGCGCTGCCACTGCTGTTGCTGTTCACGATCGCACAGAGCAGTGTCGGTACGGTCGCCACCAGCGAGGTGGTCGCCGAGGAGGTCATCCGCACGCTCGTGGGCAGCATCGGCCTGGTCGCGTCCGTACCGCTCACCACGCTGCTGGCCGCACTGGTGGTCTCCGCGGACCGGGAGACGGGCCTGGCGGCGGGCCGGGGCGCCCGCCGAGGTCCGGGGCGGGGTACGAGGCCGAGCACGGGGCGAAGCGCAGGACGGCGCGCGGGCCGGGGTGCCGGCCGGGGCGCGGGCAGCGGCAGGCGGCGTCGCGCGCGCTGAACCGGCGATCGGACGCGAGTTCCGCCCTGCGCCGGAGGCCGGGCCCGAGTCCTGCCCTGAACCGGCCGGGCACACGGCCCGGGCCGACCGTTCCGGCAGGATTCCGACAGCGGTCCGGCAGCGGCCGCCCGCTCACCCCGCCTTCTGCGCCTCCGAAAGAATGCGGTCCAGTGTCGAGTCGAGCGTGTCGCACACTTCTTCCTCCCCGATCGGTACGAGTCGGTCCGTACGGTCGAGGAAGGCCACCAGCGGCGGGGCTCCGGCCCGGAACACCGCCCGCTCGTCGGCCACCTGAAGACTGATGAAGACATCGCTGAGGTGCTCGGAGGAGGACGGCTCGATGCGTACGTCGCCCTCACCGGACGGCTTGCTCAGCCCGTCCAGCAGCAGCTCCCGACCGAAGGCCCAGGTCACGGGCGTGTCGCCGGGAAGGTCGAAGGTGAAGCTGACCGCATAGGGGTCCGCGCGGTCGAAGTACAGCTCCACCGGGATACGGAAGGCGAGCTCCTCGGACACGAGGAAGCTCATGATCACTTCTGCCTGAACTGTGTCGGTCATCAACCTCTGCCCCGTACTTGGTCGGAGATGGCCAGGAATCGTCCCTCTTGGCCCCATTGACGCCATCGTCTGTCACGTGCGAACGGATCACAAGGAGTGATATTTCAGATACTGATAGAGAAAGCGAGGGTGGTCACCGTTGCCTCCGCCATTCTGCGTAGTCGTTCGGTAACGCAGTATAGGCGCTGAGCGTCGCTCGCGGGAAGGGAAATCGCCACGGTCGCGGCCGCCGAACCCACCTGGATCGGAAGCGCCGAGCATACTGTGCCCAGGGCATATTCCTGTTGTTCATAGGCGACTTGGGCGCGGCGCACCGTGTCCAGGCGGTGCAGCAGGTCGTCCTCGCTCCGCACCGAGTAGGGCGTGAGCGGCTGCACCGGATACCGGGCCAGGTGGTCCTTCCTGGACTGTTCGTCGAGTTGTGCGAGCAAACACTGCCCGATCGCATGTGCGTGCGCGGTGGTACGGAAGTCCACCCACTCCTCCACCGGCGGCCGTTGCGGGTCCTCGGTGACGACCACCACCTCCACCTCCCCCGCGCGGTAGACCGCGAAGTAGACCGCGGCGCCGATCCGTTTGCCGACGGCGGCCAGCGCGTCACCCAGCTCGGCACGGCGGCACCGCTCGGCACCCGCCCTCCCGATGGAGCCGGCGGCCTCTCCGTAGACGAACACTCCGTTCTCGCGCCGCAGGTAGCCCTCGTGCGTCAGGGTCCGCAGCAGGTGGTACGTCGTCGGAAGCGGCAACCCCGCCTCTCTGGCCAGCTGTTTGGCGGGCGCGCCGGCGGAGTGCGCGCCCACCGCCTCCAGCAGGCGCAGTGCCCGCTGCACCGAGCCGATCAACGTGGGGTGCGAGACGGATTCACCGTTCACCATTGCCAACGCCAACCCCCCTGGTCGGGTAGCCGGGGCGGCACGGCCCCGGTGGCGGGAGCCGCTCCCGCTCCGCCCGCGTCTCCCAGGGGCCCTCGTCGACGCCCGGACCGGCCCTGCCTCACTCGTTATTTTCCGGAACGTCACCATCCGGAAGACGCCTGCGAACCGCACTCTAACTTGGCCGCCCCGGGCGGCAGAGGGATTTGGCGAAGGGGGACGGGCGAGGGGATCGGCCATGGATCGGCCATGGATCAGCCAGGGAACGGGCGTAGGGATCGGCCGGGGCGGAGGCGAGGGGCCGTCGGCGCAACAGCGCGCGCCACCTGACCAGAAGAGAAAGCCCCGCTCCCTTGCGGGGCGGGGCGGGGCGAGCGGGACGCGATGAGCGGGGTGGTGCCAACCGTTCGCGATCAGCAGGAAAGGGCACGACCAGCAGGCCGGGCCCGATTCCCGGTGTACCGATGACTCACCAGTCGCTCCGCGACGAGGAGGACGAGGAGCCCTTGAGCCTGCGTGCCAGGTAGACGACACCGGCGATCAACGCCACCGCTATCAGCACCTTGAAGAGCAGGCCGATCAGGAAGCCGACCGCGCTGGCGATCAGGCTGCCGAACACCACCAGGAGGACGACGGGCACCGCGACCCACGTCACCCACCACGGAAGTCCTGCGAACGTCCCCTTGCCGGCCATTGCTCTGCCCTGCTTTCTGCGTCTGCTTCGCGTTTGTCGTCGTCTGTCTACGAGGCCCGCTGCCCTGTTCCCCCTGCACCACCGATGCTAGGGCGACGCGGGACGGAACGGGGGCCGTGCGGCCCCGGCCCTCCCCTGAACCGTCCCCTACGGGTCGAGGGGTGCGCGCCTCAGCTTTCGGGCGGAGAGAAGACCACCATGACCCGCAGGTCCTCGCTGATGTGGTGGAACTTGTGCGGCACCCCGGCGGGGACGTACACCACGCTGCCGCGCGCCACCGAGGTCGTCTCCATACCCACGGTGATCGCCGCCCGGCCGCTCACGACCAGGTACACCTCGTCCTGTTTGTGCGGGAGCTGCGGGTCGGTACTGCCCGCGTCGAGGGCGTAGAGCCCGACCGACATGTTCCGTTCCCGCAGGAACTGCAGATACGCGCCGTCGTTGGCGGCCCGCTCCGCCTCCAGTTCGTCGAGCCTGAAAGCCTTCATGCCGTTGGTGCCCCTCGGAGAGTCCGTATCGTCTGCGACGATCTCACCATGAAGAATTTCGTGGTCAAGACGATCGCCAATGCCGCGGCGCTTGCCGTGGCCATCTGGCTGCTGAAGGACATCACACTGACCGGTGAGAGCACCGGGCGCAAGACACTGACGCTGCTGCTGGTGGCGTTGATCTTCGGCGTGGTGAACTTCGTCGTCAAACCCGTGGTCAAGCTGCTGTCCTTGCCGCTCTTCATTCTCACTCTCGGCCTCATCACGCTCGTGATCAACGCGTTGATGCTGCTGCTCACCTCGTGGCTGGCGGAGAAGTTCGACCTCGCCTTCCACGTCCAGGGCTTCTGGACCGCCGTCCTGGGCGGCGTGATCATCTCGATCGTCTCCTGGGCGATGCACATGGTCCTGCCCGACGACAGGGACTGATCCGTGCGCACTGCGACCTCGCGTCCGGCGTACCCACGGGGCGCCGCCCCGTACCGCGTCTGTTTCGTCTGCACCGGCAACATCTGCCGCTCACCGATGGCCGAGGCCGTCTTCCGGGCCCGCGTCGAGGAGGACGGTCTCGACGGGCTGGTCGTCGTCGACAGCGCCGGTACGGGCGGCTGGCACGAGGGCGACGGGGCCGACCCCCGGACCGTCGCCGTCCTGCGTGCCGCCGGCTACGAGGAGGACCACGTGGCCCGGCAGTTCCAGGCCGCGTGGTTCGCGACGCTCGACCTGGTGATCGCGCTGGACGAAGGTCATCTTCGCGCGCTGCGGCGGCTGGCTCCCACGGCTCAGGACGCGGCCAAGATCCGGCTGCTGCGCTCGTACGACCCCGCGGTGGCGCCCGACGGCGCCGTACGCACGGCCGGAACGGTGTCCTCCGGTGAGGCCCCTATGGGAGCGCGCTCCCACGATCTGGACGTTCCCGACCCGTATTACGGCGGTATGGCAGGGTTCGAGGAGTGCCTGGAGATGGTCGAGGCCGCCAGTGACGGGCTGCTGGCAGCGGTAGGGGCCACCCTCGAAGGGGAGGGGACTCCGGCCGGAGGGCAGCCCACCGACGAGGGGCGGACGCCCACTGAGCCGCTTCGGTCGCCTACTGATCAAGTTCGGCCTTCTACCGAGCAGATTCGGTCGTCTGCTGGGCGGGTCCGGTCGTCTGCTGGGGAGCCGTCTGTCGCGTAGCGGCCCCGACTCCGGCCCGGCCCCGGCCCCTTCACAGAGGAGAACCCCGCATGACAGGTGACAGCACACGGGCCGTACGGGCCGGGCTCCCGGTGCCCGAGGCGTACGAGCCTTCCCTGCCCGGCCCGGTCTTCGCCGCGCACTACCACCTGCCCGGCGACGCCACCGGCCCGTATACGTACGGCCGCGAGTCCAACCCCACCTGGACCCGGCTGGAATCGGCCATCGGCGGCCTGGAGTCCCCGGACGAGCCCGCGCAGACCGTGACCTTCGCCTCCGGGATGGCCGCCATCTCGGCCGTCCTCTTCTCCTGCCTGCGCAGCGGCGACGCGGTCGTCCTCCCGAACGACGGCTACCAGTTGCTGCCCGCCGTCCGCGAGCGCCTGGAGAGCTACGGCATCGAGGTGCGTACGGCTCCCACCCCCGGTGACGCGCAGCTCGACGCGCTCGACGGGGCCCGGCTGCTGTGGATCGAGACACCGTCCAACCCCGGCCTGGACGTCTGCGACATCCGGCGGCTGGCGGAGGCCGCACACGCGCGCGGCGCCCTGGTCGCCGTCGACAACACCCTGGCCACGCCGCTCGGCCAGCGCCCCCTGGACCTCGGCGCCGACTTCTCCGTGGCCAGCGGCACCAAGGCGCTGACCGGCCACGGCGACGTACTCCTCGGATACGTCGCGACCCGCGACGCGGCCCTCGCCGACTCCGTACGGATGTGGCGCAAAACCGTCGGCGCGATTCCCGGCCCCATGGAGGCGTGGCTCGCCCACCGGTCGCTCGCCACGCTCGCCCTGCGCGTGCGCCAGCAGTCCGCCGGGGCGCTCGCGCTCGCGGCGGCGCTGCGGGAGCGGCCCGAGGTGACGGGCCTACGGCATCCCGGGCTGCCGTCCGACCCCGCGCACGAGATCGCCGTACGGCAGATGCGCGACGGCCGTTTCGGCAACGTGGTGTCCTTCACGCTGCCCGACCGCGCCCACGCAGAACGCTTCCTGGCGGCGCTGACGCTGGTGGACGACGCCACCAGCTTCGGCAGCGTGCGGTCGACCGCCGAGCGGCGCGGACGGTGGGGCGGCGACGCGGTGCCGGAAGGTTTCATCCGCTTCTCGGTCGGGGTCGAGGAGCCGGCGGACCTGATCGCGGACGTGACGGCAGCACTGGATACGGCGTGCGAGCGGCCGTCGTAGCGGGAGCAGGTGGCTGAGGGGGCGGCTGAGGCGGCAGCCGGTGTCACCGGTGTCGTACCGACGCCGCTACGCAAAGCGGGCTGGCAGGGTATCCCCCCTCGGCACCCTGCCAGCCCCGGTTCGCATCATTTCGAACCGCGCAGACAAGGCTAGTTGACTGAGCGTCAGTGTCCAATCACGCTGGCGACACAGCCCTATCGACAAATTTATCGTTGGCCGGTCGGCGACTCGGCGGGAGTGGAGGGGAGGTACGGATGGACCTCGCTTTATTACGCACGTTCGTCACGGTGCACCGAGCGGGTTCCTTCACCCGCGCCGCCGCTCTGCTGGGCCTCTCCCAGCCCGCCGTGACCGGACAGATACGCAGCCTGGAGCGGCAGTTGGGGCGCCCGCTCTTCCTCCGTAAGGCCCGCGGCGTGACCCCCACCACCGTCGGCGACGAGCTCGCCCACAAGGTGGCCCCCCACTTGGACGCGCTCACCGAGATCACCGAAGCCGGACTCGACGAGGACTCCGCCGTCCGCACCCTGCACCTCGCCGGTCCCCCGGAGTTCACCTCCCAGCGCGCGTTACCGGCCTTGGCGCCGCTCATAGACCAGGGCCTCTGCGTACGGACCGCCTTCGGCCCCGCAGACGAGCTGCTGTCCGGCCTGGCCGACGGCCACCACGACCTCGCGATCACGACCACCAGGCCGCGCGGAGCCCTGCTCACCGCCACGCCGCTGTGCGACGAGGAGCACGTCCTGATAGCCGGCCCCCGGTGGGCGGACCGGCTCGGCGGCCCCGCGGTCGTCCAGGCGAAGGGCGTGCACGCCCTCGCCCCCGTACCGCTCGTCGAGGTCCACGAAAGCCTCCCGCTGATCTCCCGGTACTGGTCAGCGGTCTTCGAGACGCCGCCCGCGGCCTCCGCGGCCGTCATCGCCTCCGACTTACGGGCGGTACTGGCGTGCGTCATGGCGGGCGCCGGCCTGGCGGTGCTGCCGCGCTACCTGTGCGCGGAGGCGCTGGACAGCGGCGAAGCGGTGGCCCTGCTCGACCCTCCGGTACCGCCGCTGCGCACGTACTTCCTCGTGACCCGGGCCGGGACGCTGGCGCTGCCGCACATCGCCCGGACCCATGAGTGGCTGCTTCGGGCTGCTGCGGACTGGTGAGGCGGGGGTTCGTTCGGACGGGGGGCTGGAGGCGGGGAAGGAGGGGGCGGAAGGGAGTGGGGCGGCGGGGGCGGGGAGGGAGGGGGACTCGGTGGGGCGGCGAGGCAGCGGGAGCCGTGAGGCGGCGGAGCGCTCGGGAGGGGCCGGGGCCAGGAGGTAGCCGGTTGGCCCACGCACCAGAATGTCCGCGTCACCGCTCGCGGCGAGTCCCGGCGGACTGGTGGGACGGTGGTTTCACGGAGCCCCGGCTGCGGCATCTGTCCCGTATGACCGTACGGCCAGTCGTCAAACGCACCGCCCGCGCGATCCTGCTGGACGGTGCCGACATCGTTCTGATCAAGCGCACCAAGCCCGGCCGGGCCCCGTACTGGATCACTCCCGGCGGCGGGGTCGAGCCGGAGGACGCCACGGTCGTGGACGCCCTGCACCGCGAACTCCACGAGGAGCTGGGCGCCAAGATCTCCGACGTCGTCCCGGTCTTCGTCGACACCGTCGAACACATCAGCGAGGGCGGGGTGGACGGGGTGAAGGTGCAGCACTTCTTCGTCTGCCGCCTGGAGTCGATGGACCTCGCGCTGCGGCACGGGCCGGAGGTGGAAGAGCCCTGCGGCCAGTACGAGATCGTCCGGGTGCCGTTCACCCGGGTGGGCATCGCCTCGGCCGAGGTCGTGCCGCTGTCCCTGCGCCACTACCTCGACGGCAACATCGAGGGCGTACGGGCGATGCACGCGCCTGACCTCGGGTGATGTGAAGCGGCCCACCTCGGCGTACGGCGCGACCCGATCTCCCCGCGCGCTCTTCGCCGCCCTCCTGCCCGCGCCCGGGGCCTACCCGAACCAACCCTGAAAGCCGCCTCCTTCGACGGCGGCGGGGGCACGCGACCGGGCGCGAGCGAGCACCTGCTCGACTTCGCGCTCCACCTGCTCTCGGACTTCCTGGGTCGCTTGGGTCGCTTGGGCCTCCCGGACCTCTTGAGCCACCCGGGCACCCTGGGTTTCTTGGGCTCCCTGGGGCCTCGAAGCTCTCGGGGCCTCCCGTACTACCCGGGTCCCCCGAATATCCGGTGTCGGGTGGGAGGAGCTGTCCGCGTGAGAGGCGGGGTCCCCTTCCTCTCGGCGGGCAGCCGCCTCCGCCGCCGCGCCGAAGAAGTCTCCGCCCTTGCGCTTGGCGTCGTCCGTGCCCCAAGCGCGCGAGCCGCTCGCCTGCCGGGGCACCTTTTGCAGGTGCGGGATGTGCTTGGCGCAGTGGATATACGTTTCCTCAACCGCGACCTCCACCCACAACTGGGCCCGTCGGCCGGGCACCGGGTCGGTGGGCAGGTACGGATGCCGCGCCCGCATCTCGTCGTCCATGACCACCCGCGCCCGCCCGTTGACGTGCAGCCCGATGCGGTCGCGCGTGAAGTCGATCATCAGGATGCCCAGATGCGGGTTCTCGGACAGATTCCCGACGGATGCCATGACGCCGTTCCCGCGGTACTCCGGGTACGCGAGCGTCCGCTCGTCCAGTACCTGGAGGAACCCGGGCGGCCCGGCGCGGAACGTGGAGTCGCACTCACCGTGCCGGTCGGCCGTCGCCAGGAAGAACATCTCCTGCCGGCCCACGAACTCCCGCATCCGGGCGTTGAGATGGTCGAGCACCTGGTCGTCGTAGAACCGGTCGGCGCGTTCGGCCGTACCCAGCCGCTGCTGCACCAGGTGCTCGCCGTCGCTGCCCGGACGCGCCTCCCGCACGCCCGTCCCGGTTCGGCCGCCCGGGCCCTCACCCGGCCCCACCAGGCCGTACGCGTCCGGAACCCCGGCCGCGCCGAGTTCGCCGTAAGCCGTCAAACCGTTCCCACCCTGTGCTGCCAAACCGTGATCACCATGTGTCGTCAATGCTCAATCTCCCGCCGCGACCAGCTCTTCCACGGAGTCGTGCCGTATGCGGTCGGAGGGAATGCCGACCCCCACCAATGCGTCCACGCCGTTGCGTATCATTCCGGGCGGCCCGGACAAGTAGGCCTCATATTCCCTCCAGGGTCCGTACTGACGCACCGCGTCGGGGAGTTGGCCGCTGATGCTGTTGGCCGGTCCGGCGGGGCGTCCGGTGGCCACGACCGGGCGTACGGACAGCCAGGGGTGGTTCTGTTCCAGCCGCAGCATGGTGTCGAGGTCGTAGAGGTCGTGGCTGCTGCGAGCACCGTAGAAGACCTCCATCGGACGCCGGTGGCCACGCTCGGCGACGTCCTCGACCAGGGCCTTGATCGGGGCGATGCCCGTACCGCCGCCCAGGCACAACAGCCCGTTGTCAGTGGTGTGGTCCACGGTCATGGAACCGGATGGGGAACCGAGCCGGACGACATCGCCGGGGCGGGCGCGATGGACCATGGCGTTGGACACCCAGCCGGCCGGTACGGCTTTCACGTGAAAGGAGAGCAGGCCGTCGGAGCGGGGCGCCGCGGCGAAGGAGTAGTGCCGCCAAATGCGCGGCCACCAGGGGGTTTCCACACTGGCGTACTGACCGGCCAGAAAGGGGTAGGGCTGGTCGGGCCGGACGGTGACGACAGCGATGTCGGGTGTACGCAGCTCGTGCGAGACGACCTCGGCCTGCCACCAGGCGGGGGCCACCGCCTCGTCCGCGGCGGCAGCGTCGATCATGATCTGCGAAATGGTGGTGTACGCCCGCACCCACGCGGCTTCGGCCTCCGGGTTCCAGGTGCCGGGGGCGTACCGGGCGAGGGCGTTCAGCAGGCATTCGCCGACGGCGGGGTAGTGCTCGGCCAGCGTGCCGTACTTACGGTGCCCGCGCCCGAGGTGTGAGAGGTATGCGGTGATGTAGTCCGTGTCGTCGACGTTCTTGACGGAGGTGAGCAACGCCTTGAACAGCCGGTCACGTTGGGCGTCCATCGCAGCCGGAAAGAGCGCACGCAGGTCGGGGTGGTGCACGAAGAGCAACGCGTAGAAGTATGAGGTGACCTTGTCCGCCACGGGCTCGATCTCGTCCAGAGTCCGCCGGATGAGCATCGCTTCGCCGGAGTCGGCAGCGGCCGGACGAGCGGCGGTGGACGCGGCGCCGACTGGGCCTGCCGTAGAGGCAGCCTCACGCGCGGGGACAAAAGCCTCATCCGCCCGCCCGGAAGAACCGACCCCGGCCCCGTCCCCGGGTACGGGCCCGGGCCCGTACCCGGCCGAAGCCCCATTCCGTACGCCCTCGTGCGCCGAGCTCCCCGCGCCCCGCTCTTCGGGTGCCCGCTCGCGCTCCGCCGCCGTGCCCACCGGCCTTATCGAGCTGACCGGCCGCCCGGGTGCCCGCTCCTGGCCGTAACCGTCATCCGGTACGCCGTGCCTGTCCTGGCCGTGGCTGCCCTGGCCGTGGCTGTCATGGGCGCGACTGTCGTGAACGTGACTGCCCTGGGGGCGACCGTAACCATTCTCTGCGGCCTGCTCGCCCTCGTGCTCGTGCCCGTACTCGCCTTCGTACTCGTGCGGACCGCCCGTCGGCTCCTGCTGACCTTCGGAGGACTTCTTCGACGGAGTGAACCATCCCCAATCGCCACTGCTGCCGCCAGAAGAGCCGTTATCGGCTGTCGTGGTGGTCGGAGCGTCCATGGTCTGCCTCGCCTCGAACGTCTTTCGATCGTCTTCGCACTTCCGCAGTTCGGAATGTGCCCGCAATTCCTCGCACCGCTTCGGAATACCTAATCGATCAGAGCTGCCCCGGCAACACCCTCCGTAGCGGATACACTTCGCGTTCGTCCGGTACCGCGCGGACTCCTTCTCCGCAGCGTGCCACCCGGCCCCGGCGCACCGGACAAACAACGGGAAGTCCGGGCGCGGCGGACCGCTCTGCCCGTAAACTGGCAGGCTTCATGTACCGCACCGCCGCACGGTCACAGGCCGCCGGAAGCAGTCGCCCCGCTCAACCGGACTAGACCATACCCGCAGTACTTGAATCCACAACCCCTGTACCGGAGGCACTTACTCCGGGCCCGTCGATTTCCGCGTTCCGCCCCATAGGACACGATTCAGCGGGCCGACAAGAAGTACCGATCGTTCGCAGGCAGCCGGGAATTACCCGTCGGCCCGCACGAGTTCGTACGCCTCGCGCAGGTCACGGCCGTCGTATGCGTATGAGGCCAGGTCGCTGACATGGTGGTCCGCATTCACCGCCACGGAAGCGGGAACGGCCGCGAACAGGGCGGTGTCGGACATGGAATCGCCGTACGCCACACAGTCGGACCGGCGCAGACCGAACTTGGCGCACAGTTCATCCATAATGCTCACCTTTGCAGACGCGGAAAGTATCCCGTCCGGTTCCACCGGTTCGCGAATAGGCAGCGCGGGCCAGCGTGAGCCGTGTGCGGCATCCGCTCCCCAGACCGTCAGCCGCTCGACGAAGAACCCCGGTGACAAGGAGATCACCGCGCACCGCTCACCCCGCGCCCGGATGTCGGCCCACACCTCTTGGATGCCGGCCAGCCACGGCGCGCCCTCGAAAGCCGCCGTCACCAGTTCATCGGTCAGCTCACCCCACAGCTCGCACGCCAGCTCCGCGAAGCGCAGCGGCGTGAGCTCGCCGGCGATGAACGCCCGCTCCAGCTCGGCGATCTCCCGGTCCAGTCCGAGTTGCCGGGATATCTCGACGGCGGCCGCCGAGCCGTAGAGCAGCGTGCCGTCCATGTCGAACAGATGCAGTCTCCCCATACCTGCGAGCGTAGAGGTGGGGAAGCCGTGGCGTCCCGTGCGTAACACCGGCCCCTCGGCTCTCACGGAGCCCCAGGCACAGACGCTCACCGACCATTCCCCTGGCGCCACTGCTACTCAACCGCGCATACGACCGGATACTCCCACCGTCAGATGCCGCGCTGCCCGCCGGACGCGACCGTGGATCATGAAGCAGCTCAGTCGGCCTGTGCGCCGCGTCGTCAAGTTCTGGTTGACCGTGGCGACCGTACTGCTGACGGCCTTCTCCCTGCGCCCGGGCATCGACCGGCTGGCGGCCGATGCCGTGGCCGGCCCGCCGGACACCGGACACCGGACACCGGACACCGGACACCGGACACCGGACACCGGGCTGAGCATGGTGCCCGCGCCCTCCGTCGCGACGGCCACGCACCTCTTCATCGCCGCCATCTCCGTACTCAAGCTCTGGGGCCTCACCCGACGCGGCGGCCGACTGCGCGCTGCGCAGTCGGCCGAGGTCCGCGAACGGGCGCGTAAGCGCCCGAGTGGTGTCGTCAGTTGAGGCCCGCCGCCTCGATGGCGGCACGGGCGATGCGGTCGTCCTGCTCCGGCGCACCGCCGCCGACGCCGATCGCGCCGATCAGGCGGCCGTCCCGATGGACCGGTACGCCACCGGCGATGAACAGCAGCGGGCGGTCGAGCGCGGTGGGCAGCGTGTGGAAGAGGCCGTCGGGCCGTACGGCGTCGACGAGGTCGGCGGTCGGCGCGTCCAGCTGCAACGCGGTGTACGCCTTGCGGGTGCTGGTCTCGCCCGAGATCAGCACGGCGGTGTCGTCGCGCCGGAAGCCGAGCAGGTGACCGCCCGCGTCCAGGACGCTGACACTGCCCTTGACCCCGAGGTCGGCGGCGGCGGCGCGGGCGGCTTCCATCAGGGCGTCCGCGTCGGGGGTGGTGAGCGGGCGGACGGACGGGGTGGTGCTCATGAGGGGCGCTCCTGTGTGTGAGTGCGTACGGGTAAGTACGGGTGTGCGTGGGTTGTGCGGATTCCTATGGGCAGGTACTAGGCGTGCTCGGGTGGTGCTTGGAGCGCACGGACGGGTGGGCCGGCCGGGTGCGGTCGTCTGTGAACGGGGGATGAGTCGGGGCCTGGGTAGGTCCTCCGCTCCGAGGCGGGGCTCGGCTCCGGTACGGGACCCGGCCCCTTCAATGGGCTACAGAACCGGCCCGAGGAATCCGGCCGCCTGACCGCGTACGGTCACCGCCGCCTCTCCCTCAGCGCTGCCGACCGTCACCTCGGACCTGGCCCCGGCTTAGATCCCGGCTCCGGATCCGGCCCCGGCTCCCGAAGCGACAACCTGACCGCTGCGCTCATCTGCGCCGCTGCGCTCGTCCGCGTCACTGCGCTCGTCCGCGCCGCTGCGCGCTCCGCGACCGCCCCCCAGGCTGCCGCCCCGCCGCTCCAACGCTCCCGCGAGGACCGCGACGCCCAGTGCCAGGACGGTCATCCCCACTCCGACCCAGTTCGGCGCGGTCAGCCCGAGCCCCGCCGCGATGACGATCCCGCCGAGCCAGGAGGCGAGCGCGTTGCCGAAGTTGAAGGCCGCGATGTTGCCGACCGAGGCGAGGGTGGGGGCGGTCGCCGCCTGATCCATGATCCGCTTCTGCAGCGGTGGCACGGTCGCGAAACCGAAGGCGCCGATGAGAGCGATGGTGACGGTCGCGGCGGCCTTGTCGTGGGCGGCGAAGCTGAACGCGGCCAGCGAGAGCGCGAGCCCGACCAGTGACACGTACAGCATCGGCATCATGTGGCGGTCGGTGAACCGTCCCGAGACGAGGTTGCCGCCGACCATTCCCAGGCCGAAGACGGCCGTGAGCCAGACGACGGACGACGGGGCAAAACCGGCGACCTCGGTCATCATCGAGGCGAGGTAGGTGACGGCCGCGAAGACACCGCCGAAGCCGAGGACCGTCATCAGCATCGCCAGCCCGACCTGGGGGTTGCGGAAGACGGCGATCTCCTGGCCCATCGGGGCTGCCGCCTTCACGGCCTGTGCCGGGACCAGCCTGGCGACGCCGAGGAAACCGAGTACGCCCAGGACCGCGATGGCGACGAAGGTGGCGCGCCAGTTGATCTGCTGGGCGAGCAGGGTGCCGAACGGTACGCCCACGACGTTGGCGACGGTCAGTCCGGCGAACATCATCGAGATGGCGCCGGCCCGCTTGTGCGGCGCGACGAGATCGGCGGCCACCAGCGAGCCGATGCCGAAGAACGCGCCGTGCGCAAAGGACGAAACGATCCGCCCGGCCAGCATGACCGCGAACACGGGCGCCACGGCAGTGAGCAGGTTGCCCACCACAAACAGCCCCATCAGCAGCATCAGCATCTGCTTACGGGTCATCCGGGTGCCGAGGGCGGTCGTCAGCGGAGCGCCGACGACGACGCCGAGCGCGTACAGAGTGGTCGCGTACCCGGCCGTCGGGATGGAGACGCCGAAGCCCGCGGCCACGTCGGGCAGCAGCCCCATAACCGCGAACTCGGTCATCCCGATCCCGAAGGCGCCGATGGTGAGCGCCAGGAGAGCGAGCGGCATGACGGATCCCTTCGAACGATTGCATGAAGCTTTAACGAGCGCCGACAATAATTGCAGACGCCGTTTATTTGCAAGCGCGGGCTATTTCGATGGTGTCCTATCCTGGGTCGTACGACCTGTAAGGAGGTCCTCGATGACGCAGCAGACCCGGCGGGCGGCGCGGCAGAGCCCGCGGCGGACGGGACAGGGCGGGCAGCACGGCCACCAGGAACCTGCGGTGGACGAGCGCATGGACTCGCCGACGGCTCCGGCCCCGACTTCGGCCACGAGTGCGTCGGCGGACACGTCACCGAACAGGCCTGCCGACGCGACCGCACCCACGGACGCGGCCGCGAGTGACCGCTCGACCGCGTCCGTGCCCCCGGCCACAGACGTGGACGCGCCCGGCCAGGGCTGCCCGGCCGGCTCCGGCTCCGCACCGGCCCTCGCCCAGGGCTGGTGCGCCCTCTCCGCCCTGCACGGCCGCATCGAGTCGCACATCGAGCGCGCGTTGCAGGCCCGGCACGACCTGAGCGTCCGGGAGTTCTCCGTACTGAACGTGCTCAACGAGCAGCACGACGGCCCGGGCGGCCATCTGCGGATGCACCAGGTCGCGGACTCGGTCGTGCTCAGCCAGAGCGCCACCACCCGTCTGGTCACCCGCCTCGAAGAGCGCCACCTGCTCTCCCGGTACCTGTGCCCCGACGACCGGCGCGGCATCTACACCAACGTCACCGACGAAGGACGTCAGCTGCTCGAAGAGGCCCGTCCGACGCACGACACGGCGCTGCGCGAAGCACTCCAGGACGCCGCAAAACGCCCCGAGCTGGCCCCCCTAGTGACCGCGGTGGAAACCCTCGCCACGCCTGCTTGAGCAGGGGTGCGTAGGGTCCCGCTCATGAGCGACATCGAGATCCGCCCAGCGACCGAGGACGACATTCCGGCCATCGTCGCCATGCTGGCCGACGACGCGCTGGGCGCCACCCGCGAGAGTCCGGACGACCTGACCCCGTACCGCGCGGCGTACGCGCTGCTGGCCGCCGACCCCAACCAGCACCTGGTCGTCGCCGTACGCGGCGACCGGCCGGTGGGGACACTCCAACTCACGGTGATACCCGGGCTTTCACGTCGCGGCAGCAGCCGTTCGACCATCGAGGCGGTACGCGTCCACGCGGACGAGCGGGGCAGCGGCCTGGGCACCCGGCTGATCCAGTGGGCGGTCGCCGAATCCCGCGCCCTTGGCTGCCGGCTGGTGCAGCTCACCTCCGACGCGACGCGCGTCGACGCCCACCGCTTCTACGAACACCTCGGCTTCGAGGCCTCCCACCTGGGCTTCAAGCTCCAGCTCTGACCTCGCGCGCCCTGCCACGACGCGCGCTCTCCGCCGTTCCGTCGCGTTTCCGTCCGACTCGGTCCCGTCCCGGGGCGCCCGCGTCACCGCCGTACCGGGTGCCCCCTCAGCCGCGGGGCCGGCCCCCTTCGCGAGTACGCACCGGCGTCCGCACCCTGGCCCGGTGCGCCTTCTGCCGACAGGCTCCGCCACAGAACCGCGCCGGCCGGCCTGTACGCGCGAGAGGAACAGGGTCCCCACACACCTCGCACGGAGTTTCGTTACGGTTCTGCACCTGGCGGGGCAGTTTCGTCACGCCCTTCCCCGCCCGCAGTCCGTCGCACATCAAGGACGTCATCCGCCCCTGCGGTGCCCCCGACGTGACCTGCCGACGCTCCATCGAAAGGCACCCGACCAGCAGCGCCAGGACGTCTTCGAGACCGACGTCCTTCCGTACGCCGCCCGCCTCTTGGGCCCGTACGAGCAAGACTCCCAGGGCCTCGGTGAAGTCCCGCTCGGCATGCGGCGAAGGCTGGTAACCACCCTCGCCGGCCGCCTCCAGCGCGTCACACAGCGCCTTGTTGCGGGACGCCACCCGGATCACCGAAGCGATGAACCGGAAAAAGACGGCTACGGGGTCCGTGGCGTCCGCCAAGTCCCGAGCGGTGTCCGCGAAAAGCCGCGCCCTGTCGGCGACTGATGCCCTGAACAGCGCGTCTTTGGAAGGGAAATGACGGTAGACGGTTCCGGCGCCGACACCGGCACGCCGCGCGATCTCACCCAGCGGTACGCCCAACCCCTGCTCCTCGAAAGCAGTTCGGGCTGCCCGCAACACCAGTTCCTTGTTGCGCCGCGCGTCCGCCCGCGCAGGGGCAGACGCCCCGTCCGCCACCATCCACCCTCCTGAGAACCGTCGCCTCCCGAGTCGAGCATTCTGCACGCTCAACCGGGTCCTTCGTTCCGATTTTACGGGGGCCTGAAACCAAGATCATCACCCGGCTCGCCGTACAGGACTCCAGCGCAGAGAAACGGGGGAGAGGCCGGAAAGGGGCCGGGGCCCAAGCCAGGGCCGAAGCCGGGCAAGGGCCGAGACCGAGACCGAGGCTGGGACGGCGCGGATCTTCGCCACTCAGCCTTTCTCCGGCTCCCCCACCCCGCCACCGGAGCGCGCCCAAAAGGAGGAAACCCCCTACGGCCGCACCGCCACGGAGGCGACACACGCAGCCAACACCCGACCACTCGTTCAAGCCGTCACCCCCGACCACCAACTCAGCGCGCTCATAGGGGCATTGACGTCTCAGCCACACCCCCGGCCAACCAGCCCCCGCCCCCGCCCCCGGTTTCACGTGAAACAGCCGCCCACCCAACAAAAAAATCTGGGGTGCCGTTTCACGTGAAACGGCACCCCAGATATCCCGCGTCAAATACGCCGCGCGATAAGCGCTCGTTGCCTCAGCCGGCGACGACCTCGTCCCATGCCGCACCCGCCGCCGCGGCGGCCCCGTCGCCGTCCACCGTGACGCCGAGCACCCGCAGGCCCGCCGCCAACGCCGCGAGGGATGCCAGCACCACGCCCCGCTCTGCCGCCTGCCCGTAGTGATTCACCCGGATCATCTCCTTGGCCAGCGCTCCTGCCGCGGCCTGGACGGGCACGGCGACCGTGCCGTCCGCGGCATCCAGCGCGGCCGAGACGATCTCACGTGCGTCCAGGTCCGCAGGCGCGCGCAAGGTCGTGGCAGCCGGGGCCGCGTCCTCGTCCCGCACCACGTACGGGGACAGTGCGCCGAGTACCCGCACACCTGCCCGTACCGCCGCCGCAGCCGCCCGGTGACGGGTGATGACGGCGTCGAGGCCCTCCGCATCGACACGGTCCACGGCCTGCTCCAGAGCGAGCATCTCCAGCTGCGCCGGAGCGTGCGGCAGCGCGGTACGTCCGCCGTCGATCCACCGCTCCTTCCAGTCCAGCAGCGAGAGGTACGAGCGACGGGGAGCCTGATCGTTGGCCGCGATGCGCTCCCAGGCCCGGGCACTCACCGAGGCCGCCGAAACGCCTGCCGGGCCTCCCAGCGCCTTCTGCCCGCCGATCACGCACAGGTCGACGCCCCACTCGTCGGTGAGCAGCGGTTCCGCTCCCACCGAGGCCACGGCGTCGAGCATGAGCAGCGCGCCGTGCGCCCGCACGACGGCACCGATCTCGGCGACCGGGTTGGTGTTGCCGGTCGCCGCCTCGGCGTGCACCAGGCTCACGAAGTCGATGGCGGGGTGCTCACGCAGCGCCTCCGCCACCTGCTCCGGGCGTACGGCTTCCGTGAACGGCGCGCTGATCGTGACGACCTCGGCGCCACAGGACCGCAGCCAGCCGCCGAAGGTCTCACCGTAGGGGCCGGTCACGATGTTGAGTGCCGTGGTGCCGGGGCCCACGGCGGAGCGGATGCACGCCTCCAGCGGCAGCAGCGCCTCACCCTGCATGGCCACGACGTCGGCCCGGGTACGCATCAGCGCCGCGACCTTGTCCTCGATCCGCGCGAAGTGTCCGGCGGTGAGCGGCGGCAGATCGAGCAGGTCCGGAACGTCGGAGGTCGTGTTCACGGCGGTCGCGTCAGTCACGGTGGCCTTCCAGCGGTAGCGGGCCGCGGTGCGGCGGCTCCTGATATGTGGCTCGACTGTACGTCCGGGGCAGTCACCCCCGCCGTACGGGCTCGGCTCCCGTCCCGCCGTCGTCAGCGGGCGCGCCAGCCCTCCTCGTCGACTCCGCCCGGCACCGGGCCCGCGGGCTCGTACGGGCCCCGTGTGAAGACGAAGGTGCCCACGTCCAGGTGGCTGACCGAGCCGTCCTCGGTACGGACGACACGCAGCCGCTCACCGGTGAAGTATCCGTCCAGCCCGGTCCAGGTGCCGTCGGCCTCCGCACGGAACCGCGAAGCACGGCCCCCCGGGCCCGACAGGAGCGAGATCTCCAGCGCCCGGGCGGTCCGCAACCGCAGAACGTACGGGTGCGCGCCCCAGTACCACGGCCCGGTGAGGGCCAGCAGGTCCTCGTCCAGCGGTCCGGCCATCGGGCTCCACGGCTCCGGGATACGCGGCTCCCGGTCCGCGACGATTCCGGCCAGGTCGGCGGCGATGGCGCTGATGGCCGGCCCCGACGTGCAGTTCGCCAGCACGACGCCGGCGACGTCCTCGGAAATGTCGATCATCAGGGACGCCAGGAAGCCGGGCATGGATCCGCCATGGCCGAACAGCAGGCGTCCGTTCCACCGGAAGAGCTGAAGCCCGAGCCCGAAGCCTCCGTCCCACGCCGCGCCCTCGGGCGGTACGGCCGGGGCCCGCATCTCGGCCAGGGTGGCGGCGCTGAGCACCCGGTCGTCACCACGGAGCAGGAACGCCGCCCAGCGCACCAGGTCTTCGGCCGTGGACCAGAGCTGTCCGGCCGGGCTCATCAGACCGGTGTCCTGAGCGGGCTCCGGCAGCAGTACGTCCGCCCACGGATGCACCGCCCACCCGTCGGCACACGGAGCCTGCGGTAGGAGCGTCGTACGGCTCATACCCAGCGGCTCCAGTACCTCCCGACGCAGCACCTCTCCCCAGGCCTGCCCACCGCGCAGGCGCTCGATCAGGGAGCCCAGCAGGGCGTAACCCGGGTTGGAGTAGTGGAACCGCCGTCCGGCGGGCAGGCGCCGCGGGTCGCCCTCGAAAAGGTCGCCGGGCTCCGGCCTCAGTGATCCGGGCGTCCGCTCCCACCAGGGCCCACGGGATTCGGCCGCCAGCCCCGAGCTGTGCGAGAGGAGCTGGGCGACCGTCACGTCCGGAGCCGCGCTGCCCGGCACATGCTTGCCGAGCGGATCATCCAGTGTGAGCAGGCCTTCGTCACGCAACCGCAGTACCAGTACCGCGACGAACGTCTTGGTGATCGAACCGATCCGGTACTGGACATCCACCCCGCCGGCCGCGCCATCGCCGCTACCGCTATGCCTGCCACTGCCCGTGCCACTGGCACTGCCACTGCGAGACGCGGCCCATGCCACCTTCCCGCCCCGCATCACCGCGCCCGTCAGCGACGGTGCACGCCCCTCGGCCTGGCCGACCGCCAGCCGTCGCCACAACGCCCGCCTCGTCTCGGGCAGCAACACTGCGAACTCTTCCGCCTCGTGCTCCCCCGCACCGTCCAGCTCCTCGCGGGAGGCCACTTCCTGACGCGCGTCGGACGGTTCCCTGCTCATGGCGCTCCTCGACAGCTCAACACCCACGGTCTGGACAAGGATGGAGCACCAACCCCCTCACCCGCACCGCCGAATCCGCCCCAGCCCCTGGACATGACGTAGACGTCAACGGCTACGGTCGTCAGGGCGCCCGGAACAGCACCGTGCCGGGCCCGGACGGGGGCGGACATGCGGATCGGAGAACTGGCCGAGCGAGCCGGCACCACCACTCGCACCCTGCGGTACTACGAAGCGCGCGGACTGCTCCACGCCGAGCGCACGGCCAACGGCCACCGCACCTACGACGAGGCGGACCTACGGCTGCTGCGGCAGATCCAGATGCTGCAACGCTTCGGCTTCGAGCTGGAAGAGACCCGGCCCTTCGTGGAGTGCCTGCGTGCCGGCCACCCAGCAGGTGACGCCTGCCCCGCCTCGCTCCAGGTCTACCGGCGCAAGCTGGCGGAACTGGACGCCTGCATCGCCCAACTCCATGAAGTACGTCAGCAGGTGGGCGACCAACTGGCCCGTGCCGAAGAGGCCATGCACGAGCTGGCAACCCCGGCCACAGAACCCGGCGGCCCCGAAGCCAGCCCCCGATGCGAACTCACCCACGCATCACCGATGCGCTAGCCCCTTCCCCCAGTAGCACGATGGCCTCCCCGAGAGCCTGTTGTTCCTCCGCCATGAGCCATCGCGCCGCATGGACCATGTGCAGCGCCGTCCGAAGCCGGTCACGGTCCTGCTCGGAGCCGAGGTCGCTCAGGTATGCCGGGAGGATCATCCCCAGCGCCTTGAGATCCTGCCGCCCGCAGAGCCGGGCCAGCAGCCCCACCAGCAATTCCGCCACAGCCTCCCGGCCCTCTGCCGCTTCAGCCACCCCCGTCCGGCGGCTGATCCCCTCCCGACGCATAGAAGCCGCTGACACGTTCGTCCCCCACCCGGTCCGCCCGGTCCAAGCACTCCTGGTTCCACCGGAGCGTTTCCCCCGGCGTTTCTTGATGCCGCGCTACGTAATGAGCGGCGATACACGCTTCGTCATCGTCACGCGCACCCTCCCAGGCCTGCCAGAACAGCCCACGCGCTGCAGCGTTCTCACCCCGCCCCTCAGCCTCCATGCCCCACACGCACAGCCGCACCACGTGATTGTCCGCATCCACCGTCCGGCTCCTCTTCAGTCCGTTTCACGTGAAACATGCGCCTGCACCGGCATGACCAAAGTGGTGAAACTGCCTTGGTCGGCGGAGCGCACAACGACCGGCTCGGTCTCGGAAGTAACCTCCAGCAGCACATCGGGCCCCACCCCCGAGTCCAGCGCGGGAACGAGCACCGCCGGATCGAAGGCGATACGCAACGACGGGCCCGAGCAGACCGCGCTCACCTCGACCGCCGGCCGGCCCCCGCTTCGGCCCCCGCCCTCGCTGACCACCGCCTCATGCGCTCCCGCCCGTACGGTGATCACGGCAGCCTTCTCCCGCTCGGCAAAGGCATCACGGAGCGCCGTCCGGTCCGCGATGATCCGATGCCGGATGCCCCCCACGCCGCCCAGCACCAGCCGGTAATCGGGAAACTCCCCCGCACGGCCCACGAACGCGCGGTACGCCCCACCCTCCCCGGTCAGACGCCCTTGGTCCCCGTTCACCTCGACCTCGATGTGCTGCTGTCGCAGTGCCCACGCCGCCATGTCCGCCAGCTCCCGGGCATCGATCAGTACCCGGCACGGAGCACCGTCTGCCGTTCTCGCCCGCAGGGTCCGGACCGCCAATCGGTACCGGTCGGTGGCCACCACCCGCACTTCACCCTCGCCGAGTTCGAGCAACACGCGGCCGAGCACCGGGTACTTCGCACGAGTCTCGGCGTCCGCCACCGCGGGCCCTACCTGCCGTACCGCGCTGGCCAGCTCAGCACCACCGATGCCCGCACGCCCCTGCGGCTGCCGGCGAGGAGCCTCCATCGGGCTCCCCCGCAGCACCTCCTCGATCAACGCCCTCGCAGCATCCGCCGTTTGTCGCGTCCGCTCCACGTGCGTGTACAGAACCGTACGGGCCTCCGCCTCGCCCCCGTCGAGTACGGCCCTGGCATCCAGCAGCGGCAGCCCTGCCTCCCGCAATCTGCGGAGCAGCACAGCACGACCCTCCTGTTCGGCCCCGTACAACCGGTAGCCGCTCACCGGGTCGACCGTGACGGGACGCAGGACACCGCAGTCGTCGTAGAAGCGCAGCGCGCTCGGAGCCAGCCCCACCCGTCGGCCGAACGCTCCGATGCCCAGCAACTCATCGCTCTCGTCCATGACCATGATGGTGGGGCTTCAAGCAACCTGAAGGTCAAAGCCCGGCCGTCGGCGCTGCGCTCCCGTCACTACGCCGGCGTTCGGCCGAGCGCCCGCCAGACCCGGCCGCGCAGCAGCTCGTACTCTTCACCGCGACGCGGCAGTCGTCCTTCAGGCCGCTGAACGGCTCGGCTGCCGGACACCACCTGCCCAAGCCTGAACTGCTCGTACGTGAGGTCGATCTCGATGCCGCTGGGAAGCCGGTTCCACCAGTGGTGACCGTGCTGCTTCCCGTCGAGGTGCACCTCCCCGACCAAGAGTTCGCCACCGAAGAAGTCGTGGACAACGAGAGCGGTGATGTCGCAGTGTCCCCAGGCCGGGTTGTCGGCGGTCCAGGGGCCACGGTCGAGATCACCGGCCGAACAGGTGTCAGCAGCCCAGCCCGAGCGGACCGCCTGCGTGATGTCGGTAAGGGTTAAAGGAGTCATGCGCCACAGCATCGCTGCAACCACTGACAACGCGACCGCGATGCGCTGCCCGTCGGAAAGGAGCAGGGCCGCACGCCCGTCAGGAAAGACGAGCGGCCTCCCAGGCCGCCTCGATCATTCGGAAGATCTCGTCCACCGCGGCCTCCGGTTCGGCCTCCTCACGGGCCAGCGAATAGGCGTCGATCACGAACCTCGCGATCGTCCGGCCGGCCGTCGCGGTCTGCGGCAGTCCGGGATCGGCGGCGATGGCCGTCGCCAGCGACTCCGCGTGGCGCAGGCGCATCGACTCCTCGTACTTCCGCAGGGCCGGTGATCCGTCGATCATGCGCCAGATCGGAGCGGCTTCCTCCGCCGTGCAGTGCCGCACCAGCGCCTGGACCTCGCGGCGCAGCGCAGGGATGAGCGGCTCGTGCGGCGCCCGGCCGGTGACCACCTGGGTGAGGCGCTGCTCGAAGTCCGCGTCCTGCTCGAACACCAGGGCCTCTTTCGAGGCGAAGTGGGAGAAGAGCGTGGTGACGGCCACGTCCGCCTCGGCGGCCACGTCACGAATGCCCACCGCGTCGTACCCGCGTTCCAGGAAGAGCCGCAGGGCGGTGTCGGCGATCTTCTGGCGCGTCGCGGCCTTTTTGCGCTCACGGCGTCCGGGCGGCTCGGTCATGCGCTGATGCTATCAGCTACGTACCTGTAACTGTTTCAAAACGCTAACCGTTAGTGCTACGGTCCTCGGCATGAAGAAAGTGAGCTACGCCGAGTTCGGCGGCCCCGACGTACTGCGCCTCATCGACGCCGAAGAGCCCCACGCGGGCCCCGGACAGATACGCATCGCCGTGCGGGCGGCGGGCGTGAACCCCATCGACTGGCGGGTCCGCGAGGGCCAGTTCCAGAAGACCAACCCGATCGAACTGCCCGCAGGGGTCGGGCAGGACGCCGCCGGCGTCGTGGACCAGGTCGGCGAGGGCGTCGAAGGTGTCCAGGTCGGCGACCGCGTGTTCGGTGAAGGCACGAGCACCTACGCCGAGTACGCCGTGCTGTCGGCCTGGGCCCGTATGCCCGAGCAGCTGTCGTTCGAAGAGGCGGCCGGCTACCCCTCCGTGGTGGAGACCGCGCTGCGCATCATCGGCCAGGTCGGTGTGCGTTCCGGGCAGACGTTGCTGGTCAGCGGCGCGTCCGGAGGAGTCGGATCGGCGGTGCTGCAGATCGCCCGTGACCGCGACATCACCGTGATCGGCACGCCGGGGCCACGAGCCAGGACTATGTGCGCAGCCTGGGCGCCACCGCCACGACGTACGGCGAGGGCTGGACCGAGCGCGTACGGCAGCTCGGCCGCATCGACGCGGCCCTCGACCTGGCCGGCTCGGGCGTGCTCCGCGAACTCGTCGAACTGACCGGGGACCCGCGGAAGGTGATCACCATCGCCGACCTCGGCGCGCCGGAGTCCGGGGTCCGCTTCTCCGGCGTGGCCGGCAGCGTGCCGGAAGCGCTCACCGAGGCCGTCGGCCTCATCGCGCGGGGCAAGCTCCGCATCCCGGTCGAGAAGACGTACACGCTCGCCGAGGCCGCGGCGGCGCACACCGACAGCCACGCCGGTCACACCCGCGGCCGGCGGGTCATCGTCGTCTGAGCCGCTTGCTGCGTGCTTGTCCGGCCGGGCGGGCCGAATCCCTTCCGAAGAGAGCCTCCCGGGCCCGCCCGGCAGGTGTACGACACCCAAGGAGCCCCATGCACACTCCCGTCACCATCATCGGCGCCGGCCTCGGAGGCCTCGTGCTGGCCCGCGTCCTGCACGTGCACGGCATCCCGGCCGTCATCTACGAGGCGGAGCCCTCCCCGACAGCGCGGGCGCAGGGCGGGATGCTCGACATCCACGACCACAGCGGCCAACTCGCGCTCCGCGCGGCAGCCTTGACGGACGAGTTCCGGGGCATCGTCCTGGAGGGCCGCCAAGCGATACGGCTCCTCGACCGGAACGGGACCGTCCTGTTCGACAAGCCCGACGACGGCACCGGGAAGAGCCCCGAGGTGCAGCGCGGCGAGCTGCGGCAGCTCCTGCTCGACTCGCTGCCGGCCGGCACCGTCCGATGGGGCCACAAGGCCACCCGCGTCCGCGCCGTCGGCGGGGGCCGCCACGAGGTGACCTTCGCCGACGGCACCACCGTCGCCACGAGCCTGCTGGTCGGCGCGGACGGCGCCTGGTCACGGGTCCGCCCGCTGCTCTCCGGCGCCACACCCGCGTACGTCGGCCGGTCCGTCGTCGAGACCTGCCTGTTCGACGCCGACACCCGGCACCCGGCCACCGCGAAGGCGGTCGGCGGCGGGACGCTCATGGCCTTCGACCCGGACGAGCACGGGAAGTGGTTCGTGTCCCACCGGGAGAAGGACGGCGTCCTCCGCGCCTACGTCTCACTGACCAAGCCGCAGGACTGGTTCGCGGCCGTCGACTTCACCGATGTCGCCACGGCCGCCGCGCGGATCGCGCAGGAGTACGACGGCTGGGCACCGGAACTCACCGCTCTGATCACCGGCATCGAGACCGCGCCGGTCCTGCGCCCCCTCCACACCCTGCCGCCCGGGCACCGCTGGGACCGGGTGCCCGGAGTGACCCTGCTCGGCGACGCCGCCCACCTCACCCCGCCCAACGGCGAGGGCGCCAACCTGGCCATGCAGGACGGCGCCGAACTCGGCACCGCCCTCGCCGCGCACCCCGACTCCGTCGAGACCGCCCTCGCCGCGTACGAGAAAGCCCTGTTTCCCCGCAGCACGGCGGCCGCCACGGCCGCGCAAGTCACCCACAACCCCACGCCCCAGGACCTGATCAACTTCTTCACCCAGGAGGCACGGGCTGAATTGAGTCACTCGTCGTACGGAGCCATCGGCAGCTAGGGGGCACAACTCCGGTACGGCTCCCCGGAATCGGACTCCGAGAACCATGAGGACTTCGTCCCGACCTTCACCGAAACGGACGGCGAATGCGCCGAACGCCCGTTTCTGGACGCGGAAATCACTCACCGGGCAGCACTGTCATTCCGCTGTCAGCTCGGCAATCAATGCGTCCAGGCTGTCCGACCACCAGTCGAAAGCGTCAGAGCTCTCCGGAGCGTCCCCGCCCGGTCGCTGAACCTAGGCGGTTCGCATTCCCACCGCCTGAGCCCCGCGAAGGTCCCAGGCGTGGGCGGCGACCGTCAGTACGCACTCAGGTGGGCACCCTTGCCGGCGGTGCACCGACTCCCCCCCTCGGGCTCGTCACCGGTTCAGATGGTGACGAGCCTCGCTCGCCTCCATATCACTGGTCAAGGGGGTGACGTGAGATGCGCGTGCGTCAGCGGCCATCCAGCTCTGGCCCTGGTCCGCAGCGTCGTGCCACATCGGGAGGGCGGCGTGGTCAGCTCCAGGAAGAGGCCGCTTCGGTGAGGCAGGCCGCCGGCAAAGGTGAACCCCCGAGGGCGGCCGGGCTCGCCTCGGGGGTCCATCGTGAACAGTCGGCATGGCCGCAACGGCAGCAGGCCGTAGCTACGGGATCTGAGAACCCGCACACCTTCACATCAGGTCTGCGCCATATCCACAAACCGCGAGTAATGCCCCTGGAAGGCGACGGTGATGGTCGCCGTCGGACCGTTACGGTGCTTGGCCACGATCAGGTCGGCCTCGCCGGCGCGGGGGGACTCCTTCTCGTAGGCGTCCTCGCGGTGCAGCAGGATGACCATGTCCGCGTCCTGCTCGATGGAGCCGGATTCACGCAGGTCGGAGACCATCGGCTTCTTGTCCGTGCGCTGTTCGGGGCCACGGTTGAGCTGCGAGAGCGCGATGACCGGCAGTTCCAGTTCCTTGGCCAGCAGCTTGAGGTTACGGGACATGTCCGACACCTCCTGCTGGCGGCTCTCGGCGCGCTTGGATCCGCCGGACTGCATCAGCTGGAGGTAGTCGATGACCACCAGCTTCAGCTCGTTGCGCTGCTTGAGGCGACGGCACTTCGCGCGGATCTCCATCATCGACAGGTTCGGCGAGTCGTCGATGTAGAGCGGCGCGGCCGACACGTCCGGCATCCGCCGGGCCAGGCGGGTCCAGTCCTCGTCCGTCATCGAGCCGGACCGCATGTGGTGCAGCGCCACCCGCGCCTCGGCGGACAGCAGACGCATCGCGATCTCGTTGCGGCCCATTTCGAGCGAGAAGATCACGCTCGGCAGGTTGCTCTTGATCGAGCACGCCCGGGCGAAGTCCAGCGCGAGGGTGGACTTACCCATCGCGGGACGGGCCGCGATGACGATCATCTGGCCGGGGTGCAGGCCGTTGGTGAGGGAGTCCAGGTCGGTGAAGCCGGTGGGGACGCCGGTCATCTGCCCCTGGCGGGAGCCGATCGCCTCGATCTCGTCGAGGGCGCCCTCCATGATGTCGCCGAGCGGCAGGTAGTCCTCGCTGGTGCGCTGCTCGGTGACGGCGTAGATCTCCGCCTGGGCGCTGTTGACGATCTCGTCGACGTCGCCGTCGGCCGCGTATCCCATCTGGGTGATGCGGGTGCCGGCCTCGACGAGCCGGCGCAGGACCGCCCGTTCATGGACGATCTCGGCGTAGTACTCCGCGTTGGCTGCCGTCGGTACGGACTGGACGAGGGTGTGCAGATACGACGCGCCGCCCACCCGGGCGATCTCGCCGCGCTTGGTCAGCTCGGCCGCGATGGTGATCGGGTCGGCCGGCTCGCCCTTCGCGTACAGGTCGAGGATCGCCTGGTAGATCAGCTCATGAGCCGGCCGGTAGAAGTCGTGGCCCTTGAGCACCTCGACGACGTCCGCGATGGCGTCCTTGGACAGCAGCATGCCGCCGAGCACGGACTGCTCGGCGTCCAGGTCCTGGGGCGGCACGCGCTCGAAACCGCCGGAGGGCCAGCCACCCTCCTCGTCACCGCCACGGTCGCGGCGGTCGTCGCGGCCACGCCCCTTGCCCTCGCCCCGACGGGAGCGCGCGGCAGGCAGCCGGTCACTGGGGCCGGCGTCCGCCCAAGGGTCTTCCACGGGCTCGGGCATACTCACCCCGGCACCTCCTCCCGTCCGCGGCGCGGACCTTGCTGTGCCCTTCTTTCTTACGGCACGGCTCTGACAAACGAGACGCCCGACTCCGGTTACGGCGCGTCGAGTTCGGATGGGTTCTCAGACCGGAACAGGGGCCAGGCGCCGGACTACGGTAGGCCCGTCGGCACCGTCCGCCAATCTGGTTATCCACAGGCCATGTGGACGAAGGACCCGTTCCTGTGGAGAAGTGCGCCGATCCTGTGCACGGCACGGGGGACACCGCTGTGGACAAACACACAATCAGCCGACCCCTACCCATCTGACCTGCGCTTTTGTCGTCCATAGGCTGTGGGGGAGAAAAACTTCGGCAACCTGTTCATGATCGGGCCGAACGGCGTGGAGGAGAACGCTCCGCCCGCCGCGAAGTAATGATTGCAGAGCAATTGTGCCACTTACCTGTGGAAGATTAGATTGACGGCATGACACAGGCCCCCGCGACGCCGCGGCGCACCGACCGCCGCCACGACCGCGAGATCATCTCGCTCGCTCTGCCCGCCTTCGGCGCGCTCGTCGCGGAACCGCTCTTCGTCATGGTCGACAGCGCCGTCATCGGTCACCTCGGCACCCGGCAGCTCGCCGGTCTCGGCGTCGCCGCCCCGCTGCTGACGACCGCGGTCTCGGTCTTCGTCTTCCTCGCGTACGCCACCACCGCCGCCGTCGCCCGGCGGGTCGGCGCCGGTGACCGCTCGGCCGCCATCCGGCAGGGCATGGACGGCATCTGGCTCGCCCTTCTGCTGGGCGCCGCCGTACTGGCCACCGTCCTGCCCGCCGCGCCCTGGCTCGTCGACGTCTTCGGCGCCTCGCCCACCGCCGCCCCGTACGCCGTCACCTACCTGCGCATCAGCGCCCTCGGCATCCCGGCGATGCTCGTGGTGCTGGCCGCCACCGGCGTACTGCGCGGCCTCCAGGACACCCGGACTCCGCTGTACGTCGCCATCGGCGGCTTCTCCGTCAACGCCGCCCTGAACATCGGGCTGGTCTACGGCGCCGGCCTCGGCATCGCCGGATCCGCCTGGGGAACGGTCGTCGCCCAGTGCGGTATGGCCGCCGTCTACCTGGTCGTCGTGGTGCGGGGCGCCCGCCGGCACCACGCCTCCCTCCGGCCGGACGCGGCCGGAATCCGCGCCTGCGCCCAGGCCGGGGTGCCGCTGCTGGTCCGTACGCTCTCGCTGCGCGCCGTCCTCATGATCGCGACGGCCGTGGCCGCCCGCCTCGGGGACGCCGAGGTGGCCGCCCACCAGATCGTCATCACCCTGTGGTCCCTGCTGGCCTTCGCCCTGGACGCCATCGCCATCGCCGGCCAGGCGATCATCGGCCGGTATCTGGGCGCCGACGACGTGGCGGGCGCCAAGGCGGCCTGCCGCCGCATGGTGCAGTGGGGCATCGCCTCCGGTGTGGTGCTCGGGCTGCTCGTCGTCCTCACACGGCCGCTGTTCATGCCGCTGTTCACCGACGATCCGACCGTGAAGGACGCGCTGCTGCCCGCGCTCCTGGTCGTCGCCGTCACCCAACCGGTCGCCGGGATCGTCTTCGTCCTCGACGGCGTGCTGATGGGCGCCGGCGACGGCCGCTACCTGGCCTGGGCGATGCTGGTGACGCTGGCCCTCTTCGCGCCCGCGGCGCTGCTGGTGCCGGTCGTCGGCGGCGGCCTGACCGCGCTGTGGTGGGCCATGACCCTGATGATGACCGTGCGGATGCTGACATTGTGGGCACGCACCCGGTCGGGCCGCTGGATTGTGACCGGAGCCTCGCGTTGAAGCCACCCGAAACAACGGCACCGTGCTGATAATGACCGTGTGCGCCCGCTTGCCAGGAAGATCGTCCTGCCCCTGACGCTGATCGTCGTCGGGGCAGGCGCCATAGTGGGTTACGCCTCCCAGGAAGCCGACACCAGCAGCCGCGACAACGGCACACTCAGAAGCGGTCACGGCAAGTCGGGACAGTCCCGCCAGGACCCCCAGGACCAGGACCCGTCCGCCACGGCGCCCGCCGACGACGGCAGCGCGTACACACCGCGCAGTACCGAGCAGAACGCCCGCGTCGGGGCGGTCTTCGAGAAGGACGACTCCGGCGACCACTTCTGCACCGCCAGCGTCGTGCAGAGCCCCGGCCGGAACATGCTGATCACCGCGGCGCACTGTGCTTTCGACGCCGAAACCGGCGAACCCGTCAACGACCTCGTCTTCGCACCCGACTACCGCGACGGCAAGGAGCCGACCGGCCTGTGGAAGGTCGAGAAGGTCGTCGTCGACGACCGCTGGGCCAAATCCCAGGACGAGGACATGGACGTCGCCTTCCTCGTCCTAGGCAGCAAGGACGGCAAGCAGATCCAGGACGTGCTGGGCGGCAACACCCTCGGCATCGATCCGGGCTTCGACAATGACGTCAAGATCACCGGCTACCCCACCAGCAGCGAGACGCCGATCTCCTGCCACAACCGCGCCACGAAGTTCAGCGACACCCAGATGCGCGTCCGGTGCACCGATTTCGCCGGCGGCACGAGCGGCAGCCCCTGGCTCGCCGACTACGACCCCAAGAGCCACACCGGCACGGTGATCGGCGTTCTGGGCGGACACCAGGGCGGCGGCGACGAGGACGACGTCTCCTACGCCGCGTACTTCGGTGACGCTGTCGCCGATCTCTACGAGCGGGCCCAGAAAGAGGACGAGGGCTGACCCGCTGCTCGCAGCAGCCCACGCCCAGACGAAAGGGCCGCACCCCGTTTCCGGAGTGCGGCCCTCACGCGTGCTGCGGTGTCGCTGCTATCAGGCGGCGACGACCTCGACGCCCAGCTTCGCGACGACGTCGCTGTGCAGGCGTACGGACACCTGGTGCGCGCCCAGGGTCTTGATCGGCGAGCCGAGCTCGACGCGGCGCTTGTCCACGTCGGGGCCGCCCGCGGCCTTGATCGCCGAGGCGACGTCGGCCGGCGTGACGGAGCCGAACAGGCGGCCGGCGTCGCCGGCACGCACGGCCAGCTTCACCTTGACGCCCTCGAGCTGGCCCTTGATCTCGTTGGCCTGCTCGACCGAGGCGATCTCGCGGATCTTGCGACCGCGGCGGATCTGCTCGACGTCCTTCTCGCCGCCCTTGGTCCAGCGGATCGCGAAACCGCGCGGGACCAGGTAGTTACGGGCGTAACCGTCGCGGACGTCGACGACGTCGCCGGCGGTGCCGAGGCCGGAGACCTCGTGGGTGAGGATGATCTTCATGTGTCGGTCACCCTTCCCTTATCGCGCAGTGGAGGTGTAGGGCAGCAGCGCCATCTCACGGCTGTTCTTCACGGCCGTGGCGACGTCACGCTGGTGCTGGGTGCAGTTGCCGGTCACCCGGCGGGCACGGATCTTGCCGCGGTCGGAAATGAACTTCCGCAGCAGGTTCGTGTCCTTGTAGTCGACGTAGGAGATCTTCTCCTTGCAGAACACGCAAACCTTCTTCTTAGGCTTGCGAGCAGGCGGCTTCGCCATTGTCTCTCTCCAGTGAGTTCAAGAAGTTTGTGCTGACGCCCTCAGGCCCGCGGCCGCCCCGCGTTGTTTCACGTGAAACAACGCGCGTACGTGCCGGAAGTCGGACCTAGAAGGGCGGCTCGTCCGAGTAGCCGCCGCCGGAGCCGCCGCCCCAGCCACCACCGCCGCCACCCTGCTGGCCGCCGCCGGCAGGGGCACCGGTCGCCCACGGGTCGTCGGCGGGAGCACCGCCGCCGCCCTGCTGGCCGCCGCCGGGGCCGCCGCCCCAGCCGCCGCCACCCTGGCCACCGCCCTGCGGGCCGCCGCCGAAGCCGCCGCCCTGGCCGCCGCGGCCCGAGGTCTTGGTGACCTTGGCCGTGGCATTGCGCAAGCTGGCGCCGACCTCGTCGACGTCGAGCTCGTAGACCGTGCGCTTGACGCCCTCGCGGTCCTCGTACGACCGCTGCTTCAGGCGGCCCTGCACGATCACGCGAGTGCCCCGCGTGAGGGACTCGGCGACGTTCTCCGCCGCCTGACGCCACACCGAGCAGGTCAGGAACAGGCTCTCGCCGTCCTTCCACTCATTGGTCTGGCGGTCGAAGGTGCGGGGGGTGGACGCGACGCGGAACTTCGCGACCGCCGCACCGGACGGGGTGAAGCGCAGCTCGGGGTCGTCGACAAGATTGCCGACGACCGTGATGACGGTCTCGCCTGCCATTAGGGGAACCTCTCGGCGGGTGTGCTGCTGGCTGCTGGTGTTGCTACTCGAACCCGGTTACCGCTGACGCTGAGCGTCAGTGGGTCTCGGGACGGAGGACCTTGGTCCGGAGGACCGACTCGTTCAGGTTCATCTGACGGTCGAGTTCCTTGACGACCGCAGGCTCGGCCTGCAGGTCGATGACCGAGTAGATGCCCTCGGGCTTCTTCTTGATCTCGTACGAGAGACGACGACGGCCCCAGGTGTCGACCTTCTCGACCTTTCCGTTGCCCTCACGGACGACGGAGAGGAAGTTCTCGATCAGCGGGGAGACAGCGCGCTCCTCGAGATCGGGGTCGAGGATGACCATCACCTCGTAGTGACGCATGTAGAACCCACCTCCTTTGGACTCAGCGGCCACGGTCGTTCCGTGGCAGGAGGGTCATGATGCGTTCCGCACCCGGCCCGGCCAGGAGACCTGGGCAGACGTGGGCGCAGACTGTACAGAGTACCCGCCCGCGGGCTTCCGGTTGAAATCCGGCCGCTGATCCCCCCAATCTGGAACACAACGGGTGTGAGCGGCGTTACAGTTCGCCGCCCTGTCTTCGGAGGTGCCGCATGGCACAGGCAGTCCGGCCGCAGCACGGCCTTCTCTCTCTTCTGAACAGCGACGGCAAGGCCCATCCCGTCGAGAACACCCTCGTCGCCGTGACGCTGGTGTTCGGCGTGATCGCCTTCGCCACCGCCCACTTCCACCACCTTCACCTGCTGAGTTCCTGGACGGGACTGATCGGCATCGGCACCGGCGCGTGGGGACAGTTCATCTCCGCCACCACCGGCGAACGCTTCCTGCTGATCATCGGCCTCGGCGCAGCGGCGGTCGGCTTCTTCCTCGGCATGGCCCACGGCGGTCTCTTCGGCGGGCTGCTCGGCTAGCCGGGCGGCGGGGCTCCACCCCCCTACGCCCAGACGGGGCGCTCTCTGGTCACAGTAGGCTTCGGCGCGAGAGCCGGAGCCCCGACCCTGGGGACAAACCTGCCGAGGAGCGCCCCGCATGAGCCTGACCCTGAGGACCATCAGCCGAGAGCAGCATCTGGCGTACATCCAGAGCCTGCCTTCGGCCAGCCACATGCAGGTGCCGGCCTGGGCCGATGTGAAGTCCGAATGGCGCTCGGAGAACCTGGGCTGGTTCGACAAGACCGGTCAGCTGGTCGGCGCGGGCCTGGTCCTCTACCGCCAGCTGCCCAAGATCAAGCGCTACCTCGCGTACCTGCCCGAGGGGCCGGTCATCAACTGGTACGCGCCGAACCTGGAGGACTGGCTCAAGCCGATGCTGGCGCACCTGAAGCAGCAGGGCGCCTTCTCGGTGAAGATGGGCCCGCCGGTGATCATCCGGCGCTGGGACTCCGCCGCGATCAAGTCCGGGATCCAGGACCCGGACGTCAAGCGCCTGCGGGACGTCGAGCCCACCCACATCGAACCGCGCGCCTTCGAGGTGTCCGACAAGCTGCGCCGGATGGGCTGGCAGCAGGGCGAGGACGGCGGGGCCGGCTTCGGTGACGTCCAGCCCCGGTACGTCTTCCAGGTGCCGCTGGAGAACCGTTCGCTGGAGGATGTCCACAAGGGCTTCAACCAGCTGTGGCGCCGCAACATCAAGAAGGCCGAGAAGGCCGGCGTCGAGGTCGTCCAGGGCCGCTACGAGGATCTCGCCGAGTGGCAGCGCCTGTACGAGATCACCGCGATCCGCGACAAGTTCCGGCCGCGGCCGCTGAGCTACTTCCAGCGGATGTGGGCAGCCCTCAACACCGAGGACCCCAACCGCATGCGGCTGTACTTCGCCCGGCACAACGGCGTGAACCTCTCCGCCGCGACGATGCTGGTCGTCGGCGGCCACGTCTGGTACTCCTACGGCGCCTCGGACAACATCGGCCGGGAGTTCCGGCCGTCCAACGCCATGCAGTGGCGGATGCTGCGCGACGCCTACGCGCTGGGCGCCACCGTCTACGACCTGCGCGGCATCAGCGACTCGCTCGACGAGAACGACCACCTCTTCGGCCTCATCCAGTTCAAGGTGGGCACGGGCGGGCAGGCAGCCGAGTACCTGGGCGAGTGGGACTTCCCGCTCAACAAGCTCCTGCACAAGGCGCTCGACATCTACATGTCGCGCCGCTGACCGTCACACCCCCTGTTCGACCGCATCGCAGCCACGAGAAAGGTTCCGGGCCCGGCCATGGCGCTCACCCTCTACGTCGACACCGCGCGCTGGCGGGCACACCAGCAGAGCGTTCTGCAGCAGTTCCCGGGGCTCGTCCCGGTCTGCAAAGGCAACGGCTACGGCTTCGGCCATGAACGCCTTGCCGAGGAGACGACCCGGTTCGGTGCCGACCTCCTCGCCGTGGGGACGACGTACGAAGCGGCTCGCATGAAGGACTACTTCAGCGGTGACCTGCTCGTGCTCACTCCCTTCCGGCACGGTGAGGAACCGGTTCCGCTGCCGGACCGCGCCATCCGTTCGGTCTCCTCGGTCGAGGGCGTGGGCGGCCTGGTGGGCGCCCGGGTGGTCATCGAGGTCATGAGCAGCATGAAGCGCCACGGTGTGCTGCCCGAGGACCTGCCGAAGCTGGCCGCGGCCATAGAGGACGTACGGCTGGAGGGCTTCGCCATCCACCTGCCGCTGGACCGTACCGACGGTTCCGACGCGGTGGAGGAGGTCATCGGCTGGATGGACCGGCTGCGGGCCAACCACCTGCCGCTGCACACGATGTTCGTCAGCCACCTCAAGTCCGACGAGCTCCACCGCCTCCAGCAGCAGTTCCCGCAGACGCGCTTCCGCGCCCGCATCGGTACGCGCCTGTGGCTCGGTGACCACGAGGCCACCGAGTACCGCGGCTCGGTCCTGGACGTCACCCGGGTCGGCAAGGGCGACCGCTTCGGTTACCGCCAGCAGAAGGCCGCCTCGGACGGTTACCTGGTCGTGGTGGCCGGCGGTACGTCGCACGGCGTGGGCCTGGAGTCGCCCAAGGCGCTGCACGGTGTGATGCCCCGCGCCAAGGGCGTGGCGCGCGCGGGTCTGGCGACCGTCAACCGCAACCTCTCGCCGTACGTGTGGGCGGGCAAGCAGCGGTGGTTCGCGGAGCCCCCGCACATGCAGGTCTCCATCCTCTTCGTGCCGGGCGACGCCCCCGAGCCCCGCGTCGGCGAGGAACTGGTGGCGCATCTGCGGCACACCACGACGCAGTACGACCGCATCGTGGACCGCTGAGCCGCGGTCGCTCACACGGAACAACGGGCCCGGGGCCGCAGAGCAGATCTGCGGCCCCGGGCCTGTTCCGTACGCGTCGACGCCGGCCCGGTCACTTCCGGGCCGCGCCCCAGCGCACCTGTGATGCTCCTTCGAACTGCACAGCGTGCCGTGACAGGTGCTGCGCACGGCCGAGCACGAAGACGTCCGGGGCGTGGTCCAGCACGCCGCCCGACGGGTCGTCCTCACCGTCCTTGCGTACGACGTCCCGCTCGGGCAGCAGGACGTCACGTACCACCACGGCGCACAGGTACAACGTCCCCAGCAGGTGCAGTGCCATGGCCAGCTGGTAGCCCTCCAGCGGCAGGCCCTGGTGCTTGTCGCCGTTGCCGGTGTAGGCCAGGTACAGCCAGATGCCGAGGAAGTACATGACCTCGCACGCCTGCCACACCAGGAAGTCACGCCAGCGCGGCCGTGCCAGCGCGGCGAGCGGGATCAGCCACAGCACGTACTGCGGCGAGTAGACCTTGTTGGTGAGGATGAACAGCGCGACGACCAGGAAGGCGAGCTGCGCGAACCGTGGCCGGCGCGGAGCGTAGAAGGTGAGGAGCGCCAGAGCACCGCACCCCAGGATCATCAACACCGTCGCGTAGGTGTTCGCGTCCTCCAGCGGATTGCCGGTGCGCTGGGAGATGAGCAGCCAGATCGATCCGAAGTCGATGGGCCGTTCCTGGCTGAAGGTGTAGAACTTCGCCCAGCCCGCACGGAGGTGGAATCCGGAACCGTCGTGCGTGATCATCACCGGCACGTTGACGACCAGCCACGCGGCCGCGGCACCGGCCACGGCTTTGCCGTAGGTACGCCACTGCCCGGCCCGCCAGCACAGGACGAGCAGCGGGCCGAGCAGCAGAACCGGGTACAGCTTCGCGGCGGTCGCCAGCCCGATGAACACGCCTGCGGCGAGGGCCCGGCTGCGCGACCACATCAGCATCCCTACGGCGGTCAGCGCGACGGCCAGGAGGTCCCAGTTGATGGTGGCCGTGAGCGCGAGGGCGGGAGCGAGGGCGACCAGGAGGCCGTCCCAGGGGCGTCGGCGGTGGGTGCGTGCCACGCAGACGGCGAGGACCGCGGCACAGGCCATCAGCAGACCCGCGTTGACCAGCCAGTAGATCTGCTCACGCTCCTGCATGGAGCCGCCGTGCGGGGTCAGCCAGGAAGCGGCCTCCATGAACACACCGGTCAGCACCGGGTATTCGAGGTACTCCATCTCGCCGGGCAGCCTGTCGAAGTACGGGATCAGACCGTCGGCGAAGCCGCGGCCCGCGTACAGGTGGGGGATGTCGGAGTAGCAGGCGTGGGTGTACTGGCTGGTGGCGCCGAAGAACCAGCCGCTCTCGTAACACGGCAGCTTCTGCACCATGCCGAGCGCGAACATCCCGATCATGACGAGCGCGATGACGTGTACCGGGCTCCACCAGCCCGTGCCGAAGACCGCGCGCCGCCCGGCACGGCCACCGATCAGCTCGCTGCCGGCCGCCGCCACCTCGTCCCGCCGCGTGGGCCGTACGGGCTCGTCCTGTCGCACGCTCGTCATGCGCCCATCCTGCCGTACGGCCCGGGGCCGAACGCGGAGAAGCCCCCGGCCCGTATGCACGGGTCCGGGGGCTTCTCCGTCATGTTTCACGTGAAACAGTCACCGGTCAGTAGTCGCGTCGTCCGCCTGACGCCGAGCCGCCGGCCGGGTGGCCGAAGATGCCGCCTTCGTCGCCCCCGGGCCCACCGGTGCCCGGATCGGGTGTCGGAGTGTTGCCGCCGGAATCTCCACCGCCCGGACGTCCACCGGTGTCCCCACCGTTCGCGCCACCGTGGGTCCGGCAGTTGAGGTCCCAGTCCGCGCACGTGTTGGTCGGCGTGGGGGTGGGCGTGGGACTGGCCGGTGCGGACTTGGTCGGGGTGGGCGTCGGGGAGCTGGGCGGGGGAGCGGACGGGGTGGGCTTCGGCGACGGGCTCATACCGTCCCCGTAGACCGTCTGGCCGATCGGCGCGGGCTGCGGGAAGCGTTCGAGCTTCTTGCCCTTCATGACCTGCGCCATGTAGTCCGCCCAGATACGGGCCGGGAACGACGCACCGTGGACCTTCTTCTCGCCGCCCACGCCGTACATCTTGAGGAACTGCTGCTGCTTGGCCTGGTCGTCCACCCGCCACATGCCGATCGTGGTGGCCAGCTGCTTGGTGTAGCCGGCGAACCAGGCCGACTTGTTGTCGTCGGTGGTACCGGTCTTGCCGGCCGCCTCACGCCCGTCGGGCAGCTTCGCCGCCGTACCGGTGCCCTTCTCCACCACGGTCTTCAGCACGTCCGTCACGTTGTCGGCGACCGCGGCGCTGAAGCCCGTCTTGGGCTTCTTGGTGTGCTCGTACTTGGTCTGGCCGTCCTTCTCGACGGACTCGACCGAGTACGGGTCGTCCTGCTGCCCGCTGGCGGCGAAGGTGGCGTAGGCGCCGGCCAGCCGGATCGCGCTCGGCGCCGAGGTGCCCAGCGAGAAGGCCGGGGTGGTCTTCGCCATGCTCTGGTCGTCGCGGAGTCCCGCGGCGATGGCCGCTTCCTTCACCTTGTCCCGGCCGACGTCCATGCCGAGCTGGATGTACGGGGTGTTCACCGAGAACTGCATGGCGGTGCGGAGCGTGACCTTGCCCTTGTCCTCGTTGCCGTCGTTCGCCTGGTGCCACTCCTTGCCGTCCTTGTCGTGCCAGACGGTCCCGTCGTAGTTGAGCAGCTTCAGCTTGTTGTCACCGTTGTAGATGCTGTTCGGCGAGACCCGCGTACGGCGTTCGGGATTGTGCGGATCCCGTACGCCCTCGCTCATCGCCGACGCCAGCACGAACGGCTTGAAGGTGGAGCCGACCTGGACACCGGTGTAGTCGGCGTTGTTCGTGTAGTGCTGGGTCGCGTCCTTGCCGCCGTAGATGGCGACGATCTTGCCGGTGCCCGGTTCGACCGAGGCGCCGCCGAACTGGACGTGCTTGTCCACCTCGCGCTTGTCCGGATCGATGTGTTCCTTGGTGACCTTGTCCACCGACGCCGCGAGCTCGTTGACCTGCTTCTCGTCGAAGGTCGTGTGGATCTCGTAGCCGCCCTTCTTGAGCATGGCGTCCGTGATCTTGGTGTTGGCCGTGATGTAGTTGTTGGCCAGGTCGACCAGGTAGCCCTTCTGGCCGCGGAGGTCCATGGCCTTCTTGGGCTTCAGCGGCATCGGGAAATCCTTGATCTGGTCCCGGTCCGGCTTCTTCATCCGGCCCACCTCGACCTCGCGGTCCAGCGTCCACTTCCAGCGGTACTCGGCGCGCTTGAGGTTCGCGCCCTTGGTCTCCGTGGTGATGTACGGGTCGTACAGGTTGGGGCCGTTGAGCAGTGCGGCCATGAAGGCGCTCTCACTCGGGGTGAGCTTGTCGCAATCCTTGCCGTAGTACGCCCGGGACGCGGCCTGGATGCCATACGCACCGCGGCCGTAGTAGGCGGTGTTGAGGTAGCCCGCCAGGATGTCCTTCTTATCCTCCTTGATGCCCACCTTCACCGAGATGAACAGCTCGGTGAGCTTGCGCTTGATGGTCTGCGACTGGTCGAGGTAGGTGTTCTTCACGTACTGCTGGGTGATGGTGGAACCACTCTGGGTCTCACCGCCCCTGGCCATGTTGAAGACGGCACGCGCGATGCCCATCGGGTCGATGCCCGAGTCCTCGTAGAAGGAGGCGTTCTCAGCCGAGATCACCGCGTCCTGCATGGTCGCGGGGATGGAGGAGATCGGTACGATCTGCCGGTTGAGTTCACCACCGCCGGCGACGACCATCGGCTTGCCGTTGGACCAGTAGTAGACGTTCTTCTGCAGCTGCGACGCCTTCTGCGGGTCCGGAATGTCCACGTAGGCCAGTGCGATACCGGACGCTCCGACGATCAGTGCCAGAAACCCGATGCAGGTGCCGAGGGTCTGCTTCCACGAGGGCACGAACCGGCGCCAGCCGATCTTCCCGGCTCTCGGATAGTCGATGATCCGCTTCTTGCCGGGCCTGCCTGCGCCCCGGCCACGTCCGCGGCCGCCTTCATCACCACCGCCACCGCCACCACCGCGGCGTCCGCCGCCGCGGCCGCCGTGGCCACTGCCCGAGGCCATCGCCGCCGCGTCGGAGGCACGCCGTCGGCCGCCGCGTTGGGCGGCGCGCCGGGCCTCGGCTCTGCCGCCGGCCGGCCGTTCCTGCCCGTACGCTCCGGAGTCGGCGCCGGGGGCAGGTGCGGAGCCGCGGGTGGGCGCGGCGCGGCGCCCGGGTGGTTGCTGTGCGGCTCGTCGGGCCGCAGCACGTCCGCCGCCCTGCGGCTGGGGCGGTTTGCGACGGTGCTCGCTCATGGAACGAATACTCCTCGGGCAGGCGCGCTATCTATCTCGTCGCCTGAAGGCGGCAGTTGGCTTCAGGTCCCCCCGACGTACGGCACCCATGTGGCGCATGGGGTCGCACTACACCGAGGACGGGGACGTCATGTTCCGCCCCACGGTTCCCGGCAGTTTGCATGGCGCACAGACTACGCACGGCCAAAACCTGCCCACTGTTGAAATTCACTCCAAATCAGTCAGGTTGGGTAGAACGAAACGGTGATGTGATGGCGTTCACCGTCCCCCCTCTTGTTCCTCCCCTGGGGCCGATCTATCGTCTGGATGTATCGGATCGATACATCAGCTCGGCATAAAGAGCGCACGAGACCAAGGAGGCGGACATGAGCAGGCGGTCCGGCATCCTTGAGTTCGCCGTCCTCGGACTGCTCCGCGAGTCCCCCATGCACGGCTATGAGCTGCGCAAACGACTCAACACCTCGCTGGGGGTCTTCCGTGCGTTCAGCTACGGCACGCTCTATCCCTGCCTGAAGGCGCTGGTCGCCAACGGCTGGCTGACCGAGGAGACGGGCGGCTCCCCGGAGCCCGCGTCGCTCACCGGCCGCCGGGCGAAGATCGTCTACCGGCTGACGGCGGAGGGGAAGAGCCACTTCGAGGAGCTGCTCGCCCACTCCGGTCCGGACGCGTGGGAGGACGAGCACTTCGGCGTCCGCTTCGCCTTCTTCGGGCAGACCTCGCGCGACGTACGGATGCGGGTCCTCGAAGGCCGCCGCAGCCGGCTGGAGGAGCGCCTCGAAAAGATGCGCACCTCCCTGGCCCGTTCGCGCGAGCGGCTCGACGACTACACCCTCGAACTTCAGCGGCACGGCATGGAGTCCGTGGAACGCGAGGTCCGGTGGCTCAACGAGCTGATCGAGAGCGAGCGCGCCGGTCGCGACCAGCGCGCCGTCGACCCTGCCGAGCAGCACCAGAAGGACACGTCAGGAGACGCGGACGGCCTGCCCCGGCGTCGGGGTGGTTCCCGGCCGGGCCCGTCCGATGACACCACCACATGAGGTCCCGCAGTCAGCGGAACCTTGTCGAGATCACAGGGAGCAACCGGAATGGGTTCGGTTCGCGTAGCCATCGCCGGCGTGGGCAACTGCGCCGCCTCGCTGGTACAGGGCGTCGAGTACTACAAGGACGCAGACCCGGACACCCGCGTGCCCGGCCTGATGCATGTGCAGTTCGGCGACTACCACGTGCGTGACATCGAGTTCGTGGCCGCTTTCGACGTCGACGCCAAGAAGGTCGGCCTCGACCTGGCGGACGCCATCGGTGCCAGCGAGAACAACACCATCAAGATCTGCGACGTGCCGAACTCCGGCGTGACCGTCCAGCGCGGCCACACCATGGACGGCCTGGGCAAGTACTACCGCCAGACCATCGAGGAGTCCGACGAGACGCCGGTCGACATCGTCCAGGTCCTCAAGGACCAGCAGGTCGACGTCCTGGTGTGCTACCTGCCCGTCGGCTCCGAGGACGCCGCGAAGTTCTACGCGCAGTGCGCCATCGACGCCAAGGTCGCCTTCGTCAACGCCCTCCCGGTCTTCATCGCCGGTACCAAGGAGTGGGCGGACAAGTTCACCGAGGCGGGTGTGCCGATCGTCGGTGACGACATCAAGTCCCAGGTCGGCGCCACGATCACGCACCGCGTGATGGCCAAGCTCTTCGAGGACCGGGGCGTCGTCCTGGACCGCACGATGCAGCTGAACGTCGGCGGCAACATGGACTTCAAGAACATGCTCGAGCGTGAGCGCCTGGAGTCCAAGAAGATCTCCAAGACCCAGGCCGTCACCTCGCAGATCCGCGACCGCGAGCTGGGCGAGGACAACGTCCACATCGGCCCGTCGGACTTCGTCGCCTGGCTGGACGACCGCAAGTGGGCCTATGTGCGCCTGGAGGGCCGCGCCTTCGGTGACGTCCCGCTGAACCTGGAGTACAAGCTGGAGGTCTGGGACTCCCCGAATTCCGCCGGTGTCATCATCGACGCCCTGCGTGCCGCGAAGATCGCCAAGGACCGCGGCATCGGCGGCCCGGTGCTCTCCGCGTCCTCGTACTTCATGAAGTCGCCGCCGGTGCAGTACTTCGACGACGAGGCGCACGTGAACGTCGAGAAGTTCATCAAGGGCGAGGTCGAGCGCTAAGCTCCGCGCCCTGCCCCGTGCTCACAGGCCCCCGGAAATTCCGTCCGGGGGCCTGTGAGCTGTGTGAGGCTGGGCCTCATGCCCGTTGTGCGCGACCTCCGCATGCTGCTCCAGCTGCGTGACTTCCGCTCCCTGCTGGCCGTGCGGCTGCTCTCCCAGGCCGCCGACGGCGTCTACCAGGTCGCGCTCGCCACGTACGTCGTCTTCTCACCCGAGAAACAGGCTTCTCCCGCGGCCATCGCCTCGGCCATGGCGGTCCTGCTGCTCCCGTACTCGCTGCTCGGCCCCTTCGCCGGCGTCTTCCTCGACCGCTGGCGCCGCCGGCAGGTGCTGTTGTACGGCAACCTGCTGCGCACCGCACTGACCGTCGGGACCGCGGCCCTGATCACCGCTCAGGTACCGGACTGGCTCTTCTACGCGTCCGCTCTCTCCGTCATGGCCGTCAACCGCTTCGTGCTGGCCGGACTCTCGGCCGCTCTGCCCCGCGTGGTCGACGGTACGGAACGCCTGGTGGTGGCCAATTCGCTGTCCCCGACCGCCGGCACCCTCGCGACCACCGCGGGCGGTGGCCTCGCCTTCGCGGCCCGGCTCGCGGGCGTCGAGTCGAACTCGGTCGTCGTAGTGCTGGCAGCGGCCCTCTACCTCTGCGCTGCCGGAGCCTCCCTGCGGATGGCCCCGGGGCTGCTCGGGCCCGACCCCGCACGACTCCGGTCGCGGTTGGGCGCCGCCCTGACGAGCACCGCCCGTGGCCTGGGCGAAGGCCTGCGCCACCTGGCCGAGCGCCGCACCGCCGCGGTGGCGCTGACAGCGATGACCGTGCTGCGCTTCTGCTACGGAGCGCTGACGGTGACGGTGCTGATACTGTGCCGGTACGCCTGGTCCGCCGACGAAGCGGACGGTCTGGCGCTCCTCGGGATCGCTGTCGTCGTGTCCGGGGCCGGCTTTTTCACCGCCGCGGTCGTCACCCCTCCGGCCGTGGCCCGGGTCGGTCCCCTGGCCTGGATGGCGTGCTGTGCGGGGCTGTCGGCCGTGCTGGCTCCCGCTCTGGAGCTGACCTTCGCCTACGTCCCGATACTGGTGGCCGCCTTCGTGCTCGGCCTCAGTACTCAGGCAGCCAAGATCGCCACGGACACGGTGGTGCAGTCCTCCGTGGACGACGCCTTCCGCGGTCGCGTCTTCGCCGTCTACGACATGCTCTTCAACGTCGCCTACGTCGGAGCCGCGGCCGTGACGGCGCTGATACTGCCGCCGGACGGCAGGTCGAGCCTGCTCGTCATCGGCGTGGCCCTGCTGCACGCGGCGACCGCCGCGGCGCTGGTGCGCTTCCTGCGACGGTAGGGCAGCGGCCTCCTGGAGCTGGGCCCTGCCGCCACCTTCCCGCCTGACGCGCGGCGCCTGGGCCCTCTCGCGACCCGATACGTTACGTGCTTCGCACACACATGACGCATCGCTCATCAGGGGGACCTCCATGACCACGCCGCCGCCTCCGGGCCAGAACCCGTACGGACAGCATCCCTATGGGCAGGGCCCCTACGGACAGAATCCGCCTCCGCAGGCACCGACCGCTCCGTACGGGCAGCCGCCGCAAGCGCCGAACCCCTACGGCCAGCCCCAGCAGGCTCCCCCGGCGCCGTACGGCCAGCCTCAAGGCGGCTACGCGTACCCGCCGCAGGCGCCGCAGCAGCACGGCGTTCCCTGGCCGCAGGCGGCGCCCCAGCAGCAGCCGTACGGCATGCCGCCGCAGGGCCCGGCTCCCCAGCCGCCCAGGCCGCAACGGCCGGACACCGCGGGCCGGAAGGTCACCCGCGTCGTCATGACCTTCGTCGTGCTCGGCCTGGTGCTCGGAGGCCTGGCGGCCTTCAACTCCTTCTTCAGCTCGGATGCCAAGAAGGCCGCCGTCGGCGACTGCATGAAGAACAACGGCACGACCGTCCGGCCGGACCTGGAGAAGGTGGACTGCTCCGCTTCCGGCGCCGCCTACAAGGTCGCCGAGGTGCATGACGACACCACCGACGAGAAGCTGTGCGACCTGACGAAGTACAACGCCTACTCGGAAGCCACCGGCCGTAGGCACCGCAGCAAGGTCGTCCTCTGCCTGGAGGACCTCAAGAAGTAGGCGACCCGACTGGTTTCACGTGAAACACGACCCGTCTCCAGCGCCGTGTTTCACGTGAAACAGCAGACTCAGCTCTGCGCGGCCCACCACTCCCGCAGGGCCGCGACGGCCTGGTCCCGCTCCATCGGCCCGTTCTCCAGCCGCAGTTCGAGCAGGTGCTTGTACGCCTTGCCGACCGCCGGGCCGGGAGCGACACCGAGGATCTGCATGATGTCGTTGCCGTCCAGGTCCGGCCGGATCGAGTCCAGCTCCTCCTGCTCCTGCAGACGCGCGATCCGCTCCTCCAGGCCGTCGTAGGCACGGGAGAGCGCGTTGGCCTTGCGCTTGTTGCGGGTGGTGCAGTCCGAACGCGTCAGCTTGTGCAGGCGCCGCAGCTGCGGGCCCGCGTCCCGCACGTAGCGGCGGACCGCGGAGTCGGTCCACTCGCCCGTCCCGTAGCCGTGGAAGCGCAGGTGCAGCTCCACCAGGAGCGAGACGTCCTTGATCATGTCGTTGGAGTACTTCAGCGCGGTCATCCGCTTCTTGGTCATCTTCGCCCCCACGACCTCGTGGTGGTGGAAGGAGACCCGCCCGTCGCTCTCGAAGCGCCGTGTCTTCGGCTTGCCGATGTCGTGCAGCAGCGCCGCCAGCCGCAGCACCAGGTCCGGGCCGTCCTCTTCGAGGTCGATGGCCTGCTCCAGCACCGTCAGCGAGTGCTCGTAGACGTCCTTGTGACGGTGATGTTCGTCACTTTCCAGTCGCAGGGCAGGCAGCTCCGGCAGCACCCGATCCGCGATCCCCGTGTCGACCAGCAGCCTGAGGCCCTTGCGCGGGTGTGCGCCCAGCAGCAGCTTGTTCAGTTCGTCCCGCACCCGCTCGGCGGAGACGATGTCGATGCGCTCGGCCATGGCCTTCATGGCGGAGACGACGTCCTCGGCCACCTCGAAGTCCAGCTGGGCCGCGAACCGGGCGGCCCGCATCATCCGCAGCGGGTCGTCGGAGAACGACTCCTCCGGCGTCCCCGGCGTCCGCAGGACACGCGCCGCCAGGTCCTCCAGTCCGTTGTGCGGGTCGATGAACTGCTTCTGCGGCAGCGCCACCGCCATGGCGTTCACCGTGAAGTCCCGGCGCACCAGGTCCTGCTCGATGGAGTCGCCGTAGGACACCTCGGGCTTGCGCGAGGACCGGTCGTACGCCTCGGAGCGGTACGTGGTGACCTCGATGTCGAACGAGTCCTTCTTGCAGCCGACCGTGCCGAAGGCGATACCGACCTCCCACACCGCGTCCGCCCACGGCCGCACGATCCGCAGCACGTCCTCGGGGCGGGCGTCGGTGGTGAAGTCCAGGTCGTTGCCGAGCCGGCCGAGCAGCGCGTCCCGCACCGAACCGCCGACCAGGGCAAGCGTGAACCCGGCCTCCTGGAAACGGCGGGCCAGGTCGTCCGCGACAGGGGAGACCCGCAACAGTTCGCCGACGGCACGGCGCTGCACCTGGCTCAGTGCGCTCGTCGGCTGCGAGGTCCGCTCGGACTGCGGGGCGAGGAAGTCATTGTTGGCGTTCGGCACAACAGAACAGGGTACGGGTCCGCGCCCGGCGAGGCGTCCTGTCGCCCGCCTCGCCGGGCATCCCCGGGAAAAGGGGACAAGGTCCGCCGGTGGCCCGGCCATCGGGCGATCTTGTGGAGCAGTCCCCAGCACTTCGGCACAGCAGGTCTCGTTACCATGCGTGGACGCACATTCCGACGACCACTGACGACGACGAGGGACGGGCGAACGCGTGGCCGAGGCGGCAGGGTTCCAGGGGAGTGAACGGCCGCGCCGTCGGTGGTTGCGCCGGGCCGCGGCACTGATCGCCGGAGTGCCTTTGCTGGCGGCGACGGCGCAGTTCACGGCCGCACCCGAAGCCCGTGCCGCCGGTCCGCGCACCGTCGACGTCTCCATCGACGCGCTCACGCCCACCGTGCCGGAGAAGGACGACACCCTCACCGTCTCCGGCACGCTCACCAACCGCAGCGACGCACCGGTCACCGACGCTCACGTCGGCCTGCGACGGGGCCAGGCCCTCACCAGCCGCAGCGCCATCGACACGGCCGCCAAGCGCACCGGTTTCTCGTCCGGCGCGGACGGCGAGGAGATCAAGAACCGCACGCAGAAGATCGACAAGCTGGCCCCGGGCGTCAGCCGCACTTTCACCCTCCAGGTGCCGGTCAAGGATCTCGACCTCGGGGGCGACGGTGTCTACCAGCTCGGTGTCTCCTTGTCCGGCCGCTCGGGTGACTCCTCGTACGAGCAGGTGCTCGGCGTCCAGCGCACGTTCCTGCCCTGGCAGAGCTCCGACGTGGCGAAGAAGTCCCAGCTCACCTACCTGTGGCCGCTGATCTCCTCGACACACCTCACCGCGGAGACCGACGCGAACGCGGAGCAGACCCCCGTCTTCCGCAACGACAACCTGGCCGCGGAGATCGCTCCCGGCGGGCGGCTCCAGCAGCTCGTGGCGCTCGGCAAGGACCTTCCCGTCACCCTGGTCATCGACCCGGACGTGCTCGCCTCCGTCGAGGCGATGACCAGGAGCTACAAGGTCGAAGGACCGAACGGCCCCACCGCGGGCAAGAACCAGGCCGTCGCCAAGCAGTGGCTGGGTCAGGTGGAGGAGGCCGCCAAGACCCACGAGGTCGTCGCCCTCCCCTTCGCCGACCCCGACCTGGCCTCCCTCGCCCACCGCGGCAAGGAGGTCCCCAGCGCCCTGGGCCACCTCGGCCCCGCCACGACGCTGGCCGCCACGACCGTGGAGACCATCCTGGGCGTCAAGCCCCGTACCGACTTCGCCTGGCCCGCGGAAGGCGCCGTCGACTCCTCGATCATCGATGTGGCCACCTCCGGCGGCGCGCACAACATCATCGCCCGCAGCGACAGCCTCCAGGAGAACGACCTCTCCTACAGCCCGACGGCGGCCCGCCCCATCGGCGGCGGAAACACCGCGATCGTCTCGGACGCCCGGCTGTCCACCGCCTTCGAGGGCGACCTGTCCAAGGCCGAGAACTCCACCCTCGCGGTCCAGGAGTTCCTCGCCCAGAGCCTGATGGTCAACGGCCAGGAGCCCGAGCGGCAGCGCAACATCGTCGTCGCCCCGCAGCGCACCCCGTCGGTCAGCCAGGCCCAGGCCATGGCCGCCGGCGTGAAGAGCCTGGTGCCCGGCCGCTGGGCCGAACCGCTGAACCTGGCGGGCGCCGCCAAGGCCACGCCGGACCCCGACGCCAATCGCGTCGTGCCCCCCCGCTCCGCGTATCCGGCCTCGCTGCGCAAGCAGGAACTGCCGACCGCGGCCTTCGAGGAGATCCAGGAGACCCAGAGCACGCTGGACGACTTCGAGCCCGTCCTGTCCCAGCCCCCTCGCGTGGTGACGCCGTTCGGCAACGCCATCATGCGGGAGATGTCGACCGAGTGGCGGGGCGACGACGCGGGCGCCGCGGTCTTCCGCAGCTCCGTACGCACCTACCTCGACGGCCTGACGAAGAACGTGCAGCTGATCCAGAAGTCGGACGCGACGCTCTCCGGGCGCAGCGCGACCATTCCGGTGACGGTGCAGAACAACCTGGTGCAGGGCGTCAAGAATCTGACGCTGGAACTGTCGTCCTCGCAGCCCAACCGCCTCGACACGGGTGAGCCGCAGGAGATCACGGTCGACGGCGGCCACAGCCAGTCGTTCAAGTTCGACACGACGGCGAACGCCAACGGCCCCGTGCAGGTGACGGCCCAGCTCTACACCTCCGAGGGCAAGCCGTACGGCCTGCCGATGACCTTCCAGGTCAACGTCACCGAGATCACCTCGACGATCATGCTCGTGATCGCCGGCGGCGTGCTGCTGCTCGTCCTCGCCGGCGTGCGCATCTACCTCCAGCGCAAGCGTGCCGGGTCCCGGCACGGCGAGGAAGGGACCGACGGCGGCGAGGGCACCGACGGGACCGACGGGGGCGAGGGATCCGGCGGGGCCGGCGGCGCGGGGGCCGACGGCGGCAGCGGGAACAGCGGCGGAACGGCCGACGGCGGTACGGACGGTGACGGGCCGGTGCAGCCGGGTGACCCCGGGCCGGACACCGGTTCGGGAAGCACGGGCCCGTCCGGCTCAGGTGAGAAAGTGGACCGTTGACAGATGGCGGGGCCGGATGGCCGGCGACGGATGAGGTGGGGCAGCGATGAATGCGCCGTACGACGGTGACCGCGGCAGGGGTGCGCGCGGCACTCCTGCGGGTCAGGGACCGCCGACGCCTCAGGGGCAGCCGCCCCAGGACCCGTACGTGCAGGACGCGTACGCCAACGACCCGTACCGGTCGCAGGACCCCACGACCCAGGACCCGGTGAACGACGTCCTCTACGACCGCTCGGCCCACCCCCCGCCGGCTCCCGGCCAGGCCCCGAACCCGCTCTACCAGCAGCCGCCTGCCCCGCAGCACACCCCGGACCCCCAGGTGTGGGCCCCGCCCCCGCCTCCCGAGCCCCAGGGCCCGACCCGGCACCTGCCGTACGGTGACGACGCCGCCACGCAGTTCGTGGGGGTGGACGACCTCATCACGCAGGCCGCCGACGAGCGCCCCGGGCAGGACGCCTTCGCGCACCTGTACCGGGACCAGCAGCAGCCGTACGAGCCGCAGCGCCCGCAGGAGCCCCAGCGCCCCTACGAGCCACAGAGTCCCTATGAGCAGCAGCGCCCGCAGGAGGCGCAGCAGCAGCCGTATGGCCAGCAGCCCCCGTACGGACAGCAGCGTCCCCAGGAATCGCAGCAGCCCTACGGACAGCAGTCGCCGCCAGAAGCACAGCAGCCGTACGGACAGCAGCAGCCTTACGGCCAGCAGCGCCCGTACAAGCCGCAGCAGCCGATGACGCCGCAGCCGGACCCTCTCGCGCAGACCGCAGCCCTGCCGGAGCAGCCGCCTGCCCCGGTGCCCGCGCCGGAGCCCGCCAAGCGCTCCGGCGGACGCGCGTCCAGCCTGCTGAAGTCCAGCGCCGTCATGGCCGCGGGCACGCTCGTCTCCCGCATCCTCGGCTTCGTCCGCAACCTCGTCATCGCCGCGGCGATCGGCGTCGGCACCCTCAACGACTCGTACCAGGTCGCCAACACCCTGCCGACGATGATCTACATCCTGGTCGGCGGCGGCGCCCTGAACGCCGTCTTCATCCCGCAGCTGGTGCGGGCCATGAAGAACGACGAGGACGGCGGCGAGGCGTACGCCAACCGGCTGCTGACCCTGGTCACCGTGCTGATGGCCGGTGTCACCACGGTCTGTGTGCTGGCGGCGCCGCTCTTCATCAGCATGATGTCGCCGAAGATCGCCTCGGATCCCGAGCAGATGGACGTCGCGGTCGCCTTCGCCCGCTACTGCCTGCCGACCATGTTCTTCATGGGCGTGCACGTCGTACTGGGACAGATCCTCAACGCCCGCGGCCGGTTCGGCGCGATGATGTGGACCCCGGTCCTCAACAACATCATCGTGATCGCCACCTTCGGCGCGTTCATCTGGGTCTTCGGCAGCTTCTCGCACAGCGGCGTGGGCGCGGGCAACGTCTCCGCCGACGCGGTACGGCTGCTGGGCATCGGCACCCTGCTCGGGCTGACCGTGCAGGCGCTCGCCATGTTCCCCTACCTCCGGGACGCCGGTTTCCGGCTCCGTCCCCGCTTCGACTGGCGTGGACACGGGCTCGGCAAGGCCGCCCGGCTCGCCAAGTGGACCTTCTTCTTCGTCCTCGCCAACCAGCTCGGCCTGATCGTGGTGACCCAGATCGCCACCTGGGCCGGCTCGGTGGCCGAGAGCGAGGGCCACTCCGGCACCGGCATCACCGCCTACAACTACGCGTTGCAGCTCTGGCAGATGCCGCAGGCCATCATCACCGTCTCGGTCATGACCGCCGTCCTGCCCCGCATCTCCCGGGCCGCCCACGACGGGGACGTCACCGCCGTCCGCGACGACATTTCCTACGGGCTGCGGACCTCGGCGGTGGCCATCGTGCCGTGCGCCTTCGCGTTCGTGGCGCTCGGTGTGCCGATGGCGACACTGATGTTCTCCAGCGCCGGCACCGGCGCCACCAACATCGGTTACGTGATCATGGCGTTCGGACTGGGCCTGATCCCGTACTCCGCGCAGTACGTCATCCTGCGGGGTTTCTACGCCTACGAGGACACCCGTACGCCGTTCTTCAACACGGTGATCGTCGCCGTCGTCAACGCGGCGGCGTCCGGGCTGTGCTTCCTCCTCCTCCCGGCCCGCTGGGTCGTGGTGGGCCTCGCCTTCTCCTATGGCCTGGGATACGCCGTCGGCGTCGGCGTGGCCTGGCGGCGTCTGCGCACTCGGCTGGGCGGCGACCTGGACGGATCGCACGTCATTCGTACGTACGCCCGTCTCGCCGGCGCCTGTGTGCCCGCCGCCCTGGTCGGCGGCGCGGCCGCATACGGAATCACCCTGGCGCTCGGCAGCGGCGTGACCGGTTCGCTGGCCGCCTTGGCCGGTGGCGGTGTCACACTGATCGCCGTCTTCTTCCTCGCCGCGAAACGGATGCGGGTCGAGGAGATGAACGCCATGGTCGGCATGGTGCGCGCCAAGCTGGGGCGCTGAGCGGGCACAACCATCGGCCGCAACCGTGTGTCGTGCATAGTGGCGGACTGTGGGCACAATTGTCTTGGCTCGTAGAGCCTGCAACGGATGGGGAGGCAGGAACGACGGTGGCGGAACGGAGCACGGCTGCCGTCGACGTGGCCGACACGAGCGGTGACGAACCGCTGACCGCCCAGGCGGGACAGGCCACGGACGACGGTGCGGAGGCCGAGAGCGTAACCGGCACGGACCAGGAAACCGCACGCACCGGCGAAGAGCCTGCCGCGGTGGCCGACACCAAGCCGCCCGAACTGCACAGCGGCCACAAGCTCGCCAGACGCTACCGCCTGGAGGAGTGCGTCACCCGTCTGGACGGATTCAGCAGCTGGCGTGCGGTCGACGAGAAACTGCGCCGTGCAGTCGGCGTACACATCCTGCCCGCGGACCACCCGCGTGCCCGCCCCGTGCTGTCCGCCGCGCGCTCCGCCGCGCTGCTCGGCGACCCCCGCTTCGTGCAGGTCCTCGACGCCGTCGAGGAGAACGACCTCGTCTACGTCGTGCACGAGTGGCTGCCGGACGCCACGGAACTGACCGCGGTGCTCGCGAGCGGCCCGCTGGAACCGCACGACGCCTACCAGCTCGTCAGCCAGGTCTCCCAGGCCATGGCCGCCGCCCACCGGGAAGGCCTGGCCCACCTCAGACTCAACCCCAGCTCCGTGCTGCGGACCGAGTCCGGGCAGTACCGCATCCGCGGCCTGGCCGTGATGGCCGCGCTGCGCGGCATCAGCAGCGAGCACCCGCAGCGCACGGACACCGAGGCGATCGGCGCGCTGCTGTACGCCGCCCTCACCCAGCGCTGGCCGTACGAGAGCGACGCGTACGGCCTGTCGGGGCTGCCCAAGGACGTCGGCATGATCCCGCCGGACCAGGTACGGGCCGGAGTGCACCGCGGCCTGTCCGAGCTGGCCATGCGGGCGCTGGTCAACGACGGTGCCACCGCCTCCCGCCAGGAGCCGGCCTGCACGACTCCGGAGGAACTGGCGAAGGCCGTCACGGCCATACCGCGCATCCGTCCGCCGGAGACATCCTTCACCGCGCCGCCGCCCTACCAGCGCACCGCTTTCCAGCAGGGCTCGTACGGGCAGCCCCCGTCGCGCAACGGCGGGGCTCCGGCCCGGGCCGCAGCGGTGCCCGCTCCGCCGCCACCGCTGCAGAGCCGCACCGGCCGGGCACTGAAGTGGTGCGTGTCCGGACTGCTGATCGCGGCGCTGGGGCTCGGGAGCTGGCAGCTGGCGGACACCCTCATCAAGGGCGAAGGCCAGGAGACCCAGGAGAACACCCAGCCCGAGAGCGCCAAGCAGAAGAAACCCGCACCGAAGCCGATCAAGATCGACAACGCTACGGAGTTCTCCCCCCGCACCAGCAAGCCCGTCGGCAAGGACTCGGCCTCGGCCTCGAACGCCGTGGACGGGGACCCGGGCACCGCCTGGGTGACCGGACTGTTCAAGGGCTGGGCGAACTTCGGCAACCTTCCGTACCGCGCGGACGGCAGCGGTCTGGTCGTCGACCTCGGCAGCGTCCAGGACGTTTCCGAGGTGCAGGCCAGCATGTACCGGGCGGGGCAGACGGCCGAGGTGCTCGCCGCCGCTCCCGAGGCGTCCGACCCGACGACGCTCGACGCGTTCACGCAGCGCCTCTCGAAGCTGGAGAAGGCCGGCTCCTCGCTGTCCGTGAAGGTGGACAAGCCCGTCAAGACGCGTTACGTCCTGGTCCACATCACCGAGTTGCCCAGCGACGAGGCGGAGGACGGCTACCGGGGCGGCATCTCGGAGATCAAGGTCAGCGGCTGACCCCTTCGGGCGCCCTTCGCGGGGTGCTCGAAGGGCTCGTCCCGGCCCCCGCTCCTGCGGGATCCGGCCAGTTCATGAAGACAGGGCACGTGCTGCATCAGCAGCACGTGCCCTGTTTTTTGCGAAGCGGCGGGTGTCTTCCGGCTCTGATTCCGGCAATTACCCGTGAATCCGGCTGCTGCCATTGGGGCAGGCCGATGAGCAACCCGGGGCTTCGGCCGACGCACCGGCAGGAGCCCCGGAAAAACGGAACCTACTTACGCTTCAGTTCCACTTGGTGCAATACACCTGATTGTTGCCGAAGTACCCACAGGCCCGCACCGAGTACCCGGGGCCGTCGTTCTGGAGGTTGTTGTTCGCGATCGATGCCGTGTCGCCCGGGTCGAGGGTCACCTCGCGCTTCTGCACCAATTCCTTCCAGGTCTTTCCGCCGTCGCGGGAGACGTCCATCCAGAGCGCCCCCTCACTGTCGCTCCCGTTCGACGTCATGCTGGCCATCGTCCAGTCGTGACCGTCCGTGCAGCGGTAGACGAGGAGCTTGACCGTGGCGTGCCCGCCGTAGGTCTTCACCGACAGCGTCTTGCGGTAGCTACAGCTGCCCTTGGAGTACGCGGACGCCGAACCCGGCATCGCCCCCACGGCAATGACCGAGGCCACCACGACCAGCAGAAGGCGCTTGAGGTTTTTCATACAGGAATTCCTTGAATCTGTGTCGACAGACGAGAAGCGGCCGGCCGGACCGTTCCACAGCGGCCGATTCCCGGCGGTCAGGTTTTGTGCAGCACCTTGATCGTTCCAGTCGTCGCCGCGACTCGGCAACTTTCGCATTCCGCACTTATATGCCGGTGAAGTAATGGCGTGCCCGGCACCGAACAGTGAGCGGCACCCGCGGTGGCCGAGCCTGTCCCCTCACCTGACCGGCGTTTACTTTCGCAGCCCGGCGGGCTTCAATGGAGCCACCTATCCGCTACCCGCCGCGAGCAGGGGGACATGTGGGGCCTGAGACGGGCGGCTCTGACGTGGTGAGCGACGCCGACCTCCTCGCGCGCCACGTGGCCGGTGACCCCGAAGCCTTCGGCGAGATAGTCCGGCGCCACCGTGACCGGCTCTGGGCGGTGGCGCTGCGCACCCTCGGTGACCGGGAAGAAGCGGCGGACGCCGTGCAGGACGCCCTCGTCTCGGCCTACCGGGCCGCCCACACCTTCCGCGGTCAGTCGGCCGTCACGACCTGGCTGCACCGCATCACGGTCAACGCCTGTCTGGACCGGGCGCGCAAGGCGGCCTCCCGCCGTACGTCTCCGGTCGCCGAGACGGAGCGGCTGGAGCAACTGCTGGAACCGCACGAGTCCGCCGCCGTGCCGGCCGAGCGGCAGGACCTGTACCGGGAACTGCTCGGCGCGCTGCGCACACTGCCCGAAGAACAACGTGCGGCGCTGGTCCTCGTTGACATGCAGGGATATCCGGTGGCCGAGGCCGCCGCGATCCTCGACGTCCCCACGGGGACGGTGAAGAGCCGCTGCGCGCGGGGCCGGGCCCGGCTTCTTCCGATGCTCACCCATCTGCGCCCGGGTGAAGGGGATAACAGACCCGTCAGCGGGGGAAGGAACCGGGCGCAGGGGACATCCGTCCCAGAGGCGGCAGGGCCGAAGGACACAGATGCCGTGAAGGGCGGAGGTGGGCGCTCGTGACTTCGACGACCGACACGGACGAGCACCCGGAGGTCTCCGAGATCTCCGCGCTCACGGACGGGCTGCTCTCCCCGTCCCGCACCGCGGACCTACGGGATCACCTCGCGTGCTGTGAGCTGTGCGAGGACGTCCACGCCTCCCTGGAGGAGATCCGCGGTCTGCTGGGCACCCTCCCGGGGCCCACGCGGATGCCGGCCGACGTGGCGGAGCGTATCGACGCGGCGCTGGCGGCCGAGGCGCTGCTCGACTCCACCGCTCCGGACCAGGAACCGGCCGTGCGGGAAGTCCCGGCAGCCGTGACCGTTCCTGTTTCACGTGAAACCGACAGCGCTCCCTCCGCCGCCCCTCCCGTGCCCGTCACCCGGCCCGCAGGGCATCCGCGGGCGGCTTCCGGCCCGGGGCGCCGTGCGGCCGGTGCCCGGCCCCGGGGCCGGCGGTGGCCGAGGGCACTGCTCGGCGCGGCGGCCGCCGCGGCGGTCATCGGCGTCGGCGGGATCGTCATCCAGAACGCGACCACCGGCAGTGGCCAGGGGGCGGCGCAGAAGCCGCACACCGAGACCGCGGAGAAGAGCACGGGGGGCCCGTCCGGGCTGACGTCCGCCACCCTGGAGTCACGGGTCCACGACCTGCTGGCCTCGTCGCACACCAAGAAGACGCCGGACGTCGGCACGCAGAGCTCCCCCGACACACCGCTGCGGGGCGCGAGGGACACCGTGCCATCCTGCGTCCAGCGCGGCACCGGTCGACCGGAGACTCCCCTGGCGTCCACACAGAGCACCTATGAGGGCAAGGACGCCTATCTCCTGGTGCTGCCGCACCCGACCGACGCCGACCGCGTCTCCGCCTACGTCATCTCCGCCTCCTGCGTCTCCGCGTCTCCGCCGGCTCCCGGCAAGGTGCTGCTGGCCCACTCGTACCGGCGAGCCTGAACCGGCGGAAAGGGCGCCGGGGCTCCGCGGGAATGCTTGCCCCGTAGGATCCGTTGGGTGGGGTGAGAGTTCACCGAGAGCCCCAGCAAGCAGTCGGCAGAGACAAGGAAGACACCCGTGAGCGACGTCCGTAACGTGATCATCATCGGCTCCGGGCCCGCGGGCTACACCGCCGCGCTCTACACCGCCCGTGCCTCCCTGAAGCCGCTGGTCTTCGAGGGCGCCGTCACCGCCGGTGGCGCGCTGATGAACACCACCGAGGTGGAGAACTTCCCCGGGTTCCGCGACGGCATCATGGGCCCCGACCTGATGGACAACATGCGTGCCCAGGCCGAGCGCTTCGGTGCTGAACTGGTCCCGGACGACGTGGTCTCGGTCGACCTGACCGGTGAGATCAAGACCGTCACCGACACCGCCGGCACCGTCCACCGCGCCAAGGCCGTGATCGTCACCACCGGCTCCCAGCACCGCAAGCTGGGCCTGCCCCGTGAGGACGAGCTCTCCGGCCGCGGCGTCTCGTGGTGCGCCACCTGCGACGGGTTCTTCTTCAAGGACCAGGACATCGCCGTGGTCGGCGGTGGCGACACCGCGATGGAGGAGGCCACCTTCCTCTCCCGCTTCGCCAAGTCCGTCACGATCATCCACCGCCGTGACACGCTGCGGGCCAGCAAGGCGATGCAGGAGCGCGCCTTCGCCGACCCGAAGATCAGCTTCGTCTGGGACAGCGAGGTCGCCGAGCTGCACGGCGAGAACAAGCTCTCCGGCCTGACGCTGCGCAACCTGAAGACCGGCGAGACCTCGGAGTCCCCGGTGACCGGCCTGTTCATCGCGATCGGCCACGACCCGCGCACCGAGCTGTTCAAGGGCCAGCTGGAGCTGGACGACGAGGGCTACCTCCAGGTGGAGGCCCCAAGCACCCGTACGAACATCACGGGTGTCTTCGCCGCCGGCGACGTCGTCGACCACACCTACCGCCAGGCGATCACGGCGGCCGGTACCGGCTGCTCCGCGGCCCTGGACGCCGAGCGGCACCTCGCCGCGCTCTCGGACAGCGAGGACGTCCCGGAGCCGGAGAAGACCGCCTCCGCCTGACTCCGCCCCTGACGCCCCCGAGCCCCATTCCACCCAGTAAGGAGACTGCCATGGCCGGTGCCACGGTGACCGTGACGGACGCCAACTTCGAAGAGGTCGTTCTCAAGAGCGACAAGCCCGTACTCGTGGACTTCTGGGCCACCTGGTGCGGCCCGTGCCGCCAGATCGCCCCTTCGCTGGAGGCCATCGCCGCCGAGCACGACGAGATCGTCATCGCGAAGCTGAACACCGACGAGAACCCGACCACCACCGCCAAGTACGGCGTCATGTCGATCCCGACGATGAACGTCTACCAGGGCGGCGAGGTCGTGAAGACCATCGTCGGCGCCAAGCCGAAGGCGATGCTGGAGCGCGAGCTGGGCGACTTCCTCGCCTGATCGCACTCCGCGCCCCGCACGAACGCGAACGGGCCCGCCCCTCCGGGGGCCGGGCCCGTTCGCGTTCGTCGTGGCCCGTTTCTAGAGCGGGCGCAGAGCCGGTTCCTTCTGCACCGCCCCCAGGAGGCGGTCCAGGGCCATCTCCACGTCTTCCTTCCACGAGATCGTGGTGCGCAGTTCCAGCCTCAGGCGGGGGAAGCGGGGGTGCGGGCGGACCGTCTTGAAGCCGACGGCCAGGAGGTGCTCGGCAGGGAGCACACACGCGGGCTCCGACCACCGGGCGTCGCCGAAGGCCTCGACCGCCTTGAAGCCGCGGCGGATGAGGTCCTTGGCCACCGTCTGCACCATCACCCGGCCCAGCCCCTGCCCCTGGTAACCGGGCGTCAGCCAGGCCGTGAGGAGCTGTACGGCGTCGGGGGACACCGGGCTCGTGGGAAAGGCCGTGGAGCGCGGCACGTACGCGGGCGGGGCGTACAGCACGAAACCGACCGGGACGTCGTCGACATGGACCACCCGGCCGCAGGAGCCCCACTCCAGGAGGACGGCCGAGATCCAGGCTTCCTTCTCCAGCTCGGGCCGACCCGCTCTTACCGCGGCTTCACCGCTGACGGGGTCGAGTTCCCAGAAGACGCAGGAGCGGCAGCGCTTGGGGAGATCCGGAAGGTTGTCCAGCGTGAGCGGTACGAGCCGACGGCCCATGAAGACAGGTCCTCGCTTCCCTCGCCCGCCGCACCGCGCGATGCCGTCCGCACGTCCCGCTCTCTGAGCAGGCCACCGACGAAACCACCGACTGCTCCCAGGCCGAAGCCCGCTGCCAGCAGTCCGGTGCGGCTCACCGTTCGCATGGCTTACTCCTTGTTGTGGGGGTTTCCACGTGGATGTGTGCCATACCCGATCGCATCGTATCCACGGTCCGCGTATGCGGATACCGCCACACAGCAAAGGGCGGGCCGTGTTCCGCAATCCGCTGGGAACACGGCCCGCCCTCCGGGCCGGAGAACTCCGCTCAGTCCTCGTCGCCGTTCTCCTCGGCGAGGCTCTTGTCGAGCACCCGTCCCTCGCCGGGGGCCAGGGTGCCGAGGATGCGCTCCAGGTCTTCTATCGAGGCGAACTCGACGACGATCTTGCCCTTCTTCTGCCCGAGGTCGACCTTCACCCGGGTCTCGAAGCGGTCGGACAGCCGCGAGGCGAGACCGGTCAGGGCGGGGGAGACCCGGCCGCCGGCCCGTGGCTTCTTCGCCTTGGTGGTACCGGTGGGCTCGGAGCCCATCAGCCGCACGATCTCCTCGACCGAACGCACCGAGAGTCCCTCGCGGACGATGCGGCGCGCCAGCTCCTCCTGCTCGTCCCCGTCGTCCACGCCCAGCAGGGCACGTGCGTGGCCTGCGGAGAGCACCCCGGACGCGACCCTGAACTGCACGGACGTCGGGAGCTTCAGCAGCCGCAGGGTGTTGGAGACCTGCGAGCGCGACCGGCCGATACGGTCGGCCAGCTCGTCGTGGGTGCAGCTGAAGTCCCGCAGCAGCTGGTCGTAGGCCGCGGCCTCTTCCAGCGGGTTCAGCTGAGCCCGGTGGAGGTTCTCCAGCAGTGCGTCCAGCAGCAGCTTCTCGTCGTCGGTCGCGCGGACGATCGCCGGGATCCGCTCCAGGCCGGCCTCGCGGCAGGCCCGCCAGCGCCGCTCGCCCATGATGAGCTCGTACCGCTGGGGACCGGTCTGCCGGACGACCACCGGCTGGAGGAGGCCCACCTCCTGGATGGAGGTGACCAGCTCGGCGAGTGCCTCCTCTTCGAAGACCTCACGCGGCTGCCGCGGGTTGGGCGTGATCGCGTCGAGCGGCAGCTCGGCGAAATGCGCCCCTGCGACCTCCCCCGACACGTCTGCCACTGCTTCAGGCTTGTGCGGTTCTTCCGTTTCACGTGAAACGGACCTGGCCGCGATCGAGGTGACCTTGGCCGCCGCCACCCCGCGGTCCGGCGGCAGCGTCGGCACCGCGGACGGCGATGTCGCTCCCCGGCCCACCGCGGGCGCGGCGTTCTCCGCTGCCTGCGGTGCCGCGGGGATCAGCGCACCGAGCCCGCGGCCCAGTCCTCTACGTCGTTCGCTCACTGATTCCCCTCCGACATGCTGTGCTGTGGTTCGTAGTTCACGGTGAGGCCCTCGGTGCCGGTACCGGCCTGGGCGACTCCCCGCAAGGCGATCTCCCGGGCCGCTTCCAGGTAGGAGAGCGAACCGCTGGATCCCGGGTCGTAGGTGAGGACCGTCTGCCCGTAGCTGGGCGCCTCGGAGATACGCACCGAACGGGGGATGCTGGTGCGCAGCACCTCGCTGCCGAAGTGGTTGCGCACCTCCTCCGCGACCTGGGAGGCCAGCCGGGTGCGGCCGTCGTACATGGTGAGCAGGATCGTCGACACATGGAGCTTGGGGTTGAGGTGCCCGCGCACCAGGTCGACGTTGCGCAGCAGCTGGCCGAGCCCTTCCAGCGCGTAGTACTCGCACTGGATCGGGATCAGCACCTCGGCACCGGCGACCAGCGCGTTGACGGTCAGCAGGCCGAGTGAAGGCGGGCAGTCGATGAGGATGTAGTCCAGCGGCTGTTCGTAGGCCTTGATGGCCCGGTCCAGCCGGCTTTCCCGCGCCACCAGCGAGACCAGTTCGATCTCGGCGCCCGCCAGGTCGATCGTGGCCGGCGCACAGAACAGCCCTTCCACGTCGGGGACCGGGACCACGACGTCGGCCAGCGGCTTGCTCTCCACCAGCACGTCGTAGATGGAGGGGACTTCGGCGTGATGATCGATGCCCAGGGCCGTGGAGGCGTTGCCCTGCGGGTCGAGGTCGACGACCAGGACCCGGGCACCGTGCAGAGCCAGTGAGGCAGCAAGGTTGACCGTGGTGGTGGTCTTGCCGACCCCGCCCTTCTGGTTGGCGACCACCATGACCCGGGTGTTCTCGGGGCGGGGCAGGGCTTCTCCGGTGCGGCCTGGCGTCTGAACCGCCAGCTGAGCTGCACGACCGATCGGGGTGTCGTCCATGGGGGACGGCGTTTCACGTGAAACGTCATCCCCGAGCGACTCGCTACGGGGACCGGGGACCGGGTCGGTCATCGGGCCCGCGATGTTGGCGTCGGACCGCAAGGATTCACTCTCCTCGACATCAGGCTCGCAGTGCTCAGAGCCTGCCATGCTTTCGGTGTCGTGAACCAGTGAGGTCCGCTCTCCTGTGGATGAACCCACCTCTGTGGATACTTCCGTGACCCGTGGGGGTGTCCGGTCACGCGGCGCGGCAGCCGCGCGACCACGGCTGATGATTCCATGCAGCAGAGAACGACGTTTCACGTGAAACACGATGACAGCGTTGCGTCCGTTTTGTACGCGACACTCCGCTTTATGTCGTTTTGTTGGTTTCGCTGGGGTAGTCAGCTGGGCCAAGGCCCCGCTCAGCGGCGCCGTCCCCGCTGTGCCCGGCTGGGCCTGGCCGCCTTCGCGCGCTTGGCCGCGAACCGCACACCGCCCGGGCTCTCGCCGACCTCGACACGGACCACGGTCGACAACGGATCCACGACCCCCTCGCCGACCTGCACCACCGAGGTCTCCACGACACCGAGCTTGCTCAGCGCGGCACGGGCCCCCTTCAGCTCCTCCTCGGCGGTGTCTCCCTTGAGCGCCAGCATCTCGCCGTAGGGACGCAGCAGCGGAACACCCCAGCCCGCCAGCCGGTCGAGCGGCGCCACCGCACGCGCGGTCACCACATGCACCTGCGGAAGCTTGCCCATGACCTCCTCCGCACGGCCGCGCACCACCGTGACGTGGTCCAGCCCGAGCAGCTCGACCACCTCCAGCAGGAAGTTCGTCCGCCGCAGCAGCGGCTCCAGCAACGTGATCTTGAGGTCCGGCCGCACCAGGGCCAGCGGAATGCCCGGCAGACCCGCACCCGAGCCGACATCACAGACGGTGACGCCCTCGGGCACCACCTCGGAGAGCACCGCGCAGTTCAGCAGGTGCCGCTCCCACAGCCGCGGCACCTCGCGCGGACCGATCAGACCTCTGCGTACGCCCGCGTCGGCGAGCAGCTCGCCGTAGCGCACGGCCTCCGGAAAAAGCTCACCGAACACCTCACGCGCCACATCCGGCGCCGGTGGGAGCTCCGCTGCTGCGTCCGTCACGGGAAACGCCCTTCCTCTGGACTGTTTTATAAGGCTGACAAGATGTGGCCCCGCCTGCGAGACAGACGGGGCCGGTGACATCAAGGCTGTGCGGGGCTCTGGCCGTCAGGCCGGAAGGACCACCACACAACGCTGGGGCTCTTCGCCCTCGGACTCGCTGCGCAGCCCCGCGGCCGCCACCGCGTCGTGCACGACCTTGCGCTCGAAGGGGGTCATCGCCTTCAGCTTCACCGGCTCGCCGGTGCCCTTGGCCTCTTCCGCCGCCTTCGCGCCCAGCTCCGCGAGTTCCTCGCGCTTCTGGGCCCGGTACCCGGCGATGTCCAGCATCAGGCGGCTGCGGTCACCGGTCTCCCGGTGCACCGCGAGCCGGGTCAGCTCCTGGAGCGCCTCCAGCACCTCACCGTCCCGGCCCACCAGCTTCTGCAGGTCACGGCTGGTCGAGTCGCTGATGATCGACACAGCGGCGCGGTCGGCCTCGACGTCCATGTCGATGTCGCCGTCGAGGTCGGCGATGTCCAGCAGACCCTCGAGGTAGTCGGCCGCGATCTCACCCTCCTGCTCCAGGCGGGTGAGGGTGTCGGTCCCCTCGGCGGCCGGGGTCCCCCCTGTCGACGACGAGGGGCGGGTCGTGTCCGTCACGGAAGGACTCCTTCTTACTTCTTGGACGGGTGCTTGGGCCGCTGCTGGCCCTTGCGCTGTCCGGACTTGGCGTTACGGGAGCCGGAGGCGGAGGAACCGCCCTTCGGCTTGCTGTCCTGAGGTGCCTGCTTCTCCAGCGACTGCTTCTTCGAAGCGTCCGCGCCGGAGACGTCGGAAGCGCCGGCACCGGCCCCCGCACGGGTGCGCCGCTGCGCACCGGCACCACCGGCGGGCTTGCTGCCGCCGGCCTGCTTGGCGCCGCCGGTGGTGGTGGGCTGGGTCTGACGCTGGGACTTGCTCTGCCGCTTGGGCTGCTGCCGGTTCTGGCGCGCCTCCTCGGCGACCTTCTTGGCCTCGACCTCGGCCGGGTCCTCCTTGAGCTTGCCCTTGGCGCGCAGCCGCTGCTGACGCTCCTCGAAGGCCTTGCTGCCCGGGGTGGGGTTCCGGCGGATGACGAACATCTGCTGACCCATGGTCCAGACGTTGGTGGTCAGCCAGTACAGGAGAACGCCGACGGGGAAGCCGGGGAAGCCGATGCCGAAGACGGCGAACATGATCGGGAAGACGTACATCAGCATCTTCTGCTGCTGCATGAACGGCGTCTTCACCGTCAGGTCGACGTTCTTGGTCATCAGCTGGCGCTGCGTGTAGAACTGCGACGCCGACATCAGAACGATCATGATGACGGTGACCACGCGGACGTCGGTGACCGACGCCCCCAGAGACTGGATCTTCTCCGGGGTGTCCAGGAACTTCGCGGCCAGCGGCGCGCCGAAGATGTGCGCCTTCTGGGCGCTCTCCAGCAGCGACTGGTTGATGACACCGACGGTCTGGTTGTTCGCGATGTGGCTGAGGACCTGGTACAGCGAGATGAAGAACGGCGACTGCGCCAGGATCGGCAGGCAGCTGGAGAGCGGGTTGGTGCCCGTCTCCTTGTACAGCTTCATCATCTCTTCGGACTGACGCTGCTTGTCGCTCTTGTAGCGCTCCTGGATCGCCTTCATCTTCGGCTGGAGCGCCTGCATGTTCCGCGTCGACTTGATCTGCTTCACGAAGAGCGGGATCAGGCAGATACGGATCAGCACCACCAGCGAGACGATGGACAGACCCCACGCCGCGCCACTGTTCTCGTCGAAGATGAGGCTGTAGAACGAGTGGAACTGGACGATGATCCAGGAAACTGCGTAATAGAGAGGACTGAGGATCGTGTCCACGAATCAGGCTCCTTGGGCGGTGGGCTGAGTCTCAGGCTGTGCGGCAGGCTCAGGGACGGTGGACCCGCCCAGGCGGCTCCTCAGCCGCCGATGCCAGACCGGACGCTTCCGGGGTGGTACGTGGTCGACGCCACCGGGCGACCACGGGTTGCAACGCAGGATGCGCCAAGCCGTCAGCGCGGTCCCTTTCACCGCGCCGTGCCGGTCGATGGCCGTATAGCCATAGTGGGAGCACGACGGGTAGTACCGGCAGACCGGCCCCAGCAGGGGGCTGATGGTCCACTGGTACAGCTTGATCAACAGCAGCAGCGGGTACTTCACCGCGGCTCCCTCCCCTGACCTCGGGTGGGGGGAACTCCATCCAGCAGCCGCTGCAGCGCGGTGTCCAGGTCACGGGCCAGCTGATCGTGGTCCGCATCACCCGCGCCGGGCAGCGCCCGTACGACAACCAGGCTACCGGCGGGCAGCCGGTCCAGCCGGTCGCGCACGAGGTGGCGCAGCCGTCGCTTGACCTTGTTGCGGACCACGGCACCGCCGATGGCCTTGCTCACGACGAAACCCGCACGCGCCGGGGGAGGGCTCTCCCCCGCTGCGTGCGGGTCCGTTGCACCGCTGCGTAGATGGACGACGAGGAGCGGGCGCCCGGCCCTGCGTCCCCGGCGTACCGCGGTCGCAAAGTCCTCGCGCCGCCTCAGCCGATGCTCGGTAGGCAGCACGTCATGGACCTAGCTCAGGGCTCAGGCCGACAGGCGGGCGCGACCCTTGCCACGGCGGGACGCGAGGATCGCGCGGCCGGCACGGGTACGCATCCGCAGGCGGAAGCCGTGGGTCTTGGCGCGACGACGGTTGTTCGGCTGGAAGGTGCGCTTGCTCACTCGGGGGCTCCAGAGATGCTTGGTGTCTCCGGGGAGACAGGTGTGGGGCGTCGATTGGCTGTCACCGTGCGCCCACGAGTAGCTCGCAACGCCCGAGTGCACCGCTACTTCGATCACTAGAGCGCGATCTTTGCCCATCGGAGGCAGGCGGCAGCAGCCATCGACAACTCGACCTGGTTACGGTACGCGCGGCGGCGTCATCCGGTCAAACCGGCCCTCGGCCGGGACACACTATGCACAGCCTGTGGACAACAACTTGAATCACCAGGGTCGCCCTGACTACCGTGGGTCAACTCCGATTCCTTCCCGCCCGTCCTGAGAATCACACATTCGTGGGACCAGTGAGAGAGCGTGCTCTGTGGCCGACGTACCTGCCGATCTTGCCGCAGTGTGGCCACGCGTTCTTGATCACCTCCTACGCGCGGAGAGCGACAGCCTCAAGCCGAAGGACCAGGACTGGCTGAAGCGGACCCAGCCGCTGGCTCTGGTGGCCGACACGGCCCTGCTGGCCGTACCCAACGAGTTCGCCAAGGGTGTGCTGGAAGGCCGGCTCGCGCCGCTCATCGGTGAAGCACTGAGCCACGAGTGCGGCCGTCCGATCAGGATCGCGATCACCGTCGACGACTCCGCCGAGGAACCGCAGCCTCAGCAGCCGATGCAGCAGTCCCAGCCGTCTGCGCACATGCAGCAGCGGCACCATCCCCAGCATCCCCAGCAGTCCCAGCAGCAAGGGGGACAGCCGGGGCAGCAGCACGATGCGTACGGCGGCTACGACAGCCGGCAGAGCGAGGGCTACGACAGCCGGCAGGGCTACGGCCACCAGGACGACGACCTGCCCCACGTACGTCCCGCGTACCCGGAGTACCAGCAGCACCAGCAGCCCCGGCACGAGCCCGGCGCCTGGCCGCAGCACTCCGGCATGGGCGGCCAGACCGGCCCCGGCCCGCGCGAGGACTACGGATGGCAGCAGCAGCGCCTCGGCGGCTTCCCCGAACGCGACCCCTACGCGACGCCGCCCCCCGCACACGTACAGCAGCAGCACCAGCACCCTCAGCGGTCACAGGGCGACTACCGTTCGCAGGCTCCCGAACACACCGGCCCGCCGCAGCACCAGCATTCCGAGGGCCACTCCCCGTACGAGCAGCAGCCGCCGCAGCGCCGTGACCTGTCCGAGCACCAGCCTCCCGCGCACATCCAGAACCCCGGCCCCGGCGGTCTGCCCGCGCCCAGCGGCGCCCCCGGCCCGCTCGCCGCGCAGCCCGCGCCCGCGACCGGCCCCGGTGAGCCGACCGCCCGGCTGAACCCGAAGTACCTCTTCGACACCTTCGTCATCGGCGCGTCCAACCGCTTCGCGCACGCCGCCGCGGTCGCCGTGGCCGAGGCGCCGGCCAAGGCGTACAACCCGCTGTTCATCTACGGGGAGTCCGGCCTCGGGAAGACGCACCTGCTGCACGCCATCGGGCACTACGCGCGAAGCCTCTACCCGGGCACCCGGGTGCGCTACGTGAGCTCGGAGGAGTTCACCAACGAGTTCATCAACTCCATCCGCGACGGCAAGGCGGACGCGTTCCGCAAGCGCTACCGCGACATGGACATCCTGCTCGTCGACGACATCCAGTTCCTGGCCAGCAAGGAGTCGACGCAGGAGGAGTTCTTCCACACCTTCAACACGCTGCACAACGCGAACAAGCAGATCGTGCTGTCCTCGGACCGGCCGCCCAAGCAGCTGGTCACCCTGGAGGACCGGCTGCGCAACCGCTTCGAGTGGGGTCTGATCACCGACGTCCAGCCGCCGGAGCTGGAGACCCGGATCGCGATCCTGCGCAAGAAGGCGGTCCAGGAGCAGCTGAACGCGCCGCCGGAGGTGCTGGAGTTCATCGCCTCCCGCATCTCGCGCAACATCCGCGAACTGGAGGGGGCGCTGATCCGGGTCACCGCCTTCGCCTCCCTCAACCGCCAGCCGGTGGACCTGGGCCTGACGGAGATCGTCCTGAAGGACCTGATCCCCGGCGGCGAGGACGCGGCACCCGAGATCACCGCGACCGCCATCATGGCCGCGACCGCGGACTACTTCGGGCTGACCGTGGACGACCTGTGCGGATCGTCGCGCAGCCGCGTGCTGGTGACGGCGCGGCAGATCGCGATGTACCTGTGTCGTGAGCTGACGGATCTGTCGCTGCCGAAGATCGGGGCGCAGTTCGGCGGGCGGGACCATACGACGGTGATGCACGCCGACCGCAAGATCCGGGCCTTGATGGCCGAACGGCGTTCCATCTACAACCAGGTCACCGAGCTGACGAACCGCATCAAGAACGGCTGACGCGGCATCGGCCACCGGCCGGCCGGAGTTTCCAGGGCGCCCCGGGACGTGACCGCTCCCGGGGTGCCCTTCGTCGCTCGGTGGGCTCCGCGGACGTACGGCGGGCTTCCTGGCCCGTGCGCCCTCGTACGCCCCCGTACGCCCCGAGTACCCCGCCCCTCCGTACCCGTGCGGCGCGGCTGCTCGGCTCGTACAGCGGAGTTCTCCGTCTCGCTCAGCGGGCTTCTCCGCCCGGTACGGGACGCCCGGCCCCGCCGTACGGAGACCTCTCCGCCGCGCCCCGCAGCCCCTCCGAACCCGCCCCACGACCGTCTCGGCACCACCCCGACCCTGTCCCGACCCTGTGGAAGGCCACCGCTCTGTTCGATTCCGCGTCAGGTCACGGCCGTACTCCACAGATTGGCCAAGATTCTTCCGTCCACATGCTGGGGACTGGGAAGTTATCCCGGTGGCTTCCACAGGGGGACCGGCCGCGGCAGCATCTGCCGAGGTCAGCGGCGTGTGGATTTGTGACTAACGCTCATCCACAGGGTGTGGACAGAGGATTCGTCCACAGGGGGCCGTTCGCGTTGTCCACCGCCCGCCCACAGGCGGCCCCCGCTTGTCCCCAGCTTCTCCACACCCCTGTCCACTGTTCGGCAAGGCGACACCCGCGCTCACCGGGCCGAGTGAAAGGCGTCACACCAAGGTGCCGGATTGGGCTGTGGGGAACCGGGGTAAAGCTGGGGACAGGACTGGGGAGAAGTAGGGCTCCCCTGTGCATCGGGTGTGCATGAAGAGCGGCGATCCACAGACACAGCCGGTTGTCCACGGCTGCCGCCCACAGGACCGGTGGACAAAAAAACCGTGTTGACCTGCGCAAATTCAGTTGTCCACGGTTTCCACAGGCCCTACTACTACGACCACAGATAGCTACCGGGGAACTCGTTTCGAAACGGGTCCTGTGCACAACTTGGGGGTCGGTCGTCCGGCGCCTCTCGACCCGACTTGACCCCGAGCAGCAACAGCTGTCGGTGACGTACGTCAGACTGGTCCCCGGCGACCCAGCCGACGAAGAAGGCCAGCAGGGCGTAAGCCAGCAACAGCAGGAGGCGGTTTCCGGTGAAGATCCGGGTGGAGCGCGATGTACTCGCGGAGGCAGTGGCCTGGGCGGCCAAGAGCCTCCCGGCCCGTCCGCCGGTGCCCGTCCTCGCGGGCCTGCTGCTGAAGGCGGAGGAAGGCAGCCTGAGCCTCTCCGGCTTCGACTACGAGGTCTCGGCGCGCGTCTCCGTCGACGCGGACGTGGAGGAGGAAGGCACCGTCCTGGTCTCCGGCCGCCTGCTGGCCGACATCTGCCGTGCCCTCCCCAACCGCCCGGTGGAGATTTCCACCGACGGTGTACGGGTCACCGTCGTCTGCGGCTCCTCGCGGTTCACCCTCCACACCCTCCCGGTGGAGGAGTACCCGGCGCTGCCGCAGATGCCGACCGCCACCGGCACCGTGCCCGGTGAGGTCTTCGCCGCGGCCGCCGCCCAGGTCGCCATCGCCGCCGGCCGTGACGACACCCTGCCGGTGCTCACCGGTGTCCGGATCGAGATCGAGGGCGACACCGTCACGCTGGCCTCCACCGACCGCTACCGCTTCGCGGTCCGCGAGTTCCTGTGGAAGCCGGAGAGCCCGGACGCCTCCGCGGTGGCCCTGGTGCCCGCCAAGACGCTCCTGGACACCGCCAAGTCCCTCAGCAGCGGCGACAGCGTCACGCTGGCGCTGTCCGGCTCGGGCTCCGGCGAGGGCCTGATCGGTTTCGAGGGCGCGGGCCGCCGGACGACCACCCGGCTCCTGGAGGGCGACCTCCCGAAGTACCGCACGCTCTTCCCCACCGAGTTCAACTCGGTCGCCGTGATCGAGACCGCCCCGTTCGTCGAGGCCGTCAAGCGCGTGGCCCTGGTCGCCGAGCGGAACACTCCGGTGCGCCTGAGCTTCGAGCAGGGCGTGCTGATCCTGGAGGCGGGCTCCAGCGAGGACGCACAGGCTGTGGAGCGGGTGGACGCCGACCTGGAGGGCGACGACATCTCCATCGCCTTCAACCCGGGCTTCCTCCTGGAGGGCCTGTCGGCGATCGACTCCCCGGTGGCCCAGCTGTCCTTCACCACCTCGACCAAGCCGGCGCTGCTCAGCGGCCGCCCGGCCAAGGACGCCGAGGCGGACGACGCGTACAAGTACCTGATCATGCCGGTGCGTCTGTCCGGCTGATCTTCTCTCCGGCTGACCGGCGGTCCGCACGGTCCGCCGACGGAAGTCACCCGAAAGTTTTCCCTCCGCCCCTGATACACGAGCGCTACGTGCGTGCATCAGGGGCGGAGTTGTTTTCGGTGCAGCAGGCGGCAATCAGCGGATATCGGCTGCGGACAGCCCTGTAAGAGCGACATCTTTCCCTTACCGGCCCCACTCGGCCGCCTAGTCAATTCCCGTCTTTTCGCGCCGACAGATTTGACTGCCGGAATTCACGAGCGGCTGTCCTCAGCGGCTGAACGAAACCGATACCCGCAGCCGTACGGCTGCCCGCCAGCCCCGGCCCGGGCGCCCCGCCGCACCGGGTGGGCGGGGCCCAAAAGTAATCCACAGCCGGTGGACACAGTTTCGCCTCGTGGGCGCCGCCGCTGGTCACGACGCCGACAACCCCCAGCCTCCGACTGCGACTGTGGAAAACCAGGCCGGGCAGCCGCGCCCCGTGACGACCTCCGGGCGAGCGGAAACCGGCCGCGTACAGAGCGCGAAGAGAAGTGCGTCTCCCGTGGCCCTGCCCTTTCCGCAGGGAGCGCGTCGCCCCACGCAAACCGCAGGCAGCCATTGCCGGCCGCCCCGGAGAACCGCGCAATCCGGGAATTATCGCGGCAGTCACTGCCGCCGGACACAAACAGCGCTAAGAAGCGGGAACGTCACCCCGGCCCCGCCCCCGGTTGTCCACAGGTGTGGGGGCCCGCGCCGCCGCGTCGTGGCTTCGCGCGTAAACTCGACACGTAGGGCGGGGATGTGCCGTAACGCAACGTAAGGGGTACTGATGGAGCTCGGTCTCGTCGGTCTCGGCAAGATGGGCGGCAACATGCGCGAGCGCATCCGCCGCGCTGGCCACACCGTCATCGGATACGACCGCAACCCGGACCTGGCTGATGTGAACAGCCTCAAGGAACTGGTGGACGGGCTCAAGGGTCCGCGCGTGGTGTGGGTCATGGTGCCCGCCGGCGACGCGACCCAGGCGACCATCGACGAGCTGGGCGAGCTGCTGTCCCCCGGCGACGTCGTGGTGGACGGCGGGAACTCCCGCTGGACCGACGACGAGAAGCACTCCGAGGAGCTGCGCGCCAAGGGCATCGGCTTCGTCGACTGCGGCGTCTCGGGCGGCGTCTGGGGCCTGGAGAACGGCTACGCGCTGATGTACGGCGGCTCCACGGAGGACGTCGCCAAGGTGCAGCCGGTCTTCGACGCGCTCAAGCCGGAGGGCGACTTCGGTTCGGTGCACGCCGGCAAGGTCGGCGCGGGCCACTTCGCCAAGATGGTCCACAACGGCATCGAGTACGCCATGATGCAGGCCTACGCCGAGGGCTGGGAGCTGCTGGAGGCGGTCGACTCGGTCACCGACGTGCGCGAGGTCTTCCGGTCCTGGCAGGAGGGCACGGTCATCCGTTCCTGGCTGCTGGACCTGGCGGTCAACGCGCTGGACGACGACGAGCACCTGGACAAGCTGCGGGGCTTCGCCGCCGACTCCGGCGAGGGCCGCTGGACCGTCGAGGCCGCGATCGACAACGCCGTACCGCTGCCCGCGATCACGGCGTCGCTCTTCGCGCGCTTCGCCTCGCGCCAGGACGACTCGCCGCAGATGAAGATGATCGCGGCGCTGCGGAACCAGTTCGGCGGCCACGCCGTCGAGAACGCGAAGAAGTAAGCAGCACGAAGAAGCAAGCAGCCAGGTAGCAGAAGTCCGGTAGCCGGGGGAGGTCGGCGCGCCACATGCACGTATCGCATCTCTCGCTCGCCGACTTCCGCTCGTACGCCCGGGTCGAGGTCCCGCTCGACCCGGGCGTCACGGCTTTCGTGGGCCCCAACGGGCAGGGCAAGACCAACCTCGTCGAGGCGGTCGGCTACCTGGCCACGCTCGGCAGTCACCGGGTCTCCTCCGATGCGCCGCTGGTGCGGATGGGCGCCGAGCGGGCGATCGTGCGGGCCGCGGTCGTCCAGGGCGAGCGGCAGCAGCTGGTCGAGCTGGAGCTGAACCCGGGCAAGGCCAACCGGGCCCGCATCAACAGGTCGTCGCAGGTCAGACCGCGTGACGTACTGGGGATCGTCCGGACGGTGCTGTTCGCGCCGGAGGACCTGGCGCTGGTCAAGGGCGATCCGGGGGAGCGCCGCCGCTTCCTGGACGAGCTGATCACGGCGCGTTCGCCGCGGATGGCGGGGGTGCGCTCGGACTACGACCGGGTGCTCAAGCAGCGCAACACGCTGTTGAAGAGCGCGGCACTGGCCAGACGGCACGGCGGCCGGCAGATGGACCTGTCGACGCTGGACGTGTGGGACCAGCACCTGGCCCGGGTCGGCGCGGAGCTGCTGGCCCAGCGCCTGGACCTGATCGCCACGCTCCAGCCGCTGGCCGACAAGGCGTACGAGCAGCTGGCGCCGGGCGGTGGCCCGCTGTCGATGGAGTACCGCGGCTCGGCGGGCGACAGGATGGCCGTCGCCTCGACGCGGGAGGAGCTGTACGGGCTGCTGACCGAGGCGCTCGGCGCGGCCCGTAAGAACGAGATCGAGCGCGGGGTGACCCTGGTCGGCCCGCACCGCGACGACCTGCTGCTCAAGCTGGGGCAGCTGCCCGCCAAGGGGTACGCGAGCCACGGCGAGTCCTGGTCGTACGCGCTCGCGCTGCGGCTGGCCTCGTACGACCTGCTGCGCGGTGAGGGCAACGAGCCGGTGCTGGTGCTCGACGACGTGTTCGCGGAGCTGGACAGCCGGCGGCGGGAGCGGCTGGCGGAGCTGGTGGCGCCCGGTGAGCAGGTGCTGGTGACCGCGGCGGTGGACGACGACGTGCCGGGTGTGCTGTCGGGGGCCCGGTTCGCGGTGTCCGAGGGCGCCGCGGAGAAGGTCTCCTCGTGAGCGGGCGTCGGAGCCGGTGATGAACGGCGAGCAACCGGACCGGCCCTCCGAGGAGCCCTCGGAGCGGCCGCCCGGCGCCGACCAGCCCAAGCCCCCGGAGCTGTCCGGGATCGATCTGGCCCGGCAGGCGCTGGTCGCCGCCAAGGAGCAGGCGAAGGCGCGTGGTGCCGCCGCGCAGCAGAAGAAGCAGGCGCGCCGCGGCGGTCTGCGCTCCGGCGCGCGCGCCGACGGGCGCGATCCGCTGCCGCTGGGGGCGGCGATCAACCGGCTCATCACGGAGCGCGGCTGGGAGACCCCGGCCGCGGTGGGCGGCGTCATGGGGCGCTGGCCGCAGCTGGTGGGCCCGGAGGTGGCGCAGCACTGCGAGCCGCAGAAGTACGACGAGGAAGCGCGCGTGCTGACGGTGCAGTGCGACTCGACGGTGTGGGCGACGCAGCTGCGGCTGCTGGCGCCGCAGCTCGTCGCGCGGCTGAACCAGGACCTGGGCCAGGGCACCGTGAAGCTGATCAAGGTGCTGGGTCCGGGCGGTCCGGCGCGGCGGTACGGGCCGCTGCGGGCGCCCGGCAGCAAGGGTCCCGGGGACACGTACGGCTGAGGCGGACGCGTGGTACGGGTGAGACTCCGCTCACCGTAGCCGGAGGTTGACAGCCCGAAGCGCTGAACGCCCTCTAGAGCGTCCTGGGGCCCCGTCGCAGATATGGGGAGTCGGCCAACGGCACTTCAGGACGGCACATGACGACTCAGGGGCCCGCAAACCCCCATTAGTTTCGGCGCTACCGGTAGACTGGTAGCAATCCCGCCCACTCGCGGAACATGTCGAACGACGCAGCCGCCCTGCTTCTGATGGAGGCGGCTCGTGCTGTGCCAGAAAGGGCGCTTCGTGGCCGACTCCGGCGACCTCAACGAGAACAACACGGCTTCTACTGAAGAGGGGGTTCCTGCCGGCGCCAGTGGCGACTCTTCGGAAGAGAAGTCGTACGACGCCAGCGCGATCACCGTCCTTGAGGGCCTGGACGCGGTCCGTAAGCGTCCGGGCATGTACATCGGCTCGACCGGTGAGCGTGGTCTGCACCACCTCGTGCAAGAGGTCGTCGACAACTCCGTCGACGAAGCGATGGCCGGGCACGCGGACACCATCGACGTGACGATCCTGGCCGACGGCGGCGTGCGCGTCGTCGACAACGGCCGGGGCATCCCCGTGGGCATCGTTCCGTCGGAGAACAAGCCGGCCGTCGAGGTCGTGCTGACGGTGCTGCACGCCGGCGGCAAGTTCGGCGGTGGCGGGTACGCGGTCTCCGGCGGTCTGCACGGTGTGGGCGTCTCCGTCGTCAACGCGCTGTCGCAGAAGGTCGCGGTCGAGGTCAAGACGGACGGCTACCGCTGGACGCAGGACTACAAGCTGGGTGTGCCGACGGCGCCGCTGGCCCGTAACGAGGCCACCGACGAGACCGGTACGACGGTCACCTTCTGGGCCGACGGCGACATCTTCGAGACGACCGAGTACAGCTTCGAGACGCTGTCCCGCCGTTTCCAGGAGATGGCGTTCCTCAACAAGGGCCTGACGATCTCGCTCACCGACGAGCGCGCGGCCCATGTGGACGAGGAGGGCAAGCCGCTCTCGGTCACGTACCACTACGAGGGCGGCATCGTCGACTTCGTGACGTACCTGAACCAGCGCAAGGGTGAGGTGGTGCACCCCACCGTCATCGACATCGAGGCCGAGGACAAGGAGCGGATGCTCTCGGTCGAGGTGGCGATGCAGTGGAACACCCAGTACACCGAGGGTGTCTACAGCTTCGCCAACACCATCCACACCCATGAGGGCGGTACGCACGAAGAGGGCTTCCGCTCGGCGATGACGGGTCTGATCAACCGTTACGCCAGGGACAAGAAGCTGCTGCGCGAGAAGGACGACAACCTCACGGGTGAGGACATCCGCGAGGGTCTGACGGCGATCATCTCGGTCAAGCTGGGCGAGCCGCAGTTCGAGGGCCAGACCAAGACGAAGCTGGGCAACACCGAGGCCAAGACCTTCGTGCAGAAGGTGGTCCACGAGCACCTGACGGACTGGCTCGACCGCAACCCGAACGAGGCCGCGGACATCATCCGCAAGGGTATCCAGGCCGCGACCGCGCGGGTGGCGGCCCGCAAGGCCCGGGACCTGACCCGCCGCAAGGGCCTGCTGGAGACGGCGTCGCTGCCCGGCAAGCTGTCGGACTGCCAGTCCAACGACCCCACCAAGTGCGAGATCTTCATCGTCGAGGGTGACTCGGCCGGCGGTTCGGCCAAGTCCGGCCGTGACCCGCAGTACCAGGCCATCCTGCCGATCCGCGGCAAGATCCTGAACGTGGAGAAGGCGCGGGTCGACAAGATCCTGCACAACAACGAGGTGCAGGCGCTGATCTCGGCCTTCGGTACCGGGGTCCACGAGGACTTCGACATCGAGAAGCTCCGCTATCACAAGATCATCCTGATGGCGGACGCCGACGTCGACGGTCAGCACATCAACACCCTGCTGCTCACCTTCCTCTTCCGCTTCATGCGGCCGCTGGTGGAGGCCGGGCACGTGTACCTCTCCCGCCCGCCGCTCTACAAGATCAAGTGGGGTCGTGACGACTTCGAGTACGCGTACTCGGACCGGGAGCGCAACGCCCTGATCGAGCTCGGCAAGCAGAACGGCAAGCGGATCAAGGACGACTCCGTCCAGCGCTTCAAGGGTCTGGGCGAGATGAACGCCGAGGAACTGCGGGTGACGACGATGGACGTCGACAGCCGCGTGCTCGGCCAGGTCTCGCTGGACGACGCGGCGCGCGCCGACGACCTGTTCTCGGTGCTGATGGGTGAGGACGTCGAGGCCCGGCGCTCCTTCATCCAGCGCAACGCCAAGGACGTCCGCTTCCTCGACATCTGAGCCCTGTCGGCCCTCCCCCGCCCGACGGCGGGGACCGCAGCAGCCGCAGCTCGAAAGGATTTAGAACAGCAATGGCCGACGAGAACCCCCCTGTGACCCCGGACGGCGTGACCGCCGAGGGCGCGGCCCCCGCCATCGAAGGCGTGGGCATGCGTGTCGAGCCCGTCGGGCTCGAGACGGAGATGCAGCGCTCCTACCTCGACTACGCGATGTCCGTCATCGTCTCGCGTGCGCTGCCGGACGTGCGGGACGGCCTCAAGCCGGTGCACCGCCGCGTCCTGTACGCGATGTACGACGGCGGGTACCGCCCCGAGAAGGGCTTCTACAAGTGCGCCCGCGTCGTCGGCGACGTCATGGGTACGTACCACCCGCACGGTGACTCCTCCATCTACGACGCCCTGGTCCGGCTGGCCCAGCCGTGGTCGATGCGGATGCCGCTGGTGGACTCCAACGGCAACTTCGGCTCGCCGGGCAACGACCCGGCCGCGGCCATGCGGTACACCGAGTGCAAGATGAAGCAGCTCTCCATGGAGATGCTGCGGGACATCGACGAGGAGACCGTCGATTTCCAGGACAACTACGACGGCCGCAACCAGGAGCCGACGGTCCTGCCGGCGCGCTTCCCGAACCTGCTGATCAACGGCAGTGCCGGTATCGCGGTCGGCATGGCGACCAACATCCCGCCGCACAACCTGCGCGAGGTCGCCGCCGGTGCCCAGTGGGCGCTGGAGCACCCGGAGGCGTCCAGCGAGGAGCTGCTGGAAGCGCTCATCGAGCGCATCAAGGGCCCGGACTTCCCGACCGGTGCGCTGGTGGTGGGCCGCAAGGGAATCGAGGAGGCGTACCGTACCGGCCGCGGCTCGATCACCATGCGTGCGGTGGTCGAGGTCGAGGAGATCCAGAACCGCCAGTGCCTGGTGGTCACCGAGCTGCCGTACCAGGTCAACCCGGACAACCTCGCGCAGAAGATCGCCGACCTGGTCAAGGACGGCAAGATCGGCGGCATCGCCGACGTCCGTGACGAGACCTCCTCGCGTACGGGCCAGCGCCTGGTCATCGTCCTGAAGCGGGACGCCGTCGCCAAGGTCGTGCTGAACAACCTCTACAAGCACACCGACCTGCAGACGAACTTCGGCGCGAACATGCTCGCCCTGGTGGACGGTGTGCCGCGCACCCTGTCGCTGGACGCGTTCATCCGCAACTGGGTCAGCCACCAGGTCGAGGTCATCGTCCGGCGCACCAAGTTCCGGCTGCGCAAGGCCGAGGAGCGGGCCCACATCCTGCGCGGTCTGCTCAAGGCGCTGGACGCGATCGACGAGGTCATCGCGCTCATCCGGCGCAGCGAGACGGTCGACGTGGCGCGCGAGGGCCTGATGGGCCTGCTGACCATCGACGAGATCCAGGCCAACGCGATCCTGGAGATGCAGCTGCGCCGGCTGGCCGCCCTGGAGCGCCAGAAGATCACCGCCGAGCACGACGAGCTGCAGGCGAAGATCAACGAGTACAACGCGATCCTCGCCTCCCCGGAGCGTCAGCGCCAGATCATCAGCGAGGAGCTGGCGGCGATCGTCGACAAGTTCGGCGACGACCGGCGCTCGAAGCTGGTGCCCTTCGAGGGCGACATGTCCGTCGAGGACCTGATCGCCGAGGAGGACATCGTCGTCACGATCTCCCGTGGCGGCTATGTGAAGCGGACGAAGACCGACGACTACCGGTCGCAGAAGCGCGGCGGCAAGGGCGTTCGGGGCACGAAGCTGAAGGAAGACGACATCGTCGACCACTTCTTCGTCTCCACCACCCACCACTGGCTGCTGTTCTTCACCAACAAGGGCCGGGTCTACCGGGCCAAGGCGTACGAGCTGCCGGACGCCGGGCGGGACGCGCGCGGCCAGCACGTGGCCAACCTGCTCGCCTTCCAGCCGGACGAGCAGATCGCGCAGATCCTGGCGATCCGTGACTACGAGGCCACGCCCTACCTGGTGCTCGCCACCAAGGGCGGCCTGGTGAAGAAGACGCCGCTCAAGGACTACGACTCGCCGCGCTCCGGCGGTGTCATCGCCATCAACCTCCGGGAGACGGAGGAAGGCGCGGACGACGAACTGATCGGCGCCGAGCTGGTCTCCGCCGAGGACGACCTGCTGCTCATCAGCAAGAAGGCGCAGTCGATCCGGTTCACCGCCACGGACGAGGCGCTGCGTCCGATGGGACGTGCCACCTCGGGTGTCAAGGGCATGAGTTTCCGCGAGGGCGACGAACTGCTCTCGATGAATGTGGTGCGGGCCGGTACGTTCGTCTTCACCGCCACCGACGGCGGTTACGCCAAGCGGACCTCGGTGGACGACTACCGCGTGCAGGGCCGCGGTGGCCTCGGCATCAAGGCCGCGAAGATCGTGGAGGACCGGGGTGAGCTGGTCGGCGCCCTGGTGGTCGAGGAGACGGACGAGATTCTCGCCATCACGCTCAGCGGTGGCGTGATCCGTACGCGGGTCAGCGAGGTCAGGGAGACGGGCCGTGACACCATGGGCGTCCAACTGATCAACCTGGGCAAGCGCGATGCCGTGGTCGGTATCGCACGTAACGCCGAGGCCGGTCGCGAGGCCGAGGAGGTCGACGCGGGTGTGGAGCCCGGGTCGGCCGACGAGGCGGAGGAGACCGAGGCCGCGGTGGCCGAGGGCGGCGAGCCCGCGGCGGAGTAACGCGAGGAGTAGGTCGTGAGTGGAGCCACGGGCGCTGCGGCGGGTGGACCGGGAGACAGGAAGAGCTCCCGTTCGGGACCCGCGACCGTGACGGAGGACGGCGCCCGTGGCTCCGCCGCGTCCGGCGACCCCGCGTCCGAGGGCTCCTACCAGGGGGGAACCGTGACCGACCGGCGTCAGCCGCAACCGCAGCAGCCGCATTCCGCCGCGCAGCCGCAGCCCCCGGCCCAGGGGCAGGGCCCGGGGCCCGGGGCGCAGGGCGGGGGCACCCAGGGCGGCCAGCAGCCGTACCAGCCGCCTCAGGCGTACCGATCGGGTGCGGGACAGGGCGCGGGGGCGCAGCAGGGGGTGCGCCGGCCGCGTACGGGCGCCCGTACGACGCCGCGTACGCGCAAGGCCCGGCTGCGGGTCGCCCGGACCGACCCGTGGTCGGTGATGAAGGTCAGCTTCCTGCTCTCCATCGCGCTGGGCATCTGCACCATCGTGGCGGTCTCGGTGCTGTGGATGGTGATGGACGCGATGGGCGTCTTCACCACCGTCGGCGGCACGATCAGCGAGGCGACGGGCTCGGGCGACGGCGGCGGTTTCGACCTCCAGTCGTTCCTGTCGCTGCCGCGGGTACTGCTCTTCACGTCGGTCATCGCGGTGATCGACGTCGTGCTCGCCACCGCCCTGGCCACGCTCGGAGCCTTCATCTACAACATCTCGGCCGGGTTCGTGGGCGGCGTGGAGCTGACCCTCGCCGAGGACGAGTGACGGACGCGGGCGTCCTCGGGAGGGGCCGTTCGGCGGCCCCTCCCGGGGGCCCGGGGGCTCCCGGCGCACGATTTTGGGAATGCCTCTGAAGTGCGCTAATCTTTCGGTGCAGCGCGGGGCTATAGCTCAGACGGTTAGAGCGCTTCCCTGATAAGGAAGAGGCCACAGGTTCAAGTCCTGTTAGCCCCACCAGCGCGAGAGAGGCCCCACCGGAGACGGTGGGGCCTCTCTCGCGTCCGGGGTGCTCACGCCGGATGAGCGGGGGCGGGCGGTGACGGGCGGTGCACCATTGCGCATGGGTCGGGCCCTAGGTCACCGATCGGTATCGGCCGGTGTGTATCATCGGCCCCCAGAGGTCCCCTACGTCAACGAAAGACGAGGTCGCGCGGTGAAGAAGCTTCTCCTGGTCGCACTGGCCGCCATCGGCGGGCTCCTCGTGTACCGCCAGATCCAGGCGGATCGCGCCGAGCAGGATCTGTGGACGGAGGCGACCGACTCCGTGCCCGCAGGTTCGGGTGTGTGAGACGCAGAGCAGTTCGTAGTCAACGTACGTACCCCGGCCACCGTGTGACGGTGACCGGGGTCTCGTGCGTCCGGGGGCGGGACGGCGCGCGACGCGGCCATCCCGACGGGTTTGCCAAAGCACATAAGTAGCTTGCAAAAGCAAATGTGGTGAGGGGTGGCTCGTGGCAAGGGGGCGTACGCGAAGGAGTGGGCGCGCCGGGAGGCTGGTGCCCGTCCTGGTGCCCGTACTCGTATCCGTACCGGCGCTGGCGGGGGCCGCGGCGGCAGGGCCCGCGGACGGTTTACGGAACGGCCCGCCCGCCTACAGGACGGCGGCCGGCGCCCAGCCCGTACAGGGCACCCAGAGACCGTCCGGCGCGCCGCGTATCGACCCCGGAACCTACACCGACACCCTCGCCCGCGGCGACGAGAAGCACTACGCGGTGCGGCTGGACGAGAAGTCCAGCGCCTACTTCTCCGCGGTGGCGGCGCCCCGGCCCGGCAGTGAGGTCGCGGACCACACCGACAGCCTGAAGGTCAGCCTCCGTGACGCCGACGGCAACGCCTGCTCCCCCGGCGGGAGTACGGCCTTCCACGGCCGCGGCATGGCGTACCCGATAGCCGACTATGTCACCCGGCGCGCCGACGGGCCGCGGACCAACTGCCAGAAGGCGGGCGCCTACTACTTCGTGGTCAAGCGGGTCGGCAAGGTCTCGGCACCGGGGGCGGACCGCTGGCCCGTAGAGCTCCGCTTCCAGCGCGAGCCCGGGATCACGGGCTCACCACCCGCCCAGCCCGCCCCGGGCACCTGGTCCACGGCAACGCCCGTACCGCTGACCGGCGGCACGAAGAAGAACGCCGAGGGCGGCACCGGCTTCAACGACGCCGGACCGATCGGCAAAGGGGTGTGGCAGGACCGCATCAGGCCGGGGGAGACCCGGTTCTACCGGGTGCCGGTGGACTGGGGGCAGCAGCTGAGCGTGAGCGTCGAGCTGCCGGGCGGGACGCTGGCGGACGGCGGCGCCGCGCTCCGCGGGCGGGGCGCGGTGGCCGGCTCACGGCTCGTGGCGAGTGCGCTGGGGCTGGGGGTCTACAACCCGGCGCGCGGCCCGGTCAGCGACACCCGCTTCATCGCGTACGACGGCAAGCCGGCCGCCGCCAAGCTCGCCACGGCACCGGTGGACTACGGCAACCGCTACAACGCCACCGCACCGGTCAGCGCGATGCGCTTCGCGGGCTCGTACTACCTCGCCGTGTCGCTGCACCCGGACGCCGCGAAGTACTTCGAGAACGGCACCCCGATCACACTGCGCGTCGACCCGGCGGGACGCCCACAGCGCGGGCCCGACTACCGGGAGAAAACCACCGACTTCTCTGTGTCGCCGAAGCAACGCGCCGCTGCTGAAGAAGGCATGACGACGCGACAGGTGGCGTCGGGCAGCAGGTTGCGCGTGTTGGGGTATGGCGGCATCAGTACGGGGGCGGTGCTGCTGCTGGCGCTGGGGGTGTGGACGGTGGCAGCGCGCTGGAGGGGTGCTGGGGGGCGCGGGCAGCAGTGATCTGCGCCGTACTCCCGGGAACTTGCCAGGCGGCGGTATACCGCGCGTCAGCTGGCATCTGGAGGCCAGACAGCGGGGCGGCGACATGCACCCGTCAGCTGACAGCCAGAGCCCAGACACCGAACGCGATGCAGAGCAGCGCCACGACGATCACCGGGACGGCAACCTTAGGCGGCGGCCCGGGGGGCCGCCGCGGCACGGCCCGATGCCGGCGGGCCGCTGCCCGGCTGGAGGGCGGGAGGGGATGGGCGCGGTCGGGGGTGTAGGGGCGGGTGGCCGGGGGGAAAGGCGGTGGGGTGGTAGGGAGTTGTGGGGCGGGCATGCCGGTGGAGGGCGGCCCCAAGGGGGCGCTGCCGGTGTCGGGCGTGCGCCCCGGGGACGGGGTGGGCGGAGTGGTGGGCGCGGGCGGCGGCGTCGATGGTGCGGCACCCGGCTGCTCCGGTTGCCCTGACCGCTCCCGAATCTGCCTCTGTTCCTGCCTCTGTGCGTGCCCCTGTTCCCGTGCCTGCCCCGGCCCCTCCTCCGGCTCCGTCAGCCCCTCTTCCGCCCGCTGCGGCGACCTCTCCCGTAGCGGACCGTCCGGCCCGAACCCGGCAGGCAGCGGCCCGATGTGATCGAAGACCTCGACGACCTCGTCCTCGATCGTCGCCTCCGGCAGCAGCTCGGCCGCCGCGAGCAGTGCCTTGCGGGCGCCTACGGCCGTCTTGAAGCGCAGGTCGGGGTCCGGCTGCAGCAGAGTCGCCAGTACCTGCCACAGCGGCTCCGCGATGTCCTCGGGCGCCTCCGGCGTTCCGTGCTCGGTGAAGCGCTCGACCAGGCTCTGGGCGTCCGGCTTGGCGCCGGTGAGCAGGTTCACCGCGACCAGGCCGACCGCGAAGAGGTCGCCGGGAAAGTCGGGCTCGGCGCCCAGCATCTGCTCCGGCGCGAAGTAACCGGGCGTACCCACTACGTAATTGGCGTCCGTCAGCCGCGGCTCGCCCTTGCGCATCGCGATGCCGAAGTCGGACAGCCGCACGTGCGGCCGGCCGGTCCCCGTCGACTCCAGCAGGACGTTCGCGGGCTTGATGTCGCGATGCACGATGCCTTCCGCGTGGACCGCGGTCAGCCCTGACAGCAGCTGGTCGAGCAGTACGCACACGAGGCGTGGCGGCAGCGGCCCGTAGTCCCCCACGAGGTGCGCCAGTGAGCCGCCGTGCACCAGGTCCATGGTGAACAGGACCTTGTCGTCGTCCGCGGCCCAGCTCGCGGGGGCCAGCACGTGCGGGTGGTCGATCCGTACGGCCTGCTCCCGTACGAAGCGCAGCAGCGTGTGCGCGTCGCTCTGCTGCAGCACCTTGGCCGCCACGTAACGGCGGCGCCGCTGGTCCCAGGCGCGCCACACGGCTCCCACACCGCCCCGCCCGATCGGGTCGATCAGCTCGTACCGACCGGCGAAGACCTCACCCATTGTGCCCCGTCCGCCTACCGAACCACCGAACTGCCCGACTTCCGGGGGCCGTCGCGCGCCACCCCGGCTGCTCGCCGTCTAACTCTGGTGGGCCTCGTAGTGGGAGACCGCGTCCGCGGTGCGCCCCGCTCCGTAGACCCTGAGGAACTCTGCCAGTTCGGGGTGGGTGGGGGCGAGGGTGTTGGCGGCGTCGATGATGTCACCGGCGGCCGAAACCGAGCGCAACAGCGACTGGATCTCGCGCACCACGCGCCGTACGGTCGTCGCCCCCGTGGACGACGCGGTCTGCGTGGTGTTGTTCAGCACCGACCCGCCCGCGGTCTTCTTGATCTCGTCCATCCGGTCGGTGGCCTCGGCGGCACTCACACTGCCGTCCGCCACCTGCCCCGCCAGTTCCTGGAGGGCCTGGACCCGCTGGACGACGGCCGGGTTCCCGATCTTGGCCCGCTGACCGCTCATGAGCTGGGACAGCATGGGCGCGGAGAGTCCCAGTACGGACGCCAGGCGGGCCTGGTTGAGACCGAGATCGTCGATGAGACGGCGGAACAACGCTCCCAGGGGCTCGCCGTACCAGCTGCGCTGCAGCTCCCGAGCGCGCGCGGTGGCTTCTTGCTGTGCTGCGTCCATGGCGTCTCCCCTGTCTCCCCGATCGCGCTTCGCTGCCGCGAATCTCGCGAAGCATCCTACGGAGAGCACCTGCGCGCGGCGATACCCGGTCGGGAAACCTCCCGGGCACCGGGTACCCTGGTTCGCGACGGGGCCTTAGCTCAGTTGGTAGAGCGCTGTCTTTGCATGGCAGATGTCAGGGGTTCGACTCCCCTAGGCTCCACATGGTCAGACCCCTCCCGCTTGCTTCAGTGCAGGTGGGAGGGGTTTTTTGCGGTCCGGGCCGGGGATTTGTCGCCGGTGTGCCGAACGCGCAGCGGCCCGTGCCGCGCACTCCTGAGGGGTGCTGCGGCGCGGGCCGGGCGGGTCCGGAGACTTCGGGGGCGGGGAGCCGCCGGAGGGCACGGGGTCAGGGGGTGGGGCCGCCGCGTTCCTCCGCTTCGGCTTCGGCCTGCTTGGCCTGGACCTCCGGGTCCAGGGCGGCCGCCTCCGCGGTGCCGTCCACGGCGGTCAGGTTGGCGCGTTCGCTGACCTCGGTGGGGGCGGGGGGCTCGACCAGCCAGTCCGGGTTGGCCTGCTTGTCCCACCACTTCCAGGCGGCGTAGGCGCCGCCGGCGAGGAGGCCGACGACCGCGATCCGCTTGGCGGCCTTGCCGGCGCGGCGGCGGCGGTTGTGCTTCTTGACGAGCTTCTCGATCTCCTTGGCCGACACCTGGCCACGGAGGGCCGCGATGGCGGCCGTGCCGCGTGCCACGGCCTGCTCGCGGACCGGTTCCGCGGCGGCGCGTGCGCTGTGCACGGCGTGCTCGACGCGCGGGGCGGTGTACTCGGCGGCCTGGCGGGCAGCCTTGCGGGTGCGCTTGGCGGCGCGGCTCGCGGCGGCGTCCACCTTCGGCGGCAGGGCGCCGCGGGCGTGCTCGATACGCGGCTGCAGGTGGGCGTCGTACTGGCTGCGGGCCTGGTGAGCGGCCTCGGCCACCTTGGGTGCCAGTCGCGTGCGGGCCTCGTGCGCGTAGTGCGTGGCGGTGTCCTTGGCCGTACCGGCATACGGAGCCACCACCTCCGCCGCGTGTCGCACGCTGTCCTTGGCCGAACTGGTCGCCGCGCGCACGCTGTCCTTGCGGGTCACGGGATCCTCCTCCTCGGTGGCGTGTCCGGGGGGCTCGGGGGGTTGTCCCCCGATGTCTGCTGTGTCGCCTGTCCACCCGGTTCAAGATCATGCCTGCCCGCGCGACATACGGCATGCGCGGGCGGGCATCCGGGTCATTGGGGGCCATACGGAGCCTTGCGATGACAATGCCACGGTTTTCCGGGCCGTGCGCCGGTTCGGCCGGTACTGATGGCGGAAAGGACAACCGAACGCGGTGGTGTCCCGGTGCGGGGCACACGGCCGTGCGAGGATCGGGAACCGTCAGTGCAGACTTATGGAAGGTAGATCGTGGCTGAAGAGCTCTACGCCACCCTGAAGACCAATCAGGGCGACATCGAGATTCGGCTCCTGCCGAACCACGCCCCGACGACGGTGAAGAACTTCGTCGAACTCGCCAAGGGCGAGCGCGAGTGGACCCACCCGGAGACCGGCAGGAAGTCCACGGAGAAGCTGTACGACGGCACCGTCTTCCACCGGGTGATCAGCGGTTTCATGATCCAGGGCGGCGACCCGCTGGGCAACGGCACCGGCGGCCCGGGGTACGAGTTCAAGGACGAGTTCCACCCGGACCTGGCCTTCAACAAGCCGTACCTGCTCGCCATGGCCAACGCCGGCCCGGGCACCAACGGCTCGCAGTTCTTCATCACGGTCTCCGCGACCGCCTGGCTGACCGGCAAGCACACCATCTTCGGCGAGGTCACCAGCGACGCGGGCAAGAAGGTCGTGGACGCCATCGCGGCGACCCAGACCAACCCGCGCACCGACCGCCCGGTCAACGACGTCGTGATCGAGTCGGTCGTCGTCGAGACCCGCTGACGCGCGGTACCGCGTCACCGCGGACGTCCGGCCCGGGAGACCCGCAGCGGCCCCGGGCCGCGGACCCGCGGGAACCATTGCGCCCTGCCCGGTCGTAGATCGGGTGGGGCGCGCACTTCGTCGTGCGGTGACGTCCGCACGGATTCGGACGAGGGACCGAGGGGACCATGGACCAGGCGCCGGGCAGCCCACAGGAGCCGCAGGACGCGCGGGCGGGCGACGCCGCGCCCGGCTGCTACCGCCATCCGGACCGTGCGACGGGCATCAGCTGTACGCGCTGCGAGCGGCCGGTCTGCCCCGAGTGCATGGTCAGCGCGTCGGTCGGGTTCCAGTGCCCGGACTGCGTACGCGGCGGCAGCGGTACGGGCCGTACGGCGCAGGCCACCGCCCCCCGGACGCTCGCGGGCGGCTCGCTCGCCGCGGACACCCGCCTGGTCACCAAGATCCTGCTCGGCATCAACGTCGCGGTGTTCATCGCGGTGCTGGCGGTGGGCGACAGCCTGGTCCAGAACCTGGAGATGATCGGCGGGGCCTTCGTCCCCGAGGACCTGACGTTCATCGGCGTCGCCGAGGGCGAGTTCCACCGCCTGCTGACGGCGGCCTTCCTGCACCAGGAGCCGATGCACATCATCTTCAACATGCTGTCGCTGTGGTGGCTGGGCCCGCCGCTGGAGGCGGCCCTCGGACGGGTCCGCTTCATCGGGCTCTACCTGCTCTCCGCGCTCGGCGGCAGCGCCCTGTCGTACCTGCTCGCCGCGCAGAACCAGCCCTCGCTGGGGGCGTCCGGCGCGGTCTTCGGGCTGCTCGGCGCGACGGCCATACTGATGCGCCGCCTGAACTACGACATGCGGCCCGTGCTGATCCTGCTGGCGCTCAACCTGGTCTTCACGTTCGCGTGGCCCAACATCGCCTGGCAGGCGCATGTCGGCGGGCTGGTCGTGGGCGCGGCCGTGACGTACGGGATGGTGCACGCGCCGCGGGGGCGGCGGGCGCTGGTGCAGGGTCTGACGTTCGCGGTGGCGTTCCTGGTGATCGTCGCGGTGGTGTGGGTGCGGACCGTCCAGCTGGTGGGGTGAGGGGCGGCGGGCGCGGAGCGTGCCGGGATCGGTCCGGGCGGGGTGCGTTGCGTGATCTTTCCGTGCCGGACCGTGAGGGCGCCGGGAGGCGCTCCGGTATGGATTGATCACGCTCCGGGTACCGGACGTCCACGCTTCGGGTGCGGGTTGTCCACAGCGCGTGTCGGATCTTGTGCACCGGGTTGGGAACGCCTGTTCCACCCTGTACAGAGGCGCGTTTTCCCAGCCAGGACGGGGCGGGACGGTGGTCCGGGTGACGGACCGCTGGTCACACCGGCGTCAACGGCCGGGAAGTTATCCACAGATCTTCTGAAGTTTTCCCCGGCTGTGGATAACTGTGTGGATGGCCTTGGGCATGGCTTGCGCGGCGACGCTCGCGCAGGGGCGGCGCGGTGGCCGTCCGGCCGGGTGCGGCCGTACCGCGGAGCGGGTCCGCCTGCCGGGTGTCACCGTCCCCGATGACCGGTGTCACCGGGGACAGCTGCTGGTCCGGGCTACTTCCACTGGGTGGACACGCCGAAGCCCACCGCGATGAAGCCGAACCCGCACACGATGTTCCAGTTGCCCATCGCCTTGACGGGCATGTCGCCCCCGGTCACATAGAAGAGCACGATCCACACCAGACCGATCAGAAACAGCGCCAGCATCACCGGGGCGACCCAGCCCCGGCCGGAACTCATGCGCAGACTGGTCGTCTGCTTCGCCGGCGGCGGCGTGAAGTCGTCCTTCTTGCGGATCCGTGACTTCGGCACGAGGAACTCTCCTGTCGATGATCTGCGTGACCGCACTGAGGGCGGATGATGCTGACGCGGGCCGGGCGGGGACGCGACGGGGAGCGGATTCCCTCCCCGGGCGTCCGTTAGCGTAGTGCTTCCGCGGCGTCGTAAGGAGCAAGGGTACGTTGAGCACTTCCGCTGACTCCCCCGGCCGCCCGCCGCGCCGCCGCCTGCGGCCGGTGCGTCTGTTGACCCTGGGCGTCTTCGCGCTCGCCGGACTGATCTTCTGGCTGAGTTTCGACACCGCGCGCGGCACGGACCTGCGCTCCGACGACTCGATGCTGCGCCTGTCCGACCTCATCCAGGAACGCAGCCACAAGAACGGCGCCCACGACGAGCGCAACGCCGCACTGCGCGACGAGGTCGACACCCTCGCGCACCAGGACAGCGGCAACTCGGCGGCCGAGAACGCCAGGCTCGCGGCGCTGGAGAAGAACGCCGGCACCAAGCCGGTCGACGGCCAGGGCATGACCGTCACCCTCACCGACGCCCCGCCGAACGCCACCGCGAAGATCCCCGGCGTGCCGGAGCCGCAGCCCAACGATCTGGTCATCCACCAGCAGGACCTGCAGGCCGTGGTCAACGCCCTGTGGCAGGGCGGTGCCAAGGGGATCCGGGTCATGGACCAGCGGCTGATCTCCACCAGCGCGGTGCGCTGCGTGGGCAACACCCTGATCCTCCAGGGCCGCGTCTACTCGCCCCCGTACAAGGTCACCGCCGTCGGCGACCGGGAGAAGCTGAGCAGGGCGCTGACCGCTTCGCCGGCCATCCAGAACTACATGCAGTACGTCAACGCCTACGGGCTCGGCTGGAAAGTCGACCAGCACGAGACGGTGACTCTGCCCGGCTACTCCGGCACAGTGGATCTCCACTACGCACAGCCTGTGAAGCCGTGATCCGCCGGCCGCCCGCACCGGCGCCGGCGGCCGGGGAGGGGGCGGTCCGCGATGACGGCACGGTCCAGGGGGGCGGCGCGGTCCAGGGCGGCGCGGCCCGGGGCGGAAGGCAGGGCCGGCCGGGGCCGGCGGCCCGTCACGGTGGCGCGGCTGGTCGTACGGACGTTCAGCGAGGTGTGCGTCACCGTCGGCACGCTGATCGTGCTGTTCGTGGTGTACGTCCTGTTCTGGACCGGCGTACGGGCCGACAGCGCGATGGACGGTGAGATCGGCGCACTCCAGGACCGGTGGTCCACCGGCCCGCTCGCCACCGCGTCCCCGGACGGTGCCGCCGGGCAGCCCGGCGGAACCGGAAAGCGACCGCGGTACGAGAACGGCAAGTCCTTCGCCGTGATGTACATCCCGCGGTTCGGCGCCGACTGGAGCAAGCCCGTACTGGAGGGCACCGGGACGGACGTCCTGAAGAAGGGGCTGGGCCACTACGACCGCACCGCGCGGCTCGGCGGGACGGGCAACTTCGCGGTCGCCGGGCACCGCCGCACCTACGGTGACCCGTTCAAGGACTTCCCCGAACTGCGGCCGGGCGACGCGGTGGTGCTCACGGACGGCACGACCTGGTACACATACCGGATCGACCGGCGCCCCTACACGACGGTGCCCACCGACATCGGGGTGATCGACCCCGTACCGCGCAAATCGGGATACAACGGGCCGGGCCGGTACCTCACGCTGACGACCTGCGAGCCGGAGTGGGGCCACAGTCACCGGCTGATCGTCTGGGCACACCTGGATTCCACCCAACCCGTGGAGCGCGGAAGGCCGTCGGCTTTGACCGGCTGACCCCCCGGCCGCCGCCCTCGCCCTTTAGTCTGGTGGGGCGATCGACATCGATCGACACGGTCATCGTCATCGGCAAGTAGGGGCAGCGACAGCATGTACGGCTGGATCTGGCGGCATCTGCCGGGCAACGCATGGGTGAGGGCGCTGATCTCCCTCGTGCTGGTGCTGGCGATCGTCTATGTGCTCTTCCAGTACGTCTTCCCGTGGGCGGAGCCGCTGCTCCCCTTCAACGACGTCACGGTCGACCGAGGGATGGGAGCCGTCCGATGACCGCGAGGATTCTTGTCGTCGACAACTACGACAGCTTCGTTTTCAACCTCGTCCAGTACCTCTACCAACTCGGGGCCGAGTGCGAGGTGCTGCGCAACGACGAGGTCGAGCTGCGGCATGCTCAGGACGGCTTCGACGGCGTACTGCTCTCTCCCGGCCCCGGCGCCCCCGAGCAGGCGGGTGTCTGTGTCGACATGGTCCGGCACTGCGCCGACACGGGCGTGCCGGTCTTCGGGGTCTGCCTCGGGTTGCAGTCGATGGCGGTCGCCTACGGCGGTGTGGTGGGCCGGGCCCCCGAGCTGCTGCACGGCAAGACCTCGCTGGTCTCCCACGAGGGCGCGGGCGTCTTCAAGGGCCTGCCCACCCCCTTCACCGCCACCCGCTACCACTCCCTGGCCGTACAGCCCGGCACCGTCCCCGACGAGATGGTGGTCACCGCCTGGACGGGCGACGACGCCGAGACCGGCGTGGCGATGGGGCTGCGGCACCGTGAACTTCCCGTCGAAGGCGTCCAGTTCCACCCCGAGTCGGTCCTGACCGAGTGGGGCCACCGGATGCTCGCCAACTGGCTGGTGGAGTGCGGCGACTCCGGTGCGGTGGAGCGTTCGGCGGGGCTCGCCCCGGTGGTCGGCAAGGTTGGCGCGTGACTGACCTCCGCCGCGGGCGCGAGGGAAGGTCCTACGACCCGTCGCGTGACGCCGACGGCCCGTACGACCGTGAGGCGTTCGAGGCGGCCGTCGGGCAGCTGGACGACCCGCTGACGGACCCGCTCCCCGGCCGTCCGCCGGCACGGGAACCGGGACCGGGGCGACCGGGCTCCGAGCGGGACGAGCGTGCGCAGCCGGAGCGGCCCGGCCGGTCGGAGCGAGGGCAGACTGCTCAGCCGGTGCGGCCCGCACAGCCGGTGCAGTCTCCGCAGGCCGGGCAGCCCGCCTCCGGGCGGAGCGGTTCTCCGTGGTTCCGGCCGCATCAGGCTCCGGTGGCGCCCCCTGCGCAGCAGCAGGGGCAGAACACGGGCCACGGGCAAGGACAGGGGCAGGGACAGGGCCAGAGCCAGGCTCACGGCCAGGAACAGGGCCGCGCGATATCCGGTCCGGACCGTTCCCCGGCGTCCGGGTCCATGCCCGCACCAGGGTCCATGCCCGCACCAGGGCCCACGCCTGTGCAAGCGCCCGCACCGAGCCCCGAGCCCGCGCCGGACCCGTTCCTGAACCCGGTCCTGGACCCGCCGTACGTACCGGGCCCGGTCGGTGCTCCGGTCGGTACTGCCGACCCGGATCCCGCCTTCGACGCCGAGACCATGGCGCTCCGTCAGGCCACGGAAGCAGGCGTCGCGCACGGCGGGCCGGACGTTGTTTCACGTGAAACCGAGCCCGAAGCCCCGGCCTCCGACGCGTCGGCCTCGACGCCACCGGCGACCGGGGGCCGTGCCGCACGCCGTAAAGCCGCTCAGGAGGCCGCCAAACGCGGTAACAGGCGCGCACGGCGTGGTTCCCATTCGGGCGGTACGGACGCCTCCTCCTCGGCCGCTGAGGCGCCATCGGTGCCCATGACCCGGCTGGAGGCCCGTCGCGCCGAGCGGGCCGGCAAGGAGAGTCCGGGCACCGTCATCAGCCGCGCCGTGGGCGAGGTGTTCATCACCCTCGGCGTGCTGATGCTGCTCTTCGTCACCTACCAGCTGTGGTGGACGAACGTCCTGGCGCACCAGCAGGCCGGCGGCACCGCCAGCAACCTGGAGCACGAGTGGGACGAGGGCGGCGAGGACCGCAAGCCCGACGCCTTCTCGGCCGGCCAGGGCTTCGCCATCATGTACATCCCCAAGCTGGACGTGAAGGTCCCGATCGCCGAGGGCATCGACAAGCCCGCGGTGCTGGACCGCGGCATGGTCGGCCACTACGACAAGAACAGCGTGAAGACCGCGATGCCCTGGGACAAGCAGGGCAACTTCGCGGTGGCCGGCCACCGCAACACGCACGGTGAGCCGTTCCGCTACATCAACAAGCTCACCAAGGGCGACAAGATCGTCGTCGAGACGCGCAGCACGTACTACACGTACACGATGGAGAGCATCCTGCCGCAGACCTCGCCCCGGGACATCGCGGTGCTCGATCCGGTGCCGAGGCGATCCGGGTTCACCCGCCCCGGCCGCTACCTCACGCTGACGACCTGCACGCCCGAATTCACCAGTACCTACCGGATGATCGTCTGGGGCAAGATGGTCGAGGAGCGGCCGCGGAGCAAGGGCAAGCCGGATGCGCTCGTCAGCTGAGCGAATGTAAGAGGGGTACCACGCGGTGACTGCCACCGGACACGACGAGGACACCGGCCCGGCGGCGGAGCCGCCGGCGTCCACGCCGCCGCGCCGCCTGCGCGGGCGCATCGCCGCCGTCGTCAGCGTCGTCGGAGAACTGCTGATCACGGCGGGGCTGATCCTGGCCCTCTTCGTCGTCTACTCGCTGTGGTGGACGAACGTCCTCGCCGACCGCGAGGCGCACAAGCAGGGCGACACGGTGCGCAAGAACTGGGCACAGGCCCCGAAGGGCCCCGGCGCGCTCGACACCAAGGACGGCATCGGCTTCCTGCACGTCCCGGCGATGAAGAACGGCGAGGTGCTCGTCAAGAAGGGCATCGACCCCGACGTCCTGAACGAGGGCGTCGCCGGCTACTACACCGAGCCCGTCAAGTCGGCCCTTCCGCAGGACAAGAAGGGCAACTTCTCGCTCGCCGCGCACCGCGACGGGCACGGCGCGAAGTTCCACAACATCGACAAGCTCAAGGACGGCGATCCGATCGTCTTCGAGTCCAAGGACACCTGGTACATCTACAAGGTCTACGCGTCCTTGGACGAGACCTCGAAGTACAACGTCGACGTCCTGGACGACGTCCCCAAGGAGTCCGGCAAGCGCAAGCCGGGCCGCTACATCACGCTCACGACCTGCACGCCGGTCTACACCTCCACGTACCGCTACATCGTCTGGGGCGAGCTGGAGCGCACCGAGAAGGTCGACGCCCGGCGCACCCCGCCGAAGGAACTGCGCTGAGGCCGGGACCGGCCCCACGGCCGGTCCCGCCCCGACGACCCGTAGCGGCCACGGCGGACAGCCCCGCCCACGGCAAAGCCCCGGCCCCCCAGAAGGGCGCCGGGGCTTTCCCGTACTCCGACGGTGACCCGTCAGTGCCTGTTGTGCCGTCCCCACCAACCGCCTATGACGCCACCGTCGTCACCGCTGTCGCCGTCACCACCGTCCCCGCTGGGACCGCCCATCGTGGTGAGCGTCACCGTCGTGGAGCCGGGGGCCGACGGGGTGTTGGGCTGCGGGTCCTGGGTGATCACGCGGGCCTTGTCGTCCTGCGAGCTGCCGCCCGCGAACTGGATGTTCGTGAAGCCGGCGTCCTGCAAGGCCTTCTTGGCGTCCTTGACGGACTGGCCGACGACGGTGGGCACCGGCTTCTGCTCGGCGGCCTTGCCGACGGTCAGCGTGATCGTGGACCCGTTCCGGGCCTGCGAGTTGCCGCCCGGGGACTGCGCGGTGACCTTGCCGACCTGGTTCGGGTCGGAGACCTCCTGCTCGTTCTTGCCGACCTGGAAACCGAGGTCGGTGAGCTGCTTCTGCGCGGTGTTGAAGTCCTGCCCGGTCACCGGCGGCACCGTCGTCGTGGGCGACTTCTTGGCGACCACCAGCGTGATCTTGGTCTTCTTGGTGCCCTCGCTCTGGCCCTTGGGGTCCTGGTCGACGACCGTGCCCTCCGGGCGTTCCGAGACCCGCTCGGTCTTCTGGACGTCCTCGAAGCCCTTGTTCTTCAGGTCGTCCTTCGCCTTGTCGAAGGTCAGGCCCGTGACATCGGGGATGGTGACCTTCTCCGGCCCGGTGCACAGCGTCACCGTCACCGTGCCGTCCTTGGCGACCGTCCCGCCGACGGCCGGTTCCTGCTTGGTGATCTGGTCCTTCTCGACGTTCTCGCAGGCCGTGCTGCCGCCCTTGGAGACCTTGAAGCCGCCGTTGACGCCGGCCGACTTGGCCTGTTCCAGGGTCTTCCCGGTCAGCTCCGGCACCTTGACGTCGTTGCTGGTGTTCGTGTTGTTGAACATCGCCTTGCCGATGAAGATCGCACCGGCCAGGACGAGGACGCCCGCGACGACGAGCATGATCGTGGAGGTGTGCTTCTTCTTCTGGCCGCCACCGCCGCGGCGCCGGTCGGGCCGCTCGTCGTAGCCGTAACCGCCGTCGTCCGGGTTCATCGGCGGCAGCATCGACGTCTGGCCGGCCGGGTCCTGCGGACGCAGCATCGCCGTCGGCTGGTCCTGGTCGTAGCCGACCGCGCCGAGGGCGGCGGTGGCCGCGACCGGCTGCCCGTCGAGGGCCGCCTCGATGTCGGCGCGCATCTCGTCCGCCGACTGGTAGCGGTAGTCCGGGTCCTTGACCAGCGCCTTGAGGACGATGGCGTCCATCTCCGGCGTGATCTCGGGGTCGAAGTTGCTCGGCGGCTGCGGTTCTTCCCGTACGTGCTGGTAGGCCACGGCGACGGGCGAGTCGCCGACGAAGGGCGGCCGAACGGTGAGCAGTTCGTAGAGCAGGCAGCCGGTCGAGTACAGGTCGGAGCGGGCGTCGACCTGCTCGCCCTTGGCCTGCTCGGGCGAGAGGTACTGCGCCGTGCCGATGACCGCGGCGGTCTGCGTCATCGTCATACCGGCGTCGCCCATCGCCCGGGCGATGCCGAAGTCCATGACCTTCACCTGGCCGGTGCGGGTCAGCATGACGTTGGCCGGCTTGATGTCGCGGTGGACGATGCCGGCCCGGTGGGAGTACTCCAGCGCCTGGAGCACGCCGATGGTCATCTCCAGCGACCGTTCGGGCAGCAGCTTGCGGCCGGAGTGCAGCAGCTCACGCAGGGTGGAGCCGTCGACGTACTCCATGACGATGTACGGGATGGAGACGCCGTCGACGTAGTCCTCGCCGGTGTCGTACACCGCGACGATCGACGGATGGTTCAGCGAGGCGGCCGACTGGGCCTCACGGCGGAACCGGGCCTGGAAGGACGGGTCGCGGGCGAGGTCCACGCGCAGCGTCTTCACAGCGACGGTGCGGCCCAGGCGGGTGTCGTGGGCGAGGTAGACCTCGGCCATGCCACCGCGGCCGAGCACCGAGCCCAGCTCGTACCGGCCGCCGAGGCGACGCGGCTCTTCCATAAGCTTCTCCAGCCCTCTCCGTCAGTCCCGACCGCACCCGTGTGTGGTCCGGCGGTGTGCTGTTCGGGCATACCGTACCCGGCACGCCGTGCGGGGCCCGGTCGCGACCGGCACCTGATATCCGACCGGTATTGGCGTGACCGGGGTCACTTCTTGCCGTCGAGTACCGCCTCCATGACCTTCTTGGCGATGGGGGCGGCCAGCTTGCCGCCCGCGATGTCGCCGCGGAGCGTGTCCGAGCCCTCGATCACGACGGCGACGGCCACCGGCGTTCCCTTGGAGGTCTTGGCGTAGGAGATGAACCAGGCGTACGGGTTGTCCTTGTTGTTCTCGCCGTGCTGGGCGGTGCCGGTCTTGCCGCCGACGGTGACCCCGTCGATCTGGCCGTTGGTGCCGGTGCCGTTCTTGACGACACCCTCCATCATCTCCTGGAGCTTCTGGGCGTTCTCCGGCTTGAGCGGCTGGCTCATCGCCTCCGGCGTGTGCTGCTGCACGACGTTGAGGTTGGGGGCCACCAGCTGGTCGACCATGTACGGCTTCATCAGCTTGCCGCCGTTGGCGATGGCCGCGGTGACCATGGCCATCTGCAGCGGGGTGGCGCGGTTGGACGCCTGGCCGATGCCGGCCATCGCGTTCTGCGGCCGGTTGTCGGTCGGGTAGACGCTCTCGGCGGCCCGTACCGGGGTGTCGACCTCAGGGTCGTTGTAGCCGAACTTCTCGGCCTCGGCCTTCATCTTCTTGTTGCCGAGGTCGGCGCTGATCTTGCCGAAGACGGTGTTGCAGGACCAGCGCAGCGCTTCCTTGAGGCTGGCGTTCTCGCAGGGGATGTTGCCCTCGTTGTTCAGCGGCTGGTGCGCGGTGTCCGGCAGGTACCAGGGCAGCGGCGAGTCGGTCTTGGCGTTGATGTCGGTGTAGAGGCCGTTCTCCAGCGCCGCGGCGGCGGTGACGACCTTGAAGGTGGAGCCCGGCGGGTAGGTCTGGCGCAGCGCCCGGTTGAGCATCGGGTCGTCCGGGTTGTTCTTCTTCAGCAGCCCGTTGTACGCCTTGGCGTCCTTGTCGGACATGCCGGCGAAGGTGGAGGGGTCGTACGACGGGGTGCTGGCCAGCGCCAGGATCGCGCCGGTCTCCGGGTTGATCGCGGCGACCGCGCCCTTGCTCTTGCCCAGGCCCTCGTAGGCGGCCTTCTGCGCCTTGGCGTTCAGGGTGGTGACGACGTCGCCGCCCTTTTGCTTGTCGCCGGTGAACATGTCGACCGTACGGCTGAAGAAGAGCTTGTCGTCGGTTCCGGACAGGATGCTGTCGTTGAGCTTTTCGAGCTGGTTGGAGCCGAACGCCTGGGACGCGTAGCCGGTGACCGGCGCCCACATCGGGCCGTCCTTGTAGGTCCGCTTGTACTTGAAGTCGCCGCTCTCGTTGGTGGTCGAGCCGGTGACGGCCTTGCCATCGACGATGATGTTGCCGCGCGGCTGGCTGTAGCGCTCGATGGCCACGCGCCGGTTGTGCGTGTCGTTCTTCAGCTCGTCGGCCTGGACGAACTGCACCCAGTTGACGCGGATGAGCAGGGAGAGAACCAGCAGGCCGCAGAAGATGGCAACGCGGCGCAGAGGCTTGTTCACGGGCGGACCACCTGGGTCATCTCGGCGTCGGTCGAGGGCGCGGGGGCCGGGGCGGGACGACGGGCGGTGTCGCTGATGCGCAGCAGGATCGCGACCAGGGCCCAGTTCGCGATGACGGAGGAGCCGCCCTGTGCGAGGAACGGCATCGTCATGCCGGTCAGCGGGATCAGGCCGGTGACACCGCCGGCGACGACGAAGACCTGGAGGGCGAAGGCGCCGGACAGACCGATGGCGAGGAGCTTGCCGAACGGGTCGCGGGCGGCCAGTGCCGTACGGATGCCGCGCTCGATGAGCAGGCCGTACAGCAGCAGGACCGCCATCACGCCGGCGAGTCCGGCTTCCTCGCCGACGGTGGCGAGGATGTAGTCGCTCTTGGGCGCGATGCCGCCGATCAGGCGGGAGTAGCCCTGGCCGAGGCCGGAGCCGAGGATGCCGCCGGAGCCGAAGGAGTACATGGCCTGGGCGGTCTCGGTGACGCCGCCGTTGATCAGCTGTAGGGGGTTGAGCCAGTTCTGCACCCGCTCCTGCACGTGCGACTCGAAGGTGGCCACCGCGACCGCGCCGCCGGCGCTGAGCAGCAGGCCGAAGACGATCCAGCTGGTCCGCTCGGTGGCCACGTACAGCATGATCACGAACAGGCCGAAGAACAGCAGGGACGTACCGAGGTCGGTCTCGAAGACCAGGATCATCAGGCTCAGCGCCCAGATGACCAGGATCGGGCCGAGGTCGCGGCCGCGCGGCAGGTACAGGCCCATGAAGCGGCGGCTGGCCAGCGCCAGCGCGTCCCGTTTGACCATGAGATAGCCCGCGAAGAAGATCGCGATGACGATCTTGGCGAACTCACCGGGCTGCAGCGAACCGACACCGGGGATGGTGATCCAGATGCGGGCGCCGAACTTGGCCGGGAAGAAGATCGGGGCGATCAGCAGGACCAGCGCGACGACCATCGAGATGTAGGTGTAGCGCTGCAGGACGCGGTGGTCCTTCAGGAAGATCAGCACGCCGAGGAAGAGGGCGACGCCGAGCGTCGACCACATCAGCTGTCCGGGCGCCATCGCGCCGCCCAGCTGCTTGGTGGTGATCTGCGGTTCCTGGTCCAGGCGCCAGATGAAGACCAGGCCGAGACCGTTGAGAAGGGTCGCGATGGGCAGCATCAGCGGGTCGGCGTACGGCGCCCACTTGCGGACGACGAGGTGGGTGATGCCGGCCAGCAGGCCGAGGCCGAGGGCGTAGCCGAGTACGCCGGCCGGGACCGAGCCTTCCTTGGCCAGGCCCACGTTGATGTACGCGAACACCGCGATGAGGACCGCGAAGACGAGCATGGCCAGCTCGGTGTTGCGGCGGCTCGGGGCACCGATCGTGCCCACGGTGGTCGTGGTGGTGGTACTGCTCATCAGTTCTACGGCCCCCTACGCCCTCACTGCTGGGTGCTGCAATTCTTTTCCAGCTTCTGCTGCTCCTCGGAGGGGGGCGTCTGGCTGGTGGTGGGTGTGGGTTTCGGAGTCGCCTGGGGCGCGCCGGGCTTGCCGGGCTTGTTGCTCTTTCGGGCGTCTTTCTCGGCCTTCTTACGGGCCGCCTCGCGCTCCGCCGTCTCCCGCGTCTCCTTCGAGCGGCAGGCGTTGGCCTGCTTGCCCAGCTCGGTGACCTTGTCGATCGCCTGGTTGCGGCTGTCGACGGCGATGGTCTCCTTGACCTGGTTGCGCTGGTAGACGGGGAGGTACTTGAGTTCGATCTCCGGATGGTCCTCGTCGACGTTGTTGAGCTTGATCCAGGCGAGATCCTGGCTGATGCCCTGGTACAGCGCGACGTGGTCGTCCTTGGCGCCGACGAAGTACTGCGTCTGCGTCCAGCGGTAGCCCGCGTACAGACCGCCGCCGACCACGGCCAGCGCCAGCACGATGATCAGCGAACGCTTGATCCACCGGCCCCGGCCGCGCTCCGGCTTGAGGAACTCCTCGTCCGTGAACGCGCCGAACGAGCCCTGCGGCGGGCCCGTGACGCCGTTGTCGCCGCTGCCCGGCGGGCCGAAGGAGCCGCCCGGCGCGCTCTGCGGCGTGTCCCGGTGGCGGCCCAGTTCGGCGGCGCGGGCGGCCGGCGTCTGCATCGTGCTGGGGTCGCTGAGCTGGTTCTGGTTCTCGGCGACGGCACCGACGACGACCGGGGTGTCGTTGAGGTGACCCGCGAGGGTGTCACCGGCGTCGACGTCCAGGACGTCGGCGACGATGCAGGTGATGTTGTCCGGGCCGCCGCCGCGCAGCGCCAGCTGGATCAGTTCCTGCACCGTCTCGTGCGGGCCGTGGTAGCTGGCGAGGGTGTCTTCGAGGGTCTGGTGGCTGACCACGCCGGACAGGCCGTCCGAGCAGATCAGGTAGCGGTCACCGGCCCGTACCTCGCGGATGGACAGGTCGGGCTCGACGTGGTCGCCGCTGCCCAGCGCGCGCATCAGCAGGGAGCGCTGCGGGTGGGTGGTGGCTTCCTCCTCGGTGATCCGGCCCTCGTCGACGAGCCGCTGCACCCAGGTGTGGTCCTGCGTGATCTGCGTCAGGACGCCGTCGCGCAGCAGGTAGGCGCGGGAGTCGCCGACGTGGACGAGGCCGAGCCGCTGCCCGGTCCACAGCAGGGCGGTCAGGGTCGTGCCCATGCCCTCCAGCTGCGGGTCCTCCTCGACCATGACGCGCAGCTGGTCGTTGGCGCGCTGGACGGCCGTACCGAGGGAGGTGAGGATGTCGGAGCCGGGGACGTCGTCGTCGAGCTGGACGAGGGTGGAGATCACCTCGGAGGAGGCGACCTCGCCCGCGGCCTGGCCGCCCATGCCGTCGGCGATGGCGAGCAGGCGCGGGCCGGCGTAACCGGAGTCCTCGTTGCCCTCCCGGATCATGCCCTTGTGCGATCCGGCGGCGAAGCGCAGTGACAGACTCATACGCACCTCGCCCGTCGGCTCGGGGTACATCCGCACGGTGCCCACCCTCCGGTCGGGAGCACGCTCGGGTCCGTCGAGTGGACCGCCGCGGCTCGCTCGCTCCGCTCGCGCTCTTTCATGACGTAGCACTACTTCCGCAGCTCGATGACGGTCTTGCCGATGCGGATCGGGGCGCCCAGCGGAATCGGTGTCGGGGTCGTCAGTCGGGTCCGGTCGAGATACGTGCCGTTGGTGGACCCGAGATCCTCGACGATCCACTGGCCGTCACGGTCCGGGTAGATCCTGGCATGCCGGCTGGAGGCGTAGTCGTCGTCCAGCACGATCGTGGAGTCGTGCGCGCGTCCCAGGGAGATGGTCTGGCCCTGGAGGGCGACGGTCGTCCCCGTCAACGTGCCCTCGGAGACCACCAGCTTCGTGGGGGCCCCGCGGCGCTGACGGTTGTTGCCGCGGCCGCCTTCCTGGCGGCGCTGCTGCGGCGGAGCGGCCTGCTGGCGCTGCTGCGAACGCGCCTCCTGGCCGCCGCGCCGGGCGGCGCCGCGCTGTGTGACACGCGTGCCGAACAGATCGCTGCGGATGACCTGTACGGCCACGATGACGAACAGCCACAGTACGGCGAGGAAACCCAACCGCATGACCGTGAGGGTCAGCTCTGACATTGCCCCCGCTTCACCCTTCGGCTTGCCGGTAAACGATGGTGGTACTGCCCACGACGATCCGCGAGCCGTCGCGGAGCGTAGCGCGGGTGGTGTGCTGCCCGTCTACCACGATGCCGTTGGTAGAACCCAGATCCTGGATGGTCGCAGGCGTTCCGACGCGGATCTCGCAGTGCCGGCGGGAGACTCCCGGGTCGTCGATCCGTACGTCGGCGTCGGTGCTGCGGCCCAGGACGAGGGTCGACCGGGAGATCTGGTGTCGGTTGCCGTTGATCTCGATCCAGCGTCGCGTCGGCGCGCTCCGCTCCGCCCCGCCCCGGCCCTGGTACCAGCTGTCGGAGGCCGCGCCCGGCTGCGCACCGGCGCCGGGCATCCCCGGGCGGGGCGCGGGCTGGGCGGCACCGGGCGGCGAGGTGGGCATGGGGGGCGGGCCCACATGACCGCCGGGGCCGGACGGGCTGTTCCGGGGCGCGGTGGGGCGCTGGGCCGCGGCGGCGGCTCCCGGATGCTCCTGGGACGTGCTGGACGCGAGGGTGCGGCTGCGGACGCGGTACAGGCCGGTGTCGAGGTCGTCGGCCTTCTCCAGGTGCACCTTGATCGGGCCCATGAAGGTGTAGCGCTGCTGCTTGGCGTAGTCGCGGACCATGCCGGAGAGCTCGTCTCCGAGCTGGCCGCTGTACGGGCTGAGCCGCTCGTAGTCGGGGGTGCTCAGTTCGACGATGAAGTCGTTGGGGACGACCGTGCGGTCGCGGTTCCAGATGGTGGCGTTGTTGTCGCACTCGCGCTGGAGCGCGCCGGCGATCTCAACGGGCTGCACCTCGGACTTGAACACCTTGGCGAAGGTGCCGTTGACGAGACCTTCGAGACGCTGCTCGAAGCGCTTCAGTACTCCCACGGGGGCACCTCCTTCCTCAGTCTTCGTCAGGTCGGTCTTCGACAGGGTCGTCCTGATACTGCTTACTGATCGTATCCACGCGCCGGGAAATCGGCTGGTTCCCCTTTCCCGTCGTGAGGACGAGTGTCGCCCCTCACAAGGTTGCTCGCTGCTGCTTGCTGGTGCGTCACTCCGGCGTAACCGCGATGGGGCCGCGGTGCCGCCATGGTGAAACCCGCTGTGTCACCGGCCGCCGGGGCGGGCCCCGGCACCGCGATGGCTTCGCGATGAGACCGCGCCGGCGTTGCGATGGCACTGCGATCGTAGATGTGCCCCACTCACAGTGTCCCGCAACCGCCGGGTTCGCCGACCGGGTGGGGCGGCGAGGCGGGGGCGGATGCGGGCGGGGGTGTGCGGGGGTGGCGGGAATCGGTCGAGGTGGCGGGATCCGGCCTGGTGCGGGGGCGGGTACGGGGGCGGGGGCGCGGGTTGGCGCCGGTGGGCCGGGGGTCGGGTGTGGCGGACGGGTTACTGCCGGGGTGGGCGGAGGGGTGCCCGGGTGGGGGGGGAGAAGCGGCTGCCGGGTGTGGCGGAGGGGTGATCGCCGTGGCTCGTAGGGGCGACCGTCGGGTGGGGCGGAGGGGTGACCGGGGATCGTCCGGAGGGGGGATCGGTACGGGGGCCGGTGCGGGGTGTGGCGGGGTGCGGCGGCCGGGTCGGGCGACGGTGGTCGCGGTGCCGGCCGGTCTTCGCGGCGGCGCGGCCTTCGTGACGGGGCGGCCTTCGTGACGGGGCGACGGTGGGCGACGGCGGAGTGCCGGCCGACGGGTGACGGAGGGGCCCGACGGGGTTCCGGGGCAGGTCAAGGGCGGGTGCCGGAGAACGGATGTGATTCCACCCCGGACAGCGTGCTAATGTTCTGCATGTCGGAAGGCGCTCGCACAAGACCCGGACGGAACACCCCGGATCGCGTGAGAGAATCGGATGACACACCCAATGCGCGGGTGGCGGAATAGGCAGACGCGCTGGATTCAGGTTCCAGTGCCCGAAAGGGCGTGGGGGTTCAACTCCCCCCTCGCGCACAGATAAGACACCCGGTCCGGGCTCCCCGGACCGGGTGTTTTGCGTTGTCCCGGCGAATCTCCGCCCTCGGCGCCTCACCCCCGCGCGCTGACGCCCAGTGAGTCCTACGTCACACCAGCGGCCCTGCGTCGCGTCGGCGAGCGTCAGATCACGTCGCTGACGGCCGTACAGAAAGCGCGGGTGCGCGCGGTCTCGCGGTCCTGGTGCCAGACGAGTCCGAGTGCGGAGTCCGGCAGGCCGTTGACCGGTACGAACGTGATGTCACGGCGCCCGTGGTAGTCCGCCGTGGGGCGGCAGAGCAGCATCGCGCCGCGTCCGGCGGCGGCCAGGGTGAGGCCCTCCTGGAGGGTGCGGACGCCGGGCCCGGGCGGGATGGGGCGGCCGCCGGGGGTGCTGGTGGGGGCCTGGGCGTAGCGCCAGTACTCGGGAGCGGGGCCTTCGACCGTGACGAGCGGCCCGTCGGCCAGGTCCTCGGCGTCGATGGAGGCGCGGGAGGCGAAGGGGTGGCGTACGGAGACGGCCAGGGTCTGCTGCTGCTCGGAGAAGACCGGGCCCAGTACGAGGCCGGGTTCCTCGACGGGCAGCAGGACGACGGCGGCGTCGACCTCACCCCGGTGCACCGGGCCGAAGGGGTCCTGGAGCGGGATTTCGGCGATCTCCGTGGCGCACCCGGGATGGCGGGCCTGGAAGGTGTCGATGGCCCGCATGATGCGGTCGTCGGCGGTTCCCTGGAAACCGATGCGCAGCCGGCCCTCGATGCCGCGGGCAGCGGCGACGGTGGACTCGACCGTGCCGCGCAGGGCGTCGTAGGCGGGGCGGAGGCCGGTGAGGAAGTCCGTACCCAGAGGGGTGAGCCGTACCCGGCGGCTGGTGCGTTCGACGAGGCGGGCGCCGACGCGGCGTTCCAGGGCGCGCAGGAGCTGGCTGACGCGGCTCTGGGAGACGTACAGGCGTGCGCCGGTGCGCCCGAAGTGCAGTTCTTCGGCGAGGACGAGGAAGCACTCCAGTTCGCGCATCTCCAGGCCGCCGGAGGTGACGGGCGCGGTGTTGCTCCGGGGGGAAGGGGTACTCCGGGTACTCCGGGATCGATGAGCCACGCTCATGGAAGCGTGAGACGTCCGCCGTTGTTCCCGCGGGCGGCTGCGCATTGGCTGGGGGACATGACGACGATCGAGGAAACGGCGGGCCGCGGCGGCGAGTTGCGGCCGGGCAGGGGCGCGGGGTGGCCCGCGGTGGGGGTGCTGGCGGCGGCCACGTTCACGGTGGTGACGTCGGAGATGCTGCCGGTGGGGCTGCTGACGCCCATCGGGGGCGGGCTGGGGGTCACGGACGGTACGGCGGGGCTGACGCTCACGGTGGCCGGGGTGGTCGCGGCGCTGGGGGCGCCGGTGCTGACCCTGGCGGTGGGCCGGGCGGACCGGCGGGTGGTGCTGTGCGGGCTGATGGCGATGCTCGCGGCGGCGAACCTGTTGGCCGCGTGGGCACCGGACTTCGGGGTGATGCTGGCGGCGCGGGTGCTGGTCGGGCTGGGTATGGGTGGCGTGTGGGCGCTGGCGGCGGGACTCGCGGTACGGCTGGTGGCGGCGCGGTCGGTGGCTGCGGCGACATCGTTGATCTTCAGTGGGGTGGCCGCCGCCTCGGTGCTCGGGGTGCCGATGGGCACGCTGATCGGGCAACTGGGCGGGTGGCGTGCGGCGTTCGTGGTGGTGGGCGTACTGGCGGCGTTGGTCACGGGGGCGCTGGCCGTGCTGCTGCCGCCGCTGCCGGCCGAGGGGGCGGTACGGCTGGGCGGGGTGCTGAGGCTGTTCCGGGACGCGCGGGTGCGTACCGGGCTGGTGGTGGTGGCGCTCCTGGTAGGCGGGCACTTCGCCGCGTACACGTATGTGCGGCCGGTGCTGGAGGAGGTGTCCGGGGTCGGTCCTGGGGTGATCAGCACGCTGCTGCTGGTGTACGGGGTCGCGGGGGTGGCGGGGAACTTCGCGGGCGGTGCGGGGGCGGGGCGGTCGCCGCGCGGCACGCTGGTGGTGATCAGCGCGGTGCTGGCGGGGGCTGTGCTGCTGGTCCCTGTGCTGGGGGTGGGTGTGCCGGGTGCGGCGGCGTTGCTGGCGGTCTGGGGGCTGGCTTACGGAGGGGTGTCGGTCAGTACGCAGACGTGGTTGATGGTGGTGGCCCCGGAGGCGCGTGAGGCGGCGTCCGCGCTGTTCGTGGCGGTGTTCAACGCGGCCATCGCGCTGGGCGCCTTCGGTGGGGGCCGGGTGGCGGACGGTTGGGGGATCAGCGCGGTGCTGTGGAGCGGGGGCGCGTTGGCTGTGGGGGCGTTGGTTGCGGTGGGGGTGGGGAGGGGGCCTGGGATGGGGAAGGTGTGAAGGGAGAGGGGGAGGTGACGGGAGAGGGGGAGGAGGGGTGAGGGTGAGGGGGACGGGTCGGGGAGAGGCGGGGGCGGAGGCAGGGCCGGTGTGCGGGGACGGCGGGGTTGGTGGGAGTGGTGGGGCTTCGGGGCTGCGACTTTCGTCGCGGTAGGGAGCGACGAATGGTGACTGTGCCGGCGGGCAGGGCGTGCCTACGCTCGGAGCGTGAACATCAGGGGGAAGGAACAGGTGGCGGGCCGGGCGGCGGTCGGTGCAAGGGCCCGCGCGACGGGCCGTGCGACGGCGGTCCGGGTCGCGGAAGCCCGAGCCGCGGTCGAGCGGGTGTGGCGGTGCCTGGCCCGTCCGGAGCAGTGGCCGCCGTACCGCGTCGTCGGTGAATCGCTGCTGGCCCTGCTGCTCGGGCTGATCGCGCTCGGCATGGAGAAGATCAGCGACAGCGGAGACGTCCGTACATGGCTCGTGACGGCCGCGGTGGTGGTGCTCGCACCGCTGCGCCGCGCCCTGCCGGGTACGGTCCTGATCCTCGCGGCGTCGCTGAGCTGGCCGTACGCGGGGATGATGGTGCTGCTGATCGTGGCGGGCTGGTCGGCCGGGCGCCGGATCGCCGGCAGCGCGCGGGCCCTGGCGGTGTTCGCGGCGGCGCTGGTGGTGAGCACGGTGGTGCCCGTGGTCGAGGACCTCCCGTTGGTGTCGCCGGAGAAGCTGATGATCCTGGCGGTGTCCTTCCTGGCGATAGTGGCCATGCCGGGCATCGCGAGCCGTTACTGGTCGCAGAACCGCACCTTGGTGGAGACACTCCACGCGCAGCGCACCCAACTGCTGCGGAAGAACGCGATGATCGCCCGTCAGACGCGGCTGCGCGAGCGGCAGCGCATCGCGCAGGACATGCACGACAGCCTGGGGCACCAGCTCACGCTGATCGCCGTGCACACGGGCGCGCTGGAGGTGGACTCCGAGCTGAACGAGCGGCAGCGGGAGGCCGTCGGTGTGCTGCGCGGAGCCTCGGTGGCGGCGATGCGCGAACTGCGCGAGGTCGTGGGCCTGCTGCGTGACGAGCACGAGGACGCGGCCGCGGCACATCCGGCGCTCGGCGCGGGCACGGCTCCGGACGCGGGGCGGCGCGGGGTGGATCAGGTGGAGGCGCTGGCCGAGGCGTCGCGTGGCGCGGGGGCGCGAATATCCGTCTCCCGGTCGGGGGAGCCGCGTGCGCTGACGCCGGCCGTCGACCGGGCCGCGTACCGCATCGTGCAGGAAGGTCTGACCAACGCGCACAAGCACGCGTCGGGAGCACCGGTGGCGGTGGCCCTGCGCTACGAGCCGGACTCGCTGCTGGTGGAGGTCGTCAACGGGCCGGTGCCGCCGGGCGCGGCCGGCGGCCCCCAGGTCAGCGGCGGCCAGGGGCTGACAGGGCTGCGAGAGCGGGCGCGGCTGGTGGGCGGCATGGTGCACAGCGGCCCGGTGCCGGGCGGCGGCTTCCGGCTCGCCGGGGTACTGCCGTACGGGCCGGTGGGCGTGGCGACGACGGCCAGGGAGCCCGACGCCGTGCCGACGGCCGGACCGTCAGGGGCGGTCGACCCGGGCGGCCTGGATGGCCCGGACGGCCCGGACGGCTTGAGTGGCCCGGCTGGTTTCGGTGCTCCGGGCGGTGGTTTCCCGGACACCGGTCGCGGGCGTCCCGTGGTGCGTACCGGCAAGGACGGGCAGCCGGTCATCGACTGGTCGCGGGTGTACGCGGCGCCGGACACGGCGATGTTCCCCGGGGAGGCGAGGCGCAGGGGGTTCGCCGTCGGGTGCGGTCTGGCGGCGAGCGTGGTCGTGGTCCTGGGCCTGGTGACCGCGTGGGGGACGGTCGAGCTCTTCAAGGAGATGGAGGAGAGCTCGGTGTCACCGGGCACCTTCGAGCGGATGAGGACGGGGGCGCCGGAGGCCGAGGTGCGCGAACAACTGCCGGAGGAGTCGTTCCTGAACAGCGGGCTGAACGACCAGGGGCCGGCGAAGCCGGAGGGCGCGCGCTGCGAGACGTTCGCGTCCACCGAACCGTCCTCGGACTGGGAGGAGGAGCGCGCGTTCCGGTTCTGTTTCAAGGACGGGAAGCTGGTGGAGAAGCGGACCTTCCTGGGGAAGGTCTGAGGGCGGCCGGGCGGACCGGCGCGTGAATGGGGGGAAGATGGCGCTGTCCGTGGAAACAACCGAACGAGCCCGTGCGGGAGCCCGAGTGATCAGGGTGATCGTCGCTGACGACGAGCCGCTCATCAGAGCCGGTATCCGGATGATCCTCACCTCCGACCGGGACATCACGGTCGTGGCGGAGGCGGGCAACGGCAGGGAAGCGGTCGAGGCCGCGCGTGGCCACGGCGTGGACGTGGTGCTCCTGGACATCCAGATGCCGGTCATGGACGGGCTGACGGCACTCGCCGAGCTGCGCCGCGCGGCACCGGCCGTACGGGCCTTGATCCTGACGACGTTCGGGGAGCGGGAGAACGTCCTGCGGGCGATGGGCGAGGGAAGCGCGGGCTTCCTGCTGAAGGACTCCGCGCCGGACGAACTGATCCGGGCGGTGCGCGCCGCGGCCGAGGGCCATGCCTACATGTCGCCGATGGCGACCCGGCATGTGGCCGATTCGCTGGTGGCGCGCGGCAGCGGTGCCGGAGGCGAGACCGGCGCGTCCCGTGCGGCACGGCGTGCGGAGGAGGCCAGGCGGCGGCTGTCCGTCCTGACGGAACGGGAGAGGGAGGTGCTGTCCCTGCTCGGCGAGGGGCTTTCCAACGCCGACGCAGGCGAGCGGATCCACATGAGCGAGGCAACGGTGAAGACGTACGTCAGCCGGATCCTGTCCAAGCTGGGCTGCGAGAACCGGGTACAGGCGGCGCTGCTGGCGCGCGACGCGGAGTCGGGGGCGTAAAGCCGCCCGACCCGGGTGAAGTCCGGGCCGGGCGCGTAGCCGGGTCTGTGCCGAATGTGTGCGGTGCCGTGCCGGATGTGTGCGGCCCCGTGCCGGATGTGTGTGGTCCTGTGCGGGCCGGGGCAGGGCGCGGTGCGTCAGGCGGCGAGGCGTGCGGCGAGGGCCTTGGCCTTGTCGGCGGCTTCCTGGAACGCCTTGTCGCGGGAGGCCTCGTACAGCGGTATGAGCTCGGCCATCGCGGGGTTGGTGGGCGCCATCGTCAGCTCGGGGACGATGAAGTCGACCTCCATGCCGAACATGGTGCCGAGCACGGCCTCCAGGTAGTTCTGGACGTAGTCGAAGCCCTCGCGAGGCGTGCCCGGGGCGTAGGAGCCGCCACGGCTGGTGACGACGGTCAGCGGCTTGCCCTTGAGCGTGGACTCGTCCCCGGTGGTCCGGCCCATGATGATCACGTGGTCCAGCCATGCCTTCACGGTGGAGGGGATCGTGAAGTTGTACATGGGGGCGCCGATGACGACCGCGTCCGCCTGCTCCAGCTCTTCCACCAGTTCGAGGCGCTGCGCGAAAGCGGTCCGCTGCTCGGGGGTGTGGTCCTCCGGGGCGCTGAAGGCGGCGGTGAATCCCGGGGCCTCCAGGTGCGGCAGCGGCGTGGCGGCGAGATCGCGGTAGACGACGGTGCCGTCGGGGTGCTGTTCCTCCCAGGCCTTGCGGAAGGCGGCGGTCACCGCGCGGGAGGCGGATCCGTCGGTCGTGAAGAGGGAGGAGTCGAGATGCAGGAGCGTGGCCATGATGCGGTCCTTCGGTCGTGGCCGGGTGGCGGCCCGAGGATGAGTTCCGTTCGTACCTATGGATAGAACAGTAGCTTACTTTTCTTTAGTACCCAACGGCGGCGCAGTAACCTGGGTGCATGACGGAGCGCGGCGAAGAGGCATGCAGGCAGGTGGACACCGGCATGACGCGGGTCTTCGCGCTGTTCGGCAAGCGATGGACCGGCCTGGTCGTGTCCGTCCTTCTCGACGGCCCGGTGTACTTCGCCGAGCTGCGGCGGGCGGTCCCCGGTATCAGCGAGCGCATGCTCTCGGACCGGCTCACGGAGCTGTCCGCGGCCGGTCTGGTCGTACGTGAGGTGGACGGCGGCCCGCCGCTGCGCGTCTCGTACCGCCTGACCGAGGCGGGGCGGGCGCTCGATCCCGCGCTCAAGGAACTGTCCCGGTGGGCGGAGACGTACCTCGCCGACGGCGGACAGTGCCCGGAACGCTTCCGGGGCTGAACGGGCCTGGGTGGGGCTGAACGGGCCTGGGTGGGGCTGAACGGGCCTGGGTGGGGCTGAACGGGTCTTGGCGAAGGCCTGAACGGGCCTGAAGGGGCCGGGACAGGTCTGAAGGGGTCGGGCGGGTCCGAACGGGCTGGGCAGCTCTGGTGGGGCTGGGGCAGGCCTGGGCGATGGCGAAGGGTTGGGGAGCGGGGCCGGCGCGGCCCGTCCGTGCCCCTCAGCCGTGTCGTTCCTGCGCGGCGTTGTAGCGCAACAGGTACGTGGCGAAACGGTCCAGGTCCTCCTCGTCCCAGTCGGCGAGCCGTTCGTGGAACGCCTGGCGGCGGCTGGCGGTGACATTGGCCAGCATCTGCGCGCCCTTGGCCGTGGGGTGCAGTACCTGGACACGGTGGTCGTCCGGATCGACGCGGCGTTCGACGAAGCCGAGCTTCTCCAGGGCGGAGATCTGCCGGCTGACCGTGGACTTGTCCAGGAGGTAGTGCGCGGCGAGGTCGGTCGCGCGGCATCCCTTCTGGTCGTCGAGGTGCGCCAGCAGCGTGTAGGAGACGAGCGAGAGCTCGGGGTGCATACGGGCGGCGGTGGCGCGTGCCCGGCGGGCGAACGCGGTCATCTCCTGCTGGATGGTCTCGACGGATTCGTCTCTGCGGGCCACGGTTGCTTGCCTTTCGTTGAAGTAGTTGTATAGTACAACGTGGAATGAGAGTTGTATAAGCCAACTACTCGATGCTGAGCGACTAGCTTGAGAAGGCACGACGCATGAGTTCGGTCCGACGTCCTGACCACCACCGCCCCGATCACCGAGCCGATCTGCGGCACGTCCTGACCCACCTGATCACCCCGTTGCTGATGTGCATCGGGATGGGCCTGGCCTACCTGGGGGCGTTCGCGCATCCCGAGCCGCACCACCTGCCCGTCGCTGTGGTCGGTTCGGGCTCCCAGACGCAGGTGCTCGCCCAGTCGATCAGCGACAAGGCACACGGCGGCCTGGACGTCCGCACGGTCGGCAGCCGGGCCGAGGCCGAGGACCAGCTGAAGCACCAGGAGATCTTCGGCGCGTACGTGATGGACGCGCACGGCCCCGGCGGCGGGGCACCGGCCTCGAAGAGCGACGGCGCGTCGGCGGCGAAGAGCGGCGCCGGGGCGAAGGCGGCGCCGGAACTGATGGTCGCGACCGCCGGTTCCGACACCACGGCGACCGTGGTGCAGAAGATCTTCACACCCGTCGCGGCCCAGCAGGGCCTGCCGCTCAAGGTCACCGACGTCGCCCCGCCGGCCGAGGACGACCCGACGAGCCAGGGTCTTTTCTTCCTGATGGTCGCGATCAGCATCGGCTCGTACGCCTCGGTCGCGGTGATCGGCGGCGCCGGGGCCGTCCTGCCGATCCGGCTGCGCGCGGCGCTGGCGGTCGGCACCTCGTTCGTGGTCAGCATCCTCGGCACGCTCTTCGCCGGCCCGGTCTTCCACCTCGTGGACCACGGGCTGTGGGGGCTGTGGGCCATGGCCTGGCTGTACTCGGCGGGCATCCTGCTGATCGGTACCGGGCTGCACACGTTCCTCAAGCGCTGGACCACGCTGGGTGTCATGGCGCTGTTCGTGATGCTCAACTTCACCTCTGCGGGCGGTGTCTTCCGCCCCGAGCTGCAGAACGGTTTCTTCGCCTCCCTCCACGCGTTCTGGAACGGCGCCGGCTTCGTCGAGGGCACCCGTAGCCACGTCTACTTCGACGGCAACGGGCTGGCCGGGCACGTCTGGACCCTGGTGCTGTGGCTGGTCGTGGGCCTCGTGATGGTTGGCGTGGCGTCCCTGGCCGAGGCACGCCGTCGGCGCGCGGCGGCGGCCGCGGCACAGAACGCGACGGCCGTGGCCGCGGCCGCCGTGGCCGCAACGGTGCCGGAACGCCACCCCGCCCATGCCGCGACGGCCGGCGACGGCGAGCGCACGGAGCAGGCCGGGCGGTCCGAGGCGGCGGAGGAGGCCGAGGAGGAGATGGAAGAGGCAGTCGGCGTCTGAGTCGACCGGGCTGACCGACCGGTCGACCCGACCAAGCCGGCCAGCCCTCGCTCCTCCCCCCCAGATCCGTCACACAGAGTTATCCACAGGCCCTGCCGCGAGGCGGGGTCTGTCTGTACCGTCGTGACCACGCGGCGGAGACCGCATCCCGGCGACCGGCGGCAGACCACCGGTTTCTGCGGGCGTTCCGACGCGACCGGGCGACGGTGTCCGGGGCCGGGCAGGGGGCACGAAGGGGGAGGTGGCGGCGGTGACGCGATTGCCGTACGTAACGGGGTTCGCGAGGCCGGACGCGCGGGGGCCCGCGCCGAAGGCGGTCGGCAAGGCGCTGCGGGAGCGGGCACCACGTTCCGCGCATGGCCGGTTCGCGCCGGATGCCGGGCGGCCCGACGCGGTGACGATCGTCGAGGAGTCCAACGCCGGCCGTCTGCCGGAACTGGTGCCCATACGGGTCGGCCGCATGGCTGCCGGTCCCTTCGCCTTCCTCCGCGGAACCGCGGGCCTGATGGCGTACGACCTGATGACCACCCCGGTGACCGGCATCGGCGCGCAGATATGCGGTGACGCGCACGCGGCCAACTTCGGTCTCTACGGCGACGCCCGCGGCAAGCTGGTGATGGATCTCAACGACTTCGACGAGACGCTGTACGGGCCTTGGGAGTGGGATCTGAAGCGACTCGTGGCCTCGTTGGTACTGGCAGGCCGGGAGGCGGGGGCGAGCGAGGAGCAGTGTCGTGAGGCGGCCCGTGACGCGGTGGGCGCGTATCGCCGCACGATGCGGCTGCTGGCGGGCATGTCGGCCGCCGACGCCTGGAACGCGATAGCCGACGAGGAACTGGTCTCCCACGCGGACGCTCGCGATCTGCTGGGCACGCTGGAGCAGGTGGTGGCCAAGGCGCGGAAGAACACCAGCGCGCGGTTCGCGGCGAAGTCGACTGAGGAGATACCCGGCGGCGGCAGGAGGTTCGTGGACGCTCCGCCCGTACTGCGCCGCATACCGGACGCGGAGGCCGCCGCGGTCGTCTCCTCGCTCGCCGACTACCTGGACACGCTGCCGGAGGACCGGCTTCCGCTGCTGGCCAGGTACGAGGTGCAGGATGTGGCGTTCAGGGTGGTGGGCACGGGGAGTGTGGGCCTGCGCTCCTACGTGGTGCTGTTGCTGGACCACCGAGGTGAGCCACTGGTGCTCCAGGTGAAGGAGGCGAGGAGTTCGGCGCTGACTCCGTACGTGGAGAAAGCCGGCTTCCCTGCGCAGACGGTCGCCCACGAGGGCCGGCGGATCGTACGCGGACAGCGGCACATGCAGGTGGTGAGCGACAGCTTGCTGGGCTGGACAACGGTGCACGAGCCGCACGCGAGAAGCGGCGGGAACGGTGGTGACGCGGGGGAGCAAGCGGGGCGGGGACACGAGCGCGGGCGTGGCCGGGGAAGGGGCGAAGGGCGGGCAGAAGGGCCGGCCGAGCCGTGGGCCGAAGCGTGGTCGGTAGGGCCTGAGGCGCAGGACGAGACGGCACGCGAGCTGCGGCCCGAGGCACGGGACGAAGCGCGGGGCGCCAGGGAGAGCGTGCTGTGGAGTCAGGGGGACGGGGAGCCCCGGGGGCAGGCGGGGCTCGAAGCGCGGGACGGAAGGCGTGGCGAGGCGTGGGATGGCCCAGGGGCGAGGGCATCGGCCGAGGGACTGAGGCAGTCAGGGGAAGGGCTGAGGGCTGGGACAACAGCTCATGGGGCGGACGCGACATGGGTTGGGCCGATGGGTGGGACGTCGGCTGAAGGGGTGGGGCGGACGGGGGCCGGTGCCGGGTTCGGGATATCGGCTGAGGGCGTGGTGGGGCGGACGGAGGCCGGTCCCGGGTTCGGCATATCGGCTGAGGACGTGGGCGATACGTGGGCTGAACCTTGCGCCGAGGGGTGCAGTGACGCGGTGGTCGAGGGGCGTGGGGCGCGGAGTGAGGGGCGTGGCGAGGCGTGGGGTGGGGGACGTGGCGAGGCGTGGGGTGGGGCTGGGGGTGAGCCCTTGTCCTGGAGGCGGGGTGGGGGGCGGGGGGAGGGGGCGGGGAGGCCCTACCAGGTGCGGCAGTTCCGGAACCGTAAAGGCAGCGTCGACCCGGCCGCCCTCTCCGGCGACCAGATAGACGACTACGCGCGGATGACGGGTGCGTTGCTGGCCCGGGCCCATGCGCATAGTGCCGATCCGCGTGTGGTGGCGGGGTACTGCGGCAAGGGGGAGGCGTTGGACGAGGCGCTGGCCGATTTCGCGGTGGCCTACGCGGACCGTACGGAAGCGGATCACGCGGAGTTAGTCGCGGCGATCAGGAAGGGGCGGATAGCCGCGGAGACGGGAGTCTGAGCGGGGTCGGCACGGGCCGTAGGGTGTCCGGGTGACGAACTCGCAGGCGGAGAACGCGCAGGACGGCCAGGACGCACACGCTGACCACGGGATCGCGGGGCATGCGGACCACGCGAGGCTAGGGGGGCACCAGGCCCAGACGGGCCAGGAGGGCCAGATGGGCCAGGCAGGTCAGGAGGACCTGACGGGCCAGGCGGGCCAAGTGAGCCAGGCGGGTCAGGAAGGCCTCGTGGGCCGGGAGAGTCTGGTGGGGCAAGGGGCTCAGGTGGGGTCGGCAGGCCAGGAGGGCCTGGCGGGTCATGGGGCCCAGGCGGGTCAGGCGGGCCAGGAAGGCTTCGCGGGCCGGGAGAGTCTGGTGGGGCAAGGGGCTCAGGTGGGGTCGGCAGGTCAGGAGGGGCTGGCGGGTCATGGGGCCCAGGCGGGTCAGGCGGAGCGGGAAGGCCTGGCGGCCGATGCGGTGCCGGGTGGTCACGCCGGCCCTGGCGCCCCGGGGGCGGATGCGGGCCGCGCGCACGAGGGCGACGGCGCGGGTGGGGCTTCGACGCGGCGGTTGGCGCAGGCGGTGGAGGCCGCTGAGCAGGCACTGATCGAGTTCGAGATCGCGGTGGAGACCTTCCGGGTGGAGGTGGAGAACTTCTCCCGGCTGCACCATCAGCGTCTCGGTCCGATGTACGCGCGGCTGGACGAGCTGGACGCCCAGATCGCTGAGGCGATCGCAGCTCGTACGGGTGACCCCGAGGACGTACGCAAGGCGCGGGAAGCGCGGGCGTCGGTGCTGCCCATGCCCGACGTCGAGGAACTTTTCCACGGGTGGATGGGGTCCGAGGGGCTGTACCCGGAGGCCGAGGCGATGCTCAACGAGCAGTCGGTCCGGCCGCCGCAGAAGGTGCGGCCGAGCGAGGAGGCCCGCCGGACCTACCGTGACCTGGTGCGCAAGGCCCACCCCGACCTGGCGCGGGACGAGGCCGAGCGGGGCCGCAGGGACACGTTCATCGTGCGGGTGAACGCCGCGTACGCCGCCGGGGACGAGGCAGCGCTGCGCGAGCTGGCCCAGGAGTGGGAGGCCGGGCCGGTGCCGCAGGAGCAGCGGCCGGGCGAGAGCGAGGAGCTCTACGCGCGGCTGGAGTGGCTGGCGGAGCGCAAGGAGATGCTCGCGGCGGTCGCCGCCGAGCTGGAGAACAGTGCGATCGGAGCGATGATCAAGATGGCGCCCGAGGACCCGGACGCGCTGCTGGCGGAGATCGCCGAGAAGCTGCTGGCGGATGTGGCCGAGCGTGAGGCGTACCTGGCGCAGTTGGTCGGGTAGCGTCGGGTCCATGCATTTCGGATCTCTGCCCACGGTCAAGGTCGACGCGTTGACGTCCGACGACTTCCTTCTGGACGTCCGGGAGGACGACGAGTGGGAGGCGGGGCATGCCGAAGGCGCGCTGCACATCCCGATGAGCGAGTTCGTCGCCCGGTACGGCGAGTTGACGGAGCAGGCGCCCGACGGCGGCAAGGTGTATGTGCTGTGCCGGGTCGGTGGCCGTTCCGCGCAGGTCGCCCAGTACCTGATCCAGCAGGGCATCGACGCGGTGAACGTCGACGGCGGGATGCAGGCGTGGGAGGCTTCCGGCCGCCCGGTGAAGGACAGCAAGGGCGAGCCGGGCGCGGTCGTCTGACCGGTCGCTTTCGGACGGCCGCTCAGCCGAGGGCGTGAGCGGCCAGCAGGTCGCCCAGAGCCTCTTCGTGTGCGGCGGCGGGGCCGAGGGAGAGTTCGAGCTGCTTCGCCCAGGCGTGGTAGCGGTGCAGCGCGTAGTCCGTGTCGGCGCCGAAGCCGCCGTGCAGGTGCTGTGCGGTCTGTACGACGCGGCGTACGCCCTCCGATGCCCAGATTTTGGCCACCGCGACGTCTCCTGCCGGTGGCAGCGCGCCGTTCGCGCCGCTGCTGATGCGCCACGCGGCCTGCCAGAGGGTGGCCTCCATGGCCCGCAGGTCGATGTAGCGGTCGGCGGCCTGGACGGCGACGGCCTGGAAGGTGGCGACGGGAAAGCCGAACTGTTCGCGTTTCGCCGTGTAGGCGCTGGTCATGGCCAGTACGGCTTGGCCGAGTCCGAGAGCCAGCGCGCATGTGCCGGTGGTGAGCAGGTTGCGCAGCCACTCCCAGGCACCGGTGCTGGTGATCATCTCTTCGTCGCGGACACGTACGGAGTCCAGGTGGACTTCCGCGTGGCGTTCGCCGTTGGTGGAGGTCTGGTCGGCGAGGCGGACGCCGTTACGGAGGCGGGGTAGGAGGGCGAGTACGGCGGTTCCGTCGCCGGTGTGGGCGGGGACGAGGATCCGGTCGGCGCTCTGCGCCCAGGGGACGGCGGTCTGCATGCCGTCGAGAACCCACTCGGCCTCTTCGCGGCGGGCGGTGACGGCGAGCTCGGCGGGGTCGTGGCCGGTGCGCCCGGCGGCGGCGACCGTGATGATCAGTTCGCCGCGTCCGGCCCGGGGCAGTACGTCGGCGCGCAGCGCGTCGGTGGCATAGACCTGGACAGCGAGGGCCGCCGCGCTGTTCTCCAGCAGCGGTACGCGGGCCAGCACCTTGGCGGACTCGCGGAGCATCAGGCAGAGCGCGATCGGGTCCAGGCCCGCGCCGCCGTACTCCGCGGCGAGTACCAGGCTCAGCAGGTCGGCGTCGGCCAGCTTGCGCCACAGGGGGCGGTCGATGTCGTCGGCCACGGCTCCGGCGGTGAGGGCAGGGCTCGGCACGCTGTCGGCAACGACGTCCCCGAAGACGGCCACGGCCGCCTCGACGGCCGCCTGCTGCTCCTCGGTGAAGGTGAAGTCCACTGTCCTGTCCTCCCGCGTGCCCGCACGGCGACTGCCTGACGGGTCGTCAAGTTAGAACAGGTTGCAGTATTTGTGAATGGGGTCAGCGGTCGAAGTCCAGCTCGACCTCCTCCGTCACGGGATGCGACTGGCAGGCGAGGACGTATCCCGACGCGACTTCCTCGTCCTCCAAGGCGTAATTGCGGTCCATACGGACCTCACCCGTCACCAGGAACGCGCGACAGGTGCCGCAGACGCCTCCCTTGCAGGCGTACGGGGCGTCCGCGCGGTTGCGCAGCACGGTCTCCAGCAGCGGTTCACCGTCCAGGACCGGCCAGCTGCCCGCCCGGCCGTCCAGGGTCGCGGTCACGGTGCTGTGCGCGGGGGTACGAAGGGACGCGGGGCTGCCGGGGAGGGAGGCGGGGCCTCCGACAACCGCGGGGCTCGCGAAGGCGGGGTCGGTAACTGCGGGGTCCGTGGAAGCGGCGTCCGCGAAGGCGGCCTCCCCGGGCGCGGGCTCGGATATGTGGAAGATCTCTTCGTGGATGCGGTTCCGGGGGACCTGGAGGGCGCGCAGCGCGCGTTCCGCGGCCTGGACGAGGCCGTACGGGCCGCACAAATACCAGCCGTCGACGGATGCCACGGGCAGCAGGGCGGGCAGCAGCGCGCGGAGCCGTTCCTCGTCCAGCCGGCCGGAGGGCAGGCCCGACTGCTGGTCCTCGCGGGAGAGGACGGAGACGAGCTGGAAGCGTTCCGGAAAGCGGTCCTTGAGGTCGGCGACCTCCTCCAGGAACATCGTCGATGCTGCCGTACGGTCGCTGCGGACCAGGCAGAAACGGGCGTCCGGCCGGCGGGCCAGCAGCGTCGCGACGATGGACAGCACCGGTGTGATGCCGCTGCCGCCGACGATGCCGACGAAGTGCCCGGGGCGGGGCTCCAGTACGAAGCGACCGGCCGGTGCCATGACGTCGACCGTGTCACCGACGGCCAGTTCCTTGAGGGCGTAGGTGGAGAACTCGCCGTCCTCGACCAGCCGTATCCCCACCCGCAGCGTGGGATCGTCCGTCGCCGGGGTGCAGATCGAGTACGTACGGCGGATCTCCCGGCCGTCCACCGTGCGGCGCAGCGCGATGTGCTGGCCCGGGACGTGCCGGAAGGTGGTGCGCAGCTCGGGCGGCACCTGGAAGGTGACGGCGACGGCGTCGTCCGTGAGCCGTTCGATCTCCGCGACCCGGAGCGGGTGGAACATCACAACTCCTTGAAGTGGTCGAACGGTTCGCGGCAGCTCTCGCAGCGGCGCAGTGCCTTGCAGGCGGTGGAGGAGAACCGGCTGAGCAGCGTCGTCTCGGTCGATCCGCAGTGCGGGCAGCGGATGGCCAGCGCCAGCGGTACGGGGCCGCCGGCCGGGCCGGTGGGGCGCGGCGGGGCTATGCCGAACTCGGTCAGCTTCCGGCGGCCCTCGGCCGTGATCGCGTCGGTCGTCCACGGCGGGTCGAGGACCGTGCGCACCTCGACCTGGGGGATGCCGTTGTCGTGGAGGACGCGTTCGATGTCGGCGGACATGGTCTCGACGGCGGGGCAGCCCGTGTACGTCGGGGTGAGTTCGACCTCCACCTGCCCGGGGCCCGTGAGCCGCAGGCCGCGGAGTACGCCCAGTTCGGCCAGGGTGATGACCGGCATCTCCGGGTCGGGTACGGAGCCGGCCAGGTCGCGCAGCCGTTCTTCGAGCGCGGTGGTCACCATGTCGCCCCCGGGTGGCTCCGGTGCAGGTGCTGCATCTCGGCGAGCATCCGGCCGAAGGATTCGGTGTGCAGCCCCTGGCGCCCGGCCCCCGCGGTCCAGGCGCCACGGCTCGGGCCCTGGGGGACGGTGAGGGTGGCGCGCGTCAGGACGGACTCGACGCGGGTGGTCCAGGCGTCGTGCAGGGCGGACAGGTCGACGTCCAGCCCCGGTACGGGCTCGAAGAGCTCGCCGGTGAAGCGCCACAGGGCGGTCAGGCCGCGTTGTATCCGCTCGTGGCTCTCCTCGGTGCCGTCGCCCAGGCGCAGGGTCCACTGCTCGGCGTGGTCACGGTGATAGGCGACCTCCTTGACCGCCTTCGCTGCCAGCGGAGCCAGGGGGCCGCTCTCGGAGGCCAGTTGGCCGTACAGCAGCTCCTGGTAGGTGGAGAAGTACAGCTGGCGGGCGATGGTGTGGGCGAAGTCGCCGTTGGGCTGCTCGACGAGCTGGCAGTTGCGGAAGGCCCGTTCCTCGCGGAGGTAGGCCAGTTCGTCCTCGTCGCCGGCGAGGGAGAGCAGGACGCGGGCCTGGCCGAGCAGGTCCAGCGCGATGTTCGCGAGGGCCATCTCTTCCTCCAGGACGGGGGCGTGCCCGGCCCACTCCCCCAGCCGATGGGACAGGACGAGGGCGTCGTCACCGAGGGCCAGGGCCGGGGCAGCGGCGGCGACGTCCCGGGCGAGGGAGCCCGCGGGGGCGGGAGCCGCGGCGGCGCTGTCGGCGGCGGCCGGTGCCTGGGCGGTCGGTACGGGCTTCACAGGTGCTGCACCCCGTCCGGGATCTCGTAGAAGGTCGGGTGGCGGTAGGGCTTGTCGGCGGCCGGTTCGAAGAAGGAGTCCTTCTCGTCCGGGGAGGAGGCGGAGATCGCGGCGGACGGGACCACCCAGATCGAGATGCCTTCCGAGCGGCGGGTGTAGAGATCGCGGGCGTTACGCAGAGCCATCTCGGCGTCCGGAGCGTGCAGGCTGCCCGCGTGGGTGTGGGACAGGCCGCGCCGGCTACGGACGAAGACCTCCCACAGCGGCCAGTCGGTGGGCTTCGCGCCGGGCGCGGCCGATGCGGCCGATGCGCTGCCCCGGTGAGCGGTGGGCGCGCTGCCGGGTGCTGGGGCCGGTGTGGCCGGTCCCGCTGACGCGGTCCCGCCTCCGGTTCCGGCTCCGGTCCGGCTCTCCGGCCCGGCCGGGACCTTGGTGCCGCCCTTGGCCGTCCGGTTCTCCGGGTGCTCGCTGTTTTCCCTACCGGGCGTGGTCATCGGGTCCCCTCCCCGTGCTTGGCCGCGTACGCCGCCGCGGCGTCGCGCACCCAGGCGCCTTCTTCGTGGGCGCGGCGCCGTTGGGTCATCCGCTGGTCGTTGCAGGGGCCGTTGCCCTTGAGCACCTCGCGGAACTCGTCCCAGTCGATGGGGCCGAAGTCCCAGTGACCACGCTGTTCGTTCCACGTCAGGTCGGGGTCCGGGAGGGTGAGGCCGAGTGATTCGGCCTGCGGGACGCAGATGTCCACGAAGCGCTGGCGCAGTTCGTCGTTGGAGTGCCGCTTGATCTTCCAGGCCATGGACTGGGCCGAGTGCGCCGATTCGTCGTCGGGCGGGCCGAACATCATCAGCGACGGCCACCACCAGCGGTCCACGGCGTCCTGCGCCATGGCGTGCTGGGCCTCGGTGCCGCGGCTCAGGGCCAGCAGAAGTTCGTACCCCTGGCGCTGGTGGAAGGACTCCTCCTTGCAGACGCGGACCATGGCGCGGGCGTACGGGCCGTACGAACAGCGGCACAGCGGGACCTGGTTCGTGATCGCGGCGCCGTCCACCAGCCAGCCGATGGCGCCGACGTCGGCCCAGGTCAGGGTGGGGTAGTTGAAGATGGACGAGTACTTCTGGCGGCCGGAGTGCAGCTTGTCGAGCAGCTCGTCGCGGCCGGCTCCGAGGGTTTCGGCGGCGCTGTAGAGATACAGGCCGTGGCCCGCCTCGTCCTGCACCTTCGCCATCAGGATCGCCTTGCGGCGCAACGACGGGGCCCGGGTGATCCAGTTCGCCTCCGGCTGCATCCCGATGATCTCGGAGTGCGCGTGCTGCGCTATCTGGCGCACCAGCGATGAGCGGTAGGCGTCCGGCATCCAGTCACGCGGCTCGATCCGTTCGTCCGCGGCCACCGCCGCGTCGAAGCCTGCCTCCAAGGCCGCGAGGGACTCCTCGCCCGGCGCGATCGTCGTCATGTGATCCCCCTGCCTCCCGACCGACCGATCGTTCGGTTCAATGGTGTGGCCGCGCGTGCGGGGTGTCAAGCCTGTGGATAACTCAGGGGAGGGTGTGCCGGGTGGGGCCGCCTAGGTACGGTTCCGGAGCGGTGAAAAGCCGCTCGGAATCTGGGAACGGGGCAGGAATGCAGCATTACGGGGACGAATCGCGGCCACCAGCCGCGCTCTCGCTACCGTCACGCGTCGTGGTGAGCGTCGTGGCGGGCGCCGTGACGCTGGCCGTCGTGATCCACCTGGCGATGATGTTCCTGCACGTGGCGCCGCCCAACACGCTGAGCAAACAGCACAGCGAAGTGATCAATGACTACGTCTTCCCGGAGTACGAGCAGAACTGGAAGCTGTTCGCCCCCAACCCGCTCCAGCAGAACATCGCGGTGCAGGTACGGGCCCAGGTGCGCACCGAAGGCGACGACCGGCTGACCACCGGCTGGACCGATCTGACCGCCGTCGACGGCCGGGCCCTGCTGCACAACCCCGTACCGAGCCACACCCAGCAGAACGAACTCCGCCGCGCCTGGGAGTACTACCTCAACACCCACGACGCACAGAACCGCACCTCCGGTGCGCGGGGCGAACTGGCCGAGCAGTACGTACGGCGGATCGTGATGCAGCGCATGAGCCCCCAGTGGGCGGCGCGCGGCAAGGTCGAGCAGATACAGGTCCGCTCGATGACGACGGCCGTCAGCCCGCCGTCGTGGAGCACGGAGAAGATCAGCGAAAAGCCCAGGTACCGCGAGCTGCCCTGGTGGCCGGTCACCACGGACGACCTGCCCGAAGGAGCGAGGATCCAGTGACAGCGCACAGGTCGCCTTCGCACGGGGCACGGGACGCGGCGGGCACGGACGCCCCGGCGGCCATCCCCGCTCAGAGCCGTACGGACGAAGCGGACCCCCTGGCCAAGGCCGACACCGCCTGGCCGGTCGTCACCCCACCCCCGGGCTCACCCCCGGAGCCACCCCCCGGCTCGCCCCCGGAGCCGCCCCCCGGCCCGGCCTCCGCGCCCCCCGCCCGCGCCGACGAGACGCGCATCGAGCGCGCCTTCGGGCGGGCCTTCAGGCGCGTCACCGGCAGCGCCTTCGCCCCGTACCAGTCCGCCGTCATCCGCATCGGATTCGCGGCCACCTGGCTCTTCTTCCTGCTGCGGGAGTGGCCGAACCGGCATGAGCTCTACGGGCCCCACGGCCCCTGGAGCGGCGACATGGCGCGCCGGCTCCTCGACGGCAACGAGGCCTTCTCGATCCTGACGTGGACCGACAGCCGGGGCTGGTTCGAGCTCGTCTACGGGCTCGCCGTCGTCGCCAGCGCCCTGCTGCTGGTCGGCTGGCGGACCCGCACCATGTCGGTGCTGTTCATGGTGGGTGTGCTCTCACTGCAGAACCGCAGCATCTTCGTCGGGGACGGCGGCGACAACGTCCTGCACCTGATGGCGATATACCTGGTGCTCACCCGGTGCGGGCAGGTGTGGTCGCTGGACGCGCGCCGCGCCGCGAAGCACGTGCGGCCGTCCGACGGGCCTCAGGGCCGCGACATCACCGGCGTCGTCCTGTGGGCGGGCCTCGGGCTGTCTGGGTGCTGTGGCTCTCCCACGGGGCCTGGTGGGCCGCGCGGCGGTACGCGCCCGGAGAGCCGCGCCTCGTCCTCGACATGATCACCAAGCTGATCCACAACGGCGCTCTGCTGGTGATCGTCGTCGAGGTCTGCCTGATCTACGCCACGGCCGGCTGGTACAAGATCCAGGGGACGCGCTGGCAGGACGGCACCGCGGTGTACTACCCGATGCACCTGGACTACTTCTCGCCCTGGCCGGAGCTGTCCCGGGTGCTCGCCGACAACGGCCTGATGGTCATGCTGATCACGTACGGCACGGTGATCGTGCAGGTCGCCTTCCCCTTCACCCTCTTCAACCGCCGTCTGAAGAACGTGCTGCTGGTCGCGATGATCTGCGAGCACCTGTCGATCGCGTTCCTGCTCGGCCTGCCGTTCTTCTCGCTCGCGATGATCACGGCGGACGCGGTGTTCCTGCCGACGGTCTTCCTGGTGTGGCTGGGTGCCCGGGCCACCTCCGTACGCGACCGGGTGCTCCCACGCCGTACTGCGGTACGCGAGTGACGCCGTGGACGGGAGCGGCGGATGTCTGTCCGGCGGACAGTTGAGATAGTGGGGAAATGATCGAGAACGGGACCTCGGACGATCCGGTACGGCGCTGGCGCGCGAGCGCCGGCGACCCGTCCTCGGTCCTCCTGGACGGCTTCCACGCGCTGAAGCACGCCCTGCGCTTCGGCGGGGACGTACGGCACGTCCTGACCAGTGACAAGCCCGCCCTGCTGGCGCTCGCCGGGGAACTCGCGGACGACCTGACCGCCGACCTCGAAGAGCTGGCGGAGCAGGTGCCGGTGGCGGCACTGCGCACGCTCCTGCCGAAGGTGCACCCCACGGGCGTCGCGGCCCTCGCCGTACGCCCCGACGCCGCGGCGAACCTGGCCCGGCTCCGCGAGGCCCCGCGACCCGCTCCCGTCGTCCTCCTGGAGAACCCGCGCAACCTGGGCAACATCGGTGCCGTCGTCCGCCTGGCGGCCGGTTTCGGCGCGACCGGCGTGGTCACCACCGGCTCGCTCGACCCCTGGCACCCCAACGCCGTACGGGGCAGCGCCGGTCTGCACTTCGCCGGCGCGGTGGAGCGCCTGACGCTGCCGGAACTGCCGCCAGGACCGGTCTATGCCCTCGACCCCGAGGGCGCGGACATCCGTTCCGTGACGTTCCCCGACGACGCGATTCTCGCCTTCGGGTCCGAGCGGCAAGGCATCTCGGACGAGCTGCGGGAGCGGGCATCGGCGCTGGTCGCGGTGCCGATGCAGGCGCGGGTGTCCAGCTTCAACCTGGCCACGAGCGTGGCCATGGGGCTCTTCCACTGGATGTCCCGCGGCACGGCGGACCCGGCCGCCCCGGCCGGGATGACCGGAGCGGCCGCAGGGCCGGCGCTCTTCCAGCTCCCCTGAGCTTCGACTGCCCTGAGCCCCGACCGGCTCTCCCGGGCTCTAGCTCTCCTGGGCCGGCCTGCGCACCTCCACCGTCCGGAAGCGGTCGGCCACGAACGCGCCGTCGCACAGTGCCGCGTTGGCCGCCGGGTTGCCGCCCGAGCCGTGGAAGTCGGAGAAGGCGGCGGTCTGGTTGACGTACACCCCGCCGGTCAGGTTGAGGGACAGCTGCGCGCACTCCTCCAGGCACGCCTCCTCCACCAGCTTCTCCACCTCCCCTGAGGTGGTGTACGCGCCGACCGTCATCGCACCCTTGACGCGGGTGGTGTGCCGCAGCAGGTCCACCGCGTCCGCGGCGGAGTCGACGGCCACCGCGAAGGAGACCGGGCCGAAGCACTCCGAGAGGTAGGCGGCGTCGGCGCCCGCGCCCTCCCAGAGCTTGCGTGCGCCGTCCATCTTGACCATCACCGGCGTACGGACCGTGGCGTCGGGGAAGTCGGGGTTGGCCACCTCGCGGGAGGGCAGGGCCACCTCGCCCAGCCCGGAGGCCGCCTCGATCCGCTCCTTGACCTGCGGATTGACGATCGCGCCCAGCAGGGCGTTGGCCCGCGCGTCGTCGCCCAGCAGCTTGTCGACGGCGGTCGCGAGGTCGCCGACCACGTCGTCGTACGACTTGGGGCCGGCGTCCGTGGTGATGCCGTCGCGGGGGATGAGGAGGTTCTGCGGGGTGGTGCACATCTGGCCGCTGTACAGGGACAGGGAGAAGGCGAGGTTGCCGAGCATGCCCTTGTAGTCGTCCGTGGAATCGATGACGACCGTGTTGACGCCGGCCTTCTCCGTGTAGACGCGCGCCTGAGGCGCGTTGGCCTCCAGCCAGTCGCCGAACTCGGTGGAGCCCGTGTAGTCGATGATGCGGACCTCGGGGCGCACCGCGAGGGTCTTGGCCAGGCCCTCGCCGGGCCGGTCGACGGCCAGTGCGACCAGGTCGGGGGAGAACCCTGCCTCGGCCAGCACCTCGCGCGCCACCCGGACGGTGAGCGCGAGCGGCAGCACGGCCCGCGGGTGCGGCTTGACCAGGACCGCGTTGCCGGTGGCCAGGGAGGCGAACAGGCCCGGGTAGCCGTTCCATGTCGGGAAGGTGTTGCAGCCGATCAGGAGGGCGACGCCGCGGGGGACGGCCTTGAAGGACTTGGACAGCTCCAGCGGGTCGCGCTTGCCCTGCGGCTTGGACCAGGCGGCCTGCTCCGGGGTGCGGACCTGCTCCGCGTAGGCGTACGCGACGGCCTCCATGCCGCGGTCCTGTGCGTGCGGCCCGCCCGCCTGGAACGCCATCATGAACGCCTGACCGCTGGTGTGCATCACGGCCTGCGTGAACTCATGGGTGCGCGCGCTGATCCGCGACAGGATCTCCAGACAGACCAGGGCCCTGGTCTGCGGACCGGCATCGCGCCATACGGGCACCGCCGCGCGCATCGCGGGCAGCAGCACGTCCGGGTCCGGGTGCGGGTAGCTGATGTTCAACCCGATGCCGTACGGGGAGACTTCCTCGCCCGTCCAGTCGTCCGTGCCGGGCTGGTCCAGCTCGAAGCGCTTGCCGCGCAGGGCGTCGAAGGCGGCCTGGCCGTCCGCCGCCGCGTTCTCCCCGTAGGCCTTGGGGTGCTCGGGGTGCGGGGACCAGTACGCGCGGGTACGGATCGCCTCCAGCGCCTGGTCGAGCGTCGGGCGGTGCTTTTCGAGCAGCTGCGCTGCGGTCAGTTCGGCGGCCATCGAAGACCAACTCCTCGTCGGGCGGGCTGGGCCTGCCGTCTCAGGGCGCCCGCCGCGTGGCGCGGACGCCACGCCGAGGAAGCGACGCCTCCGCGAGGACAGGTCCGAGGACAGGGCTGGGCACCATTTCGGCGACGGGGCTAGAGTAACCGAACGATCGGTCGGGGCAAGAGGGTCCGGCGAACCTGTGGACAACTCCGTCGGGGAGGATCAGCTGTCATGACAGCCATCGAAGCGGACCGCACCGTCGCGGTCGTCGGCACGGGCACCATGGGGCAGGGAATCGCGCAGGTCGCGCTGGTCGCGGGCCACCCGGTGCGGCTCTACGACGCGTTGCCGGGCCGGGCAGCGGAAGCCGCCGAGGCGATCGGGCGCCGCCTGGACCGGCTGGTGGAGAAGGGCAAGATGGCGTCCGCGGAGCGTGCGGCGGCCCGCGCGCGCCTCACCCCTGCCACCGCGCTCCCCCAACTCGCCGACGCCGCCCTCGTCGTCGAGGCGATCGTGGAGGAACTGGGCGCGAAGCAGGCACTGTTCGCCGCCCTGGAGGACGTGGTCGGCGAGGACTGCCTGCTGGCCACGAACACCTCGTCCCTGTCCGTCACCGCCGTCGCGGGCGCGCTCCGCCTGCCCGGGCGCTTCGTGGGCCTGCACTTCTTCAACCCGGCGCCGCTCCTGCCCCTGGTCGAGGTCGTCAGCGGCTTCACGACGGACACCTCGGCGGCCACCATCGCGTACGAGACCGCCGCGGCCTGGGGCAAGACCCCCGTACGCAGCGCCGACACCCCCGGCTTCATCGTCAACCGCATCGCCCGCCCCTTCTACGCGGAGGCCCTGCGCGTCTACGAGGAGCGGGCCGCCGACCCGGCCACCGTCGACGCCGTGCTGCGCGGGTCCGGCGGCTTCCGGATGGGGCCGTTCGAGCTGATGGACCTCATCGGACAGGATGTGAACGAAGCCGTCACCCGATCGGTGTGGGAGGGATTCTTCCGCGACCCGAAGTTCACGCCCGCGCTGGCGCAGCGGCGCCTGGTGGAGGCCGGTCTGCTGGGCCGCAAGACGGGGCGGGGCTGGTACGACTACGCCGACGGCGCCCCCGGGCCGCGGCCGCACACCGCGGAACCGTGCCCCGCGCCGGCGGCCGTGACGGTGCACACGCACCTCTCCGGGCCGGCCGCCGTGCTCCAGGAGCTGATCGACGAGGCCGGCATCAAGGTCACCCGGGACGGCGCTCCAGGGGAGCACGAGGGCTGCATCCGGTTGCCGGGCGGCGCCCGCCTGGCGCTGACCGACGGCCACCCCGCCACCGGGGACGCGTCCGGCCCGACGATCCGTTTCGACCTGGCGCTGGACTACCGGGCCGCGACCCGCATCGCCCTCGCGCCCGGTGCGGAGACGTCCGAGCAGGACGTACGGGAGGCGGTCGGCCTCTTCCAGGCGCTCGGCAAGGAGGTGAGCGTCGTCGACGACGTACCGGGCCTGATCGTCGCCCGTACCGTCGCGATGATCGTGGACTTCGCCGCGGACGCCGAGGCGCGCGGCGTCGCGAGCCGTGAGGACATCGACACGGCCATGCGGCTCGGCGTGAACTACCCCGGCGGGCCCTCGGAATGGGCCGCGCGCGTCGGCCGGCGCTGGGTGTGCGACCTGCTGGAGGCACTGCGCCGGCAGTACGCCGACGGCCGTTACGGGGCGTCCAGGGCCCTGCGCCGCAGTTTGCAGCTGAACGGCCGGATGCTCTAATCATGACCATGGCCAAGCGCGACACCTACACGCCCGATTCGCTGCTGTCGGTCGCCGTCGAGGTGTTCAACGAGCGCGGGTACGACGGCACCTCCATGGAGCACCTCTCCCGGGCGGCCGGTATCTCCAAGTCCTCGATCTACCACCACGTGCGCAGCAAGGAAGAACTGCTGCACCGCGCCATAAGCCGGGCGCTGGACGGGCTCTTCGGGGTCCTCCAGGAGCCCGGGGCGTGTACGGGGCGGGCCATCGAGCGGCTGGAGTACGTGGCCAGGCGTGAGGCGGAAGTGCTGATGGAGGAGCTGCCGTACGTGACGCTGCTGCTGCGGGTGCGCGGCAACACCGACACGGAGCGCTGGGCAATGGAGCGCCGGCGGGAGTTCGACGGCGAGGTCACCGAGCTGCTCAAGCAGGCCGCCGCCGACGGTGACCTGCGCGCGGACGTGGACGTCCGGCTGGCGACCCGGCTGCTCTTCGGCATGATCAACTCGATCGTGGAGTGGTACCGACCGGGCCGGGGCGGCTCGGCGAACAGCGACGAGGTCGCCGAGGCCGTGGTGCGGACGGCGTTCGCGGGGCTGCGGACCTGAGGCGGGGCCGGAGCTGGGGCAGGGCCCCGGGCCGGAGGCGGGCCCCCGGGCCCAGGCTGGTCCCAGGCCTGAGGCGGGCTGCGGGCCTGATGCGGGCTGCGGGTCCGAGGCGGGACCCCGGACCCAAGGCGGCTCCCGAGCCGGTCGCGACGCCCCTGAACGGCTCGCCCGCCTAGTTCTGCTCGGCCCCCAGATCGGTCTCCTCGAAGACGAGCAGGGTACGGGTGCTGAGCACCTCCGGGATCGACTGGATACGGGTGAGGACCAGTTCCCGCAGCTCCTGGTTGTCCTTGGTGTGCACTAACAGCAGAACATCGAAATCGCCGCTGACCAGGGCGATGTGTGCGGCTCCCGGAAGCTCGGTGAGCTGGGCGCGGACCGTGCGCCAGGAGTTCTGCACGATCTTCAGCGTGACGTAGGCGGAGGCACCCTGCCCGGCCCGTTCCTGGTCGATGCGCGCGCTGAAGCCGCGGATCACACCGTCGTCGATCAGCCGGTTGATGCGCGCGTAGGCATTGGCCCGCGAGACGTGTACACGCTCGGCGACGGAGCGTATCGAGGCGCGTCCGTCGGTCTGCAGCATGTGCAGGATCGCGCGGTCGATGGTGTCCAAGGGGCGGGCGGGCCGCTGCCCGCCGCCGTTGACCATCTGTTCGTCCGGCATAGCGCCTCGCCTCCCCTGGATGGACGCCCTGTCCTCATCTCAGGCTGTGGAGAACCGATTGTCCACAGGCTGAGCCCGCCTGTAGCCAAAATGTGCCGACGACCGAACAATCGGTAGGTGCGGGCCACTCGCCCGTCCCCGCCGTTCTTCTACCCGCCCGTCGTCCCTCACCGATCCCGGCCAGGCGCTCCGCGCCACTCTTTCCGAAGTCCAAGGAGGTGCTCGTCATGACGGTTCTTGAGCAGCGCGGCAGCAGGAGGAGCGGGAGCTACTGGCCCGCACCGCCGCCCGCGTGGCGTCCCCGCGTGGACCCCGCGCCCCTCCTGCCCGACGCGGAGCCGTACCGGCTGCTGGGCACGGACGCCGCCGGCCGGATCGATGCGGCACTGCTGTCGGACCTGTACGAGCAGCTGGTGCGCGGCCGCCGGTACAACGCCCAGGCCACGGCCCTGACGCGGCAGGGCAGGCTCGCGGTCTACCCGTCCTCCACCGGCCAGGAGGCGTGCCAGGTCGCCGCCGCGCGGGTGCTGAAGGAGCAGGACTGGCTCTTCCCCAGCTACCGCGACACCCTCGCCGCCGTGGCCCGCGGCCTCGACCCCGTACAGGCCCTCACCCTTCTGAGGGGCGACTGGCACACGGGGTACGACCCGCACGAGCACCGCATCGCCCCGTTGTGCACCCCGCTCGCCACCCAGCTCCCGCACGCGGTGGGCCTCGCGCACGCCGCGCGCCTGAAGGGGGACGACGTGGTGGCGCTCGCCCTGGTGGGCGACGGCGGCACCAGCGAGGGCGACTTCCACGAGGCGCTGAACTTCGCCGCCGTGTGGCAGGCCCCGGTGGTCTTCCTCGTCCAGAACAACGGGTTCGCGATCTCCGTACCGCTCGCCAAGCAGTCCGCCGCGCCGTCCCTCGCCCACAAGGCCGTCGGGTACGGGATGCCGGGCCGCCTGGTGGACGGCAACGACGCGCCCGCGCTGCACGAGGTGCTCGGAGAGGCGGTGGAGCGGGCGCGCCGGGGCGGGGGACCGACGCTCGTGGAGGCGCTCACGTACCGCATCGAGGCGCACACCAACGCCGACGATGCCACCCGCTACCGCACCGAGGCCGAGGTCGAGGAGTGGCGCGAGCACGACCCGATAGCCCTGGTGGAACGGGAACTGACCGAGCGCGGCCTGCTCACCGACGACTTCGTGCAGCGCACCCGGGACGGCGCCGAGGAACTGGCCGCCGCTCTCCGGGACCACATGAACCAGGATCCGGCCCTGGAGCCGATGGACCTGTTTGCGCATGTCTATGCCGAGCAGACCGCCCAGTTGCGCGAGCAGGCGGCGCAGCTGCGGGCCGAGCTGGAGGCCGAGGCGTCGGACGCCGAAGGGGCCACCGAAGGAGACATCGCCGGCGGGTCGGCGCGCGGCGCGGCTGGGGAGGAGCGGCCATGACGGCGACAGCGGCGGAGGCCGGACGCAAGCCCGCCAGCATGGCGCAGGCGCTGAACCGCGCGCTGCGCGACGCGATGGCCGACGATCCGACGGTCCATGTGATGGGCGAGGACGTGGCGGAGCTGGGCGGAGTCTTCCGGATCACCGACGGCCTGGCCAAGGAGTTCGGCGAGGAGCGCTGCGGCGACACCCCGCTCGCCGAGGCGGGCATCCTCGGTACGGCGGTCGGCATGGCCATGTACGGGCTGCGGCCGGTCGTGGAGATGCAGTTCGACGCCTTCGCCTATCCCGGGTTCGAGCAGCTGATCAGCCATGTCGCCCGGATGCGCAACCGCACCCGGGGCGCCATGCCGCTGCCGCTGACCATCCGCGTCCCGTACGGCGGCGGGATCGGCGGCGTGGAGCACCACAGCGACTCCTCCGAGGCGTACTACCTCGCCACCCCCGGGCTCCAGGTCGTCACACCGGCGACGGTCGCCGACGCGTACGGGCTGCTGCGGGCGGCCATCGCCTCCGACGACCCGGTGGTCTTCCTCGAACCGAAGCGGCTGTACTGGTCGCGCGCCGACTGGTCCCCCGACGCCCCGGAGCCGGTGGCCGAACTGGGCCGCGCGGAGATCCGGCGTCCTGGACGCAGCGCCACGCTGATCACATACGGGCCGTCGCTGCCGGTCTGCCTGGAGGCGGCGGAGGCCGCCACCGCTGAGGGCTGGGACCTGGAGGTCCTCGACCTGCGCTCGCTGGTGCCCTTCGACGACGAGACGGTCTGCGCCTCGGTACGGCGTACGGGCCGCGCGGTCGTCGTGCACGAGTCCAGCGGCTTCGGCGGCCCCGGCGGGGAGATAGCCGCGCGCGTCACGGAGCGCTGTTTCCACCACCTTGAGGCGCCGGTGCTGCGGGTCGCGGGCTTCGACATCCCGTATCCGCCGCCCATGCTGGAGCGCCACCACCTGCCGGGTGTCGACCGGATCCTGGACACCGTCAGCCGGCTCCAGTGGGAGTCGGACTGGACCGAGGGGAGCGGTGACTGATGGCCGTGGTGCGTGAGTTCACGTTGCCCGACCTCGGAGAAGGCCTGACCGAGGCGACGGTGGTGCGATGGCTGGTCGAGGTCGGCGAGGTCGTCGCCGTCGACCAGCCGGTGGTCGAGGTGGAGACCGCGAAGGCACTGGTGGACGTGCCGTGCCCGTACGGGGGCGTGGTCACCGCGCGGTTCGGGGACGAGGGGGCGGAACTGCCGGTCGGGTCGCCGTTGCTGACGGTGGCGGTCGGGTCGCAGGCAGCGGCAGCGGCAGGACAGGGGGCGGGAGCGGGCCGGGGGGCCGGGGAGGGTGATGCGGGTGGAGTGGAGAAGGCGGGTGTGGCTGGCGAGGCTGGTGGCGCTGTAGAGGGCGCTGGTGGTGCGGGCGCAGGGGCGGGTGCAGACGCAGGGGCCGGTGCGGGTGCGGGTGCGGGTGTGGCCGAAGGGTCGGGGAATGTGCTGGTCGGGTACGGCACGAGTGCCGCGGCGGCGCGTCGGCGGCGGGTCCGTCCGCCCAGGACGGGTGCTGGGGCGGCCGGCGGAGCGGGTGGCGGAACGGGCGGGGTTTCGGGGGCGGGGCGCAGTGAGGCTTCGGAACCGGACGATGTGCGGCGGGGTGGTGCGGCGACCGGTCCGGTGCCGGTGATTTCGCCGCTCGTCCGACGGCTGGCGCGGGAGCACGGGCTGGACCTGCGGGAGATACGCGGGACGGGGCCGGAGGGCCTGATCCTGCGTACGGATGTGGAGCTGGTGGTACGGGCGCGGGCGGCCGGGGCCGGGAACCGAGCGGAGGCTGGGGTCGTTCACGGGGCAGCCGGGGCCGTGACCGAGGCTGGAACCGGAACCGGAACCGGAGTCGGAGTCGGAGCCGGAGTCGGAGCCCGGGGCGGGGTCGGGGCCGGTGCGGCGGGTGGCGCGGTGGTGTCCGCGGGGCTGCCCCTGGAGGCCGAGCGCATACCGCTGCGAGGGATGCGGGGCGCCGCGGCGGAGAAGTTCCGGCGCAGCCGCCAGGAGATCCCCGACGCGACCTGCTGGGTGGACGCCGACGCCACGGAACTGCTCGCCGCACGGCGGGACATGAACGCGGCCGGTGGAGCGAAGGTGTCGCTGCTCGCGCTGCTGGCCCGTGTCTGTACGGCGGCGCTCGCGCGGTATCCGCAGCTCAACGCCACCGTCGACCTGGAGGCCAACGAGATCGTACGGCTGCCTGCCGTACACCTGGGCTTCGCGGCGCAGACCGAGCGCGGACTGGTGGTGCCGGTCGTACGGGACGCGCACCGCCGTTCGGCCGAGGGGCTGACCGCCGAGATGGCCCGGCTGACCGAAGCGGCCCGGAGCGGTGCGCTCGGACTCGCCGACCTGACCCACGGCACCTTCACCCTCAACAACTACGGCGTCTTCGGCGTCGACGGCTCCACGCCGATCATCAATCACCCCGAGGCGGCGATGCTGGGTGTGGGCCGAATAACGGCGAAGCCGTGGGTGCACGCGGGGGAGTTGGCCGTACGCCAGGTCGTGCAGCTGTCGCTCACCTTCGACCACCGGGTGTGTGACGGAGGTACGGCCGGAGGGTTCCTGCGGTTCGTCGCGGACTGTGTGGAGCGGCCTGCGGTGTTGTTGCGCACGTTGTGAGCGGGCCCGGTCGGTGATCGGGACGCTCCCGGCGATACTCAAGGGGTGACCGACCACCAGACCGCGCACGGCCAGGGCCCGCACGAGCAGGACCCGCACGATCAGGATCCGGGCGGCCGGCGTCCGGACGAACAGAGTCCGGGCGACCAGCGTCCGTACGACGTCATCGTGCCTGCCGGGGGTGCTGCCCGGCGGCTCGGCGGGGTGGACAAGCCCGCGGTGTCCGTCGGGGGGCGGCCGTTGCTGGACCGGGTGCTCGACGCCTGTGCCGACGCGGCGACCGCCGTCGTCGTCGGACCCGCGAGGCGCACCGCGCGGCCGGTCGTGCACGCCCGTGAGGAGCCGCCCGGCGGTGGGCCGCTGGCCGCGCTCGGCGCCGGGCTGCAGCACAGTACGGCGCCGGTCGTCCTCGTGCTCTCCGCCGACCTGCCGTTCCTGACCGGTGCGACCGTACGGGCCCTGCTGGCAGCTGCCGCGGAGGACGGGGCGGACGGTGCGCTGCTCCGGGACGCGGAAGGCCGGGACCAGCCGCTGGTCGCCGCATACCGGGCGGAGCCGCTGCGCCGTGCGCTGGGCGACGTACGGGCCGAGCGCGGCGCGCTCGCCGGGCTGCCGTTGCGGGCGCTGACGGAGCGGTTGGCGCTGCGCCGGGTGCCGGATCCGACGGCCGCGGCGTCGTTCGACTGCGACACCTGGGAGGACATCGGAGCGGCACGCGCCCGCATCAGGGAGCATGGAACCGTGTTGGACGAATGGATCACCGCAGCCAAGGCCGAACTGGGCATTGAACTCGATGTCGACACGGCGGCCCTTCTCGACCTCGCGCGCGACGCCGCGCACGGCGTGGCCAGGCCGGCGGCGCCACTGACGACGTTCCTGGTCGGTTACGCCGCCGGTCAGCAGGGCCGGGACGTGTCGTACCTGGCGGAGAAGGCGGCCGCGCTGGCCAACCGCTGGGCCGCCGAGGCCGCTGAGGACCCCGGAGCCGCTGAGAACACCGAGGCCGCCGGGAGCACTGGGGTCGCCGGGAGCACTGGGGCCGCGGAGAAGATCGAGGCAGCTGAGAACGCCGGGGCCGCTGAGGGCACCGGGAAGGCCGGGGGCGCTGGGAGCACCGGGCCCGCCGGGAAGACCGGTGCGACGCCGGAGGCGGCATCCGGGGACGAGCCGGAAGCGAAGCCGGCGGAATGACGGACGGGGAGTTCGACGACGCGCTGGCGCTGGCCAACGGCGGCCCGGTCGAGATGCCGCGCCACGACGCGCACCGGCCGTCCGGCCACGACGCCGACGCTCAGAGTGTGCCGGGCCGGTACGACGACGGGCGGCGCGAAGGAAGCCGGTACGACGACGGGAGGCGTGAGCGGAACCGGCCCGACGACGGGCGCGCGGGACGCCGCGGTGCCGGTGGCGGTACCGGTGCCGGCCGGGCGGCGGAGCCCGGTGACGGGTACGAGTACGGGAACGCGAGCACTTACGGGAACGGGCCCGGGTACGGGGGCGGGCACGGGAACGAGGCCGGTTACGGGAACGGTTGCGGACACGGGGGCGGGCCCGCTTCCGGCGCTGCCGTGGCCGCCTCCGGTGGAGACCGTTACGCGCCGGTCTTCGACGACGGTTACGCGTGGATCTTCGAGGAGCGGGAGCCGACGCGGGACACCGGCAGGGGCGGAAGAGCGCCGACGGCCGGTACGGGCCTGGACGACGACACGCGCCGGGGCCCCTACACGCCGTGGGATGCCGCCCCGCCCGCAGGAGCGCACGAGCCGCCGCGCGCCCCCGACGGTGCGCCCGATCCGTCGTCCGCGCCCGCGCCCCGTACCTCGCCCCCGACGCGCCCCACCCCGCCTGCGACGACCATGCCGACCACCCGGGCGGCCGGCTCCAGCGCCTCAGACGGCACCGGCGACCCCGACCTCCCCAGCGCCCCCGAACGCCCCGGCGTTTTCGAAGGCCCGAGAACTCCCCGGATTCCCAGCACCCCCCGGGCCCCCGGCACACCCAGTACTCCCACCGACCCCAGTACTCCCACTGACCCCAGCACCCCCAGCACCCCCACCTCCCCTGACCACCACGGCCGCCGCACCCGGCACGACCACCCCGCGTCGACCTCGTGGCGTACGGCCCGCAGGATCGCCGCCCGTGCGCCGTACGGTCCGTTGCCCCCGGTCGTCTGCCCGCTGGGCAGTGCGGCGCTCGGCCGTACCCTCGCCGAGCCGCTGGTCGCGCTCACCGATCTGCCGTCCTTCGACACCTCCGCGATGGACGGCTGGGCGGTGGCCGGGCCCGGCCCCTGGCACCTCGCCGCCCGTACCCGCCCGGACGAGCGCGAGCACGGCATCCTGGCCGGTCACGAGCCGTCCGAGGGCGTGGCCGACGGTGACGCGGTGCTGATCGCCACGGGCGCGCGCATCCCGCCCGGCGCCACGGCCGTACTGCGCAGCGAACACGGCGAGGTACGCGTCCGGTCCACCGGGGGCGCGCAGCTGTACGCGCCCGCCCCCGTGCCGCACGGTCAGGACATCCGGCCGCGTGGCCAGGAGTGCCGCCGTGGCGACCAACTGCTGCCCGCCGGAGCCCTGGTGACCCCGGCCGTACTGGGTCTGGCCGCCGCCGCGGGCTACGACGCGCTGACCGCGTACGCCCGGCCGCGTGTCGAAGTTCTGGTGCTCGGCGACGAGTTGCTGAGTTCCGGGCTGCCCGCCGAGGGGCTGATCCGGGACGCGCTCGGCCCGATGATCACTCCCTGGCTGCGCGCGCTGGGCGCGGAGGCCGGGCCGCCTCGCCATCTCGGGGACGACGCCGAGGTGTTGTACGACGCCCTCGCGTCCTCGGAAGCCGATCTGGTGATCACCACCGGGGGCACGGCGTCCGGGCCGGTCGACCATGTGCATCCCACGCTGCGCAGGCTGGGGGCGGAGGTCCTGGTGGACGGCGTGACGGTACGCCCCGGGCACCCCATGCTCCTCGCCCGCATCCCGGACCACCCCCACCACCCGAGCCGACAAGGCCACCCGGACCACCTGGGCCGACCGAATCACCCGGACCACCCGGACCACCCGGGCAACCCGGACCACCCGGGCCACCCGACTCCCGGCCGTCTCCTCGTAGGGCTGCCCGGCAACCCCCTTGCTGCCGTGTCGGGCCTGCTCACCCTGGCGGAACCGGTACTGCGTACGCTCGCCGCCCGCCGTCGGCTGCCCTCCTACCGGGCGCCGCTGACCGCCGACGTGCCCGGCCACCCGCACGACACGCGGCTGGTTCCGGTCGCCTTCCGGGACGGCGCGGCCGACGAGGGGGACGGTGACGGTGGCGCGGTCGTACCGCTGCGTTTCAGCGGGCCGGCCATGCTGCGCGGCATCGCGGCGGCCGACGCGATGGCGGTCGTACCGCCCGGTGGCGCGGTACGCGGTGACGAGGTCGAACTCCTCGACCTGCCCTGGACCGCCGACGGAACGGCGGACGCGGTGACGGGATGGACGCCCGAGCCCCCCGCCCCGTACGACGCATCCGCCCCATCCGCCCCATCCGCTCCGCCCACCGAACCCGGCCCCACGCCGTCCGGCCCCACCGAACCCGGCCCCACGCCGTCCAGCTCCACCGACCCCGGCCCCACCGGCCCCACCAGCCCGACCGATCCCACCAGCCCGACCGGACCCACCGATCCGACCGGCTCCACCGACCCGACCGGCCCCACCGACCCGACCGGCGGAGGCGCCGCGTGAAACTCCCCACCCATGACGCCGCCGCGCGCGAGGTTCCCGAGGAGTCCAGCCACCGCGTCGTGCTGCCCCGCCGCACCCCGGTGGCGCCGCTGCGCCAGGTGGCGCGCCGGCTGCTGATGGCCCTGCTCGTGCTCGTCGCGACGGTGGCCATCGTCTGGATCGACCGCGACGAGTACCACGACAACGCCAACGGCTCCGTCGACTTCCTCGACTGCGTCTACTACGCCACCGTCACGCTCTCCACCACCGGTTACGGCGACATCGTCCCGTACGGAGACGGCGCGCGGCTGCTGAACATCCTGCTCATCACGCCCCTCCGGGTCCTCTTCCTGATCATCCTGGTCGGCACCACGCTCGAAGTCCTCACCGAGCGCACCCGCGAGCAGTGGCAACTGAACCGCTGGAGAAACGCCTTGCGCGACCACACCGTCATCGTCGGATTCGGCACCAAGGGCCGGTCCGCGGCCCAGACCCTGCGCGCGACGGGCCTGACCCGCGACCGCATCGTCATCGTCGACCCGAGCCCCAAGGTCATCGACTCGGCGGTGGCCGAGGGCTTCGCGGGCGTGGTCGGCGACGCGACGCGCAGCGACGTCCTCGTCCGGGCCGAGATCCAGCGGGCCCGGCAGGTCGTCATCGCCACCCAGCGCGACGACACGGCCGTCCTCGTCTCGCTCACCGCCCGCCAGCTCAACAAGAAGGCCAACATCGTCGCGGCCGTACGGGAGGAGGAGAACGCGCCGCTGCTCCGCCAGTCCGGCGCCGACATGGTCATCACCTCGGCCAGCGCCGCCGGCCGCCTGCTGGGCCTGTCGGTGCACAGTCCCAGCGCCGGTACGGTCCTGGAGGACCTGATCCAGCAGGGCAGCGGGCTGGACCTGATCGAGCGCCCGGTGGTGAAGGCCGAGGTCGGCAAGTCGGTACGGGAGACCGACGACCTGATCGTCTCCGTGCTGCGCGGGCACCGGCTGCTGGGGTACGACGATCCGGCGGCCAGCCCGTTGCAGGCCGCCGACCGGGTGATCACCATCGTCCGGGCCGCGTCGGCCGAACAGCAGGACGGCCCGACCAAGCCCGGCGTGAAGCCGATGATTCCCGGTACGGGGGTGTCCTCGATGGCACCCGTGCGCCGCGACGACTAGAGCGTTCCGGCAGGTGGCGGAGTAGCCTCGCGGCCATGCGTGCGATCACCATTCCCGAACCCGGCGGTCCCGACGCCCTCGTATGGGCGGAGGTGCCCGACTCGCAACCGTCCGAGGGAGAGGTCCTGGTCGAGGTGGCGGCCACGGCTGTCAACCGCGCCGATCTCCTCCAGCGCCAGGGCTTCTACGATCCGCCGCCCGGCGCGCCCCCGTACCCCGGCCTGGAGTGTGCCGGGCGCGTCAAGGCCCTCGGCCCGGGGGTCAGCGGCTGGTCGGTCGGCGACGAGGTGTGCGCGCTGCTGGCGGGCGGCGGGTACGCGGAGCAGGTCGTCGTCCCCGCGGGCCAGCTGATGCCCGTACCGAAGGGCCTCGGCATGGCCGCCGCCGCGGCGTTGCCCGAGGTGACGTGCACCGTTTGGTCCAATGTGTTCATGATCGCGCACTTGCGGCCCGGTGAGACGCTGCTCGTGCACGGCGGCTCCAGCGGGATCGGCACGATGGCGATCCAGCTCGCCAAGGCCGTCGGCGCCCGGGTCGCGGTCACCGCGGGCAGCGCCGACAAGCTGGCCCGCTGCGCCGAACTGGGCGCCGACATCCTGGTCAACTACCGGGACCAGGACTTCGTCGAGGAGGTGCGCAAGGCCACCGACGGCAAGGGCGCGGACGTCATCCTGGACATCATGGGCGCCAAGTACCTCGATCCGAACGTCAAGGCGCTGGCCACCAACGGGCGGCTCGCGATCATCGGCCTCCAGGGCGGCGCCAAGGGCGAGTTGAACCTCGGCGCGCTGCTGACCAAGCGCGGTGCCGTCACCGCCACCTCGCTGCGCGGGCGTCCGCTGGCCGAGAAGGCGTCGATCGTCGCGGCGGTACGTGAACACGTGTGGCCGCTGATCGAGAACGGCCAGGTCAAGCCGATCGTGGACCGTACGCTGCCGATCGCGGAGGCCCCCGAGGCCCACCGGGTCGTGGACGCGAGCGGCCATGTGGGCAAGGTCGTCCTGACGGTCTGAGCCCACCGCCTCCGGGGCCGTCCGGCGGTCTGAGCCCGCCGGCTGCCGGGGCCGTCCGACGTTCTGAGCCCGCCGCCTCCCGGGCCGTCCGACGGTCTGGTCCCACCGCCTCCCGGGCCACGCCACCACCCCCTGGCCGTACGCCCGATACGTCCGAGATGCCGCTGGCCACCCTCCGTGTGACGCTGAGGAGATCAGGCGACGACTCCGCAGGCCCGGGAGGTCATGGGCGTGACTTCGGAACGCGTGACCCCGGGCCCGGTGGCGCCGGAACCTGTAATTCCGGTATGTGCGGCTCCGGAATGCGTGGCTCCGAAACCCGTGGCCGTGACGCTGCGGCAGCAGCGGCGGCCCCGCCCTCACCGCCCTCACCACTCCCGCCTCCATCTGGCCGCCGGCCTGCTGCTCTGCACCGCCGCGCTGCTGCCCCTTCCCCACGCGACCGCCACCGCGTCAGCAGCCACGGCAGCGGCCATGGCGGCGGAGGCCGTCCTCGACGGCGGTGACACCTCCGGCCGTAGCCAGGCCCCCGATACGGGTCCGAGCACTCCCGCCCCCACCCGCAGCCCCAGCCATCACCACCACCCCCACCCCCACAGCACCCCCCGTCCCCACCCCACCCAGCACCCCACCCCCGACCCGCTGGCCGCGCTCGACCAGGCCAACCCGCTGAGCCCCCTTCTCCCGGTCCCGCTCGGCCCCCTTTTCGGTTCCGGTGCGGGACCCGCCCGCCCGGCCCTGCCGTCGGAGCCGTACCCGTCCATCCCGGACGCCGCTTCCTCGGCCGGGGGCGCGGGCGCTCCGGACGGCCGTGCCTCCCGGTCCCCGTCCCCCGCTGCCACCTCACAACGCTCTGGAACGGCCTCTCCCGCCCCCGCGGCCACCCGGCGGGGTGATCTGGCCGGACGGCTCGCCCATCGCCCCTACGTGCCCCTGCCGCCTCTCCAGGCCCCCGCTCCGACGGCGTCCGCCGTCCGGTCGCACGGCCCCTCCCGCTACGCGCCCGGCGCGGTGCCCGGCGCCGCCTCCCCCGCGTCCCGGGCCCCGTACGCCGATTCCGGGCCGGGCAGCGGCGTGCACCGGGTCCTGCCGCTGGGCGCCGGCATGGCCCTGACCGGCCTCGGCCTCGGCTTCATCGCCCTGCGCCTGAGACGCTCCTGACCACGCCCCCCACGGCCCCGGCCCGAAACCCGGCCCGAAGCCCTCCCCGGACCTATCCCGAAGCCCTTCCCGGGCCTATCCCAAAGCCCTCCCCGGGCCTATCCCAAAGCCCTCCCCGGTCCTCTCCCCGAAGCCCTCCCCGGACCTCTCCCCAAAGCCCACCCCCAACCTCTCTCCAGCACCCACCCGGCCCCTCCCGAAAGCCCACCCGGGCCCCTCCCGAAAGCCCACCCGGCCCCCTCCCCGAGCCCCGCCCCGAACCTCTCCCCAAAGCCCACCCGCCCCCAGAGGTTGGATCATCTTTCTCCCAGGGCACAACCGTTCCTAGTCAGCTGTACGAGAGAATGGCGGCATGGATATGCCGATGAACGAACGGTCGCAGGAGAGCCCGCACGTCCTGGTGGTCGGCCCGGACGGAATGGCTCTCGGCAGTGCCGGCTCCGGTGGCGGGGACGGCGACGACGAGTCCCGCGAGGTTCCCGTGACGGACATGGTCGAACAGCCCGCAAAGGTCATGCGCATCGGCAGCATGATCAAGCAGCTTCTCGAAGAGGTGAAGGCGGCGCCGCTGGACGAGGCGAGCCGGGTGCGCCTCAAGGAGATCCACTCCAGCTCGGTCAAGGAGCTGGAGGACGGCCTGGCGCCCGAGCTGGTCGAGGAGCTGGAGCGGCTGTCCTTGCCGTTCACCGACGACTCGGTGCCCACGGACGCGGAACTGCGGATCGCGCAGGCCCAGTTGGTCGGCTGGCTGGAAGGGCTGTTCCACGGCATCCAGACCGCGCTGTTCGCCCAGCAGATGGCGGCCCGCGCCCAGTTGGAGCAGATGCGCCGCGCGCTGCCGCCCGGTGCGGTGCCGGCCGACGACATGGAACAGTCCAGCCCCGGTCAGGGGGGCGCCCGCTCGGGCCCGTACCTCTGATCCGTTCGAAAGGGCCCGCCGCGCACCCCGCGCGCCGGGCCCTTCCGCTGTCCCGATGGACGCGCGGGCGAGCCGGTTGTACGGACCGCCCCCGCCCCTACGAACGCTTCCCCGTGGACACGGTCAGGTGAATCTTCTCGCCGCCCTTGGGGTCCCACAGATTGCTCGGGGACTGGCTGACGACGGTGTTCTTGCCGTAGATGGAGCTGCTGCGCTCGGAGATCTCGTACGACCAGCCGGCCGCGTCCATGCACTGCTTCACCGAGGTCAGGTTCTTGCCGTAGAAGGACGGCAGGAAGATCTTGCCCTTCTGGCTGTAGCTCTTGGTCGGGTCGGTGCAGCGCGTGGTGGAGATCGTGGCCGTCGGGTCCTCGGGCTTGACCGAGGGGGACGGCGAGTAGGTGTACGGGCTGGTGCGGCGCGTGTTCGTGTTCTCGCTGCCGCCGCTCAGGCCGATGCCGATGGCGATCGCGGTGACCACGACCACGCCGATGATGGCGGAGACGACGATCACCGGGGTGTTGCCACGGCCGCCGGAACGGTTGCCGCCCGGCCGCTGGCCGACCGGTGCGGGCGTCGGCGCGGGGGTCGACGGGCCCGCGTACGGCGGCGGGGTCTGGAAGCCGCTGTTGAACGGAGCCGGACCCTGAGCCGGGATCGGCCCCGGCGTCCCGATCGGCCCCTGCGACGGCATCGGCCCCTGCGTCGGAACCGGCCCTTGCGACGGCATCGGCCCCTGTGACGGAACCGGCCCCTGAGCCCCCATCGGCCCCGAAGCCCCCATCGGCCCCGGACCCGGAATCGGCCCCGGATAACCACTGACCGGCGGCGTCGCCGCCGCCGACGGCCCGAACCCCTGCCCCCCGGCCGCCGACGGGCCGGGCCCCATCCGCGGGCCGGTCTGCGGCGCGGCCTGCGTCGGCTGGTACGGCGTCTGGACGCTCGGCGGGACCGGGGTGTGCGGTCCGGCGGCGTTCGGGGAGGCGGTCGGGAAGACCGCGGAGGCCACCGAGGCGCCGCTGGTGCGGGCGCGCGGGCCCTCGCTGATGATCAGCGGCGTGGCGCCGGACTGGCCCGAACCGGCGACGCGCAGGCACTCGTCCCGCATCGCCTCGGCGGTCGGGAACCGCTCGTTGGGGTTCTTCTTCAGCGCGCGGGCGACCAGCGCGTCCACGGCGGGCGGCAGCGACCGGTTGATGCCGGACGGGACCGGCGGCTCCTCCTGGACGTGCGCGTACGCGATGGCCAGCGGGGAGTCCGCGTCGAAGGGGAGCCGGCCGGTCAGCAGCTCGAAGAGCATGATGCCGACCGAGTACAGGTCGGAGCGGGCGTCCACGCCGCGGCCCAGGGCCTGCTCGGGCGAGAGGTACTGCGGGGTGCCGACGACCATGCCGGTCTGCGTCATGGAGGTGACCCCGGACTGCATGGCGCGGGCGATGCCGAAGTCCATGACCTTGACGACGCCGCGCTTGTTCAGCATGACGTTGCCGGGCTTGATGTCCCGGTGGACCAGGCCCATCTCGTGGCTGGCCTCCAGGGCGGCCAGCACATCGGCGGTGATCTTCAGGGCCTTCTCGGTGGGCATCGCGCCGTGCCGGGCGATGTCGTCGTCCAGGTCGGAGCGGAGCGGCCGGCCCGCCACGTACTCCATGACGATGTACGGCACCACGCCGCCGTCCCCGGCGCCGGAGGCGCTGTCGGACAGCGTGTCCTCGCCGGAATCGAACACCGAGACGATGTTGGTGTGCGTGAGCTTCGCCACGGACTGGGCCTCGCGCCGGAAGCGTTCGCGGAACGCCTGCTCGCGGCCGAGCTCGGTGTGCAGCGTCTTGATCGCGACCTCGCGGTCCAGGACGCTGTCGTACGCGAGGTGTACGGACGCCATGCCGCCGGCGCCCAGAAGATCACGGAGCTGGTAGCGTCCCCCGCCGACCGAACGGCCCTCGTACCCGTCCTGAGCGCCGTCCTGGCTCATGGTTCCGCTTCCCCCTTGGCGCGCTGTTCCCGCGCACGTGTTGCGGCGCGCCGCGCCTCGTGGCTCTTGCCGTGCCCGTCCGTGCCGCCCTGTGTGACCTGTTGACGTGCACAGACGTTACTCAACGTGTGGGCCCCCGGTACCTGCGGCAGGTGGTGGGCCCGCGGCACGTGCGCCTGCGGACGTGCCGAGATCAGTATGGGTTGTACCGGGATCGTGGCCGAATCCCAGCCCAGTGTCCACCAGGGCGCGGACACGTCAAGCTGTGTGCCCGTTCCGTGACCGGATGCGCAAGATCCCATTACGGTCCCGGACCGTCCGGACCGCCGATCGGCGTGCGACCGCCCGGGGTTAACTTGCGACAATGGGGCCGGAGAAGGTGTGATGACCGGTCCATCACGGGACCGGCGGGTGCCGCGGAGCCTGTAGCGTGCTCTAGCGAAGACCGAGACCTTACCGCTGTGATGCGGATCGATACGACGGCGAGGACCGATGGCACCGACGCAGAGCCCCCAGGGCCCGTCCGATCCTGATGCCACCGGCTCCCACTCTCCTGATGCAAATCCTTCCGATGCACCGGAGATGTGGGGCAATGGCGGTTTGGTGGGCGACGGACGCTACCGGCTCACGCACCGGCTCGGCCGTGGCGGCATGGCGGAGGTGTTCGCCGCCGAGGACGTGCGCCTCGGCCGCACCGTCGCCGTCAAGCTGCTGCGCGCCGACCTCGCGGAGGACCCGGTCTCCAAGGCCCGCTTCACCCGTGAGGCACAGTCCGTCGCGGGGCTGAACCACCACGCGGTGGTGGCGGTGTACGACTCCGGCGAGGACTACGTCGGCGGCACCACCGTGCCGTACATCGTCATGGAACTGGTCGAGGGACGCACCATCCGCGACCTGCTGCTGAACGCGGACGCCCCGCCGCCGGACCAGGCGCTGATCATCGTCTCCGGGGTGCTGGAGGCGCTGGCCTACAGCCACCAGCACGGCATCGTGCACCGTGACATCAAGCCCGCGAACGTGATCATCACGCACGGCGGCGCGGTCAAGGTGATGGACTTCGGCATCGCCCGCGCGCTGCACGGCGCGCAGTCGACGATGACCCAGACCGGCATGGTCATGGGCACGCCGCAGTACCTCTCGCCCGAGCAGGCCCTCGGCAAGACCGTGGACACCCGCTCCGACCTGTACGCGACCGGCTGCCTGCTGTACGAACTGCTGGCCCTGCGTCCCCCGTTCACCGGCGAGACCCCGCTGTCGGTCGTCTACCAGCACGTCCAGGACATCCCGGTGCCGCCGTCCGAGGTCGCCGGGGCGGTCCCGCCGGAGCTGGACGGCCTGGTCATGCGCTCGCTGGCCAAGGACCCGGACGACCGTTTCCAGACCGCGGAGGAGATGCGCGGGCTGGTCCAGTACGCCCTGCAGATGCTGCACGAGCAGGGCGGCCACTCCGGTACGTGGAACACCGGCCCGGTCGCCGTGCACGGCGGCGGGCACACCCCGGCCCTGGGGTCGGCCGCCGCCACCACGGCGCTGCCGCACCCGGACCACGGGCAGACCACGGCCCAGCCGATCCTGCCCCCCGGCATGCGGGACGGCGACGGCGGCTACGAGGGCGGGCACCGGCCCGCCAAGGGCGGCCGCGGCAAGATCTGGCTGATCGCGGCGCTCGCGGTGATCGCCATCGCGGTCGGTGTGGCCATCGCGCTGCAGAAGACGGCCGGTGACGGGAAGAAGGACACGAAGCCGACCCCGAGCCCGTCGGTCTCCCAGAGCTCGGAGCAGAAGCCCTCCGACGAGCCGTCCGACGAGCCGACCAACACGTACTCGGAGCCGGGCAGCTCGGGCGGCAACTCGCACACGTACAACCCGCCGACGACGCGCTACCCGAGCACGCCGCGCACCTCCAGGCCGCCCAGCTCGCCGCCGCCGTCGAGCAACCCTCCGACGGCGACGCCGAGCGGCAAGCCGACCAACGGCGGCACCACCCAGGGCAACACGAGCAGCGGTGCCAACGGCGGCAACGGCGGGGACTCCAACGGCAACACGTCGAACGGCAACACGAGCAGCGGCAACACGAACGCCGGGACGACCGCGGGCAGCGGCCCGGGCGGCAGCGGCGCCGTCGGCGACCTGGACGGGAACTGACCGCCTGGCCACCGACCGGCGGTCGGCGGCCGCCTGACCACCCCTCAGCGCCCGCACCACCACCGCTCAGCCCCTCGTCCGTACTCAGCGGGCGGCCGGATCACCGGCCGCCCGCTGAGTCGTCCCCGGCCCCTCGCTCCCCGGCCCCGTCACTCGGTGAAAGCCCCCCGCACCGCCGCGTACTCCCGCGTCCACCACACCGCCAGCGCGGCCGCCGCCGGGAACTGCGGGTCGGCCCGCCGGTCGCCGAGCCGGTAGCGCCAGTCGAGCATCCAGAAGTCGTTGAGGCGCTCCCACCACACCCGGTGCACGGCGGCGGCCAGTTCCGCCGCTCCGGCGCCCGAGGCGCGGCGGTAGGCGCCCGCGTAGGCCCGTACCTTCGGCAGGTCGAGGGTGCCGGCGGGCTGGACGAAGAAGATGGCCGCGGCCCGTACGGCCTCCTCGGCGCGGGGCTGCACGCCCAGCCGGTCCCAGTCGACGATGGCGGCGGGCTCGGCACCCCGGTAGAGCAGGTTGAGCGGGTGGAAGTCGCCGTGGACCCAGCCGGCGGCCGGTACCTGCGCCGCCGCCGGCCGCCGGTGCGCCTCCCGTTCCAGCAGCGTCCGGCGCTCCAGCAGGCGGTGTTCGGCGAGTTCGTCGAAGCTGCTGCGCGGGCGGGTCCGGCGGGCGAGCGCGAGCAGTTCGCCGATCATCTCGAAGGTCCGTGCCGGGTCGGCGCCCGGATGCTCGTACGGGGTACGGGGGCCCGCCGGATCGCGCGTTATGACCTGCTCCAGCGCGGTGTGCACATGGCCCAGCAGGGCGCCCAGGCGGCGCGACTGGAGCCGGGTGAGGGCGGCGCCGTCGCGGTGGCGGCCCTCGACCCACGGGTGCAGCGCGTAGCACCGGCCGCCGAGGACCGTGACCGTGCGGCCGTCCGCGTCGGCGAGCGGCGGGGCGACCGGCAGGCCGAGCGCGCCCAGGCGGCGCGTGGCGCGGTGCTGGCGGGCGATGGCGGCCTGGTCGCCGTCGAGGTGGTGTTTGAGGAAGTAGCGGCCGTGGGTGGTGGCGAGGCGGTAACCGCGGTTGAGCAGCCCCTCGGCGACCGGCTCGCACGTCAACGGCTCCCCGGCGCCGTAACGGCGCAGCAGGGAGCCGAGGGTGTGTCCGTCGGGCGTGGTCACCGTCCGGACATCGGATGAGCGCAGCACGCGCCAGATGTTAGATCACCGCGTCACGCTGAGTGGGCGTAACGGAACAGAGGGACATCACAGAGGTAGTGGACCTTGACAAACTCCGGTTCTATGCGGAGGAAAACCGGGTCGAAGGGCTCTCCGTCGGCCAGCCGCGGCGTGGGTCCGAACAGTTCGAACTCGGCCGGCGTGGGCGCGATGGCCCGGGCGGTGCCGGTGAACTGGACGGACCAGGTGTCGTTGGCGCCGGAATTCACGTTGTCGGCCTCGTAGGCGACGACGTTGCCGTCCAGGGCGCGGTGGTAGCCGTGGCCGCGGTGCAGCCGCAGCAGCAGCCGGCCGTCGGTCACGACATGCCGCGTGACGGCGGTGAAGGGCAGCGCCCGCTGGCTGGCCGACACCCGTCCGTAAGGGACGCGGTTCAGCAGCTCGATGGCGTGGAGGTCGTCGGTGGGCATGGCTACACCCTGCCGTGCCGGTGCGTACGAAAGTAGGGGCACCCGCCCTGGTGGAAACGGGACGTTGGTCCTGAATCGTGCGGCAATTCTCTGCTTCGGTGCTGTTTTAGGAGGTCAGAGCGGTTACGGGCGCCGAATTTTTCCTACTCTTGAACGTTCACCCACGTCCGCCCGTATGCCGTCACGTCCACCGCATACATTTCGCACACGGAAAAACCCCAGGATTTTCACGCGGCGCTACTGCCGCTCCGCCTGCATCCGCGCCACATAGGCAGCCGCCTGCGACCGGCGCTCCATGCCCATCTTGGAGAGCAGGCTGGAGACGTAGTTCTTGATCGTCTTCTCGGCGAGATGCAGCCGCTCGCCGATCACCCGGTTGGTCAGCCCCTCGCCGATCAGGTCGAGGATCTTGCGCTCCTGCTCGGTCAGGCCGGCCAGCCGCTGGTCGCCGCGCGGATTGTTGCCGTCGCGCAGGCGTTCCAGTACGCGGGCGGTGGCCACCGGGTCCAGCAGCGACTTGCCGGCCGCCACGTCCCGTACGGCGGTCAGCAGCTCGTTGCCGCGGATCGCCTTGAGCACGTACCCGGACGCACCCGCCATGATGGCGTCGAAGAGAGCTTCGTCGTCCGCGAAAGACGTGAGCATCAGGCATTTGATCGACTCGTCCTGGGAACGGATCTCCCGGCAGACCTCCACACCGCTGCCGTCCGGCAGCCGGACGTCCAGCACGGCCACGTCCGGACGCGTCGCAGGGATCCTGACCAGGGCATCTGCGGCGGTACCGGCCTCACCGACCACCTCGATGTCCGCCTCCACCGAGAGCATCTCGTGGACGCCGCGCCGTACGACCTCGTGGTCGTCGAGCAGGAATACCGTGATTTTTCCGTCGTCGCGCACACGATCAGTCTCACACACCAACTCTTCCCGTGCTCCAGGTCACCGATATAACGTGCCGTTGTCCCGGCGGACTGCAACGCTGTGAACAGGGGATTGCCGACTGGTCGGCGCGCATGCTCGGAAATCCAAGCAAAATACTTGGAACCCCAAGCAAAGTCGCAGGTCAGGGCCCCTTTCGCCTAGGCTCCGGAAGTAGGGCACAACGCCCCTTCCGGCAGGCCGTGGCCGGGGCACCTTGTTCCACCCGGGCCGCGCCGTGCCGCACACACCCCGTGCGCCGTATCGGATACCGGGTGAGCCGCAATACGGCCACCGGCGGACCCCGGGGGCCGGACAGACGGAGGAGCAGCACGTGACCGTGGAGAGCACTGCCGCGCGGAAGAACACCCGCGGTGGCGGCAAGCGCACCACCGCAAAGAAGGCGTCACCCGCCAAGGCGAAGGCGGCCGCCCCGGCCCCTGCCGAGGCGGAGCAGGATCAGCTGGTACAGCTGCTGACCCCCGAGGGCAAGCGCGTCGAGCACCCCGAGTACGCGATCGACCTCTCGGACGGGGAACTGCGCGGGCTGTACCGGGACATGGTCCTCACGCGGCGCTTCGACGCCGAGGCGACCACCCTCCAGCGCCAGGGTGAGCTGGGCCTGTGGGCCTCGCTGCTGGGCCAGGAGGCCGCCCAGATCGGCTCCGGGCGCGCGCTGCGCGACGACGACTACGTCTTCCCGACCTACCGGGAGCACGGGGTCGCCTGGTGCCGTGGCGTGGACCCGACGAACCTGCTGGGCATGTTCCGCGGCGTGAACAACGGCGGCTGGGACCCCAACAGCAACAACTTCCACCTGTACACGATCGTGATCGGCTCCCAGGCGCTGCACGCGACCGGCTACGCCATGGGCGTCCAGAAGGACGGCGCCGACTCGGCGGTCATCGCGTACTTCGGTGACGGCGCCTCCAGCCAGGGCGACGTGGCCGAGTCCTTCACCTTCTCCGCGGTCTACAACGCCCCCGTGGTGTTCTTCTGCCAGAACAACCAGTGGGCGATCTCCGAGCCCACCGAGAAGCAGACCCGCGTCCCGCTCTACCAGCGCGCCCGCGGCTACGGCTTCCCCGGTGTCCGGGTGGACGGCAACGACGTCCTGGCCTGCCTGGCGGTGACCAGGGCGGCCCTGGAGCGGGCCCGCGCGGGCGAGGGCCCGACCCTGGTCGAGGCGTTCACGTACCGGATGGGCGCCCACACCACCTCCGACGACCCGACGCGCTACCGCGCCGACGAGGAGCGCGAGGCGTGGGAGGCCAAGGACCCGATCCTGCGGCTGCGCACCTACCTGGAGACCGAGGGCATCGCCGACCAGGCCTACCTGGACTCCGTCGAGGAGGAGAGCGAGACGCTGGGCAAGCGGGTGCGCGAGGTGGTGCGCACGATGCCCGACCCGGACACCATGGCCATTTTTGAGAACGTGTACGCCGACGGACACGCGCTCGTAGACGAGGAGCGCGCGCAGTTCGCCGCGTACCAGGCGTCGTTCGCGGACGCGGAGGAGAACTGACCATGGCTGTCTTCGAGAAGATCACGCTGTCCAAGGCGATCAACGCCTCGCTGCGCGCCTCCATGGAGGCCGACCCCAAGGTCCTGATCATGGGCGAGGACGTCGGCAAGCTCGGCGGCGTCTTCCGCGTCACCGACGGGCTGCAGAAGGACTTCGGCGAGGAGCGGGTGATCGACACGCCGCTCGCCGAGTCCGGCATCGTCGGCACCGCCATCGGCATGGCGCTGCGCGGCTACCGGCCCGTGGTGGAGATCCAGTTCGACGGTTTCGTCTTCCCCGCGTACGACCAGATCGTCACCCAGCTCGCCAAGATGCACGCCCGCGCCCTCGGCAAGATCAAGATGCCGGTCGTCATCCGTATCCCCTACGGCGGCGGCATCGGCGCGGTCGAGCACCACTCCGAGTCGCCCGAGGCCCTCTTCGCGCACGTCGCGGGCCTCAAGTGCGTCTCGCCCTCGAACGCCTCGGACGCGTACTGGATGATGCGTCAGGCCATCGAGAGCGACGACCCGGTCATCTACTTCGAGCCCAAGCGCCGCTACCACGACAAGGGCCGCCTGGACACCGAGGCGATCCCCGACCCGCTGCACGCGGCGCGGGTGGCGCAGGCCGGTACGGACGTGACGCTGGCCGCGTACGGCCCGATGGTCAAGGTCTGCCTGGACGCCGCCAAGGTCGCCGCCGAGGAGGGCAAGTCGGTCGAGGTCCTGGACCTGCGCTCGATCTCGCCCATGGACTTCGACGCGATCCAGGCCTCCGTGGAGAAGACCCGGCGGCTGGTCGTCGTCCACGAGGCACCGGTCTTCCTCGGTTCGGGCTCGGAGATCGCCGCCCGCATCACCGAGCGGTGCTTCTACCACCTGGAGGCGCCGGTGCTGCGGGTGGGCGGCTTCCACTCGCCGTACCCGCCGTCCAGGCTGGAGGACGAATACCTGCCGGGACTCGACCGGGTGCTCGACGCGGTCGACCGCGCGCTGGCGTACTGAAGGGCTTGAGGAGTAGTGACCATGACCGCAGCCGAACAGCGCTTCCGCGAGTTCAAGATGCCCGACGTGGGCGAGGGACTCACCGAGGCCGAAATCCTCAAGTGGTACGTGAAGCCGGGTGACACCGTCACCGACGGGCAGGTCATCTGCGAGGTGGAGACCGCCAAGGCCGCCGTGGAGCTGCCCTGCCCGTACGAGGGCGTGGTGCACGCGGTGCACTTCGAGGAGGGCGCCACGGTCGACGTGGGCACCTCGATCATCGCCGTGGACACCGACCCGGGCGCCGGCCCGGCCGAGGCACCCGCCCCGGCCGCCGCTGCCGGGCCCGCTCCGGCCGCCGACGAGGAGGACGCCGAGCCGCAGGGCCGGCAGGCCGTCCTCGTCGGGTACGGCGCGGCCCCCTCGTCCACCAAGCGGCGGGCGCGCAAGCCGCAGCCGGGCGCACCGGAGCGGGAACCGGCCGCCGCGGCGCTCCAGGCGGAGCTGAACGGCCACGCCGCGGTGTCGGCCCCGGCCGCCCCGGCCCCCGCCACTCCTGCCACTCCGGCACCTCCGGCCCCCTCCGCCCCGGCTGCCGTCCCCGCGGCCGGGCGGCCGCTGGCCAAGCCCCCGGTCCGCAAGCTGGCCAAGGACCTCGGCATCGACCTGGCCACGGTCACCCCGACCGGCCCGGACGGCGTCATCACCCGCGAGGACGTGCACGCGGCGGCGGCCCCCGCACCTGCCGCCGAGGCCCCGGCCGCGGCGGCGGCCCCGGCCGCCACCGCTCCCTCCCCGGGCTCCGAGGCGGTACGCGCCCGGGAGACCCGTGTCCCGATCAAGGGCGTACGCAAGGCCACCGCGCAGGCGATGGTCAACAGCGCCTTCACCGCGCCGCACGTCACGGAGTTCATCACCGTCGACGTGACCCGCACGATGAAGCTCGTCCAGGAGCTGAAGCAGGACCCCGACATGGCGGGCCTGCGCGTCAACCCGCTGCTGCTCGTGGCCAAGGCGCTGCTGGTCGCCATCAAGCGCAACCCCGAGATCAGCGCGGCCTGGGACGAGGAGAACCAGGAGATCGTCCGCAAGCACTACGTGAACCTGGGCATCGCCGCGGCCACCCCCCGCGGCCTGATCGTCCCGAACATCAAGGACGCGGACGCCAAGACCCTGCCGCAGCTGGCCGCCGCGCTCGGCGAGCTGGTCACCACGGCGCGCGAGGGCAAGACGGCGCCCGGTGACATGGCGGGCGGCACGGTCACCATCACCAACGTGGGCGTCTTCGGCGTCGACACCGGCACCCCGATCCTCAACCCCGGGGAGCCGGCGATCCTCGCCTTCGGCGCGGTCAAGCTCCAGCCCTGGGTCCACAAGGGAAAGGTCAAGCCCCGCCAGGTCACCACGCTGGCGCTCTCCTTCGACCACCGGCTGGTCGACGGCGAGCTGGGCTCCAAGGTCCTCGCGGACATCGCGGCGATCCTGGAGCAGCCCAAGCGGCTGATCACCTGGGCCTGACGGGGCACGGCCCGGGCCCCGGCCCCGGCCTCCGCACCACGTGAGGGCGGGCCCGGTACGACATGAGGGCGGGCCCGGAGGCAACCGAAACGGTTCGCCTCCGGGCCCGCCCTGTCAGCGTCCTGGCGTGCCTCAGCCCCGGATGATCTCGACGGCGCGGCTGAGGTGCCCCACGGGCCCGCCCGGCGCCGCTCCGTCGGCCTGCGCCGCGCCCTTCGTCAGCGCGACACCGCCCCACAGCACGGCCACGAGCAGCGCGACCATGACGGTGGTCCGAGCACGTCGGCCGGCGTTCGTCCTGGACTGCATGGTGGTCTCCCCTTGCGTACGGTTCGGAGCCTGACTTCCAGCCCCTCCCTTCCATTACGTCACGGGATTCCGCCCATGTCGTACGCGTCAGGTACAGACTCACGTCAGCCTTAAGTCGGACACCGGCCGGGCCCCGGATACATCCTTCGGCAGATTGCGGACCTACCGACCGGCCGCACCGGGCCAGGGGCGTCGGCCGCGCCTCGCCCCGGACATCGGCCGCACCGGGCCTCAGGTGCCCAGGCCGGGGAGGGTCCAGGCGGAGTCGTGGCGGGAGAAGCCTATGTGCGGGTAGTAGTCGACTGCGCCCGGCGCCGAGAGCAGGATCAGCTTGGCGCGGGGGGCCGCTTCCCGGGTGACGCGGACGAGTTCGCGGCCGACCCCCTGGCCCTGGAACGCGACGTCGACGGCCAGGTCGCTGAGGTACGTGGCGTAGGCGCCGTCGGTCATCGAGCGGGCGATGCCGATGAGGCGCCCGTCCTCGGTACGGGCGGTGACGACGAGGTTCGCGCCGGCCAGCATCTGCGTGAACCGCTCCACGTCGTCCACCGGGCGGCGCTCGGCGAGCGTGGACGCGCGGTAGAGGGCCGAGGCCTCCTCGACGTCCAGACCGGCGCCGACGACCTGCTCACACTTCCACATAAGGGTGCGACTCCTTCGTTTCTTGCTCGGGGCCTGGCCGGAGCGGCAAGTCCCGCCCCCGGCCGGAGGGTTCAGCGTGGCCTGCGGGCCGGTCACGATCAACCACCGTCCGGCGGCCGCCGCCTCAAAAGAAGTTGCCGCCCCCGCCCTCCCCGCCTACCGTCGACCGGATGAGCAGCCCGACGATCATCCGCCCCTACCGCCCGGCGGACGAGCCCGCCGTCATGGACCTGTGGTCCCGCGCCGTACGCCGGGCCCACCCGTTCATCGAGGACGAGGGGACGGGGGAGCGCGCCCGCGAGGTCCGCGAGGTGTACCTCGTGCAGGCCGACAACTGGGTGGCTGAAGACCGTCAGAACGGCACCGTACTGGGCCTTCTCGGCCTCCTGGGCTCCGAGATCGGCGGCCTCTTCGTCGCCCCCGAGGCGCAGGGCCGCGGCATCGGCGCCCAGCTCCTCGAACACGCCGCGGCTCTCCACGGCGCCCTCACCCTCGGAGTCTTCGCCCGCAACGAGACGGCCCGCGCGTTCTACGCCCACCTGGGCTTCACGGAACGCGACCGCCGCACGGACGAGGCCACCGGCGAGGAAGTGATCACCCTGGGCCGCCCGGCGCCCCTGCGCTCCGTGGGCTGGCTGCACGTGCGCGACGGCCGCCTGCTCAGCGTCCGTACGCGCGGCAACGACACGTTCTACCTGCCCGGCGGCAAGTACGAACCGGGGGAGACCGCCCCCGAGGCCCTCTCTCGCGAACTCTCCGAAGAAATCGGCCTGTCCGTACCCGCGGGCGACCTCTGTGAAGCCTTCACCATCCACGCCACGGCCCACGGCGCGAACGCCGGCCGCCCCCTGCACATGACGTGCTTCACCGGCGGCCCCCAGGACATCGCCCCCGCGCCCGGCCGCGAGATCGCCGAGTACGCCTGGTTCGACCGCCAGGAGGCGCGGGAGCGCTGCGCGCCGGCTCACATGCGGGTGGTCAACCGCCTGATCGCGCAGGGCCGCATGACCGCCTGACGGTGCTTGCCCGGACTCCCAGTTCCACCTCCGCCCACACCGTCTTGCCGACCGTACGGGGCTCGATCCCCCACCGGTCGGCGAGACCGCCCACCAATACGAGTCCGTGCCCGGAGGTGGAGGCCACCCCGCGCCTCCTCCGCGGCACCCGCTCTCCACGCGGATCACTGACCTCGATCCGCAGCAGGCTGGGCCCCATCACCAGCCGCACCCGGAAGAGCCGCCCCCGCAGCGACCCGTGCAGCAGCGCGTTGGTGGCCAGCTCCGAAACGATCAGCGCCGCGTCCCCGGCGGCTTCCGCCTGCCCCCACTCCGCCACCAGCCGCGCCGCCCGCCGCCGGGCGAGGGAGACGCTGCGGGCGGTGGGGGTGTAGTCGAGCTTGTCTTCGTGGACGAGTTGGGAAACGGGCATGGCTGATCGCCTCCGTCTTGGGGCCAACTGCGTGCTCAGGCAGCGCGCTTGGTGAGCGACTGTAGGGGCAATCAGCCCTAGGACCCACATCCCCGGGAATATATTCCCCGTACGGGTGAAGGTCGTCGACGGGACCGTCCGGCGCGCGCCAGACTGACCTGGTGAACCGTTCAGAGCAGGGAAACCGGGTCTCGACCGTGCTGGGGCGGCGGCTCGGAGGGCAGCTCTTGCAGCTCCGCGACGCGGCGGGCAAGACGCAGCAGGAAGCCGCCCAAGTCCTCAGCGCGACAGCCACGAAGGTCGTCAAGATGGAACGCGGCTGGGTCCCTGTCAGAGACCCTGACATCCAAGCGCTGTGCACGTTTTACGGGCTGGAGGACACGGAAGCGGTGAGTGCGCTTCTGAGCCTTGCTCGGCTGGATCGGGAGCGGCGTAAGGCGAAGGGGTGGTGGAACGACTACCCCGCCCTCCGGGACATGATGGAGTGCGTGGCGTTGGAGGACGTTGCCAGTAGCGTGCGCACTTGGCAGCAGGCCGTTGTGCCGGGCGTCTTGCAGACGGCTGATTACGCGCGGGCCGTCGCCATGGGCAATGGGGCGTGGGAGGACCCGGCGGAGGTGGAACCGTTCGTAGAGTCTCGAATGGCACGACAGGGCCGGCTCGTCGGCGAATCGCCGCTGCAATTGCGGGCAGTACTCCACGAAAGCGTACTGCGACAACTCGTCGGTGACCGGACGGTGATGCGGGCCCAGCTCGGGCACTTGCTGGAGCAGGCGGAGCGGCCGAACATCAGGTTGCAGGTACTCCCCAGCTCGGCTGGTGCCCACCCGGGCATGAACTGCTCTTTCTCGATCGTCTCGTTCGACGGTCCGGGGGCCGTGGACGTGGTGCACATGGATACGAGCTCGGCTAATGTCTGGCTGGAAAGCGAGTCCGACGCCATGCATCACCGAGTCATCTTCGACCGCATCACGCGCTGCGGCCTCGCCCAGCACAGTTCGGCAGCGCTGATCGCCAGCATCCGCAAGGAGATGTAGCTCTCGTGTCCGACTTCGCCTTCGTAAAGTCCAGTCACAGCGGCGGCAACCCGGGACAGGATTGTGTCGAGGTCGCGACCAACGTGCCCGCCGTCGTAGCCGTCCGCGACTCGAAGAACCCGTCGGGACGCACCTTGCTCTTCGCCGACCGCGAATGGCTCGCCTTCCGTTCCGCCGTGGTCGACGGGCAGATACGCGCGGCCTCGCTCACCGCGTAACCCCTTCCTCCCCGCCGCGCAGCGTCACCGCTGCCGCGCCGAGCAGGGCCAGGAGCAGGATGACGGCCATGGAGAGCTGGCCGTGCATGCCGAGGACGAAGACGGTGCGGTCGGTGAACTCCGGGTCGTACGTGGCGGTGCCGCTTCGCCTCGATGACGGTCGCCCACTTGAGCTGGAAGCCCTTGATGGGCTCGAACGACCCTGCCTCCGTGGCCCTGGTGAACTGCACGTCGCGGTCGGCCGGCATCTCGGGCACCTGGGCGGGGGCGACCCGGGAAAGCGCAGTGCGCAGGCTGGGGAAGGACAGGTCCGGGCGGGGAACCAGTTCCTCGGGCTGTTCTCCGGGTCGGGCACTCATGCCGCTGCCCTCTCCTTCGTACCGGGTACCGGCCGGGGGCGCCGTGCTCGCGCATCCTGGGGCGGCAGGCGGGTGCGTGCTGCTGAAGCGAGTCGACGGAGCTCACAGTCGACGGGCACGGCTCTCCGGGCAGGCGTCGGGAGAGAGCCCCACCGCGTCGGCCAGTGCCCCGATTTCGAGGGCGAGGAGCGTCGCGGAATCATGGCCCATGCCCTGGAAGCTGCCCTGGACTTCGAGGCTGACGATGCCGTGCATACGGGACCAGGCGAGCACGGAGGCCGCGAGCGCGGGGACCGGGTCGTCGGCGGCGGGGGCGTGGGTGGCGACCCACTCGGCGACCGCGGGGATGCTCTCCACCCAGGCGCGCACCTCGGCGTACAGCGGCTCGGCGGCCGGCCACGGCGTGCCCTCGACCAGAACGGCCAGGAACGGGCCCATGACGGCGCGGGCGCTGTCCGTGGTGCGGGCGGGGGCCTCGTACGTTGCCGCGGGGGTGCCCGCGAGCAGCAGGTAGCGGTGCGGCTGGGCGAGGGCCCAGTCGCGGTACGCGTGGGCGAGGGCGAGCAGCCGGTCGCGCGGTGACCGGTCGGCGGCCCGGTGCGCGGCCGTGCGGATGGCCTCGGCGGCGTCCTCGTACCCGTCACTGATCAGTGCGGTGAGCAGGTCGTCGCGGTTGCGGAAGTACTTGTAGAGGGCGGGCCCCGACATGCCGAGGGTCTTGGCGATGGCGTTGATGCTCAGCGCCTCGATGCCGCCTTCCGCGATCTGCGCCAGCGCGGCCTGCTTGATCTCCTGCTGGAGCTGGGCCCGGTAGCGCTGGCGCGGGGTTCGGGGGGTGTCGGGTGTGGTCGGCGGCATGGGGCGGCTCCAGAAGGCGGGCAGGACGGCAGGGTCTTCGGTGTGTACGGAGGCAGGGTATCGAGTCTAGTTTTGGTTAGAGGTTATAGCTATAGTGAGTAGGGAAAGCGCGTGACGCCGTGGTGCGGCGTTCCGTGTTCCTTCGCGCTTCTTCATGCTTCTTCGAGGTCAGGGGTCTCTCATGTCCGCAGCCACGCCGTCCGCCCCGCTGCACGTCGTCCTCGGCACCGGTCCGGCCGGCACCACACTGGCCGAGGAACTGCTCCGGCAGGGCTGCCGCGTACGGACCGTCGACCGCTCGGGCCGGGGCGGACTGCCAGGTGCGGAGAACGTCGCCGCCGACCTGGGGTCACCGGCCGCCGCACGGGAGGCGGTGTCCGGGGCCGCGGTGGTCTATCACTGCGTCAACGTGGGCTACGAGCTTCAGGTGGAGGTGATGCCCGCCCTCCAGAAGGTCATCGTGGACGCCACGGCGGCGGCCGGTGCCCGGCTGGTGGTGATGGACACCCTCTACCCGTACGGTCCGTCCGGCGGCGCGCCGCTGACCGAGGACTCCCCGTGGCGGGCCACCTCCCGCAAGGGACGGATGCGGGCCGAGCTGGACAGGGCGTACCTGGCGGCCCACGACGCGGGCCGGCTGCCGGTCGTCCTGGGCCGCGCCGCCGACTTCTACGGGCCGCGCGTCCTCAATTCGACGCTGGGCGCCACGGCCTTCCCGGCGGCTCTGACCGGCGGCACGGTCCTGGCCTTCGGCGACCTGGACCTGCCGCACAGCTTCACGTACATCGCGGACGTCGCCCGCGGCCTGGCCCGCCTCGGCCAGGAGCCGGACGCGTACGGGCGGGCCTGGCACCTGCCGACGGCCCCGGCCCCCACGGTGCGCGAGGTACTGGCGCTCGTCCGGGAGCGCGCCGGAGTCCCGTTCGAGACGGAGGTACTGGCGGAAGCGCGACCCTGGGGGCCGTTCGACGAGGTGTTCATGGCGGAGTACGCCGAGCTGTTCTACCAGCACACCGAGGCGCAGGCGATGGTCTCGGACGCGTTCGAGCGCCGCTTCGGCATGACACCGACCCCGCTGCCCGACGGGATCGGCGCGACGGTGGACTGGTACCGGGGCCGGCTCGCGGAGCAGCAGGGGGCGGGGGCGGAGGGCGGTACGGCCTGAGGGCCGGGCCCACGCCTTTTCGCCGGGCAGTGTGCTGCTCGGCCCCGTGAGAAATTTCAGCGGATACCTCAACTCCCGCTGTGGGACAATGATCAAGTGCCCGCGCGGAAATACGCCGGGCCGGTCGTCCGCGTGATTGGCGCGGGTGAGTTTCATTGCGTACGCCCGGCACCACCGGGCGGAAACGGGGTTCACGGGGAATGCGGGTTTCAGGAAAGCGCGGCCGGGCGGCCGGAATTGCGGCCACCGCGGTGTTCGTCGGCGGCATGCTGCTCGGTACGGCCTCGCCCGCCAGTGCCAAGTCCAACGACTACGCGTGCGGCAACTGGAAGAGCGGCAAGCACAAGTGGACCGCGAGCTGCATCGTCTGGAGCGGCAAGGCGCGCGCCGAGACCGAGTGCTGGAACAAGAAGCGGAAGACCTACGCCAAGAACGGCGCCTGGGTCGGCCGTGGCTCGTGGTCGTTCGGCGGCGACTGCGGCAAGGACAAGCTGGTGTCGGTCGGCACGAACTGGAAGCGCTGAAACGAAGCGCTGACCCGAAGCGCTGAAACGAAGCGCTGAAACGAGAGGGCGTCCGGGGCGGTTCCACCGCCGCCCCGGGCGCCCTTTCCGCTACGGAGGCGGGCTCCGACTGCGCCTTCGCACCGCACCCCGCACACTGGCAGCAATTGCCTCGTCGCGCGGCAATAATCCGCCGTTCCGGGGGCGCGGCGAATCAAATCAGCAGGACCGAAGGGGCTGATTTGTGATGCGAGTAGCGGTCGTAGGACAGGGATATGTGGGCTTGACCGGCGCGGTCGCCCTCGCCCACCAGGGTCATCACGTCACCGGGGTCGAGCAGGACCCGGACCGGCTGCGCGTCCTGGACGCCGGCCGGGCGCCGGTCTTCGAGCCCGGACTGCCGGAGCAGCTGGCGGCCGCCCAGGCCACCGGGCGGCTCCACTTCTCCGGCTCCGTCACCGAAAGCCACCGGCGGGCACCGTTCGACATCGTGCTCGTCACGGTCGGCACGCCGCCCGCCTCCGACGGGTCCGCCGACCTGACACAGGTCACCTCCGTACTGGACGAGGTCCTGCAACTGCTGCCCGCGCCCTGCGTGGTGCTGAAGTCCACCGTGCCGCCCGGCACCAGCGCCGTGCTCGCCGAGACGTACCCCGGACTGCGGGAACGCTTCGCGTACAACCCCGAGTTCCTGAACCAGGGCAGCGCGCTGGAGGACTGGTCGGTGCCCGCCCGTATCGTGGCCGGCACCTGGGGCGAGGCCGGCCTGCGGGCGCTGCGCGAGCTGTACGAGGGGATCGCGGCGCCGTGGGTCGAGACCACGCCGTCCGGCGCCGAAATGATCAAGTACGCCAGCAACGCCTTCCTCGCCACGAAGATCAGCTTCGCGAACGAGGTGGCCGGCATGTGCTGCGGCCCGGACATCGACGTCGACCACGTGATGCAGGGCGTCGGCTTCGACCCCCGGATCGGCCACGCCTTCCTCCAGCCCGGCCTCGGCTACGGCGACTCCTGCCTGCCCAAGGACACCAACGCGCTGGCCCACTGGGCGAGCACCGCGGGCCTGCCGACCCCGCTGCTGCGCGCCACCATCGCCGTCAACGACGCCCAGTTCGGGCTGGCCGTCCAGCTGCTGCGCACCGAACTCGGCGACGGACCCGCCGGCGGCCTGGCGGACGCGGAGATCGCGGTGCTCGGCGTACGGTACGAGCCCTGGAGCGACGACCTGCGCGCGGCGCCCAGCCGTACGGTGGTCCCGGCGCTGCTCGGCCAGGGCGCGCGCGTACGGGTGTGGGACCCGGGCACCGACACGGACGCCATCGGGGCGCTCTTCCCCGGCGCCCGCCCGGCGGCCGGCCTGACGGAGGCGGTCGAGGGCGCGCACGCCGTCGTGGTGCTCACCGAGTGGCCGCAGGCGATCGAGGCGGACTGGCGGGCCCTGGCCGCCCTGCTGTACGAACCGCGGCTGGTCATCGACGGGAAGAACTGCCTGAGCCCCGAGCAGATGGCCGCCCTGCCCGTCCGTTACCGCAGCATCGGCACCCGGCTGCCCGCCTCGGCCGGCAACGGCAGATCCGGCCCGGCGGCCGGTGCCCGCGGCGCGGAACCGGCACCGGGGGTCGCGGTCCGCGGCCGCCCTCCGGAGCCGCCGCCTCCTTCCCCGGAACCGCCCTCCCTTCCGTAACCACCCTTCCTCCCGGAACCGCCCCCTCTCCCAGACCGGTGAATCTCGGGACGTAAGGGACCGTTCCAGAACGTCGCGGGTACGGACACAGGGACACAGCGGTCGGTGCCCACGGCGAGGAGAGCGTTTCCGGTGAATCAGCCACCCGTGCTGGACGAGCCGCCCCCGGACGAAGCGCCGCCGGAGGCGGCCCGTCCGGAACCGTCGGCGTGGGCCCCGATGCGCCGCCGGATGTTCCGGGCGCTGTGGATCGCCCAGCTCGCCGCCAACATGGGCACCTGGATGCAGACCGTCGGCGCCCAGTGGCTGATGGGCGACCTCGGCGGCGGCCCGCTGGAGGTCGCCCTCGTCCAGACCGCCACCACCCTGCCGGTCTTCGCGCTGGTGGTGCCCGCCGGAGCGCTCGGCGACATCCTCGACCAGCGGCGGCTGCTCCTCGGCGGGCAGCTGCTGATGTTCATCGGGGCGGCCGGCCTGTCCGCCGTCACCGCCGCCGACGAGGCGACCCCGGCCTCGCTGCTCTGGCTCACCGCCCTGATGGGCGTCGGCGAGGCCTTCTGCATCTCCTCCTTCCAGTCCATCCAGCCCGAACTGGTCACCAAGGACGAGATCCCCCAGGCGGCCCTCCTCAACAGCGCCAACGGCAACGTCGCGCGCGCCGCCGGACCGGCCCTCGGCGGCCTGCTCATCTCCGCCGCGGGCCCGGCCGCCACCTTCGGGATCAACGCCCTGTCCTTCCTGGGCGTCATGGTCGTCCTGTACGCCTGGCGACGGCCCGCCACCCACCGGCCGCTGGGCTCGGAACACGTACGCGGCGCGATCCGCGCGGGCGCCCGGTACGTCCGCAGGGCTCCGGAGTTCGGTGCCGTACTCGGCCGCTCCGGGCTGTTCATGCTCTTCGCGGGCGGGCTGTGGGCGCTGCTCCCGGCCATCGCCCGCGGCCCGCTGGGCATGAGCGCGGGCGGCTACGGGCTGCTGCTCGGCTGTGTCGGGGTGGGCGCGGTGGGCGGCGCGCTGGCGCTGCCCGCGGTACGGCCCCGTACGACGACGAACGGCCTGGTCACCGTCGCGATGATCCTCTACGCGGTCACCATGGCCGTGATCGGACTGGTGACCTCGTCGCTCGTCGCCGCCGTCGCGCTGATCATCTCGGGGCTGGCCTGGGTGGCGGTGCTGTCCACCCTCTCCGCCTCCGCCCAGATCCTGCTGCCCGTCTGGGCGCGCACCCGCGCGCTCGCCTACTACCAGCTGGTCTTCATGGGCGGCCAGGCGGTGGGCGGGGTGGGCTGGGGGCTGGTGGCCGACTGGTTCGGCGTACAGAGCGCGTTCGTGATCGCGGGCGTCGGGCTGGCGCTGACCACGGTGGTCGGCATGCGGACGATGCCGATGCCCGCGGGCCACATCGACATGGAACACGTCCAGCACTGGCCCGAGACGGAGAGCATGCAGACGCCGGGCCGCAACATCGGGCCCGTCATGGTCATCGTGGAGTGGCGGGTGGACCGGCCGGACGCGGAGGCTTTTATCCGAGCCATGCGGCCGGTCGGCCAGGCCCGGCGGCGGACCGGCGCCACGATGTGGGGCCTGTACGAGGACATGGACGATCCGACGCTGTTCCTCGAAACGTTCACCGTCGTCTCCGAGCGGGAACACCTGCGCCAGCACCTGGAACGCGGGACCAAGGAGGACCAGGAGCTGGAGCTCCGGGCGCGCGGCCTGACCCGCCCTGGGAGCGCTCCCCGCGTACGGCACCTGATCTGGGCGTACGCCCTGGACCGCGACGAGGAGCTGACGGCGCACGAGCACTGAGCGCCCTCTGCGCCCCCACCCGGCCCTCTGCGCCCCAGCCCCGCTCCCTGCGCCCCGGCCCGGCCCCCTGCGCCCCCACCCCGCTCCCTCCCCGCCCCCTGCGCCCTCGCCCTGCTCCCGCTCCGCCCCCGCCCCGCTCCCGTCCGCATCCTGGACCGCCCTCCCTGACGCATACGTGTTGTATCTATGCTGTGCACATGTCCTCAGTCGCCGCTCCGGTCACTTCTGTCCCGGACCCCCCACGCGCCACGAACGCCCCCGCCCCCGCTCCGGCCAAGGCCCCGCCCGCCGCCGAACGCGTCTACGCCTACGTCAAGCAGGCCGTACTGGAGCGCCACTACGAGGGCGGCATGCTGCTCACCGAAGGGGAGCTGGCCGAGGCCGTCGGCGTGTCGCGCACGCCCGTACGGGAAGCGCTGCTGCGCCTGGAGGTCGAAGGGCTGCTGAAGCTCTACCCGAAGAAGGGCGCCATGGTCCTGCCGGTCTCCGCCCAGGAGATCGCCGACGTGGTGGAGACCCGGCTGCTCGTCGAGGAACACGCCGCGCGCAAGGCCGTACCGGCCGCCCCCGCGCTCATCGCCGAACTGGAGGAACAGCTCGCCAAGATGGTGGAGCTGGCCGCCTCCGGCGACCTGGCCGCCGTCTCCGTCGCCGACCGCTGCTTCCACGCCGCGATCGTCCGCAACGCCGGCAACCAGATCCTGGACCGGCTGTACGAGCAGCTGCGGGACCGGCAGCTGCGGATGGGCGTCGCCGTGATGCACGCCAACCCGGACCGGATCGCGAAGAACATCGCGGAGCACGGCGAGATCCTCCAGGCGCTGCGCGCCGGGGACGCGGCCGCGGCCGTGGACGCCGTGCACCGCCACGTCAGCTGGGTGCGGAACCTCGCGCAGGGGGACGTCCGATGAGCGGCGGCACCACCGCGGGCCGGGGCACCCTGCTGCCCGGAGACCCGCCCGGCGGCCGCAGAGCCGTGGCCGTCTGGGGCATCGGCGTCGCCGTCTACTTCGTGGCGATCACCTACCGTACGAGCCTCGGCGTGGCCGGTCTGGACGCGGCGGAACGTTTCCACATCAACGCCTCCGCGCTCTCCACCTTCTCCATCCTCCAGCTGCTCGTCTACGCGGGCATGCAGATACCCGTCGGCCTGATGGTCGACCGGCTCGGCACCAAGAAGGTGCTGATCCTGGGCGTCGTGCTCTACACCGTCGGCCAGTTCGGCTTCGCGCTGTCGCAGTCGTACGCCATGGCGCTGGGCTCGCGGGCCCTGCTCGGCTGCGGCGACGCGCTGACGTTCATCAGCGTGCTGCGGCTGGGCGCGCGCTGGTTCCCGGCCCGCCGGGGCCCGCTGATAGCCCAGATCGCCGCCCTCATCGGCATGGCCGGCAACCTCGTCTCCACCCTGGTCCTGGCCCGCCTCCTGCACACCTTCGGCTGGACGCCGACCTTCGTGGCCAGCGCGGCCGGCGGCTTCGTCGTCCTCGCCCTGGTGCTGGCCTTCCTCAAGGACCACCCCGAGGGCTTCGCACCGGCCCCGGCGCCCGCCCACCACACCGGCGGCGCGTACGTCCGGCGCCAGATAGCCGACGCCTGGCGCGAGCCGGGCACCCGGCTGGGCATGTGGGTGCACTTCACCACCCAGTTCCCGGCGATGGTCTTCCTGCTGCTGTGGGGCCTGCCGTTCCTCGTCGAGGCCCAGAACCTGACGCGCGGCGAGGCGGGCGAACTGCTCACCCTCGTGGTGCTGTCCAACATGGCCGTCGGCCTGGTCTACGGGCAGGTCATCGCCCGCCACCACAACGCCCGTGCGCCACTGGCGCTCGGCACCGTCGCCGCCACCGCGCTGCTGTGGGCGGCCACCCTGGCCTGGCCGGCCGACCACGCGCCCGTATGGCTGCTGATCGTCCTGTGCGTGGTGCTCGGCGCCTGCGGCCCCGCCTCGATGATCGGCTTCGACTTCGCCCGCCCGGCCAACCCGCCGGAGCGCCAGGGCACCGCCTCCGGCGTCGTCAACATGGGCGGCTTCACCGCGTCGATGACGACGCTGCTGGCGATCGGCGTCCTGCTGGACGCCACCGGCGACAACTACCGGATCGCGTTCGTCTCCGTCTTCGTCCTGGAGGCGCTGGGCGTCGCGCAGATCCTGCGGCTGCGCGGCCAGGCGCACCGGCGGGAGCGGGAGCGGCTGGTGACCAGCCGGGTGGAGGCGGTGCACGTACCGGTGTGAGGGACCGGGCGGGGGCGTTCCCGGCCGTACGCCCGTGAGCGCTCGCGCCCTACGGCGTACCCGTACCTACGACGTCCACGGCGTCCTTCTCACGGCGTGATCGCGAAATGCTCCAGCACCGCTTCCGCCAGCGGCCGGTCGCCGTCGATCTTCACCTGTCCGGCGACGGCGGCGGGCCGCACCCGGCCGCAGGCCAGCCGGAAGTACGTCTCCCAGTCCATCGAGAGCGTCACGGCCGGGCCGAGCGAGACACTCTCGTCGACCGTGCCGTTGCCCTGCGCGTCCACCCGGACCGTCCGCATGAACTCCAGCGCGCCGCCCACGTCGAAGACCACCGCCGAATCGGCGGGCGCGCCCGCGTCCTTGGCGACCACCTTCGGCAGCGCGAGCAGCAGCAGGTCCCGGGTGAGCTGCGCGCCGGGGGAGTCGAGGTTGCCGGGCAGGTTCAGCGCGTGGCGCAGATCCTGCTCATGCACCCACACGTCGAACGCCCGCTGCCGCAGGGCGTACGCGAGCGTGCGGTCCTCACCGAGCGGGGTACGCAGCACCGTCTCGGGGTCGCGGGTCTCGTTGCGCAGCGACCGCGCGCGGCGGATGACCATGTACTCCAGTTCGGCGGTCATCTCCGGCCCGGTGTGGTGCCGCCGGACGTCCACCTGGAGCTCCATCCGGCGGGCGAATTCCGTGCGTACGTGGTAGAGGTCGCGCGGCAGGGAATGGATGGGCCGGGGGTCCCCGAGCATCTCGCTCTCCAGGCCGATGATGTGCGAGACGACGTCGCGCACGGACCACCCCGGAAGGTCCGTCGCCCGGTTCCACTCGCCTTCCACAAGTGGCTTGACCAGCTCGGATATCGCCTCGATGGAGTGCGACCAGGCATCGATGGAGGGCTGCAGGCTGGGATGGACGGTCACGGGACCCCTCGGACGGTTCGTACGCGGGCTGCGGTCTGTTCAGTTAAGTTACGCTGCGCACGGGCACCCCGGCAGCGCTTTCGGGTGACCATCGTAGGCTGATTTTTGACGGCGGACCGGTTCGAATGCTTAGGCGGTGGTACTGTGCGCGCTTCACTGATCCAGATGCACGTGGACCCGGCGGAACCCGTCAATTCACGATATGAACGTGCCGGTTCACTGGTCCGCGAGCGAGCCGCCGCCGACCTGGTCGTCCTCCCCGAGCTGTGGCCGGTCGGCGCGTTCGCCTTCGAGACGTTCGCCGATGAGGCGGAACCTTTCGAAGGCCCCACCCACCAGGTGATGTCGCAGGCCGCGCGCGACGCCGGCGTCTGGCTGCACGCGGGCTCCTTCGTCGAACGGGCCCCCGACGGCACCCTCTACAACACCTCCCTCGTCTTCTCCCCGGACGGGCAGCTCGCCGCCTCCTACCGCAAGATCCACCGCTTCGGCTTCGACAAGGGCGAGGCCGTCCTGATGGGCGCCGGCGACACCCCCGTCACCGTGCCGCTCCCCGACACCACCCTGGGCCTCGCCACCTGCTACGACCTGCGCTTCCCCGAACTCTTCCGGCAGTTGACGGACGCGGGCGCGCAGACCCTCGTCATCCCCGCGGGCTGGCCCGCCCGCCGCCGCGCGCACTGGTCGCTGCTGGCCCGCGCCCGCGCGGTCGAGAACCAGAGCTACGTACTGGCCTGCGGCACCGCGGGCACCAACGGCGGCGTCGAACAGGCGGGCCACAGCGTCGTCGTCGACCCGTGGGGCGAGGTCCTCGCGGAGGCCGGACCGTACGAGGAAGTGCTGACCGTGGACCTGGACCCGGCCAAGGTCGCCAAGACCCGCGCCGACTTCCCGGCCCTGCGCGACCGAGTACTGGGCCTGCCCACCCCGTGAACCCGGCTCACCCCGCCTGCCCACCCCGTGAACTCGGCTCACCCCGCCTCCCTCACCCCTCCCTCTCCCGCTCCGCAAGCCGGATCACACACACCGACACGGCGATCAGCAGCGCCGCGTCGGCGTCCTCCCGCACCACGTGCACCGCATAGGTGTCCCGCACGGACAGCCAGCGGCGCGAGATGTCCGCCAGCAGTTCGCCGTCGTACTCGACGGCGAACTCGCGGTCCAGGATCTTGCCGCTGACGTCCAGCTCGGTGCCGTCCACCAGCTCCACCCGGTAGTGGTTGCGCAGCAGCGACAGCCGTTTGCGCCGGACGGTGGCCAGCGGCCGGTCGTCCCGCTCGATCGTCATGGTGTCCCGCAGGGCGAGCCACTTCTTGCGGATGGTCACCAGCACCCGCCGCTCGGTGTCCTTCAGCTCGAAGGTCTCCCTCAGCCGCAGCGCCTTGCCGTCGACGAGATAGGCATGCCGTCCGTGCTCGTCGTCGATCCAGTAATCGTCACCGATGCCGAAGATCCGGTCGTGCACGAGAAACTTCATGCCGCCCATGTTCCCGGCCGCCCCGCTCCCACGCGCCCGTACGCCCCGGGACACGCCGCCACCCGGTCCGCCCGCGCACCCAGGTGACCTTCCCCGCCCCCGCGCGGGTCCTTCACCCCCACAGGCCACCGCACCCGGACCATGACCCCATGGCAGACACGGCGACGACACGGCGGTTCACCCCGCAGCCGGGCTGCACCCGGTGCACCCACCTGAACACGGCACGCCACCACGCGGCAGCCACCCGCGACCACAGCGCCGAGACGGACGCCCGGGTCCTGATCAGACAGCACATGCGCGGGGCGCACGGGACGGAGCTGGAGGAGGGGTGGACGTGAGGCGCGGCCTGCCCAGGCCAGTGATCGCTCCTGCCCTGGGAAGTGACCGGCCTGCCCCGGGAAGCGATCCGCGTCGTACTCCCGTGACCTCCCCTTCACGCCCAAGTGGCACCCTTGAACCATGAACGACGCCGCCCCCGCCTCGAACACCCCGCGCCGTGCCCGTGTCCGTGCCCCCGAACTGATCGGCAAGGGCGGCTGGCTGAATACCGGCGGTAAGGACTACACCCTCACCGACCTGCGGGGACGCATCGTCATCCTCGATTTCTGGACCTTCTGCTGCGTGAACTGCCTGCACGTCCTGGACGAGCTGCGGGAGCTGGAGGAGCGGCACCGGGACACCGTGGTGATCATCGGGGTGCACTCGCCGAAGTTCGTGCACGAGGCCGAGCACCAGGCCGTCGTGGACGCCGTCGAGCGGTACGAGGTCGAGCACCCGGTGCTGGACGACCCCGAGCTGGCCACCTGGAAGCAGTACGCGGTGCGGGCCTGGCCGACGCTCGTCGTCATCGACCCCGAGGGGTACGTCGTCGCCCAGCACGCCGGCGAGGGGCACGCGCACGCCATCGAGACGCTGGTGGCGGAGCTGGAAGCCGAGCACGAGGCGAGGGGCACGCTGCGGCGCGGGGACGGGCCGTACGTGCCGCCGGAGCCGGTCGCCACCGACCTGCGCTTCCCCGGCAAGGCACTGCGCCTGCCCGGCGGCACGTTCCTGGTCTCCGACACCACCCGGCACCAGCTCGTGGAGCTGGCCGCGGACGGCGAGACCGTACTGCGCCGGGTCGGCAGCGGCGAGCGCGGCTTCGGCCCGGGCTCCTTCAGCGAACCGCAGGGCCTGGCGCTGCTCCCGGACGGCAAGGTCGCGGTCGCCGACACCGTCAACCACGCCATCCGCACGTTCGACCCGGAGACCGGCGAGATCGCGACCGTGGCCGGCACCGGCAAGCAGTGGTGGCAGGGCTCGGCGACCTCCGGGCCCGCCCGCGAGGTGGACCTGTCCTCGCCGTGGGATGTGGCCTGGTGGCAGGACCGGCTGTGGATCGCGATGGCCGGCGTGCACCAGCTGTGGACGTACGACCCGGCCACGGGGACCGTCGAAGCGGTCGCCGGTACGACGAACGAGGGCCTGGTGGACGGTCCGGCGGCCGAGGCGTGGTTCGCGCAGCCGTCCGGGCTGGCGGCGGGCGGCGACCGGCTGTGGGTCGCCGACTCCGAGACCAGCGCGGTCCGCTGGCTGGACACCGATCTGGTCGTGCACACGGCGGTCGGTACCGGCCTGTTCGACTTCGGGCACCGCGACGGCGACGCGGCCCAGGCGCTGCTCCAGCACCCGCTCGGCGTCACCGCGCTGCCCGACGGCTCGGTGGCCGTCTCCGACACGTACAACCACGCGCTGCGCCGCTACGACCCGGCGACCGGCGAGGTCACCACGCTCGCCACCGACCTGCGCGAGCCGTCGGACGCGGTGCTGGTGGGCGGCGAGGGCTCCGGCGACCCGGAGATCGTGGTGGTCGAGTCGGCGCGGCACCGCCTGACCCGGCTGCGGCTGCCCGAGGAGGCCGTACGGGTCGAGTCGGTCGCGCACCGCACCCAGCGCGCGGCGACCGAGGTCGGCCCCGGCAAGCTCAGCCTCGACGTCATCTTCCAGGCCCCGGCAGGCCAGAAGCTGGATCTCCGCTACGGCCCGTCCACCCGCCTCCTGGTCAGCTCGACCCCGCCCGAACTGCTGGCCTCCGGCGACGGCGCGGACACCGACCTCAGCCGGGACCTGGTCCTCGCGGACGGCGTGACGGAAGGCGTGCTGCACGTCTCCGCGATGGCGGCGTCCTGCGACGACGACCCGGCGATCGAGTACCCGGCCTGCCATGTGCACCAGCAGGACTGGGGCGTCCCGGTACGGGTCGTCGAGGGCGGCACGGGCCGGCTGGCGCTGGTGCTGGCGGGGATGGACGAGGCGAGTGCGGAGTGACGCAAGGCGGTCCGGGCCGCGCGCCCGGACCGCTGCCCCTCAGCCCTTCGGCTTCGTGTAGCTCTCCGCCCGGTTCAGCGTGCTCTGCCAGTACGTGACCTGAGAGGCGCCCACCGCCACCGGCGCCGTCGGGAAGGAGACCCGCTGCGGCGGCCCCTTCGGGGCACCGTTCAGGTCGCTGCCGCTGAACTCGATCGTCGCGTACGTCTTCTTGCCGCTGCCCTTCTGGGCGGCGGTCGCGGTCGGGATGCTCGCCCAGACCGCGCCCTTGGGCCGGACGGTCTCCACGTCCCCACCCATGGTGTTGCTGCCCTTGAGCAGCGGCAACGGGTCCTTGGCACCGCCGAAGCGGATCAGCGGGTGGTGGTAGACCAGGCAGGAACGGGTGCTGCTGGTGTTCACGGCCTTGATCACAACATGATCGTTCGGCGTATGCGAATACACCTCGAAGCGGAACATTCCCGGACCGCACGCCCGCGCACTCCGCGACCCGGCCGCCGCCCCGGCGCCCGCGCCCGCCGCCGCGCCACCGCCGATGATCTTTTTCTTCTTGCTCTTCGACGAGGACTTCGAGGACTTCGAGGACTTCGAAGACGACTTCTTCGCGCTCTTCTTGCTCTTCGAATTCCCGGAACAGCCGGTCAGAGCGAGCGACCCGGCCATCGCGACGGCGAGCGCCGCATATGCGGCGGAGCGGCGGGAGCGGCGTGCGGTCATGGGTCCCCCAGTGGTGTCACTGTGATCAGTGGTACGGGTGCGGCGGTGGTGCGTGTGACGGTGTCATGGCACGGACACCATAGCGAGTGGAGCGCGGGACGCCAGGGGCGTCATAGGGGCGTGCATGTGCCTTAAGGGATATTTGCGGGTCGGCGGTCGGCGGAAAATGACGAGGCGAGCGCGGTATTGGTGCGTGCATCTCTTGATCATTCCTTGTCGAACGCGCCCGCCTTCACGTCGACGAGCAACGCACGGAGGGCGCTCCGGGCGAGCGTCATGACCTGCTTCGGGGAGTTGCCTTCACGCAGGGCCAGCACTGGCCAGGTCGACCTGACCTCAACGCAGTTGTTGCCCCCGGCGTCGGAGTACGAGGACTTGGTCCAGCTCGCATCGCCCATGGCGTCTCCTCTCACAGGCCGCTCAGTCCTATCGAGTGCCGACTACGTCAGTCTTTATGCCGATGAGTAGGTCCCGGAACACGCTGGGCCCAGTCATTATGGTGCGTGTGAGGTCGTCGCTCTCACGTAGGACTACCCGAGCGCTGGTCGAGGCGATTTCGACGCAGTTGTTGCCAGAGTCTTCGGAAAACGACGACTTGTGCCACTGCAACTCGGTCAAGAAGATCCCTCCTACAGGTCTCGGACGATGCCAAGAATGAAGTCCTGTGACTTCTTCGAATTCAACGCCACCTGTTCGACCAAGTCCAGGCGCCGCCGAAAGTTGGCCAACTGCGTTGGTGAGTCAAAGAACACCGCACCGACAGGTGAGTCCATCTCCACGGTGTCCAGATGGGCGTTGACCGCTGTCGCGTACATCATCGATCCTTCGGCCATGGGGAATCCTCCGGCCGCGAAGGGGATGACCAGCAACTGGACGTTGGTCCGTTCGCTCTCTTCGAGCAGTCGCTCCAGCTGGGCTTTGGCGGCACCACGACCGCCGATCCGCATTCGGAGAGCGGCCTCGTGGACGATTCCTACGTAAGCTGTGCCCGCGCCGGAAACCAGCGCACGGTGCCTTTCCATGCGGTGGGCAACCCGCAGCTCGACCTCAAGTCGTGGCAGAGCGGGAACGACCAGGTCAAACAGGGCGCGAGCGTGTTCTTCCGTCTGAAACAAGCCAGGAATACGGACCGTTTGCAGCGTCCGCAAGCTCGTCGCGTGATGCTCCAGCTCCGCGACGTCCAGGAAGTCCGGCGGGATCTTGCCCCGGTACTCGTCCCACCAGCCCTTCGACCGGCCGCCGGTCATCGTGGCGAGGGCGTCGACCAGCTCGGGATCGTCACATTCGTAGATGCTGGCCAGGCGGCGCAGACGCTCCTCGCTGATACCGAACCGGCCCGCTTCGATGTTGGAGATCATCGTCCGGTCCGCGCCCAGCCGTTCGCCGGCCACCGGGGCGGTCATGCCGACGGCTTCGCGCAGGCGACGGAGTTCGGTGCCGAAGCGGCGCTGGCGGACGGTGGGGACTTGGCGTGGGGCCATGGGCAACTCCTTGCTCGGGTGCCACAGCGTCTCGGTCTCGGGAGCCGGCTGTCCGTCGATTACGAAGGAAACACTCGTTGGAGTGGCAGAGGTAGCACCTGTGCAAAACGCGGCGCTACGGTGTGACCCACGTCACCGCGGCGCCAGGCCGCTTGGTGCCGCCCCGTACGGCACGCACGTCCCGTACCCCTTCGCGCCCCGCATGGAGGTGCCCCGTGAACTTCGAACCGTGGCTTCCGGGCCCCGAACCACTCGCTTTCACCGATCCGTGGGAGTACGAACTTGCCTTCCCCGGAGATCCGCGCGGCCCCGGCATCGCCCGGCTGACCTTGCGCGCGGTGCTGGCCGCCCACGGCGTGCCTGAACTCATCGAGCGGGCCGAGCTGTTGACCTCGGAGCTGGCCACCAACTCCGTACAGCACGCCAAGGGTTCCGCCAGTGTCCGTCTGCGCTGGGCACATCCCGTCCTGCGGATCAGCGTCTCGGACACAGCTCCGTTCCTGCCTGCCACGCTGCGGTCGCCCGCGCCGGAAGCAGGCAGTGGGCGCGGCCTGTTCATCCTCGACCGCGTGGCAGACCGGTGGGGTGGTTGCGCGCTCGGGGACTCGTTGCTCGGGCCAGGCGGCAAGAGCATCTGGTTCGAACTGGCGGTGCGTACTGGCCCACCACCACCGGCAACGTCGTCCGCGCTGGCGGCTTGAGTCATGGCGAAAGGGCTGGGGCCCGTGAACGTTTGGCAGGAAGACATGAGCCGCCCACCCGAGCCCGCCCCGGGCTGCGAGACGTGCGCGGCACTCGCCGCGCAGCGCGCCGAGGCACGGGCCCGGTTCGACGCCAGCGCACAGACCGACGCCAATGTCCTGATGCGTCAGCATCAGCGATCGGAGCACGCCTGATGCCCCGGCGGACGTTCCGGTACGTGCCGTTCACGATTACGCAGGACATGTCGGCGGAGCCGGAGTACGAGGCGCGGTGCGTGGCCGGCGACGAAGCCGAGTGTGGTGCGGCGTCCGGGACGCACCACGACCCGGGCCCGGTCGAGGAATGGCAGCGCAAGCACACGCAGAACACCGGGCACCGGCGCTACCGCCGGACCTTCGGTGACTACGCGGAGCTACAGCCTTCGCCGTACCTCACCGAACTCAACTAGCCGACGGGTAAGTCAAAGTGAGCGCCTGCCGGGAAGAACCCTGGCGTGCTCCACCGCGAGAAGCGACCAAGGAGGAAACGTGAAGACGGAACCTGTAGGTACGGAGACCGCCGTACCCGTCCCGGCCCCGTGGGGCATGCGTCGTCTGGCACCACTGCGCAACGGTTCTCCCTCGCCGTGGCGGTACGAGGGCATCGACCCCGTCACGCAGACCGGACGATGGAGTGGGATGGACGGAACGATCACGCCGGCCGAACTCGGCAAGCACGGCACGAGCGTGAACACCTACCCTCCCACCCAGATCGGCAAGGACGGCAAGATGGACGCCGACACCGGCTACGACGCCACACAGGACCAGGCGGCGGCGCGATGGATGGACGACCGGTGCTGGTCTGTACGGAGTATGACGACGCGACCGCTGACCTGGTCATCGCGGAGTTGAACCGGCGTCGCGTGCCCGTTCTCCGCTTCGATCCGGGGCGCGACTTCCCGGCGTCCGTCTCGCTCGCCGCGCGCATCAGTGCGGGGGACGCCTCCCGCAGGCAGCTCGGTGGAGGTTGGGGCGGTTACCTGACCGTCGGAGAGCGGACAGCCGACCTTTCCGCCGTACGGGCCCTGTACCACCGGCGGCCGAGTCCCTACCCGACGGGCAGCAGCGAGCAGGCGGCCCGCTTTGCCGCCCAGGAGAATCGTCGCGGCCTGGGCGGTGTGCTGGGAGCACTACCGGAGTGCCTGTACCTGAGCCACCCGCAGGTCATTGCCCGGGCCGAGTACAAGCCCGCGCAACTGGCCGTCGCGACGCACGTAGGGCTTACGGTGCCGGCCACTCTCATCACCAACGACCCGCAAGCGGCCGAGCAGTTCTGTGCCGAACGACCCGCGATCTACAAGCCGCTGCACGCCGGGCCTTACGAAGTCGGGGGCGAGTCCGCCGGGATCTGGGCTGCTCCGGTCGAAGCGGGCGAAATCGACAGAGCGGTGAGCCGTAGCGCGCACCTGTTCCAAGCGCGGGTGCCCAAGGAAGCGGACGTGCGGGCGGTCGTCGTCGGCGAGCAGGTCTTCAGCGCGCGGATCACCGCCCCGCCCGGGGTGGTGGACTGGCGGTCCGAGTACCAGAACCTCACCTATGAACCGGTCGCCTTCCCGAAGGAGACCGGTGGTGCGCTGCTGCGGTTCCTCGCCGCCTTCGGGCTGAACTTCGGGGCCTTCGACTTCGCCGTGTCCGCGGACGGCACATGGTGGTTCCTGGAGTTTACCGACCTGCTTTCTGGGTGTTCGTGATGTTCGTGGTGCCCGTGTCCTGATACGTGGCGTACTCGTTGACCGGCCATGTACGTGATGTGCGGTATGTGGTCCAGGAGGCGTGTGTGAGCGGGCAGTTGGTGATCGGGTACCTGCGGGTGCAGGTGTTGGAGCGGGGTGACGGTACGCGGGCGTTCACGATCGTGTGGCCCGAGGGTGCGGTCCATGCCGAGGCGGATCGGTTCTTGCGGACTCGGGAGCCGGGGACGGACCGGACGTACGCGTATCTGCTGGTGGATCACTTGCGGTGGCTGGAGCGGGAGTGCTTGGCGCCGGGGCCGGTGACGCTGGCGGATCTGCAGCGGTACATGGGGGCGGTCGGGGCAAAGGCGGCCGGTCCGTTCGGGCAGCCGTGGCGGGAGGGCAAGAAGCCGTACGGGCAGGCGACGCTGACGTTGGCGGCCGCGTGTCTGAAGGGCTTCTACCTGCACCAAGCCGCGCTCGGCGTGAGCGAAGAACTCGGCAGGCAGCTGGACCGGACTCGGCTGCCGAGTCGCGCGGACCGCAACCGGGCCCTGCTGGGGCATGTGAAGACGGCGATGCCGGTCAACCCGCTGGCGCCGCGGCGGGTGCGGCGGCGGCATCCGAAGATGGCACCGGAGGGTGCGAAGGAGACGCTGCTGGCGACCATGAACTCGGCCCGGGACCGGCTGGTGGTGACCTGGCTGGCCGACGGCGGATTCCGCATTGGCGAGTTGTGCGGGCTGTACCTGGTGGACCTGCATCTACGGGAGGAGGCCGGGTGCGGGCAGTGCCGTTCGCCGCATGTGCACGTCTGCCATCGACCGGCGAACCCGAACCGGGCGGCGGCCAAGTCCAAGCCCGAGTGGTACGTCGAGGACGGCACAGTCCACGGCGGGCTGATCAGACGGGCCAGCCCGGCGATGGTCCACACCTACTTCGAGTACATGACCACCGAATACCCCCGGTCGGCTGGGCACGGCATGCTGTTGGTCCAGCTGCACGGCGAGCGGGTCGGACAGCCATGGGCGACGGACGCCGCTCGGCGCATGCTGCGGCGAGCCGGGGACCGCGCTGAGCTGGGCCGGGTCAAACCCCATGGATTCCGGCACTCCTTCGCCACCGCGGTCTTGGACGCCTCCGGCGGCGACCTGGTGGTGACCCGGGAGGCGGGCGGCTGGGCGTCGGCGACCACAGTTGATGAGATTTACGCGCACGCCGACGTTCATGACCCGGACTTCGTGCGGGCCCTCCAAAAGGCATGGGGAGAGGGCGAATGAGCCTGCTCTCACTGGCCAGCTGCACGCCCGACCCGCATCGGCGTGAAGCCCGGGACCGGCTGGAGGTGCTGGCCGCCCTGATCGCCGGCCCCAGCTTCGACCCCGCCTTCCGGGACGAGGTGATCCGTGTCCCGGCTCTGCATCCGGTCTATCCCTGGCATTGCACGGTCGTGGACTGCGAGCGCCCGCGCTGGGCGAAGAAGGACCTGTGCGCCATCCATGCCGAGCAGTGGCAGCAAGCCAAGGCCGACGGAGGCCGCAAGAGCGACTTCGTCCACGCTGCGGAGCCCTTGAAGGCCAGCCAGACACCCGACGCGGTGCGGTGCCGCATCTGTCCGGGGCGACCGGCGTTCAACCGGGAGTTGTCCCTATGCCACCGGCACCGCAACCGGTGGCGCGACCATCGCCGCAAGTGCGGCGATGACGCCGATTTCGAGGCGTGGATCACGAGTCAGACGCCGTGCAAGAGCTACGGCGAGTGCCGGACTCGGGCCTGCGATGAGTTGGCGGAGTCCCCGCTGGGGTTGTGCACACTGCATCTGGGCCGCTATCGCGCTGCGGGCAAGCCGGGCGGCGCGTCGCTGCCGGGCAAGTGGTTCAACAGCTACGAGAAGTGCGGCCTTCCCGCGCCCGTCAGCTACCAGGACGAGACGGTCTTCCAGCACTGGTGCGCAACTCAACCGCCGGTGATGCGAGTCGGCGAGATCAGCCTACGCGGTCTCCGGCCGCTGCTGAGGGCCGAGATACAGTGGGGACTCCACACCCACGGCCAAGGAGATCAGCGGCGGGCCTGGGAGCTGCCCTGGACCCAGGGACTGGTGGACATCTGCCACCAGCAGGAGCTGAACTCTCTGACCGACATCGATCTCTCGCAGGTCGACAACTGCTACTACCGGCTGATTGCGAAGGAAGTCCTTGCCGAACTGCGGCTGGTCTATCTCACCCCGGCCGACACCCGGGAGGCCGGGTTTCTTCAGACCCAGCTGTTCGGCGTCCTGCTCACAGCCCGATCCGGGTACTACCCGCTGACCGACGTGCCGCAGCTGTGGCTGCGCGACCTGCTCTGGGACCACCTCGCCGCCATCCTGCGTTCCCCGCAGTGCCCCCGGACCGCCAACTTCATGGACGTCGCACGCAAAGCATGCGTGGAGCTCGGCTCCTTCCTGGAGATCCATGCCCCCGGCGGCGGCCACGACCCCACCCAGCTCACCGCCGAACACGCCCAGCGCTACGTCGCCGAGATCCGGCGCAAGGAGCGGATGAAGCTGCCCACCCTGACGCTGTCCTCCCGTGACCGCACCAGCAAGGTCATCGTCACACCGGCCCTGCGGCAGACCCTGTTCAACGGGGCTCGCCAGGTGCTCCGGGCAGCCTTGGAGACCGGAGCCTGCGAACAGCTGGGCCTGTCAAGGGGGTTCGTCGTCACCATGCCTCCAGGCGGACGAGCCATGACTCGCCGCCGCAAACCCTTCCCCGACGAGGTGGCCCGCGCGCTCGCCGACCAGGCCAACCTGGAACTGCTCGCCACGGCCCATGACCCCGGCGACCAGGGCATGCGCGACATCTGGGAGGCGATCGTCTACACAGGACGTCGTGCCGGGGAGATCATCAAGTTGAAGCTGGAATGCCTCGGCCGCTACAACGGCCTACCCATGCTCTGGCACGACCAGACCAAGGTCGGCAACTACGACCAGGCCATCCGCATCCCCGAACCCCTCTACGACCGGCTCGCCGAGCGACAGTGCACAACCTTGGCCCGCTTCGCCGACCGACACGGCGGACGCCAGGCCACACCGCGTGAACGCACCGCGATGGCCCTGTTTCCCTCCACCCAACGCAGCCGCGACGGTCAGCGGGCACTGTCCTACAACTGGTTCCAAAGCCACTTCCGACCCTGGGTAGACGACCTCGACCTCGGTCGCATCGTTCCCCACCAGGCCCGTCACACCCTGGCCACCAAACTCCTGCGGCATGGAGCGTCCCTCTCACATATCCGCCGCTACCTCGGCCAGGTCTCGGACCGGATGGCCGAGCACTACGCCCAAGTCGCCGTCTCCGAGATCGAGGACGTGCTCCAGCATGTCTGGGTCGCCGGCCCCGGGGCCGCCCGCCCAGGCGAACTACTCTCCAGTCATCTCACCCCGCTCGACCGGCTCCAGGCCGAGGCCCTCGCCATCGACCTGTCGCGCCGCAGCACCCCGACCGAAGGCGGCTTCTGCACCTTCCAGCCCGTCGTCGAGGGCGGTGCCTGCCCCTTCAACCTCGACTGCGAGAACTGCGACAAGTTCGTCATGTCCGGCGCCGACCTGCTCTACTGGCGCCGCAAGCGTGAGCAGTGGCATTCCATCGCTGAACGCGCCCCCGCCGACGCCACCGCCGACTATCTCCACGAGGTCTTCGCCCCCACCGCCCGCGCCATCGAGGGCCTGGAGAAGGCCCTGGCCGGCCTCGGGCTACTCGAAGACGCCCTCGCACTGGATCTGCGACGCCCCCAGGACTACTTCCAACGCCTGTGGAGCATCGGCTTCCGCGCTCAAGAACTTGCCCGCGCCGCTGACGACGGCGACCTCGACAACGAGCAGGAGATCCCGGCGTGAGCGAGCAGATCCCCCCACCCCGCACGGCCGCTGCCCTCGAAGCACGCCGCCAGCGCACCCAAACGAAGTTGTCCCAAGTGCGTTCGGCCATCGCAGAGTTGAAGCGCCAGAAGGCTCCTGTCTCCGTCGCCGCCATTGTCCGACGGGCAGTTGTCTCTCGCACTTTTCTCTACGAGAATCCCGCCGCCCGCGCCCTGATCACCGAGGCCGTCGACCGCGGCTCCACCACACCGGGCCCGACAAACCAGCATCTCGGCACCCAGGGAGAAACCCCGTGGCGGGAGCGAGCGCTGAACGCCGAGGAGGCCCTGAAGGCCGCCCACGATGAGGTCCGCTCCCACAGGAGCCGGATCGCCCAGCTCATGGGACAGGTCCGTGACCTGGAAACGCAGTGGACCGACGAGTCCATCGAACGCATCACCGGCGAGAACACCAACCTCAAGCAGCGAGTACGCCAGCTCACCCAGGACAAGCGCACCCTCGAAGAACGCCTCCAGGCAGCACGTTCCAACAGCCGTTTCCAAGACCGGCGGATTGCCGATCTTGAGTCGAAGCTGCTCGACGCAGGAGGGATTCTTCCGTCATGAGCAGTGTCAGGAGGCCGGGGCAGCGTGGAGCTCGAACTCTGGGACAGCCGACCAGCTCAGCTTCTCGCCGAGGTGGCCGGCGACGACTCCCGCGAGGTGCTCGGCTGCCGTTCGATAGATGCGAGCGCACGTGATGGCGCCATGCAGCGCAAGTGAGTGCTTGCCATCCTTCATCGGGCGCAGCACGGAGGAGGCTGGCAGCACATCCTTCCTGACCGGACCAGGCCATACTTCACTGCTCCAGCCGCTGGCCAGCCCATGAGCAAGGCAATGACGGACCTGCATCCATCCCTGCGCGTCACGCTTCACATCCGGCCAAGTGAGTTCCCGTTCCTGCCAGAAGGTCTTTCCGATCACCGGAGGAGCCCAGACACTCAGTGTGAAACCGGTACCGATCTGCGGCTTCAGAGTCGGGAACTCCCGGCAGGCGAGCGCCTCGATGTCGGCCACATCCGGGTTCGTGAGGTTCATCTTCTTCGCGATCTGAGCGAAGCTCTGGCCCTGCAAATACAGCACCGTGGCGAAGTAGTCCTCCGCGAAGCCCTCGAAGGCGGAGAGAACACCCAGGGTGATCGCCGGTGCCAGAGCCGCCGCGTTCCCCGCGTGCCCTTGCTTCCGAGGGTGGAGGGCCAAGAGCCTCGACGGCACGATCAGCGAACGCGCGAATCGATCAATGCTCGACTGAAGGCTCGGCGCCAGTACAGCTGTTGCCATGGCGGTCTCCCTGTGACCTACGACTCCAACCGACGAAGGATCTCATCCAGCGATCTATGCCGAGGGCGGTATCCAACAAGGAGCCACGTCACGGACATGTTCGTGACGTATTGCACCAGTTCAGAGGCGTGATGCTGACGACTGCGGTCGGAAAACTGGAGTGCAACCCTAACGGCCAATGGGCGTGGCTCGAAGCCGCGGCTGAACTCCCGATCACCAAAGCTGTCGCAGACCTGTTGGAGAACGGAGCGATCCCGCATGACTGATCCCCGGCACTCGGAACGTCTACGGGCCGGCCTGGTGAAGCACCTGTGCACATCCGGTGCTCTGCGTAGCCCCGTATGGGAGGCGGCCGTCATGGCGGTGTCCCGTGAGGCGTTTCTCTCTCACGGGTGGTTCGAGTATGAGGAAGGCGGTTGGTATCGGCCTGTGGCGGCGGATTCCCCGGGCGCCCTCGCGCGCGTCTACGAAGACGACACCCTCGTGACGCAGGTCGCCGGAAGTGTCTTCCCCGACCAAGTCGAAGGGCGTATCGCCGCGGCCCCGTCGTCGTCATCCACGATGCCGAGTCTGGTCGTGCGGATGCTCGAAGACCTGCGGGTGTCCGAGGGGGCGCGGGTTCTGGAGATCGGTACGGGGACGGGGTACTCGACCGCGCTGCTCTGCCAGGCCGTCGGCGAGGAGAACGTGACCACGGTCGAGGTCGACGCCGAGGTTTCCGTCCGTGCCGGGATGGCTCTCGCGGGCACTGGGTACCGGCCCGGCCTTGTGGTCGGTGACGGGCTCGCGGGACACAAGGAGGGTGGGCCGTACGACCGCGTGATCGCTACATGCGGCGTGCACACCGTGCCGGCCGACTGGCTCGCACAGACCCGGCCCGGGGGTGAGGTGCTGGTCACGGTCGGCGGGTGGCTGAACGCGTCCGAACTAGTACGGCTGACGGTCTCCGACGATGGCACGGCCAGTGGTCCGGTGCTCGGCGGACAGGTTTCGTTCATGCTGGCCCGCCCGCACCTCCCGCCTCCGCCGGGCCTTCTGCCGGATATCAGCGAGGGGGGGGGCGGTGCCCGCCGAGCTGGGCGCGGATGTGCTCGATGACTGGACGGCTCGGTTCGTCGCACAGTTCGCGGCGCCGCGCGCGCAGCGGATCACGCTGGAACGGGGCGGCCGGACGGAACATGTCGTCATCGATGTGAGTGCCGGGGCGTGGGCGGTCGTCTTTCACGACGGGACGCGGTGGATGGTGCGGCAGGGCGGGCCGGTGCGCCTGTGGGACGAGGTCACCGAGCGCGTGACGCGTTGGCAGGCGGATGGATGCCCGGCGGCCGACGGTATGCGGCTGTACGTCGGGACTGGTGGGCAACGTCTCGGCTGGGGATGAGCGCTACGCCGCCTCACCCAGGCGATAAACCGAAACGTGCGACTTCGACTCGGCCGTGAACCCGGCGCCCTTCCAGCCCGCGCGCCGGGATTCCAGCTCGGAGCCGGCCAAGTGGGCCAAGAGATCGAGTCCGGCCAGGTGGCCGACGGTCGGAGCCAGCTCCTCGGGCGCGAACATGCCGGCGCTGAGCGTGTCGTGGCTCCGGGCGGTTTCCTCGCCCCAGGTCTCGTCCTGTCGCATGGCGTTCACGGTCTTCGCGACGGCCCGTGGAGTCGAAGGGTTTTGCGGTCGCCGGACATGGCGGACGTGTCAGTCGTGTCAGTCCTCGTAGTGCATGCGGTGAGTCTCCTCGACCACCGGGGCCGCCGGGCTCGGCGGCTGCATGCGGCGGCGCTTGAAGATGCTGACGTACGCCGCGATGCCGATGATGCCGACCGCCATCAGGATCAGGCCGACGAGGTGGAGGTTGACTCCGGCCATCTGCCAGTCCACCGCGAAGGTCAGGATGCCTCCCAGCGCGAGCAGACCGATGCACCATCCGATGCCCATGGTTGTTGCCTCCGTACGCAATTGGATGTTCCGGGCCGGTCGTGGACCGGGTACCCGGGGCCGGTGGGGCCAATCGCGTGATTCGGGGGTGGGGCGGTATGGCCGGACTGCGCTGTTCCGGCGGGCGGGGCGGTATGGCCGACTGTGCCGTTCCGGCGGGCGGATCGTTACGGCCGGACCGCGCGGTTCACGTCGTACTGCCAGTAGGTGACCTGCGCGGAGCCGTCGAAGCGGACACCGCCGGGCAGCCGGACGTGCGCGCGGGCCCCTGCCCCGGGTATGCCGTGGCCGTGCTGGTCCGTGAAGCCGACCGAGAGGGTGTGCCGCTCGGGGGCGGAATCGGCGGTGGACGGCGTCAGGGCGGCGTACGCGGTGCTGCCGGGGGCGAGGGTGAGCGGTGAGCGGGGCGCGCTGCGGGCGTTCGGGGCGGTGGCGGGGGACGTGTCGCCGTCCCGCAGCCGCGGGAAGCCGTACAGGTCGCAGGCGGTGGCGGAGGTGTTGGTGACCTGGAGGAGGAGGCGGCCGGGCGGCTGGGGGACGGGCTTGGCCGCGACCACCACCTTCGAGGCGTCGCAGGCCGGGCGGCCGCTGTTGCCGACGGCCTGGCCGGTGCGGGAACTGCTGGGCATGCCCGGACCCAGCGGCTCGTCCGAGCCGCCGGAGTCCTTCCCGAAGGGGTGGAACGGCTTGGCGTCGCTGGTCCTGAGCGCCTCCTGCCCGCCGCAGGCGGTGAGCAGGCCGAGGGCGGCCACCGCCGTGAGTCCGGCGGCGGCGGTCCGCAGCGTACGGGTACGAGCGCGCCTGCCGTCGGCACGGCGGCGGGCGCTGTGGGCGGTGGCGGCCTCCGTAACGGTGTGGCGCGGCATGGGGTCTCCCGGGGTCGCTACGTTCGCTGCATGCTGTACTGCCACCCTGACGTGTTCCCCTGGCGCCTGGCTAACGCTTGCCTAACGGAACCGGCGCGGATCGGCCGCGGACCGGCGCGGTGCTCCCGGGCGCCGCTTCAGCACGGTCCGCCGGCGACGGTGCGGAGCGCGCCGCCCGCGTTCTCGTCGTCGGTGCCGAGCACGCCGTGGCGGGAGTGCGGCAGGCAGGCCAGCGCCTCTATCTTGTGGCCGGCGTAGCGGCCGAGGGGCTTCGGGGACTGCCGTACGGTCAGCCGTATCGTGCCCCGGCCGTCCACGGACACCGTACCCGCGTCGTAGAGGGCGGAGTCGAACGGGCCGTCGTCGCCGTTGTCCGAGGCCGCGGAGACCGTGAGCGCGCCGAACGCGCCGATCTTCAGGTCGCTGACGTGCCGTACGTGCTCGGCGGGGTACGGCGCGCGGAAGGTGGCCGTGACCGGGGCGGAGAACGCGCGGCGGGTGAGGTCGAGGCGGGCGGCGTGCAGGGTGCCGGGGCGGCTGTCCTCGCCGCGGTCGGCCCACACGGCGACGAGCCGGTGTCCCTGGGAGGTGAGCGCGAAGCCCTCGTAGTTGTCGTCCTCCGAGGCGCCGGGGACGGTGAAGGTGCCGAGGACGCGCACGGTGCCCGCCGCCGTGTCCAGGCGCAGGTGGTAGCCGGTGCCGTCGCTGGCCAGGGCGGCGTACTCGCCGGACCGGCCGGGGACCGCGTCGAGCGCTTCCAGGTCGGCGGGTGTGCGGCTGCCCCGCCAGGCCAGCGGACGGACCTGGGGGCGGTCGCCGGGGCGCAGGCGTACGAGGGCCAGCCGGTTCTCGCCGGGTTTCTTGTTGTCGCGGGCGACGAGGAGATCGGTCCGGCCCGGCCGGGAACCCGGTACGACGGCGAGGCCGCTTATCCCTGACGTGATGCCGTCGCCCACCTTCTGCCAGGCCGGGGCGGCAGGGCGGGCTGTGGCGGACTGGGCGGCGAAGAGGGAGGCCGTGCAGGCGAGAGCGGTGGCCGCGGCCGTGTACCGGATTTTGATCATGCGCATCCGGAGACGGTAGGGGGCGGCGGCCGGAAAGGGAACAGTTCGAACGGTGAGCGGGGGCAGGCTTGTTGCGGAAACGTGGGGGTTCGGAGTGTGCTGTCCGTTCCGTCCCTCGGGGCCGGGGTGGAGCGTACGCCGGGTCAGCCCCTGGCACGTGCTGCGATGGCCCGCCCCGGGCGCCGACTGCCACGCCCCGCTCCCACCCCTGCCGCCCGCCCTCCGGACCGTCCCCCGCTCTCCGGCGTCCCCGCCGGCGGTCCGTCGGCCGTGCGTCCGGCCTCGTGCCGGTCGCTGCTCTCAGCTGACGTTCTCAGCTGTTGCCGGAGCCCCCGCCCGGCTTCCCCTCCGGCCCGCCGGAAGACCCTCCGGCCGGCCCCTCGTCGCGCGCGAACAGCTGGGTCAGCGTGCTGATCGTGTAGACGTCGGTGGCCTCCTCGTCGACCAGGTGCATCTCGGTGAGCCGGTCCAGGCCCTCCTGGATGACCTCCGGGTCGGCACCGGCCAGCGCCGCCGCGACGGACGCGTTCAGATGGCCGTCGGCGTTCGCGGCGAGCGCGCTGAGCAGGCGCGCGTCGTCCGCCGAGAGGCGGGCCACGGACATCCGCAGGGCCGCCGCGACCCCGGTGTCCTCGGCGGACAGCAGGGCCAGACGCCGCCGTTCGTCGCGCAGGGCGGCGGCCAGGCGGGCCAGCCGCCAGCGTGGCCTGGCCGTCAGCTGCGCGGCCGCCGCGCGCAGGGCCAGCGGCAGCCCGTCGCACAGCGCGACCAGTTCCTGCGCGGCGTCCGGGTCGTCGGCGACCCGCTCCGCGCCGAGCATCGCCCCGAGCAGCGCGGTGCCTTCCGCCGCGCCGAGCGCCTGGACGGGCACCGGCCGGGCGACGTCGGTGGCGACCAGGCCGTCCAGGCGGCTGCGGCTGGTGACGACCGTCGCGCAGTGCGCGCCGCCGGGCAGCAGCGGGCGTACCTGGGCGGAGCTCTGCGCGTTGTCGAGGACGACCAGCAGCCGGCGTTCGGCCACCAGCGACCTGAACAGCGCGGAGGCCGACTGCGCGGACGTCGGCACGCGGTCCGGGGGCGTGCCGAGCGCGAGCAGGAAGTCGCGCAGGATCTCGACGGGCTCGGCCGCCGCGCCCTCGTTGAAACCGCGCAGGTCCGCGAAGAGCTGGCCGTCGGGGAAGGCCCCGGCGTACGCGTGGGACCACTGGACCGCGCAGGCGGTCTTGCCGACGCCGGCCGGCCCGGTGACGACGGCGAGCGGACTCTCACCGGGTACGGCGGACTGCACCACGGTGGTGAGCGCGGCGAGTTGCTGCTCCCGTCCCAGGAAGCGGGCGGGTGGCCGGGGGAGCAGGCGGGGTACGGCGGGCGGGCCGGTGGTACGACCGGGTGCGCCGCCCGTGGGGCCGCGGCCGCCCTGGGCGGGTACGCGGGGGTCCGCGGCGGTGGTGCGGCGCGGGTCGGCGGCGCCCGCCTCCCGCTCCGCGCCCTGTGCTGCCCGTCCCGCGCCGCCTGCCGCGCCCGCCGCACCGCCGCCTCGGCCGGTGCCGGAATCCGCGCCGCCTCGCCCGGCTCCCGCTTCCTCCGCGCGAAGGATCTCCTCGTAGGCGCCCTTGAGCCGCGCCCCGGGGCCGACGCCCAGTTCCTCGTCGAGCAGCCGCCGGGTCCGGTGGAACCACTCCATTGCGTCCGACTGCCGTCCCGTACGGAACAGCGCGCGCATCAGCTCGGCGACCATCCCCTCGCGCAGCGGGTTGTTGACCGCGGCCGTGTAGAGGATCGCCGCGGCCTGTTCGTGCTCGCCGAGCGCGCCGTGCGCCCGGGCCAGCGCCTCGGTCGCGGCCAGCCGCTGTTCCTCCAGCGCGTGCGCGGCGGCGGCGAACGGCGGGCTGGTGACCGTGCCGGTGAGGGCCGGGCCGCGCCACAGTCCGAGCGCCTCGCGCAGCAGCGGCACCGCGTCGGCGGGCGCCGCCTCGGGGCGGGCCAGCGCGACCAGTTCGGCGAAGCGGTGGGCGTCGATCAGCTCCTCGGGCAGGCGCAGCAGGTACGCCGAGCCGTGGGTGGCCAGTTCGATGCCGTACGCCTCGGCGCCGCCGCGGGCCAGCGTGGCGCGCAGCCGCGAGACGTGGCCCTGGACGACCGTACGGGCGTGTTCGGGTGGTTCCTCCTCCCACAGGGAGTCGATCAACTGCTCCAGGGGAACAGTGGTATTGGGCTGCAACAGCAGCAGCGCGAGCACGCTGCTCCGTTTGGCGGGCCCGAGCGCCAGCTCACCGGCACCGGTGGTGACGGATATCGGGCCCAGCAGGGAGAAGTCCAACTCAGCCCTCCAGGAAGGCCGTCAGGGCGCTCGCCAGCAGGTGCGGGTCCTCGCTGCCGCACAGCTCGCGCGCCGAGTGCATCGACAGGATGGCAACGCCGATGTCGACCGTGGCGATTCCGTGCCGGGCCGCGGTGATCGGCCCGATGGTGGTGCCGCAGGGCATGGCGTTGTTCGAGACGAAGGACTGCCACGGCACGCCGGCCCGCTCGCAGGCGTCCGCGAAGACCGCGCGGCCGCTGCCGTCGGTGGCGTACCGCTGGTTGACGTTGACCTTCAGGATCGGTCCGCCGTTGGGCATCGGGTGGTGGCCCGGGTCGTGCCGCTCGGTGTAGTTGGGGTGCAGGGCGTGGCCGGTGTCGGAGGAGAGACAGACCGTGCCGGCGAAGGCGCGGGCGCGGTCCTCGTACGCGCCGCCGCGGGCGAAGACCGAACGTTCCAGCACCGTACCGAGCAGCGGGCCGTCGGCGCCGGTGTCGGACTGGCTGCCGTTCTCCTCGTGGTCGAAGGCGGCGAGCACCGGGATGTACGGGGGCTCCTCGTCGGACGTCGCGACCGCCACCAGCGCGGCCGTACCGGCGTGCACGGACAGCAGGTTGTCCATCCGCGGCCCGGCCACCAGCTCGCGGTCCCGGCCGAGGTAGGCGGGCGGCTCGATGCTGTGGAGCATCAGGTCCCAGCCGCGTATGTCGCCGGCCGGCACCCCGATCTCCTCCTCCACGAAGGCGACCAGGTCGCCCTCGCGCACCTCGCCCAGGCCCCAGATCGGCGTCATGTGGCGCTGCTTGTCGAGCTTGAGGCCGTCGGCGTTGACCGAGCGGTCCAGGTGCACGGCGAGCTGCGGCACCCGCATCAGGGCGCGGTCGACGTTGACCAGCCGGGCACTGCCGTCGCGCAGCGTGACCCGGCCGCTCAGGCCCAGGTCACGGTCGAGCCAGGTGTTGAGCAGGGTGCCGCCGTAGACCTCGACGGCGACCTGCCGCCAGCCGCGGTGGCCGGTGTCCGGGATGGGTTTGACGCGCAGATTGGGCGAGTCGGTGTGGGCGCCGACGATGCGGTACGGAGTGGCTGCCGTGGCGCTCTCCGGGACGTACCAGGCGATGATCGCCCCGCCGCGCAGGACGTACTTGCCGCCGCTCTCCCCGTCCCAGGCGTCGGTCTCGGCCACCTGCCGGAACCCCGCCTTCTCCAGCCGCTCGGCCGCGTTGGCCACTGCGTGGTACGGCGAGGGGGAGGCGGCGAGGAAGGACATCAGGTCGTCGGTGTGGCCGCGGTCGAAGCGGGCGGAATGGCTCATGGATTCAGCATAAGGACTAGCGGGTGCCCTTCCCCGGTATACGAATCGGCATGCATCACGGTATGGGAACCGGAACGCCCCGACGGCGGCTCGGCGACCGGCGCCGGCGCGGCTCCGGAAGGCCCGTGACCGCTGCCCCCGGGAGGTCCGTACGGGAAGCCGGGCGGCCCGTTCGGGCACTTCCTGGAATCCCGTTCGGAACCCTCGGCCAGGCCCGTCGGGCACGGTCCGCCAGGCCGGTTCGGGCATGGTCCGCCAGGTCCGTACGGCAGCCTCCCGAACGACGATGCCCGCCTCCCCGGGGGATGGGAGGCGGGCAACGCCAGCTTGGCGCGCTTGTCTGAGAACGCTGTGAGAGCGTCCCGTAAACCGGTTTTTTCCGGACGGGTTTTAAGCCGCTCTTAGAAGACCCGCAGAGCGCGCCAGGCCCCTCGGGTCACCTCAGAACGCGGCCTCGTCCAGCTCCATCAGCGACTGGTCGACGGTCTCGGCCAGGCCACGCTGCACGGACACGCCCGGCAGCACGTTGTGCGCGAAGAACTTCGCCGCCGCGATCTTGCCCTCGTAGAACGGCTTGTCCTTGCTGGAGGCACCCGCCAGCTTCTCGCTCGCGACCGCGGCGCCCTTCAGGAGCAGGTAGCCGATGACGACGTCACCGGAGGCCATCAGCAGGCGGGTGGTGTTCAGCCCCACCTTGTAGATGGACTTCACGTCCTTCTCGGTGCCGGCCAGGTCGGTCAGCATCGCGCCGACGATCGCCTCCAGGTCGGCGGCGGCCTTGGCCAGCTCGCCGCGGGCCGCCTCCAGCGCCTCGCCGCCGACGGCCTCCGCGAGGAACTTCTTGATCTCCTCGGAGAGCGCGGTCATGGCCTGGCCCTGGTCCCGGACGATCTTCCGGAAGAAGAAGTCCTGGCCCTGGATGGCGGTGGTGCCCTCGTAGAGGGTGTCGATCTTGGCGTCCCGGATGTACTGCTCGATCGGGTACTCCTGGAGGTACCCGGAGCCGCCGAAGGTCTGGAGCGACTGGGCCAGCTGCTCGTAGGACTTCTCCGAGCCGTAGCCCTTGACGATCGGCAGCAGCAGGTCGTTCAGGCGGGTCGCGGCGGAGGCGTCCTCGCCCGCGGCCTCCTTGGCGATGATCTCGTCCTGGACGGTCGCGGTGTAGAGCACCAGGGCGCGCATGCCCTCGGCGTACGCCTTCTGCGTCATCAGCGCGCGGCGCACGTCGGGGTGGTGGGTGATGGTGACGCGCGGCGCGGTCTTGTCGGTGAAGGCGGCCAGGTCCGGGCCCTGCACGCGCTCCTTGGCGTACTCCAGGGCGTTGAGGTAGCCGGTGGAGAGGGTGGCGATGGCCTTCGTGCCGACCATCATCCGCGCGAACTCGATGATCTTGAACATCTGGCGGATGCCGTCGTGCTTCTCGCCCAGCAGCCAGCCCTTGGCCGGGTGGTTGGCGCCGAAGGTCATCTCGCAGGTGTTGGAGGCCTTCAGGCCCATCTTGTGCTCGACGTTGGTGGCGTAGGCGCCGTTGCGCTCGCCCAGCTCGCCGGTCTCCCAGTCGAAGTCGTACTTCGGCACGATGAACAGCGACAGGCCCTTGGTGCCCGGACCGGCACCCTCGGGGCGGGCCAGCACGAAGTGCACGATGTTCTCGGACATGTCGTGCTCACCGGAGGTGATGAAGCGCTTGACGCCCTCGATGTGCCAGGTGCCGTCCGCCTGCTGCGTGGCCTTGGTGCGGCCGGCGCCGACGTCCGAACCCGCGTCGGGCTCGGTCAGCACCATGGTGGAGCCCCACTGCTTGTCCACCATCAGCTGGGCGATCCTGTGCTGCTCCTCGGTGCCCTCCTCGTGGAGCACGCCCGCGAAGGCCGGGCCGGAGGCGTACATCCAGATGGCCGGGTTGGCGCCCAGGATGGTCTCGGCGAAGGCCCACAGCAGGGAGCGCGGCGCGGTGGTGCCGCCGATCTCCTCCGGGATGCCCAGCCGCCACCACTCGGCGTCCATGTACGCCTGGTAGCTCTTCTTGAAGGTGTCGGGTACCGGCGCGGTGTTGGTGTCCGGGTCGAAGACCGGCGGGTTGCGGTCGGTGTCCGCGAAGGAGTCCGCCAGCTCGTTCTCGGAGAGCCGGGCGATCTCGCTCAGCACGCTCTTGGCGGTGTCGACGTCCATCTCCGCGAACGGTCCGGTGCCGTACACGCTGTCGCGCCCGAGCACCTCGAAGAGGTTGAACTCGATGTCGCGGAGATTCGACTTGTAGTGGCCCATGGGTACGGCTCCGTAAGGTTCGGGAGGAGACCCAGCGCTTGGAAGCGAGGGACCTCAAACGCAATACCAGCAAGTAGCTACGATGATGCTACCCGTCGGTAATAAGAAGCAACCCCTGACCGCCCATCTGTGACGAGCGTCAATGAGCGGCGCCAGGGCCCCTGCCGTACGCCTCAGGGGGCCGTGATGCCCTGTTTGTGCAGCTCCGGAGGGGCCGGGCGGCCCTGCCGTACGCCCTTGTACGTCCTCCTATGTACGTCCTCCTGTGTCCTACCGCCACTGCTGCGACGTGCCACTGGTGGTCACCCGGCACACGGCGGGCTCGCCCGGCCCCGGCGACTTCCCCGAGGCGACCTGGCGCTCGCCGTCGAGCAGAATCCGGCAGGAGGCCGTGCCGTTCCCGGCCGGCCGCACCTCCAGCCACGCCTCCTCGCCGGCGTCCACGACCACCGTCTTGCGCCAGGGCAGGCGCGTCCCGCCGGTCTTCTCCTCGCGCTCGTCGCCGCTGTCGGAGTGCCGGTAGCGCACCTCGGCGGCCCGCGGCTGCCCGCCCGTGGAGGTGGCCTCGTACGTCAGGGACCAGGCCGCCTGCGCGTTCCTGAGCTGGACGGCGCCGAAGAGCATCAGCCCGCAGGCGGTCACGGCGCTGACGGTGAGCAGCACGCCGCCACGGGTGATGCGCGGCTTCGGTCGATCGCGATCGGTCATCGGTGCGGGCCTCGGTCGGTCGGGCGGACTCGGAGCTCTTCCAACGTAGCGGCGTACGTGCCGCGCCGACTCAGTACGCTGTGCCGCATGTACGGCTACGACCAGAACGCGGGCGCCGGGCAGCAACAGTACGGTGCGCCCCCGCCGCAGCACCCGGCCCCCGGCGGCTACGGCGAGCAGCCGCTCTACCCCGAGCCGTCCCCGCCCTCCCTCGCCGACGCGGTACGGGCCTTCACCACCGGCTCGATGTCGGCGGAGGACTTCCAGGGCATCTTCTCCACCTCCAAGGTCTACTGCCCGCGCGGCGACAACCCCGGGTTCCTGGCGCTGCACAACACGCAGCAGCCGGTCATCCCGATGTTCACCTCGCTCAAGGAGCTGCGCCGGTACGCGGGCAAGGAGTCCAAGTACTTCGTGATCACCGGCGCCGAGGTCCTGGACCTGCTCCCCACCGGCTACGGCTTCGTCCTGGACATGGAGGGCGACCACCGCATGGTCTTCGACGCCAAGTCGGTGGAGCAGATGGTCGACTTCGCGATGCGCCGGATGTACGGCTGACCCCGTCCCTGACGGCGGCACCCGGTGGCGGCCCGACGGCGGCACCCGGCGGCGGCACCCGGCGGCGGAGCCTGACGGCGGCACCTGAGGGTGCCGCCGCACACTTTCCGGCCCCTGCCCCCGCCCCTGTGTCTGCGCCTGCCCGCGCCCGTCACTCCAGCCCGGCCTGCGCCTTCGCCACCAGCTTCCCGTCGGCGAAGGTGAGCGAGGCGCTGCCCAGCCCGTCGGCGGCGGTGCAGGTGTAGCCCGTCGCCGAGCTGCCCGCGAGGTCGGTGTCGGAGTTCTTCTCGCACGCCCCCGCGACGGCCAGGGCTTCCTTCTCGGTCATCCCGGTCCGCAGCCGGTCGTACTTCTCCTTGGTCATCGACCCCTTCCGCGCCCGGTCGCCGCCGAGGCCCACCTGTCCCTTGGCGGCCAGCCGCCCGTTGCTGAAGGTGAACGTCGCCGCGCTGAAGGTCTCGGCGCCCTGGCAGGTCAGCACCTTGCCGCGGACCCCCGCCACCTCGTCCTCCGCCGAGGACTCGCACGGGCCGGTGATCGCGGTGACCTCGCGCTCGGTCATGCCCGTACGGACCCGGTCGTACATCTCCTTCGTGATCCTGCCCTTCCCGGCGGACGCGGACGACGTCCCGGAAGGGCCGGAGCCGCCGCTCTCGTCCTTGCCGCCGCCGGAGCCGCCGACGGAGACGACCGTGACGATGATGACGACCAGCACGATCACGGCCCCGACGGCTGCGGCGATGCCGCAGGTCAGACAGCCCTTGCGGCGTTTGCGCGGGGGCGGCGGTGGTGGTGCCGCGTACGGCGAGCCGGGCGGTGCCGGCTGTCCTTGATCCGAGGCCGCCGGGGGACCCTGGCCCGGCTGCCTCCACCCTTGTCCTTGGCCCGCTGGGTCCTGAGCGGATGTGCCCATGCGTTCAGAGTGCTCCGGCCGGGCGTCCGGCGCGAGAGGCGTGCGTGTGCCGGAAGTGGTGCACCGCCCACCGCTTCCACGCAACGCTCTGACCAGCCCTTTCATCGGCGCACGTGCCGCGGGAATGGGCGACGCCTTGCAGGTTGTTCAGAGTTCAACTAAGTTGAATGTCGAACGACCGAGGAGGCCGTCATGCCCGCAGTGACCGTAGAGAATCCGCTGACCCTGCCGCGGGTGGCGGCGCCCGCCGACGCCCGGCCGCGGGCCGTGCTCGCGGTCTCCACCGCGCCCGGCGGCTTCGAGGGGGAGGGTTTTCCGGTACGCCGTGCCTTCGCCGGCATCGACTACACGCACCTGGATCCGTTCATCATGATGGATCAGATGGGCGAGGTGGAGTACGCGCCGGGCGAGCCCAAAGGCACCCCCTGGCACCCGCACCGCGGCTTCGAGACCGTCACGTACCTGATCGACGGCAGCTTCATCCACCGTGACTCGCACGGCGGCGGTGGCGTGATCAACGACGGCGACACCCAGTGGATGACGGCGGGCTCCGGTCTGCTGCACATCGAGGCGCCGCCGGAGGAACTGGTCATGACGGGCGGGCTCTTCCACGGCCTCCAGCTGTGGGTGAACCTGCCTAAGAAGGACAAGATGATGGCGCCGCGCTACCAGGACATCGGCGGCGGCCAGGTCAAGCTGCTGACCTCGGCGGACGGCGGCGCGCTGCTGCGGCTGATCGCGGGCGACATCGACGGTCATGAAGGACCCGGGATCACCCACACGCCGATCACGATGATGCACGTCTCGGTCAATCCGGGTGCCGAGGTGACCATCCCGTGGCGGTCGGACTTCAACGCGCTGGCGTACGGGCTGGCCGGACGCGGCAGCGCGGGTCCGCTCGGGCGGCCGTTCCGTACCGGGCAGGCCGTCGTGTTCGGCCCCGGCGGTGACTCGCTCACCCTCCGGGCGGACGCCACGCAGGAGTCCCGCAGCCCCAACCTGGAGGTCGTGCTGCTCGGCGGGCAGCCGATCCGCGAGCCGATGATGCACTACGGCCCGTTCGTCATGAACACCCACGCCGAACTGGCCCAGGCCTTCGAGGACTTCCAGGCGGGGCGGCTGGGGACGGTGCCGGCCGAGGGCCACTGAGCCGGCGCAGGGACAGCGGACGGGGGAACAGCGGACAGCGGGTACGGGCCGACAGTGGTCCGTACCCGTCCGCGGCCGCAACAAGACTGCATCCGCTCGCGGCGGAATGCCGCCCCGTACGGGCGGCCCCGTGATCCACTGGCGGGGTGCGAAACGATCTGAGACCCCCGGACCGTCAGCCACTGCTCCCGGCCGCCGCCCGCCGCGCCGCGGCCTGGTGCGGCGTGGGCCTGCTCGTCGCCGCCGTGGCGGCCGTCGGCGTCTGGCTGTGCGTGACCCTGAGCGCCGCCGTCACCCCCGTACTGCTGGCCCTGCTCGGCAGTGCGCTGCTGGGGCCGGTCTACCGGCGGCTGGTGGCCATGAAGCTGAACCGTTCGCTGGCCGCCGGGCTGACCTGCGCCCTGCTGATCGTGGTGGTCGGCGGCGCCGGTTACATCGTCGTCAGCGCGCTGATCGACACCGGGGACCAGATCATCGCCTCGCTCAAGGACGCCGCCAAGGAGGTGTCCCGGCACTTCGGCGCCGCCGGTACCTCACTGGACGACATCGTCTCCAACGCCAAGCCCTTCATAGGGAAGTTCGGCGGCACCGCGGCCACCGGCGTCCTGGAAGGCGTCGGCGTCGTCGCGGCTACCCTCGCCGCTTCCGTACTCGCCCTGTTCCTGACGTTCTTCTTCCTGCGCGACGCGGACAAGGCCGTCCGCGCTCTGCACGACTGGGCGCCCGGCGACTCCGGGCCGGGGCTGGAACAGATGGCCCGCCGCGGCTACCAGGCCATCGAGGGCTTCATGCGCGGTACGACGCTGATCGCGCTGATCGACGCGGTCGGCATCACCGTCGGTCTGCTGATCCTCCAGGTGCCCGGCGCGTTCGGGCTGGGCGCACTGGTCTTCGTGGGCGCCTACATCCCGTACCTGGGCTCGTTCCTGTCCGGCTCGGTGGCCGTGCTGGTCGCGTTCGCCGACGACCGGGGCCCGGCCATCGCGCTCTGGACGCTGGGCATCGTCCTGGTGGTGTTCTTCCTGGAGGGCCACATCCTCCAGCCGATCGTGCAGAGCCGTACGGTCCAGATGCACCCGGCGATCGTGATGCTGGCGATCACCGCGGGCGCCAGCGTCGCCGGGGTGATGGGGATGCTGCTGTCCGTGCCGCTGACCGCGGCGGCGTTCGGCGTGCTCTCCGAGCTGCGCCGGCACTACGCCGCGGATTCGGGCAGCGGGTCGGCCGACGGGGCCGCCGGCGGGGCGGAGAGGTCCGCCAGCGACGGCTCGGCGCCGCCCGCCGCGTCCTCGTAGAGCTCGAACCACGTCGACTTGCCGTCGCCGCGCGGGTCCACGCCCCACGCGCCCGCCAGCAGCTCCATCAGCACCAGGCCGCGCCCCGAGGACGCCAGCTCGCCCGGGGTGCGGCGGTGCGGCAGCTCGTCGCTGCTGTCGGCGACGTCCACGCGGATCCGGCGGCTGCCCTTCTCGCCGGTGATCTCCGCGACCAGCAGCGCGTCGCCGTCCGTGTGCATCAGCACATTGGTGACCATCTCGGAGACCATCAGGACGGCCGAGTCGACCTGGTCCTCGTCGGTCCAGTCGTGCAGCACGTCGCGGACCTGGTGACGGGCCTCCGCTATCCGCTCGGGCTCGGCCTGCTTGACGGTCAGCACCGTACGGCGGACGGGCCGGTGCGCCGCCGTGCCGCCCGTACCGACCCCGCAGCTGCCGCCCTCGCGGCACAGCAGCAGCATCGCTATGTCGTCCTCGCGGCGGTCCATGAACGGACCGGTGGTGTGGTACGACGGCGGGCCGTGCACCGCCTGGACGAGCGCGTCGGCGAGCTTCTCCAGGCCCGCCGCGTCCTCCAGCGTCGGCGCGACCACGTCCGTGGCGTTGCCGGCCGGGTCCTCGGCCCCGTACGTCTCGATGACGTGGCGCAGCCGCGCCCAGCCCGACTCCAGGTCGTGCCCGCCGGTCTCGATCAGCCCGTCCGTGCAGACCAGCATCGTCTCGCCGGGCTCCAGGACGAGCCGGGTGGTCGGGTAGTCGGTGTCCGGGACGATGCCCAGCGGCAGGCCGCCCGCGGTGGGCCGGACGAGTACCGTCCCGTCGGCCATCCGGATGGTCGGGTCGGGGTGCCCGGCCCGCGCGATGTCCAGCAGGCCGGTCGCCGGGTCCACCTCGATGTAGAGGCAGGTGGCGAAGCGCGGGTCCTCGCCGCCGAACTCGGTGTCGTTGATGCCGGCGAGGAAGCGGGAGGCGCGGGAGAGCACCGCGTCGGGGTGGTGGCCCTCGGAGGCGTAGGCGCGCAGCGCGATCCGCAGCTGTCCCATCAGGCCCGCGGCCCGTACGTCGTGGCCCTGCACGTCGCCGATGACCAGCGCGATCCGGCCGGACGGCAGCGTGATCATGTCGTACCAGTCGCCGCCGACCTCCAGGCCGCCGCCGGTCGGCACGTACCGCGCCGCCACCGTCATGCCGGGAATGTCCGGGTGCACCGTCGGCATCATGCTGCGCTGGAGGCCGTCGGTCAGCTCGCGCCGCGACTCCTGGTCGCCGGCGCGGGCCAGTGCCTGGGCGAGCATCCGGGCGACGGTGGTGAGCACCGAGCGCTCGTCGGGCGTGAAGGCGACCGGTGTGCCGAAGGCCGCCATCCAGGCGCCGATCGTGCGGCCCGCGCTCACCAGGGGCAGGAAGGCCCAGGACTCCCGGTGGAAGGCGGCGGCCAGCGGCCAGGTGGCGGGGTAGCGGCGGCGGTAGTCCTCGGGGGCGGGCAGGTAGACGGCGCGGCCGGTCCGTACCACCTCGGCGGCCGGGTAGTCGGTGTCCAGCGGCATGTCGACGAAGGGGGCGAGGTCGCCCTGCCGGTGCCCGTGGTGGCCGATGACGGAGATCCGGTCGCCCTCGATGCCGAAGACGGCCAGGCCGTCCGGGCTGAAGCCGGGCATGGACAGGCCGGCGGCGACCCGCAGCACCTCGGCGGTGGAGTGCGCCTCGGCGAGCGCGCGGCCGGCGTCCAGCAGGAACGCCTCGCGGGAGCGGCGCCAGTCGCCGGTGACCGGGGTATGCGGGGCGGTGGTGCCGGGCTGGGTCCCGGGGATCTCCTGGACGGTGCCGACCAGCTCGTAGTCCGTGTCGTCGGTGTCGCTGCGCAGGAAGGCGCGGGAGCGGGTGCGGACGGTGCGCAGCACCCGGCCCGCGCTGTCCATGACGCGCAGCCGGGCCTCGGCGATGCTGCTCTCGGTGACGGCGAGGTTGACGATGCCGGTGATCTCGGCGAAGTCGGCGGGGTGGAGGCGGGAGCGCACCGCGGCCTCGGACAGCTCGGCGGGCTCCGCGGGCAGGCCCAGCAGCCGGGCGGTCTCGGCGTCGAGGGTCACTTCCCCCGAGACGTTGTCCCAGCGCCACAGGCCGGTCGCGGTGGCGGCCAGGAGGTCCTTGGTGCGCATTGCATCACTTTATGTGGGTTTGGCGGGAGCCGACCAGCGCGGCGGGCAGGACCATCATCCCATGGCCCTATTGACGCGGATATGACAACCTCCAGCGGTGGCGTGACCGGTAACCTGGAACGGTTACAGCAAACCCACCCTCCAACTTGCGACGACTTGGATGAGCGATGCATCGGTACCGGTCCCATAACTGTGGCGAGCTCCGAGCCGCGGACGTCGACACCGACGTCCGCCTCAGCGGCTGGCTGCACAATCGACGTGACCTGGGCGGCATCCTCTTCATCGATCTGCGCGACCACTACGGCCTGGTCCAGCTCGTCGCCCGTCCCGGCACCCCCGCCAACGAGGCGCTCGGCTCGCTGACCAAGGAGTCCGTCGTCCGTATCGACGGCAAGGTCAGCGCCCGCGGCGCGGACAACGTCAACCCCGACCTGCCCACCGGCGAGATCGAGGTCGAGGTCACGGCCGTCGAGGTGCTGGGCGCCGCCGAGCAGATCCCCTTCACGATCAACGCCGAGGACGGGGTCAACGAGGAGAAGCGCCTCGAATACCGCTTCCTCGACCTGCGCCGCGAGCGGATGCACCGCAACCTGATGCTGCGCACCGCCGTCATCTCCGCCATCCGGCACAAGATGACCGCGCTCGGCTTCAACGAGATGGCGACGCCGATCCTGTCCGCGACCTCCCCCGAGGGCGCCCGCGACTTCCTCGTCCCGTCCCGGCTGCACGCCGGCAAGTTCTACGCGCTGCCGCAGGCCCCGCAGCAGTTCAAGCAGCTGCTGATGATCGCGGGCTTCGACCGCTACTTCCAGATCGCGCCCTGCTTCCGCGACGAGGACGCCCGCGCCGACCGCTCGCCGGGCGAGTTCTACCAGCTCGACGTCGAGATGAGCTTCGTCGAGCAGGAGGACGTCTTCGGCCCGATCGAGCAGCTGATGACCGAGCTGTTCACCGAGTTCGGCGGCGGCCGCACGGTCACCTCGCCGTTCCCGCGCATCCCGTTCCGCGAGTCGATGCTCAAGTACGGCTCCGACAAGCCGGACCTCCGTGCCGAGCTGGAGCTGGTCGACGTCTCGGCCGTCTTCGCCGGCTCCGGCTTCAAGGCCTTCGCCGACAAGCACGTCCGCGCCCTGGCCGTACCGGACACCGCCGACCAGCCGCGCAAGTTCTTCGACCAGATGGGTGACTTCGCCGTCCAGCAGGGCGCGAAGGGCCTGGCCTGGGTCCGCGTGGGCGAGGAGAACGCTCTCTCCGGCCCGATCGCCAAGTTCCTCACCGAGGACGACGTGAAGGCGCTGGTCGAGGCCCTGGACCTGAAGCCCGGCTCGGCCGTCTTCTTCGGCGCCGGCGAGTTCGACGAGGTCTCCAAGATCATGGGCGCGGTCCGCGTCGAGGCGGCCAAGCGCACCGGCCACTTCGTCGAGGGCGAGTTCCGCTTCTGCTGGATCGTCGACTTCCCGATGTTCGAGAAGGACGAGGACACCGGCAAGATCGAGTTCTCCCACAACCCGTTCTCCATGCCGCAGGGCGGCCTCACGGCGCTGGAGACCAAGGACCCGCTGGACATCCTGGCCTGGCAGTACGACATCGTCTGCAACGGCGTCGAGCTGTCCTCCGGCGCCATCCGCAACCACGAGCCGGACGTCATGTACAAGGCGTTCGCCATCGCCGGTTACGACAAGGACACCGTCGAGGCCGAGTTCGGCGGCATGCTCCGCGCCTTCAAGTTCGGCGCCCCGCCCCACGGCGGCATCGCCCCGGGCGTCGACCGCATCGTCATGCTCCTCGCGGACGAGCCCAACATCCGCGAGACCATCGCCTTCCCCCTCAACGGCAACGCCCAGGACCTGCTCATGGGCGCGCCGAGCGAGGTCGAGGAGTCGCGGCTGAAGGAGCTGCACCTGTCGATCCGCAAGCCGCAGGTGAAGTAGTTCGTTCGTACGTGTGAAGGGCCCGCGATCTGATGATCGCGGGCCTTTTCGCGTGCCACGCTTCGGGCATGACGCAGCTCGCGGAGAATCCGGTCGTGGTGTACAGGGAAGACGTACGGTGGAAGGCACCACCGATCCCGGAGGAGACCGACGTGGGCGTCGTCGAAGAGCACGCGAGTGTCCTGAGCCAGGAGCAGTTCGAGGAGCTGGCTCGCCTCGCTGTGCGTGTGGAAGAGGCGCTGCGTCTGGAATTCATCAACGGGAAGATCGGGGAAAAGGCGTTGCCGGACGGCGATCACGGGCGGATCATCCAGTGGCTGACACGCTTGTGTATTCAGGCCAACGCCGATTGGTGGCTGCATGGAGACCAGGGCCTGCGGGTTGAGACGTACCGTAACGGCAATGCCCGCCCCGACGTCTGCCTCGCGCCGAGCGACAACTTCGTCGGCCAGGGCGAGTGGGCGGATGCCGACGGAGTGCTCATGGCCGTCGAGGTCACATCCCGCGACCACGACACCAATCGCCGGGACCGCCAGGACAAGCCGAAGGCGTACGCCGAGACCGGTATCCCGGTGTATCTGCTGATCGACCGGGACACCTGCGAGGTCAAGGTGCACTCGCAGCCCGATGGCGGCCGCTACGAGATGCTCCTGACGGTGCCGTTCGGGAAGACGGTCACCCTGCCGGACCCGGTGGGCATCGACCTGGACACTGAGCCGCTGAAGGACTGGGTGCGCTGAGGCATGGCGAAGCTTCGGCTGGAGGCCGACGACGAGGCGCTGGCGGAAGCCGCGAAGCTCCTCGGCACGAAGACCAAGGAGGACACCGTCAACATGGCTTTGGCGGAGGTGGTCAAGCGGCGTGGTCGAGCCATAGCGCTCGCACAGCTCAGGGAGCGGGGTGCGCGCGGCGACTTCGATTTTCTCCTCGACAAGAGGAACTACCGCGGGTGAAGAGCTCGTACCTGATCGGCACCTCCGCAGGACGGTGTCTTGAAAGGACCTCCGGTGGACAGCAACGCACTCATCAAGAGGTGGCGCGAACTGGACGTGCCGGGCGGTCTGCGTGCCGAACTGCTCGACGGCGAAATTGTCGTGCAGGCGCACCCTGGTCACTTCCACGATCTCCCCGGACGCACCTTCGTACGCCACACCCCGGCGCCTTTCGCGGCATGGAGCGAGCGAGGGCTGCTGGTGGCCGACGACTACCGGCCGCGGGCCGATGCCGTCGTCATCCGGTCTGCTGACTGCCCAGCCGACGACGAGGCCGACTGGCCCGCGCAGATCGTCCTCGCCGTCGTCGAAACGGTCTCCACGACCCGTACGGCCATCAAGCGCGACTGGGAGGACAAGCGCGAGCGCTACGCCGAGGCCGGCATCCCCGTCTACCTGATCGTGGACCCCAACGACGCCACCTGGCATCTGCTCCAGCTCGACGGCCGTCACTACGTCGAGACCGCGAAGGGCATCTTCGGCCAGGACATCCCGATGCCGGAACCCATGGGCTTCACGGTACGGACGGCCGGCTGGCACCCGTACGGCGGTAAGTCCGCCTAGGGCGGTCGTACGACGGCCGAGGGGCCCGGAACCGTTCGCCGGTTCCGGGCCCCTCGCCGTACGTCGTCCGCGTGCTACTCCGCCGCGCCGAACCGCTCCCGGTACGACTCCAGGTCATCCTCCGTGATCTTCGCGAAGAGCACCGGCGGGACCGTGAACGCCGTGCCGGCCGGGACCGAGGCCAGGGCCCGCGCCTCCTCCGCCGTCACCCAGGCCGCCGTGTCGCCGTCCAGCGCGAACGCGCCGCGCATCGCCTTCGCCGCCGCCGGGATGAACGGCTCCGAGACGATCGCGTACAGGTGGATCAGGTTCATCGCCGTACGCAGCGTCAGCGCCGCCGCTTCCTGGTCGGTCTTGATCTCCAGCCAGGGGGCCTTCTCCTCCAGGTAGGAGTTGCCCGCGCTCCAGAGCGCGCGCAGGGCCGCCGCCGCCTTGCGGAACTGGAGGGCCTCCATGTGGCCCTCGTACTCCGCCAGCAGCTCGGCGATCTGCTCGCCCAGCTTCGTCTCGGCCTCCCCGGCCGCCGCGCCCGCCGGTACCTCGTCGCCGAAGCGCTTGCGGGAGAAGGACAGCACCCGGTTGACGAAGTTGCCGAGGGTGTCGGCCAGGTCCTTGTTGACCGAGGAGGAGAACAGCTCCCAGGTGAAGGACGTGTCGTCGGACTCGGGCGCGTTGGCGATCAGGAAGTAGCGCCAGTAGTCGGCGGGCAGCAGCTCCAGCGCCGCGTCGGTGAAGATGCCGCGCCGCTGCGAGGTGGAGAACTTGCCGCCGTAGTACGTCAGCCAGTTGAACGCCTTGAGGAAGTCGACCTTCTTCCACGGCTCGCGGGTGCCCAGCTCGGTGGCCGGGAACATCACCGAGTGGAACGGGACGTTGTCCTTGGCCATGAACTCCGTGTAGCGCACGTCGTCGGCCTCGTACCACCACGACTTCCAGTCGCGGTGCGCCGGGTCGGCGTCCGCCCACTCCTTCGTCGAGGCGATGTACTCGATCGGCGCGTCGAACCAGACGTAGAAGACCTTGCCCTCGGCGGCCAGCTCCGGCCACACGTCGGCCGGCACCGGCACGCCCCAGTCCAGGTCACGGGTGATCGCCCGGTCGTGCAGGCCCTCGGTCAGCCACTTGCGGGCGATGGACGACGCCAGCGTCGGCCACTCCTCGCTGTTGTCGTCGATCCACTGCTCGACCTCGCCCTGGAGCTTGGACTGGAGCAGGAAGAGGTGCTTGGTCTCGCGCACCTCCAGGTCGCTGCTGCCGCTGATCGCCGAGCGGGCGTCGATCAGGTCGGTCGGGTCCAGGACGCGGGTGCAGTTCTCGCACTGGTCGCCGCGCGCCTTGTCGTAGCCGCAGTGCGGGCACGTGCCGACGATGTAGCGGTCCGGGAGGAAGCGCTCGTCGGCGATCGAGTAGACCTGCCGGATGGCGCGCTCCTCGATGAAGCCGTTCTCGTGCAGCTTGCGCGCGAAGTGCTGGGTCAGCTCCACGTTCTGCTGCGAGGAGCTGCGCCCGAAGTGGTCGAACTGCAGGTGGAAGCCGTCGTAGATGGCCTTCTGCGCGTCGTGCTGTTCGCCGCAGTACGCGTCGACGGACTGGCCGGCGTCCTTGGCCGCCAGCTCGGCGGGCGTGCCGTGCTCGTCCGTCGCGCAGATGTAGAGCACCTCGTGGCCGCGCTGGCGCAGATACCGCCCGTACACGTCGGCCGGGAGCATGGACCCCACCATGTTGCCCAGGTGCTTGATCCCGTTGATGTACGGAAGGGCGCTGGTGATGAGGTGTCGAGCCATTGCCGGCTGCTCCCAAGTCGCTACGGTGAGTGAGGTTTTGTTCTACGGAACGTCAATATCGTATCGGACGGGTGCAGGGCCACCGCGCCTGGTTTTCCGCGCTCGGTACGGCCCTTGATCGTCGCTTTCGGGCGATCAGGACCGACGGGCCGCCACGAGCCCCCAGCCGGGGCTGCCGTCGGGGCGGCGGGCCGCCCCTCGCACCGGTACGAGCTCCACGGTGAACCCCGCCGCGCGCAGGTCGGCCCGTATGTCGCGCAGCGCGCACGTCCGGTAGTACATGACGAACGGGGGTCGCCACAGCACGTTCCGTACGCGCATCACCGCGTCGAAGCCGAGCAGGGTCCAGTACAGGACGGAGCGAGGCGACGGCGGCGCGGCGATCGGGAAGGCGAAGATCCCGCCTGGACGCAGCGCCCGGTGCACTCCGGCGAAGACCGCGGCGCGCTCGACGGGCAGGAAGTGGCCGAGGGCGCCGAAGGTGACGGCGAGGTCGAAGGCTGAGGTGAAGGGGAGGGCGCGGGCGTCGGCGCGTACGTACGTGACGGTGGGCTCCGTACGCGGGGGCATGGGCGGGGGCGGGGACACGGCCACGGTCCGGCGCGCCGCCGCGAGCATCCCCGTACTGAAGTCGGCCCCCACGATCCGCTCCCGGCACAGGGACCGCAGCACGCCCATGCCCGCTCCCGTGCCGCAGCAGACGTCGAGCCCGGCCTCGAACGGGCCGAGGCCCCGCAGCGCCTCCGCCGTCGCGTCGAGAATCCGGTCCGGCGTACGGAACGGCGTGTGGTCGAACTTCGGGGCCAGCAGGTCGTAGCCGCGCTCCACGGAGGAGAGCGCCTGCACGGTCAGCTCGCGGAGCGTCGGTCCCTCGGGGGTGAACACGGGGCCAGCGTACTGAGTGCCGGCCTGCCGCGAGGGGGCCCGGCGCGTCCTGTCAGGGGGACCGGCGGGCGTTGAGACGGGCGGCCTGGCGCGTCAGGTGGTCGCGTTCGGCGAGGTTGGACGCCTTCTGGGCAGCCTCCGCGTACAGCCGCGCCGCCGTCGCCGGGTCACCGTCCCGCTCGTACAGATACGCCGCCACCGCGGTGTGCCGGGGCAGCGCCGCGTCCAGCTCCGCGAGCGCCGCCAGCCCGGCCCGCGGCCCGTCGGCCTCACCGACCGCCACCGCGCGGTTGAGCCGGACGACCGGGCTGTCGGTCAGGCGCGCCAGCTCGTCGTACCACTCGACGATCTGCACCCAGTCGGTCTCCGCCGCGGTGGGCGCGTCGGCGTGCAGCGCCGCGACGGCGGCCTGGGCCTGGAACTCGCCCAGCCGGTCGCGGGCGAGCGCCGCCTGCAAGATCCCTACGCCCTCCGCGATCGTCCTGGTGTCCCACCGGCCCCGGTCCTGCTCGGCGAGCGGCGCCAGAGCGCCGTCGGGCGCGGTACGGGCGGCACGGCGCGCGTGGTGGAGCAGCATCAGGGCGAGCAGGCCCGCCACCTCGGGGTGGTCGATCACGGCCGCGAGCTGCCGGGTGAGCCGGACGGCCTCGGCGGCCAGGTCGACGTCGCCGGAGTAGCCCTCGTTGAAGACCAGGTAGAGGACGCGCAGCACGGTGGCGACATCGCCGGGCCGGTCGAGACGTACGCCGGACACGGTCCGTTTCGCCCGGCTGATCCGCTGCGCCATCGTCGCCTCGGGCACCAGGTACGCCCGGGCGACCTGGCGGGTGGTGAGACCGCCGACCGCCCGCAGTGTGAGCGCGACCGCGGACGACGGCGTCAGCGACGGGTGGGCGCACAGGAAGTACAGCCGGAGCGTGTCGTCCACCGCGGGCGCCGGCCCGGGCACCGGCTCCTGGTCGACGAGGTCCTCCCGCCGGCGGCGGGACACGTCCGCCCGGGTCGCGTCGAGGAACCGCCGCCAGGCCACGGCGATCAGCCACCCCTTGGGGTCGCGCGGTTGGTCGGACGGCCAGACCCGGACCGCCTCGACCAGCGCCTCCTGTACGGCGTCCTCGGCCGCCGCGAAGTCGGCTCCGCGGCGGACGAGGACCCCGATCACGCCCGGCGTGAGGCTCCGCAGCAGCGCCTCGTCCAGCCGCGTCACCGGGGAGGTCACTCCGTGACGGTGGGCGGCGCGGCCAGGAACGGGCGCACCTCCAGCCACTCGTGGATCGGCTTCCCGCCCGCCCCGGGAGCGGCCGACAGCTCCCCGGCCAGCTCGACGGCGCGCGCGTAACCGTCGACGTCGATCACCATCCATCCGGCGATCAGGTCCTTGGTCTCCGCGAACGGCCCGTCGGTTACCGGCGGGCGCCCCTCACCGTCGTACCGGACCCACGCCCCCTCGGCGGCGAGCGCCTGACCGTCCACGAACTCGCCGGTCTTCTCCAGCCGGTCCGCGAAATCCTGCATGTACCGCATGTGGGCGGAGATCTCCTCCGGCGTCCACCGGTCCATGGGCACGTCGTTCACCGGGGCCGGCGCGCCGCGGTAGTGCTTCAGCAGCAGGTACTTGGCCATCGTGGGTCTCCTCCGTACGGGTGCGGCCCATTGTGGCCGCGTGCACTACGGGGACGGAGCCGATCGGGAGTTCTCGACATCGGCGGCCGGAGATTTCTGCCGGGGCGCCTTCCCGTTCACCAGCACGCCCGCGACCACCCCCGCCAGCAGCATGATTCCCGCACCCCAACCGATGGCCACCGTGAACCCGTGCACGACCCCGTCCTTCACGACCCCGTCCCGCACCGCGGGGGTCAGGTGTCCTCCCGCCTCCTTCGCCGCCGTGGCCAGGTGACTCCCGATGTACGTCGCACTCGTCGACGTGGCGATGGTGTTCAACAGCGCCGTACCGATCGAACCGCCCACCTGCTGCGCCGTGTTGACGGTCGCGGACGTCACCCCGGAGTCCTGCGGCGCGACGCCCGCCGTGGCCGTGGACATCACCGGCATGAAGATCAGGCCCATCCCGAGGCCGACCAGCAGCTCGGACGGCAGTACGTGCGAGACGTACGCGGGCTCGGCGGTCAGCGTCGTCAGCCAGGCCAGCCCCGCCGCCGCGGACACCGCGCCCGGCACCATCAGCACGCGGGGCGGCAGGTGGTGCAGCAGCCGGGCCGATATCTGCGTCGACCCCACGATGATCGCCGCCGTCAGCGGCAGGAACGCCAGTCCCGTCTTCACCGGCGAATATCCCAGCACCACCTGCAAGTAGTACGTCATGAAAAGGAACATCCCGAACATGGCGATGACCGCCAACGCCATGGTCAGAAACGCGCCCGCGCGATTCCGGTCCCGCACGATGTGCAACGGCAGCAACGGATGGCGCGCCCGCCCCTGCCACCACGCGAAAACCACCAGCATGAGGGCTCCGCCGGCCAACAACCCGATGACCAGACCATCGCTCCATCCCCGCGGCTGCGCCTCACTGCACCCGTAGACGATGGCGACCAGCCCACCGCACCCCAGCACCACACCGGGGACATCCAGCCGAGCCCCGCCGTGCCCCCGCCGGTCGTGCAGAAAGACCCAGGCTCCCGCGATGGCCACCATCGCGATCGGCACATTCACGTAAAGACACCAACGCCAGTCCAGGTACTCCGTCAGCAATCCGCCGGCCATCAGCCCGATGGCGGAGCCGCCGCCCGCGATGGCGCCGTAAATTCCGAACGCCTTGCTCCGCTCTTTCCCGTCCGTGAAAGTCGTCGTCAGCAACGACAATGCGGACGGTGCCAGCACGGCAGCGAACGCGCCCTGCAATGCCCGGGCCCCGAACAGCAATCCCTGCCCGGACGCCGCCCCGCCCAGCGCGGAAGCGATCGCGAACCCCACCAGCCCGATGATGAACGCCCGCTTCCGTCCCACCAGGTCGGCGATCCGCCCGCCCAGCAGCAACAATCCGCCAAAGGCGAGGGTGTACGCCGTGATGACCCACTGCCGGTTGGCGTCCGACATGTGCAGCTCCCGCTGCGCGGACGGCAACGCGATATTCACGATCGTCGCGTCCAGCACCACCATCAACTGGGCCACGGCGATGACGACGAGCCCCCACCATCGCCGCGGATCGGACTCCCCCGCCGAATCCGTCCGTTCCCGCGTCCGACTCTGGCCCTGGCTCATGGACATCCGCCTCCGCCGTTGGACAACGGACAGCGGTCACCCGCCGGGCGAGCACCGCAGCCCGGAACCAGCGTAGGCGCTGCCGTGGCCCCTCGCCTGTCGGCCGGACCGGCTCCGGTTACTGCCCGATCGGCACCTTGATCTCGCTGCGTATCCTGTCCGTCTTCTCCGCGAGCGCCTCCAGATCCACCGAGAAGGGGTCGGCGTCGATCCGCTCCGCGTCCGTCTCCATCACATTCCCGGTCGTACTCGAATCCGCCCAGGTGCAGAACGGCGCGGTGAATTTCTGGCCCATCTGCCGCTTCACGAAGACACCGCAGTACACCGGTTCCTTGGTGCCGTGCGGCCGTTCTTCCTGCTTCGGTACGACCATTTCCCCGCCGCTGCTCTCCATACCGTGAATCGTCTGCTCGACGGCTCGCAGCGGATCGCTCACGGAGCCGTACATCGACAGCAGCACCAGCGATTTGGCACCGGACTGGTACTGCCCGCCCACCGTGGTCATGTTGTGAGCGTACGAGCCGTCGCGCGGAACCTGGGGGCTCACCGTGTCACTCAGATCCTTCGCGAGGGTGTACTTCCCGTCGACAAGGGTCTTCGGCACCACCGTCTTGTACTTCGGACCACCGGCACCGCTCAGCGCCACCACCGCCACGATCCCGCCCACCACCACGAGCGCGACCGCACCCCCGACGATGCCCAGCACTTTCCCGGTGTTGCTCTTGCGCGGGGGCTGCGCCATCGGCGGCATGCCGTTCCAGCCTCCGCTGTATCCGGGCGGGGGCGGCTGCTGGCCGGGCGGGGGCGGCTGCTGCCCGTAGGGGCCGCTGACGGGAGGCGCGGGGGGTATGCCGTACGGGGGCTGCGCCTGACCGTAGGGGCCCTGGGGCGCACTTCCGTACCCGTTCCCGGGTGGTGGCGGCTGGGGCGGCATGCTCATGGCTTTCTCTCCATTGTCTCTCCACTCACTTTTGCGGTGAAAGTGTCGGTTGGTTTCCCGATTGGCTCCTGCCGGGGAATGCTGACCCATGGGTTCGCCGGACTCGTCATGAGGGTGCGGTAGACGTACACCGTCTCGGTGAACTACTTGCCAAAGCGCCCCTCGTCGAAATGCAGGCAGCACCCGAGGACGAACCCCAGGCCGAAATCCGCCCAGGAGGTGTAAGCGGTGTGACCGAGGCGGCGCGCCACCCTGCCGCAGCACGGCCGCGGCGCCCGGTCGCCATCTGGACGCCTCTGGCGGGTGACCCGCCCTCCGGGTGACCTCGCGGCGAATCTCCAGGACGAACTCCCCGTACGTCTTCCGAACGTCCGCGACGAGCAAGCGGACTGCTGACTCAGCCAGTCATCGACACTTTTGATCCCCCACAACGTCTTGCGGGGCTGACGGCTTCCCTCGTACCCGGTGCCGTGCCAGCCGACCATGTTTCACGGAAATCCGGTGTTAACGGCCAGTTGTGCCCACAGGACAGACCATGAGCCAAGGCTCCCCGACCCGGGCCGCTACGTCGGCCCGGAGTCGCTTTGATTTTCCGGGGCAGGTACGCGTTTCTTGTGCGTACGCCAGACAGGAAGGTTCGGTGGGAAGAAGCCCTCGCAGGGTATTCCCGGATTGACTGCGAGCCACCAGCCTCCGTCTTGCGTATCTTTCGCCCTGCTGGCGCTTTTAAGCTGTTCCGCAAGGGGAAGGTTTTGTCGATAAGTCTAAGTCGAGGCGCGGGCCTTCGTGGACTTCCTAATTAGTGCCTCGAAGGGGGCCGAAGTGCGAAGGGGAGCGGTGGTCGCCATCGTCTTCGTGCCATGCGCAATCGGAAGCCCAAACGCACCCTTCGCCTCCATTCAGGAGGAACAAGCGGCTACTTTGGTGGAGCGAAAAATCAGGACGAGTGTGCCGGTGCCACTCGTCTGAGTCTGCTTCGTGGATCTCCAATGTCTCGTAATCCGGCAGCAAGTGCATCATGGATACGGCTGAGAAGGCGATGTCGATCCTTGTCGGGTATTCGTCAGGGTTCACGCTCCTGAGCAACAGAGTCGAGTGGCTGACTGAATACTGCCATACTTGAAACTGTCGATCCCATGAATGAATAATTTTCATTTCCGTTACCTCCCGGGCATTGGCCATGATTCTGGTTTGGCCACAGTGATCTTTTTTCCGTCCTTGTAGAACGTTATACTGTCCCAAGGTCTGTCTTCCAGTCGTACCGACTTTCCGACGTGGTACATCTCTCTTTCTGTTGCATACCAGTCGTTCCCCATTCCGCTCTCGTACGCCTTCATGAATTTATCGAACGGGGTGGCTCCGGAAAAGCCGTCAAGTGGTATGTGCAGGTGTACGTCAGGATTATGGGCTGCCGCTCGGACCTCGGCTTCCCAAGTTTGCCAATCATCCAGGTAATGGGTGAAGTTGTTGTTGTCGGCGAACTCTCTCAGTCCGTGTTTACGGAGGCCCAAGGCGACGTTGTTGGGGCAGGGGGAGAGGCCGAATGGGTCGAACGAAGTGTGGGGATTGTATACGTAAGTTCGGGGATTCGGCCCTGGGGACAAGCCGAGGGGGTCTGTGGAGAGGTAGCGGGATGAGCTTGGATCGTAGTAGCGGTGAAAATTGAAGTGAAGCTGAGTCTCCGGGTCGAAGTACTGCCCCGGAAACCGCAGCGGTGTGTACGCCGTGGCGCCCGCGTTCCAGGTGGTGGTGCCCCAGAGGGTGGGGCGCGACTGCCAAGCCACTTCGCCCGTCTCGGAAACCAGCTCCGTAGGAGTGCCCACCAGATCCGTGACGATGCTGAAGAAGCGCTCGTCGATTACCTGCTGTGGCGCGGAGGACAGTCCGGACGTAGAAAGCTTTCGTTCGGTTTGGGTCAGGGGGGTCAGGCCCTGGTGGTCCCAGGTGAGGGTGACGGACTGGGGGGAGGCCGGGGTGGTGGTGGATTGTTCGGTGAGGGTGGGGCCGTCCCAGGTGAAGTGGGTGGATTCGAGGAGTGCGGTGCCGTCGGGGGACAGGCGGTGTTTGGCGGTGCGGCGGCCCAGGGGGTCGTAGGTGTAGCGCCAGGGGGTGCCGTCGGGGGTGGTGACGGTGGTGAGGCGGTCTTCCGCGTTCCAGGTGTAGTGCCAGGTGTCCGGCTTGCGGGAGAGGCGGGTTTTCTGGCGGAGGGTTACGCGGCCGAGGGCGTCGTGTTCGTAGCGGATGGAGCCGGCCTGGTTGATGCGGGTGCCGGTGTAGGAGCGGGACCCCTGTGCGGCGGCGCCGGGGTGGTCGGTGGGCCAGGTGGCGTGGGTCTGATTGCCGGACTCGTCGTAGGCGTAGGTCTCCGACCAGTTCGCGGCGTTGACCGCCGTGACGCGGCCCGCGCGGTCGAGGTCGAAGGTGCGGTGGCCGCGGGCGGAGTCGTGGATGCCGGTGAGGCTGCCGTCGGGGCGGTAGGTGTAGGTGCGGGAGAGGAGAGATGCCGAGGGCTGGGGTGTCGTGCTGGTGGTCGTGGCGCCGAGGGTCTGGGAGGTGAGGCGGCCCGTGGGGTCCCAGGACTGGGTGAGGGTGAGGGCGTCGGAGAGGTGGCGGGCGGTTTCGCGGCCGGCAGGGTCGTGGTCGAAGGCGATCGGGTGGCCGGAGGCCGACATGTGGGTGCGGTTGCCGGCGGCGTCGTAGGTGTAGGTGGTGGTGGCACCGGTGGGTGTCGTACGGGAGGTGCGGCGGCCGAGGGCGTCGTAGGTAAAGGAGAGCGTGCGGTCGTCGACGGTTTCGGAGGTGACGCGGCCGAGGGCGTCTCGGGTGCAGGTGATCGACGCGTCGGGGTTGCCGGTGCGGAGGAGGCGGCCGGCCGCGTCGTACGCGTAGGTGGTGATGCGGCCCGCGGCGTCCTTCTCGGCGAGGTGGCCGAGGCGGGTGTAGGTGTAGGTGGTGGTCTGGGACAGGGCGTCCGTGCGGGTGGCCAGTTGGCCCGCCGCGTCGTGGGTGTAGGTGAGGACCCGGTCGTCGAAGTCGGTCTCGCAGGACAGGCGGCCGGCGCTGTCGTAGGCGTAGTTCCAGGTCAGCCCCTGGGGGTTGGTGACCTGGGTCAGGCGTAGCTCGGTGTCGTGGGTGAAGGTGTGGCGGGTGCCGTCCGGGTCGGTGCGGGCGGCGAGCAGGTCGAAGTGGGTGTAGGCGAAGCGGGTGACCTGACCGATGGCGTCGGTGTGGGAGGTGCGGTTGCCCTCGCCGTCGTACGTCCAGTGTTCGGCGGCGCCGGTGGGGTCGATGCGGGTGGCGAGCTGTCCTTCGACGGTCCATACGAGGTGGGTGGTCTCGCCGAGCGGGTCCGTGACGGAGGTGATGCGGCCGAAGGCGTCGCGGCGGTAGTGGGTGCGGGCGCCGCGCGGGTCGGTGGTGGAGAGCGGCAGCCCTGCCTCGTCGCAGTAGAGGCGGATGGTGTTGCCGAGTGCGTCGGTGACGGAGGAGAGGTGGCCCCGGGAGTCGTAGGCGTAGTGCGTGGTCGCGCCTGCGGGGTCCGTGGAGGAGGTGCGGTTGCCGCCGAGGTCGTAGGTGTGGGACCAGGTGGTGCCGTCCGGTCCCGTGGTGGTCAGCGGCAGGCCGAGGTCGTTGTACGTGGACGTGGTGCGGCTGCCGTCGGGAAGGGTGGTCTCCGTGGGGCGGCCTGCGTCGTCGTACGTGAAACGGGTCGTGCGTCCGAGCGGGTCGGTCACGGACAGCACGCGGTGCCGGGCGTCGCGGACCGTACGGGTCGTGGCGCCGGTGGGGTCGGTGGTGGCGACGATCTGATGGCGGTCGTTGACCAGGTGGCGGGTCACCTGGCCGTGGGAGTTGTGGTGGAGGTTGCTCCGCAGCCCGGTGTCGGGATCGGGGGCGCCCCAGTCGAAGTGCGCGCGCAGGTGCCCTTCGGTGCCGCTCTGCCAGATGCAGCGGTGCTGGTCGTCGTACGCGTAGCTGTACGAGCTGTTGTTGGTGTCCGTCCACGAGGTGATGCGGTCGTCGGTGTCGTAGGTGAAGTGCAGGGGCCGGGCGGAGGAGTCGGTGACGGTGGTGAGGTTGCCGGATTCGTCGTAGCCGTAGCGGCGGAGGAGTTGGTCACCGCCTCCGGAGGCCGCTCCTGCCAGGTGCAGGGCGGTGATGCGGCCCGCCTCGGTCGTGAACAGCAGGCGGTAACCGGCGCTGTGGGTGATGACGGTCGGTGTACCGGTCTCGTCGTAGTCGAAGGTGTGACGGTTGCCGTGGCGGTCGGAGATCTCGTCGAGGACTGCGGTGTCGTCGGTGTACGTGGTGAAGTACCAGCGGGTGCCGCCGACCGGGTCGGTGACGACGTAGTCGCCGTCCGGGGTGCGCTCCAGCGGGTGGCCCTCACCCTCGACGGGCAGGGTGGGGACGCCGACGGCCGGATGGGGATAGGCGAGCAGGTTGCCTTCCTCGCCGATCAGGACGACCCCTTCGGCGTCGATCTCCAGGCGCTGGTCGACGGTGCTCATCCAGGTGGGGCCGAACCAGCGGCCGGTCCGGTAGGACGACTCGAAGGTCCGGGTGAAGGCGAGCGGGAGGCTGCCGGGCAGGGTGATGTCCGTCTGCGGCAGGATCATGCGGCCGGTGGCCATGTCGATCGGGTCGCTGCCGAATGTCTTGCACCAGGCGCGGCGGGCGCGGTCGCGAAGGGCGGTCTTGCCGCCGTCCTTGACCGCGGCGCGCGCAGAGTCCTTGGCGACCCCCTTCGCACCGGCTTTCGCGGCGCCCTTGACCAGGCCGCCGGCCCCCTTGCCGCCGAAGAGGTTGCCGATCAGGGCCCCTGTCGCGTCCCCAGGGTCACTCCCCCAGCCCGTACCCAGCAGGGCCTTGGGCAGCCGCTCGGGATGGGCCACCGTGGTGGTGAGTCCCATGAGGGTGGTGGAGACGTTGGACATGAACTGGAAGGGGTGGGTGATGTTGTAGACGTCCAGCGGATTGACCGTACGGACCAGCTTCACCGTCTCGGCCCCGGTCCGGAGCACACCGCCTGCCACGTGCATCAGCTGGATCCCGCCGGACACCGCTCCGTCCGCCACGTCGGAGACGAACTGCTGGGTGAACTTGGGCTCCCGCGGCGCGTGGGCCAGCGCCTGGCTGATGGCGTGCTGGGCGCGCTCGGCGGCTTCGTCCCGCTGGTGACGGGCGTTCTTGAGCAGTTCCTGGGCGGCCTTGCGCCCTTCCGCACCGGGGTCGGAGAAGGCGCCCGGCTGCTGGGGCTTCTGGCCCGGGTCGGTGTTCTTCGCCAAGGCGGCGTTGTACGCGTCCGCCTTGGCGTTGTACGAGTCGACCTGGGTTTGGTGGGCATCCATGGCCTTCTTGGTGGCGTCCTGCGCGGCCTTGTACTTGTGGATGGCCGTCTCGGCCTTGCTCTGGGCCCAGGAGACCGTCTCCCCGTACGCGTGGAGTGCCTTGCCCGCGGCTTCGCAGGCGTCCGCCGCCTGCATCCACTGCTTCGGGTGGGCGTCGAACTCCTCGTGGAAGCTGTCCGCCGCCTTGCCCTCCCAGCCGCCGGAGTCCAGCTTGCGCAGGCCCTGGCCGACCCGTTCGAAGGCGGCGTAGAAGTCCTTCAGGTGCGCGGCGGACTCGTTGATCGCGGAGGCGTCGCCGTGGACCAGGGCCTTGGGGTCGTCGGTCTCGCCCAGGTTCCGTTCCTCGACGTGGGCGCCGAGGTTGTCGGCGACGTCCTCGCCCGCGGAGCGGACCTTGTCGGCCACTCCTTCCGCGCCGACCGAGTCCAGGGCGTCGGCGGTCTTGTCGGCGACGAACTCGACCCCCTCGCCCAGCTTCTCCTTGGTTCCGTCAACGACATCACCGGCCTTGTCGGCCACCGTGTCGACGACATGGCCCAGGCCGTCGAGGATGCCCATCAGCTCTCGTCCCCGTCGTCGTGCGTGTTCCCGGGCCGGTCCCGGCCGGTCCCCATGGCCTTGAGGGCCAGGTTGTGGTCGGCGTCGCCCGCCCACTTGGACGTGGACCAGTCCTGCTTCGTCTGCTCCCACGACGAGTTGACCCGCTCGAACGACTCTCTTGTGGCGGCCGAGTTGATGTCGTAGTCGGCGTCCCTGATCTGAGTGATCGGGTTGTCGTCGCGGATCTGCTCCCAGGACTTCTTCTTGATCTCTTCCGAGGACAGTGACGGGTCGCCGATCGCCGCATTCGTCGTGATCTTCAGCTGGTCGGAAACGTACTGTTCCTGCTCGTGGTAAAGACCGGCCGACAGGTCGAGGCGGCGGGCGAAGGAATTGGCTTCGTGCACCAGGGCGCGCACTCCCCAGGTCCAGCGTTCGCAGAACGTCTCGAAAGTCGAGGCCAGTTCCGCATGTCCGGCTTCCATACCGGTCAATTGGAGCTTCTCGAAGCCGTGGCCGAGTTGTGCCTGGCTGTCGAATCCCAGCTCTTTGAGTTCCGAGATGGTGTCGTTGATGCCTTTGCTGACCTGCTGAAGGGCCTGCTGGTCGAGCTTGTAACCGCCCCCTGCGGTCATATTCGCGCACCGTCCTGGCCGGGCGTGGTGCCGGGCGGCGACGCTTGTTCTTCGGCTGTGTCGGCAGTGGCGGGGGCGTCGGGAGCGTTGACAGCGTCGGCATCGGTGCGGACGGCGACGGAGTCCGGCACGATTCCGGGCGCGGGCGGGAACAGCATCCCCTGTTCGCTACCGGCGTCCAGAGCTACACCGGCCGGCCCTTTCACGGCGGGAATGACGACGTCGAGCAGGCGGGCGCCGAGTGCGGACACATACTGCCAACGAGTGTCCGGGCTACTTCCCCTGGCGAGGGCGAAACGGCTGAGCGCTTCTTCGTCCGTGAACGCGTAGAGCCAGCGTATTCCGCCCCATTCGGCGGACATGAGCCCGTCGTCGGATACGGGCACCAAGACGCTGGTGCGGCGGAATTCGCCGACCAGTGCCGTCGGGTCACCCTCGTAGGCGTACATACCGGCGATCTCTTCGGTCAATGGCATAGCGGTTCCCCCCACCCCCGTGTGGTCCAAGCGGTAACACTCTTACACATGGCACTGACAGGGGAGCTGAGGTCGGTGGGAACGAGCCGGACCGATGGTGTCGTGAAGAATTCAACCAGTGCCGGGACGGGTCAGGAAAGGCACCGGTCGCGGCGGGCCGTCCGGCCCGGCCGCGACCGGTGGGGGGTGGGGGTGGTGGGGGTGAAGCGTCAGGCGGGGAGGATGCCGGCGGTGCGGGCTTCCTGGAGCCAGGCGGGGAACTCGACCATGAGCTGCTGGTAGAGGTCGGCGTCGGCGAGGGCGCGCGGGTCGCGGCCGGCGTGGAAGAAGCCCGCGTTGTCGACCACGCGCTTCTCCGGTACGGCCAGGTCGTCCAGCTTGCGGAGGAAGTCGAAGCCCTTGGCGTCCGGGTCGCCGAAGCCGACGAACTGCCAGAAGATGGGCAGCTTCGCGGCCTCGCAGAGCGCCTTCTCGGCGGCCGGCTTGGACGTGGGGGCGCCGTCCGTCTGGAAGATGACGAAGGCGGGATCGGTGGCGCCGGACTTCTCGTAGTGCTCGATCACGGCGTTGATCGCCCAGTGGTAGTTCGTACGGCCCATGTGGCCGAGGCCCGCGTGCAACTCCTCGATGCGGCCGGAGTAGTTGGCCAGGTCGAGGTCGGCGGTCCCGTCGACGTCGGTGGAGAAGAAGACCACCGGTACGGTGCCGTCGTCGTCGAGGTTGGCGGACAGGCCGAGGGCCTGCTCGGCCAGGTGCTGGACCGTGCCGTCCTTGTAGTAGTTGCGCATCGATCCCGAGCGGTCGAGAACGAGGTAGACCGCGGCGCGCTGGGTGGCCAGCCCCTGCTTCTCCAGGGAGACCCGGGCGGCCTTGTAGAGGCTGACGAGGGCGGGAGCCTGGGCTTCTACCTTGGTGAGGGAGGCGGGGGCGGGGGCGGGGTCGGTCCCGGTCACGGGTTCCGGGTCGGCCACCTGCGTCGTGTCGGTTACGGGCTCGGGTTCGGCCTCGGCCTCGGGCTCGGGCCGGGGCTTGGGCTGGGCCTCGGTCGTCACCTCGGGTTCGGGCTTCGCGTCGGCCGCGGGCACCGGCTTCGCTTCGACCACGGCTTCCGGTTTCGGCTCGACCACGGCCTCCGGCTTCGCCTCGACCACCGGCTCCGGCTTCGCCTCGGGCGCCTCGCCTTCGGGCTTCGCGTCGCTCTCGGGCTTCGCGTCGCTCTCGGGCTTCGCGTCGCTCTCGCGCTTCGCCTCGGCTTCCGCAGCCGCTTCCGTGACCGCCGTCGTCGGCTCCGCCTCCCGCGTCGGCTTCGGCGCGTCGAAGGCCTGGGAGACGAGGTCGGTGGCCGAGTCCTCGGCCGAGGGTGTGGTGTCGGGGCGGGTGGCCTGGGCCGGGAGGGAGGCGGCCGGGGGGTCGGCGGGGGCCGTACGGGCGGTGGGGACGGCGGGGTCGCGGGGTGTGGCGGGTTCCGGGGTGGCCTCTTCGCGGGCCTCCGGGATCGTCGCCGCTTCCGGCGCCCCGGTGCCGCTCGCCGCGGTGTTCGATTCCTCGCGGGCCGCCTTGGAGCGACCGAAAGCGTTGCGCAGCAGACTCCGAATGCCCATCGGCGAACCTCTCTAGCGTGTGTGGGGTGCGGCGAATGTCCGAGAAGCGCGGACATGTCCCTGACCAGGCCGGACACGTAAGGGTAGCCGCCTGGGCCGGTCCCATCGTGGGAGCCCGCGCGTCTCGCGGCACGCCCCGTTTGGGTGTTTTGTGTAGCGGGGTGGTGTAGGGGTGCGAGTGGTGGTGGGGGGTGTGCGGGTGGGGCGTGTGTGTGGAGAGCGTATGTGCGGTGGGCGGATGTGCGAAGGGGCGGGAGTGACGGAGAGGGGGCGAGCGGCAGGGAGGAGGTGTGACGGCCGACGAGGCGGATGTTTGTGCGGTGCGGGGTGGTGAGGGAGGGGTGGAGGTTGCGGAGAGACGGCGTGCGAGACGGGTGGCGTATGCGTCTGCGCACGTCAAGCGGGGGTGTGGCGGGAGGGGCGGGCGCGTCGGAGCGGGGCGGCGGAGGCGGCGGGCCCGTGGTGGGCGTGGCCCGTGTAGTGACCCATCGACCGGACGTCCGTTGACCCTGGCGGCGGTCCGGAGGACCGGACAACCCTCGTACGGGTGACGGGAGATGTGGGCGCATGGGGCTGACCAGTCAGTCGCTCGAAATCACGGTGATCACGCTGGCCGTGGCCTGTGTGGCCCTGACGGTGTGGCTGTGGCCGCGGCTGTCCTTGCGCGGTGTGCTCCCCGTACTGGGCCGGCTCGCGACCGTCCTCGTCACCCAGGTGGCGGTCCTGTGCTCGCTCGCGCTGGCCGTGAACTCCAGTTTCGAGTTCTACAGCAGTTGGGACGAGCTGCTGGGCACCGGCGACGAGGGGCCGGTGGCGGTGAGCAAGGGCGGCGGTCCGCGGTACGCCGACGCCCGCAGCCTCCGGGGCGGGCTGGTCCAGCCGGCCGGGCCGCAGGGCCTGGACCGGGTGACCGGGCTGCCGGAGGGCCCGCCCCACGAGGTCGGCAGGGTGGAGTCCGTACGGATCGTCGGGCGCCGGACCCGTGTCGTCAACCCGGCCTTCGTCTATCTGCCGCCGCAGTACTTCCAGCACCAGTACCGCCGTCAGCGCTTCCCCGTCTCCGTCGTGATCAGCGGCTACCCGGGCGGCATCATGAACCTCGCGCAGCACCTCCGGATCCCGCACACCGCGGGGCGGCTGATCGAGGAGGGCCGGATGCAGCCGACCGTGCTGGTGATGGTCCGGCCGACGATCGCGCCGCCGCGGGACACCGAGTGCGTGGACGTGCCGGGCGGGCCGCAGGCCGAGACGTTCTTCACCCAGGACCTGCCGGAGGCCGTCAAGGCGGCCTACCGGGTCGGTCACGACCCCGGCGCGTGGGGCGCGTTCGGCTACTCCTCCGGCGGCACGTGTTCGCTGCTGCTGGCCCTGCGCAACCCCGGCAGCTACACGTCCGCGGTCTCGCTCTCCGGTGACTACGCCGTCAAGGACGACCTGACCACCGGGAATCTGTTCGGCAGCGACGCGGCCGCCGGGCGGCGGGAGCGCGAGCACGATCTGCTGTGGCGGCTGGCGCACCGGCCCGTACCGCGGGTCTCGGTGCTGGTGGCCAGCAGCCGCCTGGGTGAGCCGAACTACCGGGACACCCTGCGGTTCATCGAGGCGGCGAAGCCTCCGATGACCGTCGACTCCATCATCCTGCCGAGGGGCAGCCACCAGTTCTCGACATGGCGGCGGGAGGTGGCGCCGGCCCTGGAGTGGCAGGGGCGTCAGCTGACGTTCCCGCAGGACGTGGAGGCCGCGCACGCGCCGCCGAAGCGGCCGGGGGCGGGGGCGACGCCGTCCCCGGCCTCGTCCCCGGCCCCGTCCTCGTCCTCGTCCTCGTCCTCGTCCTCGTCTCCATCGTCGTAGGGGAAGCACCGGTACCGGCCCTCACCCGTCCGGCCCGCCCGGCAGGACACCCGCCCCGCGGCGCGGTGGACTGCTGTCGTGACCGCCCCTCCGGACGACTGCCTGGCCCGCAACGACTGGATCTGCGGCGATTACCTCGCCACCCGCCGCCACATCCTCCTCGACGCCACGCTCCAGCACCTGCACCTGACCGTGGTCTCCGTGCTGCTCGGCCTGGTGGTCGCGCTGCCGCTGGCGCTGATCGCGAGCCGGTGGCGCTGGACGGCGGGGCCGGTGCTGGGCGTCACCACCGTGCTCTACACGATTCCGTCGCTGGCGATGTTCTCGCTGCTGCTGCCGCTGTACGGGCTGTCGTCCACCTTGGTCGTCGTGGGCCTGGCGCTGTACTCCCTGACCCTGCTCGTACGGAACATCCTGGCGGGCCTGGCCGGCGTACCGGAGGAGGCGAAGGAGGCGGCCCGCGGCATGGGGTACGGGCCGCTGCGGCAGCTGCTGGCCGTCGAACTGCCGCTGGCGGTGCCCGCCGCGATGGCCGGGCTGCGCATCGCGGCCGTCTCCGCCGTCGCGCTGACGACGATCGGTGCGATCGTCGGCCACGGCGGGCTGGGAAACCTGATCTACGCCGGGATGAACTCGTTCTTCAAGGCGCAGGTGCTGACGGCGTCCGTGCTGTGTGTCGTCATCGCCGTCGCCTTCGATCTGCTGCTGCTCGGCCTGGAACGGCTGCTGACGCCGTGGCGACGCGCATGAAGACGCTCGGAGACGTCTGGACCTGGCTCGGTACGGGCACCAACTGGGCCGGTGAGAACGGGATCTGGCACCGCCTCACGGAACACCTGCTGCTGACGGTCGGCTGCCTGATCGCCGCCTGCCTGATCGCGCTGCCCGTCGCCGTCACCCTCGGACACCTCGGCCGCGGCGGCGCGCTGGCCGTCAACCTCGCCAACGTCGGGCGCGCCGTGCCCACCTTCGCCGTGCTGGTGCTGCTCCTGCTGACCCCGCTCGGCCGGCACGGGGACTGGCCGACGTTCATCGCGCTGGTGCTGTTCGCGCTGCCGCCGCTGCTGACCAACGCCTACGTCGGGATGCGGGAGGTGGACCGGGACGTGGTGGAGGCGGCGCGCGGGATGGGGATGTCCGGCGGGCAGCTGGTGCGGCGGGTGGAGGTGCCGCTGGCGCTGCCGCTGATGCTGACCGGGGTGCGGATCGCGGCGGTGCAGCTGGTCGCCACGGCGACGCTGGCCGCGCTGGTCGGCGGGGGCGGGCTCGGGCGGATCATCACCGCGGGGTTCAACCTGGCGAGTACGCCGCAGGTGGTCGCGGGGGCGGTGATCGTGGCGGTGTTCGCGCTGCTGATGGAGGTGCTGTTCGAGGTGGTGCAGCGGCTGGGGCCGGGGTGGGCGCGGGGGCGGACGCGGTGAGCGGGCCCCGAGGAGACACGGCGACCGGACGGTTCCGTACGCGCGAAAGAGCCCGCCGATTCGCCGTCACCGTGGCGCTGATGGCGGCGGCGCTCCCCGGCTGCGCCACCGGCCCCTCCCTGGAGAACCGCGGGCAGGTCACCGCCGCGCCCGGCGACAGCCGCCGCCTTTCGATCGGCTCGGCCGGCTTCACCGAGAGCGAGCTGCTGGCCCGGATGTACGCGGTGCTGCTCGACAAGGCCGGGTACGCGACCGACATCCTCACCGTCGGCAACCGGGAGCTGTACGAGCCGTCCCTGGAGAGCGGCCAGATCGACGTCGTACCCGAGTACGCGGCGACCTTCGCCGACTGGCTGAACGCCAAGACCAAGGGCGCCGACGCCGACCCGGTCGCCTCGCCGGACCTCGGCACGACGATGAAGGCACTGCGCGAGCTGGCCACGCCCCGGGGCCTGACCGTGCTGCCGCCGGGCCGGGCCGTCGACCAGAACGCGTTCGCCGTCACCGCCTCGTACGCGAAGCAGCACCGCCTGAAGACCCTCAGCGACCTGGGGCGCGCCAAGCTGCCGGTACGGCTGGCGGCGGGCGACGAGTGCGTGCAGCGGCCGTTCTGCGCGCCCGGCCTGAAGCGTACGTACGGGATCGACATCACGGCCGTCGACCCGAAGGGGGTGGGCACCACGCCCGCCAAACAGGCCGTGCAGAACGGGCAGGACCAGATGGTGCTGACGACCAGCACGGACGCGACGATCGAGCAGTTCGGGCTGGTCTTCCTGGAGGACGACAAGAAGCTCCAGAACGCGGACTACCTCGTTCCGGTGGTCAACCGGGCCCGCGCGGGCAGCGAGCGGGTCGCCGCGGCCCTCGGCAAGCTCAACTCCGTACTGACGACGGAGGACCTGGGCGAACTCAACCAGCGGGTGGACAGCTGGCGGCGGCTCCCGGAGGACGTGGCGCGGGACTACCTGCGGAAGAAGGGGCTGCTGTAGTTCCGGGGGTACGGAGCTCTGGGCCGGCCCGTCTCCTCATTCCGTGGGCACCGAGTCCACCTCCGCCTCCTCCCGCGGCACCCCCTGCTCGTCGGACCCGATCGTGCGCCGCAGCGCCTCGTGCAGCCGGGCCGGGGTCAGGACGCCCAGGAAGCGGGTGCCGTCCACGACGGCGGTCCAGCCCGCGTCGTACTTGAGCATCTCGCTGAAGGCGTCCTTGAGGGAGCCGCTCACCGGGACCCACGCCTCCATCCGGCGTGCGTGCGCCGAAACGTTTCCCCGCGCTTCGGACATCTCCTCCGTCCCCACCCACCCGTGCAGCCCGCCCTCCTCGTCCAGGACCACGGCCCAGCGCGCGCCCTCCGCGCGCAGCCGCTCCGCCGCCCGGCCGGCCGGTTCGCCGAGCCGGGCGAACGGCGGGTGCTCCAGGTCGCCGGGGGTGATGCCGGTGACCGCGAGCTGCTTCAGGGCCCGGTCGCTGCCGACGAACTCGGCGACGTACGGGGAGGCCGGCGCGCCCAGCACGCTCGCCGGAGTGTCGTACTGCTCGATCCGGCCCTGCCCGTAGACCGCGATCCGGTCGCCCAGCCGGATGGCCTCCTCGATGTCGTGCGTGACCAGCAGCACCGTCTTGTGCAGGGACGCCTGGAGCCGCAGGAACTCCTGCTGGAGCCGGTCGCGGACGACCGGGTCGACCGCGCCGAACGGCTCGTCCATCAGCAGGACGGGCGGGTCCGCGGCCAGCGCGCGCGCCACGCCGACGCGCTGCCGCTCGCCGCCGGAGAGCTGGTCCGGGTAGCGCGGCCCGTGGAGGCCGGGGTCCAGGCCCACCAGGCCCAGGAGTTCGGCGGCGCGGGCGCGGGACTTCTTGCGCGCCCAGCCGAGGAGGTGCGGCACGGTGGCCGTGTTGTCCAGGACGGTGCGGTGCGGGAAGAGGCCGGTCTGCTGGATGACGTAGCCGATGCGGCGGCGCAGGCGTACGGGGTCGGCCGTCGCGATGTCCTCGCCCTCGACGAGGATGCGGCCGCCGGTCGGGTCGATGAGCCGGTTGACCATCTTCATCGTCGTGGTCTTGCCGCACCCGGACGGCCCGACCAGCGTCACCAGCTCGCCCTCGGCGACCTCGAAGGACAGGTCGTCCACGGCGGTGGTGCCGTCCGGGTAGCGCTTGGTGACGGACTCGAACCGGATCATTGGTCCATTGAAGCCCGCGGCCCGGGGCCGGTCGCCTTATGCGGGCAAACGGGCGGGACCGTACGCGTACCGGCGCGCCCGCCGCCCAAGCAGGCGCCGCCGTGGCAGGGCGAGTGCCCCCGCCCTACTCCTCCCTACTCCTGCCTACTCCTCCAACGCCTCCAGCCGCTCCCACGCCGCCCGGACCGACCGGCCGCGCCAGGACAGCCCGGACCACGGGTCGTCCTCGGCGAGACGCTCGGGGAGGGTGGCGACCGTCCACCGCTGCGCCGTCAGCCCGGGGTCGTCCAGCTCCTCGCGGGAGATCGGGGTGGCCACCGGCGCGCCCAGCTTCGCCCGTACGGAATAGGGCGCGACCGCGGTCTGCGCGTACGCGTTGCGCTGCACGTCCAGATAGATCCGGCCCTTGCGGTCGGCCTTGCGCTGCTCGGTGGTGAGGCGGTCCGGGTGCTGCCGGGCGAGCCGTTCGGCGGCCAGGTGCGCGAAGTCGCGTACCGCGTCGAAGGCGGAGTTGCCGTCCAGCGGCGCGATGACGTGCAGGCCGCGCGAGCCGGTGGTCATCAGGCGGGCGGGCAGTTTCAGCGCGTCCCACAGTTCGCAGACCCGGTGGGCGGCCCACCGTACGTCCTCGAAGTCCGCGCCCTCCGACGGGTCGAGATCGAAGATGAGCAGGTCCGGGTGGTCGGGGCGGTGCTCGCGGGAGAGCCAGCGGTGGACGGTGACGGTGGCCTGGTCCGCGAGGTAGACGAGGGTCGCCGGGTCGTCGCACACGACGTGGGTGACGGTGCCGCCCTCCTTGGACTGCTCGGAACGCCGTACCCAGTCGGGGAAGTGATCGGGGGCGTTCTTCTGCATCAGGGGCTTGCCGCCGATGCCGTCGGGGTGCCGCTCCATCATCAGCGGCCGGTCGCGCAGCTGCGGCACCGCGCGCCGGGCGACCGCCTTGTAGTGGTCGGCCAGGTCGGCCTTGGTGAGCCCGTCGTCCGGGAAGAGCACCTTGCCGGGCCGGCTGACCTTGATCGTGCGCCGTCCCGCCTTGATGGTGTGTGCGTCGTCCGTGCCGCTGCTGCCGCTCATACCGAGGACGGGTAACCGGCCGGGGCGCGGGGCAAACGCGGCGCGCCGCGGGGCGGGCGGCACCGGTTCGGCGGGGGGCCGTACGAGTTGCTTCCGGGGCACCGCCCCTCGTCCTGCCGGATACGCCCGGTTCGCGTGCTTACGATCCTGTGGGCTGTCGTCACCTGGCGTCGTTTCACCCGAAGGCGGGCCGCGACGGGCGCCATGTTGACGGCGGCCCTTGCCCTGCCACCGGTCGGGAGGGTGGATCGAGGATCGTTCGGGCGGAAGGGAACGCGACGATGAAGGCCGTAGCAGTCACCGCATTCGGCGAACAGCCCCAGCTCATGGAACTCTCGGAGCCCGATCCCGGACCGGGCGAGGTCCTGGTGCGGATGTCCGCCGCCGGGGTCAACCCCCTCGACTGGAAGATCGCCGACGGCCTCCTCAAGGACGCGACACCGCACACCTTCCCGCTCGTCCTGGGGTCGGACGGCGCGGGCGAGGTGGTCGCCGTGGGCACCGGCGTGCGCCGCTTCACGGTGGGCGACTCGGTGTTCGGCCAGTTCCAGCGGCCGGCGCGGGGCAGCGGCTCGTACGGCGAGTTCGCGGCGGCCGAGGAGAAGGCGCTGGCCGGCGCGGCCCGCACCGTCACGTACGCGAACTCGGCGGCCGTCCCCACGGCCGGGACGTCGGCCTACAACCTGGTGGAGGAGACCCGGGTCAGCGAGGGCAAGCGGGTCCTGATCGTCGGCGGGACCGGCGGCGTCGGCACCTTCGCCACCCAGCTCGCGGCCGGCCGGGGCGCCGAGGTGATCGTCACCGCGCGGCCGGGTACGGAGGACCTGATGACCACCCTGGGCGCCGCCGAGACGGTGGACCACACGCTGGGCCCGGTGGCCGACCAGGTGCTGGCCGCCCACCCGGACGGTGTGGACGTACTGCTCGACCTGGTCAGCGACCCGGCCGCGTTCGGCGAGATGACCCGGACCGTACGGGACGGCGGTACGGCCGTCTCCACCGTCGGGTCCGCCGACGCGGACGTGCTGACCGACCACAACCTGCGCGGTTTCAACTTCCAGAACCGGCCGTCGCCGCAGCTGCTGGAGATCCTCGCCGGGCAGCTCGACGCGGGGCGGCTGACCGTGATCTTCGGCAACGAGATCACGCTGGGGGAGGCCCCGGAGGCGCTGGAGACCAGCCGTGCGGGGCACACGCAGGGCAAGACGGTCATCACCTTCTGATTCTGACGGCCGTCGCCTTCTGACGGCCGGTACCCCTGGGTGACCAGCACTGCCTGACGGTCTCGCCTCAGTGGTCGTGCGGACCCGGCCGGTGCACCGGCCCGTGCGTGCCCTCGCAGTGCGGGGGCACGAGCGCCGCGTCGTCCGGCCCCGCCGCTATGTGCAGCACCTCGCCGGACCGGGGCAGCTCGTCCACGTGGTCGACCTGGAGGGTGGCGTGGGTGATGCCGTACTTCAGGCTCAGCAGCTCGTGCAGGCACCGCCGTACGGCGTGGCAGTCACCGCCGGGCGCGACCAGGATGTGCGCGGACAGGGCCGGTTCCCCGGACGTGATCTCCCAGATGTGCAGGTCGTGGACCTCCACGACCTGGTCCACCTCGACGAGGCGGTCCCCCAGCGCGTCCGGGTCCACACCGCTCGGCGCGGCCTCCATGAAGATCCGCCCGGACTCGCGGACCAGTCCGGTGCCGGCCCGCAGCATCAGGACGACGACGACCAGCGAGGCGATGGCGTCGGCGCGTGCGAAGCCGGTGGTCAGGACGACCGCACCGGCGACGGCGGTGGCGATGAAGCCGAACAGGTCGGTGAGGATGTGCTGGTAGGCGCCCTCGACGTTCAGGCTGCTGCGGTTGGCCCGGGAGATGCACCAGGCGGCCGCGATGTTGACGACGACCCCGGCCAGCGCGGTGACCAGGACCAGGCCGCCGGTCACTTCGGGCGGTGACACCAGGCGGGTGATCGCCTCGTACCCGAGCCAGAGGGACAGTACGAGCAGGGTGATGCCGTTGGCCTGCGCGGACAGGATCTCGGCCCGCTTGAGTCCGTACGTGTAGCCACCGCGCGCGGGCCGCGCGGCCAGCCGCATCGCGACCAGGGCGAGCACGATCGAGGCGGCGTCGGTGAGCATGTGGGCCGCGTCGGAGATCAGCGCCAGGGAGCCGGCCAGGAAACCGATCACCACCTCCACGGCCATGAACGCGGTGATCAGCACCAGCGCGGCCCGCAGCCAGCGGCGGTCGGCGTCGGGCGAGAGGGTGTGCGAGTGCGAATGCCCGTGGCTGTGGTCGTGGTGGTGGCTGTGGGCGTGCTCGGTCATGGGGCGCGCTCCTCCCTGGGGCGTCCAACAGGACGTGCGCAAGGAAGCAAACCGCACTTCCGCGCTAGATCCAAAGGCTGCACCGGTGACCGTTGTCATTACCGTCGGATGGCGCATCGGCGCAGGTCAGGGAGGTGGGGGGTGGGAACGGCCGAGGGGCCGTCGCAGGTCTTGCGACGGCCCCTCGGAGCGACTGACGACGGACGCGAGCGTCTACGTCGGTATGCATATCCTCGCCATCGCGCGCATGGTGGGTGTCGCGGTGGCGGACACCATGCTGTGGGCGGCTTGATGCTCTCCCGTTGCTGCGGGCGAGGTGGTCGCTGCGGTCAGCGCCAGGATGGCGGCGGCTCCGGCTAACGCCATGGAGAGAACGCGCCGCACTGCGGATCGTGTCACCTGGAAGGTCCTCATGCAGAGAGTTGGATCAATCTGAGCGCAGATTGGATCACGTTCGCGCTTGAGTGACAATGCCTGTCTCTGCAACAGTCCAGCGAGACCGCCGTAACTGACGAAACTGTCAATTATTCGACGTGTTTTGTCCCAGACGCCGGGCCACCCGCGAAGCCTCCGCCTTGTCCAGGCCACTAAATAATTCGAACGCCTGTCGCCACAGCGTCTGGGCGGCGTCACGGCTGCCTTCTCGGAGCCGTACCTCGGCCAGCACATCCGTCGCCCGCGCCGCTTCCTCCGGGAAGTGAATCCGGCGGGCGAGCGAAATCGCCGCGCGAAGATTCTCCGCCGCGGCGGCGAGGCTGCCGAGTGCCGCCTCCGCGCTTCCCAGGCACCGCAGTGCGCGTGCCTCTTCCTGGGCGGCGCCGATGCTCCGGGCGAGGTTCAGGGCCTGCTGGTGGTGGATGGCCGCCTCGGTGAACTGTCCGAGGCCGAAGTGGGCCGTACCCAGACCGATCAGTGCGTTTCCCTCGTTCTTACGGTCGCCGAGCCGCCGGAAGGTGAACAGGCACTCTCTAAACATGTCCATGCCAGAAGCGACGTCGTGCCGGTCGGCCGAGGTGGAGAGCAGTCCGGCGAGATTGGCCTGCACCGTCGCCACGTCGGAGAGGCTTCCGACGTCCATGGTGAGAGCGAGGGAGGTTTCGTACGTCTGGCGTGCCAGCTCCACATTCCCCACTTGCAGGTGCAGATCCCCGAGGTTGTTGATGCACTTGGCGGAATTCCGGCGGTCACCGGCCTGCTGGAACGTGTCGATCGCCCGGGTGAAATACTCCAGCGCTTCCCGGGGCTCGCCCAGGTGCAACAGGGAAATGGCGTAGTTGTTCTCGCAGCGGGCCTGGCTCCAGGTATTGCCCGAGCGGACATGTACGGCGATGGCTTCCCGGTGCGCGGCGAGTGCCTCGTGATTGCGGCCGTGATTCCAGTGCAGAATTCCCAGCTTTCGCAGTGCGTCGGCTTCCGCGTCCGGGGCATGCGTGATGCGTGCCAGTTCGAGTGCGTGGCGGGCGGCCGCCATGGCCTCGGGGTAGTGGCCGGTGTTCGTGCGGGTGGCGCTCAGGTCGAGCAGGGCCAGACAGAGTGCGCGCTGGTCACCTGCCTGTTTCCAGTGATCGACGGCGTGCCGCTGCATCCGGTCGGTGTCCACCCAGTGGCATTCGGCGTCCAGGAACCCCGCCAGCGCGTGGCTGAGCAGCGCGGCCTGGCGGGGAACGCCGTGGGTGCGCGCATGGCGCTCCACGGTGAGGAGGTTGGAGCGTTCCGTGGTCAGCCATTCCTTTGCCGCCTCGGCGTCGCGCCAGGCCAGACGGCTGCCGACGGTGCCGGTGGTGCCGTCGGCGCGCTGACGGGTCACCCGGGGCCGTTGCGGATAGACGAGGGCGTCAGCGGTCTCGCTGGCGGACAAGTAATAGTCGGTCAGGCGCCGCACGGCCTGGTCGCGGGTTTCCTCGTCGTCCTCGGAATGCGCCAGGGCCCGTGCGTACTCTCCGAGCAGGTCGTGGAACCGGTACCGGTCGGGGCGGGGTTCCTGGAGTAAATGGCAGTACAGCAGGCTTTCGAGGAGCCGTTCCGTTTGCTGCTGGGGCAGGCCCATCAGAGCGGATGCGGCGTGCGGGCCGAACTCGGCGCCGAGATGGAGGGCGAGGCGGCGGAACGCGGACTGCTGAGCGGGAGTCAGCGTCAGGTAGGACATCTCGAAGGCGCGGGCCACCTCCGAATATCCGTCGTACAGCTCCGTGAGCCGGCCGGGGCCCCGGGTGAGTCGTTCGCGGAGATCGGCCAGGGACCAGGACGGGCGGGCGTTGAACCGGTTGGCGGCGATCTCGATGGCGAGCGGCAGATGTCCGCAAAGGCTCACAATCCGGGACAAGCCGGTGGTGTCCTGGGTGCGTTCCTGACCGGAGAACGCACGGAAGAGGGCTATGGCATCCTGCGGGGGGAGCACGTCGAGGGCGAGAGAGTGGGCACCGGGTAATCCTGCCAAATGGCGGCGGCTGGTGATGATGATGAGCGAGGGCGACAGGCCGGGAAGAAGCGGGCGCACCTGGTCGGTGTCCGCGGCGTCGTCGAGAATGATGACGGCTCGTTTGTGCGAGAGCAGAGTCCGCCACAGATCCGTGCGTTCTTCGAGCGCGGAAGGAATACAGGACGCGGGAACTCCCAAGAGGCGGAGCAGGGTTGCCAGGGCGATGGAGGCGCTCATCGGTTCCTGGACGCGGGCATGGGTGCGCAGGTCGATGTAGAGCTGCCCGTCGGGGAAATGCCGGCCCAGTGCACTGGCGGCGTTCACGGCCAGGGCTGTCTTTCCCACGCCCGCCATACCGGAAATCGCTTCCAGGGCCACGATGGAGGCGTAACCGTCTCCCTCCGTCCGGCTCGCGGCGGCGATGACGGCGTGGAACCGCCGCATTTCCGTCCGGCGGCCGACAAGAGCGGCCTGACGCGGCAGGTTGCGCGGGGCGTACGCGGTGCGGAAAGTGTCAGGGGCATGTGGCGGGCCGTCAAAAAGGACCTCACGGGCCGGGACGCGCCGCAGGATTCTCTGATGGATGCGGGCGAGTTCTTCGCTCGGGTCGCAGCCCAGTTCCGCCCGGAGTTTCCGGCGGGCCTCCTGGTAGATCCGTAAGGCGTCCGCGTGCCGTCCACAGCCGTAACAAGCCAGCATGTGATAGCCGAGAAGGGTCTCGTCGTCGGGGAACTGACCGGCCAGGGAGGAGAGAACGCCGATCACCTCGCTGAAGCGCCCCAGGCGCAACTGCATGGCGATACGCGAGGTGGTCGCGCTGAGGCGCTGTTCGGTCAGGCTCGTCCGCATCCGCTCGGCCCACGACCCCGGCAGCCCGGCGAGGGGATCACCGCGCCACAGATCGTCCGCCTGGTGGAGCAGTGCGACCGCCTCCCCGCCGCATCCGTCGTCCGACAGGCGCCTGGCTCGGGAGACGAGATCCTGAAAACGGTGCCAGTCAATGCGTTCGGGCAGAATTTCGAGGGTATATGTGTGCGCATGATGCTTGATCGCAGCGGATTCGGTCCCGCCGGACACGGCGGCGGCCACGCGTATGGATTTGCGAATGCGTGACACATACGTGTGAACAGACTCGCGGGCTTTGCCCGGCGGTGTGCCGTCCCAAAGACGGTCGATCAAGGCGTCCAGAGCGACGGGCCGGCCCGCGGACAAGGCCAGCGACGCGAGAACACCACGCTCTTTGTCGGAGCCGAGACCGACCCGGTGCGTGGCCGATCCGAGGCAAATGGGGCCGAGGATGAAAATCTCCATCAGCGCCTCCCGTCATCGGCGCCCCATACCGGTTCGGTGAGCATGGCACTCAATGGTTGAAGTGGCCAGTAGGCACCGGACGGGCGGTGGCCGGTTCGGGTCCTTTGCCGGACTTCGCGGCATCCGCCGCCCTTGCGGAGGACTTCCGCCGTCCTTCCATGGGTAGAGCTGAAGTGATCGCTGACGTACCGGACGGGGGTGGGGGATGCGCCGGGATGTGAACGCCATTGGCGGTTCGGCCAGGATTCACGGGACGAGTATCCAGGCGGGGGATGTCAGCGGCGGCATACACGTGCACGCGGACCCCGCCGCGCGGCTTCCCGTTCCACGGCAACTGCTCTCCGTCACACCGCTTTTCACCGACCGGGAAAATGATCTGTCGGCACTGGCGGCGCTGCACGCGCGATTTCCCGAGCTGTCCACTCCGTTGATCGTCGTCAGCGGGCCCCCCGGAATAGGCAAGACGGCCCTGGTGTCCCGATGGCTGCGCGGGATGGCCGAGAGATTCCCCGACGGCCAGTTGTACGCCGATCTCCGCGGACACGCGGAGGACGGGCCGGCCGCCCCGGGCGACGTCATGAGCCAGTTCCTGCGCGCTCTGGGCGTCGTGCAGGTGCCGCACGCCCTGGACGAGAGAGCCGCGCTGTGGCGCTCGGTCACCGACGGCCTGCACCTGTCGATCATGCTCGACAACGTCCTGTCCGCGGCCCAGGCCCGGTCCCTGCTGCCCGGCGGCCGGCCCGGCCTGGTCGTGGTGACCAGCAGATACCGCCTGACCGGGCTGCGCGCCGACGGAGCGCTGTACCACGAGCTGGGCCTGCTGGAGCAGCACGCGGCCGTCGAGATTCTCTCCCGTGGCATAGGGGCCGAGCGCGTGGAGCGCGAGGACAGCGCGGTGCGCCAGGTCGTGACCCTGTGCGCCGGTCTGCCCTTGGCGGTGTGCTTGGCGTCCGCCCGGCTCGCGTCCCGCCCCCGGCAGCCGGTGCGCACCATGGTGGAAGCGTTGGAGCAGGACCGAGGACGGCTGGCGGCGCTGGCCGTGGAGGGGGAGTTGTCGGTGTATGCGGCGCTCGACGAGTCGTACGCGGTACTGGCGCCCGAGGCGGCCCGGCTGTACCGGTGCCTCGCACTGCTGCCGGCCAGGGAACTGGACTCGCGGCTGGCGGCGGTGGCCCTCGGCGTGCCCCTGGGGGAGGCGGAGCGGCTGCTGGACGTGCTGGTCGAGGCCAACCTGGTGGAGGACACGGGCCCGGACGCCTACCGCTTCCACGATCTGGTCCGGCTGCACGCCGAGGAGCGCGGCCGGGCGGAAGAAAGTCCGACGGCCCGGGAAGAAACGTCCCGGCGCGTGGCCGACTGGCATCTGCACACCGCGTCAGCAGCGCAGGCGCTGCTCTCCCCCATACAGTTCACCCTCGGCCGTACGTACGTCTACGAACCGGACCTTCCCTGCCCCTTCGCGGACGGGAGCGGCGCACTCGCCTGGCTGGAGACCCGCCGCGCGGACCTGATGGCGACCGTGCGCACCGCTGACGAGAAACGCTGGGACGAGCTGGCCTGGCAACTCGTGGACGCGTTATGGCCCTTGTTCCACCGGCTGCGCCACTACGACCTCTGGATCGAGGCTCACACCATCGGCCGCCGGGCGGCGCACCGGACCGGGGACCGCAGGGCGGAACGCCAGATGCTGAATTCCGGTGCCATAGGGCTCAACGCGGCCGGGCGCACCGAGGACGCCATCGACTGGTTCACGCAGTCGCTGCGGGCCGCCCGCGAGGCCGGGGACACCCGTGACGAGGGGCAGGCGCTGCTCGGTATCGGCGCCGCGCACCGGGAGGCGGGGCGCTTCCCGGAGGCGGAGGTCCACCTCCGCCGGGCCATCTCGGCCTGGGAGACGGCGGGTTACGAGCGCGGAGTGGCGCTGGCGCGGATCATAGTGGGCGAAATGGCACTGGAGGAGGCGGAGAGCGAACGTCCCGGTGGCGCAGGCGGCTCGGCCGAGCGGGCGGCGGAACTCTTCGCGCGGGCCCACGAAGCGCTGGTCGCGCTGAACGATCCGTACGACGCCGCGCGGGCGCTCGCCTTCTCCGGGCGCGTGAGTGCGCTGCGAGACGCGTACGACACGGCGGTGGAACGCCTCGGCCAGGCCTTGCGATTCTTCGAGTCCGCCGGGTCCACCCACTGGCAGGCGCGCGTCTCGGAAATGCTGGGAGCGTGCGCGCGCGAGCACTCCCTTCCGGACGCGGCCCGGGAGCACTGGGAGCACGCCAGGAGGCTGTACGCGTCGCAGAGCCCTTCGAACGCCCAGCGGGTAGGGGACCTGCTGGCCGGCCTGGGTGGTGCGAGCAGGCCGGTGGATTCAGCAGGCCCCCGGGAGGAGCGCCCTACGGGCCCGTCAGAAAGCTGACGGCACGCAGCCCGTCCAGGGTGTGCCCCGCAGTGAGCAGGCCGTGCAGGCACGACGCGGCCTGCGCCCATCTCTCCGGCCCTGCCGTCCCCGTCCCGGTCCCCTCGACGGCGAGGCGCCGCAAGCCTCCGGCGCCGTCGCGGTACGCCACGGCGCAGGTGCCGTCCGGAAGGGGCACGGCCGCGAGCCGACAGCCGACATGGTGTCCCAGTACGCGATCGAGCCGGCGCCACGCCCCACGCCGCTGCCGTGGACGGCTGTGGACCAGGACGTCCGCACAACCGAGCCAGCACTCTTCGGCGCAGGTGTCGGCGTCGACGGCGAAGTGGTCGTCGGTGCCGAGGAGCGCCTGGCGCGCGGCCGGTCCGGGCGGCTGCCCGGCGTGGACGAGCACGGTGCGTACGCCGGTGGACGTGGCGACGGTGATGCCGGGTACCGCGACGGGCCCCGTACGGAGGGGGGCGGCGGGCGGCGGCCCGGACAGCACCTGTACCGAACGGTGCCAGTGGTGGCGGGAGGGAGGCGGGGCGGTGGTACCGGTGGCCGGCTCGGTGTCGGTCGTACCCCACATGCCGGTCATGCTGTCGCCTCCCTACCGGTACCGCTGTCCGGGGCGCACCAGGAGTCCAGCCGCGGCGGCAGCGGCAGCTCACGCGTGACGGCCGGGTGTGCGGGCTGCCCCAGCCCCAGGACCCGGTACATCAGCCGCCGCATGTTTCTGGTGAACCGCCCCGGCTCCGAGGTGATCCGGGACGCGATGGCCGCGTACTCCTCGCCCTGGTGCTCCGCGTACTCGGCAGCGGCGTACGCCAGCTGGCTGGGGAGCGAATGGCCCGGCGACAGGGCCGGAGCGGTCCGCGCCAGGGTGGCGGCGGGCGACACGGGGTTGATCTCCCCTTCCGGCGACGAGGCGAGCAGGATCGGGGCGCGGGTCAGCGTCCCGTAGAGCGTCACCGACCCGTGGTCCCCGATGATCCAGTCCGCCGCCACCAGTACGGACCGCCAGTCCGCCTCGGGCGGTACGACGGCGATGCCGTGCCGCCGGCACTGCGCCAGCCAGGCCCGTACCTGCCAGGCGCCGTGCCCCGACCAGACGTTGGGATGGATCAGCAGCGCCACCCGCCGGTTCTTGCCCGACAACTCGTTGATGAGGCGCGGGAGCAGCGCTTCGATCGCCCCGAAGGACGACAGCGCACCCCAGGTGGACACCACGGCGACGAGTTTCTGTCCCTTGCGCAGCCCGAGCGCGCGCCGGTAGGCGGGACGGCGGGGCAGGCTGGCCACGATGCGGTCGTGCACCGGGTCCCCGACCACGGACGCCACGGGCAGGGCTTCCGGACACGACTGCGCCAGGCCGTGCAGGTCGTCCCGGTGGGGCAGGACGACGGCGGCGGGCAGGCACCGGCCGTCCGGAACGATGTCCGGGCGCCCGAGGCCGGCGACGCGGGCGTCCGTGCCTTCGATGATGCGCTTGAGGTAGTTGGCCCCGTGCGGCAGCGTGATCAGCGGCGCGCTGATCTCTCCCAGCCCGCGCGGCCCCGCGGCGAGCGCGAGGTCGTATTCGAGCCGGGCCGCCTTCTCCCAGGGCAGTACCGCGCTGCCGAGCCGGTGGAGGAACGCGGCCACCCCGTCGCCGAACGGGTGCGGAGGGGCCGTGAACAGGACCTGGACGCGGAGGTCGGACTCCAGGAGCGAGAACACTTCCTGGAGGCGTTTGACGTACGTCACCGTGTGGGCGACGACGAGGACGCGTTTGCGGCCGGTGAGGGTCAGCCACTCGCGTAACTGGTGTGGTGAATTCTTGTCGAAAGCGCTCAATGCCCCCATGACATCCCCCTGTCGGATCAAGCCGGCGTGTTCCGGACCGGACACGGCGGCCGGTTGGGGAGGGGATGCCCACGGGGTGGGACGAAAGCCTTGACCGGCCCTTGCGAAAACCTTGCCCCGGTGGCCGGCGGAGGTGTCGGGTCCGTGCGTGGTGTGCGCGGGGCGGGTGGGGTGCCGCGGCAGGTGTGTACTCCTTCATGTCCGCGCGGAGGCGTCGCCACACCTGCACCACTGTGCGCAGGGCTCGCACGCCGCGTCGAGGGGCCCGTCGAGAGGTCTGCCAGGAGGCCTGCCGCGGGCCCTGTCGTGCTGAGGAGGGCGGGGCGCAGTCATCCGCCGTCGGCGTGGCCCACGCGTCGGTGGCACGCCGCCGCGGTGCGGATGGGCGGGCTCCGCCCCAGCCAGGTCCTCGGGTCGTGCGCGGTCGGTTCGAGCCGGATGCGCACCGATTCCGGATCGGCTTCAGCGAGTACTACGGGCGCGGGGGCCGCAGCTCGTCGAACCCGCCTTCTCCGGGCCGTGCACCGACCGCCGACCGCCGAGCCTCACCGCTCCCGGCCCGTGCACCGCAGCGCGGCCGCCAGCCGCCGGGCCACGTCGGGCGCGCAGCGGCCCAGTTCCACCAGCGGCCGTGGTGCGTCGGCCGCCAGTGACGGGCCGTCCAGGCCCAGCGACGGCAGGGTGATGCCCACTCCGGCCAGCGCGGCCTGGAGTTCGTCCCGCGCCGCCTCCGCGTCCGTGATCTTCTCGCCCGCTGTCGTCGCGCGTTCCACTGTGTCCATGATCGCAGCGCCTTCCCTCGATGCCCGGTGCGTGCCGCACCGAACAACATCGCTCGGTGAATCCACGACTACTAGGAGTAGCCAATTATGCGCCCGTGAAACGAATTCGGCGGCGGTTCTGCGGGCACCGCGCGCACCGGCGCCCGTAGCCCGCCGGTGAGGGCCCTGCGCACCGCCTCTTACTCTGGAAACGCACCGACCGGGTGGTCTGCTCCCGGTTGACTTTCCGCGTCCACCGGACCCCGTCGTGCCGCCCGTACGGCGGCCGACCCGAAGCCATGAGGTAACCGGCAGTGAGCCCCGCCCCGCCGCCCGCAGCGCCCGCGCCGGGTGCCCCCGAGCCGCCGCCCGCGGCCCCCGCACCGCGCGTCCCCGGTCCCGGCTCCGGCTCCGGCTCCGGCTCCGACCCTGGCCCCGGCTCCGGCTCCGACCCCGGCCCCGCACGAGTCACCGTCGTCGGGATCGGCGCGGACGGCTGGGACGGGCTGCCGGCCGCCTCACAAGAGGTGCTGCGGGGCGCGGGGGCGCTCGTCGGGGGCGTACGGCAGCTCGACCTGTTGCCCGCGGAGTGCGCGGGCGAGCGGGTTCCGTGGCCGTCGCCGCTGCGGCCCGCCGTACCGGGGCTGCTCGCCGCGTACGCCGGACGCGAGGTGTGCGTCCTGGCCAGCGGCGACCCGATGTTCTACGGCATCGGGCGGACGCTCACCGAGGCGCTCGCCGAGGCGGGCGCCGCGCCACCGCACGTGCTGCCGCACCCGTCTTCCGTCGCGTACGCGTGCGCCCGGCTCGGCTGGCCCGTCGAGGACACCGAGGTCGTGACCCTCGTCGGCCGCCCCCTCGCGGGCCTGGCGGCCGCCCTGCACGACGGCCGCAGGCTGCTCGTCCTCTCCGCGGGCGCCGAGACTCCCGCGCAGGTCGCCGGGCTGCTGCGGGAGCGCGGCTTCGGGCCGACCCGGATGCGCGTACTGCAACAGCTCGGCGGCCCGCGCGAACGGCAGGCCGAGGGCACGGCCGCGGACTGGCCGCCCGTGCCGACAACCGGCGGCACCGGCCCCCTCCCCGCGATCGACCCGCTCAACGTCATCGCCCTGGACTGCGCCCGCGCCCCGGAAGCCCTCCGGCTCTCCGCCGCCCCAGGCCTGCCGGACGACGCGTACGAGCACGACGGCCAGCTGACCAAGCGCCACGTACGCGCCGTCACCCTCGCCGCACTCGCCCCTGCCCCCGGCGAACTCCTGTGGGACATCGGCGGCGGCTCCGGCTCCATCGGCATCGAGTGGATGCGTACGCACCGCACCTGCCGTGCCGTGGCCGTCGAGCGGGACGCCGTACGGGCCGGACGCATCACCCGTAACGCGGACGCGCTCGGCGTACCGGCGCTGCGCGTGGTCACCGGCCCCGCGCCCGAAGCGCTCGCCGGACTCCCGGCCCCGCACGCCGTGTTCATCGGCGGCGGCCTGACCGCGCCCGGCCTCCTGGAGGCGTGCTGGGCGGCGCTGCCGCCGGGCGGCCGGCTGGTCGCCAACACCGTCACGCTGGAGTCCGAGGCGCTGCTCGCCGACTGGTACCGGCGGCACGGCGGCGACCTCGTACGGCTCGCGGTCGCGCACGCCGTACCGGTGGGCGGATTCACCGGCTGGCGGCAGGCGATGCCGGTCACCCAGTGGTCGGTGACGAAGCCCGCGGCCCCCGAACCTCCCACCCCTGACGCCTCTGCCGACCCTGCCAACCCCTCCGTAACCACTGCCCCCTTCGTCCCAGGAGACGCACAGTGACCGTCCACTTCATCGGCGCCGGACCGGGCGCGGCCGACCTGATCACGCTGCGCGGCGCCCGCACCCTGGCCCGCTGCGAGGTCTGCCTGTACGCGGGCAGCCTGGTGCCGCGCGAACTGCTGGACGAATGCCCGCCCGGCGCCCGCCTGGTCGACACCGCGAACCTGGACCTCGACCAGATCACCGCCGAACTGGTCCGCGCCCACGAGGCCGGCCAGGACGTCGCCCGGCTGCACTCCGGCGACCCGTCCGTCTTCAGCGCCGTGGCCGAGCAGATGCGCCGCCTGGACGCGGCGGGCGTGCCGTACGAGGTCGTCCCCGGCGTCCCGGCGTTCGCCGCCGCGGCGGCCGCCCTCAAGCGCGAACTGACCGTCCCCACCGTCGGCCAGACCGTCATCCTCACCCGCGTCGCCCAGCAGGCCACCCCCATGCCCGAGGGCGAGGACCTGGCCACCCTGGGCCGCAGCGGTGCCCTCCTGGTCCTGCACCTCGCGGCCCGTTACGTGGACCGGGTCGTCGGCGAACTCCTGCCGCACTACGGCGCCGACTGCCCCGCCGCGGTCGTCGCGATGGCCTCCCGCCCCGACGAACTGGTGCTGCGCGGCACCCTCGCCGACATCGCGGACCAGGTGAAGGCGGCGGGTGTGGTCCGTACGGCGGTCATCATGGTCGGCCGCACGCTGGGCGCCTCGCAGTTCCGCGACAGCCACCTGTACTCGACGGAGAGGGAGCGGGGATGTGCGGCGGAATCCGGCCAACTCCGGGACGCGGAAAACGGATAACCGGTTGATCGGGTACGGCGGCCCCAGCAGCATCGGCAGGATGAACGCGAATCCGCAGCCCGAGCCCGCGAAGACCCCGCCCGGACCCGTGAACAACCCGCCCGAGCCCGCCAAGTCCCCGCCCGAGCCCGTCGAAGCCCTGATCGTCGTCGACGTCCAGTCGGCCTTCTTCGCGGGCGAGGGCGCGGCACCGCACGCGGCGGCCGTCCAGGAGCGCACCGAGGACCTGGTCGACCGGGCGCGGGCGGCCGGCGCGCTGATCGTCCACCTCCAGAACGACGGCGCGCCCGGCATGTCCGACGAGCCGGGCACCCAGGGCTGGGAGCTGCACCTGCCCGTCACGCCCGGCCCGCGCGAGGTCGTGATCCGCAAGACACTGGACGACGGCTTCCATGAAACCCCGCTGGGCGAGCTGCTCACCGAGACCGGGGTACGGTCCCTCGCCGTCTGCGGCGTGATGTCCGAGATGTGCGTACTGGGGACTGCGCGTACCGCCCTGGAGCGCGAGTACCGCGTCGTCCTGCCGCACGACGCGCACGGCACGTACGACGTACCGCCCGCGCCGGGTGAGACGGAGGGCGTCCCGGCGGCGATGGCCTCGCGCGTCGCGGAGTGGGCCCTCGGCGACGAGGTCGAGATCGTCGCGTACGCGAAGGACGTACCGTTCCAGGCGCCGCCGGGGCCGGCCGCCACCTGACGGAACGCGTCACTCAGGGGCGCACGGCCGCCCCTGTCACCCCTCTTCCCGCGGCCCCCGGGGTTCGACCCGCCCCACCACATTCCCCGCCCGGTCGATGCAGATCACGTCCACCGCGACCGGCGCGCCCCGCAGGACGGCCAGCGCCTCGTCGCGGGCCGTCCTGGCGACCAGGTCACCGAGCGGTACACCACGCGCCGCGCACAACTGGAGCGCGGCCAGCCCCGTATTGGCCACGGCGACCTCGCCCGCCAGCTCCGCGTCCGCACCGCCCTGCCGCGCCAGCTCGGCGAGAAACCCCTTGTCCACCTGCGAACGCGCCGAGTGCAGGTCCAAGTGCCCCGCCGCCAGCTTCGACAGCTTCGCGAACCCGCCGCAAACGGTCAGCCTGGGCACGGGATGCCGCCGTACGTACTTCAGCACCGCGCCCGCGAAGTCGCCCATGTCCAGCAGCGCGTCCTCGGGGAGGCCGTGTTCCGCGACGACGACCTTCTCCGAGGTGGAGCCGGTGCACCCGGCCACATGCGTACGCCCCGCCGCACGCGCCACATCCACACCTCGCCGGATCGAGTCGATCCACGCCGAGCACGAGTACGGCACCACGATCCCGGTCGTCCCCAGGATCGACAGTCCGCCCAGAATCCCCAGCCGCGGATTCCACGTACTCCGCGCGATCTCCTCACCGTGATCGACCGACAGCTCGACCTCGACGTCCCCACTGCCCCCGTACCGCCGCGCGACCTCCGCGACGTGCTCCCGCATCATCTGCCGGGGCACGGGGTTGACCGCCGGCTCGCCGACATCGAGCGGCAGCCCGGGGCGCGTGACCGTACCCACCCCCGGCCCGGCCTTGAACACCACACCGCTTCCCGCCGGAAGCCGGCGCACGGTGGCCCGGATCAGCGCACCGTGCGTGACGTCGGGATCGTCCCCCGCGTCCTTGACGACGGCTGCCATGGCCGTGGCGCGGTCCTCGGGCATCTCCTCGGCGGCCAGCGCGAACGCGGGCGTCTGCCCCTTCGGCAGGGTGATCGTCACCGGGTCCGGAAAATCGCCGGTCAGCAGCGCCGTGTACGCGGCGGTCGTCGCCGCGGTCGCGCAGGCCCCGGTGGTCCAGCCGTGCCGCAGCCCGGTGTGCGCGAGCTGCGCCGTACGGCCGCCGGTGGCGGCGCCTGTGCCGGTACCGGTCCCGGGCGTACTCCCGCCCGTACGCCCGCCGGTGGGGGAGTCTGTGCCGGCCGTGCTCCCGCCCGTACGCCCGCCTCCCGTACCGTTCGTGTCCGTACCTGCCTCACCCATGGAGAAGACCACCCGCCATGAGCGCCCCCGCCGGAGCCGTACGCGTCCCGCACGTCCTGATCCTCGGCGGCACGACCGAGGCCCGCCGGCTGGCCGCCGGCCTGGCGGACCGTCGGCCCGACTGGCGCGTGACGACATCCCTGGCAGGCCGGGTGGCCGCCCCCCGGCTTCCCGCCGGAGAGGTCCGCATCGGCGGATTCGGAGGCCCGGACGGCCTCGCACACTGGCTGCGCGAGCACGCGGTGGACGCGCTCATCGACGCCACCCATCCCTTCGCCGGCACGATCAGTTTCAACGCGGCGCAGGCGGCCGCCACGGCCCATGTTCCCCTGCTCGCCCTCCGCAGGCCCGGCTGGGTCCCCGGCCCGGGTGACGACTGGCACCCGGTCGCCTCCCTCGAAGAGGCCGCCGCCACCCTTCCCGCCCTCGGCCAGCGCGTCTTCCTCACCACCGGCCGCATGGGCCTCGCCACCTTCGCCCACCTCACCGGCCTCTGGTTCCTCGTCCGCTCCGTGGACGCCCCCGAGCCCCCGTACCCACCCCACATGCAGACCGTCCTCGACCGCGGCCCCTTCACCCTCGAAGGCGAACGCACCCTCCTCCGTGACCACCGCGTCGACGTCCTGGTGACGAAGGACAGCGGCGCGACGGCCACCGCCCCGAAGCTGACGGCGGCGCGGGAGGCGGGGGTGCCGGTGGTGGTCGTGCAGAGGCCGGGCGTCCCGGTCGGTGTGCCGGTGGCCGAGACCCCGGATCAGGCGGTCGCCTGGCTGGCGGCGCTGTGACTGCCTAGCGCGCGGCGCTGCCCGCAGTCGCGTCCCCCACCTGTCCCGGTCCCTACGCCGGAGAGCAGGGCACCCACCACGTCCTCCGGGAACTCCGGCCCGAGCCCGGAATGGCCGAAGAGCGACCGGAACACGACGGGGGCGGCGAACAGGTCCAGTACGAGATCGACGTCGAGGCCGGGCCGGAGGTCACCGCGCGCCTGCCCCCTGCGCAGGGACGCCACGCACGCTTCGCGGCGAGGTGCCCAGAACTCGGTGAGGAAGCGTTCCCGCAGCTCCGGATCGTCCGCGAGATCGGCCACCAGCCCCGGAAGCACATGGCCGAAGGCCGGGTCGTCCATCGCGCCCCGGAGCGCTTCGAGATGCCCGACGAGATCGCAGTGGGTGCATCCGGTGTCGATCTCCACGACCCCGATCCGGTCCTCCGCCATGGCCTCCACGACCAGGTGCTTCTGGCTCGCCCAGCGTCGGCGGATGGCGGGTTTGGTGGTCCCCGCCCGCTGCGCGATGGCTTCCATCGTCAGGCCCGGATAGCCGACTTCCCGTACGAGTTCGGCCGTCGCGGCCAGTACGGCGCGGTCGATCCGCTCATCCCGCCTGCGCGCCATCGAACTCTCCCGGGAACCGCACGCCCATCCTGTCGACCGGCAACCCTACCGGGGACGCAGGACGACCTTGCCGAACGCCTTTCCATCCGCCACCCGCCGCAGTGCGGCGGCGGCCTCGGCGAGCGGGAAAACATGATCCACCACGGCTGACAGCCGCCCCTCGTCCAGAAGCGCCACCACCCTCTTCCAAGAGCCTCGAAGCTCCTCCGGGGCCACCGAATTGAGGCTGAACGCGTGCAGCGACAGCGACTTGTGGAAGTCCCGCAGCAGCGGCGCGAAGGACTCCACCGAGGGGAAGCCACCGGCGGCGCCACAGAGGACGTAACGCCCGTTCGGCCGCAGGAGTGCGAGATGCTGCCCCAGATCCGGGCCGGCGACCGTGTCCACCACGACATCGAAGCCCGCATCGGGAACGCCGGACCGGTTCCGGTCGACGACGTGCGCGGCGCCCAGGCCCCGCAGGCGCTCGCCGCGTGCCGCGGACGAGGTGACGACGGTGACCTCGGCTCCCCGGGCACGCGCGATCTGTGTGGCGAGCACCCCGATCCCGCCACCGGCACCACGGACGAGCACCCGCTCCCCGGCAGCGGCCCCCACCCGCTGGAGCGCCAGCTCGGCGACCAGGGCGTTGACACCCAGCGCGACCACATCGTCCGCACCGGCCCCGGGCGGGCTCGTGAGGACCATTTCGGCCTCGGCCACGACCCGCTCGGCAAACCCGCCGAACCCCGTCAGCAACGCCAGAACCTGCTGCCCCACCAGCCCTTCGGACACCTCCGCCCCGACCGCCGTCACCCGCCCGACGACCTCCATCCCGGGCACCGCCCCCGCACCGGGAAACGCCGGGTACTCGCCCCGCAGCGTCATGACGTCCACATACCCGACGCCTGCGGCTTCGACGTCGATGAGCACCTGGGTGGGGGTGGGGGACGGGTCCGGTGTGTCGGTCACGGTGGTGTCTCCGGATGACATGGCGACTACGGCTTTCACTTGCGGCTCCCTCATGGAGGCGAATAGCGTTCCGATCCGAATCGGAACGCTATCCGCCGGGGTGGTGAGCGTCAAGGCCTCGCCGGGGTGCTGCCCGTCTGTCGAACCTCCCGACCCTGCTGGCGACGTGTCAGGGCACGTGCCGTCTCACCGGGGCCAGGACTCGCTCCACCGGTTGGCCTCCCTGACGCGCGCCGTCAGAGCCTGGTGGCGGACGGTGTCGTCCGGGGGTGGGGGCGGCTTCGGGGGCGCGGGCTGTACGTCGGTCACGTGGAGCACGTCCGGAGTACGGCGGCGAGGCGGCGGGCCACCTCGGGTGTGCAGCGGCCGAGGGTGACGAGCGGGCGGGCGATGTCGCCGGTGACGGAGACGGCGTCCAGGCTCAGGGTGGGCAGTTTGATGCCGACTGCGGTGAGGGCGGTACGGAGTTCGTCGCGCGCTTCCTCGGCGATTTTGATCGTGTTCGTGGTTCGGGTGTGCGTGTTCGTGGTCATGTGTATCTGCCTTTGAGCGGTCGGTGGTTTTCGCAAGCACCTTGCGTTCATCCATGGTTACCCTCCGAACAACTCGCAGGCAGGGGGACGCTGTTGTCACCCCTCAAGGGGCAACAGAGGAGGCCATATGGCTACGGAGGGTGCGGGAGCGGAGGAGTCGGCGCGTGAAGTGCTCGCGCGTGAGTTGAGCCGTTTGCGGGACGCCTCCGGGATGTCGCTGGCTCAGCTGGCTGAGGAGACGAGGTACGACCGTACGTACTTGAACCGCCTCGAAAACGGCGAGCGTCTGTCACGGCGGGAAGTCATGGAGGCGCTGGACCGGGTCTACGGAACGGGAAAATTGCTTGTTGGGCTGTGGAGGCTGGCACGTCAGGACGCCTTCAAAGACCGCTACAAGTCGTTCATGTGGTACGAGGCGAGGGCCACTGTCATGCACAAGTACATGATGGTTCTGCCAGGCTTGTTGCAGACCGAGGATTACGCCAAGGCAGTGCTCTCATCGGCGCCGACGCCTCTCAGCGACGAGGACTTGGAGGAAGCGGTCGCGGCCCGCATCGGTAGGCAGGAGCTGCTGTGCCGAGCGACGCCTCCCCGCATCCGGGTGATCATCGATGAATCGGTCCTCATGCGACCGTTGAAGGACGCGGCGGCCTGGCGAGCCCAACTCGCGCACCTTGTGGCATCCGCTGGCATGCCGAACATCGTCTTGCAGGTACTTCCGCTCAGTGCGGGAGTGCACGATCTGCTCGGTGGCTCGCTGTCTCTCTTGTGGATGGCGGACGGAAGTGCTGTTGCCTACCATGAAGGCAACAAGTCGGGGGAACTGATCGAGGACGTGGCGGAGGTGTCCCAGTACCGCCTGTCTTACGAGCAGTTGTGGGACCTGGCGCTGTCGCCATGTGACTCGGTCGCGTATATCAAGCAGTTGATGGAGGGCGACACGGCATGAGCGCAGGAATCGGCCCGGCGGTCGGGGAGTGGCGGAAGAGCAGCCACAGCAACGGCGGCGACGGCAACTGTGTCGAGGTAGCCGACGCGGTCACCGGTTCGCTGCGCGTACGCGACAGCAAGGACGCAGACGGCCCAACGCTGATATTCACCCACCATGCGTGGGTTTCCTTCATAGGTGAGCTGAAAGTGCGCGGCTACCGCTCTTGACTCAGCCCCGGGCGAACCGGCTGGCGTGCACCCGATCAGGCGGGGGAGCGGTTGCGCGCGCCCGGCAGGTGCCCTCGTCGCAGCACGGGCGGGGCCTCCCGCCACCGGCCGCCGCTCCCGGCTCACTCCCCCTGCCGCGTCAGCATGAACACATGGCACTCCTCCGGGTCGCCGACCCGCGTGTAGAGGACCGGTTGGCTCTTCTCCTCGCCGATCCGCAGGGTGTGGATGGTGGTGCGTTCCAGTTCGGCGTCCAGGCGGTCGAAGGTGAGGGTGAGGGCGGTGTGGTCGGTGGAGAGGGACCAGGTGCCCTTGCCGAAGAGGCCGCCTTCGAGGGGCGCGTCGTTGACGGTCTGGTCGAGGGTGGTGTTCTTCGGCCAGCCCTGGGAGTTGAAGGTCTGGCCCAGTTTGCCGCCGAGGTCGCTGAGCTTGAGATGGCCCTTCAGGGAAGTCCAGGTGCCGTGAAGGTCCGTAGCGCGGTAGCGCGACGAGGAGGCCGGGCCGCAGGGTTCGTCCTTGGTGGCGCAGCCGGTGGCTGAGGCTGCCAGCAGGAGTGCCGTGGCGGTGGCGACGGCGGTGCGTAAGTGTGGGTGGTTGCTGCGCTTGCTTCTGGATGTGCCGGTCATGTGGTGCTGTCCCCGTTTGTGTGCCCCGTTGAGCGGTCCGCCGGGTTGGCGGACCGCGCCGACGTTAGGTGATCAGGGGCGGCACGGCCCGGTGGTGGCTGGATTCGCCTGTCGGGTGGGGATCATGTGGCGGGTTCTCGACCGGAGGGCCGACCAGGGGACGGGCGGCCCGGGGTGCAAGCCGGGCCCGCCCGTCGCGCGGGCTCTTACTTCTCCGGGTACCGCCGCGGCGTCCACACCGTCTCCCGGTCGCCCTCCCCGCGCCGTACCGACTCCGTCTGCGACGAGCCGATCAGGAGGATCGTGCGCATGTCGACCTCCTCGGGGGCCAGGTCGGCCAAGGGGACGACGCGTACGGACTCCGTCGGGCCGCCGACGTCGCGGGCCATGACCACCGGGGTGTCGGGGGCGCGGTGTTCCAGGAGGAGTTCGCGGGCCTTGGCGACCTGCCAGGTGCGGGTGCGGGAGCCGGGGTTGTAGAGGGCCATCGCCAGGTCCGCGGAGGCGGCCGCGTGGAGGCGGTCGGCGATGACTTCCCAGGGCTTGAGGCGGTCGGAGAGGGAGATGACCGCGTAGTCGTGGCCGAGGGGGGCGCCGGCGCGGGCGGCGGCCGCGTTGGCGGCGGTGACGCCGGGGAGGACGCGTACGGGGAGGGAGCGGTAGGGCTCCTGGGCGGCTACTTCGAGGACGGCCGTGGCCATCGCGAAGATGCCGGGGTCGCCGCCGGAGACGACCGCGACCCGGCGGCCGCGGCGGGCCAGGTCCAGGGCGAGTTCGGCGCGTTCGGACTCGACCTTGTTGTCGGAGGCGTGGCGCTCCTGGCCGGGGCGTACGGGGACGCGGTCCAGGTAGGTGGTGTAGCCGACGAGGTCGGTGGCGGAGGCGAGCGCGCCGCGGGACTCCGGTGTGAGCCACAACGGGCCTGCCGGGCCGGTGCCGACGACCACGACCGAGCCGGTGGCGGGGGCCGGGGGAGGGGTGGCGATGCGGCTGGGGACGACGGCGACGGAGAAGTAGGGGACGGTGGACGGGTCCACCTCCGCGAGGGGCGCCGTGCGTTCGCCGGGCATCGTGGCGCGTTCGACGTAGTCGGCCTCCGGGAGGCGGCCGGAGTCGGTCAGGGCCTGGTGCACGGAGGGGAAGGTGCGGCCGAGCTTCATGACGACGGCGGCGTCGGTGGCGGCGAGGCGGGCGGTCAGTTCCTCGGTGGGCAGGGTGCCGGGGAGGATGGTGAGGACTTCGTCCGCTTCGCAGAGAGGTTTGCCGAGGCGGGCTGCGGCGGCGCTGACGGAGGTGACGCCGGGGATGACCTCGGTCTCGTAGCGGTCGGCCAGGCGCTGGTGCATGTGCTGGTACGAGCCGTAGAAGAGGGGGTCGCCCTCGGCGAGTACGGCGACCGTGCGGCCCGCGTCGAGGTGCGCGGCGAGGCGGGCGGCGGCTTCGGTGTAGAAGTCGTTGAGGGCGCCTCGGTAGCCGTCGGGGTGGTCCGTGGACTCCGTGGTGATCGGGTAGACCAGGGGTTCTTCGTGGTGGTCCGGGCGGATGTGGCGTTCGGCGATGGAGCGGGCGATCGAGCGGCCGTGCCGGGCGCTGTGGTACGCGATCACGTCGGCGGACGAGATGACCTCGACGGCGCGCAGCGTCATGAGGGACGGGTCGCCGGGGCCGAGGCCGACCCCGTACAGGCGGCCCGGGGCGGGGGCGGAGGACTGCTCGGCCTGGCGGCCTGCGGTGTGCTGCTCGGTCACTCTTCCACGCTCGCTATCGCGTTGATCGCTGCCGCGGCCATGGCGCTGCCGCCGCGCCGGCCGCGTACCACCAGGTGTTCCAGGCCCGCGGGGTGCTGGGCCAGCGCGTCCTTGGACTCGGCCGCGCCGATGAAGCCGACCGGGATGCCGATGACGGCGGCCGGGCGGGGCGCGCCCTCCTCGATCATCTCCAGGAGGCGGAAGAGGGCGGTGGGGGCGTTGCCGACGGCGACCACCGCGCCGTCCAGGCGGTCGCGCCACAGTTCGAGGGCGGCGGCGCTGCGGGTGGTGCCCATCCGCTTGGCCAGGTCCGGTACGGACGGGTCGGCGAGGGTGCAGAGCACCTCGTTGTCCGCGGGCAGCCGCTTGCGGGTGACGCCGCTGGCGACCATGTTGGCGTCGCAGAGGATGGGGGCGCCGTCCCGCAGCGCCTCGCTCGCACTGGCGACGACCTTCGGGGAGTACGCCAGGTCGCGTACGAGGTCGGTCATGCCGCAGGCGTGGATCATGCGGACGGCGACCCGGCTGACGTCGTCGGGCAGGTCCGCGAGGTCCGCCTCGGCGCGGATGGTGGCGAAGGACTGGCGGTAGATCTCCGCGCCGTCCTTCTCGTAGTCGAACTCGCTCACTGTGTTTCGTTGCCCTCGGTCATGTCATCGGTCATGTCAGGTGTGCGGGTGGCCGTCATGGCGTGGTGCGGCCGGCCGCGCGGGCCGACGCGACGGCGTCGGCGAGGCGGCCGGGTTCGGTCAGGGGGACGGTGGCCGTGGCGGGCGCCGCGTGCCGGGTGCCCCGTACGGACACCTCGTAGGCGTCGCCGGTGGCGACGACATCGACCCACGCGCCGTGCGGGTGGCCGCAGCGGCGGGCGCAGCCCGACCAGTGGACGGGGAGGAGCCCGGTGGCGGCCTGGTGCGGGCCGCCGGTGCCGTCCATACGGAGGCCGGTCACGGCGTCCGCCCGTACGTCGGACAGGGACTTGGCGCAGCCGGGGAGGCCGGTGCAGGCGCCGAGCCCGTACCAGGGGGAGGCCGGGTCGGTGACCAGGCCGGCCGTGGCCAGTTCGCGCAGCCGGGGGCCGGCCGCCTCGGGGGGGAGGCCGGGCAGGACCACGCCGCGCCAGGGTGTCATACGGAGTTCGCCGTGGCCGTCCTGGGCCGCCACGTCGGCCAGCCGTCGCAGCTGGGCGGTGGTGAGGCGGCCGAGGGGGGCGAGGAGGGAGAGGGCGGCGTGGGTGCCGTCGGGGGTGGTGAGGGTGCTGGGACGGGGCGGGCGGGGCGCGGTGGGCGCGGGGGCCGCGGTCGTCTCGTACGGCTGCGGGAGGCGGGTGCGGAGGAGGGCGCGTACGGCGGCGGCGTCGTGTCCTGGCGGGAGTTCCCGGACGCGCCAGGAGCCGTGGCCGGCCTCGTGGGCGACCGAGAGGAACGCTTCTGCGGCGGTGCGGGCAGCGCGGGGGGCCTCGCTGCCGGGGAGGCGCAGGGCCTCGGAGTCGTCGCCGACGCGCAGCAGCGCCGTGCCGCCGGGTTCTGCGACCAACGTCACATCGCCGCCGAGCGCGGCCACGTCGCCGCGGCCGTCGTCCAGTGCGAAGAGGAAGCGGCCGGAGAGAGCGGGGGCCGTGTCGCTCGCGCACAGCAGGCGGTCCAGCTCACGGGCCCACTCCTGGACGGGGGCACCGCCGTCGGCGCCCTGCCCGTCCAGGCCCGCGAGCGGGGAGGCGACGATGTTGCGGACGCGTTCGTGCTGGTCGGAGGGGAGGAGACCGGCGGCGCGCAGCAGGTCGGCGAGCGGTGCGGCGCAGCCGTCGCCCAGGCCGCGCAGCTCCGCGTTGCCGCGGGAGGTGAGGGAGAGGTGGCCGTCGCCGAGGCGGTCCGCGGCGTCGGCGAGGGCGCGTGCCTGAGGTGCGGTCAGGAGACCGGCGGGGAGGCGGAGTCGGGCCAGCGAGCCGTCGGCGGCGGAGTGCAGCCGCAGCGCGCCGGGGCAGGCGTCTCCGCGGTCCCGAACGAGGGTGTCCGCGCCGGTCTGCGCGTCTCGCACGCGGGCGGCCGCACGGTCGCGTACGCGGGCGTCCTCCCGGCCCCGCACGGCGTCCCCGTCGGCCTGTCCGGCGTCTCCACGGTCCGGTGCGCAGGCAGCACCACTGTCCCGTACGAGGGATTCGTCCCGGTGCGGGGGTATCGCGGGGGTGGGCGGCATGGCGGCGAGCATACCGACGATGCTCTGTACGGTCTGCCGCCCGCCGTTCGATCGCAGCCTCTACTATGCAGGTCGGTGGGTCAGCTGGCCCACCGGACGCCAGCGACGGCGCCAAGGGAGGAAGCCCGGTGGAAACCCGGCGCGGTCCCGCCACTGTGAGCCCGGCCACCGCCGGGCGAGCCAGGAACTCCCGCCGTCCGTGAACCGCCCGGGGCGCGGACCCCGAGGAAGGCCAGACGCCGCCATGATCCTGCTGCTGTCGACGTCCGACACCGACCTGCTGAGCGCCCGCGCGGCCGCCGGTCCCGTGCCGTACCGGCTCGCCAACCCCGCCCGTCTCGACCTCGCCGAGCTGCCCGCCCTCCTGGACGGCGCCGACCTGGTCGTCGTCCGTCTCCTCGGCGGCCTGCGCGCCTGGCAGGAGGGCCTGGACCAGCTCCTCGCCGCCGGCCAGCCCCGGCCCGTCGTGGTGCTCACCGGTGAACAGGCGCCGGACGCGCAGCTCATGGAGGCGTCCACCGTCCCCATCGGCATCGCGGCCGAGGCGCACGCCTACCTGGCGCACGGCGGCCCCGCCAACCTGGAGCAGCTCGCCCGCTTCCTGTCCGACACCGTGCTGCTGACCGGCCACGGCTTCGAGCCGCCGGCCGCCGCGCCCTCCTGGGGCCACCTGGAGCGCTCGAAGCACCTGGCGGCCGAGGCGCGTACGGGCGCGGAGGTCGTGGCCCGTACGGACGACACGGGCGCCGCGACCGGCCCGCTGGTCGCCGTGCTCTACTACCGCGCCCACCACATGAGCGGCAACACCGGCTTCATAGAGTCGCTGTGCGAGCGGATCGAGGAGGCCGGCGGCCGCCCGCTGCCGCTGTTCGTCGCCTCGCTGCGGGCACCCGAGCCGGAGCTGATCGAGGAGCTGCGGGCCGCCGACGCCATCGTGACGACCGTGCTGGCGGCGGGCGGCACCAAGCCCGCCGAGGCGTCGGCCGGCGGCGACGACGAGTCCTGGGACGCGGGCGCGCTGGCCGCGCTGGACGTGCCGATCCTCCAGGCCCTGTGCCTGACCGGGCCGCGCAGCGCCTGGGAGGAGAACGACGAGGGCCTGTCGCCGCTGGACGCGGCCAGCCAGATCGCGGTGCCCGAGTTCGACGGCCGGCTGATCACCGTCCCGTTCTCCTTCAAGGAGACCGACGAGGACGGCCTGCCGGTGTACGTCGCCGACCCCGAGCGCGCCGCCCGGGTCGCCGGCATCGCCGTACGCCACGCCCGGCTGCGCCACATCGCGCCCGCCGACAAGCGCCTGGCGCTGGTGCTGTCCGCGTACCCGACCAAGCACTCCCGCATCGGCAACGCGGTCGGTCTGGACACCCCGGCCAGTGCGGTGGCGCTGCTGCGCCGCCTCCAAAAGGAGGGCTACGACTACGGGGACGAGCCCGTGCCCGGCCTGGAGTCCGGCGTCGGCGACGAGCTGATCTACGCGCTGATCGAGGCGGGCGGCCACGACCAGGAGTGGCTGACCGAGGAGCAGCTGGCCCGTAACCCCGTCCGTATCCCGGCCGCCGACTACAAGCGCTGGTACGGCACGCTGCCGAAGGAACTGCGCGAGCAGGTCGAGGAGCACTGGGGCCCGCCGCCCGGCGAGATGTTCGTGGACCGAAGCAAGAACCCGGACGGCGACATCGTGCTGGCGGCCCTGCGCCGCGGCAACCTGCTCATCCTCATCCAGCCGCCGCGCGGTTTCGGCGAGAACCCGATCGCGATCTACCACGACCCCGATCTGCCGCCGTCGCACCACTACCTGGCCGCCTACCGCTGGATCGCCGCCTCCCAGGAGGACGGCGGCTTCGGCGCCGACGCCATGGTCCACCTGGGCAAGCACGGCAACCTGGAGTGGCTGCCCGGCAAGAACGCCGGCCTGTCCGCCGCCTGCGGCCCGGACGCGGCCCTCGGCGACCTGCCGCTGATCTACCCGTTCCTGGTCAACGACCCGGGCGAGGGCACCCAGGCCAAGCGCCGGGTGCACGCCACGCTGGTCGACCACCTGGTGCCGCCGATGGCCCGTGCCGAGTCGTACGGCGACATCGCGCGCCTGGAGCAGCTGCTGGACGAGTACGCGGCGATCTCCGCCATGGACCCGGCCAAGCTGCCCGCCATCCGCGCCCAGATCTGGACGCTGATCCAGGCCGCCAAGCTCCACCACGACCTCGGCCTGGAGGAGCGCCCGGACGACGAGGGCTTCGACGACTTCCTGCTGCACGTCGACGGCTGGCTGTGCGAGGTCAAGGACGCGCAGATCCGCGACGGACTGCACGTCCTCGGCGGCGCGCCCGCCGGTGAGGCGCGCGTCAACCTCGTACTCGCCATCCTGCGCGCCCGCCAGATCTGGGGCGGCACGTCCTCGCTGCCGGGCCTGCGCGAGGCGCTGGGCCTGGACGAGTCGGCCGCGACCCGCACGACCGCCGACGCGGTCGAGGAGCAGGCCCGCGGCCTGGTGCAGGCCATGGACGACGCGGACTGGGACCTGGCGGCCGTCGAGCGGGTCACCGCCGAGCTGCCGGACGACCAGCGCGAGCCGGTGGCGGCGATCCTCGCCTTCGCCGCCCGCGAGGTCGTGCCGCGCCTGGCCGCCACCACCGACGAGATCGACCACGCGGTGCACGCGCTGGCCGGCGGCTTCGTCCCGGCGGGCCCGTCCGGATCGCCGCTGCGCGGCCTGGTCAACGTCCTGCCGACCGGCCGTAACTTCTACTCGGTCGACCCCAAGGCCGTTCCCAGCAAGCTGGCCTGGGAGACCGGCCAGGCGCTCGCCGACAGCCTCCTGGAGCGCTACCGCACCGACCACGGCGACTGGCCGACCTCGGTGGGTCTGTCCCTGTGGGGTACGAGCGCGATGCGCACCTCCGGCGACGACGTGGCCGAAGCGCTCGCCCTGCTCGGCATCCGGCCCGTGTGGGACGACGCCTCGCGCCGGGTGACCGGCCTGGAGCCGATTCCCGCCGACGAACTGGGGCGCCCGCGCGTTGATGTGACGCTGCGGATCTCCGGCTTCTTCCGTGACGCGTTCCCGCACGTCATCGGCCTGCTGGACGACGCCGTACGGCTCGCCGCGTCCTTGGACGAGCCCGCAGACGTCAACTACGTGCGCGCGCACGCCCAGGCCGACCTGGCCGCGCACGGCGACGAGCGCCGCGCCACCACCCGCATCTTCGGCTCCCGCCCTGGCACGTACGGCGCGGGCCTGCTCCAGCTCATCGACTCCCGCGACTGGCGCACCGACGCCGACCTCGCCGAGGTCTACACGGTGTGGGGCGGATACGCCTACGGGCGCGGCCTGGAGGGCTGCCCCGCGCGCGAGGAGATGGAGACCGCGTACAAGCGGATCGCGGTGGCGGCGAAGAACACCGACACCCGAGAGCACGACATCGCCGACTCGGACGACTACTTCCAGTACCACGGCGGCATGGTCGCGACCGTGCGCGCGCTCAAGGGCACCGCGCCCGAGGCGTACATCGGCGACTCGACGCGCCCGGAAACGGTGCGCACCCGCACGCTGGTCGAGGAGACCTCCCGGGTCTTCCGTGCCCGCGTGGTCAACCCGCGCTGGATCGAGGCGATGCGCCGCCACGGCTACAAGGGCGCCTTCGAACTCGCCGCGACCGTCGACTACCTGTTCGGATATGACGCCACGACCGGCGTCGTCGCCGACTGGATGTACGACAAGCTCGCCCAGACGTACGTCCTGGACCCGGAGAACCGCGCGTTCCTCCAGGAGGCCAACCCCTGGGCCCTGCACGGCATCGCGGAACGCCTTCTGGAGGCGGAGTCGCGCGGCATGTGGGCCGAGCCGGACAAGGAGACGCTGACGGCGCTCCGGGAGGCGTTCCTGGAGACCGAGGGCGACCTGGAGGAGAAGAGCTGACGGGCGCTTAGGCGCAGACATACGCCGGAGCGCCGGACAGGCTGACCACTCAGCCTGTCCGGCGCTCCGGCGTCTGCGCGACGGTGCCGTACGACGACGGTGCGTACGTCGCGGGAGGGGGTCAGCCCGTCGTACTGAACCCGTCGCCGACCGTCAGCGTCACCACGCCGGGACCGGCGGCCGTCGCGTCCGCCGACTTCTCCGTCTTGGCACCCGCGAGCCGGGCGGAGAGCACCTTGGCCTGCGCGTCCAGCGCCGCGGGGTAGGTGATGGCCGTCTCGCTGCCGGCGGGCGCGTTGTCGGTGGAGACGACCGTGAAGCCCATCTTGCGCAGGTCCGCCGCCACCTCGGCCGCGTAACCGGTCCTCCCCGTGCCGTTGAGGACCCGTACCTTCACCGAGCGCGCCGTGACGAGCTTCTTGCCCTCGGCGGCCAGCTTGTCCTTGTCGATCTCCTTGTCGTGCGCCAGGTCGCTGAAGAGACCGCCGGCCTGCGGGTACTGCCACACGACGTTCGCCTTGTCGGTGGGCACGTCCGCCTCGCGCGGGTAGTTCGGCACGGTCAGGAAGGTGAGCCGGTTGCTGGGCACGTCCTTGACCGTGGAGGCCAGCTCGGACAGCGGCTTGACGCCCGCCAGGTCGTTGTCCGTCGTGATGGACTTGGTGGCCGAGTCGAGGAAGTCGTACAGCGCGCCGGGGCTGGTCAGCTTGGACTGCGCCTTCTCGCCGAGCGCCTTCATGAACTCCTGCTGGCGGCCGATGCGGCCCAGGTCGGAGCCGTCGCCGACGCTGTAGCGGGTACGGACGTAGCCGAGCGCCTTCTCGTCCTGGACGTTCTGGCAGCCCGCCTCCATGTCCAGGTGGGCCTTCTTGTCGTGGATCGCGGTCTTCGGGCAGACCTCTATGCCCCCCAGGGCATTGACCATGCCCTTGAAGCCCTGGAAGTCGACCGAGACGAAGTGGTCGATGCGCAGCCCGGTGTTCTTCTCGACGGTCTTGATCGTGCAGGCCGCCGCGCTGGCGACGTCACCGCCCTCGCCGCCGATGGTGAACGCTTCGTTGATCTTGAAGTGGTGGGGCTTGGACTTCCGGCCGTTGCCGCTGTCGCAGGACGGGATGGACACCCAGGAGTCCCGCGGGAAGGAGACGGCGGTGGCCCACTCGCGGTTGGCGGCGATGTGCAGCACCATCAGGGTGTCCGACTGCATCGTGTCCAGGTTCTTGCCGTACTTGGCGTTGGCGCCCGCACGGCTGTCCGACCCGACGACGAGGATGTTCTTGGACCCGGGGCTGAGGTTGGCGGGGCGGTCGCCGCCGAGCCGGCTGCCGACGTCCGCGCCGTGGATGTTGCCGTCCAGCTTGAAGTAGACCCAGCCGCCGACCCCGGCCGTGATCAGCAGCAGGATGCCGATGATGCCGCCGGTCCAGGCGAGGATGCGCCCGCGCCGGGTCATCCGGGCCTTGCCCGGCTTGCGCCCGCGGCCGGATCCGGCGGCACGGCGGGAGCCGCCGGAGCCTGCGCGGCCAGCGCGGCGGGAGCCCCCGGCGGGGCCGGTGCGGCTCGCGGAGCCGCTGCGGCCCGGGGGGCCGCTCCGGCCCGCGGGGCCGGAGGTGACGGAAGTTCCGGTCTGGCCGGAGGGTGCGCCCCGCCGGGGCCGGTGCCTGTCTTGCACGCTCTATGGTCCTTCTGGTGCGTCAGATGCCCGCGCTCGGCAGAACGAGAATCCGGTCGGGGTCGTACGGAAACCACTGCGGGCAACTGCCGCCGCTGCCGCGCATCGTACGCAACCTGCACCACAGTTCGCCTGCCCCGTCCCGCCACCAGGCGGTGATGCGGCCCAATTCCCATCCGCCGTCGGGGTGTTGCAGCTCCACCGGCTGGTAGACCCAGTGCACCTCCGCCTCCGGAGGAGGGCCGCCTCCCGGCGGGGGCCCGGACCTCGTCGTCATCTCCCCCTCCGGCCACGTCCGTTGCGCACGTTTCGGCGCACTCTACAGCCCAGTTCTACAGGGCTGTAGAAGCGAGCGGGTGTGGGGCAGGTCACAGAGGGTGGGGTGGGTCAGGCTCGGGGGAAGGTGGTCGGTGCGGTCAGATGCTCGCCCGGCTGGCCGTCACTTTCCTTCCACAAAGGGGCGTGTGTGCACGAAGAGGACGTCTCGCCCTCCAGGCGCTGACGGTCGCCGTACCAGAAGACGTGGTGGTGTCGGGCACCCCCGGCCGAGGCGGCGTCATCACGCACCGCGTTCATCTCCCAAGTGTCGTCGTAGGGCTTCGCGTACGACGTGATGCGCCAGCCGGTGCTCTTCAGATGGTCCCGCAGCCGGTCCAACGCGGGCCGGACCGTACTCGACGGCACCCGGTCCAGCGCCCAGATGTGGCTGATCTGGTAGGCCCCGCCCACGGGCCGGTCGTGGAGGCTGCCCTCGCCGGGCCGGTAGCAGGGGCCGGAGTAAAGTGTGTTCACCGTGCGTGCACCGGGCGGACGGGAGTGTTCGCTCCTCGGTATGGTGCGCTGCAGCCCCAGGGCCCGGTAGGCGTTCTCGGACGCGCTGACGACCTGTTCGGCCACCTCCTCGGGGGCTGCCTCGGGGAACGCATTCTCGGGGGCCGCCTCGACGGGCTTCGCGGGAGCCGTCGCCGTGGTGCCGCAGGCCACCACCCCCGGCATCACGAGGATCGGGACGGCTGCCGCGATGACGCGGCCGAGGGCGGACACCTTGGGGGCCGCAGGGCCCCCGATCCGGCCGGCGGCGGTGCTGTCTTCCTTCACGCTCGTCATCGCCGCATCGTACGGAGCGACCGGTCGCCACGTCCGGGCGCGCCCCGACGTATTGCCGCGCCCCTGTTCAGAGCGGTGTGGCGGCCTTGAGAACGAGGAAGAGGGCCACCGCCGCGTTCAGTGCGGAGAGTGCCGAAGCGGCGGTGCCCGCGGCGGCGATCAGGGCGGCCAGGCCGGCCGGAGTGAGGGCCGGCGGCCAGCTCCGGGCCGGGGGTACGGGGCCCAGGAGTGCCGCCACCCGGCGCGGGACGGGACCCGGCTCCGGGGTGGCGAAACCCGCCAGTACGGGCCCGGGAGTGGGCCGGGAGACGAGGGCGGCCTTGCCGACGGCCCGCGCGGTCAGCCGCCGGTCGCCGACGGTCCGCGCCGCCTCCTCGTCGGCCCAGCGCTCGGCGCTGAAGGCGACCGCCGTACGCAGCGGCCGCAGCAGCGGGTTCGCGCAGCCCGCCAGCCGTACGGCGAGCTGGAAGCGGTGGTGGCGCTCCGTCAGGTGGGCGCGCTCGTGGGCGAGCAGCGCGCGGCGCTCGTCACTGTCCAGGCTGCGCAGCATGCCGCGGGAGACCGCGATCCGGCCCGGCCGTGCGGGCCTGCCGGGGCGGGCGGGCAGTCCGGGTACGGCGTAGGCGTACGGGGAGTCGTCGGGCAGCACCGCCAGTTCCGTGGCGGGCGGCAGGCCGTCCAGCGCGCGGTGCGTACGGGAGCGGACGCGGTAGTGGCGGCGCAGCTCGGCGCCACCGGCCGTCAGGACGGCGGCGAGCGCGGCGATCGCCGCCGCCCCGGCCACCTCGGCGAACGGCACCGCCGCGCGCACCTCCGGGTCGGACCAGCCGTCGGGCAGCGGGTTGCCGGGGAGCTGGGCGGTGCCCACCACCATCAGCAGCCCCAGGCACAGCGTGCTGCACACACCGAGGACGACGGACAGGGCGGTCAGCAGGCGGGTGGTGCTGCGCGGGTGCAGATGCTGGCCGGCGAGGCGGGCGATCGGCAGCGCGGTCAGCGGCAGGACGAGCGGGAGGAAGACGAACACGCCCATGGGTCAGTCAGTCTCCGTGCGGGGGGCGGCCCGTACCGGGGCCGGGACCGGTGGGGTGGCCGGGGTCTTCGCCGGTGGCGCGCTCCAGCAGGGTGCGCAGCAGCTGTTCGTCCTGGGCGGAGAGCGCCGAGACGAAGCTGGCCAGGACGGCGTCCCGGTCGGACTCGCTGTCCAGGACGCGGCGCATCCGCAGCGCGGCGAGCCCGGCCTCGTCGGCGGCCGGGGTCCACACGTAGGAGCGGCCGACGCGTTCGCGGGTGACGGCCTTCTTGGCGTGCAGGCGGGACAGGATCGTCATCACCGTCGTGTACGCGAGGTCGTCACCGAGGTGGTCCTGCACCCAGGCGGCGGTGGCCGGGCCGGGCGCCTGGTGCAGCGCGGCGAGCACCTGGGCCTCCAGCTCGCCCTGGCCCCGGCGGCGCGCACGGTCGCGGCCGCCCGGGTGGCTGTCGAATCCGCCGGGATGGTCGCCGGGTGCGCCCGGATGGCCGTCCGGTCCGTCTGTACGGCTGCCGGGCCCGCCCGTATGGCCGCCGAACCTGCCCGTACGGCCGTCGAAGGGGTCCCCGTTCATCGCCGTCGCCTTCTTCCGTTCGTGCCGCACGCCCCGCGCGGCGGGGGCGTCGCCGCATCCTACTGAGCGGTCCGGGAACGCGTCCCGCTCCTCGTTCGTCATCTTCTACAGCACTGTAGATTTTGTGGCCCGCCGCACACGGCGGGCCGCATCCCGACCCGGGAGGAACATCCATGGGAGTCTCGCTGGCCAAGGGCGGCAACGTCTCGCTGTCGAAGGAGGCGCCCGGTCTGACCGCCGTGACGGTGGGCCTCGGCTGGGACGTCCGTACGACCACCGGCGCCGACTACGACCTGGACGCGAGCGCCCTGCTGTGCAACGAGTCGGGCAAGGTCGTCTCGGACCGGCACTTCGTCTTCTACAACAACCTCACCAGCCCGGACGGCTCGGTGCAGCACACCGGCGACAACCTCACCGGTGAGGGCGAGGGCGACGACGAGTCGGTCAACGTGAACCTGGCGGGCGTGCCCGCCGAGGTCTCCAAGATCGTCTTCCCGGTGTCCATCCACGACGCGCAGAGCCGCGGCCAGAGCTTCGGCCAGGTCCGCAACGCGTTCATCCGCGTCGTCAACCAGGCCGACGGCAACGAGCTGGCCCGCTACGACCTGACCGAGGACGCCTCCACCGAGACCGCCATGGTCTTCGGCGAGCTGTACCGGCACGGCACGGAGTGGAAGTTCCGCGCGGTCGGCCAGGGCTACGCGTCCGGCCTGGCCGGCATCGCGGCGGACTTCGGCGTCAACGTCTGACCCGCGTCCGGAGGCGAGCGGTACGACGGCGGGCCCGCGGCATGTGTGCCGCGGGCCCGCCGCCGTACGGCGCGTTCGTGCGGCGCGCCCTGTGACGCGCCCGAGTGGCGCGCTCCGGTCAGAGGTCGAACTCGGCCGGCGGAATGTCCAGCGCGTAGCAGACCTCGCGCACGACGGCCTGCTCGGTCTTGTCGAAGTCGCCGTCGGCGCCGCCGATGACGATGCCGATCTGGATGACGGCGCGCGCCTCGACCGGCTTCTTCTTCACCTTGCCGATCTCCTGCATGAGGCCGACCTTGCCGAAGTCGAAGTCGGCGGTCAGCTTGTCCAGGTAGGCGTCGAAGCGCCGGCGCAGGTCCTCGGCGTCGAAGTTCTGCAGCACCTCGTTGGTGGCGATGAGCTGGGCCACCCGCTGCCGCTCGGAGGGGTCGACGTGCCCGTCGGCGGCGGCGACGAGCGCGCACATCGCCATGCTCGCGTCCCGGAAGGCGCCGCTCTTCAGTTCGTTCTTCTTCGCGACGAGCTGGGTCTGCATCGTCTGGGCGGAATCCTTGATCCGGTCCCACAGAGCCATGTGGATCTCCTTGTCGTTCCCGCGTGGTGCCGCGCATCGCTGCCGGTCGAGTCATGCGCAAGTAAAATCTACAGCCTTGTAGATTCCGGCATGCCAGTGCGGGGGTGCAAAGCGGTACGGCCCTGAACGTGCGGAGGGCCGGGGCGTCGGCCCCGGCCCTCCACAGCCCCCCGTTCCCCCGTCAGCGCAGCCGCAGCGCGGTGCGGATGGTGCTGAACAGCTGCGTCTGGTCGGTGACGCCGAGCACGCGGTACGCCTGCGGGCCCTGCGCGGCGATCCGGACCTGCACCCCGGTGTGCTCCTGCGACTTGCCCGGCGTGTTCGTCGAGTAGTTGACCTTCAGCTTGCCGCCCTCGTCGGTGACGAGCGTCGAGGAGAGGCCGGGCGGATTGGCGTCCAGCGGCACGATCTGGCTGGAGTGGCCGTGGTCGGCGGTGGTGACCACGAGCGTGTCGGGGTGCTTGGCGGCGTAGTCCCGGGCCACCTTCACCGCGCGGTCGAACGCCGCGGTCTCACCGATCTGCCCGCAGGGGTCGGCCGCGTGGTCCTGCTTGTCGATCGAGGCACCCTCGACCTGGAGGAAGAAGCCCTTGTCCCGGCCGTGGCCGCGCTGCGCCTTCTGCTTCTTCTCCAGCAGCTGGATGGCCTTGGCCGCCTGCTGGTCCAGGGCGGGCGTGCCCTGGGGCCGCTGCGGGTTGCCGGTGGTGCACCGCTGCGGGTCGGTGCCGCCGACGGCGGCGGGCTCGCCGGTCCACTCCACGGGCACGTTGCCCGGCGCGAAGAGGCCGAGCACCGGCTTGCCGTGCGCGACACTCCGTACCCGCTTGAGCGCGTCGCGGTCGGTGACGACCTGGTAGCCCAGCTTGCGGGCCTGCTCGGCCACCGTCAGACCCTTGTACGGGCCTTCGGTGATCTTCTGGTCGAAGCGCTGCTTGCCGCCGCCGAGGAGTACGTCCACCTTGTGGTTGACGCTCTGCTCGGCGATCGAGCCGGGGCCGCCCTTGCTGATCTTGTCGGTGGGGCACTTGGCCATGTCGGCCGGGCCCTGGCAGCTGCGGTCGGTGGCGTGCGAGGCGAGCACGGCCGGGGTGGCGTCGGTCAGCTCGGCGGTGGTGACGGAGCCGGTGGCGTAACCGTTCCGCTGCGCCAGCTCCAGGATCGTCGGCAGCGCCTTGTCGGTGTCCGGCGTCTTGGAGATCCGGCCGTTGACCGTCTTGTGGCCGGTGGCCCAGCCGCTGCCGCTGGCCGCGGAGTCCGTCACGTAGTCCGGCTTCTTCCGCTTGTCCACGGCGTACGTCGTGTAGGTGCCGGTCATCGGGAACTTGTCCATGTTCAGCCGCCCGGCGGCGCCCACGGTGTAGTCCCGGGCCAGGGTGATCTCGCTGTCGCCCATCCCGTCGCCGATCAGCAGGATGACGTTCTTCGCCGCTCCGCCCCTGACCGCCCGCTCCGCCTGGTCCTCGGCCCCGAACGCGGCGGCTCCCGCGGGTACGGCCACCGCGGTGGCGAGCACCACGGCGGCACCGGTGATGACGCTGCGGCGGGACAGGCGCAGTCTTCGCATGAGTACTCCTCTTCGTGCGCCGGCCGGATGCCGACGCAGCGAAGCCCACCAGCCTCCGGTGAATGCGGGGTGACCACCACACGGCGTCCCGGCCGCCGCCACCCCAACGGAGGGCGCGCGAAGGGCGGGGCGCGAGGTGCGGCGGGCACGGGCCGACCGGCCGGCGCGAGCCGGGGTGGGCCGACCGGGTGGTGTTCATCCGAAGAACGACGAATCGCGGTGGCCGGTGCTCGTCTTCCGGCGGCGTCTACACATCATGAGGAAAGTACGCAAATCGGTCATCGGGACAAGTGTCCCGGCGGCGCCGCACCACCGCTTCACCGCGGCGCCGCCCCGACGGCCCGGAACCACCGCAGGACCGAGCAGAGAAGAGAGGGATCATGGCCACCACCAAGGTCACGAAACTCTGGACCGCCTTCCTCGTCGTCATCGTCAAGTTCCTCGCCGCCCTGGGGTTCCGCACCCCCGCCGCGGCCTCCTCCGTGGCCTTCGCCACGATCCCCGCCCCCGCCGAGGGGGAGGCGCGCGGCACGGCCGCCGCGCTCGCCGCCGCCGGGGCCGAGCGCGCGACCGGGGTGAGGGAGACGACCGCGCCGCCCGGCAGCAGGACGCACGCGGCGCCGTACCCGGCGACGGGCGCTGCCGAAGGCCCGGACAGCGGCCACGACTTCGGGTACGCGGGCGCCGCGTCACTGTTCGCCGCGCCCCGGATGATGTACGGGCGGACCCTGCCGCCGACGATGAAGCAGCGCATCCGCGCCGAGGCGCACGGCGCGGCACCCAGCTCCCGCTGCGTCCAGACCGACGCCTTCGACGCTCCGCGCGCCGCCTCGTACTCCGCGTCGTACACCGTCCCTGTGGGCGCCCCGCCGGCCCGTGCCGCCGCGGTGCCGTCGCCCCGTGGCGCGGTGCCTGCCGCCCGGCGCCCCGAGCGCGTCCTCTGCCCGGCCTGAGCCGTACGGAGTACGTGCGCGGGGCGTGCCGAGGATCCGTACCGAGTACGCGCCCGATCCGTACCGAGTACGCGCCCGAACCGCATCGAAGTGCGCGCCTGAACCGTTCCCCGTGAGCCCGTGAGCCCGTGAGCCCGTGAGCCCGTGAGCCCGTGAGCCCGTGAGCCCGTGAGCCCGTGAGCCGCCTGGGCCGTACGGCGCAGGTGACATGACGGCGGACGTACCGGATACCGGAAGCAGCTCCTCCGGTCCCGACCGGCTTACGGAAGCGGCCTCTTGGCGGCTTCGTGGGTGAGGTCGAGGTCGAGGCGGCGTTCCCGGTCACCGGCGGCGAGCGTGACCCGGCCGGCGTGCGGCGGACAGCCGGCGGCCGTCAGCGTGTAGGCGCCGCCAGCGAGACCGGTGAAGGCGAAGGTGCCGTCCGGACCGGTCACGGTGTGGAGGGCGGACGTACCGCCCAGATCCTGAAGAGTGACGGCGGCGTCCGGCAGCGGACGTCCGTGCGGGTCCCGTACGGTGCCGCGGACCGCGGTCGCCGGGACGAGCCGGGCATCCTGCCGTGCGGGTGTGCCGGGAGACGAGAAGGAGCGCGCGTGCGGGCGGTGGCCCGTGGCGCTCAGTACCAGGGTGAAGTCGCCGGGCGTGAGTCCGGTCAGCTCCCAACCGCCCTGCGCATCGGCCGTCGTGGTGACCACGACCGCGCCGTGCGCGTCGGTGAGGACGACGCGGCCGCCGTCGAGCGGGGTGCCGTCGGTGCCGCCGAGCAGGGTGCCGTGGACGCGGCGGGAGCCGGTCCCGGGTGTGGTGACGAGGGTCGACGCGGGCGTGGTGGCGCCCGCGGGACCTGTCGGATGCCCGCCGTCCGGAACGCTCCCCTCCCCGCCGTTCGGGACGCCGGCCTTCCCGCCGCCCGGAGCGGTCCCCTTCCCGCCGTCCGGAACGCTCCCTTCCCCGCCGCCCGGAACGCTCCCTTCTCCGCCGCCCGGAGCGGCCAACTCGAACCCCCCGCTCTCCTCCCCGCCACGCGCGAGCAGCTGCGGGCGGGACGTCGCGCGCTGGGACGGGAGGAACGCCGCCAGGACGAGTCCGACGGCGACCGCGCCGGTGGCGATGGCGAACGAGGTGCGGAACCCGGCCATGGTCGGCACCGTGGCCGCCCCCGCCGGAGCGGACATGTGGGCCAGCACCATGCCGATGACGGCGCTCGACACGGACGTGCCGATGGAGCGCATCAGGGTGTTGAGGCCGTTGGCGGCGCTGGTCTCCGACGGGTCGACGGCGCCGACGATCAGGGCGGGCAGTGAGGAGTACGCCAGGCCGATGCCCGCGCCCACGATCACCGAGATGATCACGGTCTGCCAGGCGGCGCTCATCAGGCCGAGACCGGCGCCGTACCCGACGGCGATGATCAGCATGCCGAGCATGAGGGTGGCTTTGGGCCCGCGCCGGGCGGAGATGCGCGCGTACACCGGGGCGGTGAGCATCATGGTCAGGCCGAGCGGGGCCACGCACAGGCCCGCCACCACCATCGACTGGCCCAGGCCGTACCCGGTGGACGCGGGGAGCTGGAGGAGCTGCGGCAGGACGAGGGAGATCGCGTAGAAGGCGACGCCGACCATGATGGACGTGAGGTTGGTGAGCAGGACCTCGCGGCGGGCGGTGGTGCGCAGGTCCACCAGCGGTGCGGAGACCCGGAGTTCGAAGACGCCCCACAGGAGCAGGAGGCCGACCGCGCCGCCGAACAGCCCGAGCGTGGTGGGCGAGCCCCAGCCCCAGTCACTGCCCTTGGTGATCGGCAGCAGAAGGCAGACCAGGCCGCCGGTCAGTCCGACGGCGCCGAGCACGTCGAAGCGGCCGGTGGCCCGTACGGAGGTCTCCGGGACGAAGGCCACGCTGAGCAGTATGGCCAGCACGCCCAGCCCCGCGGAGCCGAAGAACAGCGCGTGCCAGTCGGCCTGCTGCGCGACCAGGGACGCGGCGGGCAGCGCGAGGCCGCCGCCGACGCCGATGGAGGAGCTCATCAGCGCCATGGCCGAGGCGAGGCGTTCACGGGGCAACTCGTCGCGCATGATGCCGATGCCGAGCGGGATGGCGCCCATGGCGAAGCCCTGGAGCGCCCTGCCCACCAGCATCGTGGTCATGTCAACCGTGAAGCCGCAGATCAGCGAGCCGAGGACCATGAACGCCAGGCTCGTCAGCAGCATCCGGCGCTTGCCGTACAGATCGCCGAGCCGGCCCATGATGGGGGTGGCGACGGCGCCGGTGAGCAGCGTCGCCGTCATCACCCAGGTGGCGTTGCTCGGGGCGGTGGCCAGGAGGGCCGGCAGGTCCTTGATGACCGGTACGAGCATCGTCTGCATGACGGCGACGACGATGCCGGCGAAGGCGAGGACGGGGACGACGGCGCCGCTCCCGGTCCGCCGGGCCCCTTCGGGTGCTGCCAGGGCTGCTTCGGTGGGGTCGGGCAGGGAAGGCGCGGCGGTGCGCGCCGGTTCCCCGGTGCGCTGTTCCGTCGTCTGTGGCATAGGTGGGGCCTCCGGTGGGGACAAGTGGATGCCCCCTGAACGTTTTTGCCGCGGTGGACATTCCAACGTCCGCTGAAAAGCCTCGCCACGGCCCTTCATGATGCCCAACTTCCCGCCGAACGCCCGGTTTACGCGCCATTGCCCAGGCGCCCGGCCCCCCAGGGGGCTGGTGGTCGACCGTCCCCTCACAGACTCAGGACATCACCGTCAACACGCAGGGCACCTGGAAGCTGACGATCGTCGGGCCGCCCGCCGGGCTGCTGATGCCCAGGGTGCCGTCGAAGGCGGCCAGTCGCCGCTGGATGCCCTGGAGGCCGCTGCCGTTCTCCAGGCCCGCGCCGCCGTGGCCGTCATCGGTGACGCTGACGGTCAGCGCGCCGGAGCGGTACTGGATGTCGACCAGCACCCGGCGCGCACCGGAGTGCTTGGTGGCGTTGGTGAGCAGCTCGCAGACGGCGAAGTAGGCAGCGGACTCCACGGCCGGTTCCGGGCGGGACGGGAGGTTCGCGGTCACCTGTACCTGGAGACGGCTCTCCAGGGCGAGCGAGCGGACGGCGTCCACGAGGCCGCGGTCGGCGAGCACCGGCGGGTGGATGCCGCGGACGAGGTCGCGCAGTTCCTCCAGCGCGCGCATGGAGGCGTCGCGGGTCTCGGCCAGCAGCGTACGGACGGCCTCGGGGTTCTCGTCCAGAAGCGATTCGGCGGCGCCCAGCTTCATGCCCATGGCCAGCAGCCGGGCCTGCGCCCCGTCGTGCAGGTCGCGCTCGATACGGCGGATCTCGGCCGCGGACGAGTCGACGGCATCCGTACGGGTACGGGCCAGGTGCGCCACCCGCGAGCCCATCTCGGCCTTGGCGGTGGGCGCCAGCAGGGAGCGTGTGATGCGGGCGTGCAGGCGCAGCACGTACGGGGCGATCAGCAGGCCGACGGGGATCTCGGCCAGACCGAGGCCGGCGGCGATCCAGGCGGACTCCTGGCCGCGTACGGGCACGAACAGGTACCAGGTGCCGTCCCAGGACCCGGTCACCGGCTCCCAGATGAACGGCAGCGCCATCCCGAACAGGCCGTGCGCGAGCATCGCGAACGGGACGATCGCGAGGAGGCCCGTCACGGTGACGGCGCACTGCGCCCACAGCACATCGCGCCAGGTGGCGCTGTCGGTGAAGACCGCCTTGCAACGACGCCAGGCGCCCTTCCAGCCGCCCCCCGCGCGGGGCACGGGCCGGTACGGCTCGGCGATCGGCACCCCCGTCTTCCCGGTCAGGCGCCGCTGCGCGCCGGCGGCCCGGCGCAGGACCGCGACCAGACCCGGTACGAGGAACAGCCCGAACCCGACCAGCACCAGGGACATGCCGACGAGGGCGACCCAGGCGAGGACGACGGCGAGCACACCGAGGAAGAACATGCTCAGGCCGCGCCCCATGGCCGACCATCCGGCGGTGAACCAGTCGCGTCCCTGGCGCACACCCTGAACGTCGCTTCCCGGACCTGGGTCTTCGGCCATCTCACTCGTCTCCGTGTCGGTGCGCGTGCCCGGGCCGGAGCCCGGGGGCGGTCGCTCGGTGCGGTGCCTGCGCGGTGTCGTACGCATACGGATTCGCATACGCGTCCATCGTCCGGCGCGCGGCGCCGGTAATCAGTGGTGCTAGCCCTACTTCCGCGCGACGGCCGCGCCGGTGGCCGCCCCCGGCCGGACCGGGTCGTGCTGCACATAGGTCAGGTACGCGAGGACCGCCTGCACCCGGCGGTTGTCGTCCTTGGACGGCAGCAACTGGAGCTTCGTGAAGATGCTGTTGATGTGCTTGTCGATCGCCTTGTGCGTGACGAACAGCGACTCGGCGACGGCCGCGTTCGACCTGCCCTCGGCCATCAGGCCCAGCACCTCCAGCTCGCGGCGGGTGAGGAGGTCCAGGGGCTCGCGGCGCGACCCGTTGTGCAGCAGCCGCTCGACGACCGCGGGGTCCATGGCCGTACCGCCGTCCGCGACGCGGCGCACCGCCTCGATGAACTGGCGGCTGTCGAGCACCCGTTCCTTGAGCAGGTAGCCGACCGAGCCCGCGCCGTCCGCGAGCAGTTCGCGGGCGTACAGCTGCTCCACGTACTGCGACAGGACCAGGACCGGCAGGCCGGGGACGCGGCGGCGGGCCTCCAGCGCGACCTGGATGCCCTCGTCGGAGAAGGTCGGCGGTAACCGTACGTCCACGACAGCCACGTCGGGCCGCTCGTCGAGCAGCGCGCGCAGCAGCTCCGGCGCGCTGCCGACGGAGGCGACGACCGTACAGCCGTGCGCCGTCAGCAGATGCTCCATGCCCTCCCTCAGGAGGAACAGGTCTTCCCCGAGGACGACGCGCATCCGAGCCTCCCCCCGCGGCGGCCGCTTTCCGGGCGCCGCCCCCGTACACAGCGCCTCACGACGCCTGCGCCGCGCCGCCTCGATGACGCCCCTCCGTTTTCGGGACCTTACCCGGTGCCTCCGGCACCGCAGGGGCAATCCGGTGAAGTCCGTCGGTATCCGGCAAACCGCCGTCGTACTTCCGCAAGTCGCCTGCCCGGCGCGGGGCTCGGCGCCGGGGCCCGACGACCGCGTACCGCCCGCCGTGCAGTTTGATGTACAGGGCATCCTCTGCAGGCTCGTCCCGCACGGGAGCACAGTTCGTCAAGAAGCACGACAGTGATGGAGCGTTCCGACTTGACCGCAAGAGTCCTGACTTCGCGAGTAGCAGCCGTCGCAGGCGGCGCCCTGCTCGCTCTCTCCCCTCTGACCGCGCAGGCCGCCCAGGCCACGCCCCCCACGCAGAACGCACCCTCCACCCACACCTTCCAGACCCGGCAGACCCCGCAGACCCCGCGGCCCGCCCAGACCGCACCCGTCATCGCGGCGAAGGGCGCGGCCCTGGTCGACGGCGCCACCGGCAGGTCGCTCTTCGGCAAGGAGGCGGACACGGCCCGCCCCATTGCCAGTACGGCAAAGATCATGGCCGCCTCCGTGGTGCTCGACACCAAGGGCGTCGACCTGGAGCGGCGGGTCCCCGTCAAGCAGGAGTACCGGGACTTCGTCACCCAGCACGGCTCCAGCACCGCGGACCTCCAGACCGGTGACAAGCTCACCGTCCGCCAGCTGCTCTACGCCGCCCTGCTGCCCTCCGGCGCGGACGCCGCCTACGCCCTCGCCGACACCTTCGGCACCGGCGGCACCAACGACGAGCGCACCGCGTCCTTCATCGCCCAGATGAACCGGAAGGCCGGTGAACTGGGCCTCAGCCACACCACGTTCGACTCCTTCGACGGCGCGGGCACCGACGCCAGCACCCCCAACGAGCTGGTGAAGCTCGCCCGCCACGCCATGCAGAACGACACGTTCCGCACGGTCGTCAAGACCAAGCAGTACAAGGGCGAGGCACCCGCGGCCAACGGCCGCACCCGCTACTACACCTGGAACAACACCAACCAGCTGCTCGGCTCGTACGACGGCGTGACCGGCGTCAAGACCGGCACCACCACCCCGGCCGGCGACTGCCTGGTCTTCGCCGCCACCCGCGGCGACAAGACCCTCTACGGCACCGTCCTCAACAGCAAGGACCGCTACGCCGACGCCGCCAAGCTGCTCGACCACGGCTTCGGCACCACCAAGGCGAAGTCCCTGAAGCTGCGCGCCCTCCCGGCGAACACCCAGCGCGACTGATCCGTTCCACCGGCACCGGTACGGACACGACGGGGCGCGACCGCCGAAGCGGCCGCGCCCTCCGCGCGAACCGGGCCCGCCCGGTTCACCGCTCCCAGTACGAGGCCACCGCCTGCGCATACGCCACCCGGCGATCCAGCCGCCCGCCCCGCACCCGGAAGCGACCACGCGCCGTCTCGGTCATCACCGCCCGGCCGAAGGGCTTGCCGGGACGCTTCCAGGCCGTACGGAGCTGAAGGTCGGTGGCGCCGATGTCGGAGTTGGACCAGAACACGGCGACCAGGTACAACAAGAAGACCGGCAACAGCACCAGGCACACCAACAGCGACGGCACCGTCCCCTCGCGCCCACGCAGCACCGTCCCGTCGGGCAGCTGGATCTCGTGCGCGGGCCGCCAGTACTTCTTCTTGGGCGGCAGCCGGATCTCCGCCAGGAGCTGAAGGTCCGCCCCGAGGACGGCGAGGCAGCCGCCGCCCGTACGGACGACCACGGCGAGCGGGGAGGCACCGGCAGGCTCAGCGGCCAACGTGAAGCACGGCTCGCACCCTTCCGGCACGGAGCAGCCGTCGGGGACGCCCCGGAGCACGTGGACGGGCGCGGCGCCCTGGGGGCGCAGCTCATAGCTCTTGGGGCTGGGGCGGCGGGTGAAGGTGAGTGTCATGAAGCGGTCCGCCCCGTCGCGTCGGTGAAGAGCTGGAAGATACCGTCACTGCCCTGCCGACGGCGTGGTGTGCGGGACGGTGACCGCGGTGAGGATGAGGGACTGATCCGCCAGCCAGCGCCCGGTGAAAAAGTGCGGTGCCACTGGGGAGTTGGGGGCAGGGCCCGGGCCGGGGAGGATTCGGGCGTGGAAGGTGCCCGTGTGGGATGGGGTGCCGGTGGGCGAGGTGGGCATCGCGGGTGGGCAGTGAAGGCGGATTTGGAGGTGTTGGGGGCGTAGTGGGTGGTGGGTCAGGGGGAACCATGCCTTGTAGACCGACTCCTTCGCGCTGAAGAGGAGGCGGTCGTGGTGCACGCCGGAGTGGTGGGGACAGGGGCGGAGGCTGTCGCGTTCCGCGGGCAGGGCGAAGGTGTTCAGGACGGCTGGGGGGAGGGGCTCGTTGGGTTCTGCGTCGATGCCCAGGGACAGGAGGTCGGTGCCGCGCGCGAGGGCGGCGGCGCAGTAGCCCTGGCGGTGGGTCATGCTGCCCACGATGCCTACGGGCCATTGGGGGGCTCCGTGCGGACCGGGGAGTATCGGTGCTGGTGGGGCACCGAGTGCGTGCAGGGCGCGGCGGGCGCAGGACCGGGTGAGGGCGAACTGTCGGCGGCGTTTGGGGACGGCGTGCTGGAGGTGCGCGCGTTCCTCGGGGTGCAGGGTGGTGTTGGGGTCTTCGTGGTGGTTGGCAGCGTGGGTAGGGCCTGGGGGGCTGGGGGAGGAGTTGGGGCCGGGGGTGGTGCGGACTTCGGCTGCGCGGACCGTGGGAGGGAGGAGGGCGGTGATCACGGGTACGGGACGGGGACGGGCTGTGGGGCGCTCGGGGCGCGCTGTTTCAGGTGGGAGGCGAAGCCGTCGAGGGCTCGTAGGTGGTACGTGCGGGCGGCCCATCCGAGGCTGAGGTTGTGGCCGGCGTCGGGCTGGCGCTCGACCTGGGCGGGTGCATCGGCCAGTGCGCCGCGTATCTCGTCCACCGCCCGGTCATCATGGCACCACCAACGTTCGTGTTCGGCGAAGGTGAGGCGGACCGGGACGCGGATGCGCGGGGCGAGTTGGTGGAAGACTTCGGGCCAGCTCAGGGCGTCCGCCGTCTCGCGCGAAGGCATCGGCGTGACCAGGTCGCGGCTGGTGGTGTGGGTGCCGGCGGGGTACAGGCGGAGCGGGCCCCAGTGGAACTGCCAGGCCGCGCGCCCGTCGCGGGAGCGGAGGGCCTGCTCGGCGCCGGGGGCGTAGCGGTGGCCGCAGCCTGAGATGTCTACGCCGAGGAGGTCGTCGGCGGGGTGCTCCGCGGCGTGGGTGAGGGCCAGTTTGCCGCCGAAGGAGTGCGCCAGCAGGAACATGCCGGCCCCGGTCGCGTACCGGTGGCGGATGGCGTCGAGTGCGCTGCGGAGGACGGCGGACTGTTCGGGCAGGGGGAGCCCGTCGGGGAAGTCGGCGGCGGACAGGCCGTAGCCGGGGCGGTCCAGCGCCAGGACGGAGAAGCCGAGCGCGGCGCCCAGGGTGAGCAGGGAGAGACCGGGGTGGGCGGGGCCATGGAAGTATCCGGCGCGCATTCCGGCACCGTGCAGCGCCACGACCGTGGCGCGGGGCGGGCCGGAGAGGGGCGCGCAGTGCAGTCCGGAGAGCCGGACGCCGTCGGCCTGCACGACGACCTGGCGTACGGGGGCGAGGGGCGGGGCGTCGGGGGTGGGGACGCCGAGGGGCGGGGACGGAGGGAAGCCCGACGGCGGGCACGCGAGGTCGGTCACGGTCTACTCCTTGACGTCGCAGATCGGGGACCCGGCGGAGACGGACGCGCCGACTCCGGCGGTCAGGCCCACGATCGTGCCGGCCTTGTGAGCGGTGAGGGGCTGTTCCATCTTCATGGCTTCCAGGACGACGACCAGGTCTCCCTCGGCGACCTGCTGGCCTTCTTCGACGGCGACCTTGACGATGGTGCCCTGCATGGGGGAGGCGAGGGTGTCGCCGGAGGCGGCGGAGCCGGATTTCTTGGCGGCCTTGCGCTTGGGCTTGGCGCCGCCGGCGACCGCGGCGCGGGCCAGCGGCATGCCCAGGGAGGACGGCAGGGAGACTTCCAGGCGCTTGCCGCCGACCTCGACGACGACCGTCTCGCGGGTGTCGGCCTCGGCCTCGTCGGTGCCGGGTGCGGCGAACGGCTTGATCTCGTTGACGAACTCGGTCTCGATCCAGCGGGTGTGGACCTGGAAGGGCTCGGTCGAGCCGGTCAGCTCGGGCGCGAACGCCGGGTCGGTGACGACCGTCCGGTGGAAGGGGAGGGCGGTGGCCATGCCCTCGACGGTGAACTCGTTCAGCGCGCGGGCGGCGCGCTGCAGTGCCTGCTGGCGGGTGGCGCCGGTGACGATCAGCTTGGCCAGCAGCGAGTCCCAGGCCGGGCCGATGACCGAGCCGGACTCCACGCCGGCGTCCAGCCGCACGCCCGGACCGGCCGGCGCCTCGAACGTGGTGACGGTGCCGGGGGCGGGCAGGAAGTTGCGGCCGGGGTCTTCGCCGTTGATGCGGAATTCGAAGGAGTGGCCGCGTACCGGCGGGTCGTCGTAGCCGAGTTCTTCGCCGTCGGCGATGCGGA
>NZ_JAFIQY010000059.1:8022-44287 GCF_022271435.1 Streptomyces monomycini | reverse complement strand
ACCGCAAAAGAACCATCCGAACTGCAATCGTCGACAATCACCACCTCAACATCACCGAACGACTGCTCCAGCACCGACCCCACCGCAGCAGGCAACCGCTCCGCATCGTTGTAGACGATTACGACGACTGAGATTTCGGTCACAGAAACCATCTCTCCGAAAAGACGACCACTAGGCAAAAGATGAGGGTTTATCCGCGCCAAGACGCCATATCGCCCACAAATCGCAACAGTGTACGACAGGCTGCAGCGCCCCGATGACTGCGGGTGGCACCCCGCCCTCCCCGGGACGCCCGGCGCGGCCCGGTGCCCCGTGCCCGGCGTCCCGTACCCCGCGTCCCGCCGAGGCCGAGCACGCTTCGGCGGGGCACGGAGGACACCGAGGACACCGAGGACACCGAGGACACGGAGTCGCGGGCGGGGTCAGAAGCTACGACGCGGAGACGAGGGTCCGCTCGCGGTTGAGGGAGGCGCTGGTGGTGTCGCTGTTGAGGGTGAGGCGACCGTTCGGCCACAGGACGACCACATCGTCGCTACGAGCGCCCTCGCCACCGAAGGCACCGACCGTCGCGAGGCTGGCGTTACTCCAGTCCGAGTTCGCCGGGCGCAGCTGGTGTTCGGTCTTGAGCTGGTGGGCGCCGATGTTGTCGTAGGCGGTGACTTCGCCGTCGGACCAGCGCACGAAGAGGTCCTGGTCGCCGGTGGCCGGGCGGAAGTCGCCGGCCGCCAGGTCACGGGCGTGCGTCCAGGTGCCGTTGGGGGCGATCAGCCGGGTCTCGGCGTGGAAGCCGTTCGCGTCCACGTTGGTGAAGAGAGTGACGCGGCCGTTGGCCCACCGCACCACGACGTCGTCGCTGCGCGTGTTACCGCCGCCGAAACGGCCGGCGGCCATGCCCACCGCCTGCGTCCAGGTACCGTTCGGCGCCTTGAGCTGAATGGCGTTCTTGAGCTTGTTGGTCTCGTTGACGTCCTTGTAGAGGGTGACCTTGCCGTTCGTCCAGCGCACCAGAAGATCGCTGGTGCCGTCCCCGGTGAAGTCACCCGCGGTCATGGCCGCCGCCTTGTTCCACTCCGGGTCCTTGGCCAGCTGTACGTCCTTGCCGAAGCCGTAGGCGCCGTTGCCCGGGTAGAGGGAGACCTCCCCGTCCGACCAGCGCACGATCAGATCACTGGTGTTGTCGCGCACCGACGCGGAATGGAAGCTGCCTGCGGTCATCAGGCGTGCGTGCTGCCAGGTGCCGGCCCCGCCCATGGTGTACTTCCCGTCCAGGGGAAGATCGCCGGCCGCCTGCCGGTACAGCCAGGCCGCATCGTCGTCGAACTGTGAGGTGTACGAGATGTTGTCGAACTGCCCACCGGCCTTGTAACCGCCGATGACCCCAACCAGGTTGCCGCGCTGCCCGTCGAAGTCCTCGATGAACGGACCGCCACTCACACCGGACCGGTAACCGTCACACTGGATCTCCATGAAACGGCCCTGGAAGGCGCGGGTGTCGTTCGTGCACGACAGCGGCGTCTTCTGACCCGCGGGATAGCCGACGACCGTCACCCCCGCTCGCGCCAGGTGCGCGGAATCGACGGAGGTCAGGGTGTTGCCCGGGCCCGCGGCATCCTCCAGCAGCTGGCCCTGGGCGTTGGCCCCCACCCGCAGGAAGGCGAAGTCCACGTCGTCGTCGGCGGAGCTCTGCTGGAAGCGGTGGTCGATCCAGACCTTGCCGTCCTGGACGGGGAAGATCCCGTACGGCGTCTCGCCGGCCTGGCCCGCCTTGGTGCCCCCGGCACGGTAGCCGGGCACGAAGGCGGCGTTACGCAGCGAGGTGCTGCCCTTGAGACAGTGCGCGGCCGTGACCACCAGGCTCTTGGAGCCGGAGGCGACAGTACTGGCCGTACAGAACTGATTGTGCGTCGCGCTGCCGTCACTGCCGCGCAGCAGGAACACCCCGACCGTGGCGATGCCCTCGGCCACCTGATGGGTCGGCTCCGCCGACCGCTTGCGCCGCACGCCGGGCGCGGGCTGACCGCCCTCACTCTTGGCCCCGGCCCCGGCGGTCTCCACCGGTACGGCACTGCGGATGCGCTCCGGCGTCCAGTACCGCTGCGCTTCCCGTGCCGCGCTCAGCTGATCGGCAGGTACGTCCCCGGACGTGCGCGGCGTTGCCGCCGGGCCGCTCGGAAGCGGAACGGCGAAGGCGGTGGTGGCCGCCGGGACGGCGAGGGCGACCGACGCGCAGACGCCGAGGGCGGCGGTGCGCAGGCGAGGTATTCGTCTCATGAAGTTTTTCCGTTGGGGAAGACGTGGCCGGGGCAGCGCCCGGCCACGTGGGACGAAAGGGAAAGGGGACGAAAGGGTGATCAGGACGTGCGGGGCCCGCTCGCGGGCGGTGTGACCGTCAGGGCGAAGTCCAGCGTGGTCCCGGACGGAGTGGTCAGACGAAGGGTGTAGGTGCCGGGATGCCGGCCGGTGAAGAGCGTCGGCAGCGTGACACGGCCGTCCGCACCGGCGGGCGGCAGGACAAGCGTACGGACCGCTTCACCGTGCGCGCCCGTGAAATACGGCCCGGCCGTGCCGTCCACGACGTCCTCCTCGCGATCCGCGGCGAGGACGGTGGCGATGATCTGCACGCCGGAGGCGGGCCGGGCGCCGTGCGTGGCCCGAAGCGACGGGAGGCCGAGGAAGCTGCTCCCCGTCTCGGCCCGCAACAACTCGGGCAAGTCTGCCGTCTCCTGATCCCACAACTCCAGCTGATCGGCCGTGGGTTCCGCAGCGGGGCGTACCGTAGCGGTGAAGATCGCGGCCGGTCCGCGTACGCCCGGAGCCGTCGCGACGACGGTGAAGCGACCGGGGCGGTCGCCGGCCTGGAGGGCGGGGGCGGTGGCCGTTCCGTGGGGGCCGGAGGTCACGGTGACGGTGGTGGCGGGAGTGGCGACGAAATGTATGCCTTCGGGGCTGGCGGGGGCGCCGGTGCTTCCTGTACCACCGGTGCTGCCGGCGCTTCCCGTACCTCCCGTGCCCTTGACACGGAAGGTGATCCGAGCACCGGGGACGGCGTGGCCATGCGCATCGACCGCTCTCACCTGCGGTCGCCTGGCGAAGCGCTGCCCCACTTCGGCCTCCAGCTCGCGGCTGCCCAGGGCCTCCAGCCGGGTCACGGTGTGCTGGTCCCCGACCGGCTTCGGCAACTCGGTGGGCTCAGGGGCAGGCTGGTCCGCCGGACGCTGAGGCGTAGGCGGTACGACAGGACGCCGCACACCGCCGACGTTCCCGGCCCCGCTCTTACGCCCCTGCTCCGGCCCCGGCTTCGAGCCCGGCTCCTGCCTCTGCTTCTGCTTCTGCTTCTGCTGGAAATCCGGGCGTACGGCGGACGTCCGCTGCGCCGGGTCGGGCCGGTGCGGTGTGGCGGGAGCGTCGTCCGGCGTCTGAGCGACCTCCGACCCGCGATAGGCGTCCATCCACTTCCGTACGGCATTCACATACGCACGGGAATTGTTGTAACTCAGAATCGCCCGGTCCAGATCGGCATCCCGGCTCACGTCCCGGTCCCCCGCACACAGGTAACGGGCCGTACCCAACGCGGCATCAAACATGTTGTTCGGGTCCTTGACCCCGTCACCATCACCGTCCGCACCCCAGCTCCCCCACGTCGACGGAATGAACTGCATCGGCCCCACCGCACGGTCGAACACCGCATCCCCGTCCCACCGCCCCCCATCGGTGTCCCGGATCAACGCGAACTGCGCCCCGTCCAGCCGCGGTCCCCGAACCTGCCGCGCCGTCGAACCGTCACCACGCAACCCGTAACCAGAAGCATGCACCGACTCCACCCGCCCGATCCCCGCCACCAACTGCCACGGCAGACGACACGACGGCTGACTCCCCCGCAACACCCCCTCCGCCCTGCGATACGCAGCCAACGCCGTACCAGGAATCCCCACGGCGCCCGACGACACCTCACCGCCATCACCCGCACCGGGCTCCTTGCCCTGACCGTCCCGCAGAAGGTTGGGCAGGTCAAGGGCAGGGTCACCGCGGTGCCGCGACTGCGGGCTGCCCGGTCCGGCGTCGGCCTGGCGGGCATCGGCGCGCGACGGGCCGGCGGCCTCCAGAGGGCTGAGTGTCGCCGCGGCACTGAGGCTGGCGGCCAGCGCGCAGGCACACAGGCTCTGACGCACCCGGCGTGCGACCAGAGTGGACAGAGCAGGCAGCGGGAGAAACGATTTCACAGGTGCACGTGTCCTCGGCGTACGAAGCGAAAGCGGGCCGGTGCCCAGTGGCACCGGTCCGTGTGCCGCGAGCGGCAGGCGGGGCGTCCCGACCGGTTCCGTACCGGACAGCGCCCCGCCGGAAGGCAGGAAGTCCGGCCGGTCCGTCCACTGTGCTGCGGACGGACCGGCCGGACACGGTCACCGGCTCAGCTCAGCTCGGCTCAGCTCAGCTCGGGTCGACTCAGCCGACGATCTTGACCTCGTCGTGCAGGCCCTTGGCGTCGACGCCCGGGTACATGCTCAGGGACCCGTTGGCCCAGCGCACGAGGACGTCGTTGGGCCGGTCGTTGGCCACGAAGGCACCCGCGCCGATCACGGTCGCGTTGGTCCAGGCGGAACCCTGCGGGCGGATCTGCGTCTCGCCGTGCAGGCCGGCGGTGTCGATCCCCGGGTAGATGGTGGCCTCACCGTCGGACCAGCGCACCAGCAGGTCCGCGGTCTTCTTGCCGGTGAACTCGCCCGAGGTGACCTGCGTGGCGTGCGGCCACGTGGTGTTCGCCTTGACCAGGACCTTCTGCGAGGCCGGCTGCACGCCGTTGGAGTCCAGATCGGGGTGGAGCGTGACGTGGCCGTCGTTCCAGACGACCACCAGGTCGTCGCGCTGCGCGTTGGCGGTGTAGCGACCCGCGGTGATCTGCGCGGCCTTGGTCCAGTCCGCGCTCTTGGCCAGCTTCTTCTCCCCGTGGAAACCGTTCTTGTCCACGTGGGTGTACTGCGTCAGCTCACCGTCGCTCCAGCGCACCACCAGGCCGCCCGAGCCGTTGCCGAAACTCGCTCCGGTGATCCCCCGCGCGTAGTCCCAGGTGCTCTTCTTCGTGGGCGTGTTCGGGGCCGCGAGCTGGTACTCGGCGACGAAGGGGGCCTTGGCGTCCTTGTCCTCCGCACCCTGGTAAAGGGTCACCTCGGCATCGTTCCAGCGCACGATCATGTCCATGTGCCGGGTGCCGCCCGCCGAACCACCGGTGAAGTAGCCGGTGGCGATATGGGTGGCCTTGTTCCACGGCGCGGAGGCGAAGACGGGCCGGTAGCGGACCTTCTGCACCCAGGTGACGATGTCGTCCACCCGGGTACCGACCGCGTCCGTACGGGTCTCGGCCGGCTTGGTACCCAGGCACCCGCCCTGCCAGGAGACACTGTTGACGCCGACCAGCTCCACCCGGCCGCCCGCCTCGCGCAGCTCCGGACCGCCGGTGTCGCCCTTGCACACCGCCGCGTCCTTGCCGGTGATGCCGAGCTTCCCGTCCTGGACCGAACCGACCGTGAACGAACCGGCGTGCAGCTGGTTCGGCACCCACTCCGTCTTCGTCCGGCCGAAGCCGAGAACCTTCAGCTCCTCACCCTGCCGGGGCGCGACCGCGCCGACCGTCACCGGGGTGACACCGCTGACCGGCTTGGCCAGCTTCGCCATCACCAGGTCCCGGCCCGCGTACGGCACCAGCTCGCTGACCTCGGTGACCGCCCCTCCCGAGGCGCTCACGTCCGTACGGCCGACGGTCACCGTCGTCTTCCACTTCGGCGCACCCTCGGCGACCCGCGTGTCGCTCGGGTCGTCGGAGAAGCAACGGGCAGCGGTGAGCACCCACTGCCGGTCCACCAGCGCACCCGAGCAACTGCGCGCGCCGTCACCGATGTCCAGCTTCGCGGCGAACGTGTAGGAGCCGTTCGTGACCGGGCTTCCGGACACGGCGGACGCCGGGGCGGCGGTGGCCAGCGCGCCACTCGCGACCGCGGCGGCAGCCACCGCGGTCAGCCACGCCCGGCGGGAACGTATGTTTTCCATTTTCCCTTTTCCTGAATGTCAGATGGTACGTAGCGACGTACGCGATCGCCCCCGTTCTTGCGCGCGGCACGGCGCACCGTCCGGTTACGGACCGAGGGTCGGGAAGCTGTACGGCACTGCGTGAAAACACCCGGCCGGCCCTTGTGGGACATGGGCACCGGATGGTTCTCCGGCGGACAGTCGCGGCTTCTACGGCGATCTGTCGGCCGGTCTTGCGACCGCCTCGATTACAGGCGTGTGCGGCGCCCTGCGGGCCGCCACTCGAAATGCGAGAAGTACTTGGGCAAGTTCCGGAGCGGGCCGGAAATCGATTCCGGCAACGTTCCGTGACACTCGCCCGGTTCGGCCGGCCCGCTCCGCCTCTCTCGGCGTCCAGGCGGGCTCCAGCCGTCCGCGTAGGGCGGGCCGTTATCCGCCACCGAGCCCTGTCAGAGCCGGTGGGAAGACATCGGGAATTCGGTCAGCTGGTGACGCGGAGCTCGACGAGCATGCTGTTCGCACCGGTGTTTCCGGCCTCGCCGAAGGGCGTGTAGTCGTCCTTGGCCGCGTTGACGACGGTTTCCTTGCCATTGGAGGTGATCTTGGCCTGCACCGGGCGGGTCTCGGCCCACATGCCGTAGGCCTTCGGCAGCTCCAGGGCCAGGTACCCCTTGTTGCCACTGATCGCGAAACAGAACCCGCCCGAGCCGGTCCGCGACTTGACCAGGATGTCGCGAGGGCCGGCGCAGTCGACCAGCGTGATGTGACCGTCCCCCCGCTTCAGCGTGATCTCCCGCTCCTGGAGGATCCGGTCGGCGTCGGGGTAGGCGAAGTCTTCGACGGCGGGCGGCATCTCGGCATCGGCCGCCGAGGCCACGGCCGGCGAACCAGCGGATTGCGGTGCGGCCTGCGCGACCGTGAGGCCGGCTATCGCAGCCGACACGGAGAACGCGCCGATGAGACCGGTGAGCAGAGCTTTACGGGCACGAGGCATCGCCACGGTGTCCTTCCGGGAGTCAAGTGGGCGGCAGTCGGCCCACGGAACGCGAAGTAAAGCATAGGTAGGCTTTGCGACCTCGTCCCGGCCGCAGTCACGCGAACTCCCCCCGGAACGCCCCGTTTCCGGGTCGCGCACGCCACCGGAACGGCTTCTCATCAGGCCTTTTCACGCGGCCTCACGGGGGTCCGGGAAGCGACTCCCGCACCACGGTGAACCTCGCCTTTCGCTTCTTCCTTTTCGCCGCCCCCCTCCCGCCGTTCCGCCTCGAATGCAGAGTTCAGGGACGGCGACGCCGTCACCCGGTCGGGGCCGTCCGGCCTTCCGGACATGGGCTACGAGCTGCCTCGGAGTTCCTGCGCCCCGCCCACGAAAGCGTGCGCGACAGCGCCTTCCGCGCGGCTTCTCCCGACTCGTACGGCCGAGTTGACCGAGCGCCGCACCGGCTACGGAACCGAAGTCGGCAATCCGTGACAACTGCGCCAGGTCGGCGGCAGTTACGGCACCGGAGGCGAGGCTTGCGTGTCCGCGCGGCGAAGCCGGAGTCGGGACTTACGTGTCCATGCGGCGAAGCTCGAGACGGGGCTGAAGGCGCGGGGCCTCCGGGGTGGTGGCGAGGTGAGAGCAGGGTCGGGGCTTCCGCATCCGTCCAGGCGACGCCGGGTTCGCCGGAACCGCCCGAAAACCGGGCTTCCACGGGCTGTTGCACCGCTACGATCACCTTCCCTTCAGGGCGCGGCCGGACGGGCGATCACGTACCGCGGCGCAGCTCTCCCACTGTCACCGGAAGGCACCTCGTCGTGTCGGGAATACCCTCTTCGCGCGTTCCGGCCGACCCGGTCACCGATGCCCGCCACAAGCGCGGCCGTCTGCTCTTCGTGGGCATGTTCGTGGTGCTCGCGGGACTGTTGGCCCTGGCGTGGTTCCTCCGCGGTGACAAGACGGGCGACGCGGCCGACCTGCGCCAGGGTGACTGCTTCAAGAACACGGGCACCACGGAAACGCCCCGGCCGGAGAAGGTGAGCTGCACGGAGGCGGGCGCGGACTACACGGTGGTGAAGGTCGTCAAGGGCGGCGTGTCCGCGACTCTGGAGTGTTCCGGGGTGCCGGGCGCGATCGGCGCCTTCAGCCAGGTGGGGTCGGATGCGTTCGTGGTCTGTTTCGGAGACAGCTCGTGACCTGCCGACTGTGTCACTGATCTTTCGCGGCCGGCGGGAAAGCGGCGTCGATGGTGTCGCGGATGACCCGGTAGCAGCTACAGGCGTTCGCTTCCAGACGGGCCCGGTTCAGGATGGTGATGGTGCCACGGCTGTAGCTGATGCAGCCGTCCTCGGCCAAGGCGCCCGCGACCTCGCTGACCGAGGATCTGCGGACCGCGAGCATCTGGGCGAGGAACTTCTGCGTCAGGTCGAACTCGTCGCTGTGCATCCGGTCGGCCGTCATGAGCAGCCAGCGGGCGCACCGCTGGCGGGTGCGGTGGCTGCGGTTGCAGCCCGCGTTACGCGCCAGCTGGGTGAACATGGACTGAGTGAAACGTTGCAGCACCTGCTGCAGCTGCCCGTCCAGTACGGCGATCTCGTGCCGGAACTGGTCGGCGTCCATCCGCAGCCCGTACCCGGCGACCTGGCACACGGCCCGTTCGGTCGGGCTGCCGAGGCCCAGGAACACCGGGAGCCCGACCATGCCCTCGTCGCCGACGGTCGCCACCTCGATGGCCGGACCGTCCAGCTCGGCCAGGATGGAGCAGACGCCCCTCAAGGGAAACAGCACGGTCTCGATCCGGCCCCCCGGCCGGTACAGCAGGTCTCCGGTGCTCAGCTCGACCGGTTCGAGGTGGGCCTGCAATCGCCGTCGCTCGGCCTCCGGCAGCGCGGCGAGCACTCGGTTGCCACTGCTGTCGTACGCATCGGATGCGCCGCTTGTCATCGTCTGCCTGCCTCTCGTCCCCGTGGTCAGGTCGCGACCGCCGGTGGGATCACTGCCGCCCAGGGCGGCAGCGACACCCGCATCAGGCCTGCGGCACCCGGCACCATCACCAGGCTGACCACTGCGTGAGCCAGCACCGGCAGGGGCAGCACGAAGTCTATGCAGCCGGTGGCCATCGCGGCGCTCGGCATACCGAAGGCTTCGGACGTGGTGCTGTCCTGGGCGAGCACCCGGCCCCCCGCGCCGCGGACGTGGCGTACCCCCAGAGCCCCGTCGTTCAGGCGCCCGGTGAGCACGGCCACCAGCACCCGAGGGCCGAAGGCGGCTGCGGCCGAGGCGAACATCGGATCCGCCGCTCGGGGGCCGTCCGCGTCATGCAGCGTCACCTTGCCCTCGGATGTGAAGGCCGCCCACTGACCCGCCGGCACCACATGCACGACGCCCGCGGCCAGCTGGTCCCCGTCCTCCAGCAACCGCACCGGCAGTGTGGACCGGTAGCGCAGGACTCCCACCAGGCCGTCCTGCTCCCGCACCGGCCGGTGCTGCACCAGCACCACCGCCGCGGGGAAGCTCTCGGGCAGCGCCGCCAGAATCTCGCGATATGCGCTCACGCCACCGAGCGACGCGGTCATACAGACCACGTCGAAAGCGGCGGAAGAATTCTGCACGGTACCGAACACAGCACTACTCTAATGCCCGCAACCGCACACAGCGGTAACGCGGCGAAAAACCCCGGACACGACCGCTCCGTCGCCGCCCCACGGCCGACGACAAGCCTCCCTCGGCCACCACCCGACGACGGCAGGACGTCAGCCCCAAGTTCTCCACGCCCATTACGCCATCGAAGTGACGCCCGGGCACAACCGCAGCCCGACGTCAGCGACGCCACTCCGGCCCGCTTCTTCGTCACGACTGCGGCTGCGGATCCGGCTCCGGCTCCGGCTCCGAGGTGGTCGGGCGGGGCCGGTCGGGCGGTCAGGCGGGGCCAGCCGGGCGCGGTCGGGCGGTCGACGACGCCCAAGGCGGCGGGCGCCACCGCGTCCGTGATCCTGCGCAGGGCCCCAAGCGCTTAAGCGAGCGCGACGTAGCAGCCGACGAGCAGCAGGGCGCACAGGTTCCGCTGGCAGACGGACAAACGAGCAGCAGCAGAAGGCCGCCCCAAGTCCGGCAGCCTGACCACTACTGAGTCCTGGCGGGCGCCCCCGGGTAGCCCACCCCGTCGCCTCTGCCGCGGTAACGGAAAACCACATCCGAGGCCACCACCCTCCGCAGCAGCGACCAGCACTTTCACCCGCGACCAGCACTGCCAACCGCGACACGGCCCACCGCTGGTGCCGCATCAGGCAACGTTCGCCCTGTGTATGGCGGCGCGGAGGCGTTCGTCGGCGGCATGCTTGTTCCGCCAGATGATGTAGCGGCGGATCATCCTTCCCTGCTCCTTGTGGCTGGCATGGTCGGTGCCGTCGAGAGCGAAGTGGCGCAGGGCGGTGAACTGGGCCTCGATGCGGTTGAGCCACGAGCTGTTGGTCGGCCTGCAGGTGATCTCGACGTTGTTGGCCGTGGCCCAGTCGCCGACTCGGGTGTTCTCCTTCGTGGTCAGGTGTGGGGAGGCGTTGTACCGTCCGCCGGACTCGGCCCCTTGCCGCCCGGGGTGGGGGGGGAGGTTGAGCGGACCGAACTCGTGAAGACATAAGACGACTTCAGGCTCGCCGCCCTCGACTATGACCTCGCCATCGGCGATCGCGTGGAGATGCTCGACGCGGGCCTTCTTCGCCGCGTAGTCGGGGTCGCGGGAGGTCTTCCAGGTCTCTGCGCGTTGAAACGTCACGCCCTCCTCGCGGAGCAGGATCCGCAGTTCTTCGTGGCTGATGTCCTCGCCCCCCCTCGGCGCCCAGGAGGTCAGCCGGCTTGGTCAGGCTCCAGGTCGAGAACGGAAGGCCGTGCTCGGCCGGCCTGGACTTGGTGATCTTCTTGATCCCACGGCGTTCCGGGAGGACGAAGGTCTGGGGTCGGCCTCCTCTGTGCTTCGGGTGAAGCGCGTCAAAGCCGTCGGCGTCGAAGTTGTGGATCACGTCTCGGGGAGTTCCGGGCCGGCGCGCCGAGTACCGGGATCTCGTGTCAGCTCAGATGCCGGGCGAAGAACCTCAGCGAGCTGTCCACTTCAAACGACGGTACATCCCCGTGTTTGCCGGGATTGGCGTGCAGTGTCTTCTCAGCCGAGGCCAGGGCGTCGAACAACGCCAGGCTCTGGTCCCGCGGAACCATCTGGTCGTCCCACTGGACCAGGAACTGCACCGGCACGGTGATCAGCCCGGCGTCCTCGGCCAGCCCGTGCACGCCGAGCAGGCCCAGCACCGCCGCGCGGATCCGGGGCTCTGCGGCGATGAGCGGGACGCCGAGCCCGCAGCCCATCGACATCCCGCAATAACCCACCGGGCCGACGCCGACCTGGTCGAGGCGCTGGACCGCAGTCAGGACCGCCTGCCAGTCCGCGACGGCCTGAGGGGCCAGATGGCTATGCATGCCGGCGACCAGCGCGCCTGGATTCTCACCGGCAGCCATGCCGGCCCGCATCTCGGCCGCGACCCGGCCGAACTCCTCATCCTTGGGCCGGTCACCGTGGTTGGGCACGTCGATCGCGACGACCGCGAAACCCTCGGCGGCGTAGCGGCGCGCGCGGGACACGGTGCCAGGGGCCATCTTGTGCTGCCCGCCGCCATGGCCCAGCAGAATCAGGGGACGAGTACCGCAGGCGTCTTCCGGCGTCCACAGCACGCCAGGAATCTCGTTGAGGATGAAGAACTGCTCGGTGACGCCGTCCGACGACGTCTGGGAGGTGAAGCGCATCAGCGTTTCAAGCCTTTCGGGATGCCTTGTGCGGGCGCTCCCTAGGCCATGCAAAGGAGGGAGCCCCGACTGGTCACAGCGTTGATCGGACTCACCTCCTCGAATGTGCAGTGGTGCACGGCGGCGCCGAAGGTATCACGGAGATCATCATTCGCGCTTCGCTGGGTCGAACATCGCCTAATGCGGCGCCAGCCCGGCCAACCATGAGCTGCCACCCGGCGCATCAGTTCCCGTTCCGACACCGCGAACTGCTGCGCACCGACCTCCGGGCTCCTGGCCGACCCTGAACAGCGCAGGCCGCCAGCCCCCTGCTCCCCCGGCCCGCACCCGGCCCCGGACCCGCACCCGACGTTCACCGAACGCACGCTCACCCACAGCTCCCCGGCTACGACCGTGCCCCTCTCACCCCGTCCAGAGCTCTCAGCCGCGAGCATTCGTATCCACTCCCGGGCCGCTTGCTCACAAGGCCTGCCCCTCCCCCTTACTCGTACTGCGTAACCTGCTCATGGCCGTGACGATCGCGGCAACGACGGTCCTGTTTGCCCTTCCCATCAGCTGGCCCGGTGCCGCGGCGGGGATCGCGTTGTCGGCCGTCACCCCTCTCAGGGCGCGGTGAGGCGTGCGATCGTTCCGATTTCCAGAGCGGTCCATATCGCGCCGTCTGGCCCTTGGGTTATGCCGTGGGGTTCCGAGGCCGGAGTGGGAAGGTCGTGCTCGTCGATACGGCCGTCGGGTGTGATCCGGCCGATGCGGTTGGCTCCCCATTCGGTGAACCAGCAGTTTCCGTCCCCGTCGGCGGCGATGGCGTGCGGGCGTGACGCGCGGTCGGGCAGAGCGAATTCGTCGAACTTCCCGTCCGGCGTGATCCGTCCGATGTGACCGGTGCCGATCTCGACGAACCACATGGCACCGTCGGCGCCGGCCGTGATGCCGACCGGGGCGCCGGCCGGTGTGGGCAAGGGGTGAACGGCGACGTCACCGTCGCGTCCGATGGCGCCGATCGCGTTCGCCTGGTTCATCGTGAACCACAGCCGGCCGTCCGGACCGCCGGCAATGGCTGACGGGAAGGCGCCCGAAAGCGGGAGGGGGAACTCGGTGACCTGCCCATCGGGCGTGATGCGGCCGATGCGGTCGACGTTGGCCTCGGTGAACCACAGTGCGTCATCAGGGCCCGCGGTGATACCGAACGGACCGGCGTCCGGCGTCGGCAGCGGGAACGATGTGATGTCTCCGGCCGTGGTGATGCGGCCGATCCGGTGGCTGCGGAACTCGGTGAACCACAGCGCGTCGTCAGGCCCTGCTGTGATGATCGACGGTCCGCTGGAAGCCGGTTCGAGCTGGTGGAACGTGACATCGCCGCCGGGCGTGATACGGCCGATCCGTCCGTCGTGGACCGTGGTGAACCACAGTGCACCGTCTGGTCCGGCAGTGATTCCGTAGGGTCCGGCCCCACCGGCGGAGACGGAGAACTCTGCGATCGCAACGGGTGGACGACTCGGCATCGGCGAATTCCTTGATCGGTGGGCGGTGGACGGGGGGCAGTGGACGGTGGAAGTGCGACTGCGGATGCTATCCGTGCGCTCAGCGCCCACGCCCCTGGATATTCCAGCCCTGCGGCAGCAGCTGCACGGAGCCGAACATTACCGAGCGCTCCTCGCTCTTGCGGAGGCCCCAGGTGTGATCGGGGGTGGCGGGCGGGGCCGCAGGCCTCGCCGATGATGGCGAGCTGGTCGAGGGGGCGCTCGGCCCGGACGCTTTCACAGACACTGCGACTGGAGCGGACCGGTACGTCGTAGTCCTTTCCAGACGCGATCCTGATCGCCACTTCGGCAAAGGTGAGGCCGGCGGCCGGGGCCCGTGGCGCCTCGCGTCCATCGACCGTCACGCCGCCGGGCCTGCCGGGTGTGCGTGACGTGGCCAGTCGCTCGTTCATGACTGTTCTTCTCTCCGTGTCGGCCCGGACGGATGGAATGTCACATGCTGTGCGGAGGGCGGGTGACGGTGTGCTTTCCGGACCTCTCGACCGTAGAAGTCGCGGAGGGTCGTGCACTACGTACGAAGGTTGTCGATCACCCCTGACTTTGGTGGGGGCTCCCCGGGCCGACCGGCCGGCACCGGGGCGTCCGCTGTGCATCACGGCCGCACCGGTGTGCGCTACTTCTTGCCGGCGTCGCGGACGAGCAAGGCCATCTGCACCCGATTGGACAGGTTCAGTTTGGCCAGCGCGCGGCTGACGTGTGCCTTGACCGTGCCTTCGCTCATGATCAGGGCGCGCCCGACCTCGGCGTTCGACAGGCCGCGGGCCACTGCTCGCACCACCTCGTCCTCGCGTTCGGTCAGTACCGACAGGCGCTGCCGTGCCTCGGCGGCGCCTTCCGGTTCCAGGCCGGCGAAGGTGTCGATCAGGCGCTGGGTGACTTTCGGCGTGAGCATGGCGCTGCCCTCGGCGACCGTGCGGACGGCGTTGGCAAGGTCGCGCGGGGAGGTGTCCTTCAAAAGGAATCCGGAGGCTCCGTTGCGCAGGGCGGTGTGCACGTAGTCGTCGAGGTCGAAGGTGGTCAGCATGATCACCCTGGGGCCGCCCGGTGAACGGCGCAGCTCGCGCAGGGCGGTCAGACCGTCCATGCCGGGCATCCGGACGTCCATCAGGACGACGTCCGGGCGGTGCGCGGCGACCGCGGTGATCGCTTCCCTGCCGTCGCCCGCCTCACCGACCACCTCGATGTCGTCGGCCGGTTGCAGGATCATGCGCAGTCCGGTCCTGACCAGTGCTTCGTCGTCGACTACCAGGACGCGGATCACGCGTGGTCCTCCAGAGCGGGTGCGGAGAGGGGGAGACGGGCGGAGACGGTGAACCCGCCGTCGTGGCGGGGCTCGGCGGTGAAGACGCCGTCGAGCAGTTCCACGCGTTCGCGCAGTCCGACGAGCCCCAGACCGCTGCCTGGCAGGGCCTCGGTCGGGCCGGCCGGGGCCGAGTTGCTCACGGTGATCTCCAGGTCCGCGTCGTGGTAGTGCAGAGCGACTTCGGTGCGGGCCGAGCCGGCGTGTTTGTGGACGTTGGTGAGGGCCTCCTGCACGACGCGGTAGGCGGCCTGTTCCAGGAGGGTGGGCAGCTGTTTCGGCGTACCCGCGTCCTGGCGGCGTACGGTGATGCCGGCGGCCCGCGACTGGTCGAGCAGCTGGTCGAGGTCGACCAGCGTCGGCTGCGGCCCGAGGGCGGCACGGCCCCGGTCGCCGGCGCTCTTGAGGACGCCGATGACGTCCCTGAGCTGGCCGAGCGCTTCCCTCCCGGTGGTACGGATCAGTTCCGCTGCGGCCGCCGTGTCGGCGTCCTTCGCGTTGACTTCCAACGCGCCGGCGTGCAGCACCATGAGGGACACCCGGTGGGCTACGACGTCGTGCATGTCGCGGGCGATGCGGGCGCGTTCCTGGACGCGCGCCTGTTCGGCGCGCGCCGCCTGTTCCCTCTCCGCTTGCGCGGCGCGCTCGTGGAGCCCTTCGATCACGTCGTGGCGTGCCCTGCTCCACAGTCCCAGCACCACAGGGAGCCAGACGAACAGAACGACGCTGCCGAGCGAGGAGAACAGGTCTTCCCGGCCCAGGCCGGGCATACCCGCGGCGGCGCCGGTGGTCATCGGGAGGACGACGGCCGCGCTCGCCCCAAGGACATACCAGACGAGGCGCGGTGGGCGACGGGCACTGCGGGCGACGACGTAGGAGCCGACGCCCAGCGGCATCCAGACCGACAGCAGGATCCAGCCCGCCAGTCCGAAGCTGATCACCGGCCGGCGCCGGCGCGGCAGCAGCAGGACGGTGGCGGCGGAAACCACCGCCACGACGGCGGACAACGCCAGTTCCGCCGACCGCGTTATACCCAACTCGGTTCGCAGGTAGGCGATCAGGGGCCCATCGATCGGTATGAAGGCGCCCACGGCGACCACGAGCGCCAGTACTTGTCGTCCCCACCGGTCCACTGCGTCGCGCAAGCGCTGACGGAGCGCTGTCTCCATGCGTCGGGCCACGCCCCGAGCCTAGTTCTTCGCGGCGGGTCCGACTTCTGCCGCCCGACTGCTCCCTGCCCCACCAAGGTTGCGCCCCCGCCTCAGCTTAAGTAGGGGGTCTTCTTGGTCTTTTCGGTGACGTGCCGACGGGTTCCGAGCCTGGACCATGCGGTGCATGACACAGACAACAGCTGCCGTCCGAGCCATCGGACTGGCCAAGCGATACGGACCGGCCGATGCCCGCGTGGTCGCGCTCGCCGGAGTCGATGTGGAGTTCCGCCGTGCGGAGTTCACCGCGATCATGGGGCCGTCCGGCTCCGGCAAGTCGACGCTGATGCACTGCGTCGCGGGCCTGGACCAGGCTGACGAGGGCACGGTGTGGATCGGTGACACCGAGGTGACCGGACTGCGCGACGACGCCCTGACCAGTCTCCGCCGCGATCGGGTCGGCTTCGTCTTCCAGGCGTTCAACCTGCTGCCCACGCTGACCGCGTTGGAGAACATCACGCTGCCGTTCGACCTCGCCGGCCGCGAGCCCGACCGCGCGACGGTGGACAAGGTCATAGCCGCCCTGGACCTGCGGAACCGCCTCCACCACCGGCCCAGCCAGCTCTCCGGCGGCCAACAGCAGCGGGTGGCCTGCGCCCGCGCGCTGGTCACCCGGCCCGAAGTGGTCTTCGCCGACGAGCCGACCGGTGCGCTGGACTCCACCGCCTCCGACGAATTACTCGGCTTCCTGCGCCGCAGTGTGGACGACCTCGGCCAGACGGTGGCGATGGTCACCCATGAGCCGAGCGCGGCCGCCTTCGCAGACCGGGTGTTGTTCCTCAAGGACGGTCAGCTCGTCGACGAGGTCACCGCGCCGACCGCGGACGGCGTGTTGGAGCGCCTGAAATCCTTCGAAAGGACTGCCGTCTGATGTTGACGACCATGTGGCGCGACCTGCTCGGCCACAAGGGCCGCGCGGTGTTGACGCTCATCGCCGTCGCGCTCGGTGTGACCGCGACGGTCGGAAGCTGGGTGGTGAGCGACTCCATCGCCGCCACCCTCGCGGGCGAGGAAACCCGGAAGGACGTCGGTGTCTCGGTGCAGAGCCCCGGCAAGGAAGCGGTGCTCACCGCCGCGGACCGTGACCGGCTGGCCGCGACGCCCGGTGTCGCACGGGCGGAGGGAGTGATCGTCGGCCGAGCCGGACTGGTCGGCCGCGACGGCAAGTTCGTCCGGACCACCACCGTGCTGGACCGGGCCGGCACAAACTGGAGCGGCGGCAGACGCTTCACGGTGGAGGCGGGGAGAGCCCCCGCCGGTCCGGGGCAGGTAGCGCTCAACAAGCCCGACGCCGACAAGGCCGGCCTCACGGTGGGCGACACCATCCGCATCCTGCTGGCCAACGGGCGCACGGACACCGCCAGGGTGACCGCGCTCTACACCTACAACCGACTGGGCCCGGAGACCACACAGGATTCCGACGAGGCGTCCGACGCGGTGCCAGTCGCCGCCTACGACACCAGAACCGCCGAGCAACTGCTCGGCAAGCGCTTCCACCGCATCGAACTGACAACGGCCGCCGGAGCGAGCGCCGATGCCGTCAAGGCAGCAGTGCGCAAGACCACCCCTACCGGCTACCACGTCGAGACGGGCAGGGCCCTGGCGGAGGCCGCGGTGCGGCAGTCGGACGCCGAGGCGCAGGAACTGCGCATGACGATGCTGCCGTTCGCCGCGGTCGCTCTGCTGGTCGGCGGGTTCGTCATCGCCAACACCTTCACCTTGCTCGTGAGCCGGCGCACCCGACAGTTCGCACTGCTCAGGGCCGTCGGCGCGCGCAGACGCCAGGTGCGGTCCGCCGTCATCGCCGAGGCCACCGTGCTCGGACTGGCGGGCGGCACGGTCGGCACAGCGGCCGGTGTGGCGCTGGGCCCGTCGATGATCTCGGTGATGCGTCCGGGCGACGACGTCGACTTCACCGTCAGCCCGGTGGCCGTCCTACTCGGCTACGGGGTCGCCCTGCTGGTGACCGTACTGGCCGCGTACAGCTCGGCACGGCGGGCCGCGACCGTACCGCCGGTCGCCGCGCTGCGCACCGACGCGATCGTGCCACGGGAGGCCGGACGGCTGCGGATACTGCTGGGAGCCGGCCTTGTGACCGCCGGGGCGGCCATGGTCGTCGCCACGGCGGATCCGAGCTCGTCCAACGCCGCGCGCATCATCGGTCTGGTGGGAACCGTCCTCGGCGTGACCGGCATGCTCCTGCTGGCACCCTTTCTCGCCGAGGTGGTCCTGCGCCCCGCCGCACGGCTGCTCGGCGCCCGCTCCCGGCCGGCGGTCCGGCTCGGGCTGCGCAACGCGGCCGGCGACCCGCGCCGGACCGCGGGCACAGCCACCGCCATCACCGTCGGGCTCGCCCTGGTCTGTTCGTTCGCGACCCTCAGCGCGTCGTTCTCCGCACTGATCGCCTCGACGATCCGGGCCAATGTCCCCACGACGACGACGGTTCTGCAATCCGCCGCCGGCGGCCAGTCCTCCCTCACCCGGGCCGAAGCCGCCCGGGTCGGCGCGCTGCCGGGTGTCTCTCAGGTGGCGGGCAGCCGGGACGTCTTGGCCGGGCTGACCTACCCGGGCGGCAGGACCGAACGGCGGATCTCCGCCATCGAACCGGCCGGCCTCCAGGGCGTCCTGACCCCGGACATCACGGCGGGCAGCGCCGACCTGACGCGGGGCGTGGTCATATCGCGGAACCAGGCCGACATGCTGGGCCTGGGCCTGAACGACGAAGTCACCCTGCGCCTGGACGCCAAGACCTCGGTCACCCGGGCCGTGGTGGGCATCTATGACGCGACGGAGCTGCAGGCCAGCATCTTCCTGAACGTCGCCGATGCTCCCGAGTCGCTGCGCCGGCAGATCACCACGCTGTACGCCTCCGGGCCCGACCCGGACAAGGCGCGGGCGAGCATCACGGCAGCCTTCCGGGACCGGCCGGACGTGCTCGTCGGCGACCGCGAGACGCTCGTGCGGCAGGGCGTCGACCAGCAGTCGCTGGCCTTCACCCTGATGTACGCGATGTTCGGCGTCGCCATCTTGATCGCCGTGTCCGGCGTGGTGAACACGCTGGTGCTTTCGGTCATGGAGCGCACCCGGGAGATAGGAGTGCTTCGCGCGGTGGGCGCCTCGCGCCTGCTGGTCCGCCGAACCATCCGGGTCGAGAGCATCGTGATCTCACTCTTCGGCGCACTGCTCGGAGTCGTCGTAGGAATACCGGCAGGCGCCGTCATGCAGCACGCCATGTTCGGGCAACGGCTGTGGGACTTCTCGATACCCGTCGGCATCATCGCCCTTGCGCTGGCCGGGATAGCCGTGGCGGCCGTCCTGGCCGCGATGTGGCCGGCCCGCCGTGCGGCCCGTACGGACATGCTGACGGCGATCGCCTGCGAGTGACCCGCGATGTGGTGAGCGGCCAGTGAGGCTGCTGCCTCTTGGCAATGGCCGTGGCAATGGCAGTGGCAATGGCGGTGGCGGTACGAGGCCTTCCGGGGCGGGGTCCGCTGCGGCGCTCGGTAGGGTGACGTCGCGTGGGTGACAGCACAGTGTGGACTCTGGCCATCGCAGCGGTGACGGGCGGCACCGCCGTACTCGCGAGCTGGGTGGCAGGCCGGGGCAGCACGCGGGCCGCGCGCATCCAGGCGGAGATCGCCGCTCGCGCGCAGCGCACCGAGCGGCTGCGCGAGAGCCGGCGGACCGCGTACCTCGACCTGATCGAGCAGACGCACCGTCTCGGCGAGCTCTACTGGGAGATCCTGGCCGTCCTGCGCGACAGCGCCGGTGCCGGGGACCGTGGCAGGGCTCAGGTGCTCAAGGAGCTGCACGACCGGGAGATCGCCGAGTACGCGAAGATCCGCCGCTGTGCCCGCGTCGTCGAACTGGAGGGCCCGCCCGAGGCGGCGGCCGCCGCGCTCGCCCTCCAGCGGACGACCGGCACGTTCTACCGCTGCGTCAAGGGCGCCATGGAGGGGGACACCGAGGCCCAGCAGGAGTTCGGCACCGCCTTCTCGCCCTTCTGGAAGGCACTGGAGGAGTTCATCGCCGCCGCTCGCGCGGCCCATCAGGAAGGTTGAGGCGCCCATCAGGAGAGTTGAATCGCCCATGAGGAAGGTTGAGGCGCCCATGGGGAGGGTTGAGGCGCCGATCAGGGTGGCCGGGCCGCCTGACCAGGGCAATCGGGCTGCCCGCCACGAGGCCGGGGCCCCAGCAGACGAACGTCAGGCCGCAGGGTGGTGGCCGTGGCGTGGGCAGTAGGGTCCTCCTCCATGACCGAACCAGACTTCCTGCAGGACACACGGCGGTCCTATGACTCCATAGCCGACGAGTACCTCGCCTTCGAGCACGGCGATCTGGAAGCGAAGCCGCTGGACCGGGCGATGCTTACGAGCTTCGCCGAGACGGTGCGGGCCTCCGGTGGTGGGCCCGTGGCCGACGTGGGATGTGGCACCGGCCGGGTGACCGCGCATCTGGCCGGCCTGGGCCTGTCCGTCTCCGGCATCGACTTGTCGCCGGGCATGCTCGCGGTGGCCCGCCGCCAGCACCCGGACCTGCGCTTCGACGAGGGCTCCATGCTGGCCCTCGACCTTCCCGACAACAGCCTCAGCGGTGTTGTGGCCTGGTACTCGACCATTCATGTCCCGCTGGAACTGCTGCCGGAGGCGTTCGCCGAGTTCCACCGGGTGCTGGCGCCCGGTGGCCATCTGCTGGCCGCCTTCCAGGTGGGAGACGAACCGCTGCGCCTGGAGGAGGCCTTCGGCCGGCAGATCGCGCTCGACTTCCACCGGCGGCAGCCGGACCGGATGGCCGGCCTGTTGGACCGGGCGGGTCTGCCCGTACGCGCCCGGCTGGTGCGCGAGCCCTACGAGGGCAGGTTCGCCGAACGGACGGCTCAGGCCTTCCTCATGGCCCGCAAACCGGCCGCGGACGCACCGGCATAGCGACGAGGGGGCGGGGAGAGAGGCCGGGGAGAGGGGACGGCTGGACGTGCCAGGGGCGTCTGCGGCCTCCCGCGGCAGGCCGCAGGAGGCCGCGGCCAGCCACGGTCTCCGTCAGTCTCCGTCGGTCTCCGTCGGTCTCCGTCGGTCTCCGTTGCTCTTCCTTGGCCTCCCCCTGGCCGCACTTGGCTCCTTCCGCTGACCACGCTCGACCGTCCGTGACCTCCCTTAAGCACGTGACGCCGTACGCGGTTCCCGGATCGCCTCGCGCCTCTCCTCCGAGGCCTCGACGAGGGCCGCGGTGAAGGGGTGTCCGGGGGCCGTGAGGACGTGGACGGTGGGGCCCTGTTCGACCACGTCACCGGCGTCCAGTACCAGGATGCGGTCGGCTCGGGCGGCCGTGTCCAGGTCGTGGGTGATCCACACCAGTGCCAGGTCCGGCTGGTCGCGCAGCAGCCGGTCGAGGACGGCGAGGATGGTACGCCGAGTCACCGTGTCCAGGCCCGAGGTGATCTCGTCACAGACCAGGACGCGGGGGTGGGCGAGCAGGGCGCGGGCGAGTGCCGCGCGCTGGAGTTCGCCTCCGGAGAGCCGACCCGGGCGGTTGTGGAAGTGCTGATCTCGAAGCCCGACCTCGGCAAGCAGCGCCTCCGCCTCCCGCGCGGCGTCCGCGGGCGTGGCGCCGCGCAGGCGCACCGCCGTGCGCGCGACCTGTGCCAGCAGTGTGCGGTGCTCGTCGAAGGAGGACTGCGCGTCCTGGAACACGTATTGCACTGCGGCCAGTTGTCGGGGCGTACGGTCGCGCAGGCTGCGGGGCAGCGGTACGCCGTCGAGGTGGACCTCGCCGTCGTACGTACGGTGCAGTCCGGCCAGGCACCGGCCGAGCGTGGTCTTTCCGCTGCCGGAACGGCCGACGATCGCCACCCGCTCGCCGGGCCGGACGCGCAAGGAGGCATCACGCAGCACGTCAACGGTGCGACGAGTTCCGCCGCCACGGTGGCGGGCGGTCAGGTGCCGTACTTCGAGGACGGTATTGCCCTCTACATCCGGGGCCGCCTCTGTACCGATATCCCCCTTCACCTCCGGGGCCGCCTCTGTATCGATATCGCCCTTCACCTCCGGGGCTGGTTCAGTGCCGGGACCGTCATCGGCATCGTCCCTCACCTCCGGGGTCGTGTCAGAGTCAGCGTCGGCCCTCTCTCCCGGTACGGAGCCGCCCCCCTCCCCTGCCCCGAACAACTGACGTGTCCACGCGTGCCGGGCCCCCGTCGTCATCTGCTCCACAGGACCCGACTCGACCACACGCCCGTCCTTCAGGATCACGACCTCGTCGGCCAGTTCGCGCACCACGTCCAGGTCGTGGCTCAGCAGCAGGACGCCGATGCCCTGCCGGACGACCGACACCAGCTCCGCGACGATGCGACGCTTGGTGAGGGCGTCCTGTCCGGTGGTCGGTTCGTCGGCGACCACGACGCGGGCGCCCAGCAGCAGGGCCTGGGCCAGCACGACACGCTGCTGCTGGCCGCCGGACAGCTGGTGCGGGTATCGGCGCAGCAGTTCGGAGGAGCCGGTGAGTTGGGCGCGGGAAAGTGCCTCGTTGATACGGGTTTCGGCAGCCCGGACGCGTTCGCGACGCGGCAGGTGGCGTACCTGGGTACGGGCGATGTCGGCCAGCAGGGCGCCGGCTCGGCGGGCGGGGTTGAGGACCGCCGCCGGGTGCTGCGGTACGTGGCCGACCAGGTGGTCCGTGACCGTCACGGTCCCGGAGACCCGGGCGCCCGGCGGGTACGCGCCGAGCAGGGCCAGGCCGGTCGTGGTCTTGCCGCTGCCGGAGGCACCGACCAGGGCGGTCACCGTGCCCGCGCGGACCCGCAGGCTCACTCCGTCGACGACGGCCCGGCCGCCGACCTCCACCCGTAGGTCCTCGACCTCGGCGACGACGTCCGCTGCCGCGCTCACCGGCTTCCCTCCTTCGTATCGAGAACGTCAGCCGCAACGGCCATGTTGGACGCATCGGCCATTTCGGGCGTATAGGTCGCGTCAGTGACAGCAGGCAGGTCGGGCGCAGCGGGCTTGAGGGGAACTTCGGACGCATCGGTTGCATCGGGCGCATCAGTTGCATCGGGCGCATCAGATACACCCGCCCCCGCGCCCCGTCCCTGCCCGCCCAGCACCGCGTCAACGACCAAGTTCCCGCCCATCGACAGCGCCACGATCAACAGTGCCGGCACCACTACGGCCCACGGCTGCACGAAGAGGCCGGTGCGGTTCCGGTCGACCATGACCGCCCAGTCCGCCGCGTCAGGTTCCACGCCCACGCCCAGGAAGGCGGCGGTGGCGACGAGGTAGAGCACGCCGGTCAGGCGGACGCCCGCGTCGGCGGCGAAGGTGCGCAGTGCGGACCGGCCGACGTAGCCGACCGCCGTACGCCACCAGGTCTCGCCCTGCATGCGCAGCGCTTCGACGGCCGGGCGCGCGGCCGCTTCCGAGGCGGCGGCGCGGACGATTCTGGCCGCGTCCGGGATGTTGACGAGGGCCACCAGCAGGGCGAGCCCCGCGGCGCCGGGCGAGAAGACGGCGGCGACCAGCAGGATCAGCAGCAGCGACGGCACCGCGAGCAGCACGTCCAGCGGGCGCATCAGCAGTTCTTCGAGCCAGGTGCGGTGGGTGAGGGCGGCGGCCAGCCCCAGCGGGACGGCGACCGCATAGGCGAGTGCGGTGGCGGCCAGCGCGACGAGCACCACCGACTGCCCGCCGAGCAGGATCTGCCGCCCCACGTCGCGGCCGACGAAGTCGGTGCCGAGCCAGTGGCCGCCGCCGAGCGTGAAGGACGCGGTCCGCGGGCCGGGTTCGCCGGCCAGCAGCGGCCCGAGGAGGGCGAGGAGGAGGGGGACACCGGCGATCAGCAGTCCGGCCAGGCCCGGCCGCCGCACCATCGTGCCGTCCGGCTTCCGCAGCAGACCGGGCCGCCGCACAACCGAACCGTCGGACTTCCGCATCAGGCCAGGCCTCCGTACCGTCGTGCCCTTGCACCTGCGCATTCGGCCGGCCCCCCGCACAACCGCCCCCATCGACTTCCGCATCACGCCGCCACCCCCGCCCGGGGCGCGAGTCGGCGGGCGACCAGGTCCGCGCCGAGGTTGAGGACGACCGCGACGAGGCCGAAGACCACGGCCAGGCCCTGGACCACGGGGACGTCGCGTTCGGCGACCGCGTTCATCAACACCGTGCCCAGGCCCGGGATGACGAACAGCGCCTCGACGACGATCACTCCGCACAGCAGCCAGTCGACGGTACGGGCGAGTTGCTGGGCGGCGGGCGCGAGGGCGTTCGGCAGGGCGTGCGCGTACCGGACGCGCGCCGCGGACAGCCCGTAGCGGGCCGCCTGCCGGGCGTACGGGGAGCGCAGCGCGTCGATCATTCCGGCCCGTACCAGGCGGCTGATCGAGCACACGGGGCGGGAGAGCAGCACGAGGACGGGCAGGACCAGGACGGCCGGCTGGGCGAGCAGGTCGCCGCCGGAGCCGACGGCGGTCGGCGGCAGCCAGCCGAGCCGGAGCGCGAAGAGGGTGATCAGCAGCACGCCGAGGGCGAACTCCGGTACGGCGTAGACCGCCAGGGTCGTGGAGCTGACGAGCCGGTCCGCGAGGGAGCCCTCGCGGCGTGCGGCCAGGACGCCGAGCCCGACCCCGGCCGGTACCAGCAGCGTCACGGTGATGGCGGCGAGCAGCAGGGTGGGCCCGAAGCCGTCGGCGAGGTACGCCGCGACGGGCCGGCCGGAGGCCAGCGAGGTCCCGAGGTCGCCGTGGAGCAGCCCGAGGACCCAGTCGGCGAGCCGTTCGGCGGCCGGACGGTCCAGGCCCATCTCCGTACGGATGGCCGCGATGCGGGCCGGGTCGGGCTGGTCACCCGCCAGGGCGACGGCGGCGTCCCCGGGCAGCGCCTCGGTGAGCACGAAGACCAGCAGCACGACGGCGGCGGTCTGCGCCACACCGAGCAGCAGCCGGCGCGCGAGCCAGGATCGCAGCACGGCCGGTACGACGGATACGGCACGTCCGGCGCGCCCGTCTCGCCCACCACGCCCGGCGCGCCCGTCTCGCCCACCACGCCCAGCACGATCAGCCAGCCGCCGAGGCGGCGCGACAGGTGCGCTCACGCCAGCCACACCGTGTCGAAGCGCGCCCAGTCCAAAGTGTTCGCGGGCGCGTCGCGCGCCACACCGTGCACGCGGCGGGAGGTGCCGACGATCCAGTCCGCGAAGCCCCACACCAGGAAGCCGCCCTCGGCGTACAGGCGGCGCTGCATCCGTCCGTACACCGCCGCCCGTTCCTTCTTGTCCTTGGTGGACTGGGCCTGCTGGTACAGGGCGTCGAAGTCCTTGTGCCGCCACTTGGTGGCGTTGGTGGTCGAATCGCTCAGCAGCCGCTGGGAGAAGTGCGATTCGATGGGCATGGCGCCGGAGCGGTAGCAGCACAGGGTGCCGGAGTCGAGGATGTCGCTCCAGTAGCTGTCCTTGCTGCCGGACTTCACCTGTACGGTCACGCCCGCCTTGGCGGCCTGGTCGCGGAAGATGCCGGCCGCCTCGGTGAACCCGGCGGCGACGGGCGAGGTGTCGAGGGTGACGCGCAGGTCCTCGGCGCCGGCCTGCTTGAGGAGGTGGCGGGCCCGGTCGAGGTCCTGGTGGCGCTGCGGCAGGTCGGCGGCGTAGTACTCGTACCCCTTCCCGAACAGGTCGTTGCCCATCTCGCCGGCACCGGAGAGCGCACCGTCGACGAGTTCCTTGCGGTCGGCGATGAGGAAGAACGCCTCGCGGACCCGCTTGTCGTCGAAGGGGGCCCGGTCGGTCTTCATCGCGAAGGACTGCATGGCGCTGTTGCGCAGCCGGACGATCTCGATCTGGCCCTTGCCCTCGTGGGCGCGCGCGGTGGTGGGGTTGAGTTCGTGCGCGTACTCGACTTGGCCGCCGAGCAGGGCGTTGATCCGCGCGGACTCCTCGTTGGCGACGACGAACTCCAGCTCGTCCAGGTGCGGCGCGCCGTCCCAGTAGGCGTCGTTGCGCTTGACGACGCAGGAGCGGCCGGGTGTGAAGGAGACGAAGCGGAAGGGGCCGGAGCCGATCGGCCGGGCGAAGTCGGCGGTGGTCGTGCCGCCCGGGACGATGTACGCGCCGAACGCGGCGAGCACGTTGGGGAATTCGGCGGTGGGGCGCTTGAGGCGGAACTCGACGGTGTCCGGGGACGTCGCACGGCTGGCGGCCAGGTCGATGGGCTCCAGGGACGCCTTGGCGCGGTACGCCTTCTTGGGGTCGGCTATGCGGCGGAAGCTGTAGAGGACGTCCTCGGCGGTGACCGGCTTGCCGTTGTGGAAGGTGGCCTTGCGCAGCGTGACCCGCCAGCGGTCGAGGGTGTCGTTGGGCTCCCACTTGGCGGCCAGACGGGGGCGCGCGGACATGTCGGTGCCGCAGTCGGCCAGCTTGTCGTAGAGGGCCTTGGCGCGGGCGGCGTCGGCGAAGAGGTTACCCAGGTGCGGGTCGAGGGTCTCGGAGGCGCCGCCGCCGGCGAAGGCGGCGCGCAGCCGGCCGCCGCGCCGGGGTGTGCCGCCGCCGGTGCCCGGCGAGCCGGATCCGGTACCGCAGCCGGCCAGAACGAGCCCGGCGGTGGCCGTGGCGCCCGCGGTCGCGGCGAGGAAGCCGCGCCGCCGCAGACTGGACGGCTCGACGGGTTCCCGGTCGGAGGGAGGGAGTTCGGTCATGGTGGGTCTCGCCTCGTGAGGAGTGGGTGGGAAGAGAAGAGAGGCAGGGGCGGCGGAACGTTCAGCCGTCGCCCAGGCGGGCTACGAGGTGCAACCGGTCTCCGTCGGCAGAGCCGCCCGGGGACGGGGTTGCCCCGGGCTGCCAGGGCGGTTCCGTACGCGGGCCGGGCCCGTCGTGCAGCTCCAGCACGGTGAAACCGTGCGCGGCCAGCGCATAACGCAGTTCCTGGGGGAAGATCAGCCGCCAGGCAGAGTGCTGTTCGACGGGTGGTCTGCCGTCCTCCGTGGACCAGGCCCGCCGTCGGCGCAGGAGTTGGGCCGCCCGGTCGACGGTGAGGGTCGTGACGGACCGATATACGGTGCCTTCCCACTCGAAACCACGGATGGCCGGCGCGTCCAGGAGTTCCGTACGGCCGAGGAAGAACGCGCCATTACGCATTTCGGCGACCAGCATCCCGCCCGGTGTCAGGGCGCGGCGGCAGGAGGCCAGGAAGCCGTCGAGTTCGTCGTTGGTGTGGCAGTACAGCAGCGCGCTGTCCAGGCAGACCACGGCGTCGAACGGCCGCCGGCCGAGGTCCATGAGGTGGAATCGGCGCAGGTCGGCGCGCTTGTAGCGGGGTCCGGGGTGGTGGGTACGGGCGTACGCCAGCATCGTGTCCGAGAGGTCGGCGCCGATGACCGTACGGCCCATGGTGTGCAGATGGGCGGCGTCCCGTCCGGTGCCGCAGCCGATGTCGAGGACGCGCGGCCCGGCACTGTGGGTGCGCAGCACGTCCTCGGCCCAGCGCGCGGCGAGCCGCTCCGGGTCGGGGAAGCGTGCCTCGTACAGTGCGGGGTTGTCGGTCAGCAGATTGCGCTGCGCTGCCGGGAGGGCGGTGCCACGGCGCCTCGCGCCCGGAAGGGCGGTAGTGTCCTCGCTCATGCCGTCACCGCCACGGCCCGTACGGGCAGGGCCCGCAGCCGGTGCAGCCAGCCGACGCCCGCCGCCGACAGGAGGCCGAAGGCGAGGCAGCACGCCCAGGGCAGCCAGGCGGCGCCGCCGTGCCCGCCCGCGTCCATGGCCCAGCCGACGACGGTGTTGCCGACGGCGGCGGCGATGCCGGAGACGACGTAGAAGATCCCGAAGTAGGTACCGGTCAGTTCGGCGCGGCCGAACTCCGGTATCAGCTCCATGACGAACGGCTGGGCGATCATGACGCCGACATACAGGAGCAGCGCCCCGGCCAGTACGGGTACGAGAGCGAGCGCGGCCCCGCCCACACCGCCGGCGTCCGTTGCGGACGCCCCGGCGACCACCATCGGCGGCACGAACGCCACACCCATCAGCGCCAGCCCGACGGCGACCCAACGCGCCCGGCTGCCCCGCTCCTTGAGGGAACGGGTGATGCGCATCTGAAGGGTGAGGTTGGCCAGTGTGCCGACGAGGAAGACGATGCCGGCCGCGCCGTCCCAGCCGGTGGCCCTGCGGGCGCCGTCCGGGAGCAGCAGGTAGAGCTGGTTCTCCATGGTGAACATGCCGACCATGGCGAGGGAGAAGGCCAGGAACGCCCGGTTGGCGAGGACTTCCCGCCAGTCACCGAGCACGCTGCCCTTGGAGGCGGGCACCTCGCGGGCGGGCAGCACGGCGGCCTGCGCGGCGGTGAGCAGGGCGAAGATCGCGGCGGCGGTGAGGGCGGAGGCCCGGAAGTCGACCAGCAGCAGGGCGCTGCCGATCAGCGGCCCGACCAGGGCGCCGGTCGTCGCGAAGATGTTGAACAGGGCGAATGCCTCGGCCTTGCGGTCCCCCGCCTCCGCCGCCAGGTAGGCGCGCACGGCCGGGTTGAACAGGGCCCCGGCGAGCCCGCTGAGTATGGAGGCGGCCAGCAGGACGGGCAGCCCGTCGCCCAGCGCGAACAGGGCGAAGCCGACGGTGCGCAGCGCGCAGCCGGCGATGATCACGCCGCGGGCGCCGAGCCGGTCGGCGGCCGAGCCGCCGAGGATGAACAGGCCCTGCTGGCTGAGGTTGCGGACGCCCAGCACGATGCCGACGACCGCGGCCGACATCCCCAGGTCCTGGCCGAGGTGTGTGGCGAGGTACGGGATGAGCAGGTAGAAGCCGATGTTCACGCCGAGCTGGTTGACCAGCAGGAGCCGGATGGCGAGCGGGAAGGCCCGCATCTCACCCCACGTCTTCACGGTGGTGCCTTTCCTTCTGTGGTGCGGGCTGTGCAGGGGGCGGTGGGGGTACGGCCGCCTCCGCGCGCGGGAACACCGGCCGTACCCCCAGCCCGGCCCCCGTCCCGGCGCGTACGGTCCCGTCGGTGCCGCCGATGCCGGTCCACGGGTCGTGTTTCAGCAGCAGGTGCCCGTCGAGGTCGACCCAGCGGGCACGGTCGGCGAGATGGACGGCGGGGGCGATGCCGAGGGTGCCGGCGGTCAGGCAGCCGAGCATGAGCCGGGTGCCGCTGCCCGCGATCAGCTCCTCGATGCGCAGTGCCGCGTGCACGCCGCCGCACTTGGCGAGCTTGACGTTGACGCCCTGCACCCGTCCGGCGAGCCGTTCCACGTCCGCGAGGCCGACGGCGTCCTCGTCGGCGATGACGGGCAGCGGGGCGCGTTCGGCGAGCCGGGCCAGCGCTTCGGGGTCGCCGGGCGCCGTCGGCTGTTCGACGGCCTGGACGCCCAGTGCGGCGAAGCGCGGCAGCAGGTGCCGGGCCTGCTCCGGTGTCCAGGCGCCGTTGGGATCGAGCAGCAGCGCCGCCGAAGGGGCGGCGTCCCGTACGGCCCGTACGCGGGCGAGGTCGTCCTCGGGGTCCGCCGTACCGGCCTTGATCTTGAGGACGGTGAAGCCGCTCTCCGCCAGGCAGCGGGCCTGCGTCCGGGCCCGCTCGGCGGAGACGATGCCGATGGTGCGGGCGGTGGCGGCGACCGGCCGTTCCAGGGTGCCGAGCAGCTGGTGGACCGGCTGCCCGGCCCGCTTGCCCACCAGGTCGAGCAGCGCCGACTCGACTGCGGCGGTGACGGCGGGCGGCGTGCCGGGCGCGGGCAGCTCGCCGTCCCGCAGGGCGTCGAGAGCGCTCTCCGGCCCGGTGAAGCGGCCGAGTTCCGCGCCGGCCCCGGCCAGCAGACGGCGCAGCGTGTCGGTGTCGAGACCGTAGTAGACGCTGGTGACGGCCTCGCCGTGGCCGCGCAGCCCGTGGTGTTCCAGGGTGATCCAGACGGCGTTCCGTTCGGTCATCACGGAGCGGGAGATCCGCAGGGGCTCGGCGAGCTGGAGGCGTACGACGCGCAGGGTGACGTTCATACGGCGCCCTCCCGCCCGGCCTGCGCGACCACCGGTGCCACGGGGGCGTCCCCGGCCACCGGAGCCGCCGCGACCGCCGCGGCCTTCGGATCCACGACGGTAGTGCAGCGCGCCCAGCCGGTGGCCTCGGCCGCGGTGGGATGCGGTATCTCCACCGGACGGGTGGCGACGGGCTGCCGGTCCAGGCCGTGTGCGGCGGCGAAGTCCTCGTCGTAGACGGTGCCGAGGTAGCGGTGCAGGCCGTCGGGGAAGACGGTGGCGACGACGGCGCCGGGGTGTACGCGGGCCGCCCAGGCCGAGACCAGGGCGACGGCGCCGGTGCTCCAGCCGCCGCTGACGAAGCTGCCCCGGGCCAGCCGCCGACAGGCGTCGGCGGCTTCGGCGGGCCCCACCCAGTGCACCTCGTCGAAGGCCCCGTAGGCGACGTTGCGCGGGTGGATGCTGCTGCCGAGGCCGCGCATCAGGCGGGGCCGGGCGGGCTGTCCGAAGATGGTGGAGCCGGTGGCGTCCACGCCGACGAGGCGCAGCGCGGGCCAGTGGCGGCGCAGCGGGCCGACGATTCCGGCGCTGTGGCCGCCGGTGCCGACGCTGCACACCAGGACGTCGAGGTGGTCCAGGCCGGCGGCGATCTCGGCGGCGAGGGAGGCGTAACCGGCCGCGTTGTCCGGGTTGTTGTACTGGTCGGGCCAGTACGCGTGCGGGAGCACGCTGCGCAGTTCGCGCAGCCGGGCGAGCCGCGCGGCCTGCCAGCCGCCTTCCGGGGCGGGCCGGTCGACGATCTCCAGCCGGGCGCCGTAGGCCCGCAGCAGCCGGCGCATGGACGGTTCCAGTTCGCTGTCGCAGACCAGGATCACGTCGTGGCCGAGCGCCTGCCCGGCGAAGGCCAGGCCGACGCCGAGGGTGCCGGAGGTGGACTCCACGACCGGCGCGCCGGGCCGCAGTTCGCCCCGCTCACGGGCGCCGAGCAGCATGGACACGGCGGCGCGCGCCTTCATGCCGCCCGCGCCGAGCCCTTCCAGCTTGGCCCAGAAGCCGGGGTGCGGGCAGGGCAGGTCGCCGGTGATCCGGGCCAGCGGCGTACGGCCGACGAGGGCGAGGAGTTCCCGGTTCGCGGTGGGTGCGCCCAGTACTGCGGCGGTCATCGGTCGCCTCCCCGGCCCAGCAGCGCGTACGCGTCGTCGCCGGTGTAGCGGTGGACGACGCCGGGCCCGCCGTCGAGCCAGAAGAACGGGTACGGTTCGGCGCACACGGCGCTCACTCCGGCGCCCAGCAGGCGCGGCAGCACGGCGCTGCCGGTCTGGGCGAACATCACCAGCGGCTTCCCGTGCCGCTCGCAGTGCTCGCGCAGCGGTTCGAAGGTGCCGTTGCCCAGCGTCATGCCGGACGCCAGCACCGCGTCGCAGCCGTCCAGTTCGGCGAGCGCGTCGGTACGGACCGGTTCGCCCCACTCGGTCCGGCCGCCCTTGAGGTCGCACGGTACGCAGACCAGGCCGCGGGCGCGCAGCGCCTCCAGCAGCGAGTTGACGACGCCGACGACCAGGACGGTACGGCCGGGCGGGACGGCCAGCAGCCCGGCGACGCCCCGGGCGCGGGTCCGGGACTTGGCGAGCGAGTCCCCGGCGGGCAGTTCCCACGGCTGGGCGCCGTTCGCGGCCGTGTGCGGCAGGGCGTGCATCAGGTACGCGTCGAGCGCGGCGATCCGTACCGATGACAGCGGGTGGTCGAGCAGCGTCGCGACGTCGGCGCCCACACAGTCGTCGATCGCGGCGGCGGGCAGTGCGCCGGGTTCCACGGCGCAGGATCCCACCGCGCTGCCGAGGCGCAGGCTGAGCACTTCGTTGCGGTATCCGCCGCTACGCCCTTCGTGGCGTACGGCCTGGCTGGTGGTGAAGGCCACCGCGATCTTCTGCGTACCGGGGTCGGGCCCCAGTTCACCGGCGCGTACCCGGCGTACGAGGTCGGGGAGACCGGCCGCCGCGGGCCGCACGGCATGCTCGGCCGCCCCGGACCGCACGACCTGGCCGGTCGCCGTCGCCTGTCCCAGCGGACTCATCGTTCCTCCACCACCCGCGGACAGAGTCCGGCCAGCAGTTCCTCGACGCGGGCGCGGGCGCCCGCCCCTCCGCCGTCACCGGCCATGACATGTCCCAGGTATCCGTTGTTGCTGGCGGTGTCCTGGACGTTCTTGCCGGCCGCGGCCAGCTGGACCTCCAGCACACCGGGCAGCGCGTCGAGCCCGTCGGCGCCGGAGATCTCCGCCAGCACTCCGGTGCGCTCGGGCACGAGGAAGCCGATGGCGGCGCTGCGCAGTCCGGTCTCGCGCGGTGTGAGGTCCGGTACGCGGCCGAGCGCCACCTCGACGAAGGCGGCGGCCAGATCGATGCCGGTGACGTGCCGCACCAGCTCGGTGATGCGGTTGCCCGCGGGCCTCGGATTGACCTCGACGACGCGCGGCCCGTCCGCGGTGAGCTTGATCTCGGTGTGCGCGACGACCTGGTCGAGCCCCAGTGCCTTGAGCGCGGCGCACGCGGTGTCCGCCGCTGCTTCAGCGTCGGCGGCGCTCAGCGCGGCGGGGAACATGTGCCCCGTCTCGACGAACGCCGGGGCGCCGCCCACGCTCTTGTCGGTCACCCCGACGACGTGTACGGCGCCGCCGTGCGACACGGTCTCGACGCTGACCTCCGGCCCGTCGAGCAGTTCCTCCAGCAGCACCACCGGGGCCCGGAGCTGTCCCCGCGCGTTGACCGGGAACCCGGCGAGCGCGCGGTGCGCCCGGGCCAGCTCCGCCTCGTCGTCCACCCGCCGTACGTACATCCCGGCGCACAGGTCCACCGGCTTGAGCACGAGCGGGAAGCCGATCTCGCGCGCCGCCTCGGCGGTCCGCGCCCAGTCGGAGCAGACGGCGAAACGGGGGCCCGGGACTCCGGCCGCCTCCAGGGCGCGCCGGGTGGCGTCCTTGCGGCAGGCGGCCTCCACGGCCTCCGGCGCGGGCCCCGGCAGGCCGAGGTGCGCGGCGATGCGCGCCACGGTGGGCAGGTAGTAGTCGCACGAGCTGAGGACGCCGTCGAAGCCCATCGCCGCGTGCAGGCGTTCGGCGTACGGCAGCAAGGCGTCGGTGTCGTTGGTGTCGGCGGTGATCACATTGCGGGCCGCCAGCAGCGGGTGGGCGGTGCCCTCGGGGGCGGCCCGCAGGTAGTGGTGCAGGTCACGGGTGAGGAAGGTGAAGTCGTGTCCGGCCTCGCGGAGGGCACGGGGCAGCAGCCTGCCCATCGACCCGACCCAGCTCTCGACCATCAGCAGATGCGCCACAACTCTCCTTCTGCGCAGACGGTTTCGCGTCCGGGCACGCCGTGGGGAGGCCCCCGGTGCCGCGGTGCGGTGTTGACCGAACGCGATGCTAACCGTAATGATTTTCATTGTCACCTCATGGGTCGGCCATCTATCCGGCCGCGACCCGGCCGCCCGCCTCCCGCACACCCGCCCTCACGCCGATCCCAACCCGCCACCACACGGCCCCGCCCTCACGGAAATGCGAGCCCCATGCCCCCTGCCCTGCGACGCACCGCCCTGCTCTGCGCGCTCCTGACCTGCGCCGTACCGCTCACCACCGCCACGGCCGCCGAACCGCTCGCCGCCGTCCCGCCCGGCGACACCGCCGGGCCGTCCCCGCACTTCGGCGCCTGTCCGGCCTCGGTCCCCGCGCCGCCCGCGCCGGACCGCGTCGAGTGCGGCACGGTGAGCGTGCCGTTGGACCACGCCCGCCCGGACGGCGAGCACATACGGATCGCCGTCTCCCGCGTCCGGGCCTCGGGCACGCCCGCCGAACGGCGCGGCGTCCTGCTGGTCAACCCCGGCGGCCCGGGCGGCTCCGGGCTCCCGTATGCCGTCACCAAGCGCGCCAAACTCCCGGAGCCGGCCCGCCGCGCCTACGACGTCATCGGCTTCGACCCGCGCGGCACCGGCCACAGCGCCCCCGCCGATTGCGGGCCGATGGGCGGGCTCTTCGACAGCCCGGCCGCCGGCTCCCCGCCGCTCGACCCCGTACCGCACGATCGTCCCGGCGAACGCGCCTACCTCGACACCCAGCGACGGCTGGCCGCCGACTGTGCCGCAGGCACGGGCCACGCCCTCCCCCACCTCTCCACCACCGAGACCGCACGCGACATGGACGCCGTCCGGGCCGCACTCGGGGAGCCGCGCATCAGCTACCTCGGCGTCTCGTACGGCACCTACCTCGGCGCCGCGTACGCCGCCCAATTCCCGCGCCACGTCGACAAGCTGGTACTGGACAGCGTGGTCGGCCCGGAGGACTGGCACGCCTTCGACGTACGGCAGGCCCGCGCGATGCTGCGCCAACGCGACGTGCTGTTCGGCTGGCTGGCGCGGCACGATTCCCGCTTCGGGCTCGGCGCCACCCCGCGCGAGGTCCGCGCCGCCTACCTGCGCACACGCGACGGCCTGACCGCCCGCCCGGTGGCCGGCTTCGGAGCGGCGGCCTTCGACCGTGCCGTCTACCGGGCCCTGGGCCGCACCGAACGCTGGACCGCTCTGGGCGACGGGCTCCGCGCCTACCTGGACGAGGGCGTGGTCGGCCGGCTCCGCCCCGCCGAGCCCTTCGACGGGCCCGCATCACGTACGTACCAGGCCGCCAACCGGGCCGTGAAGTGCGCCGACGGCTCGGCGCCCACACCGGGCCGGGTCCTCGCCGACATCCGTGGGCTGCGGCGCCTGGACCCGCAGCCCGTACTGACCGGCCTGGAGGCGGCCAGCTGCGCGTACTGGCACACCCGCCCCACCGAGCGCACCCGGCTCGGCAGCCCCGCGGCGCCCCCGGCGCTGCTGGTGGCGTCCGCGCACGACCCCGTGACGCCGGTCGCCGGTGCGCGGGCCCTCGGCCGCACGCTGCCCGGGTCCCGGCTGGTCACCCTGCACCACGACTACTCGCACGGCGTCTTCGCCAGCCGCGGCAACTCCTGCGTGGACTCCACGGTGGCCGCGTACCTCGTCGGCGGCACGGTCCCGGCCGGGGACGTGCACTGCGACGGTCCGGGCCTGCCCGAGCCGTCGCCGCAGCAACCGTGAGCCCGGCCGAGGTGCAGAGGTCGGGGCCGGACAGCGAGGCCGCGTCGGCCCAGGCGAACTGTTGCCGGGTGTCAGGCGACCGCCTCGTCGGAACTCGGCGTACGCGGGCGTGCAGTACGGCAGGCCCCTGCGTGTCCGTATCGGGTGGCGGCCGACCGGCGCTGCCGTCCGCTCAACCCACCACGGTGACCTCGGGCGGAAGCGCCTCCAGGAAGCTCTGCGCGCCCAGCAGTCGCTCTTCGAAGAACCCGGCCACACACGCCCGGGTGATCGCGGTCCCCCGGCCGCCGGGCAGCGAACCGAGCGCGAAGTCGTACTCCTCCGCGTCGGTGAACTCCCGGTAGCCGAGGGGACCGGCCAAGGCGTCGAGGTCGGTGGCCGACCCGTGCCCGCCGCCGTGGACCAGCAGGTGGTGCCGCGGCCCGCGCAGTACGTTCCACAGGCGGCCGAGCGCCTGGGTCTCCTCCTGGAACTCCGGGTCGTCCGGGGTGAACTGGCACAGCAGGAACGGTCGTTCCAGGCCGGTACGGAGGACACCGCCGTACGGGATGCCGTCGAGGTTCACCCCGGCCGTGAACCCGGGATCGAGCCGCATGGCCTCGGCCGCCGCCGCGCCGCCCAGCGAGTGGCCCGCGACGCCGGCCCGCGACGGGTCGAGCAGGGCGTGCCACCAGAATCCGGGGGCGCTCAGCCGGGCGCGGGCGAAGCGGAGGTCGGCGGCGCGTACGTCCAGGTAGCGGCCGGAGAGGTCGCCGGTGTCGCCGTCCGCCAGGCCGTCCGGTTCCCGGTACGGCACGATCCGGCCGTCCGGGAACTCCACGCCGACCGCGTCCGCCGGGTGGTCCAGGGCGGCCACCAGGAACCCACGGCTCGCGAGGTCCTCCCCGAGTGCGGTCAGGTCCGCGCGGTACTGGCCATGGCCGGGCGAGAGCAGGACCAGCGGGCAGCCGCGCGCCTCCGGAGCGGGCGGCGCGCCCGCGATGCCGTGCACGAGGACCCCGGCCGCCGTGGCGCGCGGCAATCCGGAGCAGCCGGGTTCCTCCTCCCACGCGTCGACCACCAGGGGCGACATCGCGTCGGAGACGTACCGCCCCGGTTGCCGGCCGGCCTCCGCCCGGGCCGGGTACCACAGCTGCGCCATCAGCTCGCGGGACCGGCCGGGCCGGAACGGGTCCGCACGCGCGTCGTCGACGAGGTGGGTGGTGCGCACGCCCACGGCGTGCCGGCCGGTGGGCGGGGGCAGTTCCAGGCGCGGTACGGTGCGCCGTGCCGACGCCGTACCGTGGGCGCCCCGGGCGATGTCACTGGTCCGCGCCATACTGATGATGCCTCCCCGTCGGTTCCGCCGGCGGCCCATCCCAGCACGCCCGTCCGCCGGAGCGCACCG
>NZ_JAFIQY010000059.1:0-8012 GCF_022271435.1 Streptomyces monomycini | reverse complement strand
CTGCCCCGGGGCAGCGGATTTTCCGGGAGGGCCGGAATGCGCGGCGATCCTTCTTCGGCGGGCGGCCGGGGACGCCCACCATGGGGGACGACGCGGGCGGCAGCCCGCCCGGCCGCGCAGCCGCAGCCGGTCCGTACCAGCGCAGGAGCCAGCATGATCTTCATCGTCGTCAAGTTCACCGTCCGGCCCGAGTACCAGGACTCGTGGCTGTCGCTGGTGGACGACTTCACGCAGGCCACCCGGCAGGAGCCCGGCAACCTGTTCTTCGAGTGGTCGACCAGCGTCGACGACCCGCGCCAGTTCGTCCTGGTCGAGGGCTTCGCCGACCGGGAGGCGGGCGACAAGCACGTGCACTCCGCGCACTTCAAGGCGGGCCTGGAGGCGATGGCCGGTGCCATCGCCACCACCCCGCAGATCATCAGCAGCGAGATCGACGCCGACGGCTGGGGCCCCATGGGCGAGCTGGCGCCGCGCGAGGCCTGATCCGCCGGGGCGCAGCACGACGGCGCACAGCACGCCGGCGCGCGCCGTCCCCGCCCCGCCTGTCGGCCGTGCGCTCAGGATCGCGCGGCCGACGGGCGGGGCTCCGCGGGTTCCGGTGGCCGTGACGTCCCGGCTCTCACCTAGGCTGCGGGGACGGCGGCCGCGACGGGCGGCCGCTCAGGGCGGGGACGAGGTCGGAATTCCGATGCGAACAGCGGCCGGGCAGCCAGGGACCTCGGGTACGGCGCGCCTGACCGCCTACAGCTCCGTCGCCACGTCCCTCGCCCTGCGCAGCGATCACCAGCTGCGCCAACTCCTGGAACCCGGTACGCCCTTGGGCACCGGCATCGGCGGGAAGTCGGCGCTGCTGCGGGTCGACGGTACGCCGGTCTTCGTGAAGCGGGTGCCGCTCACCGACGTCGAGCGCCTGCCGGAGCACCAGCGCTCCACGGCCGACCTGTTCGGGCTGCCCGCCTTCTGCCAGTACGGCATCGGCTCGCCCGGCTTCGGGGCGTGGCGGGAACTCGCCGCGCACACCATGACGACCAACTGGGTGCTCGCAGGGCAGTACGGGGGTTTTCCCCTGCTGTACCACTGGCGCGTACTGCCGGACACCCCACCGGCCCTCGCCGACGAACTCGCCGACGTGGAAAGCGCCGTGGCGTACTGGGGAGGCGGGCCAGGGATACGTCGCCGTATCGAAGGCCTTCGGCGGTCCTCCGCGAGCATCGCGCTGTTCATGGAGTACATCCCCCGGACGCTGCACGACTGGCTCACCGAACAGGTACAGGCGGACGACGCGGCCGCCGACCGGGCCTGCGCCCTGGTGGAGCGGGAGCTGAAGGCCGGTACGTCCTTCATGAACGCGCGCGGGCTGCTCCACTTCGACGCCCATTTCCAGAACATCCTGACCGACGGCCGGCGCCTGTACTTCGCCGACTTCGGGCTCGCGCTCTCCTCCCGGTTCGACCTGTCACCGTCCGAGACCGGCTTCTTCGAGCAGCACCGGACCTACGACCGCTGCTACACGGTCACCCACCTGGTCCTATGGCTGATCACCGCGCTGTACGGCCACGGGCGCTCGGAACGCGAGGCACTCGTCCGCGCGTGCGCCGAGGGGGCCGGCCCACCGGCCGGCCCCCTGGGCGTCAGGGCGGTCATCGCCCGTCACGCGCCGCTCGCCGCCGTACTGACGGACTTCCACGGCAGGCTTCGGGACGAGAGCAGGGAAACCCCGTACCCGTCCGGCGCACTGGCCCGGGCCTGCCGGGAGACCGGCGACGGGATCAGAACGGCGTGGCCGGGAGGTACTTCCCGTCCAGGGTGATCACCGCGCGGGAGCCGCCCTCGGGGTCGTCGACCTTCTGGATGTCCAGGCGGAAGTTGACGGCGCTGATGATGCCGTCGCCGAACTTCTCGTGGATCAGGGCCTTCAGGGTGGTGCCGTAGACCTGGAGCATCTCGTGGAAGCGGTAGAGGGTGGGGTCGGTGGGGATGCCGTCCGGGATGCTGCCGCGCAGCGGGATCGTCCGCAGCAGCCGCTCCGCCGCCTCGTCCAGGCCCAGGCGCTCGGCCACGGCCCGGGCCGCGTCGGCGGGCAGGGCGTGCTGGCCGAGGAGCGCGGCGGTGACGAACGCGACGGACAGGCCGGTGGCGTCGGCCAGTTCCTGCCAGGTGAGGTCCTTGCGGATCTTGGCCTCGACGACGGCGAGCGCCAGGTCCTGGCGGGCCTGCGGGTCGAGCTGGGCGTGGGGCATGGAAGCGTCCTTTCGGGGGCGGGGGCGGGCCCGTCCGGGCCGCGCCCGGCAGGGGGCTCAGGAGAGCGGGGTGAACGTTCCGCTGCGCGGGTCGAGGACGTCGACGGCTCCGGTACGGATGTCGTGGGTCCAGCCGTGCAGCGACACCGTGTCCCGCGCGAGGGCGCGGGCCACGGACGGATGGGTGGCCAGGTGGGCGAGCTGGGCGGTGACGTTGTCGTGGACCAGCGCCGTGACGGCCGCCTCGGTCCCCGCATCACTCGCGGGGGTACGGGGGCCGGCGGGCCCGGCCGTGTGCAGCCAGCCGTCGAGGGCGGGCAGCCCGGTGAGGTCCTCGCCGGTGGCCAGGGCCGTCATCGCGCCGCACCCGGAGTGCCCGCACACGATCACGTCGCGCACGCCGAGCACCGCGAGCGCGTACTCGATGCTGGACGACACCGCGTCGGGTGCCGGCCCGTACACCGGCACCAGGTTCCCGGCCGTACGGATCACGAACAGCTCGCCGGGACCGGACTGGGTGAGCAGTTCCGGCACCACCCTGGCGTCGGAGCAGCCGATGAACAGGGCGCCCGGCCGGTGGCTGCCGGCGAGCCGCTCGAAAAGTGCCGCTCTGGCGGGGTGGACGTCGCGCCGGAACCGCCGGACGCCGTCGGTGAGGTCGGGGTGCACAGCCACTCCTTGCTGAGGGGAACCGGCCGGGAAGCCGATGTCTCCACCATGCGTGACCTGCCGCTATAGCGTCCAAGACGCACAACTCATAGCAGCCATCAGCGCTGCCTATAGCTGCTGCGCAGCACCGCTTACAGTGGCCGCCATGGCCCTGGAACTGCGCCACCTCCGCTATCTGCTCGCGGTGGCCGAGCACGCCAACTTCACCCGCGCCGCCGAAGCCCTGCACGTCTCGCAGCCCACGCTCTCCCAGCAGGTCAGACAGCTGGAGCGGACGCTGAAGGTGCAGCTGCTGGACCGTACGGGCCGCACCGTGCGGCTGACCGACGCCGGCGCGGCGTACGCGCACTACGCCCGCAGCGCGCTGCGGGACCTGGAGGCGGCCGAGCGTGCCGTGCTGGACGTACGGGACCTGTCGCGCGGGACGCTGCGCCTGGCCACCACGCCGACGTTCACCGCGTACCTCGTCGGCCCGCTGGCCGGGGAATTCCACACCCGGCACCCGGGCATCTCGCTGACCCTGCGCGAGATGCCGCAGGAGCTGATGGAGTCGGCGCTGCTGGCGGACGAGCTGGACCTCGGCATCGCGTTCAGCGGGCCGCACCTGCCGGGGGTCACCGGCACCGAGCTGTTCACCGAGTCCCTCAGCCTGGTCGTCGGCCCCACCCACCCTTACGCCGGCCGGACGGCACCGCTGCCGATCCGCTCCCTGCGCGACCACCGCCTGGCGCTGCTCAGCGCGGACTTCGCCACCCGCCTGCACATCGACACGCACTTCGGCGAGCACGGGGTACGGCCGGACATCGCGGTGGAGGCCAACTCCATCACCGCCCTCACCGAACTGATCCGCCGCACGCCCCTGGCCACCGTGCTGCCCGACGCCATCACCCGCGAACAGCCCGGCCTTCACCCCGTCGCCCTCTCCCCCGCGCTCCCCGCCCGCACGGTAACGCTCCTGTACCGGGAGACGGCCTACCGCAGCGCCGCGTCCGGCGCCTTCGCGCGGCTGGCCCGGGAGTGGGGGCGGGAGCACGGGGAGGGGGCGGAGCGAACGTGAGGGGCCTGCGGGGCGCGTCCGAGGGCCGCGCGGGACGGCCCTCGCGGGCGCCCCCGCCGTGCCGGGCCGTCAGCCCGCCCAGCGGGTCCGCGAGGCGGCGGCGCAGAAGCCGGGGCCGAAACCGAGCATCAGCCCCCGGGCGCCGGGGGCCGGCGGGTCGTCGTGGAGGCGGTCCAGGATGCGCAGGACGGTCGGGCCGCCGGTGTTGCCGCCGTTGGCCAGGGTCTCGTGCGAGTGGCGAGCCGCCTCGTGCGAGACGCCGCCCTGCTCCTCGACGAGTTCGAGGATCCTCCGGGAGCCGGGGTGCAGTACGGCGAACTCCGCCTCCCTACCGGGCCACGGCAGGTGCGGCAGGACGGCGGAGACCGCGTCGAGGGCTTCCTTGGTGCTGTCGAAGTGCAGGCCGTCGGGCTCGTGCCGGGTGGCGTAGGCGGAGAGCGAGTCCGGCACCAGGTGCTGCCAGGTCTCCTCGATGACCATGCCCGGGTCGGCGAGCTTCTCGTGGCTCACGACAGCGGCGGCCCCGGCGTCCCCGAAGAGCAGCTTGTACGCCGTGTGCTCGATGTTGCTGTTGTCGCTGCGCTGGTACGAGGTGCTGAGCTTCTCCGCGCCGACGACGAGGAACCGGTCGCCCGGCCGGATGACGTGGGCGGCGAGACCGAGGGCATGTGCACCGCCGGCGCAGGCGAGCTGCGTCATCGGGATACGGACGATGTTCGGGTCGAGCCCGAGGGCGGACACGACCGCGGCGTCCGGGCCGGGGGTACGGTCGCCGGTGGCGTTGAACGAGATGATGCCGGTGACGTCGGCGGGGGTGATGCCCGCGGCCCTGAGGGCCCGGCGGGCGGCGGTGACGGCGAGGTCCCGTACCGCGGCCACGGCGATGTCGTTGCGCTCACGCATCGAAACGGTGCGGGCGACATCGGCCAGCGGCTCGGTGAAGCGCCGGTAGCAGACACCGGTCCGGTCGGCGATACGCGCGGCCGCCGCCTTCGCCACCCGGTACTTCTTCGCCCGGATCTGCGGGCCGTCGGCCTCGTCCCACTTGGCCCAGGCGGCGATGTCCTCCACGATCGGCTCGTTGCGGATGACGTGGGGGGCCTCGGCTATGCCGGGTCGGTTGACGTACGCCACTGGGTGTCTCCTGGAAATGCGCGTAGGGGGTGGCACCGGTTCGCGCATGACCGCGGACCGGACGCATGATCATCAGTTGACGGCGGCACCGTGCCGGGCCCGCGGGACGTAAATCGCTCAGCATCAGGAAACCTGCCCCGGGACGTGGTGGCCGCCGAGTCGGTGTTCCGGCACGTCGTGCCGCTCCGTGACGCCGGCTGCGGCGGTCGGCTCGAAGGAGGCGTTGCGGACGGTCATACGCCCATCCTCCCGGCATTCTTCTCGGCGTGGGCCGTGTGTATCGCCACAGCCGGATCCGGATAGAAATTTATGGTCATCTCGCGGAAGAGCGGCGAGGCTTCGGGGCGGGCGGACAGCATCACGGCCCAGCCGAATCCGCGCGTGCCGTGGTTCATCGGCCGCCGGTCACCATCCGGATGAATGTAGGCGTTGTCACCCTGGTTGTAGATGACGGACAGCCGCTCGTCCCGCAGCAGCCGATCGCGCAGCCGCAGCAGATGCGGGTCATGGGGAGAGGCCGAGACGGAGGCGCGGAACTGCGGGACCAGCTTGGGCGCCCAGAATTCGAAATACCCGGCCAGGACATTCCGGGCCTCCTCGCTGAAGAGGAACCATTCGGCCATGTTCGACGGAACCTTGCCGGAGGGCATCATCTGCCGGAATGCCTCATTGTGGTACCGCAGGTTCCACCGGTGGTCGTTCAGGTAGGAGATGGCCTGCTGACCCTCGATCTTTATCTTGTAGTCCGGGGTCACATCGAGTCCGGCCTCGGGATCCAGCGGAGCGGGCGTCGTTCCGTACAGATCCATGTGAGCCTGCCGGTATTCGCTCTCCTTGAAGCGCAGCGCCACGGCCAGTTCGAGAAGATAGGCCGGGGAGGGGACCCGCCGGCCCTGTTCGTACCGGGCGTACGTGTTGAAGCCGCGGTTCATCAGGGTGTCCACCTCCGGCTGGGTCAGGCCGGGGACGATGGGGCCGCGCTGCGCGACGCGCTTCGGCAGGCCGACGTCCTCGGGCTTCAGGGCGCTCCGCTTGGCGCGGCAGAGCAGCCGGAACGCCTCCAGTTGCGCCTTGGACGGCCGGTAGGTGGAGAGCATGTGCGATCGAGTCTTCCTGTGGAACGGCACGCGACCGGTCGGAAACTCCCAGCCAGGCGTGGCCCTTGATTACTCAACGACCGGATCTCAGGATGAGAGACGGGCAGGAAACAGGCCGTCCGGTTTGTGTGCGGAAGGAGGAACGCGTGGAGCCGGCACACCTCGGCGTCCAAGACGCGCAGGGTCCGTCCACCGCGGTCATCCGTCCCCAGGACGGCTCACGGCAGGCGGTCCCGCTCGGGACGGGGCCCGCCACGGCCGATCAGCGTACTGGTCCACGACGGCTCCGCCCATGAGCCGCGGACCGGCCCGGTGGGTGCGCACTCACCGGTAACCCGGACCGCTCGCGAAGAAGTACGGCAGAACAGTGAGCGGCGACGGCTTCACGGACGCCCGGCGTTCGAGGGGATCGCATGGAGAATTAAGCAGCAAAACACGGCAAATGACTCCCCGTCGAGGGACGACATGACCGTCGCGGAACAGAACGCCACCAAGATCATTTTTGGTGGCTCGTCGGCGTTCTCCGCCCGGTTACCGCCGCTCAAGTCGTCCCGACTCGGCCAAGTCTCCGCCCGCCGTATCGCGCCCCTCGCCTCTCGTCTCCTACGCCTGTAAAAGGCTCCGAGTGCCGTTACCGGCGCGTACAACCGGCTCGGCGAAGCCCCACAAAAGGCAGGCTGCTCCGTCAAAGGGGCCCGAGAAGTAGAAGGCACAGATGCAGGAACGCGCAGTGAAGACGCGAGCACGGTTGTTGACGGCCGCCAGCCAGGTTTTCAGCGAAAGAGGATACAACCGGGCTTCCGTCACCGAGATCGCAGCACGCGCGCATTCGACGGCCGGCGCGCTGTATCACCATTTCTCCTCCAAAGCAGGGCTGGCCGAGGGAATCCTCGCGGTCGACCTGACCGAAGGGGTCGAGCGGAATTCCGGTGCGCCCGCCCTCCAGGAATGGATCGACCTGGGCCTGCTGCTCACCCACCGCGTACAGGCGGACCCTCAGGTGAAGGCAGCCCTCCAGCTCGCCGCGCTGGACGAGCCCACGCGGACGTGGGCCTCGCCCTGGGCCTCGTGGAAGGCCACCGTGACCCGGCCCCTCCTCCGGGCCCAGCAGGGGGGCGAACTGCTCCCCGGGGTGGAGCTGGCGGCCGTCGCCTCGCTGTTCATGACGAACTGGGTCGGCGGTGAAAGCCTCACGTCGGGCGACGCCCACGCCGTGAAGACGCAGATGAACAACTTCTTCACCTACACCCTGCCGGGCGTCGCGACGCCCGGCGTCCTGGCACGGGTGGACTACTCCCCCGAGCGGGGCCTGCTGCTCCGCGAACGGATCTCCGTCGACTCGGCCCCGGACACGATGCTCGTGCCCGCATGAGGGCGGGCTCCGGTACGGAGTCCGCGCCGGCTCCGGCCGGTGTCCGCACAGACGAAAGGCCCTGCCGGGTGAGTCGGCAGGGCCTTGGTCGTGGTCGTGTACGGCGCGGAGCGCCCTGCGCCGGCCGGGGTCTGGGCGCACAACGCAGAAAGCCCCGCACCATACGGTGCGGGGCTTCCCACTATCAAAAATTGTTCGGCGGCGTCCTACTCTCCCACAGGGTCCCCCCTGCAGTACCATCGGCGCTGAAAGGCTTAGCTTCCGGGTTCGAAATGTAACCGGGCGTTTCCCTAACGCTATGACCACCGAAACACTATAAAGTTGAACTCCAGCCGGCAAGGCGAGTTCGTTACTTCAGAACTAACACAGTGGACGCGAGCAACTGAGGACAAGCCCTCGGCCTATTAGTACCAGTCAACTCCACCCGTTACCGGGCTTCCATA
>NZ_JAFIQY010000058.1 GCF_022271435.1 Streptomyces monomycini | reverse complement strand
CTCCGGGCCGCGTCCCCACCACGGCCACGCCGGCCGGCCGCATCCCTCCGGCCTGCGCCGCCCCCCCGCTCACACCCCCACCTCTCCGCCCCGTGTCGCCCCCCGCTCACACCCACGCCCCCGCCCCTACCTTCTTCCGCCCCTGGCCCGGCCCCCCCCTCCCGCCCCCGGCCCGACCCCTCCCGCCCCTACATCACCCCCGCGTAACCCACTCCAGAGCAAGCAGCGCCGAGTAGTACCCCCGGCCGCCCGTAGCGTGATCCATCCCCACCTCGCACATCCGGTTCGCCGACAGGTGCGCGTCGAAGTGCCGGGACGTCACCTCCGCCGCCTCCTTGGCGGTCGCCGCCTCCGTCAGCTCCTTGTGGAGCATGCCGCGGTCGCCCGCGAACGCGCAGCAGCCCGCGTCGTCCGGGACGACCACCTCCGTCGCACACGCCTCGGCGACCGCGCGCAGCTGTGCCTCGTCGCCCAGGTGCCGCATGGAGCACGTCGGGTGGAGCACGGCGGAGCCGACCGTCCGCAGCACCTCCAGGTGCGGCAGCAACTCCTCCGCCGCCCACACCACCGAGTCCACGACGGTCAGTTCGGCGTGCAGTTCCCGGTTGTCCGGGGTGAGGTACGGGACGACCTCGTGCGCGATGCCCAGCGTGCACGAGGACGCGTCCACGACCAGCGGCAGCCGTCCGCCCGCCGTCCAGCCCCACGCGGCCTCGACGATGCGGTTGGCCATCACCGCGTTCCCCTCGTCGTAGCCCTTGGAGTGCCAGATGGTGGCGCAGCAGGTGCCGGTCACGTCGTCGGGAATCCACACCGGCCTGCCCGCACGCGCGGACATCGCCACGACGGCCTCGGGCAGCGACGGGCCGTCGAAGCCGTCCGGTTCGCCGAAGATACGGTTCACGCAGGCCGGGTAGTAGACCGCGGCGGCGCCCACGCGCCGGGTCGCGGGCAGCCGGCGGGCCGCCGCGCCGGGGAGCTGCGGCAGCCACTCCGGTACGAGGTCGGGGCGTACGGCCTTGCGTGCCGCGCCGGTCAGGGACTGCAACAGCCGGTCGGCGCGCCCGTCCCCGATCCGGTCGCCGATCTTCGCGGCGGCGGCCACCGCCAGCCGTGCCGACCGTTCGACCGTCTTGAAGTGCCGGGCGGTCAGGGCCGCGGCGCGTTCCTCCCTGGGGGAGTGGCGCCGGTGCCGGAACTGCTTCATCATCGCGCCGGTGTCGATACCGACCGGGCAGGCCAGCTTGCAGGTGGAGTCGCCCGCGCAGGTGTCCACCGCGTCGTACCCGTAGGAGTCCAGCAGCGCGCCGGTGATCGGTGAGACCGGGGTCTGGCGCATCATCTCGCGGCGCAGCACGATGCGCTGGCGCGGCGTCGTGGTGAGGTCCTGGCTGGGGCAGGTCGGTTCGCAGAAGCCGCATTCGATGCAGGGGTCGGCGACCGCCTCGACCTGCGGAATGGTCTTCAGGCCGCGCAGATGCGCCTTCGGGTCGCGGTCGAGCAGGACGCGCGGGGCCAGGATGCCGTGCGGGTCCACGGTCTGCTTGACGCGCCACATCAACTCCGTCGCGCGCGGGCCCCATTCGAGCTCCAGGAACGGGGCGATGTTGCGGCCGGTGGCGTGCTCGGCCTTCAGGGAGCCGTCGAAGCGCTCGACGGCCAGCGTGCAGAACTCGTCCATGAAGGCGGCGTAGCGCTCCACGTCCGCGGGCCGGGCGGCGTCGAAGGCGAGCAGGAAGTGCAGGTTGCCGTGGGCGGCGTGGCCTGCCACCGCCGCGTCGAAGCCGTGCCGGGCCTGGAGTTCGAGCAGCGCGGTGCAGGCTTCGGCGAGCCGGGACGGCGGTACGGCGAAGTCCTCGGTGATCAGCGTCGTACCGGACGGACGGGAGCCGCCGACCGCGGTGACGAAGGCCTTGCGGGCCTTCCAGTATCCGGCGACGACCCCGGCGTCGCGGGTGAATTCATTGGTGACGGACGCGACGGGCGCGACCAGCTCCAGTCCCGCCAGCACCTCGCGCGCGGCCTCCTCCTGCGCCTCCCGCGCCGCTTCGTCGGGCGCACGGAACTCGACCAGCAGCGCGGTGGTCGTCTTCGGCAGCTCCGCCCAGTCGGCCGGTACGCCGGACACGCTCACCGAGGCGCGCAGCGTGTTGCCGTCCATCAGCTCGACGGCGATCGCGCCCGCCTCGTTGAACAGCGGCACGGCGGCGGCCGCGGCGCTCAGGGTCGGGAAGAACAGCAGGGCGGTGGAGGTGTACCGGTCCAGGGGCAGCGTCTCGAAGACGGTCTCGGCGATGAAACCGAGGGTGCCCTCGGAGCCGACCGTCAGTCCGCGCAGGATCTCGACGGGGGTGGCGCCGTCCAGGAAGGCGTCCAGGCGGTAGCCGTTGGTGTTCTTGATCTCGTACTTGGCGCGGATCCGGGCCACCAGCTCCGGGTCCGCCTCGATCTCCGCCTTCAGCGCCAGCAGTCCCTCGCACAGGGCGGGCTCGGCGTGCGCCAGCTCCTCGTCGGCCGCCGGGTCGCCGGTGTCCACGATCGTGCCGGAGGGCAGGACGAGGGTGACCGAGGCGAGTGTCCGGTAGGAGTTGCGGGTGGTGCCCGCCGTCATGCCGGACGCGTTGTTGGCGACCACGCCGCCGAGCGTGCAGGCGATGGCGCTGGCGGGGTCCGGGCCGAGCAGGCGGCCGTACCGGGCGAGCGCGGCGTTGGCCCGTACGACCGTGGTGCCGGGCCGGATACGGGCCCGGGCACCGTCGTCCAGCACCTCGACGCCCGCCCAGTGCCGGCGTACGTCGACGAGGATGTCCTCGCCCTGCGCCTGCCCGTTGAGCGAGGTGCCGGCGGCACGGAACACGACGTCGCGGCCCTTGCCGTGCGCGTAGGAGAACACCGCGGAGATGTCGTCGACGTCCTCGGCCAGAACGACGACCTGCGGGACGAACCGGTAGGGGCTCGCGTCGGAGGCGTACCGCACCAGGTCGGAGATCGTGTGCAGCACCTTGTCCGGGCCGAGCAGCGCCGTCAGCTCGTCGCGCAGCCGCTCCGGTGTGCCGGACGCCTGCCGGTCGGGCACCCGGTCGGGGTACGGGCCTTCGGTGGTGGCCGGCCGCAGGGTCCCGGGCTTCGGTTCCAGCAGGGGCATGACGACTCTCCTCCGGTCTGGTTCCGGCGGCGCTCCGGCGTCCGGCGCGACCGCCCGGCCCAGTGTTTCAGCAGCGTGCGGCCGGAACGTCCACCAGGGTGGACAGCAGGCCGCCGAGCACCTCCCGCTGTTCCGCGGTCAGTGGCGCCAGGATGTCGCGCGCGGCGTCCCGGCGCGCGTCGCGCAACGCGTGCAGCGTCGAACGGCCGGTTTCGGTCAGCTCGATCCGTATCACGCGGCGGTTGGCGGGGTCCGGTACCCGGCGGACCGCGTCCTTCGCCTCCAGGGCGTCGACCAGCGTCGTCACGGCCCGCGGTACGACCTCCAGGCGCGCGGCCAGGTCGGCCATCCGGGGCGGTGTCCCGTCACGGTAGTGGTCCACGATGCGCAGCAGCCGGGTCTGCGCGGGGGTCAGCGCGATGTCGAGCGTCGCCATGTGCCGCTTCTGCGCGCGGTGCATCCGGCGGGTGAGCCGTACGAGCTGCTCCGCCAGGTCGGGGTCGGCGAGGGCTGGGCCGGGGTCGGCGGGACCGGTGGGACCGGAATCGGGATCGGGATCGGCGAGGCCGGGACCGGGAGCGGGACCGGAAGCGGGATCGGTGGTGGCCGGATCGGTGGTGCCCGGATCGGGGGAGGAGGACATGGCCGGAGGATATCAGGACCATGCTCATTGTGAGTATAGGTAACCATTGGTTATGCTCGGCGGGACCCGCATCCGTACCCCTACGAAGGAGCCCATGCGCCCCGACGGACCCGAGTGGACCCCGCCGCCCAGAGACCCGGCCCAGCCGGCCCAGGTGCGGCGCATCCTCGCCCTCTTCCGCCCCTACCGCGGCCGGCTGGCCACGGTGGGCCTGCTGGTGGCCGCCTCCTCCCTGGTCTCGGTCGCCTCCCCCTTCCTGCTCCGCGCCGTCCTGGACGTGGCGATCCCCCAGGGCCGCACCGGCCTGCTGACCCTGCTCGCCGCCGGCATGATCGTCACCGCTGTACTGACCAGCGTCTTCGGCGTCCTGCAGACCCTGATCTCGACCACCGTCGGCCAGCGCGTCATGCACGACCTGCGCACCGCGGTCTACGCCAAGCTCCAGCGGATGCCGCTGGCGTTCTTCACCCGCACCCGCACCGGCGAGGTGCAGTCCCGCATCGCCAACGACATCGGCGGCATGCAGGCCACCGTCACCTCCACCGCGACCTCCCTGGTCTCCAACCTCACGTCCGTCGTCGCCACCGTCGTCGCCATGCTCGCCCTCGACTGGCGGCTGACCCTGGTCTCCCTGCTGCTGCTCCCGCTCTTCGTCTGGATCAGCCGCCGGGTCGGCAACGAACGCAAGCGGATCACCACCGCCCGGCAGAAGCAGATGGCCGCGATGTCCGCGATGGTCACCGAGTCGCTGTCGGTCAGCGGCATCCTGCTCGGCCGCACCATGGGCCGCGCCGACTCCCTCACGGCGAACTTCGCCACCGAGTCCGAGCGGCTGGTCGGCCTGGAGGTCCGCGCCAACATGGCCGGGCGCTGGCGGATGGCCACCATCGGCATCGTCATGGCCGCCATGCCCGCCGTCATCTACTGGTCGGCCGGACTCGTCCTCCAGCTCGGCGGCCCGGCCTTCTCCATCGGCACCCTCGTCGCCTTCGTCACCCTCCAGCAGGGCCTGCTGCGCCCCACCGTCTCGCTGCTGTCCACCGGCGTGCAGATGCAGACCTCGGTCGCGCTCTTCCAGCGCATCTTCGAATACCTCGACCTGCCGGTGACCATCACCGAACCGGCGCACCCGGTACGCCTGGCCGAACCGCGCGGCGAGGTCCGCTTCGAACACGTCACGTTCGCGTACGACGACCCGGAGCGCGCGGACGGCGCCGCGCCCGCCCCGGCGACCCTGTGCGACATCGACCTGGACGTCCCGGCCGGCAGCAGCCTGGCCGTCGTCGGGCCGACCGGCAGCGGCAAGAGCACCCTGAGCTACCTGGTGCCGCGGCTGTACGACGTGACGGACGGCCGGGTCACCCTGGACGGTACCGACGTCCGCGACCTGGACTTCGACTCCCTCGCCCGCGCCGTCGGCGTGGTCTCCCAGGAGACGTACCTCTTCCACGCCTCCGTCGCCGACAACCTCCGCTTCGCCAAGCCGGACGCCACCGACGAGGAGATCGAACGCGCCGCCCGCGCGGCCCAGATACACGACCACATCGCGGGCCTCCCGGACGGCTACGACACCCTCGTGGGCGAACGCGGCCACCGCTTCTCCGGCGGCGAGAAGCAGCGCCTGGCCATCGCCCGGACGATCCTGCGCGACCCGCCCGTCCTCGTCCTCGACGAGGCCACCAGCGCGCTGGACACCCGGACCGAACACGCGGTGCAGCAGGCCATCGACGCCCTCTCCAAGGGCCGTACGACGATCACCATCGCGCACCGCCTGTCCACCGTCCGCGACGCCGACCAGATCGTCGTCCTCGACGCGGGCCGGATCGCCGAACGCGGCACCCACGGCGAACTCCTCGCCGCCGACGGCCGTTACGCGGCCCTGGTCAAGCGTGACGCACACCTCGCCCCCAACGGTGATCGCCCCCTGTCCGCCGACCTGACCCACGGGTAAGGTCGGCCCCGACCGCACCGGACCGACCTCAGGAGCGCCCGTGGCAGCCACCGACCGCACCGCAGACCGTTCCGCAGACCGTTCCGCAGACCGATCCGCCGGCCGTTCCACAGGCCGATCCGCCCTGACGATGGCCCGGATGCTCGGTGGCATGGGGGCGCTCCACTTCCTCGCCCCCAAGCCGTTCGACGCGATCGTGCCCCGCGCCCTGCCGGGCTCCCCGCGCACCTGGACCTACGTCAGCGGCGCCGCGGAACTCGCCGTGGCCGCCGCGGTCGCCCTGCCGCGCACCCGCCGGGCCGGCGCGCTGGCCGCCGCCGGTCTGTTCGCCGCCGTCTTCCCCGCCAACATCAAGATGGCCCGCGACTGGCGCCACCGCCCGGCGCCCCTCAAGGCCGTCGCCTACGGCCGCCTTCCGCTGCAACTGCCCATGGTGGCCTGGGCCCTGCACACGGCACGAGCCGCCGGCCACCAGGACGCCCGCCCCTGAAATGCAGGGGCGGGCCGCACCGCCCTCCCCCTAGGGTGAGCCGCATGCCTGCCCACGAAGCCCTGCCGCCCCTCGAATTCGCCTTCCCCGGCCCCCTGCGCGACCGCCTCGTCGCCGCCGTCCTCTCCGGTGCCAAGACCACCACGTCGGGCCTGCTGGCGGACTACGAGCGCGAAAACGACCCACTGCCGCGCGCCGGCGACCGCTACCAGGTCCCCGACTCCGACGGCCGCCCCGTAGCCGTCATCGAGGTGACGGAAGTACGGGTACTGCGCCTGGCCGACGTGGACCTGCGACACGCCGTGGACGAGGGCGAGGGCAACGAGACGGTGGCCGACTGGCGAGCCGACCACGAAAGCTTCTGGCACAGCCCCGAAATGCGCGAGGCCCTCGGCGACCCGGAGTTCCATGTCGACGACGACACCCAGGTGGTGGCCGAGCGGTTTCGGGTCGTCGAGCGCCTGTAGGGGCGGGGCGGAGACGCTGCGGCGGGCTCAGAGCCACGCCGCATCAACCACCTCCGCCATCGCCCGATACCCGGCATCCCCAGGATGCTTGCGATCGCCGCTGTCGTAAGCGGGCAGCAGTGCCAGCGGATTCGACGGGTCCGCCAACGCCGTCGCGAAGTCGGCGACCGCGTCGAAGGCGCCGGAAGCGCGGATCCAGGTGTTGATCTGCCGGCGCTTGGCCTCGGCGTGCGGTGTGTGGTACTCGGAGCCCTGGAACGGGGTGATCGTTCCGCCGATGACGCGGACCCCGGCCGCGTGGGCCGCCGCGATCAGGTCGCGGTAGCCCTCGATGAGCTGTGCGGCGGACAGGTCCGGGTTCGGGCGGTACGTCGGGAAATCCGTCTCGTCCACCTCGCTGAATCCGATGTCGTTCAGGCTGGCGAGGACGATCACCGTCCGTACCCCTGGCTTGTCCAGGACGTCCCGCCGGAAGCGTGCGCCGGCCCGTTCGCCGAACCAGGGCGCGTCGTTGAGCAGCAGGTTTCCGCCGATGCCGGCGTTGAGCACCGGGCGGCCCAGGCCCGCGGCGGCCAGCCGTTCGGCGAGGGCGTCCGGGTAGCGGTGGTCGGCGTCGGTGGTGGAGGCGAAGCCGTCGGTGAGCGAGTCGCCGAACGTCACCACGGTGTCCCGCCGGGCCGGGCCGCCCGCCAATTCGACGTCGGCGAGGACGTACCAGGACACCGAGGTCTCGGTGAAGACGGCCGGGTCGGCGGCGGTCAGCTGGTCGCCCTCGGCGCGGTAGGCGGTGGTGAACGCCTGGGCGTGGAAGGTGGTGGGGCCGGTCGGGCGAGGGAAGTACAGGCTCACCGTGAGCTGGCCGAAGGGGGCCACGGGGAGTGCGGCCGCGTCGCTCCAGACCTCGCCGCCCGCCGGGATGCGGACCGATCCGGTGCCCGAGAAGGTCAGCCGGCGTGCCGTGTCGGTCCGGACGGCCGCGCCCTGGGCCGTACGGGCGAGGGTGGCGCCGCCGACCTCCAGGGGAGCGCTGCCGAAGCGGTTGGAGAGGCGGACGCGGGCCGCTGTGCCGGAGCCGGTGACCCGGACGACCTGACGTACCGTCTGGTCCGCGAAGCCCTCCTCGGACCAGTTCTTGTCGAAGCCGGTGCTGGGGCGCTGTACGGAGGTGGTCCAGCCGGCGTTCCACACGGTGGTGTCGCTCATGGTGCTCACTCGCTCTTCCGTCGTCGTTGCGGTGATCACGAGTCTGGCGAGCGGGCGGTGGGACACCCAGACCTCTGCGCTGCGTACGCATCCGGTGCCTACCAGCGGGAGGGACACCCTGCGGGGGCGGCCGTCCCGCCCGGCGGTCGAAGGTGGCGCAATCTTGATCGTGAGGCGTCAGGAAGCGTGCCGAGTGGAGTTTCACCCGATCACACCCGGCAAGGCGAACGGCACACACCCCACGGGACATCACCCTGATTCCCCGAAACCCCGACGGACACGAACGCACACAAGGAGGCGACGTGCTCGACAGCACAGCCGAGCCGGGCCGCCGGAGCGCCCTGGCCGTCACCGCCGCGGCGGGCCTCAGCCTTCTCACGGCCTGCGCCGGTACGGCGGACAGCGACGCGTCACCACGCGGCGCGCCACCGCCCCGGGCCTCGGGCACCCCCGGCAGCCGGACGAGCAGCCCCACACCCAAGCCGGCCAGGAAGCGGCCCCAGCTGCCGCGCGGCGGCCGCGAACTGTTCCCCCGTCACCGGCTCGCCGGTTACTGCGGCCTGCCCGGGGCCGCCGCCCTCGGCCGCCTCGGCACCGGTGACCTGGACCAGCGCGCCCGCGAGATCGAGAAGCTCGCGCAGACCTACGCCACCGACCGCGAACCACTGCCCGTCCTGGAACTCCTCGCCGTGGTCGCCAACTCCAGCGCCGGCCCGGACGGCACCTACCGCACCCGCACCTCCGCCGGCACCGTCCGCCGCTTCCACGAAGCGGCCCGCGAGCACCGTGCGCTGCTGCTCCTGAACATCCAGCCGGGCCGCGCCTCGGCGCTCGGCGAGGTCAAGGCGCTGCGCGAGTGGCTGGTGCACCCGGACGTGGGGGTCGCGCTGGACCCCGAGTGGGAGATGGGCCCGGGCGAGAAACCGGGCGACTCCTACGGGAGCACCGACGGCGGCGAACTCACCGAGATCGCCCGCTACCTCTCCGGCCTGGTCCGCGAGCACGACCTGCCGGAGAAGGCGTTCGTCTTCCACCAGGTGGCGACCTCGGTGGTCGAGGAGCAGCACGCGTTCCGGCCGCAGCCCGGCGTCGCCGCCATCAAGTGCGCCGACGGCATCGGCTCGCCGGGACTGAAGCGCGGCACCTGGAACGACCTGGTCAGAAACCTGCCCCGCGGGATGCACACCGGCTTCAAGCTCTTCTACGACGAGGACACCGAAGGCAGCCGCCTGATGACCCACAAGGAGGTCCTGGCGCTGCGCCCGCAGCCCGAGTACGTCATGTACGAGTGACGGCGCGCCGGCCCGCGTGCCCGTGCCCCCGCTCCGCGACCGACACCCGGAGCGGGGGCACCGGCTTCACGCAGGCCGCAGCCGGTACGCGTAGCTGTAGGGCCGGTCGGCGTGCAGCAGGTACGTGTCCAGCGGCGGCGCGCCCCACGAATCGTTTCCGCCGACACCCGTCTGCCGGTGGTTGACGCCGAGGACCGTCTCGGGGCGCCGCTTCAGCTCGTACGGATGCTCGTGTCGCTCGCTCTCCAGGTCGGAGGGCGCGTGGTGCAGGGCGCTCAGTTCCAGCAGCGGCGCGCCGTCGCCGGGTTCCGCGCGTACGGTGAGCCCCGTGCCGTCGCGGCCGGTGAGCGAGGCGCTGCGGACGTCGGTCACGTTGCCGGTCTGCTGCGGCCGGACGTAGTTGCCGAGCTGGGCGTCGACACTGCTGCGGTACCGGCCGACGAAGGCCGCCGTGCGCCGGTCCCAGTAGTTCTCGTGCGGCCCGCGCCCGTACCAGCTGAAGGTCTCCAGCCCGGCCGGTACGGTCAGCAGCGCGCCCACCACGGGCAGGTCGGGCAGCCCGGCGCCGGGCGTCAGGGTGTGCCGGACGCGCACCTCGCCGTCGCCGCGCACGGTGAAGACGGTGTCCCACCGCGAGGCGGCAGGGGAGGTCGGCAGGGTGGCCGAGACGTCGATGGTCACTTCGGAGGCGGACGGCTGGGCAGGCTTCACCCGCGTCACCGTGCGCTTGGCGCCCGCCTCGCGCCAGGTGCGCAGCGTGTTCTGCGCGCCCCGGCCGATGTCGTTGTCCGTGGGGCCGCGCCAGAAGTTGGGCACCGGACCGGCGGTCAGCAGGGCCTGTCCGCGGTGCCGGTAGGCCGACAGGGTGCCGCTCGCCTTGTCGAGGACGAGTTCGAGGTCGCGCCCGCTCACGGTGACGGCGCGGTCCGACTCGGTGAGGCGCAGGGGCGGCAGCCCGGAGGGGGAGGGCTCGGCGGGCGCGGGGGTGTGCCAGGGCAGCGCGAGTTGTTCGGCGGCGACGCTGTGGCCCGCGTCGGCCCAGGTGGTGGCGTGCCGTAGCACGAAGGAGAGATTCAGCCAGTACTCGGCGCCGGGGGCGGGCCGTTCGGGTCGGCTGAACGGAATGCGTACGGTCGTGTCCCGGCCCGGTGCGGCCTCCGGCGCGGGAAGGGTGCCGTGCTGGACGCGTTCGCCGTCCCGGGTGACTTCCCAGCGCAGCTCGTAGGCGTCCAGGCCGAGGAACAGCTGCCGGTTGGTGATCCGTACGGTGCCTGTGGCGAGGTCGGCGGCGGTCATCCGGACGGCTTGGTAGACCTTCTTGACCTCGTGGATGGCGGGGTGCGGCGCGCGGTCGGCGGCGACGATGCCGTTGCAGCTGAAGTTCCAGTCGGTGGGGTAGCCGGGGTGCCAGTCGCCGCCGTAGGACAGGTACGTGCGCTTCGGGTCGCCGGGGACGGGCAGGCGGATGGCCTGGTCGACGAAGTCCCAGATGAAGCCGCCGTGCAGGTTGGGGTAGCGCTCGAAGACGTCCCAATACTCCTGGAAGTTGCCGGTGCTGTTGCCCATGGAGTGCGCGTACTCGCACAGGATGAAGGGTTTCGGGTTGCCGGATCTGCCGTACTCCTCGACCTCGTCGGGCTTGCTGTACATGCGGCTCTCGATGTCGGCGACCGCGTTCATGCCCTCGTAGTGCACGGGCCGGGACGGGTCGCGGCGGCGCGTCCAGTCGGCCATCGTCGCGAAGTTGAGCCCCTGGCCCGCCTCGTTGCCCAGCGACCACACGACGACGCACGGGTGGTTCTTGTCCCGCTCGACCATCGACCGCATCCGGTCGAGACATGCCTGCGTCCACGCCGGGAGGCTGCCGGGCAGCCAGTCGCGGACCCCGTGCGACTCCAGGTTGGCCTCGCCGATCACGTACAGGCCGTACTCGTCGCACAGCTCCAGCCAGCGCGGATCGGCCGGGTAGTGGGAGGTGCGGACGGCGTTGATGTTGTGCTGCTTCATGATGCGGATGTCCTGGAGCATCCGCTCCTCGGGGACGGCCTGCCCGTGGTCGGGGTCGGTCTCGTGCCGGTTGACGCCGCGGAAGACGACAGGCTGACCGTTGACGGTGAGCTTGCCCGGCCCGTACGCGACGGAGCGGAAGCCGACCCGGGTGCTCTGCACGTCGACGGTGCGGCCCGCCGGATCGGTGAGGGTCAGCACGAGCGTGTAGAGGTGCGGGGCTTCGGCGGACCACAGGTCGGGGGCGCGGACGGTGGTCTTCGGGGTGACCGTGGCGTCCTGCCCGCCGGTGAAACGGACCGGCGCGGTCAGCGGACTCGGCAGCGCCGGCCGCCCGTGCCCGTCGTACAGCTCTGCTCTGAGCCGGTGTTCGCCCGCCGCTGCCGCGCCCCGGTCGCGTACCGTCGCGGCCACGGTCAGTTCGGCGTCGCGGTGGGCGGCGTCCAGGGTGGTGTGCACGTGCAGGTCCTGAAGGTGCACGGGTGCGAGGGAGTACAGGTACACGTCGCGGAAGATCCCGGACAGGTCGATCATGTCCTGGTCCTCCAGCCAGCTGCCGTCGGACCACCGGTAGACCTCCACGGCCAGCACGTTCGTGCCGGGACGCAGCCGTTCGGTGATGTCGAACTCGGCCGGTGTGTAGCTGTCCTCGCTGTAGCCGATCCGCTCGCCGTTGACCCACACGAAGAACGCCGACTTCACGCCCTGGAAGGAGATCAGGGTGCGGCGGCCGTCCCAGGCGCCGGGCACGGTGAAGGTGCGCCGGTAGGAGCCGACGGGGTTGAAACCGTGCGGGACGTGCGGCGGCTGCGGGTCCTCGTAGCCGATCCACGGGTACTTGACGTTGAGGTAGATCGGTTCGGGGTAGCCCTCGATCTCCCAGTTGGAGGGCACGGTGATGCGGTCCCAGCCGCTGTCGTCGTACCGCGGCGCGAAGAAGTCGCGGGGGCGCTCGTCGGGGTTCTTCGACCAGCGGAAGCGCCAGCTGCCGTTGAGTGAGCGGTAGTACGGGGAGGTGCGGTACGTCCCGGTACGTGCCGCCCGGACGTCCCCGTACGGGACGAGGCGGGCGCGGGCCGGTTCGCGGTTGACCTGGAAGGTCTCCGGGGCGGCGTCCCACTCGGCGGGGACGGATGTTCCGGCCGTGGCGGCGAAGGAGCGTTTCTGCGCGGCGAACGCGGCCCATCCGGCCAGCGCGGCGCCGGTGGCGAGGAACGACCTGCGGTCGATGCGGCGTACGTTCATGAGAGGGCTCCGAACGTAAGGCAACAGGAAGCGTCAGGGTCGAACACTGGCGCCGAACATGACAAGGCATCCGCACGCCACTTCCCGCCGCCGGACCCCGGACGTGCCCCTCACCCCTCCGACAACAGCACGACCTCCAGCTTCCGCGGCCCGTGCACCCCTTCGACCCGGTCCAGTTCGATGTCGCTGGTCGCCGACGGGCCGGAGATCCACGTCAACGGGCGCGCCGGATCCAACCGTTCGAGTGCCTGCGGCACCGAGTCGACCACCTGGTCGGGTACCCGGACCACGCAGATGTGATGGTCCGGAATGAGCGAGATCCGGCGACGGCCCTGGTCGGGCGAGCCGTCCAGCACGATGGTGCCGGTCTCGGCGATCGCCACCGCGCAGCCGGTGACGACACTGCCCACCGAGTCGAGCTCGCGCGCGGTGCTCGCCGCCCGGTCATGGACACGGGTGGGACCGGCGGCGGCCGTCCAGCGCGGGTCCAGCCCGGGCGGCACGAGCACCGTCTGCGAGCCGTGCTGGGCAAGCAGGCGCTCGATCAGCAGGTGCACATCGCTCTCGGCACAGTGGTGCACCACCGCCCGGTACTCCGCGAGGTGCTCGGCCAGCAGCGCCACCCGCTCCTCCGGCGTACGGGAACCGTGGACGCGCAGGTAGTCGCGGGGGACCGGCGGGTCCTCGTACCCCTCACCGCGCGGTACGTCCGCCAGCGCCCGGCGCACCCGCGCCAGCACCACGTCCCGGCTGCTCATGTCGTCCGCTCCTCTCCACGCGTACGCCGCCACCAGTCCCGGAAGGACTCGGCCGGCACCGGCGGCAGATCCCGGGTGTCCGTCCAGGCGCGCCCCGGGCCCGGCAGCCGGCGCGGATGCAGCCGCCGGGTACGGGCCGCCAGCCGCTGCCCCGTACGCAGCACCCCGGGGTGGTCGAACGCGAAGCCCGCCGCACGCATCGCAGCCCGCTCAGCGGCGTGTCCCTTGGCCGGTTTGAGGACGGTCTTCACCCCGCGCCGCGTCACCCGCCCACCTTGCACCACCCGCTCCCGCAGATGCACCAGCACCTCCGGGATGTCGATGGCCACCGGACACACCTCGTAGCAGGCGCCGCACAGCGACGACGCGTACGGCAGCGAGGCGTCCAGCTCGCTCGCCGTACCGCGCAGCTGCGGGGTGAGGATCGCGCCGATCGGTCCCGGGTACGCCGAGCCGTACGCGTGCCCGCCGGCCCGCTCGTACACCGGGCACACGTTCAGACAGGCCGAGCAGCGGATGCAGCGCAGCGCCTGGCGGCCCACCGTGTCGGCGAGGGTGTCGGTGCGCCCGTTGTCGAGCAGCACGAGGTGGAAGGTGCGCGGCCCGTCGCCGTCCGTCGTGCCGGTCCACGTCGAGGTGTACGGGTTCATCCGCTCGGCGGTCGAGGAGCGCGGCAGCAACTGAAGGAAAATCTCCAGATCCTGCCAGGTCGGCACCACCTTCTCGATGCCGACGACCGAGATCAGCGTCTCCGGCAGCGTCAGGCACATCCGGCCGTTGCCCTCGGACTCCACGACCACCAGCGTCCCGGTGTCGGCCACCATGAAGTTGGCACCCGAGACGCCGACCTTCGCGGTCAGGAACTTCTCGCGCAGATGCAGCCGCGCCGCCTCCGCCAGCTCGGCCGGCGCGTCCGACAGGTTCTCCGGCGCCGGACGGCCCCAACGGGCCATCTGTTCCCGGAAGATGTCCCGGATCTCGCCCCGGTTGCGGTGGATCGCGGGCACCAGGATGTGCGACGGCAGATCGTCGCCGAGCTGCACGATCAGCTCCGCCAGATCCGTCTCGTAGGCGCTGATGCCCGCCTCGGCCAGCGCCCGGTTCAGCTCGGTCTCCTGTGTCGCCATCGACTTGACCTTGACGACCTCGCGCTCACCCGTCTCCCGCACCAGCCGGGCGACGAGGGCGTTGGCCTCGGCGGCGTCCGCCGCCCAGTGCACCTGCCCGCCGGCGGCCGTCACCGACTCCTCCAGCTGTTCCAGGTAGTGGTCGAGGTGGCGCAGCGTACGGTCCTTGACGGCGGCGCCCGCGGCCCGCAGCCGCGCCCAGTCGTCCAGCTCCGCCACCGCCCTGGCCCGCTTGTCGCGGATGGTGTGGGTGGCGTGGCGCAGATTGCCGCGCAGCCGGGCGTCCTGCGTGGAGGACGCGGCGGCCGCGGGGAACGCGGGCATGCCGAGATACGTACCGCTCACCGCCGGCTCCCTTCCGTGGCGCGGGCGCGGGCCGGTTCCCGCGCGTCTTCCCGCGCGTCGGCCTCCGTGGCGGCCAGGATCTCCGCGATGTGCACGGGCCGGGCCGCCGCGCCCTGCCGCCGGAGCGTGCCGCCGATGTGCATCAGGCAGGAGTTGTCGACCGTGCAGACCGCCTCCGCGCCCGTCTCCCGGACCGCCCGCGCCTTGTCGGCGCCCATCGCGGCCGACACCGCCGGATTCTTCACCGCGAAGGTGCCGCCGAAGCCGCAGCACTCCTCGGCACCCGGCAGTTCCCGCAGCTCCAGCCCCCGTACGTGCTCCAGCAGCCGGCGCGGCCGGTCGCCCAGGCCCAGCATCCGCAGGCCGTGGCAGGTGGGGTGGTAGGTGACGGTGTGCGGGTAGTACGCGCCCACGTCCGTCACCTTCAGCACGTCGACCAGGAACTCGGTCAGCTCGTACGTCTTGGGCACGGCGCTCGCCGCGGCCCGCGCCAGCTCCCGCCCGGCGCGCCCCTCGTCCCGGGCCCTCGCCGCGATCCGCGGATAGTTGTCCCGCACCATCGCCGCGCACGACCCGGAGGGCGTGATCACGTAGTCGTAGTCGGCGAAGGCGCGGTCGAAGCGGTGCACCAGCGGCTCCGTCAGATGCCGGTAACCGGTGTTGAACTGGGGCTGGCCGCAGCAACTCTGCTCCACCGGGAATCCCACCTCGACCCCGAGGCGTTCCAGCAGCGTGATCACTGCCCGGCCGGTGTCCGGGTAGAGCGTGTCGTTGATGCAGGTGACGAACAGTGCTACGCGCACGTTGCCATCTCCTTTCGGCTGCCGTCGACCGCTGGCGGCGGGCCGCCTCACCGGTACATGATCACCTGTCGGCTCATCCTGCCCCAGCGGCGGGCGAAGGAGAAGGACCCGGAGCGGAGGACCATGACACGTGCGGAGCAGGCCGAGGCCGGAACGGAGGAGGGGGCGCCGGACGGCGCGCCGCGGCAGGTGTCGCAGCTGCGGCAGCTGGCCGCGGCGTCGGTCGGCAACGCCGTGGAATGGTACGACTGGTACGCGTACTCCTTCCTGGCCGTCTACATCGCCGACCGGGTCTTCCCCCAGGGCACCGGCAACTCCCTGGTGCCGCTGCTGTCCACCTTCGCGGTGTTCGCGGTGGGCTTCTTCATGCGGCCGGTCGGCGGACTGCTGATGGGCGCGGTCGCCGACCGCCGGGGCCGCCGGGCCGCGCTGACCCTGACGATCCTGCTGATGGGCGGCGGCAGCCTGCTCGTCGCCGTCACCCCCACCTACGCGGCCACCGGCGTGCTCGCGCCGATCGTGCTGGTCGTCGCCCGGCTGGTGCAGGGGCTCTCGGTGGGCGGCGAGTTCGCCGCCTCCACGACCTTCCTCGTCGAGTCGGCCGGGCCCGGCCGGCGCGGGCTGTTCTCCAGCTTCCAGTACGTCTCCACCACCGCGGGCCAGCTGCTGGCGTCCGGCACCGCCGCACTGCTGGCGGGCGTACTGACCGACGGCCAGATGGGGCAGTGGGGCTGGCGGCTGGTGTTCCTGATCGGCGCGGTGTTCAGCCTGCTCGGTCTGTGGATCCGCAGCGGAGCGCGCGAGACGCGCAGCGAGGAGCAGCAGGCCGCCGCCCGCCCCGGCATCTTCGAGGCGCTGCGCCGCTACCCGCGCCAGTCCCTGCTGATCTGCGGCATCACCGCGGGCGGCACTCTCGCGTACTACACCTGGACCACCTACCTGCCCACGTACGCGCAGGTGAACGCCGGTTTCGACAAGAGCGAGGCGCTCACCGTCGGCACCCTGTCGCTGCTGTTCTTCGCCCTGCTCCAGCCGCTCGGCGGCCTGCTGTCGGACCGTATCGGCCGCAAGCCGCTGCTGCTCGGCTTCGCGCTGGGCTTCGCGGTGCTCGCCGTACCGCTGCTGCACCTGGTGACCGACGCGTTCTGGTCGCTGCTGCTCGTGCAGTGCGCGGGCATGGTGCTGCTGACCGGGTACACCGCGGTCGCCGCCGCCGTGAACGCCGAGGTCTTCCCGGCCCGGGTACGGGCCGCGGGCATCGGCTTTCCGTACTCGCTGACCGTGGCGCTCTTCGGCGGCACCGCGCCGTACGTGGGCACCTGGTTCAAGCAGGCCGGGAACGCGGACCTCTTCCCCTGGTACGTCTCCGCCCTCTGCCTGGTCTCCTTCGTCGTGTACCTGACCCTGCCGGAGACCGCCAAGCAGAAGCTGGACACCTGAGAGGGATGTGCGGGCGGGCCGTTCACGGTCCGCCCGCACACCGCGAACGGCCCGCACACCGCCGGGGGCCGGGTACGTCACCCCGGGAGCGTCACTTGCGGGCGACGATCGCCGCGTTGGCGCCGGGGGCCTCGAACGGCACCTTGCGGACCTCCGAGAACCCGGCGTCGGCCAGCCAGGAGCTGTATTCCGCCGCCGTGTAGTTACGCCCGCCCTCGGTCTCGACCAGCATGTTCAGGCTCATCAGGGCGGCCGGGGCGGGCCCGGTCAGGTCGTCGTCGACCATCAGCTCGCTGATCACCAGCGTGCCGCCGGGCGGCAGCGCCGCACAGCACTTGTCCAGCAGCATGCGGTTGGTGGCCTCGTCCCAGTCGTGCAGGATCATCGACAGCACGATGATGTCGTGCCCGCCGGGCAGGTCCGGCTCGGCGAGGAAGTCGCCGGGGTGGGTGCCGATCCGGTCGTCCAGCCCGGCGTCGGCGACGTTGCGTTCCGCGACCGGGCACACCTTCGGCAGGTCGTAGACCGTCGCCTTCAGCCCCGGGTGCCGTCGGCACAGCTCGATGGCGTACGCGCCGGAGCCGCCGCCCACGTCCAGCAGCCGCGCCCCGGCGGTGAGGTCCACCACCTCGCCGAGCCGCTGCGCGGTCCACGACGACAGCGCGTGCATCGCCTCCCAGAAGACGGCCAGCAGGCCCGGGTCCTCGGTGGCGAACAGATGCGGCTGCTGGTCGGGGTCCCAGGTGGTGGGCCGGTTGGTGCGCACGGCCTCGCCGAGCCGGCCCCAGCCGGGATACAGCCGCTGGTCCAGCATCCGCAGCCAGCCGCTGAAGTGGTACGGGCGGCCCGGCACCAGATAGGCGTCGGTCAGCGCCGAGTTGACGAAGCGGCCGTCCCCCCGGCGCTCCAGCAGGTCCAGCGCCGCGCAGCCGGTCAGCAGCATCCCCGCCGGCCGTACACCGATCTCCAGCTCCTCGGCGCACTCCTCGACCGTGCCGCCGCCCAGCCGGTCGAGCACCCCGAACAGACCCAGCTCGTCGGCGGTCGCCAGCGTCTTGAACGCCCAGAACCCGGTGGCTAACTGCATCAGCGGCAGCGGGGACGCAGTCGGCGCGACGGGGTGCGGGGATGCCATGGGATGCCTCCAGCAATCGATACGGGAGTGGTACGGGGACGTGCGGGGGATCGCACGGAAGTTCACGGACGCGAACATACGTCCGTGTCCGTGATCACTACCACCGCCGGGAGGCTGTCACACACGGAAAATGGGCACCGAAGGCGGTGCCCGGGAAGCGGAACGAACGGCGCCGTTCCGCCCTGGCGCGGGCGGGACGGCACCGTTCGTTGATGGGGGCGGGGCGGCTGGGGAGCGCTGGGCCGCGCCGCGGCGCGTCAGGGGGAGTGGCCGTGTCCGGCGCCCGACTCGACGGTGCCTCCCAGGCTGTCCCGCAGTGGCAGCAGCGCGTCACGGGAAGGGCCGGTGACAGACCAGCGGGTGCCGACGAGGTAGGTGCCCCCGTACGCCTGAGCCTCGGTGAGCCAGGCGCGCTTCTTGTCGTCGCTGCTGAAGGTCAGGATACGGAAGACACCGGCGCCGGTGGTGCAACCGCCTTCCCGCAGTTCCTGCGCGTCGAGGAAGATGTCGGCCCGACAGCCGAGAGCGGCGGCGATCCGTGCCATGGAGGCGGGCGGGCCGGCCGGGCCGGGGGAGGGGGTGGTGGGGTTGGTGGGCATGGCGTGCTGGGCGGGGCGGGGAGCCGGGGCGGGGGTGCCGTTCGCGAAGCCCGTCACGACGATCGCGCAGGCCAGGCCGCCCGCCGCCAGGAGGGGAAGGGCGGGCCCCGACGGTAATCTCATGGGGGGATCCGTTCTCTTCAGCGGCAGTCGCGGCCGGAATTGATGCAGTCCACGGCCGTACGCATCAGCCGCTGTGGCATCAGGTTGATGAAGTCGCCGTGATCCGTGACCGGGTTGTGCAGTTGGTCGGGGAAACTGTCCACCGCGTACAGCGTGTTGGGCGGAATGGCATAGGTCAGCCGCTGCACCAGTCGCGGAACGGCCCGGAATCCGTCACGGCACTGCCCGTTCCGGCCCGGGAAGACCAGGTGCGTACGGTGATTGGCGCTGTCGACGTTGCGCCCGTCCCAGCAGCTGGGAAACACGAGTGACCGTACGACGTCGCTGCCTCGCGGACAGATCGGGTACTTGTTCCTCAGCCGCCGGTCCTCGAAACCGGTGCAGCTCCACGAGGCGTTGGCGTTGGCCGGGCCGTTGGTCAGCGCTTTCGCGTCACCGGTGAGATTGCGCAGGAAAGGCGGCATGGCGGTGACCTTTTCCGCCCCGCTCCCGTCGAAGGTCAGTGAGACTTCCGCGGGTCGTACGATCGTGCCCACATTGCCGTCCTGACCCCCGCCGGGCGCGTCGGCGTCCTTTTCCCGTCCGTTGTCCCGCAGTCGCAGCACCGGCCAGTAATAGGTGGACCTGTCCCCGTTGCCGCACGTCGTGCCGGCCCCGGCCAGTTCGTTGTCGGAGGAGAACGCGTCCGTCGCGAGATTTCCGACGTAGTCGTGCAGGTGGTGGGCGCCGTTGCGCACCCCCGGCGCCACGATCAGGTTGTCGGGATTGTTGTGACCGTTCTCGTTGCGCCCGCATTCCGAGCGGAAGGAACCGCCCCGCCCGTCCCGGGACCCCCCGCCGCTGGTGTTCGGCCGTACGGTGGTGATGTCGACGAAATCGCTGCGGAACGGGCCGTTGTCCGCGCTGTTCCCATCCCGCGCGCCCCGGGGAGCGCTCTGTACGGTGGCGGTCTTCCCCGTCGTGCGGCACGCGCTCAGCCGGTCGAGCGCACCGGGCTGCTCGCCGGCCCGACGCAGAGCCTCCGTGATGCGTCCGATGGCGGCGCCGCGGTCCCGCTCCAGCTCGGTCAGCACCCGGTCCCGCGCGCCGGGGTCGGCCGACCAGCGCTGGAACGCCCTGGCGACCTGGCTCTCCAACTGCCCGAGATTCCGGTTCACCTCGGGCGCTGCCTGCACCGGAAGACTGCGCAGCCGCTGGCCCACGTCCGGGCAGCTGATCGTTTGCCCGGCCACCGAAGCCCTGTGTCCCGACCCGTCCGCTACCGGCCCACCTGTTCCCGGCCCGCCCGCTCCGGTGCCCGCCAGCGCCTGGGCGGCGATCACCGCCGTACCCCCGCAAGCCGCCAGCGCCGTGACGATCAGCGCTCCGCTCCGCTTCGACAGACGTGCTCTCTTGTGCTGACGTGTCGTCCTCCGGCGCGGACGCACCGCCCGCGCCGGTATCTTCTGCTGCCGTTTCATGACATCACTTCGCTTCACTTCGCGGGTGGCGGCGCCACCGTAGCCGTGCCGGGCCCGCCGGAGGCCGGCCCGCCGTCGAGTGCTCCGAAATCGACCAGTCCGGTCTGTTCCAGGGCCGTGATGTGATCGAGGACGACGGTATTGGCACGTGTGGCCAGGTCCCGGATCACCGCATTACGGGTGTTCGCCCGTACTTGGGCGACGAGGGAGAACACCTTTCCGTGCGCGCGACGCGCCAGATTCACGAATAGCCGCTCGTACGTATCGCCTTCGGCCGTGTCGAGTTGGGCGAGCCAGCCCTGCTGCTCCGGAGTCGGCTGCCCGGGGAGCGTGACGGCCAGCGCTCGGGCCGCGTCGGCGGCCCGCTGATTGAGATCGGTGTGCCCCTCCGCCAAATGCCGGCCGGCGTGCTGCACGGCCTGCCGCTTTCCGCGTTGCAGTGCCTGCCGGCCGGCGGGAAGTTCCCACAGCCCGGCCTGCCGTACCTTGGTGACGAATTCCCGGTCGAGCGGTGTCAAAGGGCCCGACGGTGTGTTCCACACCCCGAGCCCGTCGTTCCGCGCGGCGGGAACGGAATTGTCCGCGGCACTGCCGCTGCTCGCGAACAACTGCACCGGCAGCAGAATGGCCACGGCCGTCAGGGAAAGACCGGCGACGACCAGCCCGGTGCCCACCGAGAACCGCGACCGCGCACCGACGGTCACCGAACGCCGTCGTCCGACGCTTCGCAAGGTGCCCTCCTTCTCCGGGTGACGGGAAAGAGGACGCTAATGCGGAGCCGGGCCGCCACCGCCGTGTTGGCGCCAACCGGACAAAGAACCGCCACGGCGCCCCTCGCTTGCTACAGTGCCCGGCCGCGCCGGCCGGCGCGGGAATGCCCACCCGTACCCCTTTACGCCCTCACCGCCGGTGAAGCCCAGGGCGACACGCCGCTCGATGTGGAGCAATCGGGTGATTCGGTGCCGTCTGCGTCACCAACGGCAGCACAGCGTCAATACCTTCAGCAAACACAGCAACGCTGCCGGTCAGCCGCGGCCGACCGCAGCCGTACATGAAGGAGACGTCCCCATGTCCGCACCGCGCCGCCTGCTGACCACGGCCTGTGTGACCGCGCTCGCCCTCACCGCGCCACTCGGCGGCGGCCTCTCGGCGGCCGCCACCCCGGAGGGCCCGCGCCCGGTGCCCGCGCCCCAGGGGGACCTGACCCGGGTGGGCAAGGGCAGCGGGGAGTTCTGCCTGGCACCGGGAGCCGGCCGCGCCCTCGCCAAGGCCCATGTACGGATGAACGCCGTCCGCCCGGCCCGGCTGACCGGCACCCGTGAGCGGCGGTGCGTCAGCGCACCGATCACCGGCGGGACGTTCGACCGCAGCCTCTCCAAGGGCGAACTGCGCTTCGACGGAGGCTTCGAGTTCACCCGCGGCGGCCGCTATCTGCGCGTCAACCACCTGAAGGCGGACTTCGCCACCGGCCGGATCTCCGGGGACGTCCGGGGCGCCCGGCCCGCGCGGACGGCATTCCTGGCGTTCACCCTGGACCGGAAGAACGTCCGGGTCTCCTCCGGCAAGGTCACGGCACGCATCACCTTCACCCTGACCAGCCAGGGCGCCGCGTCCTTCAAGAGCGCCTTCGGCACCGCCCCGGTCAAGGCGGGCGACCGGCTCTTCGAGGGCACCGGCACCGCCGACGTCCACATGCCCCACCCGACCAACACCCTCCGCCCGGCCCGGACGACGCTCGACGTGCAGCAGTGACCGGCCGCGTGCGCTGAACACCGGCCGCGCCCACTGATCACCGGCCGGGGCGGACCCCGCATCCCGCGCGCCACGCACGGGACACCACGGGAGACGGGACCCGCCCCGGCCGCCCTACGCCCGAAGCCCGTTGGCGGGATCGGCGCCCCACCACCCGACATACGGGACGCAGTTCGACGGCGGTACGGCGCAGCTACGGGCCCCGGCCGCCCGGATGCGGCAGAATCCCGGTATGCGTGTTGTGATCTTGAGCGGTGGAGAGAGTTCGGAGCGAGACGTCTCCCTGGCCTCGGGCTGGTCGGCCGCCCGGGCCCTGCTGGCACGGGGACACGAGGTGACACTGGTCGACCCGGCCGCCGCGGCGCCGGTCCTGGCCGGGCCGCTGCGTCCCGGGGACACGGTCGAGGAAGCCGCGGTCGGCAAGGAGCCGCCGTCCCGCGCGGAGCGCCATCGGCTGCGGTCCCGCATGCACGCCGCCCTGACCGGCGGCCCGGTCCTGGAGCTGCTGCGCGGCGCCGACCTGGTGTTCCTGGCCCTGCACGGCGGTTGGGGCGAGGACGGGCACGTACAGGCCGTGCTGGAGATGGCCGGCGTACCGTTCACCGGCGCGGACAGCGCGACCTGCGCGGCGGCGTGGCACAAGGGCCGGACGCAGGCGGTGCTGGGCGCGGCGGGACTGCGGGTGGCCGAGCGGGCGCTGTGGCGGCCCGCGGTGTCCGACGTGCCGCCGGCCGTCGAGCGGCTGGTGGCGGCCGGGCCGGTGGTGGCCAAGCCGGTCGCGGACGGTTCGAGTGTGTCGGTCCACCGCGTCGACTCGTTGTCGCACCTGGCGCAGATCGCCGCCGAGCTGCGCTCCGAGGACGTGGAATTGATGGTGGAACCGTTCCTGCCCGGGCGGGAGTTCACCGTGGCGGTGGTCGGTGACCAAGTGCTTCCCGTGGTCGAGATCGAGCTGACGACGCCGGTGTTCGACTACACGGCCAAGTACCAGCCCGGGGCGGCCGCCGAGGTCTGCCCGGCGCGCGTCCCGGACGACTTCGCGTCCCGGCTCCAGGAGCAGGCCCTGCGGGCGCACCGGTCCCTGGGGTTCGGCAGCGGCACGTACTCGCGTACCGACTTCCGCTGCGACGCGGCCGGCGAGCCGATGTGCCTCGAAGTGAACGCGCTCCCGGGCCTGACGGCGACGAGCCTGGTGCCGCTCGCGGCGTCCGGGGCCGGCTGGACCTACCCCGACCTGATCCAGCGCATCGTGGACCTCGCGACGCGCTGAGCGGGCAGCCCGCCGGGCCGGTGCCGCAGCGGGTGCCGTAGCCGGTGCCGCAGAGGGGGCCGCAGTGTGGGGTCAGGCGGCCGCGCGCAGGAGATGCAGATGGCCGTCGAGCGGGTAGAGCGGCGGCGACGCCGGCAGGATCCGGTCGAACCCGTAGCCGCACTTCTCCGCGACACGGCAGGACGCCAGGTTGTCCGCCTGGTGCAGGAGTTCGAGGCATTCCAGGCCGTCGGCCCGGAACGTGTCGAAGGACCAGGTGGTCAGGGCTTGAAGGGCCCGGGGAGCCACACCTCGCCCCCGGGCCCACGCCGCGGTCCAGTAGCCGACCTCGGCGACGGGCTTGCCGGGCACGGCGCCCTTGAGCACCGCATTGCCCACCAGCCGCGGTGGCGCATCGGGGACGGCTTCCAGCACGGCGAAAGCGAGCCGGTCGCCCGCAGCCCAGCCCTCCTCCTGGACCGCGATCCAGCGCAGTCCGTCGGCCTCGCTCTCCATCGGAGTGCTTTCCCAGCGGTACAGCTGAGGATCCCGGTACGCCTCGATCAGTGCGGCGGCGTCACCGCCGTTCCAGGGGCGCAGGGTGAGCGCGGGGCCGGCCGGCGTCGCGGCGGCCGTGAGTAAGACGGAGGTATGCACCGGCCGATCATAGGCGGTAGCACTCGCGTTCGGGACGGCCGAGGGCCGACGCGACGGCTCGGCGCCTCCCCGTACGTACCGCTCCGGCACTGGCCACGACGACCCTGGCGATCGCCGCGCACTGCGGCAGCGAGAGCCCTTGCCCCGATACCGGGTAGCCCGCCACCGGTGCGGGAGGTGTTCATGCCGCCGAGAGCCAGGCCGTCGCCACCGGAGCACCGGCGAGGCCGTGCGGCCGTGCGTCCGTGGGTGTATTGGGCCGGTGCACCGCTTACGGGATCGGCTCGCCCGGCGGGACGAAGGCGTCGGCGCCGTCGGCATCGTCGACGTATCCCTGGGCGTCGACCGTGATGGCGGTCGCCTTCCCCTGTGACGTGATCAGCCACGCCAGCACCTGTTCCGTCAGCGGACTTCCGCCGGGGCCCTGGTCCGTCCAGTGCACGCGCCACCCGTCACCGGGCACCGCGGCCACCACCTGGTCGGCCTGTTCGAGGTGGGAGAAGTCCTCGTAGTCCATGACCGGGCGCAGGGCGCCGCGCTCGGTGTCGACCACGAGCGCCGCACCGGTCGCCGGGTCCCAGGCCTCTACCTTCACCGTGCGCCCGGTCCTGGAATCCGTGCCGTTGAAGATGGCGGTCCAGCCGGTCTGGTTGAAATAGCGAAAGTTCACTTCCGTATTGTCGCGTACCGCGACGGGCGCCCGTTCCGCGGCGACAATGGCTTGTCCCTCCCCCGTCCCTTACCCGCCCCCGCGCCCTCCCCGCACCCGATGGCCCGAGATGACCGAAGCGCTTCTGACCGGACTGCTCGCCGGCTACGGCATCGCCATGCCGGTCGGTGCCATGTCGGTTCTCATCGTCACGCTGTCCGCGCAGGTCTCGTTGCGCCACGGTCTGGCGGCCGCGCTCGGGGTCGCCACTGCCGACGGGTTGTACGCGCTCGTCGCCGTCATCGGTGGCGCGGCGTTCGCGGCGGCGATCGCCGCTGTCGCCCGTCAGCTGCAACTCGTCAGCGCGGCCGTACTCCTCCTCATCGCTTCGCGCGGCCTGGTGACCGCTGCGCGCGCTCACCAGGTCCGGGCGGACCGGTCGCCGGCTTTCCGCACGTCGCTGTCGCGTACGTACACCGGAATGGTCGGGCTGACACTCCTCAACCCGGTCACCATCGTCTACTTCGGCGCCCTGGTCGTCGGCCGCCGGGCAGCCGCCCCCACGCTCACCGTCAGCGCGGTCTTCGTGACCGCCGCCTTTGCCGCCTCGGTGAGCTGGCAGACCCTGCTGGCCTCGGGCGGCGCCCTGCTCGGCCGCCTGCTCACCGGTGCCCGGGGCCGGCTGACCATGGCCGTCCTCGGCAACAGCGTGATCCTGCTGCTCGCGGTCCGTCTCGGTTGGACGGCCATGGCCTGAAAGGGGGCCCTGCCGGCTACTTGACGCAGGTTTCGTCGGCGGCCGGCAGTTTCCCGGTGGCCAGGTACCGGTTGACCTTGGCGTCCACGCAGGCGTTGCCGTACTCACCGTACAGAGCGTGGCGGGTGGCGCCCTTGAGCGTGAGGAGCTTGGAGCTCGGCAGCAGGCCGTGCAGTGCCACGCTGCTCCGGTACGTGGTCCGCGGGTCACCGGTGGCGGCCACGAGCAGGACCGGGGCGTCGCGCCGTACCTGGGTGGGCTTCTCGCGCGGCCGGTCCCAGAAGGCGCACGGGCTGATGTTGTCGGCCATGGCTCCGAGCAGCGGATGCTCGGCACGGCCGCGCTGGATGTCCCGCCAGTAGACCTCGGGGTCGCGCGGGGCGGCCTTGTCCCCGCAGAGGATCGCGGTCTGTACGCCGCCGGGCTCATCGTCGGTCTGGAGGAACCGCAGGGCGGCGATGAACTCCGGGGACAGCCGGGTCGGTTGCCCAGCCATGGCCTTGGCGAGTACGGAGAGCTGCTCGCCGAGCCCGGCCCGTGTCCGGTCGGTGTCGTCGGCTATCGAGGCGAAGAGCAGGGGCGGCACCTGCGTGTCGTCGATACGGTAGCGTTCCGGCGCGGTGCCGATGGTCAGCGGCTGCCGCGCGGACGCTTCGAGGATCCGGCCGATGGTGGCGAGCACCTGGGCGCGCGTGCGGCCGAGGTGGTAGGCGGAGTCGCGGCGGGCCGCCCAGTCGGCCCAGGCGGCGAGGGCCCGGTCGTTCTCCTTGATGGCGTACTGCAGTTGCCGGGGAGTGTAGTCGTCGGGAGCGAGCGCCCCGTCGAGCACCACCCGGTCGAAACGGCCGGGGAACATCTGGGTGTAGACGGTGCCCAGGTAGCTGCCGTACGAGTACCCCAGGTAGGAGATCTTCCGTTCGCCGAGCGCGCCTCGGAGGACGTCCATGTCGCGGGCCGTGTTGCGGGTGCTGATGTGGGGCAGAACCGTCGGCGCGGCGGCCCGGCACTTGTCGGCCAGGCTCTTCTGGAAGGCGACCTGACGCTCGAAGCTCGCGCGGCTCAGGCCGGCCGAGAAGAAGTGGGTGCCCACGGGCCAGCCGCAGTTCAGCGGAGTGCTGCGGCCGACGAAGCGCGGATCGAATCCGATGATGTCGTAACGCGGTCCGACCTTCTTCATCGCTGTGCGGATGTCCGGAGGGGACGAGAGGGCGGGGCCGCCGGGCCCTCCGTTGTTGAGCAGGATCGCACCGATACGGTGGCGGGTGTCGGTGGCCTTGAGCCGGGAGACGGCGATGGTGATCGTACGGCCCTGGGGAGCGGCGTAGTCGAGCGGAACGGTCACGTCCGTACACTGCACGCCGGCCCGGTCCAGGTCGCGGCCCATCGCGTCGTCGGGGCCCTTGGCGCAACTGCCCCAATCGAGGTGCTGCTGGTAGTAGGGGCTGAGTCCGGAGCCGGGGGCAGGCGCGGTGGCATGGGCCAGGCCGGGGGAGACGGTGAGGCAGGCCGCCAGGGCCAGACCGGCTGCCGCGGCGCGGCGTACGACCGGGCGGGAGGCGGTCACCGGGCGGGAGGCGGTCACCGGACTGGGCGCGGTTCCCGGGCTGTGACTGGTCATGAGGTCTGCTCCCGCTTCTGGTCGCCGGCGGGAGCGCAGAAGGCGGTCTCGGCGGCGGCACGGTAGTCGGCTTCTGCCTGTTCGGTGCCGGGCACCGCGGTCAGGGCGAGCGCGATGCTCCGACCGCCGGGCCCGACAGCCCCCAGCGCGCGGTGTCCCCCGGGCACCGTCCCGCCGTGCCCCCACCACCAGCCGCCGCACTCCAGCGGCGAGGCGATCAGGCCCAGTCCGTACCGGGCGCCGGGCCACAGCCGGTCCGGGTCGGCGGGCACGCTGCGCTTCATCTCGGCGAGCCAGCGCGCGGGCAGCAGCTTCCCGCCGAACAGGCCGCGGAAGAACCGGTTCACGTCGGCGGGCGTGGAGACCAGCGCGCCGCCGGCGCCACCGAACGTCATGTTCCACGCGGTGCCGTCGGCCAGCGGCGCGTCCGGTTCGTCGGTGGCGGGGAAGTAACTGTGCGAGTGCGCCCCGCGGATGCGTGTACTGTCGCCGGGCCAGTAGGTGTCGTGCAGGCCGAGCGGCCGCAGGATCCGACGGGTCACTTCCGACTCGACGCCGTGCCCGGTGGCCTTCTCGACGATGAGGCCCGCGAGGAGATAGTTGGTGGTCGAGTAATGCCACTTCTTCGCGGGATGCGGCAGCTTCAGCGCGGTGGCGATCAGTTCGCGGGGCTCGGCGTGGCGGAACCGCCACTGTTCCACGGGCAGCTGGACGAGGGCCGCGGTGTAGTCGGGAAGGCCGCTGGTGTGCTGGAGCAACTGCCGTACGGTGATCGTGCGGCCGTCGTAGCCGTTGCCGCGGATCAGCCCGGGGAGGTAGCGCTCGACCGGCGCGTCCAGCGCGACCCGGCCCTCCGCGGCGAGCTGCAGGACGACCGTCGCGGTGAACGTTTTGGTCACGCTCCCGATCCTGAACCGGTCCTCGGCACGCATCGGGCGCCCGGTCTTCCGGTCGGCGACACCACGGGCGGCGTCCCACCGGCCGCAGCGCGGGTCGGACAGTTCGGCGGCGGTGCCCGGTATCCCATGGCGGGTGACGAGCGTGTCCAGGGAGGCGGCGAGCGCGCCGCGTGCTGCCGCACAGCCGTCGGATCCGGCCGGGCGTCCGGCGCTGTCCGCCGCGCCCGCCCCGGCCGCTTCCGCGGCGGGGGCCACGAGGGCCAGGACGACCGATGCCGTCGCCAACGCCGCCGCATACCGGCCCGGTCGGCGCGTACCGGCAGGTGGTCTCTTCGCAAGGTTCAGTGTGTGTCTCACATCGACAGACGCTAGAGCCACGGCAGTCCGTGCGCACTGTAGTAAGCACCCCGTTGCAGGTGTACCCAACCCCCCTCAGCCAACGTGTGGTTGCCGTGCGACCCCGCCAGCACGTGACCGACGCGACCGACGTGACCGCCCCGATGAAGCCGGGCTATGCCCTTGCGCCGCGAGTGCCCCGTGTAGTCGGCTGTCTCTCATGGTGAAGCGGAGAATTGCCACACTGATCGCCTTCCTGGTCACCGGCTCCCTGGCCACGGGCGTACCGAACCCCCGCGCCGAAGCCGCCGAGCCCGGCGTCGGCGGTACGTCGCCGTCCGCCGGGTCGTCCACGCTGCCGGGCATCGATCTCGACACCGTGACGATCCCGGAATTGCAGAAGCGGATGACGGACGGCTCGCTGACCTCCTCGGCGCTGACCCGGGCCTATCTGCGCCGGATCAAGACCGTCGACCCCAGGATCCACGCGGTCCTGCGCACCGACCCCACCGCCCTGCGCCAGGCCGCCGCCAGCGACGCCAGACACCGGCGCGGCGACACCCTGGGACCGCTGGACGGCATCCCCGTCCTGCTCAAGGACAACATCGACACCCGCGACATGCCCACCACGGCCGGATCGCTGGCCCTGGCCGGCAGCCCGCCGGACACCGACGCCGCCCTCGTGACGCGGCTCCGGGAAGCGGGCGCGGTGATCCTCGGCAAGACGAATCTGTCGGAATGGGCGAACTTCCGCGCGACGAAGCCGACATCCGGCTGGTCGGCGGTCGGCGGACAGACCCACAACCCGTACGTACTGGACCGCAACCCGTGCGGCTCGTCCTCCGGATCGGCCGCCGCCCTCGCCGCCTCGCTGGCGCAGGTGGCGATCGGCACCGAGACGGACGGCTCCATCGTGTGCCCGGCGGGGATGACCGGAGTGGTCGGCCACAAACCCAGCCTCGGCCTGGTCAGCGGCTCCGGCGTCGTACCGATCTCCGCCGAGCAGGACACCGCGGGGCCCATGGCCCGTAACGTCACCGACGCCGCGCTCACCCTCTCGGTGCTCAGCGGCGGCGCCACCGGACGCCAGCAGGACGCCGCCCGCGCCCTCGCGGAAGCGGCGCAGCGGCACCCCGGGTCGCTGCGCGGCAAGCGGATCGGCTTGTGGCGGCTGCCGTCGCTCGGCGCCGAGGTGGACGCCGTGATGTCCCGTACGGCGGCTCAGCTGCGCAAGGCCGGGGCGCAGGTGGTCGAGGTGACGCCGCCCTATCAGAAGCGCCTCGCCGAGCTGGAGTTCCCCGCCCTGCTGAGCGAGTTCCACCGGGACATCGACGCCTACCTCGCCACCCGCGAGGGCCCGCGGAACCTCGCCGAACTGATCGAGTTCAACCGCACCCACCCGGCCGAACGCACCTGCTTCGCCGGTCAGGAACTGTTCGAGCAGGCGCTCGCCGCGCCGCCCACCACCGATCCGGGATACCGGGCGATGCGCGCCGAACTGAAGGACCTCTCCCAGCGGTCCATCGACGAGACCTTGGCCGCCCACCGCCTGGACGCCATCGCCGCTCCGACGAACCCGCCCGCGTGGACGACGGACTGCGCACGGGGCGACAACGACGTGATCCCGTCGTCCACCCCCGCGGCCGTGGCCGGCTACCCGTCGCTCTCCGTCCCCGCCGGATTCGTGGGCGAACTGCCCGTCGGCGTACTCCTGACGGCCGGAAACCACCAGGACGCCGAGCTGCTGGCCCTGGGAGCGGGGGTGGAGCACCGTCTGGACGCCTGGCGGGCACCGCGCTATCTGCCGACACTGGGCGAGGGCAGCTCCCGGTGACCTGGCGCTCTCGCTTCCCGCGCCACCCGGGCACGACCGTCAGGACCGGTCGGACGTACGGGTAGCCCGCGCACCTCTCGCCGGGGCGGCGACGGCGGTGTTCCACGAACCGGCGAGAGGACGGCGGACGCGCGTACCGGCAACTGAACGATCGACGCGCGCCCTGGCTGAAGAACGCCGGACGACGCGCGTACTGGCATGGCGCCTCTGGTGGCGGTTCGGCCCGTGGCAGGAACGGCGCCAGGCCATCCTCGCCGTACTGCGCAACCTGCGGCCCCCCAGAGGTGCCCAAGAGCTGAGGCCCCGGACCGAGGCGGCCGATCACCAGACAACCCGGGCCTCCGAAAACGGCGGCCCCTCGTCCATCGCCCGCAGCAGCCTGCGCACCGGTTCGGCCTCCCCCCTCGCGCTCTCGCGTCGGCGAAGCCGATCAGAAGCTTCGGCATCGATTCTGGCCTGGCCTGATGTCGACCTAACGGGCAGCTAACGCTCATCTGGCGGTGGCCGGAAGAGCGGGGCAGGCCACCCTCGGACGTGGGGCGGTGCCGGAACGATACGGTGGGCACGTGGCGTCGACACACAGCAGGTCAGCAAGGGGTGAGGCGGCGGAGGCCATCACCTATCGGGCGGCGGAGAGCGAGCGTGACCGGTCTGCCGTCATCAAGGGCGAGTTCACCTCGGACACTGTTGTCGAAGTGGTCCGCTCCGAGTACGGGTTCACTCTTCGGCCAGTGCCGCTGGACCCGCCGGTGCACAAAGTGTTTCCTGACGACGAGCCGGACAGCGACGAGGTCACGGGCGACGAGCGCCGGTTCGTCGCGCTGGACGGCGATCACGTGTGCGGCTATGTGGACACCGCGTACGACCCCTGGAACCGGCGCCTGACCATCGATGACATCGAGGTGGCCGGGCCGTACCAGGGGCGGGGCATCGGCCGCACGCTGATGCGATACGCCGTCGAACGGGCCCGGGAGTGCGGTGCCGGGCACGTGTGGCTGGAGGTCACGAACATCAACGGTCCGGCCGTCCGTGCCTATCAGCGGATGGGGTTCGGTTTCTGCGGCCTGGACACGACGCTGTACAGCGGTACCGCGTCCGAGGGCGAGACGGCGCTGTTCATGAGCCTTCCTCTGTAGGCGGTTCCCCGACGGTCCCTCGACCGAGCAATGGCCGGTGTGCCTACCGGAGATCTGATCGACCACGTACTGGCGAGCCCGGCCCGTGCGGTCGACCATGGCACCCATGAGCGACCACCCCGCACGCTGGAGCCGGGCAACCACCTGTCCCGACATGTGGGTCGACCCGGACGACGACCCCCGCGACTCCGAAGGCGCCGGCCCGGAGGGCGAGTCGGCGACATTGCTGGACTTCCTGACGAGCTACCGCCTCACCCTCCGCATGAAGTGCGAGGGCCTGGACGCGGAGCAACTGGCCCGCCGGTCGGTACCGCCGTCGGCCATGTCCCTGTTCGGCCTGGTCCGGCACCTCGCCGAGGCGGAACGGGACTGGCGCAACTGGATCAGCGACGGCGACCCACTGCCGAAGCTGTACGGCGCGCGGGACGCGGACTTCGACCAGGCTGTCGCCGAGCAGTCCGTGGTCGACGCCGCGTACCGCGACCTGGAGCGCGAACAGGCCGATACCGACGCCGCGCTGGCCGGCCATCCGGATCTCGGCGAGCGCCTGGGCAGGGAGCGCGTCTCCGTCCGGGAGCTGCTGGTGCACCGGATCGAGGAGTACGCCCGCCACTGCGGCCACGCCGACCTGTTGCGGGAGCGCATCGACGGAAGGGTGGGCCAGTAACGCCCGCGCCCTGCCGGAACACCGTTCCTCCCCGAGCTGCGTGATCGCTTCTGGCATCCGCCGGTTCCCGTCACGCGCCTTCAGGGCAGAGCCGCCTCACCGGGAGGCGGCCGGACCCGGGGAGCCCCCATGGCACCGACCGCACCCGACTTCGGCCCCCGCATCGACCCGTACGCACCGTACGATCCGCAGCGCGACTGCGACCCCACGGCCAAACCCGGCGTCACCGGCTTCCGCGACCTGGTCCTCGCCGCCTACGCGGGCACCAGGGACCTGGGCATCAGCCGGTCCTGCGGCAGCGGGGGACAGAGCGAACACAAGGAAGGCCGGGCCTGGGACTGGGGCGTCGAGGTCAACGGACAGGCCCACCTCGCCGACGACTTGATCAACTGGCTGCACGCCACCGACCGGCACGGCAACCCCCACGCGCTGACCCGCCGCTTCGGCATCATGTACATGATCTGGAACCGCCGCATCTGGATGGCGAACCGCCCCGACGCCGGCTGGCAGCCGTACCGGGGCAGCAACCCCCACACCAACCACATCCACTTCAGCTTCTCCTGGCCCGGTGCCCGCAAGGAGACGACCTGGTGGACGGGCGCGGCCCCCCGGGCGGCCGTCCGGGTGAGCGTGGGAATTCCGTCGGTGGTGGACACGGGTTCGGGCATGGTGATCTTCGGAGTGGATGCGTCGGGCGGGGTCACGCATCGGTGGCAGACCGCTCCCGGGGGCGCGTGGTCGGGATGGACCGGGCTGGGGCGTCCGGGGAGCCGGGCGGTGGGGCGGCCGTGGGCGCTGGTGGGGCGTTACGGCAAGTTGGTCGTCTTCGTGCGGGGGGAGGACGGCGCGCTGTGGCACACCTGGCAGTCGGAGGCGGGGGAGTGGGCGTCTGACTGGGTGGCGCTGGGCGGGCGTCCGGCAAGCGATCCGGCGGTGGTGCTGAGTCCGAATGGCGCGTTGTCGGTGTTCGCCCGTGACGCGGGGGGCCGGGTGACGCACACGTGGCAGCGGGGGCCGGAGCAGGGGTTCGCCTGGAATGACACATGGGTGGACATGGAGGGTTCGGTCCGTGGGCGGCCTGTTGTTCTGGTGGGGCGTGACGGTGGGATGGTGCTGTTCGCGCGGGGTGCCGACGATGGGTTGCAGCACCGCTGGCAGACGGGTGTGGGGGGGCCGTGGTCGGCGTGGACGCCGTTGCAGGGGCGTCTGGCGAGTGACCCGGCGGTGATCCTGAGTCCGCATGGTGCGCTGTCGGTGTTCGCTCGCGATCCCGGTGGGCGCGTCACCCATACCTGGCAGCGTGGCCCGGAGCATGGTCATGCGTGGAACGATGGGTGGGTGGACATGGAGGGGTCGGTGCGCGGGCGTCCCACGGTTCTGGTGGGGCGTGACGGTGGGATGGTGCTGTTCGCGCGGGGTGCCGACGATGGGATGCATCACCGCTGGCAGACCGGTGTCGGAGGTCCTTGGTCCGGCTGGGCCCCCTTGCACGGTCACCTCGTGAACGATCCGGCCGTCGTGCTCAACCCGCACGGTTCTCTCTCCGTCTTCGGGCGGGGGCCGGACGGCCGTGTCACACACACGTGGCAGCGGGGGCCGGAACAGGGTTATGCCTGGAACGACACCTGGGTCGACATGGAAGGCGACCTGTCCGACGACCCAGCGGAGGCCGGAGCCGCAGCCGGGACCGGAGCCGCAGCCGGGGCCGGAGCTGAGATGGAGACCCACGCCGAGACCGAAACCGGTGGTGCCTTCGGTACCGCCCCCTTCCCCACCCTGACGTCCGGATAGACGTCGCCGACTCCGCCGTACGGCCGTCCCGCGCACACGGGGGTGCGGGGCGGCCGTACGGCGGCTTCACAGGTGCCAGCGGGCCTCCTCGGCCGGCGCGTAGCGGCACATCGCGCCGGTCGACACGGACGCCTGGAGGTGAGCTGCGAGTTCGGGGTGGTGGGCCGCCAGGCGGCGCAGGCTGTCGCGGATGCGGGCGGTCACGTTCTTGCGGGCGCGGTCGGTCTCGTCACCCAGGCGGCGGGGGCGTCCGGCGAGCCCGGCGGCGTTGCGGAGTTCGGCGAGGAGGGCTTCCCGCTCGCGGTCGTATGCCGCGGCCGTGCGGTCGTCGCCGCAGGCAGCTGCCCTGTCGATCTCGTCGTCCAGAACTTCCAGGCGACGCCGGTAGCGGGCCTTCGCCTCGTCGTCCAGGACCGCGTCGCTTCCGAGGGCGCCCGCAGCCGCAGCCATGGGCGCACTGTCCGGGTACAGCAGGCGCATGGCCGGGACGTCCTGGCCCGGACGGCCGAGCAGCGTGTGCAGGTCCGCCAGTCCTTTGGCGTCGGGTACGTGGGCGGTGCGGCCTGCGTAGCGAAGACGCCACACGGCGCCGTTGCGCGCGAACTCCTTTGTTGGGGCAGCGGGTTGTGTTGGCGGGGTAGGTGTGGGCGCGGGGCGGAGGCTGCGGGAGCGGTCGGCGATGTGCGGCATGCCCAGTTCGCGGGCCTCGCACTCGGCGTCGCGGAGCAGCGCGGTGGCCCGGTCCTCGTCGTCGGGACCCGCGCGGGCGAGCAGGGCGCGGGCCAGTTCCGTACGGGCGCGTACCGACCAGGGGCGGCCATGGAGCCGGTCGGCGGACTGCCGGGCAGCGGTGAGGTCCCGTACCGCTGCTTCCCATCGCTCCTCCGCAGCGTGCAGCAGCCCCGACCACAGTGCGGCCGGGCCGCTGATGTCCCAGCCGAACAGGGAGACCAGCCACTGCCCTCGGTACGGCTCCAACGCGGCGTGCGCCTGTCGGCAGCGCGCCGGGTCCCGGGACGCGGCCGCGCTCTGCGCCAGCAACCGGACCCGCAGCGGGGCGATACCGCGTTCCAGCACGCTGTCGCCGGGCGGGCCGTCCCCGGGCCAGGGCACCGCTCCGGCCGAGGCACTGCCCCGCTCCAGTGCGGTGATGCCCGCCAGCAGGTGGGTGTACAGGGGGTCATGTCCCGGCGTCGCGTGGTGGGCCCGTTCCGCTTCCGGGAAGCTGCCCTGGAGGAGGGAGAGCGCCCAGCGGTGGTGGCCGATGAAGTACTGGTAGTAGTTGGCGTGGGTGCCGCTGAGGGACAAGGTCCGGGCGAGCAGGGCGTCGGCCTCGGGGAAGCGCCCCATGAACGCGTAGACGACGCTGCGGTCGATGACCGAGATCATGCTGGTCCGGGGCAGCCCGCAGGCGTCCGCGCCGGCCACCATGGCGTAGAACTGCCGGAGGAACGCGGGGTCGTCCAGTTCGAGGAGGGCGACCCAGCGCATGGAGGCCGCCAGGTGCTCCATCCAGACGTCGGCCCGGCGGCGGGACACCTCCATCAACTCCCCGGCGACGGCGACCCGCTGTGCCGCCGTGCGCGGCTCCCACACCGCGTGCAGGCGCGCCCACAGCCCCAGGTGCAGGGCATCGTCGTCCCCGGCGGCGCGGGCGGCCGCCACGACACGGCAGGCCACCTCCTCCACGGGCCCGGCACCGCCAGGAGCCCCGGGGACTCCGGCCCCGCCGCCCTCAGGACGAGTACCGCTAACCAGCACGCGGTGTGCCTCCCGCAGCACCCGGGACTTGAGCCCGGTCCCGTCGCCCCGGCCGTCCGCGCTGTGCAGCGTGAGCGCCACGCGGCCCACGAGCGCGGCGTCGCCTGTGCCGGACGCCAGCGTCGCGGCGCCTTCGTACACCAGCCAGGAACGCTCGTGCTCGCCGAGGAGTTGGAGTTCGGCGCCGAGATCGAGGGCGAGCAGCACGTGGCGGCGTGGATCGCCGGTTCCGAGCCGTTCCAGCGCGCGCCGGTAGTGCCCCACCGCCTCTTCGCTGGCCAGCCTGCTCACCGCGTGCCGGGCCGCGGCCGCCAGGATGTCGACCGCCTCGCCGGCGTCGAGGTCCGGGCCGGCGAAGTAGGCGTGCCGGGCGAGGTCGGTCGGCCGCGCCCGGTCCCCGGCGCCGGCTGTGTCCCGCAGCGCACGGACGGCGGCGGCGTGCAGGTGGCGGCGCCGGTCCTCCGCCAGCCCGTCGTACAGGGCCTCCCGTACCAGGTCGTGGGTGAAGACGTACGTATCGGCCGCCGACGGCTCCAGCAGCCCGGCCGCGACCGTCTCCCCGAGGAGTACGGCGGCGTCGGGCTCCGGCGTTCCGGCCGTACGGGCCAGCGTTCCCGGCTCGAAGCGGCGGCCCAGCACGGCGGCGGCACCGAGCAGCCGTACCGTGGGCCCGCCGAGCAGCGACAGCCGCCGGTGCACCACGGCACGGACCCCGGGGGCGACGGCGGCCACGGACTGGCCGGCGGCCCACAGGCGAGCTGTCTCCTCCACGAAGTACGGGTTGCCGCCGGTGCGCGCGCACACCTCGGCGGCCGTGGCCGCGTCGGGCCGGCTGCCGGCCGTACGCGCCACCAGCTCCTCGACCTGCGGCGGGGCCAGGCCCGCCAACGCGACGGTGGTGGCTTTCGCCGCCAGCCGGGGCAGCAGCGGCCGCAGCGGGTGATCGGGCCGCTGCACCTCCACGTCGCGGAACGTGCCGATCACGAGCAGCCGCTCGAACCAGGCGTGCTGTGCCGTGAACTCCAGCAGGCGCAGCGACGCGGTGTCCGCCCAGTGCAGATCCTCCAGCACCACGGTCACCGGACGACTCCGTGAGATGACGGTCAGCAGGGTGGTCACCGCGTCGAACAGCTCGAAGCGCACCGCGTCCCCGGCGCCCGCCCCTTCGCCCAGCAGCACGGACAGGGCTCCTCCGGCGGCCGTCGCCGCGGCCTCCCAATCCCCGGCGGCCGCGCCGCGCCGCAAGCTCCGCACCGCCTGCGTCCACGGCCAGAAGCCGGGTGTGCCGTCAAAGTCCCAGCAGGCCCCGTGCACCACCAGCATGTCGCCGTGCTCCCGCGCCTCGTCCACCGCGCTGCGCACCAAGGCCGTCTTGCCGATGCCTGCCTCACCCGTGACCAGTACCAGCCCACCGTGACTGGCCCGCGCCCGCTCCAGACGGGATCGCAGCATGCGCACGCTGTGTTCCCGGCCGATCAGCGCGGTTTCCATGGGGCCGTCCTTCCGGGCGCGGGTTCGCGGATCGTGGACGGCGGTGCGTGGCTCGTAGCTCGTGGCCTGCGGGCCTGCGGGCCTGCGGGCCTGCGGACCCGGGCTTCCGGGCCAGCGGGCTCCCGGGCTTCCCGGCCCCCGGTACGTCCGTGTCCGGACAGCCGGATGCCGTGCCATGCCGTCACTGCCTTGATAGCCGCAGGCCGGGAAGGCGCGCGGTGTTACGGGCCGAAGTCACCTTCCCGAGTGCACGGGGTTCCAGGTGCGCTTCCGGAGAGGGCGGTGCACTGCCCGTTGTCGGTCACCTGTCAGGGCTGTCGGCCCGATGTCCCCGCCCCGTCAGCGGGGCCCGGCACCCTTCCAGAGATCCCGCCGGGCGCCCGTCCGGCAGCCACGCGACACGCAAGGAACACGCCCCATGACCACTCATGTCACGATCATCGGCGCCGGCCTCGGCGGCCTCACCCTGGCCCGCGTCCTGCACGTCCACGGCATCCCGGCCACGGTCTACGAGGCGGAGCCGTCCCCGACGGCCCGCGCGCAGGGCGGCATGCTCGACATCCACGACTACAACGGGCAACCGGCCCTCCGGGCCGCGGGCCTGATCGACGAGTTCCGCGAACTCGTCCTGGAAGGCCGCCAGGCGATACGGATCCTCGACCGGGACGGCAGCACCCTGTTCGACAAGGCCGACGACGGTACGGGCGGGCGCCCCGAGGTGCAGCGCGGCGAACTGCGGCAGATCCTGCTCGACTCGCTGCCGGCCGGCACGGTCCGTTGGGGCCACAAGGTCAGCGGCGCCCGCGCACTCGGTGCGGGCCGCCACGAGGTGACCTTCGCCGACGGCACCACCGTCACCACGAGCCTGCTGGTCGGCGCGGACGGCGCCTGGTCACGCGTCCGGCCGCTGCTCTCCGACGCCACCCCCGAGTACACCGGCAGGGCCTTCGTCGAGACCTGTCTGTTCGACAGCGACAACCGGCACCCGGCCACCGCGAAGGCGGTCGGCGGCGGGTCGCTGTTCGTGCTCGCGCCGGGCAAGGGCATCCAGGCTCACCGGGAGCGGGGCGGCACCCTGCACACCTATGTGGTGCTCACCGAGCCGCTGGACTGGTTCGCCGCCGTCGATTTCACCGACCCCGCCGCGGCCGCCGCGCGGATCGCGCAGGAATTCGCCGGCTGGGCCCCGGAAGTCACCGCGCTGATCACCGACGGCGACACCGCGCCGACCCTGCGCCCCGTCCACGCCCTGCCGATCGGCCACCGGTGGGACCGGGTCCCGGGAGTGACCCTGCTCGGCGACGCCGCCCACCTCTCGGCTCCGAACGGCGAGGGCGCCAACCTGGCCATGTACGACGGCGCCGAACTCGGCACGGCCCTCGCCGCGCACCCCGGCGCCGTCGAGACCGCCCTCACCGCGTACGAGCAGGCCATGTTCCCCCGCGCCGCCGAAGCCGCCGCCGACGGCATCCGACTCCACGCATACCTCTTCGGCGACAACGCGCCCCACAGCCTCGTCACCGCGTTCATGGAAGACGAGCAGCAGGCCTCATGAGCCGCCAGGTGCACGGGGCGCGGCCGTCCACGGCCCGCTCTCCAGGGCCCAAGGCCGTAGCTTCTCCGGGTTGCGGACCGCCCAGATCCGGGTGACGCGCCCGCCGTGGACGTCGAACGCGGCCACGGTCACGACGACGCCGGCCCGCCGGGCCACCAGGCCCGGCATCCCGTTGACCGACCGCTCCAGGAGTTCCAGCCCGGGAGCCTGGTCCGCGACGGCGGCCAGGTACCGGGCGATGCGCGCCCCGCCCTCGACCGGGCGCGGGACGGCGCCGGCCAGACCGCCGCCGTCGGCGGTCAGCACGGCAGCCGGATCGAGAAGACCGACGAGCGCCGCGATGTCCTTGGCCTCCCACGCCTCCTTGACCCGCCTCAGCACGTCCGCCCGGCCGGTCGCCGAGGGCCCCGCGGTGCGCGCGTCGCCCACCCGCCGCCGGGCGGAGGCCGCCAGCTGCTTGCAGGCCGCGGGGGTCCGGCCGAGAACGCCGGCGATCTCGGCGAACGGGTACCGGAAGACGTCGTGCAGGACGAACGCCACCCGCTCGGCGGGCGTCATCGACTCCAGGACGACGAGAAAGGCCATGGCCACCGACTCGTCCAGCACGATCTGGTCGGCGGGGTCCGCGCCGCCGGTGCCGGCACCCTCCGCCTGACCCCACTCGGCGCGGTCGGGCAGCGGCTCGGGCAGCCACGCGCCGACATAGCGTTCACGACGGGCCCGCGCGGAGCTGAGCACGTCCAGGCAGATGCGGCTGGTCACCGTCGTCAGCCAGGCACCGGGGGACCGGATCTCCTCCCGCCGGTTCCGCGGCAGCCCGTACCAGCGTCCGTAGGCGTCCTGTACGGCGTCCTCGGCCTCGGTCACCGAACCCAGCAACCGGTAGGCGACATTGATCAGTTGACGTCGTTCGCCAACCGCCCCGTCCGCCCCGGCCCCGACCGCCCCGGCAGTCCCCATGCTCCCGGCCGCCCCCTCGCCTTACCTTCCGCAAGCCCGCGTCGTCGAGCTGATGAGACCTTATCGACCTGCTGCCCGCGGACGGGGTCCTGCTGCCCGCGGACGGGAAAGAGGACTGTGACATGACCACTCAGTCGACGACGAAGAAGACGAAGACAGCGGCAGCGACAGCGGAAACGGCGAACACATCGCGCCACTCCTCCTTCCTGCGGGTCGCGATAGCCCTTCAGACCCTGACCGTCTTCCTCCAGGCAGTCTCCGCCGGACTGCTGCTGACCTCACCCTTCGGAGCGATGCTGCACAGCGCCGGCGCCCGCGTGATGTACGGGGCGTCGATGCTCCACGTCCTCGCGGCGGTACTGGCGTGGAAGCCGGGCGGCGGCCCGGCCCGGCCGGTATGGCACGCGTCAGGCTTTCTCGTACTCGCCTCGGCCCAGGTCGTGCTCGGCATCGCGCACGTCTCGTCGGTCCATCTCCCGCTGGGCGTCCTGATGTTCGGCCTGAGCGTGCTGGCGCTGGCCCGGCGCTGAAGTCTGACGGCCGGAGCCGGGCCGTCGCACCTGATCGCTGTCGTCCGTCCGCAGGAGCTGCCGGATGTCGCGTACGGCCGCGCGTCCGGCGCGGTTGGCGCCGATGGTACTGGCGGAGGGGCCGTAGCCGACGAGGTGGACACGGGGGTCCCGGACGGCGCGGGTTCCGTCCAGGCGGATGCCGCCGCCGGGCTCGCGAAGTCCGAGAGGTGCCAGATGGTCGATGGCGGCGCGGAACCCGGTGGCGTACAGAATGGTGTCGGCCTCGACGGTGCGGCCGTCGGACCAGACCGCGCCGGTCTCGGTGAGGCGGTCGAACAGCGGCAGCCGCTCCAGCACCCCGCGCTCGCGCGCCTGCCGCATGGCCTCGGTCATCGGCAGGTCCCGGGGCCCCCGACAATCGGCGGTACATCCTCACCCGCGCACGCCAGAACAATCCGGGCCCGCAGGGCCACCGCCTGGGCTGATGTCGCACGGCGCGGTCACCGCTCCAACACCGCCCGCTCCTCATCGCAGAGCAGCAACGGCTCCAGCTTCGGGCCCCGACAAGGAACTGACGCACCAGCAGCAGAAGTCACACAACAACTAAGACGCCAGTTCGTTTGGTGTGATCTTGCGGCAGTCTGGGATGGTGACTGCCCCTCTTGTCGAGCTTGTCGAGCGGATGGTGCCGGACAGCCTGTGGGAGCTGTTCGAGCGCGTGGTGCCGCCGGCGCCGGAACGACCGCAGGGCGGTGGCCGACGTCGGCGTGGGAACCGCGAAGTGCTGGCCGCGATCATCTTCGTGGCCACCTCGGGCTGCACCTGGAATCAACTGCCGCCGGGCTTCGGCTTGTCGGGTGAGTCCGCCTTCCGGTGGTTCACCGAGTGGAGCGAGGCCAGAGTGTGGGCCAAGCTCCATCGCCTGGTCCTGGGCGAACTCGGTGCCCGGGGCGAGCTGGACTGGTCGCGGTGCGCGATCGACTCCGTCAGTGTCCGGGCCCTCGAAGGGGGGCAGATGACGGGACCGAATCCGACCGACCGTGGCAAGAAGGGATCGAAGATCCACCTCATCGTCGACCGCCAGGGCCTGCCCCTGTCGATCGGCATCCCGCTGCCAACCTTCACGACAGCCAAGCCCTCGTCCCGCTGGCCCGCGGCATCCCGCCCATAGGCTCCCGTCGCGGCCCACGACGTCGGCGGCCCGGCAAACTGCACGGGGACAAGGGCTACGACAACCGCCACCTGCGCCGATGGCTCGCTTCCCGCGGCATCCGGCATCGCCTCGCCCGCAAAGGCATCGAGTCATCCCGGCACCTGGGCCGGCACCGCTGGGTCGTAGAGCGGACCGTGTCCTGGTTGTCCGGCTGCCGCCGTCTGCACCGCCGCTACGCACGCAAGCCGGAACACTTCGCAGCCTTCACCGCCATCGCCGCGACCCTCATATGCCACCGCCGCCTGGCCAGATGAAATGACGCCTTAGCTGACTGTTAGTCAACTGCCTGTACCAGATACTGCTTTCACCCTCTCTTGGTGAGGGGCTGCTCGGTGGAGTGGCGCTCGTGCGGACTCCAGCCGCCCGAGAAACGCTCCGGTGCGGCCCAATCTCCCGCCGTTTTTGCGGAGTTGTCGACCTGCATGATGCCGCCGTTGTCGGCAGCGACTTCACCTGAGCCGATGACGTATTTCCCTCCTCCATGAGCGAGGTGAGCGTCCCGGTAGTCGCGGCGCAGGTAAGGGGCCCTTTGCATGCCCGGGTCGGGCATGTTCCGCCGACGCTCATGACGACGACCGCCGTAGGCGGACGTCGCTCATCGAGCGATGTCCCGCGTCGACCGCCCGCGCGAACCCCACCCCGCCGGACGGAGTACCTCGGTGGAAGGCCGAGCCGCGCCGATCCGAAGATCGACTTGGGGTGGCCTTTAAGCAGACTTGACACTCCATTGCCAAAGGGAATATATGTTCGGTGCGCGCCGATGGCATTGGGGGCCGTGGCAGGGGGGATCGGCACAAGTACGCCGTGACGTGCGCCCAGCCTCAGCATGCTCGAAACCATTGTGGTGCGGGCATGTCTGACCGTTGGGAGTTCGTGTATGAAATGGCGTGACACCTTTGGCCGGCCGGTAACCGTGACGCTGGCAGCGTCGGTTGCGATGTCTGTCTGGATCGGCGGGCCGATGGCCGCAATGGCGCAGGCAGCGCCTGCGGATGGCTCGGATTCGCTCGTGGAGGATTTCGCCTACCCTGACCGGGACAAGCTGCTGGCCGAGAAGGGCCTGAAGCTGGTATCGGGTGACGGCAATATCACGCTGGCCGACTGCAAAAGTGACGGCAGCCTGGTGCGTATCAACAGCCGCACCAGCGGGGACGTGTGCTTTGCCGTCTCCGGAGCCACGGGTTATCTGTCCATGGAGATCGAGCGGGCCTACCTCGCCAAGTCCGATGACGGCGATGTCGTGGCGACTGTTCGCACCGAAGACCCCCGAACCAATGGCTCGAAGGTCGAGAAGGTCGACCTGGAACCCGGCAAGTGGAAGTCCGTCGGTGAGGGACTCGATCCCAAACTTTCCGCCACCCTGCTGGAACTCAACGTCGGTCAGGGGAAGCCCGGCCCGGCCCTGTCCGGTGATTCCGCACGCCCGTGGCTGGCCCGCGTCACGGTGAACCAGCCGGGGCACAAGGACGGTCGGAGCTGCAGCGCGGCCCTGGTCGACAGCAGTTGGATTCTCACAGCAGCCAGCTGTATCGGTGGACCCGCCGCGAAGTCGCCCCTGGGCGAAGGGGCGCCGAAGGACAGCGTCACGGCGGCCTTCGCCGGAAAGGCTCCGGTGAAGGTCAACTACCTGGTGCCGCGCGACGACCGCGATGTCGTGCTGGCCCGATTGGCCACCCCTGTCACCGGCATCACCCCCGCCACGCTCACCAGCAGTGCTCCCGCTGACGGGGCCGCACTGGAGGCCGCTGGGTACGGCCGCTCCGACACCACCTGGGTACCCCGTGGCCCCCACGCGAGCAAGACGACGCAGGCCAAGGTCACCGACACCGAGGTGGAGCTGACCGGCGGCCGCATGTGCAAGGGTGACGCCGGTGGGCCGGTCGTCGATGGCAGCGGTCGCATCACAGCAGTGCAGAGCCGTGCCGGCCAAGCAGGCTGCCTGGGGCAGCCCGGCGAGGGAAGCACCGCGACCGCGGCTCGGACCGACAACATCACCGAATGGCTCGACGCGGGTGTCTCCAGCCGCAAGGACCGGTTCAGCCTGGATGAGAGAGCTGGTTCGCGGCGTGTGTCGGGAGGCGCTTCCAGGGAGTTCGTGGCGGAGTTGGGCGGCGGTGCCGAGTTGGGTGCCGCGGGGAAGTCCGGTTCCGCGCTGCGTCTGAACGGGGCGTCGGGGTTTGCGGCGACGGCCGGCCCGGTGGTGGACACGACGAAGTCGTTTTCGGTCTCGGCGTGGGTCAAGCTGGACAACAAGGACAGCAATTACACGTTTCTGTCGCAGGCCGGTGACCACGCCAGCGGTTTCCAGATCTACTACTCGCAGCGCTACGACAAGTGGGTCTTCAACCGTCATGCTTCTGATGCGGATGACACGAAGATTGTCCGTGCGGTGAGCAAGGATGTGGCGAAGGCGGGTGAGTGGACGCATCTGGCGGGTTCGTACGACGCGGATCTTCAGACGCTGTCGTTGTTCGTGAACGGCACGTTGCAGGAGTCGGTGAAGTTCACGGCGCCGTGGCGGGCCAAGGGCGGGCTGCAGTTGGGCCGGCTCTTTTACAAGGGAGCCTGGCAGGAGTACGCGCACGGTCTGATTGATGAGGTGCGCACGCTGCAGTCGCCGGTGGCCGAGACCGAGGTGGCGGCCATGTCCCGCGGCGAAATGCCCACCTACCTCAAGGAGCTCGCTTCCTTCTCTTTGGATGAGGGTGTGGGTTCGGGGCGAGTGTCGGGGGGTGTTCCGGGGGAGTTCGTCGCGGAGTTGGGTGGCGGTGCCGAGTTGGGTGCCGCGGGGAAGTCCGGTTCTGCGCTGCGTCTGAACGGGTCGTCGGGGTTTGCGGCGACGGCCGGTCCGGTGGTGGATACGACGAAGTCGTTTTCGGTGTCGGCGTGGGTCAGGCTGGAGGACAAGGACAGGAATTATACGTTCTTGTCGCAGGCCGGTGACCGTGCCAGTGGTTTTCAGGTGTATTACTCGAAGGCTTATGACAAGTGGGTCTTCAACCGTCATGCTTCTGATGCGGATGACACGAAGATTGTCCGTGCGGTGAGCAAGGATGTGGCGAAGGCGGGTGAGTGGACGCATCTGGCGGGTTCGTACGACGCGGATCTTCAGACGCTGTCGTTGTTCGTGAACGGCACGTTGCAGGAGTCGGTGAAGTTCACGGCGCCGTGGCGGGCCAAGGGCGGGCTGCAGTTGGGCCGGCTCTTTTACAAGGGAGCCTGGCAGGAGTATGCGCACGGTCTGATTGATGAGGTGCGGACGCTGCAGTCGCCGGTGGCCGAGGGCGATGTGGTGGCCATGGC
>NZ_JAFIQY010000057.1 GCF_022271435.1 Streptomyces monomycini | reverse complement strand
CGACCGCGGGCCGCTGCGCCCCGAACGGCAGCGCGGCCAGCGCCGCTCCCGCCACCGCCCCGCCCAGCAGCGTCCGCCGGTGCACACCGCGCGCACCGGCCGGCGCGTCCGCCGTGCCGTCCGGTACGGCGGTGCCGGCGGGGCCGGTGCTGGCCGTCCGCGCCCACTGGTCCTCGGTCAGGTCCGCCCGCGGCGGGATCAGCTCGTCGTCGCACATGGCTGGCTTTCTCTCACGGGCGGCGGGGCAACTGGTGACGGAGCCATGAACGCCGTGTGGACGTCTGGCAAGTACGGCGTGGCACGGCCCGGGCGTGCCACGCCACCCGGCCTCCCGGCCGGCCTTCGGGTCAGCGGGCGCGACGGGCCAGCCGGCGCAGTGTCCGGCCGCAGTGCCGGGCGTACAGGCGCTGGAACACCGGCACCACCGGCCCCGCCAGCCGGGTGTACCAGCGGCCCGGCACACTGAAGGCCGTCATCGTGAACCACACCGCGCCGTCCTCCCGCATCTCGACCACGAAGGACTCCTCGCCGCGCTGCGGGTGGCCGGCCAGCGTGCCGTACGCGAAGCCGATGCGCTCGCTCTCGTACTCGCTCCACACCACCCGGCACGGCGCCCACAGCCGGGCGGGGCCGAGCCCCAGGGCGCACTCCACCCGGACGCCGGGCGCGGCCTCCGGCGCCGAGGCCCGCACCCGGACGCCCGCCGCGCGGTGCATCCGGAAGGACGTGACCGCGTGGCCCGCGGCTTCGAGGACCGCGCGGCCGTGGCCGAGGTAGGTGGCCTCGTGCAGCTGGCGGTATCCGCCGGGCAGCGGACGGTGGCGGGTGGCGCCCTGCTCGGCGTAGTTGAAGGGGCTGGGGGCGGAGGTGCTGCCGGTGGTCATGGGGGCCTGCTTCCTCGGGTGGCGGTGGATGCGGGTGGCGGTGGATGTGGCGGCCGGGGCGGTCGGTGGAGCGGTCACGCGGGTACGGGGGCGGCCGGAGGGGACGCGGCGGGCTCGTCCCTGAGGCGGCGCCAGGCGAGCAGCGCGCACAGGGCGAAGCCGAGCGCGTTGCCCAGGCCGTGGGTGGCGGCCATCCATGCCAGTGTGGGGTGCGGGATGCCGGTTGCCTCGCCGAGTGCCCAGCTCAGGGCGAGCAGCATGGTCGCGACGAGGACGACGGCCGAGGTGCCGAGCAGGGCCCGGGTGGTCCGGTCCGGCGCGGTGGTACGGACGTCCCGCCAGGTGACCAGGGCGACCAGCCACATGCCGGTGGTGAGGATCACCGCGCCGGCCAGTTCGGCCCAGTCGTCGACGAAGTAGCCCGCCAGGACGAACAGGGTGCCCACGGGCACGCTGAGCGCGGCGAGCGGGCCGGCCCGGCCGGGGCGCGCGGCGCGGCAGACGAGTCCGGCCACCAGGGCGGCGGCGAATCCGGCGAAGTGGAAGTGCGGCACGGTCAGCGACAGGATTTCCAGGTCGAAGCCGAACAGCTGGTGGCCCGAGCGCTCGGCGACCAGGGCGGTGCCGGCGACGGCCGGGGTGACCAGAGCCGTCAGTACGGCGATCTCACCCGGGGCGAGGCTGCGGGTGCGGACCAGCCGGCGCGGTGCGTGCAGGGCGAGGGCGAGGGTGGCCAGCGCGTAGGCGGCGGCCAGTGCCGTGGCGGCGGCTCCGCGTGGCAGCCACAGGGCCACCGAGCCCGCCGTGGCGGCGAGGGGCCAGCGGCGCCGTAGCCACTGGGTGCCCGGTTCGCCGATCAGGGCGAGGCCGGTCGGCACCACGACGAACATGCCGAGCATGACGATGAGGTCGACCAGTGTGGTCATGAGTCCCCCAGACCCGGCACGGAGCCGGTTTGAACGCGTTCAACCCGTCGCGTCAGACAGTACGGGACGAGTTGAACGCGTTCAATGCCGCCCCCCCGGGGAGGGGCGGGCGGGACGTCAGTGCACCGAGCCGTCCCACTGCCACTCCGTGCGCCGCGGCAGTCCGGGAAGGGCGGTCCGGCCCGTGCGCTGGAGCAGGACGTCGAACGGCTCGTGTCCGGGCGGAGTCGCCGGGGCGCCGGGGAACAGGCGGGCCAGGACAGCGGCGCACAGACCGCTGTCCGGAGTCCAGGTCACCCCGAGGGCGCGGGTGATGTCGTACGTGTGGAGCAGCAGTTCCGTCATGCCCATGGCGGCGAAACCGACGGCGTCCGCGTGCCCCCAGGGATGCCAGGCGCGGACCTCGGCCGGGGTGTCGCGGACCGTCGCCCCGAGCAGGCGGGCCGCGATGCGCAGCCCCTCCAGGCAGGCCGGGACCGGAGCCTGGGGGTCGAGCGAGGCGAAGAGGGTGATGTAGCGGTCGGTGGGGCGGGCGATCAGCAGGCCCGCGTATCCGGTCAGCCCGAGGGCGAGGTGGTCGAGGGTTTCCCGGCAGGTCCAGGCGAGGCCGTCGGCGGGGCGCGACCAGTCCTGGTCCGCTCCTTCGAGGAGGGCGCCCAGGCAGGTGTCGGTGGCGGCGGCCAGCAGACCGGGCCACGCGGTGGCGGGCGGCACCGGCAGGAGGGGCGGGGCGGTCGTGGTGGTCGTGGTCACCGGGCGTCCGTCCCGCTCTTCAGGACCTCGACCACGCTCGCGTAGCTGTCGGTGCCGTGGCCCGCGGCACGGGTCCGTTCCATGGTGGCCTTCAGCAGGGCGGGCAGCGCGTTGTCGATGCCGCGGGCCGCCGCGGCGTGCAGGAGGTGGTCGATCGCGGCGATCTGGACGTCCACGGTGGCGTCGTCGCCCGGGTAGTGCCCGGCGTCCACCTGGGGCGCGTACGCGGTCAGGAAGCCGGTCACCGCGCCCAGCCAGCGGATCGCGACCGGAGTGAAGTCGGCGGCCCGGACGCCTTCCGCGCCGACCAGCGCGGTGCCGTGCAGCCAGCCGGTCAGGGCGGCCCACATCAGGCCGAGCAGCGCGGCGTCGTACAGCGACGCCAGCCCCGGGTCGGTGCCCAGGTGCAGCGGGTCGCCCAAGGCCGCGAGGGTGGCGCGGTGGGTGTCGAACACCGTGCGCGGGCCGCTGTAGAGGAACATCGTCTCGGGGCTGCCGACGCCCGGAGGGGTGGTCATGATCGCGCCGTCGAGGTAGCCGGCGCCGTGCGCCCGTGCCCACGCGGCAGCCTCGGCGGCCTGCTCCGGCGAGCCGGAGGTGAGGTTGACCAGCGTCTTGCCCGCCAGCGTGTCCGCCACCGGGTCGAGGACGGTGTGCAGCGCCGGACAATCCAGCACACAGGCGATGACGAGCGGGCTTGCCGCCACGGCCTCGGCGGGCGTCGCCGCCGCGACGGCACCGCGCTCGGCCAGCGCTTCGGCCTTGTGCGCCGAACGGTTCCACACCGTCGTGGCATGCCCCTTCGCCACCAGCGCGGCCGCCAGCGCCGACCCCATCGATCCCAGCCCGAGCACCGTCACGGCCGCGCCTTCGTTCCCCATGTGCGTCTCCTCGTAGAGCCGCCGGCGGGATGTTCGCACCGGCGGCGGTCGATCACGTAGGGGTCACGCTCGCAGCGCGCGGGGGCCGGAACCAGTGGCAGTACTGACGACCGCCACCAAATTCCTGCCACGGGTTTGCCGTGCCGTGCGGGCCCTATCCTTCGGGCATGAGCGCAGGAACCGTCGCGGTGGTCGTGACCGAGGAGATCGGCGTCCCGTCCTGGGACCTGTACGAACTGAGCATCCCCTGCACGGTCTTCGGCAAGCCGCAGCCCGACCTGGCCGACCCCTGGTACGACCTGCGGCTGTGCGGCACGGGCGAGCGGGGCGCCGGCCCGGCGGCCGGGGCCGGGCTGGCGCTGCGTACCCCGTACGGCCTGGACGATCTCGTCGGCGCGGACACAGTCGTCGTCCCCTCCGTGCCCGACCCCTGCGTGGAGGAGGGCAGGCCCCTGCCGTCGGCCCTGATCGACGCGCTGCGCCGCGCCTACGACGCGGGCGCCCGCATGGTGTCCCTGTGTACCGGGGCCTTCGCGCTCGCCGAGGCCGGACTGCTCGACGGCCGCCGTGCCACCGCCCACTGGATGCACACCGCCCAGCTCGCCGCGCGCTACCCGAAGGTGCGGGTCGACGACTCGGTGCTGTACGTGGACGACGGCGACGTGCTCACCAGCGCCGGGCTGACGGCGGGCCTGGACCTCTGCCTCCACCTGGTACGGCGTGACCTGGGCGCGCACGTCGCCAACCAACTGGCCCGCCGGATGGTCGTACCTGCCCACCGGCCCGGCGGCCAGGCGCAGTTCATCGACCTGTCCGTGCCCGCCACCGACGACGAGGGCTTGGCCCCCGTCCTGGCCTGGGCGCGCGCCCGCCTCGACCAGCCGCTGACGGTGGAAGACCTGGCGGAGCGCGCCGCGCTGAGTCCACGGACGTTCTACCGGCGCCTCCAGGCGGCCACCGGCACGACTCCGCTGCAATGGCTCCTCGACCAGCGTCTGGCGCGCGCCCAGAGTCTGCTGGAGTCGACCGACCTGCCGGTCGAGAAGATCGGCGAACTGAGCGGCCTCGGCACGGCGAACAACCTGCGCCACCACTTCCTCAAGCGCGTCGGAGTCTCGCCGTCCGACTACCGCCGAGCGTTTCCCCGTACGGCGCCGGAGGCGACACTCGCCGGGTGAGGCGCCACCGGTCCGTTACGTGTCCATGGCTCGTCGGTGGAGGCGCCACCGGCCCGCCACGAGGCCATCGCCCGTCGGCGGAGGCGCCACCGTTCCGCACCACGTGTCTACGCGTCCATCGCCCCATGCCTCCCCGCCCCCGAAGCGAAGCGCGCCGCGCCCTTCATCGCGTCCGCCAGGACACTTCCCCCGTACCGGAGTTCCGCGGCCATGGCGGCCTGCTCCGGCAAACCCTCCTGGGCCAGGAGGGAAGCGCGGTCGCTGCGCAGGCACGCCTGGGGGAAGCGGGCGATGGCGGCGGCCAGTTCCTCGGCCTCCGCGCGCGCCCGTCCGGGCGGCACCACCCGGTTGACCAGGCCCATCCCCAGCGCCTCGGCCGCACCCACCGGCCGCCCGGTCAGCACAATGTCCAGGGCCCGGCCGGTGCCGACGATGCGGGGCAGCCGTACCGTACCGCCGTCGATCAGCGGCACGCCCCAGCGGCGGCAGAACACTCCGAAGACCGCGTCCTCCTCGGCGACCCGCAGGTCGCACCAGAGAGCCAGCTCCAGGCCGCCGGCCACCGCGTGCCCGCCGACCGCGGCGATCACCGGCTTGTCCAGCCGCATCCGGGTGGGGCCCATCGGTCCGTCGCCGTCGGCCGCGACCCGGTTGCCGCGCTCGGTGCCGACCGCCTTGAGATCGGCGCCCGCGCAGAACGTGCCGCCCTCGCCCCACAGGACCGCGACGTGCGCGTCGTCGTCCGCCGCGAAGGCACGGAAGGCGTCGGCCAGTTGGCGCGCCGTGGAGCCGTCCACGGCGTTGCGTGCCTCCGGGCGGGAGAGGACGACCGTCGTCACCGGGCCGGAACGCTCGACCCGTACGGTGCGGGCCGGTCCGTCGTCCGGCGCCCCGTTCGGGCCGTCGTCCGGCCCCAGGCCCGAGCCGCCCACCGGCCCGCCACCTGGCCCGTCACCTGGCCCGCCCACCGGCCCGCCACCCGGGCTCCCGCCGGTCATCCGGCGCCCTCCCCGGCAGCCACGGGCCGCGCCCGATCCAGAATCGCCGTCAGATCGGCCGAGGCCGGCAGCGTCCCGAACGCGTTCCCCCACTCCCCGTCGAGCCGCGAGGCGCAGAACGCGTCGGCCACCGCCGGGTGGCTGTGCCGGACCAGCAGCGCGCCCTGGAACGCGAGCGCCATCCGCTCCGCCAGCGTCCGGGCAGCGCGCTGCGCCCGCTCCGGATCGTCGAGCGTGCCGAGCATCTTGCGGATGCCCGCGACAGCGGCGTCCAGCCGCCGGTCGGCGCCCGCGGCCGCGTCCACCTCCGCGAAGTACGCGTCCAGTGCGGCCGGTTCCTTGCCGAGGGCACGCAGTACGTCCAGCGCGGCGACGTTGCCCGAGCCCTCCCAGATCGACAGCAACGGGGCTTCCCGGTAGAGCCGCGGCATGCCCGACTCCTCCACGTACCCGTTGCCGCCCAGGCACTCCAGGGCCTCCGCGGCGTGCGCGCTGCCCCGCTTGCACACCCAGTACTTGCCGACGGCCAGCCCCAGCCGGCGCAGCGCGGCCTCCTGCGCGTCCCCGCCCTGGGCCCGGTCCACGGCGGTCGCCAGCCGCATCGCCAGCGTCGTCGCCGCCTCCGACTCGATCGCCAGGTCCGCCAGTACTGCCCGCATCAGCGGCTGTTCGGACAGCGCACGGCCGAACGCGTGGCGGTGCGCGGTGTGGTGCAGGGCCTGCCGCAGTCCGGCGCGCATCCCGGCCGCCGTGCCGATCACGCAGTCCAGCCGCGTCATGTTCACCATCTCGACGATGGTCCGCACACCGCGCCCCGGCTCGCCGACCGGCCAGGCCACCGCCTCGTCGTACTCGATCTCGGAGGACGCGTTGGAGCGGTTGCCCAGCTTGTCCTTCAGGCGCATCAGCCGCATCCCGTTGCGTGTGCCGTCCGGCAGCACGCGCGGCAGCAGGAAGCAGCTCAGCCCCTCCGCCGTCTGCGCGAGCGCGAGGAACACGTCGCTCATCGGCGCGGAGGTGAACCACTTGTGCCCGGTGACGCGGTACGTGCCGTCGTCGGCCGGCACCGCCCGGGTGGTGTTGGCCCGGACGTCGGAGCCGCCCTGTTTCTCCGTCATCGACATGCCCGCGATCAGGCCCGCCTTGGTCAGCGGGGGCCGCAGTCCGTAGTCGTACGTGCGGGCCGCCAGCAGCGGTTCGTACTGCTCCGCCAGCGCCGGTGCGGAGCGCAGGGCGGGGACGGCGGCGTACGTCATGGAGACCGGGCAGCCGTGCCCCGGCTCGGCCTGCGACCAGACGTAGAACTTGGCGGCACGCACGAGGTGGGCGCCGGGCCGGGCCTCGGCCCACGGCGCGGCGTGCAGCCCGTGCTCCACCGCCACGGTCATCAGCTGGTGCCAGGCGGGGTGGAACTCCACCTCGTCGATCCGGTGGCCGAAACGGTCGTGGGTGCGCAGCCGGGGCGGCTGCTCCTCGGCGGCCCGGGACTGCTCCTGCACCGCTTCCGTCCCGGCGAGCGCGCCCAGCTCCCGCACCTCCGGCGCGCCCCACCCGGCGCCCGCCCGGTGCAGCGCCTCCAGCAGGGCCGGATCGTCCGCCGTGCTGAACCCGGTCAGCGGCGGCGCCTGATTCACGACTTCATGGGTGACGGTCATACCGTGGACGTTACAGATTTCATACAGGCGTGGGAAGGGTGTAATGCGGTGGGGTCGGTGATCATCGGAATCGGCCCCTGAGCCCGGCCCGCTTAGGGTGGAGGCGACCGACGGACTGCGAGGGGACTGAACGTGACGAAACCGGGCCGGACCACCGGGGAGAGCGGTGCGGACCGTACGGGGCGCGCGGGCGGCAGGCGGCGGGTGCCGCTGCTCGTGGCGGTGGCGGGCGCCGCCTACCTGCTCGACCTGGGCAGCAAGGTGGCCGTGGTCGCGGAGCTGGAGCACGGCGCGCCCGTCAAGGTGTTCGGCGACTGGCTGGAGCTGCGGGTGCTGCGCAACTCCGGCGCGGCGTTCGGCATCGGCGAGGCGACCACCATCCTGTTCACGCTCATCGCCGTGGCCGTCACCGTGGTGATCGTCCGCCTGGCGCGCAAGCTCTACAGCGCCCCCTGGGCGATCGCGCTGGGCCTGCTGCTGGGCGGCGGGCTCGGCAACCTGACCGACCGCCTCTTCCGTACTCCCGGCGACTTCCAGGGCGCGGTGGTCGACTTCCTCCACGTACGCGGCTTCAGCATCATGAACTTCGCCGACTGCGCGATCGTCTGCGGCGGCATTCTGATCGTGCTGTTCTCCTTCCTCGGGTGGGAGCTGGACAACAAGGACAAGCTGGAGAGGAAGGCGGGGGAGCCGGTGGGGGACAAGGCCGTCGCCGACCCGCCGGGCGCCTCCTAGGATTCCGCCCGATGGACGACGACCCCTCCGTACGCGATTCCGTACGCGATTCCGTACGCGACTCCGTGCGCCTCTCTCCGCGCGACTCCGTACGCGACGACACGCGGCACCTCGGCCTGCGACCGCTCACCGCCCGTTCCATCGTGCTCAGCACTCTCCTCGGCCACCATCCGCCCCGCCTCCCGGCACGCGCCCTGGTACGCGTCGGTGAACTCTTCGGCATCGCCGAGGGCACCGTGCGCGTCGCGCTGTCCCGGATGGTCGCCGCCGGTGACCTCCAGCAGGACGACGGCATGTACGGACTCACCGCGCGGCTGCTGGAGCGCCAGGCGCGGCAGGACGAGAGCCGTACGCCACGCACCCGGCGCTGGACCGGCGGCTGGGAGGTCGCCGTGGTCACCGCCGAAGCCCGCCCCGCCGCCGAACGCACCGCGCTGCGCCAGGCCATGGCGGAACTGCGCCTCGCCGAACTGCGCGAGGGCACCTGGCTGCGCCCCGGCAACCTGGAACGCGGCCGCCCGCCCGTGATCACCCGGCAGTGCACCCTGTTCACCGGCACTCCGGACGACGACCCGGCGGAGCTGGCGCGCGGGCTGTGGGACCTGGACGGCTGGGCGGCGCGGGCCCGCGCGCTGCTGGCCGCATTGTCCGACGCCACGTCACCGGCCGGGCGCTTCACGGTCTCGGCCGCCGTACTGCGGCACCTCCTCGCGGACCCGCTGCTGCCGGAGGCCCTGCTCCCGGCCGACTGGCCGGGTGCCGAACTGCGCCGTCGCTACGACTCCTTCGAGGGCGAGCTGCGCGATCTGCTGCGGCAGTACGTGGCGCCGGACAGCGCGGTCTGAGGGGAAGACGCCTCTGGAAAGAGCCCCTCGGGCCGCGCCACCGGGAGGCTCCGGCGGCCACGGCCCCGTAGCTCCCAGCCCCGAGCAGCCTCTGCGGCGAAAGCCTCAGCGGCCCTCGAAGAGGAAGTCCAGGAAGAGAGCCGCCGACAGCAGCGCCGCACTCCCGCCCGCCGTCAGCCCGTTACGCGTCATCCGCGCGTCCAGCCGGACGAACGCCTTCCGCCCGCGCGCGGTGCCGAAACCGCCCGACGACAGCACGTCACGCGCGTCCATCTGCACCGACAGCAGGCCCTGCGAACCGCCGCGCTGGAGCAGCGTCGTGTCGTCGAGCGTGGACAGCAGCGCGAGCAGCGCGTCCATCCGGGCCGTCACCTCGGAGGCGCCGGCCGCACGCGACTGGCGCAGTGCGGGCAGGGCCACCCCCAGCACGTTCGGGAAGCCGGAACGGGCCTGGCCGACGGCGCCGGGCACGCCGTAGTACTGCCGGGCCCGGCCGCCGGGCGACCGGCTGGCCGCCGGGGCGCCGCCGTCCGGCAGGCGCGCCAAGGTGGCGGCGGCCTCACAGGTCTCCACGTCCGAACGGCAGTTCGTGGCGGCGGCACCGGCCACCAGCAGGCCCACGGACCACAGCGCGCCCCGCTTGCCGGGCGCGCCCGCACCCGCCTCCAGGGCCCGCTGCTCACCCGCCCGGCCCAGCCGCCCGAGCTGCTCGCGCAGCCGCCGGTCCAGCGGCCGGCCCATGGCGGCCTCGGCCATGGAGGCGAAGGGGGCGTGCAGCAGCTCGGCGGCGTGCAGTGCGAGCGGGTCCGGCTTCGGGGCCAGCACCGTCTGCGCCGTACAGGCGGCGACGGCGAGGTCGGCGAGCCGCAGGGGGAGGGGGCGGTCCGGGGAGGGGTGCGGAACCGTGTGCAGGACGGGGCGCTCGTGCGACGGCGGCACGTCGCGGCGCGCGGTGTCCGGCCGTAGCCTCTTCATGATCGACCTGCCGCGGACCGCGGAACGGGCTGAAGAAGTAGGAGTACCCATCGGTTCGCGCTCCCTCCGTGTTACGCCACGCCCTCCGAATCCCTCCCAGAAGAGTACGGCTTCGCTCACCCGGCCGACGCTCCGCCCCCTGGTATGTCCGGTCTGCGCCCCCGTGCCACCCGCCCGGAGTGCCGCACCGCCGGTCGTCCGCGCCACCGGGATCCTTGTCGCTTCCTCCAACGGGCCTCGCACTTGCCAGGTGCTTTCCCACGGAGTAATTGCAGATGAGAGATGATCTGCCATACGGTGCCGCACATGCAGTCCTACACGATCGGCCAGGCCGCACGCCTGCTCGGCGTCAGCCCCGACACGGCCCGCCGCTGGGCGGACGCCGGCAAGGTCCCCACCCACCGGGACGAATCCGGCCGCCGGCTGATCGACGGCCGCGACCTGGCCGCGTTCTCCACCGAACTCGCCAAGAACGGCACCACGGAGGATGACACCTCCCACACCTCGGTCCGCAACGCCTTCCCCGGCATCGTCACGGCGATCAAGCTGGGCGACGTGGCGGCACAGGTGGAGATCCAGGCCGGTCCGCACCGGCTGGTCTCCCTCCTCACCCGGGAAGCGGTGGAGGAACTCGGACTGGAGGTCGGCGTGCGGGCCACCGCCCGCGTGAAGTCGACCAATGTCCATGTCGACCGCGCCTGACGCGCGCCCGCCCCGCCTCGTCCCCAAGGAGCCGATCCCGATGTCCCGCACCTTCGGCGTCACCCGTCGCCGCGCTGTCTCCGCGGCCCTGGCCGTCGCCGTCCTCGCCCCGCTCACCGCCGCCTGCGGCAGCGGTGACGACTCGTCCGCGGCCGAGGGCAGGACCACCCTCAAGGTCCTCGCCGCCGCGTCCCTGACCGACGTCTTCGCCAAGGCCGCCGACGCGTACCACAAGGAACACCCCGACGTCACGGTCAAGTTCTCCTTCGCCGGCTCCCAGCAGCTCGCGGCCCAGGTCAACCAGGACTTCCCGGCCGACGCCCTGGTCACGGCGGACACCCGGACCATGGACGGGCTGCACGGCAAGACCGGCGCGCCGCAGATCATCGCGAAGAACCGCCTGGTCATCGCCACAGCCGAGGGAAACCCGAAGCACATCACGGGTTTGAAGGACCTGGCCTCCACCAACAAACTCAAGGTCGTGCTCGCCGCGCCCGCCGTCCCCGTCGGCCGCTACAGCAAGAAGGTCCTGGACCGGCAGGACATCACGGTGCAGCCGGTCTCCCAGGAGCAGGACGTGCGCGGGGTACTGAGCAAGGTCGAGCTGGGCGAGGCGGACGCGGGCATCGTCTACGCCACCGACGCGATGACCGCGCCCGACAAGGTGGACGCCGTCCAGGTGCCGGACGAGCAGAACGCGATCGCCGAGTACCCGGCGGCCACGCTCAAGGTCTCGCAGCACCAGAAGGAGGCCGACGCCTTCGTGAAGTGGCTGGGGGGCGCGCAGGCGCAGAAGCTCCTGCGCGACGCCGGCTTCCAGAAGCCGTGACCCGAGCCGTGACCCGAGTTGTGCCCCGAGCCGTGATCCGAGCCGTCTTCCGATGAAGCGCCACCACCGCGAACGGGGGCGGGCCGCCGCCCCCGGCCTGCGCGCCCCCCTCGCCCTCGCGCTGCCCGCCGTCCTGGCGGTGGCGTTCCTGCTCGTCCCCATGGCGGGCATCCTCGCCCGGACGTCCTGGGGCGACCTCGGCACCCATCTGACCTCCCCCGAGGTCACCGAGGCCCTGCGGATCTCCCTGGTGGTGTCCTTCTGGTCGCTGGGCCTGTCCCTGCTGCTCGGCGTGCCGCTGGCCTGGCTGCTCGCGCGCGTCGACTTCCCCGGCAAGGCCGTGGTGCGCTCCCTGGTGCTGCTGCCCATGGTGCTGCCGCCGACCGTCGGCGGTGTGGCGCTGCTCCTCGGCTTCGGGCGGCGGGGCCTGCTGGGCGGCCGGCTGGAGAGCTGGTTCGGTGTGCAACTGCCGTTCCACACCGCGGGCGCGGTGGTCGCCGCGACCTTCGTCTCGATGCCGTTCCTGGTCATCAGCCTCGAAGGCGCGCTGGCCGGACTGCATGTGCGCTACGAGGAGACGGCGGCCTCGCTCGGCGCCGGCCCGCTGCGCGTCTTCCGTACGGTCACCCTCCCCATGATCGCCCCCGGGCTCGCCGCCGGAGCGGCCCTGACCTGGGCGCGGGCGCTCGGCGAGTTCGGCGCGACCATCACCTTCGCGGGCAACCTGCCGGGCGTCACCCAGACCCTGCCCCTCCAGGTCTACCTGCTCCTCCAGGACAGCACCGAGGCCGCCACCTCCGTCTCCCTCCTGCTCCTCGTCATCGCGACGGCCGTCCTGGTCGCGCTGCGCGGCAGATGGGCGGGCGGGGGCGGCACGGCCCGGGGGCGCACGAGCGGCGCGGTGACGCGTACGGACGCGGACGGTGACCGGGCACCGGATGCCGGCGGCACGTGGCCCGACCACATGACCGGCGCAACCGCAGCCCCCGGCACGCCCGCCTCCCCGGGCCCGCCCGCCGCCACCACCGCGCACGCCGAGGGCGCCGACGCGGCCCCCACCGCCCCCGACGGCCCCGGCGACGGCTCCCGCACCGAGCGGTGGCCGCTGCACGCGGACGTCACCGGCTTCAACCGGCTCACCCTCGACGCCGCCCCGGGCACCACCATCGCCGTCGTCGGCCCCAACGGCGCGGGCAAGACCACGCTGTTGCGCGCCCTGCTCGGCCTCACGCCGCGGGCGCACGCCGCACTGACGCTCGGCGAGCGGGACGTCAGTACCCTGCCGCCGCACCGCCGCGGCGTCGCCTGGGTCCCGCAGGACGGCGCGCTCTTCCCCCACCTGACGGCCCTCGGCAACACGGCGTACGGGCTGCGCGCCCACGGCACCGGCCGTGCCGAGGCCCGCCGCGAGGCCCGGCTGTGGCTGGACCGGCTCGGCGTCGGCCACCTCGCGCACCGCCGGCCCGCCCAGCTCTCCGGCGGCCAGGCCGGACGGGTCGCACTGGCCCGCGCGCTGGCCGCCCGCCCCCGCCTGCTGCTGCTCGACGAGCCGCTGGCCGCCCTCGACCAGAGCACCCGCGCGCACGTCCGGCACACCCTGCGCCGGCACCTGGCCGGCTTCGGCGGCGTCTGCCTGATGGTCACCCACGACCCGGTCGAAGCGGTCTCGCTCGCCGACCGCGTCCTGGTCCTGGAGGACGGGCGCACCATCCAGGACGCCGTCCCCGCCGAGGTGACCCGGCATCCGCGCTCGCCGTGGGTGGCGCGGATGCTCGGCCGCAACGCGTGGCCGGGCACCGCCACCGGCGACGGACTGCGGATGACGGGCGCCGGGCGGCTGGTCGCCGCCGACCCGCTGCCCGAGGGCACCGGCGCGCTGGCGGTCATCGGCCCCGAAGCGGTATCCGTGCACCGCACCCGCCCGTCCGGCAGCCCGCGCAACGTCTGGCCGGGCCGGGTACGGGAGATCACCGCGCTCGGCGGCCGGCTGCGGGTCCTCGTCGGGTCGCCGGAGGTGCCCGACCTGGTCGGCGAGATCACCCCGCAGGCCGCCGCGGAACTCGGTCTGGCCGAGGACACCGAGGTCTGGGTGAGCGTGAAGGCGACCGAGGTGACGCTCGTACCGGTCTGAGCGGCCGCCCGCCGTACCGGAACCAAACCCTCCGCGGGGAGGGTGGCGTTGCGCCGCCCCGGGGGCCCGTGCGCGGTGCGTGCGGACGCCCGCCGCGCGTGCCCCGAGCCCCCGAACGCGCTCCTGCGGCACCCCCGGCTCGGACAAGCGCTCGATACGCCCGGGCAGACCATGCGCTCCGTCACCGGGGGTGCGCCCCTACCCGGCAGAAGGGGGTGCCATGCGGAGCCGTCGGCCCCCACTCCGGCGGTGCGGAGGCAGGACGGACCGCCGAGGCGCTACCGCGCGCTCTGCCGGTGCCGTCGGTGGCCGTGGTTGTCTCGTACTCGTCGAATTCATGACGGCTCGGAAAACGCACCGCAGAAACTCGGTGGAACCACGGGGAAAGCCCGCGGAAAAGCCGGGAAAGAGCGTGCTTCCACGGGACGTCATGCATCCCCAAGGCCGCCGGGAAACCGAGCGGTGAGCGACGGGAGCACAGGTCGATGGAATTTCCTCAGGGAACGGAAACGAGCGGACGCGGTGAGGTCCGGGGGCGTGGGGCCCGAGGAGCGACGGCGGCGGCGGTCCTGCTGGCGGCCGGCGCGCTGAACGTGGCGGCCGAAGGGCCGGCCGAGGCCCGCAGCGGTGCCACGTGGGACCGGCTGGCCGGGTGCGAGAGCGGAGGCAACTGGCGGGCCGACACCGGCAACGGCTACTCCGGCGGACTGCAGTTCGCCCACTCCACCTGGCGTTCCTTCGGCGGCGGCAGGTACGGGTCCCGGGCCGCGCGGGCGTCCCGGGCCCAGCAGATCAGGATCGCCGAACGGGTGCTGGCCCGTCAGGGCTGGGGCGCCTGGCCGGCCTGTTCGGCCCGGCTCGGCCTGCGCTCGTCCGGCGCGCGGCACAGCGCTCCGGAGTCCGCCCGGCGGTCGGCGCCGCGCGCCGACACCCAGGCCCGCACGAACAGTTCGAGCCGGTACCGCGAGCGGCTGCGCAGCCCCCGGCACCGGGACGCGTCCGGCAGCCGGTACGGCCACGCCAAGCCGTACAAGCAGCGCGACGCCCGGCCCCGGCGGGCCTCCGGCGGGCATGTCGTCAATCCCGGGGAGACGGTGAGCGGGATCGCGTACGCGTACGGCTGGGGCTGGCGGGAGTTCTACCGCCTCAACCGCCAGGTGATCGGGGCGAATCCGGACCTCATCCACCCGGGAACGCGACTCGCCGTACGCCGTTCCGGCACCGGCTGACGGTAAGCCGACAAACCGTAAATCGGCCGGCCGGAGTTCGGCCGGCCACGAAGAAAAGCGGTAGGTAATCCCTTCCCACCCTCCCGGGAATTCCCCGTGACGAATTCCCATGGAACGGCGGTCCGGCTGGGGGCGGGCGGACCGCCGCGGGAAGCGGTGGGCACCGGCAGGCCGTCCGTGGCGCCGCGGACGGCCTGCACACCACAGGCTCCGGCGGCCGCGCACCGGGTCCATCCGGTTCAGCCGGTGGCGCGCCGCCGCCGTACCTCGTAGGCCGCCAGGACCACACCCACCGTGAGCAGGCTCAGCCAGAACTGCGCCCGGCTGTCCGGCAGGAAGGCCATCGCCACGATCACCGTGGCCATCAGCGCGACGGTGGCCCGGCTGAGCCAGGGGAACAGCCACATCCGCAGCGTCAGCCGCTGCGGTTCCTCGCGTTCCAGCTTGCGGCGCAGGCGGAGCTGGGCGACCGCGATCGCCAGGTAGACGAACAGGGCGACGGCACCGTAGGAGTTGATCAGGAACCGGAAGACGACGTCGGGGGAGGTCCACGCCGCGATCACCGACAGATAACCGGCGGACGTCCCGGCGAGCAGCGCCCGGCGCGGCACCCCGCCGCGGCTGAGCCGGGTGAAGCCGCGCGGCGCGTCCCCGTTGCGGGTCAGGGCGAACAGCATCCGCGACGAGGTGTAGAGCGCGGAGTTGAGACAGGAGAGCACGGCGATCAGAACGACGGCGTTCATGACCGTGGCGGCGGCGGGCACGTCCAGCCGGTCCAGCACCGCCGCGTACGGACTGACCTCGACGGCCGGGGAGGTCCACGGCACGACCGCCACGACGACGAGCACCGACAGCACGTAGAAACCCACCACGCGCAGCACGATCGAGCGGATCGCCGCCGCCACGGCGCGCTCCGGCTCCACCGACTCGGCCGCCGCGACGGTCACGATCTCCGCGCCGGTGAAGAAGCCGACGCAGGGCACCACCGCCGCCAGGACCGCGCCGGCCCCCGCGGGCGCGAAGCCGCCGGAGTCGGTGAGGTGCGCCAGGCCGCCGTGGGCCTGCGGCCACAGCCCGGTCAGGTACAGCGCGCCGAGGAAGAGGAACACCACGATCGCGATGACCTTCACCGACGAGAACCAGTACTCGAACTCGCCGAAGGAGCGGGCCGAGACCAGGTTGGTCGCGGTCAGCAGCGCCATCAGGGCCAGGCTGACGGCCCACAGCGGCACGCCGGGCAGCCACAGCCGGACGATCCGGCCGCCCGCCACCGCCTCGACGGCCACCACGATCACGAAGAAGTACCAGTACAGCCAGCCGACCGTGAAACCGGCGCGGTGCCCCAGGGCCTCCCGCACATGGGCGTAGAACGAGCCGAGGGCCGGCCGGGCCACCGTCATCTCCGCCAGCATCCGCATGATCAGGACGGTGAGGAGACCGGCGGCGAGGAACGCCAGCACGGCGGCCGGGCCGGTGGACCGGATGACCACGCCGCTGCCCACGAAGAGGCCCGCGCCGATCACGCCGCCCAGCGCGATCAGGCTCATGTGGCGCCGCTGGAGGCCCTTGCGCAGGTCCCCGCCGGCCTGCCCCTCGGCCGGCCCGCCGCTCTGCCCGTCGGCCTGTCCGCTGTCCGCCGCGGTGGCCGGTGCCGTGTCGCGTGGTGATCCCGTACTCATGCGGGCCGACGCTATCGGCGCATTCCTGCGGGGCTGTTGCCGCAGTGTTTCGGCTGCCGGGGCAGAGGTCCCCGGGCGTCAGAGCGGCAGCACGCACACCGGAACCGGCGCCGCGAACGGCTCACCCAGCCGCCGCAGCCCGCCCCGGGCGCCCACCGCGAACACCGTCACAGCCCCCGATCCCTGATGCGCCGCGAAGAGCAGCCGCCCGTCCGGCGAGAAGGCGAGGTGGCGGGGGAAGTCGCCGCCGGACGGCACCGTGTCCAGCAGCCGCAGCCGGGCGCCCGCCGCCTCGACCGCGTAGCGCGTCAGGCTGTTGTGGCCGCGGTTGGCGAGGTAGGCGAAGGCGCCGTCGCGGGTCACCAGGAACTGCGCCGGGTAGCTGGTGCCGGGGCCGGTCCCGGTGGACTGCGGCGCGCCCGGCGTGAGTGTGCCGGCGGCCGGGTCGTACGCGCAGACCACGGCGGTGTTGTCCACCTCGTTGGCCAGATAGGCGTAGCGGCCCGACGGGTGGAAGGTGAGGTGCCGCGGGCCCGCGCCGGGGCGCAGCGTGACGTACGAGACCTGCGTGAGCTTTCCGGCGGTGGTGTCCAACCGGTAGGTGTAGACGGTGTCGTTCCCCAGGTCGACGGCGAGGACGTGGCGGCCGTCCGGGCTGGTGACGATCTGGTGCGCGTGCGGTCCGTCCTGCCCCGGCCCCGGCGGGGGAGCAGTGTGGGTGACCAGGTCCGTACGCTCGCCGAGCGCGCCGTACCGGGCCGGATCGACGGGGTGCACGGCGACGCTGCCCGACAGGTAGTTGGCGCTCAGCAGCCAGCGCCCGCCGGGGTGCACGGACAGGTGGCACGGCCCGGCGCCGCCGGTGGAGCGGCTGCCGAGGACCCGGTGGCGGCCGTCGGCGCGCAGGGCGACGGCGGTCACCGCCCCCTGCTGCTGCTCATTGACGGTGTACAGGGTCCGGCCGCAGGGTGAGAGGGCCAGGTAGGACGGGTCGCCGATGCCGTCGATCACCCCGGTCGCGGTGATCCGGCCGCGGGTCGTGTGGTATCTGCCGAGGCCCACGCCGGTGCCGCCGCCCGGTACGGAGGTGTACGTACCCAGGAGCAGCGGCCGGACCGCGTACGGCCGGGGGCGAGCACCGGACCCGGCCTGCCCGGACGCGGCCTCCCCGGACGCGGCCGCGCCGCCCAGGCTGCCGCCGGCCGCGGTCAGCGCGGCGCCCGCCACGACCGTACGCAGGAAGCGGCGGCGGCCGGTCTCTGTCCGTGCCCTGCTGTCCATGCCACACCTCGGGGTCCGGAGATCGCGGTCGGCAGCCAGCGTGGCCCGGACCGGCCGCCCCGGCAAGGGGCGCGCCGCGGCTCGCGGGGCGCTCCGGTGTCGGCCGAAGGCCGGACGACCCGTACGTCCCGATGATGACCAGGTCCCCCTCGCGTAGGACCGGAGGCATACGGCACGACCAATCCGTGGAGGGATTCGCCGGACCCCCTCCCTTCCGTAGCTTCGTGATCAAGCACATGCACGACCAGGAGGCCACGGATTCATGTACGGCAAGGCATTCGCCCCGGAGTACCAAGGCGAGCTGGGCACCGCCCTCAGTGTGAACTCGTCCTACGAGGACGTGCTCACCACGGCCCGCCGCGCGCGGCGCGACGCCCGCACGGATCTGGAGCGCGCCCGTGCCTCCCTCGCCGTCGCCGAGGCCAACCGGCGTCTGGGACGGGTCGACGAGGCCCGCACGGCCTGGCGCGACAGCTACCGCAGCGCCCGCGGAGCCGATGACCGCGGCGCGATGTCCTGGGCCCTGTGGAGCGGCGGCACGCTCGCCCGCCAGTGCGGCTCCCTCGCACTCGCCCGCAGGCTGCTGGCCCTGGCCGTCACCCTCGCCGACGAGGGCGGCGACCGCCTCGCGCACGGCTACTCCCTCGCCGGACTCGCCGAGACCGGCCGCATACAGGGCGACTACGCCGCCGTCGCCGACCTGCACGAGCAACTGCTCGAACAGGCACGGGCGCACGGCGAGGCCCGCCACATGGTGTGGGCGATGTCCGGCATCGCGCAGATGCACCGCAACACCGGCGACTACGCCAAGGCCCTGGAGCTGTTCGAGGAGTCCGCCCGGATAGCCGCCGACGGCGACGACGCACGGGGCCGCGCCTGGTCGCTGCGCGGGGTGGCCGACGTCCTGTCCGTACAGGGCCACACCGAACAGGCCCTGACCCTGCTCAGCGAAGCCGAGACCATCTGCCGCACCATGGACCTCGCCAGCGCCCTCGCCTACAACCACAAGATGCGCGGCAACGTCCTGTTCCGGGCCGGGCGTTACGCCGAGGCCTGCGCGGTCTACGACGGCGCGCTGCGCGAGTTCGAGGCCATGCACGAGCCGCGCGGCACCGCCCTCTCCCGCCTCGGGCTGGTCAAGTCCCGCTCCCGGATGGGCGGCTCGAAGGACCAGACGCTCACCGAACTGGACGAACTGGAGCGCGACTTCGGGCGCATCGGACTGCGGCACGCCCGGGACATGGTCATCGCGTTCCGCGCCGAGCTGCTCCCGTCGGCGGAAGAAAGTCCCGCAGCTCCGTACGGTGCCACCATGCACCGGTCTCCCGCAGTTCCCGCCACGTCGTGAAGCGGTACTGGAACAGCCGGGCCCGCACCAGCGCGGGCGGCGCGTCCGGGAACGGGTTGTGGCGCAGCAGCCGCAGCGTGTCGGGGTCGTTCTCCAGCAGGCGTTCCACGAACGGCCCGAACCAACTGCGCGCGTAGCCGGGCGACAGCGCCGCGAACCACATCAGCCAGTCCAGCCGCAAGTGATAGGGCGCGAACTGGCGCGGCAGCCGCCGTACCCCGCCTGGCTTGCCCCGGAACCCGTACTCCCGCCACACCGCGTCCGGCGAGGCCACCGGCGCGTCCGTGCCCTCGATCACGATCTCCCGGCGGACGCGGGTGACGCTGCCGAAGGCCCCGTAGGAGTTGACCAGGTGCAGCGGGTCGAAAGAGGTGTTCATCAGCTGCTGCCGGGACAGCAGATTGCGTACCGGACGGTAGCTGCGGTAGGCGACGAAGACGGTGACGGCCACGGTCAGCACCGCGAACCAGACCGGGGGAGCGGCGGAGGCGGACGCGGGCGCGTCGGCGAGCCAGGAGACGTCCACGGCGGACAGGGCCAGGGCGACGGTCAGCCAGTTCAGCCAGGCGAAGTTGCCGGACAGCACCAGCCACAGCTGCGTCACGGCGATCCCCAGCGCCGCCCAGGTGGCCACCGGCTGCGGCGTGAACAGCAGCACCGGCAGCACCAGTTGCGCGAAGTGGTTGGCAGCCGTCTCCACCCGGTGCAGCGGCTTGGGCAGCCGGTGGAAGAACCAGCTGAGCGGGCCCGGCATCGGCTGCGTCTCGTGGTGGTAGTAGAGGCAGGTCAGATCACGCCAGCAGCGGTCACCTCGCATCTTGATCAGCCCGGCCCCGAACTCGACCCTGAACAGCAGCCAGCGCAGCAGCCACATCACGAGCACCGGCGGCGCCGTGTCGTCGTTGCCGAGGAAGACGGCGAGAAACCCGGTCTCCAGCAGCAGCGACTCCCAGCCGAAGCTGTACCAGGTCTGTCCGACGTTGACGATCGACAGGTACATCGCCCACAGCACCGCCCACATCGCCATCGCCACGCCCAGCGGCACGGCGTCGGCCGCCCCGGCGGCCACGGCCGCGGCCAGCAGGGCGCCCGCCCAGGACCACAGCGCGAAGAACCGGTCCGAGTAGCGCCAGTGGAACACCGAGGGCGCCTTGCGGAACGGCGCCCGGCGCAGGAAGTCCGGCACCGGCGTCATCCCGCGCTCGCCCAGCAGCGCCCGGAACTGCCGCGCCGCCGCCACGAACGCCACCAGATACAGCACGGCCAGCATCCGCTGGAACACCAGCCGCCCCAGCCACACGTCGCTCTCCGTGAACCAGTCCACAGGACCATCCCTAGCACCGCCGGGCACCGCGCCGCCCGTCCGGCGCGCGGCGCGCACGAGATGTACCGGACCGCCGCACCGTGCAGGCTGGAACCATGCCCGAACTGCCGGAAGTCGAAGCCCTGCGGGAATTCCTCGACGGGCACGCCGTCGGCCGGGTCCTGGTCCGCGCCCAGCCCGCCGCCGTCAACGTGCTCAAGACGTACGACCCGCCGCTGACCGCCCTCGAAGGCGGCACGGTCACGGCGGTGGCCCGGCACGGGAAATTCCTGGACCTCACCGTCGGCGGCCTGCACCTGGTGATCCACCTGGCCCGCGCCGGCTGGCTGCGCTGGCAGGACGCCCTGCCCGACGCCCCGCCGCGCCCCGGCAAGGGCCCGCTGGCCCTCCGCGTCCGGCTGAGCACCGGAGGAACCGGCCCGGCGCCCGGCTTCGACCTCACCGAGGCCGGTACGCAGAAGCGGCTGGCGGTGTACTGCGTGACCGACCCGGCGCAGGTCCCCGGTGTCGCCCGGCTCGGTCCCGACCCGCTCGCGGCGGACTTCACGGAGGAGTCCCTGGCGGCCCTGCTCAAGGGGGAGCGGCGGCAGGTCAAGGGCGTACTGCGGGACCAGAGCGTGCTGGCCGGCATCGGCAACGCCTACTCCGACGAGATCCTGCACGCGGCCCGTATGTCCCCCTTCAAGCCCGCCGCCCGCCTCGGCCCCGAGGACACGGCCCGGCTGTACGCCGCCGTACGGGACACGCTCCTGGCGGCGGTGGAACGGTCCAGAGGGGTGGCGGCCGGGCAGCTGAAGAAGGAGAAGAAGAGCGGGCTGCGGGTGCACGGCCGTACCGGCGAGGCGTGCCCGGTCTGCGGTGACACCGTCCGCGAGGTCTCCTTCAGCGACTCCTCGCTCCAGTACTGCCCCACCTGCCAGACCGGCGGCAAGCTGCTGGCCGACCGGCGGATGTCCCGGCTGCTGAAGTAGGGCCCGGTACGGTGGCGGGTACGGCAACCGGGTGAACGCCGGACGACAACCGGAAGGGCGCCGGGCGGCGGACGGGCGGGGCCGCGGAGCCCGCCGGAGCCGGTGCGGCGACCGGTGCGCGGGACGAGGCGGAATCTCTGCATTGTCCCCGACTTGACTTCATATCCGGTAAATGTCGAGCGGTCGCCGGTCGCGGTCGCTAATCTGGTGGACGACGGACGGCCTGTCCGGTAGATGCCAACACCCTTGGCCCGTCGCGGGAAGTGCCGCAAACCCTGGCCGACATCCCGGTTTGTGCGAAGGCGCCACCGCGTCGGAAGTGTTCCCTCGATGAAGGAGTGCGTGGTGGCATTGGAAAACGCGCAACGCAAGCAGCCGCGGCCCAAGCCGGGCGAGCGGCCGGGTCGGATCAAGGAAGTCCGCAATCTGGAGGTCTGGGGCCGCTGTGTCCCGGTCAGAGTCGCCGGCTGCGACGACGACCCCACCGAGACCCACATCTTCCGCGGCATCGACTGACCGGGACCGCCGCACCGGACGGCCGGCCCGCGGGCCACGCACGGTCCACGGACTCCGGCCGGCCGGCGCCGTCGGTCGTCACGGCCGGCGGCCCAGCAGGCACAGCAGCCGGGTGAGGTCGTCGGCACCGGGCGGCGGCGTGACGGGTTCGGCGAACATCGACGTACCGGCGAGTTCGTCCGCGTACGGCTCGACCTCGCGCAGGGCGGCGGCCGCCAGGTCCTGCGGCAGGTTCTCGTCGGCGCGGATCGCCCGGGACAGGTCCCAGGAGTGGACCACCGCGTCCATCATCATCTGCGAGCAGTACCCGGCGGCCGTACCGGTCCCGGACGAGAGATGCACCGTACGGTCCAGCGCGCCGGGCTCGGAGAACGCCGCGACCGCGGCCACCGCCGCCCGGTCCCAGGCGCCGGCCGGGTCGTCGCCCAGCTGGTCACCGTCGTAGGCGTCCCCGACCTCTTCGATCGTGGCGCCGTCCCGCACCAGCCGGGGCACCCACAGCTGCTCCACGGTCAGGTGGCCGACCAGATCGCGCACCGACCACTCGGCGCACGGGGTCGGGTCGTCCCACTGCTCGTCCCGCACCCGGTGCACCCGGCTGCCGAACAGGGCGATGGCCTCACCGTGCCGGCGCAGAATCTCGGCGTGATGTCCGGTCCCTTCCGCATCGGGACCGTTCTTGTCCTCTTCGTGTTGGCTCATGTTCACCGAGGATAGGAGCGGGTACGGCGGCCACCGTGGCGCGACGCACGGACACAGCCAGGGACGCATGGACGAGCTGAGCGACGCACGGACATCCTCGGGACTCACGCAGCCCCCTCAGGACGGATACAGCGCGCTCCGCGGCACGATCCGCTGCTCCTGACCGGGACTCGACCACAGCAGCTTCATGTGCGCCTCACCGGTCCGTTCGGTGTGCTCGACGCGGAGGGTGTGCCGGTGCCCGGCGGTCAGCGCGACGGACGCCCGGTCGGTCCGGGGCTCGTGCGGAACGGTGCTGTCGATGACGAGCCGGCCGTCCACCCACACCCGTACGGTGTCGTCGGAGACGACGGTGAGGGTGTACGGCTGGCTGTACAGCGGCCGGATCGTGCCGGTCCAGCGGGTGGCGAAGTGGTCCGCCGGAATGCTGACGGCGGGGGAGCCGTCGAAGCGGTAGGACTTGTTGATCACCGGATCGACGGTGGTCACCGCGGGCGGCCCGGCGAACCTGTCGTTCGCCCAGCTCCGCGCCGTCAGCCCGGTGCCGTGCCCGGCGGGCGCGGCGGCCGGCGGCCGGACGGCGAGCCGGATGACGGTCGCCTCGGGGCCGGTGGGCGGCCCGGACGGCGTGAGGTCGAAACCGTCGCCCGCCGGGGTGACGGTGACCTTCCGCGAACTGCCCAGCACCCGCGCGGACGTGACGCGCAAGGGCGCCTTGGCGGTCAGGTGCAGCGACTTCCCGGCGGCGGGCCAGTCGGTGACGGACGCGTGGAGGGCGTCGCCCTTCCGCGACACCGTGCCCCACGACGGCTCGGCGACCAGCCCCGTGTGCCCGGCGCCGTACACGGCGTCGCCCTGCCCGTGCGCGGCCAGCCAGCGGCCCGTGGCGCGCAGCCGGTCCACGGACGGCTGCGGGATGCGGCCGTGCCGGTCCGGCCCCACGTTGAGGAGGTAGTTGCCGCCGCGCCCGGCGACGGCGAGCAGGTTGCGGACGACGGTGGCGGTGGACTTCCAGTTGCCGTCGTACCGGGCGAAACCCCAGTGGTCGTTGAGCGTCATGCAGCTCTCCCAGAGCTGGCCGGCCACGGGCTCCGCGGGGATCTCCTGCTCGGGCGTGCCGTAGTCACCGTCCACGACGCGCTTCTTGCCGACCCGGTTGTTGACGACCAGGCCGGGGTCGAGGCGGTGCAGGTACGCCTGGAGCTCGGCGCCGTCCCGCGGTGACCAGCGGTTGACGGGGTGGTCCGCGTCCCACTCGCCGTCGAACCACAGCAGCGCCGGGTCGTACCCGTCCACCAGCTCCTTGAGCTGCGCGTACATCCGCTTCTTGTAGCGCGGGAAGGTTGCCGGGTCCGCGAAGTCGGGGTCGTGCCAGTCCCAGATCGAGTAATAGAACCCCAGCTTGACGCCCGCCGCGTCGGCGGCCGTCTTCAGCTCGGCGAGGATGTCGCGGTGCGGGTCGAAGGCGGAGTGGTCACGCAGGTTCCAGCGATTCTGCCGCGTCGGCCACATCGCGTACCCGTCGTGGTGCTTGGACGTGACGACGATGTAGCGCTGCCCGGCCTCCTTGGCGGTCCTGACCACCGCTTCCGCGTCGAACGCCGCCGGGTCGAAGGTGGCGGCCTGCCGTTCGTACACGTCCGTGGGGATCGCGCACTGGCGTTTGATCCACTCGGCGTTACGGCAGACGGTCCCGTCCGGCCGGGTGTACTCGCCCTCCAGATTCGAGTACGCGCCGAAGTGGATGAACATGCCGAAGCGGTCCTGGCGCCACCAGGAGGTGCGCTCGGAGACGAAGGGGTCGTCGACGGCGTGGTTCGTGCCCGGTCCGGCGGCCTGCTGCCGGGGAGCGTGGCCGGGCCCGCGGCCTGCCGCGACGGCCGCGGCCGGTGTGCCGGGGCCGGACAGCAGGGCGCCGAGCAGGGCCGTGGCCGCGCCCAGGGTGCCGAGAAGCCGGGCGGATCTCGTACGGCTGCGCATCACATGCTCCTTCCGGTCGGTCACCGGCCGGTCGACCGCTCCGGCCGGTCATGTCCGTGCCTGGCCATGTCTGGCCATCCGCATGGTGGGGCCCCCGGCTTTCCTCCGGAAGCCCTCCGACGGACCAGACATCGGAGCACCAGCCCCGAATCCGTGGCGCGATACGGGCGGTTGTCGACCCCACGCACGACAGACCTCGGACCTCACGCGGCATCCGGACGCCCGCCACCACGTCCCCAGGGCCACCGGCGTCCCGCCCGTACCACTGCCGGAACCGTTCCGCCGCCCTGTCCCGAAATGTTGCTGACAAGGTGTCAGCACTCTGGCGGGCTGCCGGAAGCACTTGTTCAATGGGCGCCAGCCGCAACCGTCTGGAGGCTCCATGGACGACGCCGTCACGCCCTCCATCCGCTGTGCCGGAGTGGAGCACACCTACCCCGTGTTCCAGGAACGGGCCGCGCGCATCGCTGCCGGACTGCGCGCCCTGGGCGTCGAGCCCGGGGAGCGGATCGCGATCGTGATGCGCAACGAGCCCGCGCACCTGGAGATCGCCGCCGGAGCGGCCCGGCTGGGAGCCTCGGCCGTCCCCGTCAACTGGCACTTCCGCCACGACGAGCTGCGGCATGTGCTCGGCGACAGCGACAGCAAGGTCGTCTTCGCCCACACCGACCTGGTGCCGGGCGTCGCCGCGGCCCTCCCGGAGCGGGCCCGCCTCATCGAAGTGCCGGTACCCGACGGCACAGCCGCCGCCTGCGGCTTCCCGCCGCCCCCGGCGACCGGCGACCACCCCCTCCTGGACACCTGGCTGGCCGGCCACCCGCCACTTGCCGAGGAAGCCGCCCGCCGGCCGTCCACCGTCATCTACAGCTCGGGCACCACCGGCCGGCCGAAAGGTGTGCTGCGCGACCCGGTCGGCAGCGAGCAACTGGCCGAAGCCGTGGCCAAGTTCCTCGAATACTTCGCCGTGGAACCCGGCGGCCGCACCCTGATCCCCGCACCGCTGTACCACGCCTCACCCAGCCAGCACGCCGTCCTCGCCCTCGCCGGCGGCCTGGACATCACCCTGATGCCGCGCTTCGACGCCGAGGAGTTCCTGCGGCTGGTCGAACACCACCGCATCCAGCAGGCGCAGGTGGTGCCGACCATGTTCGTACGGCTGCTGCGCCTGCCCAAGGACGTCCGCGAGCGCTACGACCTGTCCTCGCTCACCTCGGTCGTGCACGCCGCGGCGCCCTGCCCGCCGCACATCAAACACGCCATGATCGACTGGCTGGGCCCGGTACTCCGCGAGTACTACGGCGGCAGCGAGACCGGAGCTGTGACCTGGTGCGACAGTCAGGAATGGCTGGCACACCCCGGTACCGTCGGCAGGGCCGAAGGCACCTGCTCGGTGGTGGTCCTGGGCCCCGACGGCGCGGAACTGCCCACCGGCCGGACCGGCGAGGTCTACATCAGGCCGTCCGACACCTGGCCGCAGTTCACCTATCTGGGCGATCCCGCCAAACGCGCGGCGATGGAGGCCGAGCGGCTGCCCGGCTACGTCACGATCGGCGACATCGGCCACCTCGACGCCGACGGCTACCTCTACCTCAGCGACCGCCGCAACGACCTGGTCATCTCCGGCGGCGTCAACATCTACCCGGCCGAGATCGAGGGCTGCCTGCTCGCCCTCGACGGCCTGCGCGACGTCGCCGTCTTCGGCATCCCCGACGAGGAGTACGGCGAAGCCCTCGCCGCCCACGTCGAACCCGAACCGGGCGCCGCCCTCACCACCGAGGACGTACGGGGACACGTCGCCGACCGCCTCGCCTCGTACAAGGTGCCGAGGACCGTGGTCTTCGAGGAGAGCCTGCCGCGCGACGAGTCCGGCAAACTGTTCAAACGACGGCTGCGGGAGCCGTATTGGGCTGGGCGGGGTCGCGGGATTTGAGGGGGCGGGGACGCAGGGGCACCGCGTTCGATGTGCGGCACTCGTACGGGTGAGCGCCGTCTCATCCCATGGTGACGTGATCGATGGCGTGCGGCCCGGAGGCATGCTTCCGTACGCCCCTCCGTGCCGACGCCGGTCTGCTCTCGTCCTTTCCGCGGAGTGGAGCGTTCCTCTACTGTCGCGAACAGCACCTCGGCGACATGACGGAGGTACTTCGTGTGCGGACTCCGCATGGCGGTCCTGGCCGACGACGGCAAGCACGCCGGCCCGCCGAGTGGCAAACCGTGGACGCCGCCGCCGAATCCGCCGTCCCCCGACGGCAACGGCAGGGCGCTCATGGACGCAGACCTGACATGGTGACGACAGTGGAGCCGCAGGCTCACGCAGGACAGGCCGCACTGGTCGGCAAGCTGGCCGGGCACGGCCTGCTCGCGCCGCCATGGCGGGAGATCTGGGAGCACGTCCCCCGCGAGCACTGGCTGCCGGAGCGGATCTGGGTCCAGCGGCCGGACCGGTGCGAGCCCGTGACGGACGCGGACGCACGGTACCGGCTGACCTACAGCGACTCGCCCGTGGTGACCCAGGTGGACGACGGCCGGGCCGAGGGGCCGAAAGTGGCGACCTCCGCCAATTCGATGCCGTCCATGGTCGCCAGGATGCTCGGTCTCCTGGACCTCCGGGACGGCATGACGGTTCTGGAGATCGGTACGGCGACCGGCGACGTGGCGTCCAAGCTCTGCCTGCGGGTCGGTGACGACAAGGTCACCTCCGTGGAGATCGACGCGGACCTGGCGGCGCAGGCGCGGACCCGCCTCGCGCGGGCCGGCCTGGCGCCCGCCGTCCACGTCACGGACGGCGCGGACGGATGGGCGCCGGGCGCGCCGTATGACCGCGTCCTCGCGACGTGCGCGCTGCGTACGGTCCCGTCCGCACTTCTGCGCCAGCTACGGCCGGGCGGTGTCCTGGTCGCCCCACTGGTGCGCGACTTCTCTTCCGGGCTGCTGTCCCGGTTCGTCAAGGACGCCACGACCGGGGCCGTCACGGGCTCCTTCCACGGTGGCGCCTCGTACATGCCGCTGCGGGCCCACCGGTCCACGGCGTTGTCAGCCGTGGACGGAACCACGCCGCGCCACTGTCACGAACTGCTCGACGGGCAGCTGGAGCAGTTCACGCATCCGGCCTTCGGCCTGTACGCCGGTGCCCGCCTGCCCGGGGTCCACATGACCGGGACGTCCGCCAGGCTCTTCCTGTGGGACGGGGCCGGGTCCGGTGCCCTGGCCGAGGAAGGCTGGGCCGCGGTCTACGGCCGCCGCCGCGACCTGTGGCTGGAACTTGTGCAGGCCTGGCAGGAGTACGTCGCGGAGGGCCGGCCACCGCTCGGCGACTTCGGGGTGACCGTCACCGAGGACGGCGGGCTCCGGATGTGGCTGCGCACGCCCGGGAACCGCGTTCGTACCTCGGGGCCGCATCAGGGCAGCCGTCGTGGAGGGCAGCGCTGACGGGACCACCGCGAGAGCGCTCAGTCGACACAGAACTCGTTGCCCTCGATGTCCAGCATCGGAATGCACGCGTCGTTGCCGTCGTACAGCGTTCGTACGTGGATCGCGCCCAGCGGGATCAGTCGCGCGCATTCGGCCTCAAGCGCGGTGAGGCGCTCTTTCCCCACGAGCCCGGTGCCGACCCGCACATCGAGATGCACCCGGTTCTTGGCGGCCTTCCCTTCGGGGACGCGCTGGAAGTACAACCGCGGACCCACACCCGAGGGATCAACGCAGGCGAACCAGGCGTCGCGCTGTTCGGGTGGCTGCGCACTCCTGAATGCGTCCCAGGTGGCGAATCCCTCCGGGGGCGGCGGTACGACGTACCCCAGCACATCGCACCAGAAACGAGCGAGACGCTCGGGTTCCGCGCAGTCGAAGGTGACCTGGAGCTTCCTGATCGCTGACATCGGCGCACCCTACCAAGCGAACTGCCGCTGAGCACCGGTTAATTCGTCCACGCTTCCGACGTACCGCAGGCGCCGCCCCCGACGCCCCGCTGTCACCGGCTCTCAGGCCGGACGGGTCCGGTCAGACGGGCGTGGGCCGCCTCGCGGAACGCCGTGACCAGGCGACTGCGGTCCTCCGCGCGGGTCGCCAGAAGGACCTGGCTCGGCTCGACGCCGCGCAGGGGCACGCCGGTGACGTCCGGGCGCATCGTGGCCGCGCGCAGGCCTGCCGCGACGGCCACGGCGTCGCCGGATGCGATGAGTTCGAACTTGTCCTCCAGCGCGTCGATGAAAGGGCCGTCGGGAGCCGGGCGCCCGTCGGGCCGGGGATCGAAGCGCCAGTAGGCGTTCCAGGCAGGGTCGGCCCGGCGCAGGCGGGGGAGGGGTTCGTCGGCGATGTCGGCGAGGGTGACGGACTCCTGGCCCGCGAGACGGTGATCGAGCGGTACGAGCAGCACCCGCGGCTCGTCGTACAGCACCGACACCCGCAACCGGTCGGCCGGGAACGGTGACCGGGCCACCATCGCGTCCACCTGGTGGTCGAGCAGCGCCGTACGGATCTCGTCACAGCCCACGAACTGGGTGTGCACCTCGGCGTCCGGGTACCGTCGGCGCAGCTCGCGTACCGCCGGGGTGACGATGACGCCCGTGCTGTACCCGATGCTGATCCGGGACGGGTCGGAGGCGGCACGGGTACGGGCCACGGCCTGCGCGGCGGCCCGCAGCAGCGCCTCGGCGCGGGGCAGGAAGGTTTCTCCGGCCGCGGTGAGCCGGCTGCCCCGCGGAGTACGGTCCAGCAGCCGGGCGCCCACCTGCTGTTCGAGGCGGCGTATCTGGCGGCTCAGGGAGGGCTGGGTGATACGGAGGGCCTCGGCGGCGCGGCCGAAGTGCCGGTGCTCGGCGACGGCCGTGAAGTAGCGCACGAGTCGCAGGTCGAGGTCGGGCGCGGAAGCTGGGTCGGGCATGTTCGCAGGGTAGTCCGGGGTGGTTCGGGTCGGTTCGGGGGCCGTCGCCGTGCGCCGTGTCGAGCGCTGGTCCGGGTGGCGAGCCGGGTGACGAGCCGTACACCCGGCTCTGCCAGCGGTGATGCCTGAAGCGCATGACCCCATGCGGAAGAGGCTTTGGACGCGCGACGGTCCGTACCCGGACGATGGAGCAGCACCGGCCGGGGGCGGCACAGCACCCGCCGGGCGGCCCGTCGTCCCTCTGCCGACCGGGCCCGTACTGCCTCTCGTTCACCACCGAAGGAACTCACCCATGCGCGTATTCGTCACCGGAGCGACCGGATTCATCGGGACCGCGGTGGTCCAGGACCTCCTCGCGGCCGGCCACACGGTCGTCGGCCTGGCCCGCTCGGACACGGCCGCCGCGACATTGCGGGCGGCCGGTGCCGAGGCGCACCGCGGCTCCTTGGACGACCCCGGCAGTCTGCACGACGGGGCCGCCGCGGCGGACGGTGTCGTCCACCTCGCCTACCGCCACGACTTCTCGGACCACGCGGCCTTCGTGGACGCCGGCAGGCTGGACCTGCGTGCCGTCGAGGCGATCGGCAAAGCGCTCGACGGCACCGGCAAGCCCTTCCTCGCCACCTCGGGAACGCTGTCGCTCGCGGCGATGGCGCCGGGCCGCCTCGGGACCGAGGAGGTCAGGGCCGAGCCCGGCACGGACCGGCCCCGGCTCGCGACGGAGAACGCGGTCGTGGCGCTGGCCGGACGCGGCGTACGCGCCTCGGTCGTACGGCTCGCGCCGTCCGTGCACGGCGAAGGCGACCGGGGCTTTGTACCGCTGCTGATCGACACCGCCCGCGCCCAGGGCGCCGCGGCTTACGTCGGCGACGGCGCCAACCGCTGGCCCGCCGTGCACCGGCTCGACGCGGCCCGCCTGTTCCGGCTGGCGCTGGAAACGGCACCGGCGGGCTCGGTCCTGCACGGCACGGCCGAGGAAGGCGTGCCGTTCCGCGACATCGCCGAGGCGATCGGCGCCCGGCTGGGCGTGCCCGCCGTCAGCATCACCGCCGAGGAGGCGGGCGGGCGCTTCGGTGTCCTCTCCGGCATGGTGCCGGCCGACAATCCCACGTCGAGCGCCCTGACCCGCGAGCTGGTCGGCTGGGAGCCGGCGGGCCCGTCCCTCCTTGAGGACCTCGGAGCGGGGCACTACTTCACGGGGCGGACGAGCATTTTCTGAGGGGTGAGGGGAAGGGCAGAGGGCGGCCGTCCGAACGCCCACCGTCCCTCACCCCACCGGCCCCCTCAGCCCACCGGCCCGTTCGGGACGATCTGCAGCTTCCGGCCGGTGCCCAGCTCGAAGGTCTTCAGCGCCTCCGCGTACTGATCCAGCCCGAAGCGGTGCGTGATCATGGTTTCGCAGTCGATCACGCCCTTGCCGAGCATCTCGACCGCCCGGCCGTACGTGTGCAGGATCGCCATGCTGCCGACGACGCGGATCTCGTCGTTGTAGATCCGGAACGGCGAGAACCGCGCCATCTCCTGGTCGGGCGCGCAGCCGAACTGCTGGAACGTGCCGCCGCGGATCGGCCGCGTCAGGCCGTCCTCGATGGCCCGTACGTTGCCGGTGCAGTCGGTGACCACCTGCCAGCCGAGCGGGTGGGCGGCGGTGAGGCGGTCGGCGCTGGTGGCGACGGCGTCGGCGCCCAACTGCCGGGCGACCGCCAGCCGGTCCTCGTTGATGTCGACCACCGAGACCGACGCGGCGCCGGCGCGCTGGGCGACCTGGAGGTAGAGCAGGCCCATGGTGCCCGCGCCGTAGATCAGGAAGTGGTCGCCGAGCTTGGGACCGACGATGTCGAAGCCGCGCAGGATGGTGGAGAGCGGCTCGATCAGCGGGGCGTGCCGGAGTGCGACGGTCTCCGGGAGGCGGTAGCAGTTGCCGGCCGGAACCTTGACGTACTCGGCGGCGGCACCGTCCACCGTGATGCCGATGGTGCCCCACTTCTCGCAGAGGTTGCCGTGGCCGATGGCACAGAAGTGGCACGTACCGCAGTAGACCGCGGGGTCCGCGGCGACGGCGTCGCCCTCGGCGAGGCCGGTCACCGCCGAGCCCACCGCCACGATCTCGCCGGCGAACTCGTGACCGGGGATCACCGGATACCGCGTCGGCCCGAACTCGCCCGCCAGCATGTGCACATCGGTGCCGCACAGCCCGGCGGCGGTCACCTTGACGACCACGTCGTCCGGGCCGGGCACCGGGTCGGGGACCTGGCTGACGGACAGTTTGTGCGGTTCCTCGATGACAACTGCGCGCATGGTCGTGACCGCCTTTCGGAGGGGGAGGGGGGCGGGACAGCGGGGGCGGGCTCAGACCGCGGGCAGGCCAGGGGCCGTCAGGTTGCGCGACTCGACCTGCCTGATCTTCTCCACCTTGGGCGCCGAACCGCCCCCGGCGAAGTCGGAGACCAGCCAGTGCTCCAGGCACACCAGGGCGGCCTCCACGCCCATGGTGCGGCTGCCGAAGCAGGCGATCTGCGCGTCGTTGGACTTGCGGGCGCGCTCCGCGCTGTAGCTGTCCGGTATCTGGGCGGCCCGGATGCCCGGCACCTTGTTGGCGGCGATGGCCATGCCGATGCCGGTGCCGCAGACCAGGACGGCGCGCTCGTGCTCGCCGCGTGCGACGCCGCGCGCGACCCGTTCCGCGACGTCCGGGTAGTCCTCGCCGTCCGCGGCGCTCAGGTCGGTGACCCGATGGCCGCGCTCGGTGAGGTACGCGGCCATCGCGTCCTTCATGGCGGTCGCGGCGTCGTCGGCGCCGAGGGCGATGCGGTACGTGTCCTGCACGGTGAACTCCCTAGGGGCGGAGGGGAAGCGGGGCGGGCGCGGTGGCCGCGGCGACTTCTTCGAGGACGTGGCGCAGATTGGCGGTGTCGTGGGCGAGCCGGCCGAGGAACAGGCCGTCGACGCTGCCGGCCAGCCGGCCGAAGGTGCCGGGCCCGGCGGTGCCGCCGTAGACGACCCGGCCGCGCACCCCGTGGTCGCGCAGGCAGGCGCGGACGGCCGAGGCCACCGTCCGTACGTGCCGGGCGGGCGCCGGTTCGCGGGCGCCGATCGCCCAGACCGGTTCGTACGCGATGATCACCTCGCTGTCCGGTCCCGCGCCGCCGAGGGCGGCCCGCACCTGGATCAGCGTCTCCTCGACGGCCTGCGCGAGGCCGTTGTCGTGCCGCTCGCCCGCGCAGACGACGGGCACCAGTCCGGCCCGTACGGCGGCGCCCGTCTTGGCGGCCACGGTCGCGTCCGTCTCACCGAAGTGGCGGCGCCGCTCCGCGTGGCCGACTTCGACGTACCGGGCGCCCGTCTCGGCGAGCATGCCCGCGGAGACCTCGCCGGTCCACGCGCCGGACTCGGCCCAGTGCACGTCCTGGGCGCCGTACGCGACGCCGGTGTCGGCCAGCAGTTCCCGGGCGTCGGCCAGGGCGGGGAAGGCCGGCAGGACGAACAGGTCCACGGGGCGGGGCAGCGCCGCCAGGGCGCCCCGGAGCGCGGCCACGTCGGTGAGCCACTGCCTGGTCGCGGCCAGTCCGAAGTAGAGCTTCAGCGATACGCCGACGACCGGGCGGCGGCCCGCTTCCGGGGGCCCGTGGGCCCCGGATGTCCGGGCCGCCGCCGTCGACGTCGAGTTCTCAGGGATCACGTCGTTCATGATGCTTCAAACAAAAGCACATGTGAAGTTCTCAGATCAAGACGTTATGTTTCCCAGTCTCGCGAGATTTTCTGTGCGGAAGGGCGGTGACGGCGTCAGGCCAGCGGCTTGGACAGGACGGCCTTGCGGTGGCTGAACGTCTCGATCGAGTACCGGCCGTGGTAGCGGCCCATCCCGCTCTCGCCCACCCCGCCGAACGGCAGGTCGGAGACGGTCAGATGGGCGACCGGCAGGCCGAAGCCGAGGCCGCCCGACGAGGTCTCTCCGGTCAGCCGCCGCCGGGTCTCCGCCGACTCCGTGAAGGCGTACAGCGCCAGCGGCTTGTCCCGGTCGTTGACGAAGCCGATGGCCGCGTCCAGGTCCGCCACCTCGACGACCGGCAGGATCGGCCCGAAGATCTCCTCCCGCATCACCGGGGCGTCCGGCGCCACGCCGCCGAGCACGGTCGGCGCGATGTACTTGCGGTCCCGGTCGTACGTACCGCCGGTGACCGTGCGGCCGGAGCCGAGCAGGCCGGTCAGCCGGTCGAAGTGCCGCTCGTTGACGATGCGGCTGTAGTTCGGCGCGGCGGCCGGGTCGTCGCCGTAGAGGGCGGTGACGGCGCGGGCGAGGGCGGGCTCCAGGCGGGCCGCCGTCTCCGGGTCGGTCAGGACGTAGTCCGGCGCGACGCAGGTCTGGCCCGCGTTGAGGAACTTGCCGGCCACCAGCCGCGCGGCGACCGCGTCGGTGTCCGTGTCGCGGTCCACGAAGGCGGGGGACTTGCCGCCCAGCTCCAGGGTGACCGGGGTCAGGTGCTCGGCCGCCGCACGCATCACGATGCGGCCGACGGTGCCGTTGCCCGTGTAGAAGATGTGGTCGAAGTGCTGCTCCAGCAGCGCCGTCGTCTCCGGAACGGCGCCCTCCACCACCGCGACCGCGTCCGCGTCCAGGAACCGGGGCAGCAGGCGGGCCACGGCGGCGGAGGTGGCGGGCGCCATCTCGCTGGGCTTGGCGACCACGCAGTTGCCGGACGCCAGGGCGCCGACCATGGGCGCGAGCAGCAGTTGCAGGGGGTAGTTCCAGGGGGCGATGACCAGCACGACGCCCAGCGGGTCGTACACCGTCCACGCTTCCGCGCCGCTCAGGTGGGGCGGCACCGGCGCGGCCTCGGGCCGCAGCCACTCCGCCAGGTGGTCGAGGGTGTGGTCGATCTCGCGCAGCGTGAAGTCGATCTCGGTGCGGTACGCCTCGGTCTCCCCCTTGCCCAGGTCCTCGTACAGGGCCGCGGCGAGGTCCTTGCCGTGCTCGGTGAGCAGGGCGCGCAGCCGTCGCAGCTGGTCGGTGCGCCATTCCAGGGGGGCGGTGCGGCCGGTGCGGAAGGTGGCGCGCAGCCGCGCGACCACGGCGTCCGGCTGCTCGGGGGTGCTGCTGGTCATGGTGTCTCCGATGCGTACGGGGTGGAGCGGCCGGGCGGCGGGGGCGGGGGTGCGGTTCCGCCGCCCGGCCGGTTCGCCTGACATTCGTTTGACAAGGTCAAGCACACGTTCCATGTAAATACCAACGATTGCCGAAGTCAAGTAACCCGCTATCCTGGCCGCGTGTCCGACACCATCCGGCCCGCCCCCGACGACCTCCTCCAGCCGTTCGCCCGCACGGTCCGCGGCTACTACGACGATCTCGCCGCCGCCGCGCTGCGGCACGGCCTGAGCACCGCGCAGGCCCGCGCGCTCATCGCCCTGGAGGAGCCGCTCTCGATGAGCGCGCTCGCCGGCCACCTGGTCTGCGACGCCTCGAACGCGACCCGGCTCATCGCCCGGATGCAGGAGCGCGGGCTCGTACGGCGGGAGGCCGCACCCCGGGACCGCCGGAGCAAGGTGGTCACCGCCACCGAAGAGGGCCGGGCGCTCGCCCTGCGGGTGCGCGCCGACATGCACGCCGTGCGCGGCGCGCTCGAAGCGCTCACGCCCGAGGAACGCACCGCACTGCTGCCCCTGCTGGAACGCCTCGGCGCGCTTCTCGGCCGCTGAGTCCGGCCCCAGGGCGCCGAACCCCTCTCCCCGGGCCGCTGGCGCCTGCCGGCCGTCCTGGTCGGATCCGGTCCGGCCCGGCAGGGGACGACCCGTCGGGATCCCGCTAAAGTCGGATGAATACCCGCTGGTGAACGGGCCTGCGCGGGCTGTTTCGGGGTGGGCTGCCCCAGGGGAGGACGTAGATCCGCATGAGTCGCCGCTCCAACGGATTAGTGGCCGTCTGGGCCGAGGCGCAGCGTCAGCAGCAGCGCCGCCAGGAGGCGCAGCGGCGGGCCGGTGAACAGGCCCGCCGCGATCAGGAGCGGCAACAGCGCGACACCGAACGCGCCATGGCCCGGATGCAGCGCGAACGCCGGGACGCGTACCGGCAGCAGCGCGAGGCCGACGCCCGCCGCCGCACCGAGGAACTGGACGCGCGGATGGCCGAGCTGTCCGGCCTGCTGGCCGACGGCTGCCGGGCCCCGGCGTTCACCGCCGACACGCTGCGGCGCCCCGAGCACGTCGAGGCGTTCGCGCCCGGCCGGCTCGCCGTACCCGTACCGATGCCCGACCCGGCCGCCTACCAGCCGCAGGCCACCGGCTGGAGCCTCGGCGGCGCCCGCCGCGCGCAGGCGCAGGAAGAGGCCCGGGTCCGCTACGAGCACGACTGGCACGCCGCACAGGCCGCGGAGGCGCAGCGCCTGCGTCAACTGGAGGACTACCGGCGGCAGTACGACCAGTGGGCCGCCGGTCAGCTGGCGGAGATCAGGAGCTACAACGCCGCGGTCGGGGAACTGCTGACGGGCCTGCGCGGCGGCGACCCCGACGCGGTGGTGGAGTACTTCTCCGCCGCGCTGTACGCCGCCACCGGCTGGCCGGAAGGCTTCCCGCGCCGGGTCCACGCCGCCTTCGACGCGGCGGCCCGCCAGCTCGTACTGGACTGGGAACTGCCCGGCTACGACGTCGTGCCGGCGGCCAAGTCGGTGCGCTACATGTACGCGGCCGACCAGGACAAGGACGTCGCCCGGCCGGCGACCCAGCGGCGGGCGGCCTACCGCGACGTACTGGCCCAGTCCGTCCTGCTGGTGGTGCACGACCTGTTCGCGGCGGACCCGTCCCGCACCCTCGACTCCGTGGTGGTCAACGGCTTCGTCGACGACGTGGACCCGGCCACCGGACGTCCCGCGCAGCTGTGCCTGGCCACCGTCACGGTCCCCAGGGACGCCTTCGAGGAACTGCACCTGGCGCAGGTCAGCGCCGTGGACTGCCTCACCGACGGGCTGCGCGGCCGGCTGTCGGCGCGCCCCGAGCAGCGGTCGGCGGTCCGGCCCGCGCGGCAGCCGGGCGAGGTCGGCGGCGGCGTGGTGACCCACGGCGGCGCGGCGGAGCCGGACCTGTTCACCATGGACCCGATCGCCTTCGAGGGGCTGGTCGCCGAACTGTTCCGCGCGATGGGGATGCAGGCCGTGACGACACAGCGGTCCGGGGACGGCGGGGTGGACGTGGACGCGCTGGACTCCGACCCCATCCGGGGCGGCAAGATCATCGTGCAGGTGAAGCGCTACCGCAACACCGTGCCGCCGACCGCCGTGCGCGACCTGTTCGGCACCGTCCAGTCCGAGGGCGCCAACAAGGGCGTACTGGTGACCACTTCCCGCTTCGGCCCCGGCGCCCACGCCTTCGCCAACGGCAAGCCGCTCACCCTCGTCAGCGGACCCGAACTGGTCGACCTGCTGGCCCGCCACGGCCTGCGCGGACGCCTCGGGGACGCCGCGGTCCCGGCCCAGCGGCAGCCGCCCGCCGAGGAGGAGGCGGCCCAGGACCCGGACCCGGCCCCGGAGGCGGAGCGGGACGCGGGCAGCATCCTCGGCATGAACTGGTCGGGCAGCGTCTCCCTCGACGTCTGCGCGCTGGTCTGCCAGGGCAACCGCGTCCTGAGTGACGACCACTTCGTCTTCTACAACAACCCGCGCACCCCGGACGGCACCGTACGGATGCTGTCCGGCTTCGCCCCCGACCGGGCCGCCATGCAGGTGTCTTTCGACGCCCTGCCCGCCACCGCCGACCGGCTCGTCCTCGTCGCCGCCGTCGACCCGGAGACCGACCCGCACGCGGACCTGTCCGGCTTCACCGACGCGTGCGTCCGCCTGGTCGACGCGTCCGGCACTGAACTCGGGCAGCTGGAGGTCTCCGACGGCCGCAGCGGCGAAACGGCGCTGGTACTGGGCTCCTTCCGCCGCCGCGCCAACGGCGACTGGGACTTCGTCCTCGGCGGCAAGGGCTACGAGGGCGGCCTGGAGGCGTTGGTGCAGGAGTACGGAATCGAGGTGGCATGAGCCACGGACGAGCGCTGATCGCTAGGTTGTGGGCATGACGAAGAAGGAGAACCCCGCTGCGTTAGAGACCGACTGCGGCGACCGGGACTGGGCCGGCACCCGCGCCTGGGTGGAGAAGCACGGGGGCGGCGGCTGCCGGGTGGAGGCCGCCGAACGGCTGCGCGGCGGCTGGACCTCGGAGATGCGGCGGCTGCGGATCAGCGGGGACGGCGAACCCCGGTGGCTGGTGCTCAGATCCTTCGTCCGGCCGTTCTTCGCGCGGCACGCGGAGGGCCTGCTGACGCGCGAAGCGGACACCCTGCGTCTGCTCGGCGGAACGGACGTACCCGCCGCGGAGTTCCACGCGGTGGACGCGACGGCGGCGCACTGCGACCACCCGTCCCTGCTGATGTCCCTGCTGCCCGGCGCCGTGCGCGTGGACGAGGCGGAGGCAGCCCTGCGTACGCCGCTGCTGGCGCGCCAACTCCTCGGCATCCACCGGGTACACGTACCGGCCGAGGCCCGCCCGCGCGCGTACGAGGCGTGGGCCGCGCCGGACCGGGTGCGGCTGCCCGGACACACCGGCCGCCCGGAGCTGTGGCAGCGGGCCGTGGACGTCATCCGCCGCGATCCCCCCGCGTACCGGCCGTGCTTCCTGCACCGGGACTTCCACCCCGGCAACGTGCTCTTCACCGGCCGGGGCAGCAGCCTGCGGATCACGGGCGTCGTCGACTGGGTGGAGACGTCCTGGGGGCCGGCCGACCTGGACGTGGCGCACTGCTCGACGGCCCTGGCCCTCCTGCACGGCGTCGAGGAGGGGATGCGGATGGCCGACGCCTACGCGGCGGCCGGCGGGACGTTGAGCGACGACCCCGCGGATCATCTGTACTGGCGCGTTCTGGACGCCCTCGGGTTCGCCCCGGACGCCGAGAAGGTCGGGCTGCCCTGGCGGGAACTGGGGCGCGACGACCTGACCTCCGACCTGCTGGCGAGCAGGCTGGAGGACTACCTCCAGGAACTCTTCCACCGCTACGGCTGAGCCTCACAGTCCTGCCAGCGCGGCCAGCGTCGCCGCCACCTCCAACTCCTCCTCGCCGTCCTGGACTTCGCCGTGATCGGCACACCACAGGGCGTTCTCCACCGTACGGGCCGTCGCCCATGCCAGCAGACGGTCCGGGTCCTCGCCGAGGGCGTCGGCCAGCAGCGTGCAGCGTTCGCGCAGGACCGGGCGCGGATCGCCGTACTCGAAAGGGTCGTCGATCTGCTCCAGGAGCGGCCAGGGATCGTACCCGGGGTCGCCGATCATGGACTTGGGGTCGATGGCCAGCCATGGGCGGCGCCGCGCGGAGAGGATGTTGCCGGGGTTGAAGTCGCCGTGCACCACGACCTCGCGGGGCGCGGTGGCGGGAAGTTCGCGCAGCAGCCGGGCGCCGAGCCGGACGAGCCCGGGGTCGTAACCGGGCCGGATCCGGGCCATGCGGTCCTCGACCGTACCGGCCCACTCGGCGCAGACGTCGGCGACCCGCTCCAGGCCGCAGTCGGGCGGTACCGGCGCGGCCCACAGCTCACGCAGCACGCCGGCGGCGATCAGCAGCCGCTCGCCGGCGGGCAGCGGGCTGTCGTCCAGCTCTCCGCCGGGTGTGCAGCGCTCGACCAGCAGCGCGTACCGCTCCCGGTCGTGACGCAGCAGCCGTACGGCACCGCTGCCGTCCCAGACGCGCAGAGCCGGCGCCTCCCCGGCGGCCTCACGGTGCGGCCAGGACACCTTGAGCACCGCCTCACCACCGTCCGGGAGCCGCACCGGGGCGACCCACGAGCAACTGCCGCCACGCAGCGGCACGCCGAGCCGCAGATCCCACTCCTCCTGGACGGCCCGGACGGTGGCGGGCAGCTGGTCCAGCCAGGCGCGTCCGTCCGGGGTGCTGCCCACGGTGGCGTACACGGGGAGATCGGTGGGGAACAGGTTGTCCCTCAGGGGGGCTGGTGCCATCCGGGCACAGTAGCCGCGCGGCGGGCACCGGATCGAACGGATTATGCGCGGGTGCCGCCGGTTCGCGCGAGCCGGTGCGTACCGGTCGGGCGGTGGCGTGGGACCAGCGGTGTCGCGGGGTGATTAATCGGTTTATCGACTCTTTTAGCCTGTTATGCGTCTGGCATGAACCAGTACCGACCGTACGGCGCCGCCCTGCTCCTGATAACCCTGGCCGTGGGCTGCGCGGCCCAGCAGGGCACCGGACGGCCCGCGGGCCCCGCCTCCGGGCCCGCGCCACGCGACTCCGCCTCCGCGACCGGGGCGCCGCACCACTCCGTCCACCGGGCTTCCCAGGGCTTCACCCTCGCCGCCTCCGGGGACGTCATCGCCTCGTACCCGTCCGTACTGGAGACGGCCCGCCAGGACGCCGGAGGCGACGGATACGACTACCGGGCCGTTCTCGCCGGGGTCAAACCCGTGATCGAGGGGGCCGACCTGGCGATCTGCCACCTGGAGACGCCCTTCGGGCCCGACGGCGGGCCGTTCACCGGGTATCCGGCCTTCAAGGCGCCGCCCCAGGTGGCGGACGCGCTCAAGGACACCGGCTACGACTCCTGTTCCACGGCGTCCAACCACACGCTCGACGACGGCGCCGAAGGCGTCCGGCGCACCCTCGACCGGCTGGACCGGGCCGGGATCAAGCACACCGGGTCGGCCCGCGACGCGGCCGAGGCCGGCCGGCCCGCGCTGCTGAAGGCGCCCGGCGGGGCGCGGGTGGCCCAGCTCTCGTACACGTACGGCACGAACGGAGTGCCGCAGCCGCAGGGCAAGCCGTGGACGGTCGGGGTCATCGACGCCAAGAAGATCGTCGCGGACGCGCGGGCCGCCCGCCGGGCCGGAGCCGACGTCGTCGTGGTCAGTCCGCACTGGGGTACCGAGTACCGGACCGAGCCGGACGCGCAGCAGATCGAGGTCGCCAAGGCGCTTACGGAGGCGCGCACCGGCGGCCGGCCCGACGTCGATCTCGTCATCGGGACGCACGCGCACACCCCGCAGCCGTACGAGAAGCTGAACGGCACCTGGGTCGTCTACGGCATGGGCGACCAGATCGCCGGGATCATGGAGAGCCCGCGCGGCAACTGGGGTACCATCGCCCGCTTCCGCTTCGAGCCGCCCGCGAAGGAGGGGGAGCGCTGGCGGGTCACCAAGGCCGAGTACATCCCTCAGCTCTCCGCGCACGGGCCCCCGCTGCGCATGGTCAACCTCGCCGCCACCGGGGACCGTGCCGACGTACGGGAGGGCATCCGCGAGGCCGTCCTCAGCCGGGGAGCGGAGGGGGCCGGGCTGACGATGGGCCGCTGACGGGCGCGCGGCCGGGCGTCGCGCCGGTGGCCCGGTACGGGAGGGTTCCGCGATGTGAAACCCTGAAGACCGGCCCGGACCGGTCGTGAGCACCACGGACGCGGGCGCGCCGGGCGGCAGCGTCGCCCGGCGGACGGCCGGCGGCGGACGTCCGGAAGCTCGGACTTCCGGACGTTCGGACGGCGAACGGTGGACAGCGGCGCGGGGCGCGGAAAGGGCGTGACGGCGGTGGGTGAGAGTGCGGCCGTACGGCCCCGTAATCCGCGCGGGCAGGGCGAGCGCCTGCGGGAGGAACTCCTGCGCGCCACCGAACGCCTCCTCGAAGAGGTCGGCAGCGAGGACGCCCTGTCGCTGCGCGCCGTGGCCCGCGAAGCGGGTGTCGCCGCCCCCAGCATCTACCGGCACTTCGCCGACAAGACCGAGCTGGTGTGGGCCGCGCTGGAGGTCAGCTACGAGCGGCTGAGGGCGGCGATGGCCGAGGCGTCGGCGGCCGCGGACACCGACGACCCGGTGGACCTGCTCCGCGCCCAGCTGCGCGCGTACTGCCGGTACGCCGTCGAGCACCCCGCCAAGTACCGCCTGCTGTACGAGACCCGCCAGACACCGGTCGAACCGGAGCGGCTGGCCGGCCACCCGGCGGGCCGTCTGGTGCGGGGCCTGCACGACGCCCTCACCGCGTGCGAGGCCGCCGGATGGCGGGTGCGCGGCACCCGCGAGGAGGCGCCGTACGTGCTGTGGGCGGCGGTGCACGGCCGGGTCATGCTGTGGCAGGTGATGCCCAGCCGTAAGGACGCCGGACGGCTGTACCGCTACGTGGACGAGATCCTGCATCTGCTGATGGAGCGGGCGGACTGAGCGCCTGAACCGGGCGCTCCGGGCGGACTGAGCGCCTGAACCGGGCGCTCCGGGCGGACTGAACGCCTGAACCGGGCGCTCCGGAGCGCTCCGGCCATTTCCGGCACCCCCGCCGACGCGGTGTGCCGCTCGACGATCACCACCCCCACCCCCCACCGTCGCACCCCTGCATTACGCATGTAAGTTTACGGGCGTTAGGTGAACGTCCGACACCGGGCGCACGCCCCTGCCCGCGTGCTCCCAAGGAGCGACATGACCCCCTCTCCCGCCTCTCCCGCCCCCGCGCCGGCCGCCGCGCCCGCGCTGCCCGTGCAGCCGCCGCAGGGCTGCCCGTTCGACCCGCCCGCCGAGTTCGCGCGACTGCGCACCGAAGCGCCGCTGTCCAAGATCTCGCTGCCGGACGGCACCGAAGCCTGGCTGGCCACCCGGTACGCCGACATCCGCGCCATCCTCGGCGACACCCGCTTCAGCTCCGACACCACCCGCCCCGGCTACCCGCTCAGCGGCATGACCGGCGGCGCCACCACCGAGCACCGCGGCTTCATCCGCATGGACCCGCCCGAGCACACCCGGCTGCGCCGCATGGTCACCCGGGAGTTCATGGTCAAGCGGGTCGAGGCGATGCGCCCCGACATCCAGCGCCTGACCGACGAGCTGTGCGACGCCATGGAGAAGCGCGCGGGTCAGGACGTGGACCTCGTCGAGGCGCTGGCCCTGCCGGTGCCCTCGCTCGTCATCAGCCTGCTGCTCGGCGTCCCCTACGACGACCACGAGGTGTTCCAGCGGCTCACCGGCACCCTGCTCTCCCGTACCGTCACCGACGAGGAGCGCGAGAGCGCGCGGTCCGAGCTGCGCGCCTACCTGCACCAGCTGGTGAGCGCCAAGGAGGCGGCGCCCGGCGACGACATCCTCGGCCGCCTGATCACCGAGCAGCAGGTACCGGGCGAGATCACCCACGACGACGTGGTGGCCTTCGCCGCGCTGCTGCTCATCGCGGGCCACGAGACCACCGCCAACATGATCGGCCTGAGCGCGCTCACCCTGATGCGCGACCGGGAGACCGCGGACCGGCTGCGCGCCGAGCCGAACCTGATCCGCGGCGCGGTCGAGGAACTGCTGCGCTTCCACAGCATCATCCGCAACGGCCCGCGCCGCGCCGCCACCGAGGACATCGAGATCGGCGGGCAGCTCATCCGGGCCGGCGAGGGCGTCGTGGTGGCCGTACCGTCCGCCAACCGCGACCCGGAGGTCTTCGAGGACCCCGACGCGCTCGACGTGTGCCGCCCCAACGCCCAGCACCACGTCGCCTTCGGCTACGGCATCCACCAGTGCCTCGGCCAGGCGCTGGCCCGCGTCGAGCTCCAGGTCGTCATCGGCACGCTGCTGCGCCGCTTCCCCGGGATGCGGCCCGCCGTCCCCGTGGACGAGATCCCCTACCGCAGCGACATGGCGATCTACGGCTGCCACACCCTGCCCGTCACCTGGTGACACCCCTCCTCCCCGTCCCGCCTGCCCTCAGGAGCCACCTGCCATGAACATCACCCTCGACGCCGACAAGTGCTGCGCCGCCGGCCAGTGCGTGCTGATCGCGCCCGACGTCTTCGACCAGCGTGACGAGGACGGCGTGGTCGTCCTCCTCGACGCCGCGCCGCCCGCCGACCAGCACGACATGGTCCGCGAGGCCGCCGCCATCTGCCCGGCCGCCGTGATCCAGGTACACGAGTGAGCCCCCGCCGCATCGCCGTCGTGGGCGCCTCGGCGGCGGGACTCGCCGCCGCCGAGGCCCTGCGCCGCTTCGGCTGGACCGGCACGCTGACCCTCGTCGGCGACGAGCCGCACCCGCCGTACGACCGGCCGCCGCTGTCCAAGCAACTCCTCCAGGGCGCCTGGCAGCCCGACAAGCTGCACCTGCGCGCCGCCGACCAGCTCGACACCCTCGCCCTGGACCTGCGCCTCGGCACCCGTGCGACCGGCCTGGACACCGCGACCCGCACCCTCACCCTGGACGACGGTGAGCAGCTGGCCTGCGACGGCGTCATCGTCGCGACGGGCGTCGCGGCCCGCACCCTGCCGGAGGCGGCCGGGCTGGGCGGAGTGCTCACCCTGCGCACCCTGGAGGACGCGCTCGCCCTCAAGGAGCGGCTGTCCGGCACGGACCGGCGCCTCGTGGTCGTCGGCAACGGCGTCCTGGGCTGCGAGGCCGCGGCCGTGGCGCGCGAACTGGGCCACCAGGTCACGCTCGTCGGCCGGGAAGCACTGCCGATGGCCCGTACGGTCGGCCCGCAGATCGGCGAACTGCTGGCGGCCGAGCACCAGGAGCACGGCGTACAGCTGCGCACCGCGGCCGTCGACGGCTTCGAGGCGGACGGCGACGGACCGGCGCGGCACGTGACCGCCGTACGGCTGGCCGGCGGCACCCGGCTGCCCGCCGACACCGTCCTCGTCGCCATCGGCTCGGAGCCCGCCGTCGGCTGGCTGCGCGGCGACCCGGGCCTGGACACCACCGACGGGCTGCGCTGCGACGCGTACTGCGCCGCCGCGCCCGGCGTCTACGCCGCCGGGGACGTGGCCCGCTGGCAGCACCCCGTGCACGGGCGCCACCTGCGCGTCGAGCACCGGATGAACGCCACCGAGCAGGGCATGGCCGCCGCCCGCAACCTCCTCGCCGAACTGGAGGAGACCCTTCCGGACGACGGGGACGGGGCACTGGCCCCCGCCGCCGGGCGGGAGCGGCGCCCCTTCACGCCCGTGCCGTACTTCTGGTCCGACCAGTACGGCCTGAAGATCCAGGCGTACGGCGTGCTCAACGGCGCCGACCGGTCCGAGGCCACCGTCCTGGACCCGGACGCCCGGAAGGCCGTCGCTCTCTACGGGCGCGACGGACAGGCCACCGGCATCCTGGCGATCGGCGTGCCGCCCCGCCGGACCAGGGGCCTGCGGGCGCTCATCGCCACCCCCGCTCCCTGGGAAGAGGCCCGCGAAGGCGTACGCAACGCCCTCGCGTGACGGCCGCCGCGGGCCCGGCCCCACCCCGACCACGGGGGCGGGCCCGCGCGCTGCCGATCGGCGTTGACCGATCATGGAAGGTATGACCGACTCCTACGTACGGGTGCGCGGCGCCCGGGAACACAACCTCCGCAGTGTCGACGTGGACATCCCGAGGGACACCGTCACGGTGTTCACCGGCGTGTCCGGCAGCGGCAAGTCCTCGCTCGCCTTCGGCACCGTCTACGCCGAGGCGCAGCGCCGTTACTTCGAGTCGGTGGCCCCCTACGCACGCCGCCTGATCCACCAGGTCGGCGCCCCGAAGGTCGAGGACATCACCGGACTGCCGCCCGCCGTCGCCCTGGAGCAGCGGCGCTCGGCCCCCACCTCCCGCTCCTCCGTCGGCACCGTCACCACCCTCTCGAACTCGCTGCGGATGCTCTTCTCGCGCGCCGGTACGTACCCGGACGACGCCCCGGAGCGGCTCGACTCCGACGCCTTCTCGCCGAACACCGCGGCCGGCGCCTGCCCGGAGTGCCACGGCCTGGGCCGCGTCCACCGGGTCACCGAGGAGTCGCTGGTACCGGACCCGTCGCTGTCCCTCCGGGACGGCGCGATCGCCGCCTGGCCCGGCGCCTGGCAGGGCAAGAACCTGCGGGACGTACTGGCCGCGCTCGGGTACGACATCGACAAGCCGTGGCGCGACCTCCCTGCCGCAGACCGGGACTGGATCCTGTTCACCGACGAGCAGCCCGTCGTCACCGTGCACCCCGTACGGGAAGCGGGCCGCATCCACCGCCCCTACCAGGGCCAGTACATGAGCGCCAAGCGCTACGTACTGCACACCTTCGCCGACTCCAAGAGCGAGACACTGCGCAAACGCGTCCAGCGCTACCTGGTCTCCGCACCCTGCCCCGCATGCGGCGGGCGACGACTGCGGCCGGAAGCGCTGGCCGTCACCTTCGCGGGCCGCGACATCGCGGAGCTTTCCGGACTGCCGCTCAGCGGCCTCGCCGAGCTGCTGCGCCCGACGGCCGCCTCCGACGACGACGGGGTGGCGCCGACCCTGGCCCGGGACCTCGTCGCCCGTATCGACGTCCTCACCGAGCTGGGGCTGGGCTACCTCAGCATGGACCGGGCCGCCCCCACCCTGTCCTCCGGCGAACTCCAGCGGCTGCGGCTCGCCACCCAGCTCCGCTCCGGCCTCTTCGGCGTCGTCTACGTACTGGACGAGCCCTCGGCGGGCCTCCACCCTGCGGACACCGAGGCGCTGCTCACCGTCCTCGGCCGCCTGCGGGAAGCGGGCAACACCCTGTTCGTCGTCGAGCACGACATGGACGTGGTGCGGCACGCGGACTGGATCGTGGACGTCGGGCCGGAAGCAGGTGAGCATGGCGGGCGGGTCCTGCACAGCGGGCCTGTCGCGGACCTTGCGCAGGTCACCGAGTCCGCCACCCGGCGCTTCCTCTTCGACGACGCGCCGCGCGCCCCACGCCCGCCCCGCGAGCCCACCGGGCAGCTGTCCCTGCACGGCGTCACCCTGCACAACCTGCGCGGAGTGGACGCCACCTTCCCACTCGGCGTCTTCACGGCCGTCACCGGCGTCTCCGGGTCCGGCAAGTCCACGCTGGTCACCCGGGTCCTCGCAGATGCCGTCACCGACCATCTGGGCGCCGGTCCCGACGACGACGAGGAGAGCGCCACGCGGGCCCGGCTCGCCGCCGCCAAGGGCCTGGAGGCGGTCGACCGCCTCGTACGCGTCGACCAGAAGCCCATCGGCCGCACCCCGCGCTCCAACCTCGCCACCTACACCGGCCTTTTCGACGCCGTACGTAAGGTCTTCGCCGCCACCGACGAAGCGCGCGCCCGCGGCTACACGGCGGGCCGCTTCTCCTTCAACGTCGCGAGCGGCCGCTGCGAGACCTGCCAGGGCGAGGGCTTCATCGCTGTCGAGCTGCTCTTCCTGCCCGGTACGTACGCGCCCTGCACCGCCTGCCACGGCGCCCGCTACAACGCCGAGACGCTGGAGATCACCTACCGCGGCCGTACCGTCGCGGACGTACTCGGCATGACGGTGGACACCGCAGCGGACTTCCTCGCCGACGTACCGGCCGCCGCCCGCAGCCTGCGTACCCTCCAGGACGTCGGCCTCGGCTACCTGCGCCTGGGGCAGCCCGCGACCGAGCTGTCCGGCGGCGAGGCCCAGCGCATCAAGCTGGCCACGGAACTCCAGCGCGCCCACCGCGGCCACACCCTCTACCTGCTGGACGAGCCCACCACCGGCCTGCACCCCGCCGACACCGAGGTGTTGCTGCGGCAGCTGCACGGGCTGGTGGACGCCGGCAACACCGTGGTGGTCGTCGAGCACGACATGGGGGTGGTCGCGGGCGCGGACCACGTCGTCGACCTGGGCCCGGGCGGCGGCGCGGCCGGCGGCCGCATCGTGGCCACCGGGACACCGGCCGAGGTGGCGGCGTCGGCGGACAGCCGTACGGCGGCGTATCTGGCGCGCCGGATCGGGGGCTGACCCGGGCGCGGGGGCCGGGGGCACGGGCCGGGGCGTGGTCGGGGGCGTGGTGACAGTCGGTTAATGTACCCAGGTCAATTCAGTGGTACAGCGACTTCAAGGGGGCATTCCCGTGGCAGACATCGAGGCGGCCAAGGCAGCGTTCAACCGGTTCGACGCGGACGGCGACGGCCTGATCACCGCGGACGAGTACAAGCGGGCGATGGCGGAGATGGGGGACCCCTACGTCACCGGCCCGGTCGCCGAGGCCATCATCGCCGCCAAGGACGCGAACGCGGACGGCAAGCTCTCCTTCGAGGAGTTCTGGAAGTCGCTGCAGGGCTGATCTGGTCCGGGGGCGGTTCGGGGCTGGTTCGGGGGTGATCCTGGGGCGGCTGGAGGGCGGTTCGGGGCTGGTTCGGGGGTGATCCTGGGGCGGCTGGAGGGCGGTCCGGGGCTGGTTCGGGGGTGATCCTGGGGCGGCCGGAGGGCGGTCCGGGGCTGGTTCGGGGGTGACCCTGGGCGGCTGGAGGGCGGTCCGGGGCTGACCCGGGGGCCGGGGGTGGTCCGGGGGGCCGGGGCTGTCCCCGGGGGTGGTCCGGGGGACGGGGCTGTCCGGAGGGTGGTCCGGGGATGGTCCGGGGCTGTCCCGGGCCGATCCGGGGGCAGCCCCGTGGTCGGCCCTGCCGGGGCCGCACGGCGCGGGCCCGATGCGGGGCGGAGGGTTGTGGCTTCGTTCCGGCCCGCTCCGGGTAAGCCCCCGGTGGGGGGATGTGCGCGTGCGCCCCGTATGGCGGGCGGGCCGGCTCCGGCTCGGGACCGGCTCGGTTCTGACCTGGCTCGGTCTGGACGCGCGAGGTTCGGCCCCACTGGGTTCGTACGCGCGGCGCGAGCTTTGGCCCCACTGGGTTCGGGCGCGCGACGCGAGCTTCGGCGCGGCTATGCCTGGGTAGGCCCCCGGTGGGGGAATGTGGGCGTGCGCCCGTAGTGCGGGCTGGCTGGCCCCCGGCTGGTCTGGACGCGCGAGCTTCGGCCCCACTGGGTTCGGGCGCGCGGCGCGAGCTTCGGCGCGGCTACGTCTGGGTAGGCCCCCGGTGGGGGGGATGTGAGCGACCGCCCCGTAGGCGCGCAGCCGCCCTCGGCCCGCCCCGGGCCCGCCCCGTTCAGGCCGCATCCGCCCAGGCCGCCCTCGGCCCATCCGGCCCGCCCCACACAGGCCGCCCTCGGCCCGCCCCGGGCCCGCCCCGCTCAGGCCGCATCCGCCCAGGCCGCCCTCGGCCCATCCGGCCCGCCCCGCCCAGGCCGCCCTCGGCCCATCCGGCCC
>NZ_JAFIQY010000056.1 GCF_022271435.1 Streptomyces monomycini | reverse complement strand
CCCCGTAGCCACCGAAGTTGATGACCTTGGAGGCCTCGACCTCGTTGTCCTGCCGCAACGGCGCCTGCCAGCCGTCTTGCAGGAAGGTACTCAGCGGCTCGGGGTTGTCCCGCTTGCTGGCCTTGAGAGCGGCCTTGGCCGCCTCGCGCACCGCGGGCCCGCCTTCGCCAAGGATCCGGCTGGCAGCGATGTAACTGTCGTCAAACGCGATGCCGGCCTTCTGGGTGAAGAACCGCTGGATGTCTTCGTCAGAGCCCAGCAGCGCCTGCTCCGCCGCCATCTTGATGCCGGCGCCACCGTCCAGCCAGTAGTCGAGGACCATTCCCCGCCTGAGTGGCAGAACATCCTGATCGGCGGGGTCGGCCGCGGCCGCCGGCCCCGCCCCCAGCAACCCCGCCACCAGTGACGCGGACAGTACCGTGGCGCCGGCGCCACGCCGCCACAACACCCCCTTGCCAGATCGGCGTATGGCCTCGAAACGCCACACGGCCCTATGCAAAAACCGTCTCTGTTTCACCCGGTCAACCTTTCCTTGTTCGTCTTTCCAGCACGCCGGGACGCCCAGGGGTACGGCCCCGTTGTCCGGACGGCCTGATGTGAGCACTGGGAAGAGGAATGAGGAGTGGTCGTACTTCGGACGACCGGCGGATGTGCGGAACATGCACTTCGAGAGCCGCGCGAGCTTCGTATGGGCTCGACTGGGATGCGGGCGCACAGCTTACCTGTGCTCTACTCCGCCTTTCGCGGTCCGGTTGTCGCCCACCTCGTTCTCGGGACGACGTGGTGTCGGCGGAGCGCACTCGAAAGTGCCTGATCAGTGACCTGGTGGACGGGGGGCTTTCTGTCGACCGCGGCCGTCGGCCCGGCGGCCGCGAAGTCTGAAAACGGAATCCGCTACTTCGCCAACTCCGTTCTATGTAACGGGTGCTGGTGTGCTCCCGGCTGTGTGGAGGTGAGGTCATTGGTCGAGCTGAGTGGCGGAGTGTGCCGGGAGCGGGCTTTTCTCCTGAACTTGCCGAAGTGCTTCTCTACCTCTCTCGAAGGGGTGCGCTCCGAGGGAGTTGCCCACTTCTATGGTGTGGGCAGGACGCGTAGACGGCACGAGTCTCGACCACCGGTTGCCGTAGACCCGAACTTGTCGGCTTGAACTGTGTGCAAGTTCAGCCGCCTCGGGGAAAGCGATGCCGCTCTTCATTCCCTCATTCGTGATGTCAGGAAAAGGAAAAATGGACAGCATACGTGTTCGCAGGGCGTTGATGTCGGCAGTGACCGCGGTGGCGGTGGCCGGTGGTGCGGTGGTTGCGGCCGTTCCGGCGCAGGCCGTTGGTGGTGTGCCCGCGGCGGGTGGCTCGAAGGCGTCTGCCGTGAAGCCGGTCGCCGGTGTCGGTGCTTCCGCGCCGTGGGGCAAGGCCACGCACATCGCCACGGGGTACTTCACCGGGGGTTCGGCGGGCGGCGCCCGGCACATGGACATGATCGTGCGGTGGAGCGACGCCGAGGTGACCCTCTACGAGGGTTCGGACGGTAAGGACCCCAAGCGGCCCTTCTCCGCCGAACACCAGCTCGCGGCGCCCAACACCGCTGCCAAGAAGAGCGCGTGGAACTTTGTGGAGGGGATCACGGGGGCCGGCTTCGGCAACGGCTCGGACGGGCTCGTGGTGCGCTGGAGCGACGGGGAGCTGACCCAGTACACCCACGTCGACAAGAACGGCTTCCACGGCGAGAAGCAGCTCGCCCCGGCCAACGACAAGGCGTGGGGCCACGCCGCGCAGATCACCGCCGGCCGCTTCACGGCCAACGCGCAGCGCGACGACCTGGTGGTCGTCTGGGACGACGGCCAGGTCACGCTCCACCCCGACCTGGACGCCAACGGCGTCAAGCCGGCCGCCGAGAAGACCCTGGTGCCGGCGAACGCCACGTGGCAGCACGCCGCGCAGGTCACCGCGGGCGAGTTCACCGGCAAGAAGACCGCGGACCTGCTGGTCCGGTGGGCGGACGGTGAGGCCACCCTCTACCCGGGCGTGGACACCGAGGGCCTGCACGGTGAGACGCAGATCCGGCATGGGAAGTCCGAGTGGCTCCACGCCGCGGTGGTCGGCGCGGGTGCCTTCGTCGCCAACGAGCGGCCCAACGACGTCCTGGTGCGCTGGGCCGACGGCACGCTGAGCATGTACCCGGGTGTGGACGCCAAGGGCCTGCACGGCGAGGTCGCGATCGACGGCTGAGTCGCGTCAGTGATCGGGTCCGGTCGGCCCGCCCGTGGCAGTGCGGGGGGGGGGCGGGCCGACCGGACCTCTGCCTCAGGCCGTCATCGCAAGTCAAGTGTGGGCACAGGGTTGGGCCCGGGCGGTACGCGTTCTCCGGCCCGCCGGCGCCCCAGCGCGAGCAGTCCGGCGGTCTCCTCGGTCGTGAAGGGCCTGCCGACCCGGCGGGCCAGTACCTGCTCCAGCCTGGTGATCACCGGATCGGCGCTGGTGTCGTGGCTGATGTGCTGCGACTCTCCCTCGCCGACCTCGGTGATCCGCCGCCGCACCTCGTCGAAGGTCCCGTTCAGCCGGTCCCGGAGCTGCTCGATCTCTTTGTCGCTCAACGCCACCCGGTTGGCCCAGGTACGCAGCGCCTGCACCGCCTGCTGCGCGTGCGCGGTCACCTCCTGGGCGGCCTTCGCGCTGGTCGACCGGGCGTCGGAGATGGTGGTCTCGCGGTTGCGCCAGAACCCCACGAGGGCCTGGTGCGGGACCCAGAGGCGGTCTCCCAGGGCGCCGAGCGCGTCGAGGAGGTCGGTGCGGGCCTGCTCGGCGTGCCGGTAGAGGTTGAGCAGGACGTTCGCGTCGGGGGCGACGAGGCCGTCCGTCAGTACGGTGGTGAGATCCGCCGTCGTCGGGGTGCGGAAGGCCCCGAAGTCGTCGAAGAGGCCGCGGGGATCTTCGTTGTCCGCGCCGTCCGCCATGTCGCTCACCCTTGCTGCCTCTGTCAACTGCGCCTGGCACCACGGCCTTTGGTGGGGGCGGTCGATGGTGACCTCAGCGGGTCGCGGGCGGGGGCCGAGAGGGAGTGGCGGAAGCGGGGCGGGTGAGGGTGAGGGCGGGGTGGTGGCAGGCGGGTGTGGTGGTGCGGCGTGTGGTCATCGGTCGTGCGTGGGGAGCATGACTTTTGAGGTCATGGCCGGTGCGCAGGGGCCTCGGTAGGGTCGGCCGCATGGGAGTTGATCAACCTCCGCGGGTCGGTGTGCTGTTGCGCGAATGGCGGCTGCGACGGAAGTTCAGTCAGCTGGAGCTGGCTCTGCGCGCGGACACCTCGGCGCGGCATCTGTCCTGCGTGGAGACCGGGCGCGCCCGGCCCAGCCAGAAGATGGTGCTGCGCCTGGCCCACCATCTGGACGTACCGCTGCGCGAACGCAACAGCCTGCTGATGGCCGCGGGCTACGCGCCCGTCTATCGCGAACGTCCGCTGGAGGGCGAGGACATGCGCGCGGTGCGTTCGGCGGTGGACATGCTGCTGGAGGGGCATGAGCCGTACCCGGCAGTTGTCGTCGACCGGCTGTGGAACGTGGTGCGCGCCAACCGCGCGATGGGCGTCATGCTCGACGTGGCCCCGCCGGAACTGCTGGCGCCCACGCCGAACGTGATGCGGCTGGCTCTGCACCCCGAGGGACTCCCGGCGTACGCGGTGGACTACGGGGAGGTGCGCGCGTACCTGCTCGGCGGGCTGGCGCAGCAGGCGCACACCACTGGCGATCCCGCGCTGAGAACCCTGTACGAGGAGGTCCGTGCCTACGAGGTGCCCGCGCACGAGACCCCGGCCCCGCCGCAGGAGCGCGGACCGCGCGAAGCGGTGGTGCCGATGCGGTTCCGGACCCCGTACGGGGAACTGGCGATGTTCAGCAGCATCGCCACCTTCGGCGCACCGGCCGACGTCACTCTCTCGGAGCTGGCGGTCGAGCTGTTCTTTCCGATGGATGAGCGGACGGAGCGGGTGTTGCGGGGGCGTGGGGGGCGTGGGGGGCGTGCTGGTGGGGCGGGGATGTCTGGTGTGCCGAGTGCTTCAGGTGCGCTTGGTGTGGCTAGTGAGCCTGGTGGGTCCGGGGAACTCCCGGTGGATGCCACCCGGAGGACCACCGGCGCGTGACCGGGCTGAAGACCACGTACGACCCGGGCAACATCTTTCGGCTCAGCAACACCATTCCGCCTTCGGGGCAGTGGACCTGGCGGGCACGCAGGGTGAGGGGAGCGGGGCGGGTGCGCAGGACGCGGGAAGCGTGGCGGTCCGGTGGGGGCCGTAGCCCGATGCGGGGAAAGTGCCGCTTTTGCCGGGGGTTCTAACTCTTTGCCCGCGACTCTCCCTTTATGGTGTTGTCGCTGGTCAGCGACGCGCCCCGGGGTGGCGAACCGATGAGACGGCCGTACGGTGCCCGGTCTGCTCCACTCGTGCCGGTGCGGCTGCTCCCGGTTCCGTCAGCGAAGCACCGTTATGAGGAATTAGTTATCTTAATTCTGATTCGCCCGTATGCCGCAGTCACCCGCTGTGAGGCGCGTTCGTTGACGACGTATGACTGACACGATCGTTTCCCCCACGCGCCAGCTCGGCTCCTGGCAGCTGAGCTCGACCGTGCCCCGCAGCGCGCCCGACGTCCGTCCCGACGTCCATCTGCTGCGCCCCGGGCAGCGCGTGCGGCTGGAGTACACCGGTGACCTGCTGGAACAGCTGCTGGCCGCCCTCGACGGCATCAAGGACGGCCGGTAACGGCTCCACCGGCGCCCGCCGCCCTGCCGGGCGGCGCGTCGGCCGGCCCCTTCCCCACCGGCCACCACCGACTCCTGTGAGAGCTGTTGTGAACGACACCCCGCGGGCCCCCGTGCCTCCCGGTACCGGCCGGCACCGGCTGCCGCGCCAGAGCACGGAGCCCGGCGCCTTTCCCGGCGGCATCCCGTACCCGTACCCGCACTACCCGCACGACGGGTACCTGGGCCGGGAGATGGCCGACGACGGGTGGGACGCCGCCGTCGTGGAGGAGCTGGGCCACGAGCTGGCGGAGCTGTGGGACACCGCCGAACAGCCCCCTGCGGCAGGCGGCCCGGCGACCGGGTTCCCGGTGGGCGAGTCCGTGTTCCCCGCCGGCGACCCTGTGTTCCTGGCCGGCGAGTCCGTGTTTCCGGCCGCCGAGGCCGTCTTCCACCCCGAAGCCTTTCCCCCGCACCCCGAAGGGCTCTACCGCCACCCCGGGGCCGTCTTCCCCACCGACGACATCGCGTACCCGTCGGACGACGGTGTCGCCCATCACCCCGGTCACTCGGACCACTTGCGATACGCGGACCACTCCGGTCACTCGGACCACTTGGGGTACGCGGACCACTTGGGTTACTCGGATCGTCCGGATCGCTTGGACGACGGTGTCGCTCACCACCCTGACGGCATCGTGTACCACCCCGGAAAGGCTGTTTTCCACGCCTCCGGGGCCGGATTCCACGCCGCCGGGGCCGGTTTCCCCGCGGACGGGGCCGTGTTCTTCCCGGCGGACTCGGCCGGATGCGACGTGCCGGAATCCGACGCCGGCGCGGACGGTGAAGCGGCGCCCGTCGGCTGGTCCTGGAGGCGCCTGCTGAGCGCGTCGTCCGTGCTGATGACGGCGGTGATCGCGATCGCCGTCGCCGCACTGGGCGCGGTGGCCTCCTACCCGTCGCTGCGCGCGATCGCGGACGGCGTCGCCCCGTCGGACATCGCGGGGCTGTGGCCACTGCTGATCTACGGACCGTGGGTCGTGGCCACCCTGTCCATCCTGCGCGCCCGCGCCTACCGGCGCCGTACGCTGCACTCCTGGGCCGTCGTGATCTTCTTCGCCGCCGTGGCCACGCTGCTCTGCATCGCCCAGGTGCACCCGTCCCCGGCGGGCATCGCCGTGGCGGGCCTCCCGCCGCTGACCGTCCTGCTCTGCTTCCACCAGTTCGTACGCCAGCTCGACCTCGCCACCGCACCGCCGGCCGCCGCCCGGCACGCACAGAGCAACCGGGGCCAGCACCGCCATCGTTCAGCGGGGTGAGGCAGGGAGGGGAAGGCGTGGCACGAAGGAGTCCGAGGAGGAGTCCGAGCAGGAGGCGGACTGAAGGAAGCCGAGGGAAGGAATCCGAAGGAAGGAAGCCGGGCGCATGAGGCTGGGATCATGCGGCCGGGGGCAGCGGCGGGGAGCTCACCGCACGGCGTCAGGCCGTCGCCGTGTCGACGAGGTCGGTGACGAACTTGCGTACCCGGCCGCGGAGCACCGGTGTGACGCCGTGGATGACCTGCGCGCCGTACGCGACGGCGACCCCCGGCCCGGCGTCGGTCAGCCACCGGCTCTTGCGCGGCGTGCTCAGCCACTGCGGTGTGTCCTCGTGGACGGCGGGGCCGTGCGGCAGACTGCGGCTGAGCGGTGTACCCGGTTCGTACCCGTCGGCGGCGCCCAGCAGCGTGTCGGTCCAGGGAGCGGAGTCCGACGTCGTCTCGATGTAGAACCGGCCGCCTTCCGCCGCGTCCGCGATCGTCACGCCGATCCGGCCGATGCGCCGGGGCGGCGTCCGCGGGCTGCTGATCCCGTCGAGGTGGGTGGGCACGCTCTCACCCACGGCGAGTTCGGTGTAGCCCCAGTGTCCTGATCCGGCGATGGACGGCATACTGCGCCGGATCGCGGGCAGCGCCCGCTGCGTGGCGTCGGCCAGGACCTCCTGGGCGGTGGCCGGAGCCGTGCGGACCTCGGCCTGGTGGCGGGGCCGCCAGCCGGCCGCCTCGCTGTCCATGATCTTGACCAGCCGGGAGATCTCCTCCGCGGTGAGGAACTCCTCGACCGTCTGCAGCATGAGCGTCTCGCTGATGTGGATCACTTCGCTCTCCTCGTCGGAGTCCGGGGTACCGGTTCTGTACTCCACGGTGCCGTCGGGGCGAGGGGGCGGGCAGGCGCAGACGGGGGCGCACACGCGCGCAGCGGCTCGTACGTGTGTGCGCCCTGGGTGGTGCGCGCCCCGCGGCTGTCACTTCCCGGTGAGCGAGGCGCCCCGCTCCATGTTCAGCGGTCGGGCGGCCGTCTCGACGAGGCCCAGGACCGCCGCGACGTTGGACTCGCTCAGCGGAATGCGCAGCAGCCCGACGGCCTCGGACTCGGTGAGGGAGGAGATCGTCGGGCTCGACGCCGCGTTCGCGGCGGCGGGCTGCGGTGCGAGGGCGGCCGCGCCGACCGCGGCGAGCACTGTGACGACTGCGGAACGGATACGCATGAGGATGAGAGCTTCCATGGGAGTCGGGGGCAGGTGGTGCGGGACGGTGGCGCTACGCGGGAAAGCGCGCATCCAGTCAAGGCGGGCTCGGACGGTTACGAAGCGCCGCGGTCCGCGCGACCACCCCTACGGGTGCCCGGGATCACCCGTGCGGCAGACGGAACGGCAGGGGTGTTCGAAGCGGCGCGGTGGCCGGCCGGCACGACTAGCCCGGACGATCATGGGTACCCAGCGCGCCGGGCCACCGGTGACCGCGGCGGACCCGACCCGCACGGAAGAGTGAGCCGGGAGGCGGAGTTGGCGGAGGCGAGGGGCACGGCCGGGTGGCGGTGGGTGTGGTGGGAAGTGGCCGCGGTCGGCCGCACGGTGCGGGGCGCGGTACGGGGGTCCGGGCCGGAGCGGGACACCGTCGTCCAGTCGCTGAAGGCGGCCGGCGCCGCGGTCACGGCCTGGGCGCTGACCGGCTGGTGGCTGAACGCGCCGCTGGCCCTGATGGCCCCCTGGACCGCGCTGGCGCTGGTCGACGCCACCGTCTACCGCTCGCTGCGGTCCGGGCTCCAGCAGCTCGTGGTGATCGTGCTCGGCGCCCTGCTGGCCTCCGCGGCGATGGCCGTGACCGACGGCAGCACGCTGGGCGCCATGCTGATCGTGCTGCCGGTGATGACGCTGATCGGCACCCACCGCAGACTGGGCGCCCAGGGCATCTACGGCGCGACCACCGCCCTGTTCGTCATCACCTACGGCGCCTATTCGCTGACCGAGGTCGGGCACCGGCTCATGGAGACCGCGATCGGGGCGGTCATCGGCATCACCGTCAACGCGCTGATCCTCCCGCCGGTGCACCTGCGCAATGTGCACGACCAGCTGCGGCGCCTGCCCCGGGAGAGCGCCGAATTGCTGTGCATCATGGCCGAGGGCCTGCGCGACGAGGAGTGGAGCGCCACGGACGCGGCGGGCTGGCACGACCGCGCGCGCCGCCTCGGTCAGGTGCTGCGGGCGCTGGCCAGCGCCCGCGAGTGGAACACCGAAAGCTCCCGTTTCAACCCCGGCTTCCGGCTGCGCCGTACCGGACCGCCCCCGCCGCCGCCCGAGAAGGCCGACGCGGTGTGGGAGCGGGCCGTCGCCCACCTCTCGGCGATCACCCGCACGCTGGCCGGCACGGCAGGGGAGAAGGCCCGGCTGACCGCGCCCGGCGCCGCGTTCCTGCGGCGCTACGCCGATCTCGCGGACGAGGCCGCGACGCTGTGCCAGGCCGAGGAGGATTTGATCGCGGACAGCGACCGGGCGGCGGCGGGGGAGCGCTACCGCCGGGCTCGTGCGCGGGCGCAGGAGCTGTACGACGGGCTCGCGGACGACTTCCGCGAGCAACGCGACCCGCCGGCCGCCGCGGCGAGCGGTGAACTGCTCGTGGAGATGAAGCAGCTGCTGCACGAGCTGACCCATTTCGCGGAACCGGACGCGCCGGCGGACGCACGGAAGCCGGACGGCCGGCGGAAACCGCGGGGACAGGGGAAGCCGGGGCGGGAGGAGAAGCAGGGACAAGGGGTGAAGCCGGGGCAAGAGGTGAAGCCGGGAGGTGCGCGGGGCCGGGGCCGTACCGCTGCCGATGCCGCTGCCGATGCCCGACCCTCGGACCCCACCTGACCCGACGCCTCCCCATCCGCGTACCAGCAGGCCAAGGCGTTTCCCCGGAGGCACCGGGGGCACTCGTGAGCCACACGGCACCCCGCCCCCCGGACGGGTGGGGCAGGTGAAGGGAAGGACCGCGACGTGAAACGCCCCCCGGCCCGCGGAGACCTGTCGGCGGCGGTCGTCTCCGCGCTGGAGCAGCCGCCCGGCACCGTGCGCCTGCCGGACAGCCGTATGGCGGCGGCGTCGGACCCGTACGGCGACGACCTGCAACTCGCCCTCGCCCTCTGCTACGAGCTGCACTACCGCGGCTTCGACGCCGTACCCGACACCTGGGAGTGGGATCCGGAACTGCTGCGTTTCCGGGCCGCCCTGGAGCACGCCTTTCTCGGCGCGCTGCGCGCCGACGTCCCCGCGCGTGACGACGTGGACGCGCTGCTCGACGGCCTGCTGGTGGAGCCGGCGGACGGCGACGGCGTCTCGCACTTCCTGCGCGACAAGGGCGAGCACCGGCACCTGCGGGAGTACGCGGCCCAGCGCTCCCTCTACCACCTCAAGGAGGCCGACCCCCACCTGTGGGTCGTGCCGCGCCTGTGGGGCCAGGCCAAGGCCGGGATGATGGCGGTGGAGTACGACGAGTTCGGGGCGGGCCGCGCCGAACGGGTGCACTCGCGGCTCTTCGCCGAGCTGATGGACGACCTCGGCCTGGACAGCACGTACGGCCGCTACCTGGGTGCCTGCTCACGGCAGATGCTCGCCGTCAACAACCTGATGTCGCTCTTCGGGCTGCACCGCGTGCACCGAGGCGCCCTGATAGGCCACTTCGCCTGGGTCGAGATCACCTCGTCGCCCGGGTCCCGCCGCCTCGCGCAGGCGCTGGAGCGGCTGGAGGCCGGACCGGCGGCCGTGCACTTCTACGCCGAGCACGTCGAGGCGGACGCCGTGCACGAACAGGTGGTGCGCCACCAGGTCGTGAAGGGGCTGCTGCGCGAGGAGCCCGCGCTCGCCCCGGACGTCGCGTTCGGCATCGGCGCCACCGAACTGCTGGAGGACCGGCTGGGCGAGCACCTGCTCAGCGCCTGGCAGGCAGGCGAGTCCTCACTGTTCGCCGCGATCTGACGCGCCGCCTGCCGTCCGCGCGGCCGGGGGCCGCTTGCGGCCGCGATGACTGGTGTCGCACCACGGGAAGGTACGGCTGCGGCGGCACATGCACAGCGCCACGAACGGACGGTCCGAACGGACCACGGCCCCGTCGTCGGACTCCACTTCGACCGGGCCTTCGACGATCACCGGGCCACCGGGGTCCTGCACGACCCGACGCGCCTCCTTGCGCGCCGGCTCCGCCCGCTCCGGTACGGATTCACGCCTGTGCTCACTCGGTTCGCTGCGCACGGACCACCACCAGCTCTTCCTTGTCCTGGCCCGGGGCGATCAGCCCCTGGGCCTCCAGCCACGGGGCGCGCTGCCGCATCACCGGCCCGAACGGGATGAACCTCCGGTCGGTGACCGAGGTCTCCAGACCGGCGTCCGTCAGCAGGTCCACGGTCCGGTCGGGGGCGCAGAGCTGCGAGTGGACGAGCAGCAGCACACCGCCCGGGGCGAGCAGCACGGGCACCTGCGCGCACAGCCGGTCCAGTACGGCCCGGCCGTCCGGCCCGGCGTCCCACGCCCGCGCCCGGCCGCCGCGCGGCAGTACGGGTGCCGGACAGGGGACGTACGGCGGGTTCGCCATGACCAGGTCGAAGCGGCGCCCGGCCACGGGACGCAGCAGATCGCCGCGGTGTGCGCGCACCCGGCTCGCGTGCCCGGCGAACCAGGCGTTCAACCGGGTGGTGAGCACGGCGGCGAACGCCGCGTCCGTCGCGGTGACCCGCCCGGCGCCGTGCCGGGCCGCGGCGACCGCCAGGGCACCGCTGCCCGCGCCCACCTCCAGCACCTCGGCGCCCGGCCGCAGCGACTCGCGCCGGAGGGCCGCGGCCAGCATTCCGGTGTCTTCCTGGGGCGCGTACACGCCGGGGGGTTTGATGAAGAACACGGGTCACGAGTACCCCGGAAGCAACGTTCATCTCACGACGTACGAAAGACGCGGTGCCAGGACGCCGAGCGGCCCGCCGGTGGTCACCGCGCGGCGGTGAGCGTGGTCACCAGCACGTCGCGGTACGCGGGCCGTGACCGGTCCATCGGCCGGATCGGGGAGACGCAGTGCAGCGAGTCCCGGTCGTCCGACAGGAGCAGGCTGCCCGGCCGGTACAGGGTGGTGGACAGCAGTTCCCGCCCGTCGTGGGTGTAGACGCTGCTCTGGCCGCCGGTGGCGTTGTCACGGTCGACGAGCAGGGACGACACCAGTGTGACGCCGTCCTTGTGGCGGCCCTCCGGGGTGGGGTCGCCCGCGTCGTCGGCCGTCGCGACGACCCGGAAGGGGTGCACCTTGACGATCCACCGCCCGGCGTCGTCCAGGGCGGCCGCCGCCTGACCCAGCAGGGTGAACAGCGGCCGCAGCAGCGGGTCGGCGACGAACGCGTCGGTCAGCGGTTCGAAGTGCCGGTCCACCGTCTCGTACAGCGGATTGGTGTCCTTCGGCTGCACGAACGGCGTGTGCGACAGCTGGACGATCTCGCCGGTGGCCGGGGTGAGGGAGAACTGGCCGTACCGGCGCAGCCTGCGGGTGCCCTGCTCGGCCGCGTACCGGTCCTCGCCCAGGTCGTCCCAGTGCGCGGCGAAGCGCGCCCACGCCGTGTCGTCCGCGCCCAGCTGCGCCCGGACCGAGGCCGGGGACATCAGACAGACGGCGGAGTGGGCCAGGCACGAGCGCGCGGCCTCGACCGGGGAGTCGGCCCCGGCCGCGCCGCCGGTGCCGGAGGGTGCCGAGCGGTCCTCGATGTGCTCCACGTCGGTTGTCCGCCTTCCTGCCGGGCGTGCGCCGCAGCGCCTGCGTGGTCCCATCGTGTGGCGGCCGGCCGCTGATCGCATCTTGCGCGCACCCGGCGCCCGGTACGGGGGCGCCACGGTGGATCATGGGGCGGGCACTGCCCGCTCGGCGGCCTGTTCATGCCGGATGACTGAATGTCGTCGTATGGCGTCATCTTTCTTTGACACCTCTTTTCGGGGCTTCCTACGGTGATCGCACCGCCTCCGCCAGAGAACGCCCAGAGAAGAGGAACCCATGCGCGTCCTGTGCACCGCGACCGGCTCTCCGTCGCACGGCAGAGCCCTGCTGCCACTGGCCCGCGCGCTGGCCGGGGCCGGCCACGACGTCACGGTGGCCACGACGCCCGAAGTGGCCCCCGTCTTCGCCGCCGACCCCGTCACGGTGGAAACCTGCCTGCCCCGGATCGACTTCGGGTCCGGCTGGCAGGACGACGCCGAGGAGTCGGCGGAAGCGGACGGCGTCTCCGAGGAGGACCGGCACCTGCGCATCCTGCTCGACCGGCTCGTCGGCGACATGGCCGTCGAGAGCCACGACGTACTGGCCGGGCTGGCCCGCACCGTACGCCCGGACGTCATCATCCGGGACGGCATGGACTTCGGCGCGTGCCTGCTCGCCGAGCGGCTCGGCATCCCGCAGCTGCCCATCCCCGCGGGGACGGTCAACATCCTCGACCCGGAAACCCTGCTGCCGGGTCTCAACGAGCTGCGCGAGCGGCTGGAGCTGCCCGTGCAGGAGGAGGCCGGATCGCTCTACCCGCACGGCCGCTTCGACTACCTGCCCGCCGCGTTCTCCTTCGCCCACTTCCCCTCGACGGTCCTGGCCTACCGCCAGACCACCGTCGTGGACCGCACCGCCGGACTGCCCGGCTGGGTGACCGAACTGCCCACCGACCGGCCCCTGGTGTTCGCCGCGGTGGGCACCGCACTGCCGATGTTCCGCGAGGTGCTGCCCGAGGGCACCCCGCTGCCGGTGGGGATGACCGACCCGGCCGAGCAGTTGGGCACCATCGTCGCGGCCCTGTCCCGGCTGGATTGCACGGCCGTGGTGGCCACCGGCGGCATCAGCCCTGCCGGCGACGTCGAGCCCGCGCCGCACGTCCACCTGACGGACCGTCTCGCGCAGCCGCTGCTGCTGGAGTGCGCCGACCTGTTCGTCACCCACGGCGGTTACAACAGCGTCAGGGAAGCGGTGCGCACGGGCACGCCCATGGCGGTGCTGCCGAACTTCGGCGACCAGCTGCCCAACGCCCAGCGAGTGCAGGAACTGGGGCTCGGCCGGCACCTGACCGACACCGCGCCGGAGGCCGTGGCCGCCGTGTGCCGGGACATCCTGGCCGACCGCGGCATCGCCGCCCGGATCCGGCAGGCGCAGCTCGCCAGCCTGGCGCTGCCGGACGTCGGGCAGGTCGTGGACGATCTGGAGAAGCTCATTGCCTGAGGGGGCGGCGTGGGTCGCCTGAGGCTGTACCGGCCTCCTGAGGCTGTACCGGCCTCCTGAGGCGGCACAGGCCTCCTGAGGCCGTACCGGCCGGGAGTGCGGCGGGCCCGTCATGGGACGGGGCGCCGCACTTCTGTGCCGTGTTCCCGGCGGGGGCTTCACCCGGGTACGGGAGCGGCCCTTTTCAGGACCGTACGGCCCCCACCGCCGCGCGGGCCGTCGGCACGACCACCGGCGAACCGTCGGACGGAGCGGCGAGGATCTCCGCGTCGACGCCGTACAGCTCCTTCACCAGCGGCGCGTCGATGATCTCGCGCGGCGGGCCCGCGGCGACCACCCGGCCCGCCCGCATGGCGACGACCGTGTCGGCGTAGCGGGCCGCCGCCGCGAGGTCGTGGACGACCATGACGATGGTCCGCCCGGCCGCCGCGACCTCGCGGACCAGGTCCAGCACCTCCACGGCGTGGCCGATGTCGAGGGCGCTGGTCGGTTCGTCGAGCAGTACGACGGGGGTCTCCTGGGCGAGGGCCATGGCCAGCCAGCAGCGCTGGCGCTGGCCGCCGGAGAGCTGGTCGAGGCGGCGGTCGGCCAGGCCGGTGGTGCCGGTCGCCTCCAGGGCGCGGGTCACGGCCCGTTCGTCCTCGCGGGACCACTGGCGGAACAGGCCCTGGTGCGGGTGGCGTCCGTACCGTACGAGGCCCGCCACGGTGACCGCCTCGGGTGCCTGCGGGGACTGGGGGAGCAGGGCGATGCGGTGGGCCGCCTCCCGCTGCTTGAGCCGCCACACGTCGGCGTCGCCCGCGAACACCTGGCCGGAGGCGGGCTCGTGCAGGCGCGCCATGCAGCGCAGCAGGGTGGACTTGCCGCAGCCGTTGGGTCCGACCACCGCCACCACCTGGCCCGACTCCACCGTCAGATCGACCCGGTCGACGACCGGGTGCCCGGCGTATCCGGCGGTGAGCTGCTCGACGCGGAGTTCCACTGTGGTCGGCCTTTCCCCGGGGCGAGAGGTCACACCTCTTGCCTATTTGTCATAAGGTAAGGCTAACCTTAACGCTAAGTGGCGGAAGTGCGGCTGCCACGGCCGCCGTACGCACGCCTCGTCACGTCATGTCCCATTGAACCCGGAGTCCCCGATGACCGTGTCCCGCCGCTCACTTCTCACCGCCCGACGCCGTACCGCCTCGGCCGTCGCCGCCCTCGGTGCCGCGGCGCTGCTGTTGACCGGCTGCGGCTCGGACTCCGGCGCGGACGCCAAGGACAAGGGCGGCAAGGACGCGGCGGCGTCCGGCGGCACCCGTACGGTCAAGGACGCCACCGGCAAGGTCGTCGAGGTGCCCGCGAACCCGCAGCGGATCGTCACGCTGACCCAGGAGGACCTGGACGCGGTCCTCGCGCTGAAGATCAAGCCGGTGGGCATCACCAACGGACAGGGCCTGGACGAGCCGCCCGCCTACCTGAAGGACAAGGTCGCGGGCATCGACATCGTCGGCGGCCTGCTCAAGCCCGTCATGGACAAGGTGGTCGCGGCCAAGCCCGACCTGATCCTCGCCGGTGACATGCAGGACGAGCAGGTCCTCAAGCAGCTGCGCGAGATCACCCCCGCCACCCTGGTGACGATGGCGCCCACCGATGACTGGAAGATGTCCTTCCGCGGCATCGGCAACGCCGTCAACAAGCTGAACGACGCCAACAAGGTCATCGCCGACCACGAGGCCGCCGCCAAGCAGGCGGGCGAGAAGCTGGGCGCGAACAAGGGCGCCGCCGTCTCCATCGTCCGCTGGAACCCGGACGGGCCGAGCTGGATGGAGAAGAAGCAGTTCGCCAGCGGCGTCGCCCTGGAGATGGGCCTGCAGCGGCCCGCCAACCAGAACAAGGACGGCAACGCGCACGCCCCGTCGCTCAGCCTGGAGAAGATCGACGAGATCGACGGCGACTGGCTGTTCCTGTCCACCCTGACCTCCGACGGCGAGAAGGCCCTCAAGGACGTCCAGACCAAGCCCGCCTACAAGGAGCTGGGCGCGGTGAAGAAGGGCCATGTGGTGACGGTCAACGGCTCTGTCTGGTCCACCCGCGGCGGCCCGCTGGCCAGCGGCGTCGTCATGAACGACATCAGCAAGGCGCTGTCCAAGTCCTGAGCCGGAGCGGCCGGGAGGCCGCTGCGGTGCCGGTGGCACCCCTCGGGGCGCCACCGGCACTGTGTCATGCCCCGGCCGCGCCGCCGTTCCTGGCGTACGCGAAGTCCGCCGCCGTCCAGGCCAGGCCCACCGCTCCGTCGAGCAGGGCCCGCATGGCCCGCGGTGCCACCGCCGCCTCCGCGAACTCCGGCTCGTGCGGCCCGCAGGCGCCCCCGCTGATGTCCAGCACGGGGTGGATGGCGGGCACCACATGGGACACATTGCCCATGTCCGTACAGGCGAAGGGCCCGCGCTCGACCGGCTCGGGACGGCCCAGGGCGCGCGCGTTGGCACCCCACAGGGCGATCAGTCCGGGGTCACCGCGGAAGTCCAGGTAGTCGGGCTCCGGGCGCTCCAGGGTCACCTCGCAGCCGGTCGCCAGCGCCCCGGCCCGGAAGCACGCCTCGACGCGCTCCCGCAGCTCGCGCAGGTCCTCGGCGGCCTCGGCGCGGATCTCGTACTCGGCCGTCGCGCGGTCGGGTATCGCGTTCGGCGCGGAGCCGGCCGAAGTCGTGACGCCGTGCACCCGCCACTGCGGCGGCAGTTGCTGGCGCAGCAGGCCCAGGGCGACCTGGGCCACGGTCAGGGCGTCGGCCGCGTTGCGGCCCTCGTGCGGGTTCAGGCTGGGATGGGCGGTGCGGCCGGTGTACGTGACGGACAGCGTGCCCAGCGCGAAGGACCGGAAGTCGGACATCTCGAACGGGCACGGGTGCACCATCATCGCCGCGTCCACCCCGTCGAACGCGCCCGCCTCCAGCAGCAGCGCCTTCCCCGCGCCGCGCTCCTCGGCCGGCGTGCCCACGACCCGGACCGTCAGGCCCAGTTCCGCCGCGTACGGAGCCAGGCCCAGCGCAGCGCCGACACCGGCCGCGGCGATCAGGTTGTGGCCGCAGGCGTGGCCGAGGTCCGGCAGGGCGTCGTACTCGCAGGCGATGGCCACCGTGACCGGGCCGGTCCCGGTGGTGGCCGTGAACGCGGTGTCCAGGCCGTGGGCGGGCGCGGTCACCTCGAAGCCGTGCTCGCGCAGCAGCCCGGCGCACCAGGAGGCTGCCTCGTGCTCGGTAAAGGCTGTCTCCGGACGGCCGTGGATACGGCGGCTCAGGTCGGTCAGGACGGTGTCTTTACCTTTGATGTGCCGGCGCACGGCGTCCTTGACGGCGGTGAGCTCGGCGGAACCGGGGATGGGGGCGGGGGCGGACGTCATCGTCTCCTCTTCGGGCTCGGTGACCGGTGCCGGTGGCGGTCGGCGGCACCGCAGAAGAGTAAAAATAACTTAGGCTTCCCTAAGTTTGTGTGCGGGCTGCCGGCCGGTCCGCGAAGCTCGGTTTCTCCCTGGGAGTTGTCACACACATGCATCAGCGTCCGGTCGACCAGGCAGTCCCCGCGGCACTGTCGCGCCCCAGCGCTCCCGCGCCGGGAACACCACGCCCTGCCGGACCCGCGGAATTCCCTCTGCTCACCGCGCAGGCCGGCATTCATTACGCGGGTCAAATCAATCCCAAGAGCCCGGCACTCAACACGGCGGACGTCGTCGAGATCCAGGGCGCCCTGGACGAGACGCTGTTCGAGCGCGCCCTGCTGCGCACGGTCACCGAGGCCGAGACGCTCGGCGTGTGTGTGAGCGAGACGGACGGCGAGCCGAGGCAGTGCGTCCTTCCGCCGGACCCGGAACGGCTGCTGCACCGCATCGACCTGCGCGACGCCGGCCGGCCCGCCGAAGAGGCGGCCCGCGACTGGATGCACACCGACCTCACCCGCGCCGCCGACCTCGGCGAGGCCGGACAGCTCACCACCCAGGCCCTCTTCCGCGTCGCCGACGACCGCTACTGGTGGTACCAGCGGGTGCACCACATCGCCGTCGACGCCTACGCCCTGCACCTCGTCGGCAGCCGCGTCGCCGAGCTCTACACCGCCCTCGCCACCGGGCAGGAGCCCGCGGCCACCCGGTTCGCGCCGCTGCGCGACCTGGTCGAGGAGGAGAGGCGGTACCTGGAGAGCGAGCAGTACACCGCCGACCGGGAATTCTGGACCGCGCGGATGGCGGGACGGCCGGAACCGGTGACTCCGGCGAGCGGGGCGGGGAGCCGGGAGGGCCGGGGCGCCGGCACCACCGACACGCCACGTCCCATGGCGGCCGGTACGGCCCTCTCCGCCGCGACGCTCGCCGACGCCATCGCCGCCGGCGACGTCCTCCGCACCCGTACCGACCTGCCCGCCGCCACCCTGGACCGGCTCACCCGCGCCGCCGAAGCCGTCAAGGCCACCTGGGCGGAACTGGTCATCGCCGCCACCGCCGGCCACCTGCACCGCCTCACCGGCACCGAGGACGTCGTACTCGGCCTGCCGCTGACCAACCGCCGCGGCCCCGCCGCGCTGCGCACCCCGGCCATGACCGTCAACGTCCTGCCCCTGCGCATCGCCGTACACCCCCAGGACACCGGCGCCGTACTGCTGCGCCGCATCGTCCTCGAAATGCGCGCGGTGCGCCGTCACCAGCGCTACCCGCAGGCCGACATCCGCCGCGACCTCGCGCTCTCCTCGGCCGCCGCGCCGCTGACCGGGCCCATGGTCAACATCAAGCCGTTCGACGGCGACCTCGACTTCGCGGGCCTGCCCGGCACGGTCCACAACCTCGCCGCCGGCCCCGTCGAGGACCTCGCCGTCACCGCCTCGCCCGACGCGGACGGCGGGCTGCGCATCAGCCTCGACGCGCACACCGCACGGTACGCGGCGGACGAACTCGACCGGCACCGAGAATCGTTCCTGCGCTACCTCGACGGGCTCGCCGACCTTCTGCTGACCGACCCGCACCGCCCCGTCGGCACCATCGACCTGCTGGACGCCGACGCCGTACGCCGGGCCACCACCGGACGCGACGAACCGGCCGCCGACCGCACCCTGCCCGCGTACTTCGCCGCCCAGGCCGCCCGCACCCCGCACGCCGTGGCCGTCCGCACCGGCGACACCGCGCTCACCTTCGCCGAACTGGACTCCGCCGCCAACCGCCTGGCCCATCTGCTGGCCGGCCGCGGCGCGGGCCCGGAACGCCCCGTCGCCCTCGCCCTGCCGCGCGGCACCGGCATGATGACGTCGCTGCTCGCCGTCCTGAAGGCGGGCGGCGTCTGCCAGCCCCTCGACCTCGGACACCCCGCCGCCCGGACCCTGGCCGTCCTCGAAGACGCCCGCCCGGTGTGCGTCGTCGGCACGACCGCGACGCTGGCCGCGCTCCCGGCGCACGGGCTGCCCGTCCTCGCGCTGGACGACACCGCCACCGCCGACGCGCTCGCCGCGCAGCCCGACAGCGCGCCCGCCGTACCGATCGCGCCCGGCCACGCCGCCTACGTCATCCACACCTCCGGCTCCACCGGGCGCCCCAAGGGCGTCGTCGTCAGCCACGCCTCGCTCGCCAACCTGTACGCCGGGCACGGCAGCGACCACGTCGCCCCCGCCGTCGCCCGCACCGGCCGGGACCGGCTGCGCGTCGCGCACAGCGCCTCGTTCGCCTTCGACGCGGCCTGGGACCCGGTGCTGTGGATGGTCCACGGACACGAACTGCACCTCCTCGACGACACCGCCTACCGCGACCCCGCCGCCCTCGCCCGGTACGTGGACGAGCACCGCGTCGACTACCTCGACGTCACCCCGTCCTACGCCGAAGCCCTCCTGGCCGAGGGGCTGCTGGACGACGGGAAGCACCGCCCGGCCGTGATCGTCGTCGGCGGCGAGGCCGTACCCGTACCGCTGTGGGAACGGCTGACCACGATCGGCGGGCTGCACGCGGTCAATCTGTACGGGCCGACGGAGACGACTGTCGACGCGTACTACTGGACGGCGCCCGCGGCATCTGCGGCGTCTCCGGCATCTGCGGCGTCTCCGGCGTCCGCGCTGTCCGCGGCGCCCACGGCATCCGCGCAGTCCACGGCATCCGAGGCGCCCACGGCGTCCACGGCACCCGCGGCGGGTGGCCGTGCGACCGGCACCGCGGCCCCCGAAGGGCGGCCGGTGCGCGGCTCCCGGGCCTACGTCCTGGACGCCTGCCTCCGCCCCACGCCGGACGGCGCGACCGGCGAACTGTACGTGGCGGGCGCCTGCCTGGCCCGCGGCTACCTCGGACGCCCCGACCTGAGCGCCGAACGCTTCGTCGCCGACCCGTACGGCGCCCTGCACGGCGCGCCCGGCAGCCGGATGTACCGCACCGGAGACCTCGTACGGCGCCGGCCGGACGGCACGGTCGAGTTCCTGGGGCGCAGCGACGACCAGGTCAAGATCCGCGGCTTCCGCATCGAACTCGGCGAGATCCAGACCACCCTCGCCCAGCACCCGGCCGTCGCCCAGGCCGCGGTGATCGCCCGCGACACCCCGCAGGGCAAGCGGCTGCTGGCGTACGCGGTGCTGCGGACGGACGCCGACGGCGTGGGGGTCGGCGACGCGTCGGCGAGCGGCGAGGTGGCCGGGGGCGCTGTCTCCGCCACTTCTCCCGGGGCCCCCGCCCCCGCCCCGCCCACCCCCACCCCCGCCACCCTCCGCGCACACCTCGCCGCCACCCTGCCCGCGCACATGGTCCCGGCCACGGTGACGCTGCTCGCCGAACTGCCGCGCACCGCCAACGACAAGCTGGACCACCGCGCCCTGCCGGACCCCGAGCCGGGCGTCCCCGGCTCCGGCGACGGCGCAGCCGACGGCAGCGGCGCGGGCGCGGGCCGCACCGGAACCGGCTCCGGCACCGGGCTCGACGGTACGGGCACCACCGGCACCGCCACCGACAGCCCGCACACCGACATCATCCGCGGTCTGCTGGCCGACCTCCTCTCACTGGACACCAGCCCCCCGGCGGACGCCGGGTTCTTCGACCTGGGCGGTCACTCGCTGCTGGCCGCCCGCCTGGCCGCGCGTATGCGGGAGATCTTCCAGGCGCCCGTGAGCACCGCGGACGTCTTCCGCAACCCCACCCCGGCCGCACTCGCCGCACTCGTCCACTCCGCCGCACCGGCAGGCGGCGACAGCGACGGCGAACCGCCCACCGTCCTGCCCGCGTCTCCCCTACCCCGCACCGGACACCTCCCCCTCTCGCCCGCCCAGCAGCGCCTCTGGTTCCTCCACCGGCTCGAAGGCCCCAGCCCCACCTACAACATCCCGCTCGTGCTGCGCATCGACGGACCGGTCGACCGTGGCGCACTCCAGCTCGCCCTGCGCGACCTGACCGCTCGCCACGAGACACTCAGAACGGTATATCCGACCACTGACAACGGCGGGGAGGAGCAGCCCTACCAGCGGATTCTTCCCGCCGAGCACCCGCTGGCGCGGCCGGAGGCGCACCTCGCCGAGCCCGGTGCCGACGACCTCACCGAGGCCGTACGCCACTGCTTCGACCTGGCCACCGAACCCCCGCTCCGCGCCACGCTGTTCAGCGACGGCCCCGACCGCCACACCCTGCTCCTGCTGCTGCACCACATAGCCGGTGACGGCGCCTCCACCACGCCCCTCGCCCGCGACCTCGCCACCGCCTACACCGCCAGGCACGCGGGCAGAGAACCGGAGTTCGCGCCGCTGCCCCTCCAGTACGCCGACCACGCCGCCCGGCAGCAGCAGCTCCTCGGCACGCCCGCCGAACCCACCCCGCTCGCCGCCGCCCAGCTCGCGCACTGGAAGCAGGCCCTCGCCGGGCTGCCCGACCAGCTCGACCTGCCCACCGACCGGCCGCGTCCGGCCGTCGCCTCGCACGCGGGCGACACCGTCCCCTTCAGCCTCGACACCGCCGCCCACGCCGCCCTCCAGCGCCTCGCCCGTACCACCGGCACCAGCGTCTTCATGACCGTGCAGGCGGGCCTCGCCGCCCTCCTGACCCGGCACGGCTGCGGCACCGACATCCCCCTCGGCACACCCGTCGCCGGCCGCGCCGACGACGCCACCGCCGCCCTCGTCGGCTTCTTCACCAACACCGTCGTGCTGCGCACCGACACCTCCGGCGACCCCGCTTTCCGCACACTCCTGGAGCGGGTACGGGCCACCACCCTCGCCGCGTACGAGCACGACACGCTGCCCTTCGACCACCTCGTCGAGGAGCTGAACCCGCGGCGCTCGCTGGCCCGGCACCCCCTGTTCCAGACGATGCTCGCCTGGCAGTCCGTACCGGACGCCGCGTTCGCACTGGGCCCGCAGGCCACCGCACGGCTGACCGCCGTGCCGTCCGGCACGGCCAAGTTCGACCTCACCCTCAACGCGGGCGAGCAGCCCGGCGGCGGCATCGGCGGCTTCTTCGAGTTCCGTACCGACCTCTTCGACCGCGCGACCGTACAGGGCCTCGCCGACCGGCTGGCCCGGCTGCTCACCGCGGCCGCCGACGCCCCGGACACCCCCCTCGGCCTGCTGCCGCTGCTCGGCGACGAGGAACGCCACCGCGCCCTCGTCGCGTGGAACACCCCCGCCGAACCCCTCGCCGCCCGCCCCGCGACCACGCTCCCCGAGGTCTACGAAGCCGCCGCCCGCAGCCACCCCGGCCGTACCGCCGTCAGCTGCGACGGGCAGTCCCTCACCTACGCCGAACTCTCCGCCCGTGCCCGCCGCCTGGCCCGGCTGCTCGCCGCCCGCGGCATCGGCCCCGGCTCCATCGTCGCGCTCGCCCTGCCGCGCTCCGTCGACCTGGTCACCGGCCTGCTCGCGGTCTCCCTCGCCGGAGCCGCCTACCTGCCGCTCGACCCGGACTACCCGGCCGACCGCCTCGCCTACATGCTCGGCGACGCCGCCCCGGCCGCCCTGATCACCGACAGCGCGACCGCGCCCCGGCTCCCGGCCCACACCCTGCCGCTGATCACCGTGGACGGCGGCGCGGCCGACGCGTACGACGCCGCGCCGCTCACCCAGGCCGACCGCACCCGGCCGCTGCGCCCCGACGACGCCGCGTACGTCATCTACACCTCGGGCTCCACCGGCCGCCCCAAGGGCGTCGTCGTCACCCACCACAACGTGACCCGCCTGTTCACCGCCACCGACCACTGGTTCGGCTTCGGCCCCGACGACGTCTGGACGCTCTTCCACTCCTACGCCTTCGACTTCTCCGTCTGGGAACTGTGGGGCGCGCTGCTGTACGGCGGCAAGGTCGTCGTCGTACCGCACCTGACCAGCCGCGACCCGCACGCCTTCCGGCAGCTGCTGGCCTCCGAGCAGGTCACCGTCCTCAACCAGACCCCGTCCGCCTTCTACCAGCTCGCCGCCGCCGACCGCGAGAGCGACGGCTCCGAACTGGCCCTGCGGTACGTGGTGTTCGGCGGGGAGGCGCTGGAGCTCGGGCGGCTCGACGACTGGTACGAGCGGCACGCCGACGACGCGCCGGTCCTGGTCAACATGTACGGCATCACCGAGACCACCGTGCACGTCTCGTACTTCCCCCTCGACCGTGCCACCGCCGCCGGCGCCACCTCCAGCACCATCGGCGTCAACATCCCCGACCTGCGCGTCTACGTCCTCGACGACCGGCTCCAGCCCGTACCGCCCGGCGTCACCGGCGAGATGTACGTCGCGGGCGAGGGCCTGGCCCGCGGCTACCTGGGACGCGAGGAACTGACCGCCACCCGCTTCGTCGCCGACCCGTACGCCCACCTCTTCGGCGAGGAGGGCAGCCGCATGTACCGGTCCGGCGACCTCGCCCGGCGCCGTACCGACGGCGCCCTGGAGTACTTCGGCCGCGCCGACCAGCAGGTCAAACTGCGCGGCTTCCGCATCGAGCTGGGCGAGATCGAAGCCGTGCTCGCCGCGCACCCCGCCGTCGCGGACACGGCCGTCGTCGTACGGGAAGATACCCCGGGCGACAAGCGGCTCGTCGGCTACGCCGTGCCCGCCGCGGGCCAGTCGCCCGACCCCGCCGCCCTGCGCGACCACACCGCCGCCGAACTCCCCACCCACATGGTCCCGTCCGCCGTCGTCCTCCTCGACCGGCTGCCACTGACCAACAACGGCAAGCTCGACCGCACAGCACTCCCCGCCCCCGACCGCCCGTCCGCCACCGGACGCGCACCCCGCACCCCCCGCGAGGAACTGCTCTGCTCGGTCTTCGCCGAGGTGCTGGGCCTCGACCGGGTCGGCGTCGAGGACAACTTCTTCGACCTCGGCGGGCACTCGCTGCTCGCGGTCCGGCTGGCCGGCCGCGTCAAGGCCGTACTCGGCACCGAGGTGTCCATCGGTACGGTCTTCCAGTCGCCGACGGTTGCGGCGCTCGACGCCGCCCTGGACGCCGTACGCCACGACGATCCGCTCGACGTACTGCTGCCGCTGCGCCCCGCCGCCCCGAGTGCGGAGGGCGGCCGCGCCCCCGTCCACTGCGTCCACCCGGCCGGCGGCCTGAGCTGGTGCTACGCCGGACTCATCCGCCACCTGCCCGCCGACGTACCGATCTACGGGCTCCAGGCCCAGGGCGTCGGCGCCGCCACCGCGGACCAGCCGCTGCCCGCCACCCTGGAGGAACTGGCCGCCCACTACGCCGCACGTATCCGCGAGGTGCAGCCCGAAGGGCCGTACCGGCTGCTCGGCTGGTCCACCGGCGGCATCATCGCGCACGCCATGGCCACCCACCTCCAGGACGAGGGCCACGAGGTCGAACTCCTCGCCATCCTCGACGCCTACCCGGCCGAGGGCTTCCGCGGCCTGCCCGTCCCCGACGAGGCCGAAGCGCTCGAATCGCTGCTCACCATGGGCGGCTACGGGCCCGACAGCCTGGAGGGCAAGCCGCTGACCACCGCCAACGTGGTGGAGGTCCTGCAACGCGAGGGCAGCCCGCTGTCCACCCTGTCCACGGACACCATCAAGGCGCTCGGCGCCATCTACCTCAACACCAACGACCTCGTACGGGCCTACGACCACCGCGTCTTCCGGGGCGACGTGCTCTTCTTCCGGGCCGTCGTGGACACCATCGACGACACCCTCACCCCCGACACCTGGACGCCCTACGTCACCGGCCGCATCGACAACACCGACGTCGAGTGCTCCCACAAGGACATGACCCTGCCCGAGCCCATCGCGCACATCGCGCGCGTGGTGGCCGCCCGCCTCACCGAACTGGAGGCGTGACCGATGACCACCGCACCTTCTCCCTCACCCCGGCTGAACCCGAGAACCGCCGTCGTCCTCGTCTACACGGCCGCCATGTGCATGAACGGCCTCGACTCGACCATCGTCAACCCCGCCCTGTTCACCATCGCGGGCGACTTCGGCCAGCCCGTCTCCGCGGCCAACACCGTCGAGACGGCCTTCCTCGTCGCCCTCGCGCTGGCCCTGCCGGTCGCCGGCTGGCTCGGCGACCGCTACGGCACCAAACGCGTCTTCCTCGGCGCGCTCGCCGTCTTCACCACCGCCTCGGCCGCCTGCGGCCTCGCGCCCAACCTGTCCGCGCTGGTCGTCGCACGGGCGGTGCAGGGCCTGGCGGGCGGCCTGCTCACCCCCGTCGGCATGACCCTGCTGTTCCGCGCGTTCCCGCCGCACGAACGGGCCAAGCTGTCCAAGGTCCTCATCGTGCCGACGGCCCTGATGCCCGCGCTCGGCCCGCCGCTGGGCGGCTTCCTCACCCAGCACCTGTCCTGGCACTGGCTGTTCTTCGTGAACGTGCCGATCGGCGCCGCCGCCGTCCTGCTCGGCGTCCTCGGACTGCGCGAGCACGTCGAGGGCGTACCGGGACCGTTCGATCGGGCCGGGTTCTGGCTCGCCACCCCGGGCCTCGGCCTGCTCACCTACGCGCTCGGGTTCGGCCCCTCGCACGGCTGGGCGGAGCCCGCCGTCGCGGCCGCCGCCGTACTCGGCGTGGTGCTGACGGCGGCCGCCGTCGTCCACCAGCTCCGCACACCGGAGCCACTGCTGAAACTCCGGCTGCTGGCAGGCCGGGCGTACGGCACGGCCTCCGCACTCGCCGTACTCACCGCCGCCGGCCTGATGGGCGTCCTGTTCGTCTTCCCGCTGCTCTACCAGGCGGCCCTGGGCGCCTCCGCCCTGGACGCGGGCCTCAGCGTCTTCCCCGAGGCGATCGGCCTGATGCTCGCCTCCCAGGTCGTCGACCGGCTGCTGCCGCGCATCGGCCCGCGCCGCCTCGCGGTCCCCGCCCTGCTGCTCGCCGCGGTGGTCTTCGCCGCCCTCGCCGTACCGGGCGCGGCGGACAACGCCTGGCTGGTACGGGGCCTGATGTTCGCCATCGGCCTGGTGCTCGGCACAGCCGTCCTCACCGTCCAGCTCGCCGGCTTCGAGGACATCGCGCCGCCCGACATGGGCCGCGCGATGGGCCTCTTCCAGATCGTCCGCACCCTGGGCGGAGCCCTCGGCATCGCCGTCTGCGCGGGCGTGATCGGCGGCCACGGCACGGGCAGCACCGGCCCGGCCCCGTACCGGGCCGCGGTATGGGTGACGGCCGCGCTGGTCGCCGTGGGCGCGCTGATCGCCGTACGACTCCCGAAGAACCCGCCGCAACCGCCGCCCTTCGCCGACGACCTCGACGAGGAAACGGGGGAGGGGGCTCAGGCTCCGGCGGTGGGCTGAGGCTCTGCCGTACGGACGTGACTGCGCACCCGGGGCGGGGCGCAGTCATGGGCATCACGGTGCTCAGCTTCCGGAGTGGGTCGGAACACATGCTCGACGATGCTCGTGGATGCCGTGTGGTGCTTGGTCCGGCTTGTGACGACGGTGCCTCACCGTGCGCCCACCTACGCATCGTGCGCAATGCGTCCGCCTGCTCGGTGAGCTCACCCTTCCTTGCGCGAGCATGACCATGACATCAGCGGTTGGCTCGGATCATCACGGTGAGCACCGGTGAGGCCGGTGACGGCTGGCTCACGCCGATGTCCGCGTACCCCCACGAGTCGTAGAGCGCATGAACCTTTCCTTCGCCGGCGGCTGGGTTGACCATGAGCGTGACGTACGGCTCGTCGCGGCCGGCGAGGAGGGCGTCGTGGATGCGGCGGGCGGTGCCGGTCTTGCGCCAGGCCGGCCGGACACCGATCTCCTTCAAAGCAACGGCCGGGTGCTCGGTGTACATGTCTGCCGGCTCCGGGCTGGTGCGCTGCCAGTAGCGGTCGCCGCGCTCGATGCTGTTGGCGTAGGCGTAGCCGACGGGTTGTCCGTTCGCGTACGCGAGGACGGCCGTGAACCCGGGCTCGGTGCTGTGCCGGTCCAGGCGCTCGCCGAACGCGGTGACCGCGTAGTTCGGCAGGTGGAGGAGGGGGGCGCGTACCTCGGCGTACACATCGAGGAGGTCACCGCGGACGGCGTCGAGCGTGTCGAAGGTGCGCAGTTCGGTGGTGGGCGCCGTGGTCATACCGTGGTCCTCCAGGTGGCGACGTGCTCGGTCCAAGTTCGCACGGTGGCGGTGTGCGGAGCGATGGTGCGCAGAGCGGCACCGAACTCTTGCAGCATGCGCGCCACTCGGGCGTGCTGGGTAGCGGCGTTGGCGGTGACGGTCATCGCGGTGGCTGTGGCGGCGTCGGCCGCTCCCTGGGCGAGTTGCGCGTGCGCAAGCCGGGTGGTGGCGATGGCTCGGGAGCGCACCATGTGGAGCCGGAGGGCGGCCAGGCAGCGGTGGGCGTGGTACTCGGCTGCTGGGTAGTCGCCGAGTGCCAGGTATGCCGACAGGGCCAGGGAGTCCAGTTCGGCCTGGTCGTAGAAGGCGAGCATCCATACGGGGCGGTAGTCCGCAGGGTCGGCGCGCAGCATGGCTTCCTGGGCCTGCTCGAACGCCCGGCGGGTGGAGGTTCTGTCCTGCGCTGTGCCGTGGATGGCTCCCTGCCGGGCCAGGCCGAGGGACGCGAACAGGGGATCGTTGCGCGTGAGACTCAGTTTGCGGGCGACGTCGTTGGCGGCGAGCGCGTCGGCGGGCCGGCCCATGTGCCGGTACATCGTTCCGGCGTGGCTCCAGATGCGGAACTTGATCGACTGATCGCAGGACATTTCGGCGAGGGACTGGGCCTCACGCATGTGGGCCTTCGCGACGTCGTAGCGGCGACCGTCGATGGCTGCCCACATGGCCGAGGAGCGGAACGCCGCCGCGGAGGCGTAGAGGCGGCCGCGTACACGCTGGGAGGCGCTGCCCGCGTTCTGGAGGTTCAGTGCCTCGTCGGCGAGCGCGGCGGCTTTCTGCTCGGTACCGAGTTGCCCGCCATGACGGTGGTCGCTGGCGATGATCTCTGCGAAGCGCTTCTGCAGGCGGTCGACGTCGCTCATTCCGATCCGGCGCGGCGAGGTGTCGCCCGGAGCGGCTGCCGCTGCGGCGGCTGCCGCAGCGATACCGCCCACGAGGGTACGGCGCTTCATGTCGGGGTCCTCCTGCTGCTGTGAAGCGGTGACGGACGGCGCCCGGCCCCGTGGCACGAACCCTAAAGCGACGGCAGGCAGGCCCGCGACGTCTTCGAGAGCCCTGCGGGCGGCCGACTTGGGCCATTTGACCCGGCCGGCCTTCCAGTCCCGGATCGATGATCCGTCGAGACCACCTGTTCGACCTGTGAGACGTTCGAGGGACCTGTTCACGGCCTCAGCGAGGCTGTTGGAGCTGTAACCGTGTTCGGCCATCCACGCCTCAAGAGCGGCGTTGCGCGTGGAGTCCATCCAGGCAAGGTAGCGCCCTCGCCAGCCGGACCCCAGGCAAATGCCTGGTCAAATCGCCCTAGGTGATTCTCCCGGCTGACTGAACCATCGCCCTAACCAGCGGGAATCCAAACGCTGTTGTCTGGGTGTCGGTCGCCCGGCGGCACCTCTCGGGCGGCTGTTGACGGCTTGGTCCGCGCCCTCATGCGTAAGGGGAGCGGCCCGGGCGCCGAGACAACGCGAGGGTCCTACCCCGATGACGAGCCTCAGTGAGCGGAACACAGCAGCACCGCCAACCGTGACATTTATGGCCAGACGGTCCCAGAGGCCCCAGGCGCTTGCCTATTCGCTGGGGCAGCGGTCAGCCCCGGCCTGACCAGGCTTCCGGCGTGAGGCCGGCGCCCGTGAGCGCCGCCACCTCTTGCCGGGCTGTCAGGAGTCGCCCGAGAGGCCGGCCGCCTGGCAAGCCTCCGCGTGATGACACCCGGAGGCGACTGGCAACACAACCCCGACGCCACTACTCACAAGAGGAGTCAGAAGAAATGACACGGAACACCGTGGTACCCAGCCACACCCGGGTAAGGCCGCAGCCGCCGGAGGCGACCGACGGTTTCGACCTGGACGTCTCCCTCGTCGAGGTCGCCGATCCGGCGGGGCTGGTCAACCTGACCGACGACAACTGCGGGTCCACCTGCGGCGCCTGCACCACCAACGTCGCCTGACCCTGTCCCAGCTCTCTCCGTCCTGGTGCCGTCGCGTTTCGGCGCGGCGGCACCGGCCGCCCGTCCCCTTCTACGGAGGCAATCGGTGGTTGCTCCGCCCGCAGCGTTTCGAACCTGTTCCACCGCTCTCGTGCGCGCCGTGGCCCGGCCTTCGCTGTCGATGCCTGCTTGCCCTGACCTCGATGACCGCTCGCCCCGCGGTTCGTCCGCCTGTGTGATGTGGTTGCGTACCGTCTGGGCGGACAAGGACGTGGCCGAGGCACTTCAGCACGCCAGCCCGGTCCTGGCCGCGCGGGTGCGGTCCCTGTGCATGGCCGAGAATCCTGCCTCACGGGACGTGCGGCGCACGGCGCTGTCCGTGGCCCGTTATCTGCTGCGGGCCCAGCATCGAGCGACCCCCTTCGGCCTGTTCGCCGGTGTGACCACTGCGGAGTTCGGGACGGAGGCACGTGCGGCCTGGGGCAATCAGCACATGGCCCTGGGCCGTGCGGGGGCAGAGTGGCTGTCCGCCGTGATCGAACGGCTGGAGTCGTGGCCAGACCTTCTCGAACGGCTGACCGTCGTCGCCAACAACACCGCGACAAGCCGGGGAGACCGGCTCATCGTGCCGTTCCAGTCCGATGTCCAGGAAGCCCGGAGACGCGCGGTCGAGACATCCCTGGCCCTGACCGAACCAGTACGCGCGGTCCTCGCCGCAACCCGGACGCCGATCCCCTGCGGCACCCTCGCGGACAAGCTCAGGGCGGAGTTTCCCGAAGCCGGAATGAAGAAGACGCGCCGCCTGCTGACAGAGCTGATCCAGCGGCGGGTGCTGATCACGAACCTGCACGCGCCGAGCACCGAGACCGACGCCCTCGGGCACCTGCTCAGGCAGCTCGATGCGAGCGACACCGGTAGCTTCGCCCCGGTCGCAGGGATGGTGCGTGAGCTGCGCGCGATCCGAGTGGGCCTGGAGGAATGCGCCACGCGCGGCGGCCGGGAAAGCGTCGCGGCGCGGATGCGGGCTCTCGTGCCCGGCCTGCGCCGTCACCCCATCGCTCACGACCTACGACTGGATGCGCAGATCGTGCTGCCGGAGGAAGTGGCCAGGGAGATCGAACGTGCCGCTTCCGTCTTGACGCGGGTGTGCGCCCGCCCGTACGGGACCGCCGAGTGGAACGCGTACCACCAGCGCTTCTACGAGCGGTACGGCATCGGCACCATGGTGCCGCTCACGGAGGCTGTCGCGGACAGCGGTACGGGCTACCCCGACGGCTACCCGGGCACCCCCGCCGGCGTACGTCGGCCTCGTGTCTCTACTCGGGATGACGCCCTCGTTCGCCTGGCGCAGGCCGCCGTGCTCGACGGCCGCGACGAGGTGGTCCTCACCGACGACCTGATCGCCACCCTGGACATGGGGCCCGATGAGCCCCGGTTACCGCCGCACCTGGAGGCAGGGGTGCGGGTGCACGCGGCCAGCCTGGGGCAGTTGCAGCGCGGGCAGTTCCGGTTGGAGGTCGTGAGCGTGTCTCGCGGGGCGGGTGTCTCGACAGGCCGGTTCCTCGACGTGCTGTCCCCCGCCAGCCGTAAGGCCCTCACCACAGAGCTGGCTGACCTCCCGGCTGCGGACAACAACACCGTGCCCGCCCAGCTCTCCTTCCCGCCGCTGCTCCCGGAAAGTGCTCATGTCACCCGTGCCCCGCAGACCCTCCCCACCGTGATCAGCCTTCAGGAGCACCGCGGCCCGAAGGACACCGTCCTCACTCCGGAGGACCTGGCCGTCGGGTGTGACGGCCGCCGCATGTTCCTCGCCGTCCCCGAGCGCGGCCACCGCGTGGAGGCCGTCGGAATGCACGCGCTGAACCTGCGCACGCACACTCCACCGCTGGTGCGGTTCCTCACCGAGCTCTCCCGCGCCCAGTGCGCACAGGTCACCGTGTTCGACTGGGGCGCCGCCGCAGCGATGCCGTTCCTGCCGCGGCTGCGGTACGGGCGTACGGTGCTGGCCCCGGCGCGCTGGCGGCTGGAGGCGTCCGAATTGCCCGGCCGCACTGGCCCCCGGGCCCAGTGGGACGCCGCCCTCACCGACTGGCGGGCCCGGCGGCGGCTGCCTCGCCGCGTGCTTCTCGGCGAGGACGACCGGCACCTGTTCCTTGATCTTGACGAGGCCGGCCACCGGGCGATCCTGCGTCAACACCTCGACCGTACGCACCTGGCTGTGCTCGTCGAGGCCCCCGAACCGGAGGCGTACGGCTGGTGCGGCGGGCGAACTCATGAGGTCGTGGTCCCTCTCAAGGCGACCCGGCCGCCGAAGTGGCCGGCGCTGCCCGCCCCCACTCGGGCTCGCACTCTGTCTGCGGCCCAGGTGCAGACTCCCGCCGCCTCCTCAGTGCTGCTCGCCGCCCTGTACGGAGACTCCCGCCGTCAGGACACTCTGCTCTCCCAGCACCTTCCTGGCCTCCTCGAACAGCTCGGCGATCCACCGTGGTGGTTCATCCGTTTCCGCGACCCGGACCAGCACGTCCGCCTACGCATCGCCCTCCCAGGGCCCGAAGCCTTTACCCGGACTGCCCGCACCGTGAGCGCCTGGGCCGACGAACTGCGCAGCGTCGGCCTGCTGGCCGAGCTGCGCTACCCCACCTCCTACCGGGAGATGGGCCGCTGGGGTTCCGGCGCCGCGTGGGAGAGGGCCGAGGACGTGTTCCGAGCGGACTCGCGCGCCGTCATGGCCCAGCTCGCCCAGCCGGAGCGCCCCGGTCAGCGAGCACTGGTGGCGGCCCATACCGTTGCCATCGCCTCCGCATTCCTCGGCAGTACCGAAGCCGCGATGCGCTGGCTGACCGACCACATCCCCTCGGCAGCCCCCGCACCCGTTCCGCGCCCGCAGTTCGCCGAGGCCGTACGGCTTGCCAACCCGTCCGATGACTGGGCAGCGCTGCGCGAAGTCCAGGGCGGGGAGGACATCGTGTCGGGATGGGCAGGCCGGGATGCGGCGCTCGCCGCGTACCGGATGCATCTGCCGGGCCCGGACACCCGGGGCATCGCCTTCGACGACGTTCTCACCTCCCTCCTGCACGTCCACTTCGTGCGGCACGTCGCGGTCAACTTCCCCGAGGAAGAGGTGTGCCTCTACCTGGTACGCGCCACCGCCCTGGCCTGGTCCGCCCGAACCAACGGGAGGCCGTCGTGACTGACCACCCAGCACTCGCCCTGGCTGACGCCATCGCCACCCAACTTGCCGACCCCGGTACCGGCCCCCTCGTCCCTCAGGAACACCGGCAGCACCTCGCCTACGGACCACCCGGCATCGCGCTCCTGCACATCGAGCGAGCCGCAAGCGGCCTCGGGCCCTGGCAGCGGGCCCACGACTGGCTCGCCGCCGCCTCCCGCCAGCCGGTCACCAGCGGTCCCGACAGCCACCCCTTCTACGGGGCGCCCGCCTTCGCCCACGCCCTGGCCTGCGCCGCCGACCACCTGCCCAGCGCCTACCAGCGTGCCCTGGACACACTGGACCGACAGGTCAGGGCCGACGCCCGGCGTCGTCTCGACGCTGCACACCGCCGCATCGACGCCGGACGCCTGCCGAAGCTCGCCGAGTTCGACACCATCCGGGGCCTCACCGGGTACGGCGCCTACCTCCTGCGCCGCGACCCCGGCGACTCCACCCAGCGCGCCGTCCTCGACTACTGCGTGCGTCTCACCGAACCGATCACCCACCACGACGAGACCCTGCCAGGTTGGTGGACCGACACCAGCCCCTCGGGCGGCTCGGATGATCACCGTTTCCCCGGCGGGCACGCCAACATTGGCATCGCACACGGTATCGGGGGAGTGCTCGCACTCCTGGCCCTCGCCGTCCGGAACGGCACCGTCACCGATCACTACCACACGGCACTGCGCACCATTTTGGTGTGGCTGGACCGCTGGCAGCAGAAGGCGGGCTGCGGAACAGCTTGGCCTTACTGGGTCACCCGGGCCGAACTGCGTACCGGCCGTCTCAACTCGTCCACGCTTCGGCGGCCGTCCTGGTGTTACGGCACTGCCGGCCTCGCCCGCGCCCAGCAACTCGCCGCGCTCGCCCTCGGCGACACCGGCCGCCGAATCGATGCGGAAAACGCGCTCGTGGCCGCCCTCACCGACCCGAACCAGCTCAAAGCCACGACAGATCTCGGCCTGTGCCACGGGTTCGTCGGCCTCGCTCATGTCGTCGCCCGCACGGCCGAAGACGCCCATCCCTCAACCATGGGCCGACTCCGCGCCTCGATGCCGCCACTTCTGAACGCGATCTCCCCGCCGGGCACCGACCCCGAACCCATGGCCACCGGACTTGTCCGGAACGCGGAACCGGGCCCAGGTCTGCTCGACGGCGCCGCCGGCATCGCCCTGGCCCTCCTCGCGCCCAGCGCCGCCGCACCACTCCAAACCGCCTGGGACGCCTGCCTACTCACCGCCTGATCACCGACCGAAGGACTTCCGTGCCCCCTGACCACTGGCAGCAGCACAACATCACTTTCACCGACCGTCCGAATGCCAGGCGCGTCATCGTCGAACGTCTCGGCCCCGCCCTGATCACAGCCGAGGCCGAGGAACAGATAACCGGCTGGTGGTTCATGAACAAGCAGCCCTGGCCGCTGCGGTACCTCGCCGAGCAGCCCTCTCCGGTCATCGAGTCGCTGCTGACTGATCTCACTGATGACGGGACGGTCGAGTCATGGCGGCCCGGTACCTACGAGCCCGAGACCGACGCGTTCGGCGGCCCGGATGCCATGGGCACCGCCCACGACCTGTTCCACAGCGACTCCCGCCACCTGCTCACCTACCAGCCGAGCCCGAAACGCCTGGGACGCCGGGAGACCACCGTCCTGCTGGTGAGCGCCATGATGCGCGGTGCCGGGCTCGACTGGTTCGAGCAGGGTGACGTATGGGCGAAGATCGCTGCCCTCCGGCCGGTCACTATCTCTCCAGCTCCCGAACGGAACGCCGAGCTGGCCCTGGCCGTACGAAAGCTCATGACAGCCGACGCCCACGGCCTCTGCCGCCCGGACGGACCGCTCCACGGGCACGACGCATGGGTGGCCGCCTTCGAACGGGCGGGTAACACGCTCGCCGGCCTCGCACGCCGCGGCGTGCTCACCCGCGGCCTGCGGGCAGTCATCGCCCATCACGTGATCTTCCACGCCAACCGCGCCGGTCTCCTCCGGGACGACCAGAGCACCCTGTTCCACATCGCACGAGAGGTAGTCATGGGAACGAGTGACCACACCGCGTCGCCCGGCAAGGCGACGACCGACGCCGATAGCGTCACCGCGGTGAACACCGACACGATCGACACCCCCACGGCGGACGCTGCGCGCCTCCGCAACGCCTTGGTCGACCAGCTCCGAGCCGACGGACACGCTTGCACGCCCGCCGTCGAAGCGGCGCTGCGAACCGTGCCGCGTCACGTGTTCGTGCCCGACGCGTCGCTCGAAGACGCCTACGCCAACGCGCCGGTGCACATCAAGTACGACACCGACGGCACATCGATCTCCTGCGCCTCCCAGCCGGGCGTGGTCGCCCTCATGCTGGACCAACTCGACGTCCAGCCCGGCCAGCGTGTCCTCGAACTCGGTGCCGGCACCGGATACAACGCCGGCCTGCTCGCCCACCTGGTCGGCGCAAGTGGACACGTGATCACCCTCGATGTCGACGACGACCTCGTGGAGGGTGCCCGCGTGCACCTCGCCGCCGTCGGCGTCAGCAACGCCGAGGCCGTGACCCGCGACGGGGCCCTGGGCTACGCGGAAGGAGCGCCGTACGACCGCATCATCGCCACCGTCGGCGCGCACGGCGTGCCGCGCGCCTGGCTGCAACAGCTCGCCCCCGGCGGCAGGCTCCTCGTACCCCAGCGCCTCAAGGGCACGGTGTCCCGCTCCATTGCCTACGAACAGCAAGACGGCCGGTGGGCCTCCCTCAGCAGCCAGATGAACACCTTCATGCCGCTCAGGCGCGGCATCGCCGACGATGACCGCCGAACCGTCCCGCTCAGCACAGACGGCACCGTCCGGCTCCAGGCCCCCGCCGGTCAGAGAATCGACGCCGAAGCTCTGACCGGTGTCCTCGACCAGTCGCGCATCGAGGAATGGACCGGCATGACGGTCCGCGCCATGGAGTCGCCCGAGTGGATGGAACTGTTCGTCACCTGCGCCCTCCCCTCCGGCCTCATCCGGATGCTGTTTCCGCAGACCGCCAAGGGCACCCTGCTCACCGATGACCCCTACCCCTCATCGACGGCGGCCGTCGACAAGGGCGCCGTCTCCTACCTCGCCCGGCGCCTGTCGCAGGAAAAGACCCCCGAAGGCGACAAACTCTGGGAGTTCGGGGTCATCGGCCACGGACCCGGCAGCGACGAGCTCGCCGCGAAGGTCGCCGCAGCCATCCGCACCTGGGACCAGGAGTACCGCGGCCGCGAGGCCACCTTCGAGATCCAGCCTCTCGATGCACCCGCGATTGAGCAGCGTCCCGGCCTCTTCGCCCTCGACACCCCACTGAACCGCATCGTCGTCGACTGGAACTGACGCCCACGCGCAGATGACGGTGCCCACCAGCACACGTTGGCGGGCACCGTCGCCTCAACCAGCCCTCACTCACAACCTGGGGGATACATGGACCCGCACGGACCAGTAGCCCAGCGCTTTCCTATCGTCGCCCGATTCCGGCCCGCCTGCCTGCCGCTGCCCCAGCGCGTGCACGCGCTCGTCGACCTGGCCGACACCGCGGTGAAGAAGAGCGATCAAGGAATCGCCTCGGCCGTCTACAACCAGGCGGCGCTCCTCGCATCCGACCTCGGCCTCCCCGACCTCGCCCGCGAGATGTGTCACCAGCACGCCGCTGCCTACCTGCACGCCTGTCCCCTCCCCAGCACCAGCGCGATCCGAGGACTGGAACCGGTCGTCAACCTCGCCCGCCTCCAGATCCGCGCCGGCCGTACGGACGAGGGCCGTCAGCGACTGCTCGCCCTCTACGAGGCGGCCGGGACGGGCACAGCCGCTCGGTTCGAAGGCATCGAAGTACCGGCGGACCTCACCGCGACCGACAAGGACCGCCACGAGGTCGGCGCATGGCTGTGGCGGGTGCTCCTTGCCGACGGCACCCGCGCCCTCACCGCCGAGGGACGTTGGGCCGAGGCCCTGACACACATCGAAGCTCACCGAGGAGTGGGCAAGCGGATGCTCGATGGGCGCCAGGTTGCCGTACTGGCCTCTCTCGTCACGGGTGACACGGCCGCAGCCACTGCCCTGCTCGGCGACACGATGCCCGGCGAACCGTGGGAGCAGGCCGTTACGGCTTGTCTGGCTGTCCTGTGCCGTCATTTGGCTGGGCAGCGGGCCGACGGCCACTTGGCGGAGCTGGCAGCCACCTGTCTGGAGCGGCAGGCCGAACCCGGCATGACCGTTTTCGACATCCGGCTCGGCCTTACGGTCCTTGACGCGATCGGCAGCGCCGATTCGCCCTCGGCGCACCGCCTCGTCGATGACCTCTACCGGCGGATGACGGCCGCTGAAGACGGCTATGCGGCACGTGAGAACCTGGCGCATCCCCTATTCAGCGAGTTCGCCACGGACAGGCAAAGACAGGGCTGTCGTGCGCTGGTGCGGGCCTGCGCCTTGGGGACAAGGGCACTCCCGGACCGGCTGCGAGAAGAACTGACGGCAGCGGTGCGCGCCGGCGACAACGTGATCAGGGAGAACCTTGCCTGTCCCTCCGATCCTGCATGAATCTCTACGGAGACAGCAGCGCCCTCAACCCCGTAGCCAGCCCCCCACGCCAGCACGCGTAATCATGCCCGCCGTTGAACTCCTCGTACGACACGTCGTAGCCGCGCGCCCGCAGGACGTCGCGCAGGCGGCGGTTTTCCGTGAGGAGCATCCACTCCTGGAGGCCGACCTCCAGTCGCAGGCGTACCGGGCGGCGTTCGGCGGTGGCGTACTGGCCCGTTAGCCATTCGGTGCCGCGCTCGTCGTCCGGCCACCAGAAGGAGCCGGACTGGGAGAGGGCCAGGCCGAACCGGTCCGGTCGGCGGAAGGCGGCGAACGCCGCGGTCAGGCCGCCGGCGCTCTGGCCCGCGACGACCGTGCGCTGCGGGCGCGGGTCGGTCCCGTACGTGGTGTCCGCCCACGGCAGCAGCGTGTCCGCCAGCCAGTCGACGAACTCCTCGCTACAGCTGAGGTCCTCCATCCGCCGCCCCATGGTGTCCACGAGCAGGGCGACCGTGGGCGGCACGGAGGCGTCGGCGTGCAGGTTGTCGAGCAGGTCGCCGGCGCCGAGGACCGGGCCCCACATCTCGCCGTCCAGCAGCACCGCGACCGCGTAGGGGCCGCCGTCGGCGTGGTGGCCGGGTGGCAGATGGACCGTGATGTTCCGGCCGTCCACCTCGGTCTGTACGGACGTGCCGCGTGCCGCGCCGGGCCTGCGGCCGGTGCACGGCTGGGCCGGAGCGCCGGGGAGTTCCAGGACGGAGGCGGGGTTGCGGCCGTCCCGCGACGGGAGGGCGGGCGCGGTGTTCAAGGGGTCGGGTACGGCGTTGTCCAGGACCTTCAGCCACGCCTTGCGGTCCGTACGCAGCAGGTCCTCGCGCGGGCCGGTGCCGGGGTGGAACTGGTACGAGGCCCGGTGGTCGGAGCGCAGCCGGTGGCTGAGCGCCCAGACCGCGGTGCCCTCGACGCGCGTCATCAGGTTCGGCGTCAGGTCGCCCGCGTGCCGGTCCCGGTCGGTGACGGTGTGCAGGAGTGCCAGTACGTCCGTGGCCGGGGACGCCGGGTCGTCCCGCCACAGGAACGTGACGAGGACGTGCCCGGGGTCGCCGTCCGGGTCCGGTTCCACGAGCGGCGTCCCGGCCGCCGCGGCGCGGCGCCAGAACTCCTCCTCGGCGCCGGGCCGCCCGGCCCGCACGTCGGCGGCGAGTTCTTGCAGCAGCGGGCTGCGGACAGCAGCGGTCACTTGCTTACCCCTTTCAGGAGCGTCGTCAGCGCGGAGTGTTCGTGGCGTTCGTCGCGTGCGTCCTGTGCGTCAGACACGGGTCGCCGCCGAACGGCCCAGCAGTACCCACAGCAGGAAGGGCCCGCCCAGGACGGTCGTCACGACGCCCACCGGCACCTCCGTGCCCGCGAAAACGATTCGCCCGATCGTGTCCGCCGCCACCACCAGAAGCGCACCCGTCAGCATCGTGCCGACCAGCGGCACCCGCAGCGGACCCGCCAGCCGCGACGCGATGACCGGCGACGCCAGCGCCACGAATCCGACCGGCCCGCAGATCCCGACGGCCAGCCCCGCCAGCGCCACCGCCAGCAGCAGGCACACCGCGCGGGTACGGCCCGGAGCGGCGCCCAGCGAGGAGGCCGTGGCGTCGTCGAAGCGCAGTACGCCCAGGTGGCGGGCGACCGCGAGGCTCAGTGGGACGAGGATGGCCAGGCCGATGAGGACGGGCACGGCGACGGCGTAGCTGCGTCCGTTGAGGCTGCCCGAGGTCCACACGTACAGCGAACTCGCCGAGTTGAGCGAGCGCCGGGACAGGGCCACCTGGGTGGCGGCGGAGGCCAGCGAGGACATCGCCAGGCCCACGACCAGCACGCGGTAGCCGCGCTGCCCGAGGCCTCCGGAGACGACCGTCACCACGACCGCCGCGACCAGCGCGCCCAGCGGGCCCGCCCACCAGGCGCCGAACGTGCCGGTCGCGCTGAGGGTGACGGACAGCAGGACGGCGGCGGTCGCGCCGTCGTTGACACCGAGCAGTTCGGGGGTGGCGAGCCGGTTGCGGGCCAGTGTCTGGGTGAGACAGCCGGCCAGCCCCAGCGCGGCGCCCGCCGCCAGCCCGGCCACGATGCGGCCGAGCCGGAACTTCTGCACCAGCAGGACGTCGAACCGGTCGCCCTGGCCGAAGATCGCCTGGAAGGTGCGGGTCACGCCCATGTCGCTCTGCCCGGCGTACGCGGACAGCACCACCGCCAGCAGGAGCAGCACGGCCAGCAGCAGCCCCGCGAACGTGGCGCGCCGGGCGACGAGGAAGGAGAGCGGGCCGCGCCGCAGCACGAACGTGTCGGCGGGGCGCACCCGGCCGGGCTTCGCGGTACGGCGCTTCGGGAGACGGCGCGTCAGGCGCTCCCGCAGCGCGGGCAGTACGCCGCGCGCCGCCTTGCCCGGAGCGCGCTCCTCGGTCGCCGGTTCGGTCATGCCCATCGCGGTGAGCTGCCGGGACCGGACGATGCCGATGAGGACGGGCGCGCCGATCAGCGACACGATCACGGAGACCGGCGCCTCGAACGGGCGGGAGACCACCCGGGCCGCCACGTCCGCCAGGATCAGTACGGCGGCGCCGATCAGCCCGGCCAGCAGCAGCCGGGCGGCGAGCCGGGTCCCGGCGACCGCCCGGGCCAGGAAGCCCGCCAGCAAGCCGAGGAAGGAGATCGGACCGGCCAGCGCCACCGCGGCCGCGGTCAGCAGCGTCACCCCGACGGCCACCACGGTCCGGATCACCGGCGGCCGGTGGCCGAGGCTGCGGGCCAGGTCGTCGCCGAGCGCCAGCGCGGACAACGGCCGGGCGACCAGCAGCGCCACCAGGAACCCGACGACGAGTACGGGCGCGAGGCGGCCGAGTTCGCCGAAGCCCTCGACGCCGGCCAGCGAGCCGAGCACCCAGAACCGGAACCGGTCGTAGGTCTCCGCCGAGTTCACCACGATCACGCTGGTCAGCCCGCCGAAGGTGGCGCCCAGCGCGGACCCGGCCAGCACCAGCCGCATCGGCGAACCGCCGCCCCGGCGCCCCGCGATGAGCAGTACGAGACTGCTGGCCACGACCGCGCCGGCGAACGCGCACACGAGGTAGGCGTAGCCGCTGTCCAGGCCCAGCAGCGCGATGCCCGCCACGACACCGAACGAGGCCCCGGCGTTGACGCCGAGCAGGCCGGTCTCGGCGAGCGGGTTGCGGGTGACGGCCTGGAGCAGGCACCCGGCGACGCCGAGCGCGCCGCCGACGAGCAGGGCGGTGAGCGTACGGGGCAGCCGCAGGTCGCCGACGACGAGAGCCAGCCGGGGGTCGCTGCGCGCGCCGCCACGGTCGAGCAGGTAGTCCAGGACGCCGCTCGCACCGACCTCACCGGCGCCGACGCACAGGGACACGGCGGCCAGGACGAGGACCGCGGCGGTGAAGCCGGCCACGGCGAGCGCGACGGTACGGCGTGTGGTGCCCGCGGGACGCTCCCCATCGGGACGCTCGTCGTCGGAGCGCTCTCCATCGGGACGCTCGTCACCGGAGCGTTCGCCGTCGGGGTCCGTCGAGGGCGGCCCGGAGGCAAAGCGCGGGTCATCGGCAGGGGGTCGGGCATCCTTTTCCGCCACCGCGCCCGGCAACGCGACGCCCGAAGCGCCGTGTTCGGAGGGCCGGGCGGCTATACCCGTACGCTGCTTTTGCATAAGGTGAGGCTAGCCTAACCATTTGTGCAGCGTGCGGGCGGAATGGCGGAGTGGCTGGGCACCTGTCCTATATTAGGTTAGGCTTGCCTAACAAATGGGGAGGTTGCTCATGCCTGAGCACATACCGGGCCGCGCCGAATTCACCGGGCGCATCGCGCTGGTGACCGGCGCCGGGCAGGGCATCGGCGCCGCGGTCGCCGCCGCCCTGGCGCGACAGGGCGCCCACGTCGTGGCCACCGACCGCACCGCACCCGCGGCCCCGCCGACCGAGGACGGCGCCGCGGGAACGGTCACCACCGAAGCCATGGACGTCACCGACCGCACCGCCGTCGACGCCACCGTCGCCCGCGTCGAGCGCGAACTCGGCCCGATCGCCGTCCTGGTGAACGTGGCCGGCATCCTGCGCCCCGGCGCCGCCGCCGAGCTGTCCGACGCGGACTGGGCCGACACCTTCGCCGTGAACACCACCGGCGTCTTCCACACGTCCCGTGCCGTCGCCCCGCACATGGTCGAACGGGGCTCCGGGAGCATCGTCACCGTCGGCTCCAACGCCGCCGGCGTGCCCCGAACCGGAATGGCCGCGTACGCCGCCTCCAAGGCCGCGGCGGCCATGTACACCAAATGCCTGGGGCTCGAACTCGCCCGCAGCGGCGTGCGCTGCAACATCGTCGCGCCCGGCTCCACCGACACCGCCATGCAACGCGCGCTGTGGACCGACGACGACGCACCCCGCCGCGTCATCGCCGGCGACCCGCAGACGTACCGCACCGGCATCCCCCTCGGCCGGATCGCCGACCCGTCCGACATCGCCGACGCGGTCGTCTTCCTCGCCTCCGACCGCGCCCGGCACATCACCATGCAGGAGCTGTACGTCGACGGCGGCGCCACCCTGCGGTGACCCGCGCCGCGTCCCGCCGCCCACCGGCCGCCCGGGACGCACGCACCACCGCACCCCCGCTCACCGCACGCCCCTCCGCACCACCACCCGTATCAGCCATCCCCCGGAACCTCGCAGCCTTCCGAGAATTGGAGCTCCCGTGCCGACGGCACCCGAAGTCGCCACGCACGTCCCCCTCGCCGAGCCGGCCCACCCCGCCGTCGGAGCCGCTACCTCGCTCCTGGGCGCCTACACCCCCGGCGCCCGCTTCCTCGGCACGCCCACGCGCACCATCCTCGCGCAGGGCACCCACAGCGAAGTCCCGCACGACGAACGTCCCCTGCCCCAGCGGGTCGCCGCCACCCTCGGCGCCGCACAGGCGGCGGGACACGACGCCCCCATGGTCATCGGCGCCGTGCCCTTCGACCAGACGGCGCCCTCCGCGCTCACCGTGCCCGCCACCGTCCGGACCGCGCCGCCGCTCACCGCCGACCCGCTGATCGCGCTGCCCGCCGACCCGCCCGCCGCGACCCGCTGGGACATCAGACCCGTACCCGCTCCCGAGGTGTACGGCGCCGGCGTGGCCGCCGCGGTCGAGCGCATGTGGCGCGGCGAGTTCAGCAAGGTCGTCCTCGCCCGCACCCTCGAACTGACCACCCCGGACGCGCTCGACATCCCCGCGCTGCTCCAGCGCCTGGCCCGCCGCGACCCCTCCGGCTACACCTTCGCGCTGCCCACCGCGCCCGGCCGCACCCTCCTCGGTGCCAGCCCCGAACTGCTGGTCACCCGGCGCGGCCGGCGCGTCGTCGCCAACCCGCTGGCCGGGTCGATCCCGCGCAGCGACGACCTCGCCGAGGACGTCCGCCGGGCCGCCGCCCTGCTGGAGTCCGCCAAGGACCTGCACGAGCACGCCGTCGTCGTGGACGCCGTCCACCGGGCCCTCGCCCCGTACTGCACCGACCTCGACGTCCCCGTCCGGCCCACCCTGGTGCGCACCGCCGCCATGTGGCACCTGTCCACCACCGTCACCGCCACCCTCGCCTCGCCGGACACCTCCGCCCTGGAGCTGGCCTGCGCCCTGCACCCCACCCCGGCGGTCTGCGGCACCCCCACCGACACCGCCCGGCAGGTGATCACCGACACCGAACCGTTCGACCGCGGCTTCTTCACCGGTATGGTCGGCTGGGGCGACGCGTCCGGCGACGGCGAGTGGGTGGTGACCATCCGCTGCGCCGAGGCCGAGGAACGCGCCCTGCGCCTGTACGCCGGAGCCGGCATCGTCGCCGCCTCCGACCCCGGCGCCGAGACCGCCGAGACCGGCGCCAAGTTCCGTACCTTCCTGAGCGCCGTCGGAGCCGAGCTGTGACCGATCCCTACGCCTACGCCCACTCCCACGCGCCCGCCATGCCCGCGGAGTTCGCCGAGCGCTACCGCGAAGCGGGCTGGTGGCGCGGCGAGACCTTCGGGCAGATGCTGCGCGACCGGGCCGCCGCCCACCCGGACCGGGTCGCCGTCGTCGACCCGGCCGGCGAGGGCCGCCGCTGGACGTACGCGGAACTGGACCGCCGCGCCACCCGGCTCGCCGCCGGATTCCACGCGCGCGGCATCGTCCGCGGCGACCGGGTCGTCGTCCAGCTGCCGAACGTCGCCGAGTTCTTCGAGGTGATCTTCGCGCTCTTCCGCCTCGGCGCCCTCCCCGTCTTCGCGCTGCCCGCGCACCGCGAGACCGAGATCCGCTACTTCTGCGAGTTCACCGGCGCCGCCGCCTACGTCATCGCCGCCGAACACGGCGGCTACGACTACCGCGCCCTGGCCGCGACGGTACGGGACGACGTCCCCGGCCTGCGCCACGTCTTCGTCACCGGCGGCGACCCGGGCCCCTTCGAGGCGCTCGCGGACGTACCGGCCGACCCGCCCGCGGACACCGCGGCCTGGGACGAGCCCGCACCGGACGACCTCGCCTTCCTCCAGCTCTCCGGCGGCAGCACCGGCGTCCCCAAGCTCATCCCGCGCACCCACGACGACTACATCTACTCGCTGTGGGGCTCCAACGAGCTGTGCAACGTGGACGAGCACAGCGTCTACCTGTGCGTCCTGCCCGCCGCCCACAACTTCCCGCTCTCCTCGCCCGGCTCGCTCGGCGCCCTGTACGCGGGCGCCCGTGTGGTGCTGTGCCCGCAGCCCAACCCCGACGTGGCGTTCCCGCTCATCGAGCGCGAACGCGTCACCCTCACCGGCCTCGTCCCGCCGCTCGCCCTCGTCTGGACCGAAGCGGCCCCCGCCACCTCGTACGACCTGAGCAGCCTCGACGTCCTGCTGGTCGGCGGCGCCAAGTTCAGCGAGGAGGCCGCCCGGCGCGTACGGCCCGCCCTCGGCTGCACCCTCCAGCAGGTCTTCGGCATGGCCGAGGGACTGGTGAACTACACCCGGCTGGACGACCCCGAGGAAATCATCGTCACCACCCAGGGCCGGCCCATCTCCCCGGACGACGAGATCCGCGTCGTCGACGACCAGGACAACGACCTGCCCGTCGGCGCCACCGGCCACCTGCTCACCCGTGGCCCCTACACCATCCGCGGCTACTGGAAGGCGCCCGAGCACAACGCCCGCTCCTTCACCGCGGACGGCTTCTACCGCACCGGCGACGTCGTCCGGCTCACCCCCACCGGCCACCTCGTCGTCGAGGGCCGCGCCAAGGACCAGATCAACCGCGGCGGCGAGAAGATCGCCGCCGAGGAGGTCGAGAACCACCTGCTCGCGCACCCCGCGGTGCACGACGCCAACGTGGTCGCCGAACCCGACCCGTACCTGGGCGAACGCACCCTCGCGTACGTGATCCTGCGCTCCGGCGCCGAGGCGCCGTCCTCCGTCGCCGTCAAGAAGTTCGTCCGGGCCCGCGGTCTCGCCGCCTACAAGGTGCCCGACCGCGTGGTGTTCGTGGACGCCTTCCCGCAGACCGGCGTCGGCAAGATCTCCAAGAAGGACCTCAGGTCCGCCGCCACCGGCGACGCCGGCCCCGCCTGACCACCCGCCCCCTCCCCGCCCCGTCCTGAAGGGACCGCACCGCACCATGGCCCTGCCCGCCATCGCCCCCTACCCCATGCCGTCCGCCGGCGACCTGCCCGCGAACCGCGTGGACTGGAAGGCCGACCCGTCGCGCGCCGTCCTGCTCGTCCACGACCTGCAGAACTACTTCCTGTCGGCCTTCGACACCCAGGCGTCCCCCGCCACCGACCTGCTGCGCAACGTGGCGGCGCTGAAGAAGGAGGCCGCCCGGCTCGGCATCCCGGTCCTCTACACCGCGCAGCCCGGCGGCCAGACGCCCGAGGAACGAGGCCTCCAGCAGGACTTCTGGGGCCCCGGCCTGCCCGCCGACGAGCACGCGGCGGCCATCGCCGACGCGGTCGCCCCGGGCCCGGACGACACCGTGCTGACCAAGTGGAAGTACAGCGGCTTCGTCCGCACCGACCTCGAAGAGCGGCTGCGCGACCTCGGCCGCGACCAGCTCGTCATCACCGGCGTCTACGCCCACATCGGCGTCCTGATGACCGCCTGTGACGCCTGGATGCGCGACCTCCAGGCGTTCCTCGTCGCCGACGCGGTGGCCGACTTCTCCGCGGACGACCACGCGATGGCATTGCGCTGGGCGGCCGCCAAGTGTGCCGTGGTCACCACCACCGCCACCGTCTTCGAAGGGAAGTGACCCCCATGGCACTGACGCTGGAGCAGCTGCGCAAGGACGTCGCCGACGTCCTCGGCGAGGACCCCGCCGACATCCCCGACGACGAGAACCTCGTCGACTACGGCCTCGACTCGGTCCGCCTGATGGCCCTGGCCGGCCGCTGGAACCGCGACCACGGCATCGAGGTCGCCGTCGCCGACCTGTCGGAGGAGCCCGCCCTGGAGAAGTGGGCGGTGCTGCTCGGCGCCACCGGCTGAGCCCTTCCGTACGGCAGCGGGGCTCCGTACGGGAGGCAGCGCGGCTCCGTACAGACGGCGGCGCGGCTCCGTACAGACGGCGGCGGGGCGGTGCGCGGAACACTCCGCGTACCGCCCCGCCGCCGTAGGCCGCGTGACGCCGTCAGACGTTCGGCGGCACCCGCGACGGGCGGCCGCTGCCGCGCGTCATCGCGTACCCGCCGATCCCGGCGAGCGCCGCCAGCACTCCGCCCACCGCCGTCCACACCCATCGGTCGGACCACCGGCCCGAGGACCAGCCGCCCTCCGGCTCGGACGCCGCGACGGACCGCTTGCCCGCCGCCGAAGCCGACGCCGACGGCTCCGGGGAAGCGCTCTCCCCGTCCTTCGGGCCCGCGGCGGCGGCCCCGGGCACGAGCGGGGCGGCCAGCTTGCCGTCCACCGCGTACGCGCCGCCCGTCCCGGCCACCGTCGGCTCGAACTCCGCGTGCACCGGCAGCCCCAGGTCGTCCTGCGGCAGGTCGGTGACGGTCAGACGCACGAAGTACGTGCCCGGCAGCGGATCGTTGGACGACTGCTCGGCCCAGGAACGGGCCGTCCGCAGCGTGCAGGACAGCTCCACCGAAGCCGCGTCCGCGGCCGCAGCCCTGGTCTGCGCGCCGTACGTGCACGCCTGACGCCGCCGCAGCCCGTCGTACACGTCGAGCTGCCAGGTCGCCGCGCCGTGCCGGGCCGCCTTGGGCAGCGTCACCTTCGCCTTCATCGTGGCGCGCTGCCCGGCGTCCACCGGCACCGCCCAGTACAGGTAGTCACCGGTCGACGCCCCGGCCGTCGCCCGCTGCCCCGGCTGGACCGGCGTCGCGGTACGGAACGACGTCCCCGCCTCCGTCGGCCCCGCAGCACTGGCGCTCGCGGACGGCGACGGGCTGTCCGCCACCGCCGCACCGGCCGAACCGCAGAGCGCGGCACCCGCCAGCAGCGCGGCGGTCACAAACGTACGCGTACGCATCAGTTGGTCCTCCAGACGGCGACACGCCAGCGCGACAGCCAGCCCCACAGCAGACCGGCCACCAGGCCGACGAGCACCAGCGCGCCCAGGAACCACCAGCCGCGGCCCAGACCGAAGGACGCCACGTCCGAGGCGTCCGACGGACCGTCCACGACGTCGATGGCCAGCTCCACCGGCAGACCCGGCTCGGTCTTGACCCCGGCCGGCGCCGCGAAGGAATGGCTCAGCTGGAGGCAGACCGTCTCCGGCGCGTCCTTCGCCGCGCCGTCGGCGTTCTTCAGCGGCGCCTTCGGATAGCGCAGCCCGGACGAGATGACGTCGGTACGCCCGTCGCCCGCCTCCGAGCCGCGCACGATCTCCCGGCCGTGCACGGTCGAGGCACGCAGCAGCACGCCGTAGTCGTTGTTGACGGCACGGTCGGCGCCGATGCTCGCCGCCGCGCGCAGCTCCTGGCCGGGCCGTACGTCCACCCGGTACCAGCGGTGCTCGGCGAACTTCTCCCGGTCGGTGTACAGGCCCGGCTTGAGCACCGGCGCCTTGGCGCACTGGTCCGCGCCCTGCGTCGCCACCGGCGTCACCACCGGATCGGCCGCCCGGTCCACCAACTGGTGCACCCGGTCCCGCAGTTCGCTGGTGTGCTGCACGGAGGTGTACGTACCGCCGGTCGCCTCCGCGATGCAGCTGAGCTGCTTACGGGTCTTGGCGTCCGGCAGCAGCCCCAGCGTGTCCACGGTCAGGTGGATGCCCTTCGCGGCGATCTCCCGCGCCACCTCGCACGGGTCGAGCGGGGCGCAGGTGTCCTCGCCGTCGGTGATCAGCACGATCCGGCGGGTCGCGTCACCGCCCTTGAGGTCGTCGGCCGCGCCCAGCAGGGCCGGGCCGATCGGCGTCCAGCCGGTGGGGGCGAGCGTCGCCACCGCGGTCTTCGCCTCGGTCCGGTCGAGCGGCCCGACCGGGTAGAGCTGCCTGGTGTCCTTGCAGCCGGTCTGCCGGTCCGGGCCCGGATAGTTCGCGCCGAGGGTACGGATGCCGAGCTGGACCTCGCCCGGCACCGCGTCCAGCACCTCGTTGAACGCCTGCTTCGCCGCCGACATCCGGCTCTGCCCGTCGATGTCCCGCGCCCGCATCGAGCCGCTGACGTCCAGCACCAGCTCGACCTTGGGGGAGGGCTTCTTCGCGTCCGGTTCGCCGGCGGCTGCGGCGGAGGTGGGCAGCAGCCCCACGGCCAGGGTGGCGAGCAGGCCGCACACCCCGGCCGCCAGCCGTTTTCTTGTGATCATCGCCGGATCGTATTGATGATCCGGCCCCGGTTCCAAAACGAGCCGCGGCGGGCGGAGCTGAGGGGGCGCCAGGGCTCCGCCCGCCCCCTCACGTCCCCGCACGCCCCTCTACGACAGCCGGCCGCCCCGGTGAACCGTGAGGTCACCGGGGCGGCCGGGGCGGCGCTGCGGAGTCAGCCCCTGGACGACCAGGTGACGACCAGCTTGCCCGAGCTGGGGGCGAACTTCTTCCAGGCGTAGGTGTCGTTCTCGTTCGCGGCCCGCAGACCCAGGGTCATGTCGGCCCATTTGTTGGCCTTCGCCGCCCTGGCGTTCTCCGTGACGTTGAAGGACAGGTCACCGGCCGGGCAGTGCTTGTCGTGCCCCTTGGCGTCGTTGACCGTGTCCAGCAGCTTGTACCACTTCGGCTGCTTGTTCCACGTCGTGCTCTTGTACGCCCGGCCGGTGTCCCACAGCTGGACCGGCCGCTTGGCGCAGGACCAGGAGTAGGTGTTCCTGATGCGGAACGCCGCGTGCCGGATGGTGCCGGTGCGCTGCAGGTCCTTGGTCCCCATGGTGATGAGCGAGCGCCAGGTCCCGCCCGTCTGGTTCTCGTGGCCGACGCGCGCGACATCACCGGTCTTCGCCCAGTACGACGTGTCGGGATACCCCTTGTTGACGCTGGTCCACAGGCCCACCGGGCCCCGGGGAGCGCGCGGCCCCGTCACACTCTGCTCGGTGGTGTACGTGCCGGACGGGTCGGCGTACACACGCACGGTGTCCGTCCGCTGCGACTGCACCTCCACCCGCCGGCCGGACGCGGCGGCCTGTTCGGAAGCCTGCCGGAACTCGGCCGGCTGAGCCGTCGACTGCCGCGACTTCGTGTCGTGGGCGTCGGAACCCGCCGCCCACGCGGTGGGGACGGCCAGTCCGCCGACGATGCCGCAGACGAGCAGGGAAGAGCCGGACCGTCGTCGGCCGGTACGCGAACGGGGTGCGGGCATGTTGTGCCTCCATTGCCGGGAGTGCCTGAACTGACCAAGCCTTTCCACGCGGAGCCCATGTCGTCTCCTGCTTGCGTCCGACCGGGGACACCGACCCATCGGTATTCACCTGTTCGACGGCATGGGGTGTACGGAGGGTGACGGGGGCCTCAGGACGAGGGACGGTTCGGTTCCCGGTGACGGGGCCCTGGTGCCGGGGCGGTTCCGGGTGATGGGGGCGGTTCCCGGTGACGGCCGAGGTTTCCCTATGACGGGCGGCCGGCAGTGGGTCCTCGTACTCCTCGTACGGCGCTCCGTGTCAGCCCTCGCCTGCCGCCGGCCGCGCGTCCCGCCCCGCCATGCCCTGCTCCGGCGTGGCGCGCTTGCGCGCATCCCGCTCCCGCGCCGCGGCGGCGATGTTGCGGGCCATCCCGCCGAACACCACCGCATGGAACGGCACCACACTCCACCAGTACGCATGGCCTGCCAGCCCGTGCGGATGGAACACCGCCCGCTGCAGGTAGACCGTACGGCCCGCCGTGTCCCGCCCGACCCGCAGCTCCAGCCACGCGAGTCCCGGCAGCCGCATCTCCGCGCGCAGCCGCAGCAGCCGCCCCCGCTCGATCTCCTCGACCCGCCAGAAGTCCAGCGAGTCACCGGCCCGCAGCCGCTGCGCGTCCCGCCGGCCCCGGCGCAGCCCGACGCCGCCCGCCAGCCGGTCCAGCCACCCCCGCAGCGCCCACGCGAGCGGGAAGGAGTACCAGCCGTTCTCCCCGCCGATGCCCTCGATGACGTCCCACAGCGCTTCGGGCGAGGCGTCCACCCGGCGAGCCCTGCGGTCGGTGTAGAGACTGCCGCCCGCCCAGTCCGGGTCGGTCGGCAGCGGGTCGCTGGGGGCACCGGGCACCGAGGCCGACGACCAGCGGGTGGCGACCCGTGCTTCCCGTACCCGCCGCAGCGCCAGCTCCACCGCGTGGTCGAAGCCGGTCAGCCCGCCGGGCGGGTCCGGCACGTACCGCGCGATGTCGTGCTCCTGGGCCACGGCCTCGTGCCGCAGCGACTCCGCCAGCGGACGCGCGATACCGGCCGGTACGGGCGTCACCAGCCCCACCCAGTGACTGGAGAGCCCCGGCGTCAGTACCGGCACCGGCACGATCAGGCGGCGGGGGAGCGCCGCGACCCGCGCGTAGCGCTGCATCATCCGCCGGTACGTCAGTACGTCGGGGCCGCCGACGTCGAAGCCACGGTTCACCGACTCCGGCAGGGCGGCGCAGCCCACCAGGTAATACAGCACGTCCCGTACCGCCAGCGGCTGGATGCGGGTACGCACCCAGCTCGGCGTCACCATGACCGGCAGCCGCTCGGTCAGGTACCGCAGCATCTCGAAGGACGCCGAGCCCGACCCCATGATCACTGCGGCCCGCAGCACCGCGGTCGGCACCCCGGACGCCAGCAGGATGCGCCCCACCTCGTCCCGCGACCGCAGGTGCGGCGAGAGCCGGTGCCGGTCGACACCCTTAGGCACCGGGCCACCCAGATAGACGATCCGCCGCACGCCCGCCTTCCGCGCGCATTCGGCGAACGTACGGGCCGCCCGGCGGTCGGTGTCCTCGAAGTCCTTACCCGACCCCAGCGCGTGCACCAGGTAATAGGCGACACCGACACCCTCCAACGCCGCGGTGAGCGACTCCGCGTCCGTGACATCGCCCCGTACCGTCTCCACCTGCCCCGACCAGGGGTGATCCCGCAGCTTCCCCGGCGTACGCGCCAGACACCGCACCGGATACCCCGCGGACAGCAGCTCCGGCACCAGCCGCCCGCCGATGTATCCGCTCGCCCCGGTCACCAGACACCGTTCCACGCCGCGCCTCCCGTAGCCGCCCGGTCCCGTACTACCCCGCATGGAACGTGCCCGCGAACGGAGCGCGGCAGTGGCGGGGGTGCCTTCGGGTTCTCCGGCCCGTCGTGTAGTGTTCTCCGAGTTGCCACGGAGCCGACAGGCGCCGCGACAGCCTTCCGCCACACCGGCAAGCACCATCACCACCGCACGGCTCCTCAACGGGAAGAATTTCGGCATGCCGAAATTCGGAACAGCGACTCGATTATGAGTCGCCGGGGAAAACCGCTAAAGTGGTGAGCACGCCGGAAGGCGCGAAACAAAACCCGCTCCAACAGGGGCCGGAAACGGAAAGCGGAAACGCCGAACGGATCTGGTAAGGTTGGAACCGCGAAGAAGCCGAAAGGCCGAAACGCACCGGCGAAAATCAGGACCGCGAGGATCTGATAGAGTCGGAAACGCAAGACCGAAGGGAAGCGCCCGG
>NZ_JAFIQY010000055.1 GCF_022271435.1 Streptomyces monomycini | reverse complement strand
CGCCGCCCGACGCGCCGGTGCCGGCGCCTGCCGAGCCGCCGCCGGAGCCGCCGCGGCGCGGACGCCGCCGGCCGCCGGAGCCCGCGGGCTTGGGCCGCTCCTGCTGGGCGGGGACGGCGATCACGACCGGCTGGCCGGACGGCGCCTGCGCGCCCGTGATCCGTATCAGTTCACCGTCGCCGGGCCGGACCCGGGCCGTACCGGGGGTGATCTTCGCCCGGGACATCAGCCGGGTCATGTCCCGGCGCTGGCCGGGCGTGACCAGGGTGACGACGGTGCCGGACTCGCCGGCCCGCGCGGTGCGGCCGCCGCGGTGCAGGTAGTCCTTGGCCTCGGTCGGCGGGTCGACGTTGACCACGAGGTCGAGGCCGTCGATGTGGATGCCGCGGGCGGCGACGTTGGTGGCGATCAGCGCGGTGGCCTGGCCGGTGCGGAACTGCTCCAGGGTGCGGGTGCGCTGCGGCTGGGACTTGCCGCCGTGCAGGGCCGCGGCCCGTACGCCCTGCGACAGCAGGTGCTTGGTGAGCCGGTCGGCGCCGCGCTTGGTGTCCACGAACATGATCACGCGGCCGTCGCGGGCGGCGATCTCGGTGGTGGTGGCCCGCTTGTCGGTGTCGTCCACGTACAGGACGTGGTGCTCCATGGTGGTGACCGTCGCGGCCGACGGGTCCACGGAGTGGGTGACCGGGTCGGTCAGGAACCGGCGCACGAGCTTGTCGACGTTGCGGTCCAGCGTCGCGGAGAACAGCATCCGCTGGCCGTCCGGGTCCACCTTCTCCATCAGGCGGGTGACCTGCGGCAGGAAGCCCATGTCGGTCATCTGGTCGGCCTCGTCGAGGACGGTGATGGTGACCTGGTCGAGCTTGCAGGCGCGGCGGTCCAGCAGGTCGGCGAGCCGGCCCGGGGTGGCGACCAGGATCTCGGCGCCCTTGCGCAGGGCGTCGACCTGGCGGTTGATCGAGGTGCCGCCGACGACCGTGGTCGTGCGCAGGCCGACCGCGGTGGCGTAGGGGGCGAGCGCCTGGGTGACCTGGGTGGCCAGCTCACGGGTGGGCACGAGCACCATCGCCAGCGGGCTCTTGCTCTCGGCGCGGCGTCCGGCCGTACGGCTGAGCATCGCCAGCCCGAAGGCCAGGGTCTTGCCGGAGCCGGTCCGGCCACGGCCGAGGACGTCCCGGCCCGCGAGGGTGGCGGGCAGCGTCGCGGCCTGGATGGGGAACGGCTCGGTGACGCCCTGCGCGCGCAGCGCGGAGAGAAGGGCCGGTGCCAGCGGCAGCTCGTCGAAGGAGACGGCGGGCGGCTGGGGGGCCGTCCGCGGGGACGGCTTGGATGCGGCGCTCTGTCGCGGTGCGGTCGCTCGGGTCACTGAAAGCCCTTCTGTGGCGGGGAGGCCGAGCGCGTACGGCACGGTGCCGTGCGGTCTCGGGCCGCACGGGTACGGGGCGTACGCATGCGGATCGTGCGGCGGCGGTGCGCCCGCACGAAGACGGTCGGCGCGGTCGGCGAGCCGCGCGAGGGGGCGTACGGCGGCGGGCCGTACGGATACGGACGGGGCCCGCACCGGCCGGTGCGGGCCCCGTCCGCGGACGTGCTGGTCCGTCAGGCGGGGACGATGTTCTCCGCCTGCGGGCCCTTCGGGCCCTGGGTCACGTCGAAGCTGACCTTCTGGCCCTCCAGGAGCTCACGGAAGCCCTGGGCCTGAATGTTCGAGTAGTGGGCGAAGACGTCGGGGCCGCCGCCGTCCTGCTCGATGAAGCCGAAGCCCTTTTCCGCGTTGAACCACTTCACGGTGCCGGTGGCCATGTTTTTCTCCTTCTAGGGGCAAACCGGAGACCGCACTGCACGGCCTCCCTGTCGCCGAGATGATCGCCCCACACCGGAGAAAGGTCCGGAAAACAATGAACGCCCGGGGCTTCCAGCCTCCGGGCGCGCACAAAGTTCATGGGTACCACAACTGCAACACCGTCAACGGTAACACACCTTCACGGTCCTGGCAGGTCCGTCCGGGGGACGAGGCCGGGCACGGGGCCGGAGCCGGGGCCGGGAGACGGGGGGACAGGACCGGAGTCGAGGCCAGGGCGAGGGCCGGAGCCAGGACCGGAGTCGGAACCAGTACCGGCGGTCACGGCGCGCTCCGCGGCACCACCACGGTCACCCGCAGCCCGTGCGGCCGGTGCGGCGCGAAGGAGAGCGTGGCACCGCCCGCGGTGAGCAGCGCGCGGGTGATCGACAGGCCCAGCCCGGAGCCGGAGACGTTCTGATGGCGTCCACTGCGCCAGAAACGGTCGCCGATCCGGGCCAGTTCGTCCTCGGTGAGGCCGGGGCCGTGGTCGCAGACGGTGATCCGTACGCACTCGCCGTCCGGCGCCACACCGACGGTGACCCGTTCCCCGGCGGGCGTGAACTTCAGGGCGTTGTCGACCAGCGCGTCCAGGCCGCTGGACAGGGCGACCGGGTCCGCCCAGCCCGTCACGGCCCGCTGGCCCTCGTAGGACAGCAGCACCCCCTTGTCGTCGGCCAGCGGGCGCCAGGAGTCGACCCGCTCGGCGGCGAGCGCGGCGACATCGGTGAGCTGGAGGTCGGCGGCGGCGTGCTCGGCCAGCGCCAGGTCCAGGAGGTCGTCCAGGACCCGGGCCAGGCGCTTGCCCTCCGTACGGACGGAGGCGATCTCCTCGTTGCCCTCGGGCAGCTCCAGGGCGAGCAGTTCGATGCGCAGCAGCAGTGCGGAGAGCGGGTTGCGCAGCTGGTGGGAGGCGTCGGCGACAAAGGCACGCTGCTGTTCCAGCACCTCCTCGACGTTGTCGGCCATCTCGTTGAACGAACGGGCCAGGCGGCGGAGTTCCGGGGGCCCGGAAGCGGCGGCGACCCGGGACTTCATCCGGCCGGTGGCGATGTCGTGGCTCGCGGCGTCCAGGACGCGCACCGGGCGCAGCACCCAGCCGGTGAGCCGGAAGGCGGCGCCCACCGCGACGAGCATGGCCGCGCACTCCCCCGCCCCGATCAGCAGCCATCCGTGCAGGATGCGGAAGCGCATCCGCCCGGTGGGCGAGTCGGTGACGACGACGGCCACCACGTCGCCGTCCCGGACGACGGGTGAGGCGACGGGGATCCGGCCGTCGTCGTCCCAGGGCCAGATCTGGTGGGGGTCGTGGCTGCGGCGGCCCGCCAGTGCCTCGCTGAAGGCCCGCGCGCCCTCCCCTTCCTCCGGTACGCGCCAGCCGGCGGGGGCCGCCGCCATGGGCGTCCCGTCGCGGAAGAACACGCCGGCGCGGATGCCGTACAGCTCGTGGTAGCGCTTGAGTTCGGCGCTCAGCGTGGTCTGCCGTTCGTCCTCGTCGGGGGTCTTGCCGGCGCCCGGGCGGGTGGTGACGTACTGGGCGAGGGAGGCGAAGCGCGCCGCGTCGTCGATCCGGTCGACGACCACCCGCTGCTGTTCGACGCCCGCGGTGATGCCGGCGAGCGGGAAGCCGAGCGCGAGCAGCACCCCGGCCAGCAGGACGATCAGGAGCGGGAGGAGTCGGGTGCGCACGGTGCGGGCCGCCGGCCGTCAGGAGGCCGGGCCGGCCGGCGACACGGCGGCGGGCGGCGTCACGAGCCGGTAGCCGACGCCGCGCACCGTCTCGATCAGCGCGGGCATCCGCAGCTTGGCGCGCAGTGACGCGACGTGCACTTCCAGGGTCCGGCCGGTCCCCTCCCAGCTGGTGCGCCACACCTCGCTGATGATCTGCTCGCGGCGGAAGACGACGCCCGGCCGCTGCGCGAGCAGGGCCAGCAGGTCGAACTCCTTGCGGGTCAGGGGTACGGCGGTGCCGTCCACGGACACCTGCCGGGTGGACAGCTCGATGGTGACGGCGCCGAGCCGCAGGCCGCCGGACGGGGCACCCTCCTGGGCGGACGGCTCCCCGGCGGCGGGCGCGGCGGCGCGGCGGCGGCTGACGGCGTGGATACGGGCGAGCAGTTCACCGGTGTCGTAGGGCTTGACCACGTAGTCGTCGGCGCCGAGGTTCAGGCCGTGGATCCGCGACCGTACGTCCGCCCGCGCGGTCACCATGATCACCGGGCTGCCGCACATCCGCCGGATCCGCCCGCAGACCTCGAAACCGTCCTGGTCGGGCAGGCCGAGGTCGAGCAGGACCACCCCGAAGGGCTCCCGGCCGCCGGGCAGCAGGGCCTGCAGCGCCTCCTCGCCGTTGCGGGCGTGGGTGACGTCGAAGCCGTGCCGGGACAGCACGGCGGACAGGGCGGCCGCGACATGGTCGTCGTCCTCCACGAGCAGCAGCCGCACCGGCCCCCTCCTCACGATGTGTGCCCGGCCGCGCATACCTGGACGCGCGGGTGCATAGGTGTACACCCGTACGCGGGCGCGTACGGGTCGCGGGCTGTCCACGGGACGGCCAAAAGGCATCTACGGCGATGGACGGCACGCACGTCAAGGGGGTATTCCCGGAGGGACGGTTCCGTTATGCAGCCGGTACACCGGGGCGCCCGTTCCGTGCGCCCCGTGCACGCCGTGTGCCCCTTCGCGGCCGTATCGTTATGCTCAAATCCCGCTCAGATGTAATGACGCTGGTCGCAGTGCGTTACTAGGGTCCTCCCCAACCGAGGAGGACGGAGCTGTACGCCGATGAGCGAAGTATCGGTGACCAAGAGCGACAAGGGGCCCGCGCCGGCGGGCGACCCGCTGGTCGTGCTGGACAACGTGAACAAGCACTTCGGCGCGCTGCACGTACTCCAGGACATCGACCTGACCATCCGGCGCGGTGAGGTGGTCGTGGTGATCGGGCCCTCGGGGTCCGGCAAATCGACGTTGTGCCGCACGATCAACCGGCTGGAGACCGTGGACTCCGGCGCCATCACGATCGACGGCAAGCCGTTGCCGCAGGAGGGGCGCGAGCTGGCCCGGCTCCGGGCCGACGTGGGCATGGTCTTCCAGTCCTTCAACCTCTTCGCGCACAAGACGGTGCTGGAGAACGTGATGCTGGGCCAGACCAAGGTCCGCCGCACGGACAAGAAGGCGGCCGAGGAGAAGGCCCGGGCCCTGCTGGACCGGGTGGGGGTCGGCACCCAGGCGGACAAGTACCCCGCCCAGCTGTCCGGCGGGCAGCAGCAGCGGGTGGCCATCGCCCGGGCCCTGGCGATGGACCCCAAGGTCATGCTTTTCGACGAGCCGACCTCCGCACTCGACCCGGAGATGATCAACGAGGTGCTGGAGGTCATGCAGCAGCTCGCCCGGGACGGCATGACGATGGTCGTGGTCACGCACGAGATGGGCTTCGCCCGCTCGGCGGCCAACCGCGTCGTCTTCATGGCGGACGGCCGCATCGTCGAAGAGGCCGAGCCGAACCAGTTCTTCAACAACCCGCGCAGCGACCGGGCCAAGGACTTCCTTTCGAAGATCCTCCACCACTGACCCCGCGGCCGGTCATCATGATTGCCACCTTCCGCTGAACCAAAGGATGTTCACCATGAGGATTCGTAAGACGGCCGCGGCGGGTGCGGTGGTGCTCGCGCTGACGGCGACCGCGACCGCCTGCGGCGGCGAGTCGGGCACGGCCGGCGACAAGGCGTCCGGCGGGGACGTCTTCAGCGGTACGTACGCGGTCAACGCCAAGGCGAACGTGAACTCGCCGGCCTGGAAGAAGGCCAAGCAGGCCGGGAAGATCACCATCGGCGCCAAGGCCGACCAGCCCTACCTCGGCTTCCAGGACACCACCGGCAAGCGGACCGGCTTCGACATCGAGATCGCCAAGATGATCGCCGCCGAACTGGGCTTCTCCGAGAAGCAGATCGAGTTCAAGACGGTCGACTCCAACGTCCGCGAGACGGCGATCTCCAAGGGCCAGGTCGACTACTACGTCGGCACGTACACGATCAACGAGGAGCGCAAGAAGCAGATCGACTTCGCGGGCCCGTACTACACCGCGGGCGCGGACCTCCTGGTGCGCAGGGACGACAAGTCCATCACCGGCCCGGACACCGTCAAGGGCAAGAAGGTCTGCTCGATCGTCGGCTCCACCCCGCTCCAGGAGATCAAGAAGCCGAAGTACGGCGCGCAGACCACCGAGCTGGCCAAGTACTCGCTGTGCGTCAAGCAGCTGCTCGACGGCCAGGTGGACGCGGTCACCACGGACGACGCGATCCTCAAGGGGTACGCGGCCGAGCGGCCCAAGAAGCTGCGGGTCGTCGGCAAGCCGTTCACCAAGGAGCCGTACGGCGTCGGCCTGACGAAGGGTGACAAGGCGCTGCGGGACGCGATCACCGACGCGCTGGAGAAGCACATCAAGAACGGCGACTACAAGAAGGCGTACGAAGGCACCCTCGGCAAGTCCGGGACCAGCTTCGTCACGCCGGAGACGCCGCTGCCGCGCGACTGACCCGGGTCGCGCACCCGCTGACCGTCGCCGCACGCCCCGTACGCCGCTTCGGCGGGCGTACGGGGCGTGGGTGCCTGAGGACCGACGCGCCGGGACGCCCGTGCGCACACCGTCGCGGGCCGCGCCCGCGCTCCCGGCCGTACACCGGTACGCCGCGCACGCGAGCGCCCGTACGCCGGATCGCACTCCCGCGCACAGCCCACGCGCCGCGCACAGCCCGCACGCCCCGCACGCCCCCGCACCGGGCCGTCCACCCGTCCGCCGCTGACCTGACCGCTACCGCGGAGAACCCATGAACGTACTCCTCGACTATCTTCCCGAGTTCCGCACCGGGTTCCTCGGAACCGTGTCGCTCACCGCGGCCAGCGGGGCGCTCGCCATCCTGCTGGGCCTCCTCATAGCCGGTTTCCGGGTCTCGCCGGTGCCCCCGCTGCGCGCCTTCGGGACGGCCTGGGTGACGCTGCTGCGCAACACCCCGCTCACCCTGCTGTTCCTGGTCGCCTTCTTCGTCGTCCCGCAGATCTTCTTCCCGGGCATCAGCCCGTTCGTGCTCGCGACGCTGGCCCTGGGCTTCTACACGTCCTCGTTCATCTGCGAGGCCGTCCGCTCGGGCATCAACACCGTGCCGCTGGGCCAGGCGGAGGCCGCCCGCAGCATCGGGATGACCTTCGTCCAGACGCTGCGCATCATCGTCCTGCCGCAGGCCACCCGCACCGTGATCCCGCCCCTGAGCAGCATCCTGATCGCGCTCACCAAGAACTCGGCCATCGCAGGCGCCTTCAGCAACGCGGAACTGTTCAACGTCTCCAAACTCCTGAACGACCAGGGCCGGCCGATCGGCTGGATCTTCCTCTGGATCGCCCTCGCCTACTTGATCATCACGTTCGCCATCAGCGGCATCTTCCGGCTGCTCGAACGCCGCCTGGAGGTGGCCCGATGACCAGCGTCCTCTACGACGCCCCGGGGCCCAAGGCCAAGGTCCGCAACCGCGTCTACACCGTCGTCGGCGCGCTCGCCGTGCTCGGCCTGCTCGTCTTCGCCGTGCTGCGGCTGGCCGCCAAGGGCCAGTTCGAGCCGGAGATGTGGAACATCTTCAACAACGCCGGCGTGCGGACCAACATCCGCAACGGTGTCCTGACGACCCTCCAGGTCTTCGCGGTCGCCGCGGTGCTCTCCCTCGCGCTCGGCGTGCTGCTCGCCGTCGCCCGGCTCTCCGACCACAAGCCGGTGCGCTGGCTGGCGACCGGATTCATCGAGCTGTTCCGGGCCGTCCCGCTGCTGATCACGATCTACGCCCTGTGGGTGCTGCTGCTCTCCTACAAGGAGGAGCTGGGCCTGACCGGCGACTCCCCGCAGTTCTGGGCCCTGGTCGTCGGCCTGACCGTCTACAACGGCTCGGTGCAGGCGGAGGTGCTGCGGGCCGGCATCAACGCGGTGCCCCGGGGCCAGCGCGAGGCGGCGTACGCGCTCGGCATGAGCAAGACGCAGGTCATGACGACGGTGCTGATGCCGCAGGCCGTCCGGGCGATGCTGCCGACGATCATCAGCCAGCTGGTGGTGACCCTCAAGGACACCTCGCTCGGTTATGTGATCACCTTCGAGGAGCTGCTGTACACGATCCAGCAGATGGCCAGCACCATCGTCGTCAACGACGAGAACCCGTACGTGCCGATGATCATCGTGGCCGGTGCGATCTACGTGGCGATGTGTCTGGCGCTGTCCGCGCTGGCCAACTGGATCGAGCGGCGCGGCCGGCGGGCCAAGACCGGCATCGCAGTGGCCGGGGCGGCCGAGCCGGTCACCGCGTCGGACGCGCTGGACGGCACCGACGGCACACCCGGCGGGCCGATCGACACCCGGCGCCCCCCGGGCCTGGGCGGCGGGGGCGGCTTCACGCCCTGACGATGTGACACCGTGGGCGGGGGCAGTGCCGCGTGCGCCGCTGCCCCCGTCACTTGACGCGGGCGCCCGCAATGGGTTGCATACGCTGTGTGATCGCGCACCGGGCTCCAACTGCCAGCTCCTGTACGTCCCGTAAGAACCCGCGGACCGGGGGAGCCACGCCGTGGACCCGGTGATCGTCGTCGGGGCCGGACCCGTCGGCCTCGCACTCGCCCTCTCCCTCGCCCGCCTCGACGTCCCCTGCGTGGTGCTGGACGAAGCCCCCGGTGCGATCGATCCGCGGCCCGCCCGCACCGTCGTCCTGCGGCCGGACACCACCGCGTTCCTGGAGCGGCTGGGCTGCGGCCCGGCCCTGGCCTCGGCGGGCACCCGCTGGACGGCCTGGCGCTCGGTGCGGCGGAGGCGGCTGCTGGAGCGGGTGGAGTTCGGCCCGGAGGAGCTGTTGCCTGGTTCCGCCGTTTCTTCCGGTTCTCCGGGCGCTCCCGGCGCTCCCGGCGCTCCCGGCGCTCTCGTTTCTGCCGCTTCTCTCGGCTCTCTTGCTTCTCTCGGCTCTCCCGCTTCTCTCGGCCCTTCCGTTTCTCCCGCTTCCCCTGTTTCTCCCGTGCATGTGCCGCAGCACGCGCTGGCCCGGGCGCTGCGCACCGCGCTCGCGGCGCAGCCCGGCGTCCGGATCGTCGCCGGCAGCCGGCTCGACGAACTGCGGCAGGACGAGTACGGGGTCAGCGCACATACCCGTGGCGCCAACGGCGCGTGGTGGCGTGCCAGTTACCTGGTCGGCTGCGACGGTCCGCGCTCGACGGTCCGCAAACTGCTGGAGGTCCGCTTCCCGGGGCGTACGGCGGTCGAGCGGCACGCGGTGGCGGCGCTGCGTACGGAACTTCCCTGGCCGGGCGAGGCGTTGCTGCACCGCTCGCCCGCGCGGCAGGGCGGCGGCGGGTCCGGTGGCGAGGTGACCGCCCGGCCGCTGCCCGGCGGGGTGTGGCGGCTGGACTGGCTGCTGCCGCCCGGCCGCGACCTGGTGACGCCGGACGCGCTGGTGGCCCGGATCCGCGATTCGCTGGCGGTGTGGGCGGCTGAGGCGGGGGGCTGGGCCGGGGCTGGGACCTGGGCGGGAGCGGGTGCCGGGCCGGCGAGCGGGTCCGGTTCCAGTGCCGGTGCCGGGCCCGGTTCCAGTTCCGGTTCCGGTGGGAAGGGTGGGGGCCGGGGTGGCCCGCACGTTCCCGCCGTACCGCCGTACGAACTCCTCGACACCGGTGTGCACACGGTCCACCACCGGCTGGCCCGGCGCTGGCGGCGCGGCCGCGCCTTCCTCGCCGGTGACGCCGCCCACCTGCTCGGCGCGCTCGGCACCCAGGGCCTGGACGAGGGCCTGCGGGATGCCGAGAATCTCGCGTGGAAGCTGGCCCTGGCCTGGCACCAGGGCGCCTCGGAGGCCCTGCTGGACAGCTACCAGGCCGAGCGCAGGGGTGCCGTGACGGCCCGGCTGCGCGCCGCCGACCGGGCCCTGCCGCTGCTGCGCGACGGCGAGCGGGGCGGCCGGTGGCGGGCCGTCCTGCCCGGGGCCGCGCGCGGGCACACGGCGATGCTCACCGACGGGCACTTGGGGCGCGGGCCACTCGGCGCGCCCCCCGCGTACGCCCGCTCCCCGCTCGCCCCGGCCGTCGATCCGTCGTGCGCGATGACGGTGGGCACGGAGGTCGGCGCGCCGGTCGCGGACGTCCCCGTGACGGCCTCGGACGGCTCCCAGGTACCGCTCCGCACCCGGTTGGGACGGGGGCTGCTGGTGGTGCTGGTGGCGCCCGGTACGGGCGTGTGGGACCGGCGGCACTGGAAGTCGGCCGGCCTGATGCCGCGTCTCTCGAAGACGGTGGACGCCCTGCCGATGCCCGCCGAGGTACTGGTCGCCGAGTCCTACCCGGGCGCGGTCGCCCACACCGTCCTGGTCGTACGGCCGGACGGGCACCTGGTCACGGCCATGGGAGGCGTCCGGCCGGCGGAACTGTACGCGTGCGCGGAGGCGGTACGGGGTGGGGGCGGGGACGCGGGGAGCGGCGGCCCGGGGGACGGGTCGAAGGGCGGTCCCGCGGGCGGCATGGGGGACGGTGTGCGGGACGGTTCGAGGGCCGCGGGGCCAGTGGGACCTGTGGGGCGCGCGGAGGGCGCTGCGGCGTTCGACGGTGTGGAGCGGGCCAGGGCTGAGACCGGGGCCGGAGCCGGGGCCGATTCTGGGCTCGGGGCCGGGGCCGGGGCCGGGAACGGGGCCGGTCCTGGGCCCGGGAACGGGGTCGGCGCGGGTTCGGAGGGGCCGTTCGCGCATCCGGCACGGCCGGACGACGGACCGGAGCCTGCCGAGGGAGCGGCATCCCCGCAAGCCGACAGGGGCACGGCCCGGGACGTGACGGAGGCGGAGGTCCGGTCGGGGGGCGGAACCGGTCGGTGAGCGCTCCCGCGCGCGCCGTGGCGCCGGTCGGCGAGCGCCCCTGTGCACGCCCTCGCGCCACCGTCGGCGGTTGACCCTGCGGGAAGCGCCGTGCTTGACTCCGGAACGTGACGGAGAACGGTTCGCGCTTCTGGCGGAGGGTCCATCTGGACCTGGTCCGCTACGCGGGCTGTGTGTGTCGTCCGTCCTGCTGATCCGCATCCCTCCCCCGCGCGCCGCCGCGTTTCCCGCTGCCCGCGCGCCTCTTCGCGATCACTCAGGACGGTTCCTGTGCCCGACGTACGTACTCCCGCGCGCCCGCGTCCGGACGCCACCGGCGGCCCCACCGCCGCCGAACTCCTCGACTTCGCCCGCCGCACCGCCGCCGACACCTCACTCATCGCTTCACTGCCCCTCGACCCCGAAGGCCGGACCTGGATCCGGCTCGACGGTCCCGGCGGCAGCGAGGCGTGGCTGATCGGCTGGCCGCCCGGTACGGGCACCGGCTGGCACGACCACGGCGGCTCGCACGGCGCGTTCGCCGCCGCCGCGGGCGAGCTGACCGAGCAGTCGCTCGCCGCCCAACTGCCCACCGAGGGCTGGAAGACACTGGAACTGGCGGACGGCGTGGACCGGCAGCGGAAGCTGGCCGACGGCCGCGGCCGCGCCTTCGGCCCCCACCACGTCCACCAGGTGCTCAACCCCTCCGAGGACGCGCACGCCGTCTCGGTGCACGCCTACTATCCGCCGCTGCCGCTGATGCGCCGCTACAGCCGCACCGGTCCCGTCCTGCGCCTCGAAGAGGTCGAGTTGCCCGAGGACTGGCGGTGAGCGCCGTCGACGCGCTTCTGGAGGCGGCACGGGCCGGACTGGACCGGGTGTCCCCCGAGCAGGCCGCGGTGGTCCAGCGGGACGGCGGGCTGCTGGTCGACATCCGATACGCGGCGCTGCGCGAACGTGACGGCACCATCCCGGGTGCGCTGATCGTCGAACGCAACGAACTGGAGTGGCGCCTGGACCCCACCGGCGCCCACCGCGCCCCGGAAGCCACCGGCCACGACCTGCCGGTGGTCGTCGTCTGCAACGAGGGCTACGCGTCGAGCCTCGCGGCCGTCTCCCTGCGGCAACTGGGCCTGTACCGGGCGACCGACCTGGTGGGCGGCTTCCAGGCATGGCGGGCGGCAGGACTGCCGGTCCGCGCCCGCGGCCACGGATGAGGTGACGGCGGGTCCGCCCGAAGCGGGCCCGCCGTCGGCTCAGTGCGGCGTCTCGATGTGCGGCGTCTCAGGTGGTGGCGTCTCAGATGGTGGCGTCTCAGGTGGTGGCGTCTCAGCGTCCGGCGTCGAACTGCCGGACCACGAGGGGCAGGGCCTTGCGCACCGTCCCGTTGTGGTCCACGTCTCCGATGTCCGTGAGCCGGTGGGCGGCCCCGTTGGCGGTGAGGTGCCGCTCGCAGTGGCGCGCGTTCTCGAACGCCACGTCCTGGTCGCCCTTGGCGTGGTAGAGGTGCACCGTCACCTCCGGGCGCCAGTCGCAGGTGGTGTCCAGCGCCTTCAACTGTTGCCGCAGCTTCCCCCGCGGGCTGCGAACCGTGTCGAGGAATTCCGGCGTGAACAGTTCCTCCGAGGTCGCCGGCAGCGCGGCCGCGATCTCCGACGTCTTGTGATCGCCGTCGAACAGGGACTCCACCGTCTTGTCGTACGGCGCGCGGAAGGCCTGCCCCGGCGTGTCGTACAGCCCGTACATCCGGTCCCACGCGGTCGCGAAGTAGGCCAGGTAGAGCGACGACCGGACGACCTTGTCGTCGGCCGCCGCGGCCTCGAAACCGCTCAGGTCGAAGGGCCCGGCGATCGGGGCGAGCGCCCCCGGCCGGAAGTACGGGTCGGCGCCCCGCTGGAGGGCCCGACCGACCATCATCGTGGCGGGCCCGCCCTGGGAGAAGCCGCTGACCAGCACGTTCCTGTCGAGGATGCGCTGCTCCCGCCGGGCGAACACACGGGCCGCGCGCAACCCGTCGACCGAGGCGGTGACGGTCGCCCGCGGATGGCCGTACGGGTGGATGCCGGGGCCCTCGCCCAGGCCCAGGTAGTCCGGCGCGGAGACGGCCCGGCCGGTCGAGGCGAAGAGCAGGGCCGCCGCCCGGTCGGTGGACTGCTCGTTCACCGAGGCCACGTCGCCTCGGTACACGGTCGTCCCGTGCAGCCAGGACACGGTCTGGAGGACCCGCTTGCCGTTCTTGGGTACGGCGATCAGCTGGCTGGCCGTGGTGGGCTCGCCCCGGAGGCCGCGGGTGCGGTAGACGACGCGGTGGGCGCGTACGCCGTAACGGACCTGGGCCGCGTCGATACCGGCCTTCTCCAGACGGGCCGCGACCTTCTTCGCGTCCAGGTCGGCGACGAGGGCGACGGAGACCACCGAACCGGGCACCGAGCGCTGCTCGGCGGCGTCGGGTCCGGCCGTGGGTGAGGTTCTGGTCGCGGTCGTCGTGCCGGTGCCAGGGCCCGCACCCGGGCTCTCGGGCGTCGCTGCCGCCGTGGTCGTCGCCACTGCCCCGGTAGCCAGTACGGCCGCGGCGCACCCCAGGACGAGGATGCCGGGCGCGGCGGACCATCCACGGCGTTTTCGAGTGAAGATCATGCACCGCACTCTGCCGCCCACGGCACGCACAGCACATTGCAGCCAGCCTCCTCGTCGGAGGGGGGCTTCCCCCCGGAAGCCGGTCGATGCGGCTCCGGCCACCGACGAGAACGGACACGGCAGCGGGGGCTGGTCCGTCACCGGCCAACCCGTCCGTCATGAGCCGGACGACACGTCGAGTGCCGGGCCGCACGTCGAGTGCCGGGCCGCACGTCGAGTGCCGGGCCGCACGTCACAGGCCGTACCGACCGTCGCGGCCTGTACCGACCGTCGCGGACCGCGGCTCGGTCCCCACCGGCGCGCGCCCCCTCCGGCCCACACCTCCGCCGGGCCACGCCCCCGTCGGCTCACACCTCCGCCGGGCCACGCCCCCATCGGCTCACACCCCGCCGCGATCACGCCTCCGGATCACGCCTCCGGATCACGCCTCCGGATCACGCCTCCGGCAAGTGATACTCCATCAGCTCCGGGTCCTCCCCCTCCTCCTCCAGGGCCTGCCGGACCACCCGCAGGGCGAGGCCCTCCGAGTATCCCTTGCGGGCCAGCATTCCCGCGAGGCGCCGTATCCGCTTCTCCCGGTCCAGGCCCCGGGTCGCCCGCAGCTTGCGGTCGACCAGCTCGCGGGCCGTGCGCTCCTCCTGCTCGGAGTCCAGCTGCCCGAGGGCTTCGTCGACCGTCGAGGGGGCGACGCCCTTGGTGCGCAGCTCGCGGGCGAGCGCCCGGCGGGCCAGCCCCCGGCTGTGATGCCGGGACTCCACCCAGGCATCGGCGAACTTGGCGTCGTCGATCAGCCCCACCTCCTCGAAGCGGGACAGCACCTCCTGTGCGGCGTCCTCGGGGATGCCCCGCTCACGCAGGGCGTCCCCGAGCTGCTTGCGCGTCCGCGCCGACCCGGTGAGCAGGCGCAGGCAGATGGCCCGCGCCTGCTCCTCGGGCGTACGCGGCGGTCCCGCCTCGGCCCTCGACGAGGAGGAACCACCGCCGTCCTTGCGTTTCCTACGGTTCTCGGCGCCGCCCGCGGCGCTGCCGCTCCCGCCCCGGCCGTCGTCGTCACGCCCCTCGTCGTGACCGACTCCCGCACCGGGGCCGTGGCCGTGGTCGTCGGGCCATTCCGTTCGCCGCGTCACGATGGACTAGCTCTTGGCCGCGGCGGCCTTGGTGCCCTTGGCGCCCTTGGCGGCCGGTGCCGGTACGGACTTGGCCGGGGCCTCCTCGTCGGCCGCCGCTCCCGCCGCGTCCGCACCCGGCTCCGCCAGTTCCGCCGGCTTGACGCCGATGCCCAGCTTCTCCTTGATCTTCTTCTCCACCTCGTTGGCGAGGTCGGGGTTGTCCTTGAGGAAATTGCGGGCGTTCTCCTTGCCCTGGCCGAGCTGGTCGCCCTCGTAGGTGTACCAGGCGCCGGACTTGCGGATGAAGCCGTGCTCCACACCCATGTCGATCAGGCCGCCCTCGCGGCTGATGCCCTGGCCGTACAGGATGTCGAACTCCGCCTGCTTGAAGGGCGGGGCGACCTTGTTCTTGACGACCTTGCAGCGGGTGCGGTTGCCGACCGCTTCGGTGCCGTCCTTGAGGGTCTCGATACGGCGGATGTCGATCCGCACCGAGGCGTAGAACTTCAGGGCGCGGCCACCGGTCGTGGTCTCCGGCGAGCCGAACATCACGCCGATCTTCTCGCGGAGCTGGTTGATGAAGATCGCGGTGGTCTTGGACTGGTTGAGCGCGCTGGTGATCTTCCGCAGAGCCTGGCTCATCAGCCGGGCCTGGAGACCCACGTGGGAGTCACCCATCTCGCCCTCGATCTCGGCCCGGGGCACCAGCGCGGCGACCGAGTCGATCACGATGAGGTCGAGCGCGCCGGAGCGGACCAGCATGTCCGTGATCTCCAGGGCCTGCTCGCCGTTGTCCGGCTGGGACAGGATCAGCGCGTCCGTGTCCACGCCCAGCTTTTTGGCGTACTCGGGGTCGAGCGCGTGCTCGGCGTCGATGAAGGCGACGGAGCCGCCGGCCTTCTGCGCGTTCGCCACCGCGTGCAGGGTCAGGGTCGTCTTACCGGAGGACTCCGGGCCGTAGACCTCCACCACACGGCCACGCGGGATGCCGCCGACGCCGAGCGCGACATCGAGTGCGGTCGACCCGGTGGGGATGACCTCGATGGGCTCGTTCGGGCGCTCGCCCATCCGCATCACGGCGCCCTTGCCGAATTGCCGTTCAATCTGTGCGAGCGCGGCGTCCAACGCCTTCTCGCGGTCCGTGCCTGCCATGGCTTCCACCCGGTTTGCTTGAGTCGATCGCTTCACATCCATGACGCTAACGCCTGCCACTGACAACGCGCCCGGACCCGGCTCCGGCCTGTGGATAACTCCCGGGAACTCCGGGCGGAGACACGGGCCGGACGTCTCATAAGAATAGATGTTCGATTTCAGTGTCAAGCGCACCACGCCGGGCCCGTCGCCCCGGTCACGCCCGGACGATCCCGTACGGCGGGAACGCGGGGCCCGGCCCGGCCGCCCGGCCCCTCAGCTCTCCTTGCCCCCCGCGCCGGGCCCGCTCCCGCGGCTCCCGCCGCTTCCGCCTCGCCCGTCCCGATCACCCTCGTCCCCGTCCCCACCGGTCTCCCGGCCCTCCAGGGGCGCGGCCGGCGGCTCGTCGTGCAGGGACCGGCGCAGCCGCCGCAGGGCCGAGGTCGCGCGCCGGCGCCGGTTGCCGCCCCGTACCCGTACCTCGTCCGTGACCTCGTACCGCTTCACGTACGCCCCCAGGAACGCCTGGAGCGTCGCGGTCGCCGGGATGGCGATCAGCGCGCCGACCGCGCCCATCAGCGCCGTACCGGCGATCACCGACCCGAAGGCGACGGCCGGGTGGATGTCCACGGTCTTGGCCGTGATGCGCGGCTGGAGCAGGTAGTTCTCGAACTGCTGGTACACCACGACGAACCCGAAGACCCACAGCGCGTACCAGGGATTGACGGTGAAGGCGATCAGGATCGGCAGCGCGCCGGCGAGGTACGTGCCGATGGTCGGGATGAACTGGGAGACGAGCCCGACCCACATGCCGAGCGCCGGTGCGTACGGGACGCCCAAAATCTCCAGCAGGACGTAGTGCGCGATGCCGGAGATCAGTGCCATCAGGCCGCGGGAGTACAGGTACCCGCCGGTCTTGGCGACCGCGATCTCCCAGGCGCGCAGCACCTCGGCCTGCCGGGACGGCGGGAGGACCGAGCACAGGGCGCGGCGCAGCCGGGGGCCGTCGGCGGCGAAGTAGAAGGAGAACAGGGCCACGGTCAGGAGGTTGAACAGGCTGCCCAGGACGGTCGCGGAGACGGCGAGCACGTTGTTGGCGCTGTCCTGTACGTACTTCTGCAGCCAGTCGGACTTCAGCAGATTGTTCTGCACCTCGACCCGCGAGAGGTGGGTGTGGAAGGTGGTGTTGATCCAGCTGATCACCGAGTCCAGGTACTGCGGGAACTCCTGGACCATGGTGGCGATCTGGCCCGCGAGCATCGAACCGAGCAGTGCGAAGAAGCCCGCGGTCCCGACGAGTATGCCGAGGAAGACCAGCCCGGTGGCGCCCCCTCGGCGCAGCCCGCGGGCCGCCATCCAGTCCACGGCCGGCTCGACGGCCAGGGCGAGGAAGAAGGCGATCAGCACGTTCAGCAGCAGCGAGATGAGCTGGTGGAACGCCCAGCTGGCGAGCTGGAAGCAGGCCACGAGGGCGAGCGCCAGCACCATGGCGCGGGGCAGCCACCGTGGCATCCGCTGGGCGGCGCCTCCGGGGCGCGGGTCGTCGTGACGGGTGGGATTCTCGGTCGCTGGCACGGGCCCAGTGTCGCTCACAGGTCCGACAACTCCCGCCCTGCCCCGCTCGGCACCGCCGCCCGCCTCCGGCCGATACCTCCGCCCGATACCTCCGTGCCGCCTTCCGCCGTCGCCTGAGCCGCCGTCCACGGGGCCGGCGCGCCCCCGGGTCCGCTCCCGGGCCCACCCCCGGAGCCGTCGCTCCCGTCAGCGCTTGTCGTACGGCACGTCCATCGTCGCGCAGACCACCCGCCACACGTCCTTGGCCTCCCACCCGTCCGCCAGCGCCTGGTGCACGGTCCGCCCGCCGAGCCCGGACATCACATGATCGCGCGCGAACGAGTCGGCGTACCCCTCACCGAAGTGATCCGCCATCCGCTCCCAGAAGACCGTCAACCGCATGAAACCCACTCCGCACTCGCCTTGACCTGCACGTTTCCCATACCTTGCACTCCCGGCAGGGCCGCACCACTCTGGCGGCGCGGCCTCCCGCGCCGGCGTGAAGGACGTATATGTACGCAGAGTAAAGCCCCGGCCGACCTGCCGGAGAGGCCGAAGGGCGGGAAGGACGGGAAGGACGGGAAGGGCAGCAGCAACAGCGCGCACACGGGCGCTCCGGGAACGGAGGCGAACCGGCGCCCCACCAGTGGGGCCGACAGACCTGCCAGGACTGCGGACCGCCCGCTGCCGGGACTGCGGGCCGCCACTGCCGGGGGTGGGCCCGAACGCTGCCGGGTCCGCGGACCGCCGCTGTCGAGGCTGGGGCCCGTCCGCTGCCGGACGACCGTCAACCGCGCACGTCCGGAACCCCGCCCCTGAGAGTGCAGCCACGTCCACGCCGGTGCCGGGCGGCGCGCACGGCCCTACCGTCGGTCCATGGCGGAAAACGGAGCACCACAGCCGACCTCACTGGCACGTGCCGAGCGTTTCATCTGGCTCACTGCCCGGGTGCTCGAACAGCGCCGTTTCGCGTACCACTTCCTGGAAGGCGGCGCGGACGGTGTCGACGCCGCGCTCACCGCCTACGCGAACCCCGACGGCGGTTACGGCCACGCCCTGGAACCCGACCTGCGCGGCCCGGTCAGCCAGCCGCTGCACACCGCGCACGCCCTGTACGTCCTCGACCTCATCGGGCGCTGCGGCGGCCGGCGGGCCGAGCGGATCTGCCGCTATCTGACCGGGGTGTCCACCCTGGAGGGCGCGCTGCCCGCCGTGCGCCCCGAGTTGCGCGGCTATCCGGCCGCGCCGTGGCTCCCGGTGCCCGACGACCCGCCGAGCGCCCTCCTGACCACCGGACCCGTCGTGGGCCTGCTGCACCGCAACGCGGTGTGGCACGCCTGGCTCTTCCGGGCCACGGACTTCTGCTGGCAGGCGGTGGAGTCCCTGGAGCGGACCCACCCGTACGAGGTCCAGGCGGCGCTCGCCTTCCTGGAGGGCGTACCCGACCGGCCGCGCGCCGAGGCGGCCGCACAGCGCCTGGGCACCATGGTGCGCGAGCAGCGGCTGGTCCTCCTGGACCCGGACCGCACGGCGGACGCCCCCGTACCCGACGGTTACGCGCCCGGGGAGCACCATTTCGCGTACGACTACGCGGCCACGCCGGGCTCTCTCGCCCGCCGCTGGTTCACGGACGCGGAGACGGACCGGGCGCTGGACCACCTCGCCGCCCTCCAGCGGGAGGACGGCGGCTGGCCCGTGAGCTGGCGCGTGTGGGCTCCCGGAACGGCTCTGGAGGGCCGCCCGATGGTGACGGTCAAGGCGCTGCTGACGTTGCGCGCGTACGGGCGCCTCACCGCCCGGTAGCGGGTACGGCTGTGACACCGGCGGGTGGCGTCGGGCCCTCGGGGACACCGGACTCCTGCCGCCGGGGCAGGCCGGAAAACCGACCAGAGGACTAACCAAAGAACTAACCAGAGGGCCGATCCGAGGACTGACCAGAGGGCCGATCCGAGGACCGACCCGAGGACCGACCCGAGGACCGACCCGAGGACCGACAGCGGGCGCCTGACCAGCACAGGTGCCCGGCGCGCATGAGGAGCTGCCCGGCATGACGGATGGTTCGACGCAGCACAGCCCGCACAGTCCGCACAGGGAGAGCACCGGGACGGGGGCCGGAGCCCCCGGGCCCGCCCTCACGGCCATCTCCGGGCCGGCCCCCGGGCACACGGGCGCGTACGCCAGGGCAGGGCTGGTACGACCGGAATCCGGCTCGCCGCAAGCCGGTGCCGGAGACGTGGATCGGGACAGGGAGGCCGTTCGGTGACCCGTGCGACCGGGCCCGGGGCGTACCCCGGCGAGCTTTCCGGAATGACTGCTTCCGAGCACCGGCGGGCCTGGCGCACCACCTGGCTGCTGGTCGCCTTCATGCTCGTCAACTTCGCCGACAAGATGGTGATGGGCCTGGTCGCCAACCCGGTGATGACCGAACTGCACCTGACCCGCGAACAGTTCGGCACCGCGTCCGCCGCGTTCTTCGCGCTCTTCAGCCTGGCGGCGCTCGGCGGCTCCTTCCTCACCCGTACGGTGCGCACCCCGGTCCTGCTGCTCGGTATGGCGCTGCTGTGGTCCGCCGCCCAGTTGCCGATGCTGCTCGGCGTGGCCGGGTTCGGCGTCCTGGTCGCCACCCGGGTGCTGCTGGGCGCGGCGGAGGGCCCGGCGACCCCGGTGGCGGTGCACCACCTGCACGGCTGGTTCGAGGAGCGCGACCGTACGCTGCCGACCGCGATCTTCCTGGTCGGCGCGGCGGTGGGCGTCGCCGTCGCGGCGCCGGTGCTCGGCGCGGTCACCGCCGCGTGGGGCTGGCGCTGGGCGTTCGGCGTGGTGGGCCTCGTCGGCCTGGTGTGGGCGGCGGTGTGGCTCCGGTACGGCGAGGAAGGACCCCTGGCGCCTCCGGTAGGGCGGCGGCGCGTCAGCGATGCCCCGGTAGGGCAGCGATCCGCCGACAGCGCCCCGGTGGGACGGCGGTCCACCGACGGCACCCCGGTGGGAAAGCGTCCCGCCCGTAACACCTCCCTCGGCGGCGGCTCCGTCCCGTACCGGAAGCTGCTGCTCTCCAGGACCTGGCTGTCCGCGGCGCTCGGCGCGTTCGCCGCCTTCTGGACGGTGTCGGCCTCGCTCACCTGGGCCGTGGACTACTTCCAGGAGGTCGGCGGGCTGGGGCTGCGCCAGGCGAGCCTGTTGATCATGCTGGCCGCACTGGCCAAGGGCACCGCGATGCTGGCCCACGGCCTGCTCGTACAGCGCGCGGGCAGGCGTGCGGCGGCCGGCCTGCGCCCCCGTATCCCCCTGCCCTCCGGCGTGAAGAACGGGCTGGTGCTGCTCCTCTCGGGCGCGGCGACCCTGGCCTTCGCCGCGACGGACGTGCTGTGGCTGAAAGCCGTCCTGCTGCTCGGTCCGATGGCCGGCTCGGACATCATCATGACCGTGGCGCAGACCTCCGTCTCCCGGATCTCTCCCGCGGACCGGCGCGGCGTCGCGCTCGGTGCGCTGACCTGCGTCTTCGCTCTGGCCGGCGTGCTGGCTCCCGCGGTGACGGGCCGGCTGGTGGACGCCGGGGAGACCGTCGCGGACGGGTACCTCGGCGCGTACGGGACGATGGCGGGCCTGACGGTGCTGGCCGGAGTGGCCGTGACGCTCTTCCTGCGCCCCGAACGGGACGCGTGGCGGCTGGGGGTCGCGGAGGCGAGGGTCGTACGGGGATGACCGCTTCCCGTCCTCGCCTCCCGCACCCGCCCGGTGCCCTCACCCGCCCAGCGCCCGTACCCCCGCCGTCACCGCCACCGCGACCGCCACGACCAGCAGGAACGGCGCGCGGAGCAGCAGCGCGACCACCGCGGCACCGACGCCCGCCAGCTTGGCGTCGAACAGCAGCTGATGCCCGTCGCTGAAGGTCTCCTGGGCGGTGAGCGCGGCGAGCAGCGCCACCGGCACCAGAGCGGCGAGGCGCTTGACGAGCGGCCGTTCCAGGGCACCCGCCGGTACCAGGAGGCCGAGGTACTTCACCAGGTAGCAGCCCACGGCGGTGACGCCGATCGCGATCCAGACACTCATCGTGCGTCCACCTCTCCCGCGCTGTTCCCCCGTACGGGCGTATCCGCGCCGGTTTCAGGCCGGTCAGCGGTACGTTTACGGGCCCGGTGCCCCTCCCCGTACAGGACCGCCGGCGCGGCGAGCGCCGCGACCAGGACCGGCACACCCGCCGGCAGCAACGGCAGCGACATCAGCAGCAGTACGACCGCGAGCCCCGCGGCAAAACGTTCCACCGCGGAGGTGAGCAGGGGAGCCAGCAGCGCCACGAAGACCGCGGGACCGGCCGCGTCCAGGCCCCAGGCCGCCCGGTCGCCAAGGGCCCCGGCACCCTTGGCCCCGGCGAACGTGGTGAGGTTCCACAGGAGGTACAGGGTCAGCCCGGTGACCGCGAACCCGAGGCGTGCGCTGCGCCGGTCGGGCTGGACCAGGGTGACGGCCGAGGTCTCGTCGATGACCCAGTGGGCGGCGAACGGCTTGACCGCGGCCCGGAGCCCGAGGAGGCCGGACAGCCGCAGTCCGTAGAACGCGTTACGGGTGCCCAGGAAGAACGCCCCGGCCGCGGCGGTGAACGGATTGCCGCCCGCGGCCAGCGCGCCGACCAGCGCGAACTGCGAGGCGCCGGTGAACACCAGCAGGCTCAGCGCACAGGTCTGCAACACCGAGAGGCCCGAGCCCACCGCGGTCACCCCGAAGGCGAAGCCGGACAGCCCGACGGCGACACCGACGCCGAGCGCGTCCCTGACGACCGCGGAAGGGGGCTTGGCCGGCCGTGGTTGATGTGTCTGTTCCGGCTGGTGTCGCTGACGGGATGGGATTGTCTGGTGCGCTTGGGGTGTCTTGGGAGACTTTCCGGCCTCTCGCAACTCGTCGGCCTCTTGGACCCCTAGAGTCCCGCTGATCCCTCGGGCCCCTCGGACCCCATGAATGTCTTGGACGCCTTGGACGTCTTCGATGCCTTCGATGCCTTGGATGTCTTGGAGCTCCTGAAACTCCCGAAGCTCCTGCTCCGTACGGTTCTCTCGGTGCTGTTGCGACTGCCGGTTGCGTTCTCGCTGCGTTTCCTGTGCCACGCTCCGGACCCTAGGAAGCGCCCTCCCCCGCGGTCTTGTACGTTCTTGCGCCGCCCGCCCGCTCACGCCGGTACGCGCCCGGCGGCACACCCACGATCCGGGTGAAGTGCCGGTTCAGGTGCGGCTGGTCGGTGAACCCGACGGCGACGGCGGCGTCCGCCGGTGCCGTGCCGGCTTCCAGGAGCCGGCGCGCCCGGCGTATGCGGGCGTTCGTGAGCCAGGCGTGCGGCGGCATCCCGTACGCGTTCTTGAAGGCGCGCAGCAGGGCGAACGGGCTGGTGCCCAGTTCCCGGGCCAGGTGCTCCAGGGTCGGTGGCGCGGTCAGCCGTGCTTCCAGGAGCGCTCTGGCGCGCTCGGCGGTACGGGCTCCCGCTGTGGCGGGCATACGGGTCGGCAGCGGGCCGCCGTGGCGCCGCAGCAGCCGGGCCACCACGATGCGCAGCAGGCTGTCGGCGGCCAGCGCGTTGCCTTCCTCGGCCGCGCGGTGCACACCGTTGACGAGGTGGACGGCGAGGGTGTCGTCGACGAGGGGCTCGGTGAACGCGGCGGTGCCGGTCAGGCCGGTCGTCTCGGCCGCGATGCCGGCGACGAGCTGTTCGGAGGGGTAGAGCGTGGAGTACGACCAGCCCTCCGGCGCACCGGCCTGCGCGGTGTGCGGCACCTCAGGGTTGATCATGATGATGCCGCCGTGCCCGGCGTCCGTGATGCCGCCCGGCAGTCCGACCCGCTCGACGCCGCCGGTGACGGCGCCCAGGACGTAACCGTCGTGGGAGTGGCGGGGGAAGGAGTGCCGTACGTAGCGGGCGCGCAGCAGGTCCAGGCCGGGGAGTTCGGCGTACTGCCAGTGCCGGGCCCACTCGCCGCCCTTGCGGCCGGCGGGCGCCGCGGCCGGAGGCCCGCCCGTACCGGCTCCCGCGCCTGCCGCCACCGCGAACGGCGGGCCCGGCCCGCCTTCCGCGCCCCGCGTGTCCGCCGCCCCGTGCCCCGTCATGGCTCAATTGTGCTGCGGCCCGGCCTGCCGGGGGCGGTCCGTCCGGCACGTGGACGGCGCCGACCGCCGCCGCTCGCCCGCATCAGCGCAGGTGAACGGCGGGTCACCGGCGATTGTCAGTGGTCCGTTGCACGATGGGGGACATGGCCAAGGCAGCGCTCGACTCGTTCTCCCCCGCGACCCGCGACTGGTTCACGGGGGCGTTCCGCGCGCCCACCGCCGCGCAGGAGGGTGCCTGGCGGGCCATCGGCGAGGGTTCGGACGTGCTGGTGGTCGCGCCGACCGGCTCCGGCAAGACGCTGGCCGCCTTCCTCGCCTCGCTCGACCGGCTCGCGAGCGTCCCGGTGCCCGCCGAGCCGAAGAAGCGCTGCCGCGTGCTGTACGTCTCCCCGCTGAAGGCCCTGGCGGTCGACGTCGAGCGCAACCTGCGCAGCCCGTTGACCGGCATCCGCCAGGAGTCCGTGCGTCTCGGGCTGCCGGAGCCCGACATCCGGGTGGGCATCCGCTCCGGCGACACCCCGGCCGCCGAGCGCCGGGCGATCGCCAACCGGCCGCCGGACATCCTCATCACCACCCCGGAGTCGCTCTTCCTGATGCTGACCTCCTCGGCCCGGGAAGCCCTGGAAGGCGTCGAGACGGTCATCGTGGACGAGGTGCATGCCGTCGCGGGCACGAAGCGCGGCGCCCACCTCGCGCTCTCCCTGGAGCGGCTCGACCATCTGCTGGAGCGTCCGGCCCGGCGCATCGGCCTGTCGGCGACCGTGCGCCCGGTGGAGGAGGTCGCCCGCTATCTGTCGCCGCAGCGCCGGGTGGAGATCGTCCAGCCGCCGTCCGGCAAGGAGTTCGACCTGTCGGTGGTCGTCCCCGTCGAGGACCTGGGCGAGCTGGGCGGCTCCCCCGTCCAGGAGGGCGACACCGGTGAGAAGCCCTCCATCTGGCCGCATGTCGAGGAGAAGATCGCCGATCTGGTGCAGGCGCACCGCTCGACGATCGTCTTCGCCAACTCCCGGCGCCTCGCCGAGCGCCTGTGCAACCGGCTCAACGAGATCGCGTACGAGCGCGCCACCGGCGAGGCGCTGCCCGAGAACCACTCCCCCGCCGAGCTGATGGCGGAGGCCGGTGCCGCCAAGGGGGCGCCCGCGCTGCTGGCCCGCGCCCACCACGGCTCGGTGTCCAAGGAGCAGCGCGCCCAGGTGGAGGAGGACCTGAAGGCGGGCCGGCTGCCGGCCGTGGTCGCCACGTCCAGCCTGGAGCTGGGGATCGACATGGGCGCGGTCGACCTGGTGGTGCAGGTCGAGTCACCGCCGTCGGTGGCCTCCGGCCTCCAGCGGGTCGGCCGCGCCGGCCATCAGGTCGGCGCGGTGTCCCGGGGCGTGGTCTTCCCCAAGTACCGCGGCGACCTCGTGCAGGCCGCGGTGGTCACGGAGCGGATGCGCGCCGGGTCCATCGAGTCGCTGCGCGTCCCCGCCAACCCGCTCGACGTGCTGGCCCAGCAGCTGGTCGCGATGGCCTCGATGGACACCTGGGACGTGACCGAGCTGCTGGCCCTGGTCCGCCGGTCCGCCTCCTTCGCGGCGCTGCCCGAGTCGGCGTTCAACGGCGTGCTGGACATGCTCGCGGGCCGCTATCCGTCCGACGCCTTCGCCGAGCTGCGGCCGCGCGTCGTGTGGGACCGGGTGGCGCAGACGGTCACCGGGCGCCCCGGTGCCCAGCGGCTGGCCGTCACCTCCGGCGGCACGATTCCCGACCGGGGCCTCTTCGGCGTCTTCCTGGCCGGCTCCGAACCGGCGAAGGGCGGCGGCTCGTCGGACACCGCGGCGCGCGGTGCCTCCGGCCGGGGTGGTGGGCGACGGGTGGGCGAACTGGACGAGGAGATGGTCTACGAGTCCCGCGTCGGCGATGTCTTCACCCTCGGTACGACGTCTTGGCGCATCGAGGACATCACCCGTGACCGGGTGCTGGTCTCCCCGGCTCCCGGCGTGCCCGGCAGGCTGCCCTTCTGGAAGGGCGACCAGCTCGGCCGCCCGCTCGAACTGGGCCGCGCGCTCGGCGCGTTCCTCCGCGAGATCGGCGCGCTCGCTCCGGAGGCCGCCCGAGAGCGGCTGGCCGCCGCCGGCCTGGACGACTGGGCGACGGGCAACGTCCTCGCGTACCTCGCCGAGCAGAAGCAGGCCTGCGGCCATGTGCCGGACGACCGCACGATCGTCGTCGAGCGCTTCCGCGACGAGCTGGGCGACTGGCGGGTGGTGGTGCACTCCCCGTTCGGCGCGCAGGTGCACGCCCCCTGGGCGCTCGCCCTCGGCGCCCGCCTCTCCGAGCGCTACGGCATGGATGCGCAGGTCATGCACGCCGACGACGGCATCGTGCTGCGCCTGCCGGACGCCGACCTGATGGGTCTGGACCTGCTCGACAGCGACACCGGCGACTTCGACCCGGCGGCCCGCGGCATGGAGTACGACCCCGAGCAGTCCCCCGTGGGCGCCGCCGACGTCGTCTTCGACAAGGGCGAGGTCGACCAGGTGGTCACGGACCAGGTGGGCGGCTCGGCCCTGTTCGCCTCCCGGTTCCGCGAGTGCGCGGCCCGCGCCCTGCTGCTGCCCCGCCGCAACCCCGGCAAGCGCACCCCCCTGTGGCAGCAGCGGCAGCGCGCGTCCCAGCTCCTCCAGGTGGCGGGCGAGTTCGGGTCGTTCCCGATCGTGCTGGAAGCCGTCCGCGAATGCCTCCAGGACGTCTTCGACGTACCCGGCCTGACCGAGCTGATGGGGGACATCGAGGCCCGCCGGGTCCGCCTCGTCGAGGTCACCACGCCCGAGCCCTCCCCCTTCGCCCGCTCCCTGCTGTTCGGGTACGTGGCCCAGTTCCTGTACGAGGGCGACTCCCCCCTCGCCGAGCGCCGGGCCGCCGCCCTCTCCCTGGATTCCCGGCTGCTGGCCGAGCTGCTCGGCCAGGCCGAACTGCGGGAACTGCTCGACGCCGACGTCCTGGCCGAGCTGGAGAGCGAGCTGCAGTGGCGCACCGAGGACCGCCGGGTCAAGGACGCGGAAGGCGTCGCCGACCTGCTGCGGATGCTCGGCCCGCTGACCGACGAGGAGCTGGCCGAGCGCGGCGCCGAGTCCGGATGGGTCCGGGAGCTGGCGTCGGCCCGCCGGGCCATCACGGTCCGGATCGCCGGCCGGGACCACTGGGCCGCGATCGAGGACGCGGGCCGGCTGCGCGACGCCCTGGGCACGGCCCTGCCCGTGGGCGTCCCGGAGTCGTTCACCGAGCCCGTCAAGGACCCGCTCGGCGACCTCCTGTCCCGCTATGCCCGTACGCACGGCCCGTTCACCTCCGAGCAGGCCGCCACCCGCTTCGGCCTCGGCACGGCCGTCACCGACGGCGCCCTACAGCGCCTGGCCGCGGCCGGCCGCGTCGTCCAGGGTGAATTCCACCCCTCCGGCATCGGCCAGGAATGGTGCGACGCCCAGGTGCTGCGCCGCCTGCGCCGCCGCTCCCTGGCCGCGCTGCGGCACGAGCTGGAGCCCGTACCGCCCGCCGCCCTCGCGTCCTTCCTCCCGCAGTGGCAGCAGGTGGGGCCCCTGCTCCCCCCGGCACACCACGGTGCGGCGGCGCGGCGCGGCGGCTCGTACGGCCTGCGCGGCATCGACGGCCTGGTCCGCGCCGTCGAGCAGCTGCAAGGCGCGTCCGTGCCCGCCTCCGCCCTGGAGAAGCTGGTCCTGCCGTCCCGGGTCGGCGACTACGCCCCGGCGTTGCTGGACGAGCTGACCTCCACCGGCGAAGTGCTGTGGGCCGGCGCGGGAGCGCTGCCCGGCAAGGACGGCTGGGTGTCCCTCTACCTCGCCGACACCGCCCCGCTGCTCCTGCCGCCACCGCACCCGCTGGAGCTGTCCCCCCTGCACGAGTCCGTCCTCCAGGCCCTCGCCCCCGGCTACGGCCTCTTCTTCCGCCAGCTCGCCGACCAGGTCCGCGCCACCACCCACCCCGAGGCGACCGACCCCCAACTCGCCGACGCCCTGTGGGACCTGGCCTGGTCCGGCCGCCTCACCAACGACACCCTCGCCCCGCTCCGGTCCCTCCTCGGCTCGGGCCGCACGTCCGGCTCCACCGCCCACCGCGCCAAGCGCGCGGTCCCCCGCGGCCGGTACGGCACGCTGACCGCCGCCACCGGCCGTACGGGCCGCCCCACGGCCTCCCGCTCCGGCCCGCCGACCGTCGCCGGCCGCTGGTCGCTGCTCCCCGCCCCCGAGCCGGACCCCACCCACCGCGCCCACGCCCTGGCGCGCGCCCTCCTGGACCGCCACGGCGTCGTCACCCGTGGCGCCGTGGCCGCCGAAGGCGTCGAGGGCGGCTTCTCCGCGGCCTACCGCGTCCTGGCCGTCTTCGAGGAGACCGGACAGGCCCGGCGCGGCTATGTGGTCGAAGGGCTGGGAGCGGCGCAGTTCGCGATGGACGGTGCGGTCGACCGGCTCCGCGCCGTCAACACCGGCCGCGAGCGGGTCGCCGACGAGTACGCCCAGGACGGCCCGGGGGACCGCCGCTCCGCCGGACCGCAGCGGGCCCTGGTACTGGCCGCCGCCGACCCGGCGAACGCGTACGGAGCCGCCCTGTCCTGGCCCGAGCCGCCCGACGGCTCGACGCACAAACCGGGCCGCAAGGCGGGCTCCCTGGTCGTCCTCGTCGACGGCGAACTGACGCTCTACATGGAACGCGGCGGCAAGACCCTGCTGGCCTGGACACACGCCGCCGACGGCACCGCACCCGACAGCGGCTCCCCCGCCGGCACCCGCCTGCGGCTCGCCCTCGAAGCGCTCACCGACGCGGCCCGCGCGGGCGCTCTCGGCACGATCACCGTGGAGCGCGTCAACGGCGTCGCCGCCCTGACCGCCCCGCTCGCCCCTGCCCTGGAGGCCGCCGGTTTCCACCCCACACCACGCGGCTTCCGCCTCCGGCCGTGACCGTCATGACGCGGCCGACCGCAGACCGCTTCCGTACCTCGTGCCGGGGCGCCACATCCAGCCCCCACACCCAACCCCCACATCCAGCCCCCTCTTCCGGCTTCCACCCGCAGCCCGCAGCCCGCAGCCCGCAGCCCGTCCCCACCCGGCACAATGTCCCCATGCCCGAAGGCGACACCGTTTGGCGTACCGCCCGCCGTCTGCACGAAGCGCTGGCCGGCAAGCCGCTGACCCGATCCGACCTGCGCGTGCCGAAGCTCGCCACCACCGACCTGTCCGGCCGTACGGTCCTGGAGGTGGTCCCGCGCGGCAAGCACCTCCTCACCCGCGTCGAAGGCGGACTGACCCTCCACTCCCACTTGCGCATGGACGGCGCCTGGAAGATCTACGCGCCCGCCGAGCGCTGGCGGGGCGGCCCCGCCCACCAGATCCGCGCGGTCCTCGCCACCGCCGACCGCACCGCCGTCGGCTACCGCCTCCCCGTCCTCGAACTCCTGCGCACCGCCGACGAGGACGACGCCGTGGGCCACCTGGGCCCCGACCTGCTCGGCCCCGACTGGGACCCGGCCGAGGCCCTGCGCCGCCTGCTCGCCGACCCCGCCCGCCCCCTCGGCGAGGCCCTGCTCGACCAGCGCAACCTGGCCGGCATCGGCAACGTCTTCAAGTGCGAACTGTGCTTCCTGCTGCGCGCCTCCCCCTGGCTCCCGGTCGGCCGTCTGCCGACGCCGGAACGCGCGACGACCCTCGCCAAGAAGCTCCTGGAAGCCAACAAGGACCGCCTCGCCCGCGTCACGACGCCGAGCGCCCGCCCGGACCGCCGCCAGTGGGTCTACGGCCGCGCGGGCCGCCCCTGCTTCCGCTGCGGTACACCGATCCGTACGGGAGAACAGGGCCCGCCCACCCAGGAACGCGTCACCTACTGGTGCCCCACCTGCCAGCCGGAGGAGGACGGGGCGGCGTCGAAGGGCGACAAGGCCGCTCCGGCGCAAGGCGCCTGACGCCGCGTCACCTCGTGCCCTTTCCCGTACGCGCCGCCGCCCTCGTCACCCCGTAGCACCGCCACCGCCACGCCACGCCCCGCTCCGTCACGTCACGTCACGTCACGGAAGAAATCCCTACCGCGCCGCCACCCGGCTGCCCCGCGCCGCCCCCGGCACCCCCGCCCGCCCGGCCTCCCGCCCCTTCGGCCAATCAGGTGACCTTCCCTCTCTCCCACTCCCATCCCCCTTCTCCCCCTACCACCAGCCGCCGGAACCCCCACCCCGCTCCCGGCCCCAGCTCCGACCCCGCCCACCCGGCCTCCTGCCCCTGTTCCCGTTCCCACCTCTGCCGCCCCGTCCCCTGCCCGCGCCCCTCCCCCGCATCCGGTCCGCCCACGGCACGCAGTGCACCGGCAACAGGCTCAGCCCCCACCCTCCGGCCGCCACCGCTCCCTCGACGATCCCTTGTGTGCCCGGCCACAGCGTCAGCCGCAGTACGGCCCACCACCACAGACCCGCGGCGGCAACCCTGGCCGCCAGCCGGGCCGGAGATATGCCGAACCGGGCGAAGAAGTCGTGCCTAGCCATGGCTGCCTCCTCCGTCCGACGCTAGACGGACGCAGCCGCCCAGCGGGAGGGCGCACCGGGGCACAACCGGCGCGAACATCTCGACGGGGCCCGCTCGTCCATACCCCGTTCTCACGGATCTCTGTCTTCCCGGTATTTTCGCCCGCCACCCCCCGGCCCGCATCCAGACGCCCGGAGGCCGGCCCCCGGCCCGACGGACGCGCGCCCCGGCGCGCCCGCCGCCTTCCGCCCCGTACACCAGCCCGAACCCGCACCTCCCCGGCCCGTCGCCCGGTGTCTCCTACGCTGCACTGAATGATCACCGCCGACGGCGGGCACCGCCCGAGATCCACCGAACGGAGGCCGCCCGTGAGCACCGATTTCCCCGCCCGCGAGCTGCGCATCGGAACCCGTACGAGCCCCATGGCTCTCGCCCAGACCGCCCAGGTCACCCAGCTGCTGCACCAGCTCGACCCGCGGCTGCGGACCGTGGCCGTCCCGGTCCGGACCGAGGCCGATCTCTGGCAGGGCGAGCTGTCCGGCATCGGCGGGAAGGGCCTGTTCGTGAAGGCGCTCGACGCACGGTTGCAGAGCGGCGACATCGATCTCGCGCTGCACTGCCTCAAGGACGTGCCCGGCGATGTGCCGCTCCGCGCGGGCCTGGTCGTCGCCGCCCACCTGGAGCGCGCCGACGCCCGCGACGTCCTGGTCGTCCCCGACCACTCGGCGGTGCGTCATCTCGACGAGCTCCCGCCCGGCGCCCGGGTCGGCACCGCCTCCGTACGCCGCCGGGCCCAGCTCCTGCGTACCCGCCCCGACCTGCGGATCATCCCCGTACGCGGCGCGGTGGGCACCCGTCTCGACCTCCTGGACGGCAAGCATCACACCCCCACCGCCCTCACCGACTCCTCTCAACCCGATCAACCCGATCAACCCACTCGCCCCACAGGTCCCACCACCAACCCCACCCAACCCCCCACCCTCGACGCCCTGGTCCTGGCGGGTGCCGGACTGGCGCGGCTCGGCCTGAGCCACCGGGCGCGGCAGGTCTTCGAGGTCGAGGAACTGCTGCCGGCCGTCGGCGCCGGTGTCCTGTCCCTGGAGTGCCGCCGCGACGACAGCGCCGTAGCCGCGCTGCTGGCACAGCTCAACCACGAGCCCACACTCACCGAGGCGACCGCCGAACGCGTCATGCTCCAGGGCTTGCGCGGGCACTGCAACAGCCCCATCGCGGGCTACTGCGTCACCGGCCCGGGCGGCCGGCTCTCCCTGCGCGGCATGGTCTTCTCCCCGGACGGCGCCGCCTTCGCGCAGGTCCATCTGTGCAGCGACGCCCCGCACGACCCGGCGGCACTCGGCGCGCACGCCGCCACCGAACTCCTCAGCCAGGGTGCCCGCTCCCTGATCGACACCGGAATCCCGCTCTGAACCGCTTTCCCGCACCTCCCGCATTTCGCACACCGACCCCGGCCCGAAAGGCCGGTGAAGACAGGCGTACGCTCCCGATCATGGAGGGGCGTAAGGCGCTTCGGCGCCGTATTCGTATCTGGCTTGTCGTCTTCATCATCGGTCTCGTACTGAGCGGGCTGACGGCTTTTCCGCTCGCCACGGAAATCCGGTGGGCCGACGAACTGCTGCGGTCGGACGCGTCATCACTCGCCGGGCATTTCCCGGGGCTGGTGGAGTGGATCGGCAGAGCCCGGGAGGGGCTGGAGGCGACCGACGCGAAGTATCCGTTCATGCTGTACGGAACGGACTGGCTGGCGTTCGCCCACCTGGTCATCGCGGTGGCGTTCTACGGCCCGTTCCGCGATCCGGTCCGCAACATCTGGGTCATCGACTTCGGCATGATCGCCTGCGCGGGAATCATTCCACTGGCCCTCATCTGCGGCTCGATCCGCGGAATTCCGTTCTACTGGCAGCTGATCGACATGTCGTTCGGCGTCTTCGGCGTGATTCCCCTGCTGGTGGTCCGCCGAATGATCAAACGTCTGGAGGCGTACGAACTCGCCGCCTAGTGGTCCAGCCGTGGATTCTGACCTTGCCGGCCAGGGTCGGTGTCGCAGGCGGATGCGGTCACCGTCGTAACTCCCGCGTCCGCACGGCCCCCGGGTAGGTCAGAGGTCATGGCCGATCGCTCGCAGGACATCAGCGAGCCGGACCAGATGGAAAGGCACGGACCAGAAGTACTCCTTGTCCAGGGTCACCTCGGTGCCCGCCGTGGCTTCGCCATGGCGCAGCAGCACGTCGAACGACTCCCGCAGCTCGGCAAGGGCCACACGCAAGGGCTCACCAGTCATGAGCACCATCACCCCCGACAAGATCACTGTCCACGGCTGCGGCTGAGGTGCCGGCCGTAGGCCGGACGCAGAAACGCACAGCTTCGGCACAAGACCTCCCCCGCATCCCGGGGGAGGTCCGTCCCATGGAACGTCAGCCGGCCTGGCTGCTGTCCTTGAGCGTGCCCCAGCCGTGCCAGCGGTCGATCTCGATCCAGGCGCTGACCCGGGCACGGTCGCGCTGCGGGTAGGAATCGTCGAGGTAGTGACGAGCCAGCCGGTCGATGTCGGCCAGGTCCTCGTCCGCACGGAACTCGGTGACGCGGCCGATGATGCTGATGTGGGTGTACCAGCTCGACTCGTCGAGGATGGTGATCGTCACCCGGGGGTCGTTCCGCAGGTGCTGCAGGCGCTTGCGGCCCTCGTCCATGTTGACGAGCACCCGGCCGTCGTCCCAGAGGTACCAGGTCGCCGTGGAGACCGGCTGACCGTCCGACCGCAGGGTCGTGATGACGGCCGGGTTGGCCTTCTCCAGCATGGCGACCGCCTCTTGCGGCAGCGGGGGTTTCGACATAGCGGACACTCCTCCGTACGTTGCTGATCCGGCGTTCGTTTCCCCAACATGATCGTCCGCCCACACCTTCCCGATTCACAGACACGCCACCGCGGCACTCCGTCACGCGGGTCGCACGGCCACGTCACCGTCCGCTGCCTTCGGCGACGGGCAACGCGTAGTGGAGATCGGCACCGGCACCGGCTTCCACGCGGCTCTCCTCGCCCACCGGCTCCGGGACGGGATCGAGGCGGCCCACCGGCGGTGGGCCCGCGCTGGCGCACCAGAGATCGCCCGCCACGGCCTCGTCGTCACCCTCGAAGGGCACCGCCTCCGGCCCCGCCCGTGACGACCGAGGACCCGGCCCGTGACGGCCGGCTCCCCGTAACGCCCAAGCGCCCCCCTGACGGCATCAGAGGGGCGCTGAAGAGACTGGTTGGCTGGTCACGCTGCATACGGACCGGCCGGCCGGGAAGGGCCACGACCGGTCAGGCGGACTCGGCCTGGAACATCCAGTGGTGCTTCTCCAGGTCGGCGGTCAGGCCGATGAGGATGTCCTGGGAGACCGGGTCGGGCTCGTCCGTGACGCGGATGCGCTCACGCATCCGGGCGATGACGGCGCCGAGCGCGTCGGTCACGACCCGGACGACCTCGGCGTCCTTGATCCAGTTGTCCTGCACCGTGTCGATGCCGCTGGTCTTCGAGACCGTCTCGGCCCGGCCGTCCGGGGAGACACCGATCGCCGAGGCACGCTCGGCCACCGTGTCGGCGTAGGCGCGGGCCGTGTCCACGACATCGTCGAGCTGGAGATGTACGGACCGGAAACGCGGGCCGATGATGTTCCAGTGGACCTGCTTCGCCACGAGCGAGAGATCCACCAGGTCGACGAGGGCTCCCTGCAGTGCTTCCCCGACCACCTTGCGCGCGTCGTCGGACAGCGTGCTCTTGACGACAGACATCCATTTACTCCTTTTCAGGGCGAATGAATACGTTCGCCCGTCGTACAAACGATTGTTCCTGTCTGTACGGATCGGGTACCCAGATGTGCTGCGGTAATGCGCGGACCCTTCACCTTCAGGACGAAGGTCCTCGCCGCCCCCGTCCTTCGCCCCGGGCACTCGGACCGCACGGCCCCATGACGCCGCGACCCCCGCCCAGCGGCGCCGGACGGGGGTCAGGGAAGTTCAGGAAAGCCCACAGGGCGCGTACGGCACTCACCGGCGCTCAGGAAGCTCGCGGTAACGCCCTCACAGGCGCTCGGCGCACTCAGCGCACTCGGGAGGGGCACCCGGGCAGACGGACGCGGAAGGGCCCGGAGCCCACGGCCTCAGGCCGCCACGACGTCCACGGCCTCCGCGGGAGCCTTGATCGTCACGCGGTCCTCCGGCACCCCGGCCAGCGAGGTCACGGACACCGAGTTCAGCTTGGGGCGGACCGGTGCGGGCACCGGGTCGCTCGCGGCGGCGGAGCGCGCCAGCTCGGCGAGCGCCAGCTCGTCGCTGACCTCCCGCATGAGCTCGGACATGCGCACGTCCAGCGCGTCGCAGATCGCCGAGAGCAGTTCGGAAGAGGCTTCCTTCTGTCCCCGTTCGACCTCGGACAAGTAGCCGAGCGACACCCGGGCGGAGGAGGAGACCTCGCGCAGGGTGCGGCCCTGGCGCTGACGCTGTCGGCGCAGCACGTCACCCAGCAGGCGACGAAGCAGAATCATCGCTGGCTCCCTCCTCGGACCTCGGATCCGGATCCTTCTCGCCCCACCGTACCGCCTCGGGCCTCGGCCGTGCGGGGCGCGAGTTCGTGTTCACTCAGGGCTGCAAACATCAATTTTCCCCCCGTTGTTCCGTATCCTGTGCGGCCGCGTTCTCTGTCAGTTGGCTCACCAGCAGCCGGAGCGCCGCGGCCACCGTGTCCCGGCGGATCCGCCGACGGTCGCCGTCCAGCGTGAGGCGCAGCACACCGCCCGCTCCGCCGGGGCCGTCGGCCGCGACGAAGACGGTGCCTACGGGCTGTCCGTCCTGGGGGTCCGGACCGGCAACCCCTGTAGTGGCGATACCCCAGTGCGCGCTCAGCACACGCCTTACACCACGGGCCATCTGGCGGGCAACCTCCGCGTCCACGGCTCCGCGCGCGTCGAGCAGCAACCCGTCGACCTGGAGAATGTCCCGTTTGAGCTCGGTCGCGTACGCCGTCACGGAGCCCCGGAAGACCCGGGAGGCTCCGGGTACCCCGGTGAGCGCCCCGGCCACCAGCCCGCCCGTGAGCGACTCGGCGACGGCCAGGCTCTGCCCGCGCGCGGCGAGGAGGTCGAGCACCCGCGCCGCCGCGGACGCCGCCTCGGCGGTCGGCTCCCCGTCCCCCTCGCCCACCGAGGCACGCACGGCCTCGGGGACGTCAAAAGCGTCCGAGGCGTCAGAGGCGTCAGGGGCGTCGGCGGCCTCGCCGCCCGCTTCCCCGCCCGCCTTCCGGCCCGTATCAGCGCGCATTTCCGCAGCCACTTCGGAAGGTCGCCCGGGCGGCCGGCTCCGGATTCACCGTACGGAGTTCCCGTCGTCCGCCACGGCGCCGGACCGGCCCGCGGCCCCCGCGCTCCCGGCAGGGCCGTCGCCGTGCGCCTCCGCGGCCGTCCTGGCCCGCTCCTCGGCCTGTACGGCCCGCGCCTCGGCCAGCCCGGCGCGCCGCAGGACGACCGCCTGCCGTACGTAGTCCAGGCCGGTCACGACGGTCAGCGCCACGGCGACCGCCATCACCCACCACCGGAACGACGCCAGCGGCCCGGTCAGCATGAGCACGTACATGCCGACCGCGGTGCCCTGGGCGAGGGTCTTCAGCTTTCCGCCGCGGCTGGCGGGGATCACCCCGTGCTTGATCACCCAGAACCGCATCAGGGTGATGCCCAGCTCCCGGAAGAGGATGACGCCGGTCACCCACCAGGGAAGGTCGTCCAGGATGGACAGACAGATCAGCGCTGCGCCCATGATCGCTTTGTCCGCGATCGGGTCGGCGATCTTCCCGAAGTCCGTCACCAGGTCGTACTGGCGTGCCAGGTGGCCGTCGAACAGGTCGGTGATCATGGCGATGGCGAACGCCGCCCAGGCGAACGAGCGCCAGGCCGGGTCGTAGCCGTCGCCGTGCATCAGCAGCATCACGAAGGCCGGTACGAGCAGCAGCCGCACCATGGTCAGGACGTTGGCGATGTTCCACAGTCCGGCCGTCCGGACGGCCGGCGCCGGGCGGTGGTGCCCACCGGCCGCGGAAGCCGGGACTCCGGTCATCTGCCCGCCTCCTCAGTACACGGCGCGCCGTCCACCGACAGCACCTCGGCCACCAGGTCGACGCCCTCGCTGGACACGACCTTTGCTTCGACCATACGACCCGGCGCGAGATCGAGTGAGGTGCGCAGCAAGGTGACGCCGTCGGTCTCGGGGGCCTGGTGCGCCGCGCGCCCCACGACCCCGTCCTCCTCGTCGACGCTGTCCACCAGAACGCTGAGGGTCTCCCCCAGCCGTTCCTCGGCGCGCTGCGCGGTCAGCTCCTCGGCCAGCCGGGAGATGTGCGCGAGGCGCTCGGCGACCTCGTCCGGGTCGACCTTCTTCTCGTACGTGGCGGCCTCGGTGCCGTCCTCGTCGGAGTAGCCGAACACGCCGATCGCGTCCAGCCGGGCCCCGGTCAGGAAGCGCTCCAGCTCGGCGACGTCGTCCTCGGTCTCGCCGGGGAAGCCGACGATGAAGTTCGAGCGGGCACCGGCCTGCGGCGCCTTCCCGCGGATCTGCTCCAGCAGGCCCAGGAAGCGGTCGGTGTCGCCGAAGCGCCGCATGGCGCGCAGCACACCCGGTGCCGAGTGCTGGAAGGACAGGTCGAAGTACGGGGCGACCTTGTCGGTCTCCGTCAGCACGTCGATCAGGCCGGGGCGCATCTCGGCGGGCTGGAGGTAGCTGACCCGGACGCGCTCCAGGCCGTCGACGGCGGCCAGCTCCGGCAGCAGCGTCTCCAGCAGGCGGATGTCGCCCAGGTCCTTGCCGTAGGAGGTGTTGTTCTCGGAGACCAGCATGATCTCCTTCACGCCCTGCTCCGCCAGCCAGCGGGTCTCGCCGAGCACGTCGGAGGGGCGGCGCGAGATGAAGGAGCCGCGGAAGGACGGGATGGCGCAGAAGGAGCAGCGGCGGTCACAGCCGGAGGCCAGCTTCACGGAGGCGACCGGGCTGGTGCCCAGCCGGCGCCGGAGCGGCGCACGGGGCCCTGAGGCGGGCGCCACGCCCTCCGGCAGGTCCGCGGGGGCCGGAGCCGGTTCCGCGGCGCCATGGCCGGGCAGGGCGACGCCTGCGGCGTCCTGGCGCTCGGCGGGGCTGATCGGCAGCAGCTTGCGGCGGTCGCGCGGGGCGTGCGCCTCGACGTTGCCGCCGCTCAGGATCGTCTGCAGCCGCCCGGAGATGTCGCTGTAGTCGTCGAAGCCGAGGACGCCGTCGGCCTCCGGCAGGGCGTCGGCCAGCTCCTTGCCGTACCGCTCGGCCATGCAGCCGACGGCCACCACCGCCTGGGTGCGGCCGTGGTCCTTCAGGTCGTTGGCCTCCAGCAGGGCATCGACGGAGTCCTTCTTGGCGGCCTCGACGAAACCGCAGGTGTTGACGACGGCGACATCGGCATCGGCGGCGTCCTCGACGAGGTCCCAGCCGTCCGCTGCCAGGCGGCCTGCGAGCTCCTCCGAGTCCACCTCGTTACGGGCGCAGCCAAGAGTGACAAGGGCGACGGTACGGCGTTCGGGCATGGAGTCAGCGTACTTTGTCCCGGCAACCTCCATCGCTGCCAGGGTTGCCGGGGCCGGCCGGTGCCCCGGTCCCGGCCCGGCTCGGGCCCGGTCCCGGCCTGGTCAGCCCGCCTGCGGGCCCGCCGAGTAGCTCAGCCGCTCGACCGCTCCCTTGTCGCCGACCTTCTCGACCTCCTTGCCGTTGACGAACAGCTGCACGACCCCGGCGTTGCCGACGACCAGGTCGATCCGCTTCTTGTCGGTGAAGGTCTTGGACTCGCCCTTCTTGAGCAGGCCGTCCTCCAGCAGCCGGCCGTTGGCGTCCTTGGCGGAGATCCAGCTCTGCCCGTCCTTCGCGGTGATCTTGATGGTGACCTTGTCCTTCGGTACGCCCGCGATGGCGCTCTCCGAGGGCCCGGGGCCGGGGACGGTGCTGGGCTTGGCGGCCTTGCCGGACTTGCCGGCGGCGGGCTTGGTCGGCTGCACCGGCGCCACGGTGTTCTCCCCGTCGGCGACCGCGCTCCCCTTGCCGCCGCCGCTGAAAAGGGTGAAGCCCACGAACCCGACGACCACGACGATGGCCGCGACCATCGCCGCCGTCCAGTTCGGGCGGCCCCGCTCGGGCCGGATGCGCTCGGCCTCGAAGAGGGGCGCCGCGGGGGTCGGCTCGGGGCGGCCGCCGCGGTCCCCGTCGAACTGCGCGATCAGCGGTTCCGGATCGAGGCCGACGGCGCGCGCGAGGGTGCGCAGGTGCCCCCGCGCGTAGACGTCGCCGCCGCAGCCTGAGAAGTCGTCCTGCTCGATGCCCTGCACGATGGGCACGCGCACCCGGGTGGTGGTACTGACCTCGTCGACGGTCAGTCCCGCCGCGATACGGGCCTGCTGGATGGCGTGGCCGATGGAGGGCCGGTCGTCTTCGGGGGAGTTGCCGATGGACACGTGGGCGCCTTTCGAGCGTGAGCCACCTGCTGGAGGTTCAGTCTAGGGGTGTACCGAAAGGGTCGGGCAAGCGGAAGAGCGGACTTTGTACGCCATCAGAAGGCCGGGTGAGGCCGCCGGACGCCCGGTCCGGTTGCCGAGGCTGCATCATCCTTCCACCACCTCCCTCAACGTGACGTAGCGACGGAGGAAACGGTTGCTTTCGATCTCCGACAGCCGCTCCGGACCGCCCGTACGAGTGAACTTGGAGCGCGGCTCCTGAACTTCCGCCGCCGTCACCCCGCGCCGGGTGACGCACCCGGACGACGGCTCCGGAGAACATCGGCCGCTATGAAGGCGTCTCCCCCCGGATGACCGCCAGTACGCCCTCCAACTCGTCCGGCTTGACCATGACGTCGCGCGCCTTCGACCCCTCGCTCGGCCCGACGATGTTGCGCGACTCCATCAGGTCCATCAGCCGCCCGGCCTTGGCGAAGCCCACCCGCAGCTTCCGCTGGAGCATGGAGGTGGACCCGAACTGGGTGGAGACCACCAGCTCAGCGGCCTGGCACAGCAGGTCGAGGTCGTCGCCGATGTCCTCGTCGATCTCCTTCTTCTTGGCCGTGCCGACGGTGACGTCGTCCCGGAAGACCGGCGCCATCTGGTCCTTGCAGTGCTGGACGACCTGCTGGACCTCGTCCTCCTGGACGAACGCGCCCTGCATCCGCACCGGTTTGTTCGCGCCCATCGGCAGGAACAGGCTGTCGCCCTTGCCGATGAGCTTCTCCGCGCCCGGCTGGTCCAGGATGACCCGGCTGTCGGCGAGCGAGGAGGTCGCGAACGCCAGCCGGGACGGCACGTTCGCCTTGATCAGACCGGTCACCACGTCCACCGAGGGGCGCTGGGTGGCCAGCACCAGGTGGATGCCGGCGGCGCGCGCGAGCTGGGTGATGCGGACGATGGAGTCCTCCACGTCGCGCGGCGCGACCATCATCAGGTCCGCCAGCTCGTCCACGATCACCAGCAGGTACGGGTACGGCGACAGGTCGCGCTCGCTGCCCTCCGGCGGCTTCGCCTTGCCGCTGCGCACGGCCGCGTTGAAGTCGTCGATGTGCCGGTAGCCGTAGGCCGCCAGGTCGTCGTAGCGCAGGTCCATCTCGCGCACCACCCACTGCAGGGCCTCGGCGGCCTTCTTGGGGTTGGTGATGATCGGGGTGATCAGGTGCGGGATGCCCTCGTACGCGGTCAGCTCGACGCGCTTGGGGTCGACCAGCACCATCCGCACCTCGTCGGGGGTGGCGCGCGCCATCACCGAGGTGATCAGGCAGTTGATGCAGGACGACTTGCCGGAGCCGGTCGCGCCGGCCACCAGGATGTGCGGCATCCGCGCCAGGTTGGCCGAGACGTACCCGCCCTCGACGTCCTTGCCGAGGCCGACCAGCAGCGGGTGGTCCTCGCCCGCCGACTCCGCCGAGCGCAGCACGTCGCCGAGGTTGACCATCTCCCGGTCGCTGTTCGGGATCTCGATGCCGACCGCGGACTTGCCGGGGATCGGGCTGATGATCCGGACGTCCGGGCTGGCGACCGCGTACGCGATGTTCTTGGCCAGCGCGGTGATCTTCTCGACCTTCACCGCGGGGCCCAGTTCGACCTCGTAGCGGGTGACCGTCGGGCCACGGGTGAAGCCGGTGACCGCCGCGTCCACCTTGAACTCCTGGAAGACGGTGGTCAGCGACTCCACGACGGCGTCGTTGGCCGCGCTGCGGGTCTTGCCGGGGCCGCCGCGGGTGAGCAGGTCCAGCGACGGCAGGGCGTAAGTGATGTCGTTGGACAGCAGCATCTGCTCGGCCCGCGGGGGCAGCTCGCCGGACGGTTCCGGCGCGGCCTTCGTGAAGTCCGGCACCGGGCCCGAGTGCTTGTCCCCGCCGCCCTGGCCCGGGCCGCGGGCGGGCGGCACCGCGCCGCTGTCCTGCTTCTTGCCGGCGGTGGGCCGCTCGTCGTCGCGGTGCTCACCGTCCCGGCGCTCGCCGGAGATGCTGCTGCTGAGGTCGGCGACCAGGGGCGAGGGCTGGACGCCGTGCAGGACGGCCCCGTCCAGCGAGGCGGCGGCCGCCGCGGCCACGTCGACCGCGTCCATGGGACGGTCGGCGGGCTGCAGGGGCGTACGGCGCCCGCGGCGGCGCTTGGCCAGCGCCGCCTCCTCTATGGCGTCCGGATCGTCCGCGGGAGCCGGCCCGGTCGCACGCCGCGTGCCCCGCCCGGACCGGTCACGCCAGTCCTCGGCGTACTCCTCGGGCTCCACGGCCACCGGCTCGGGCTCGTACACCTCGACCAGACCCAGCCGGGCACCGAGCAGCCGCAGCCGCTGCGGGATGGCGTTGACGGGTGTGGCGGTGACGACGAGCAGGCCGAAGACGGTGAGCAGCACCAGCAGCGCCACCGCCAGGGTCTGCCCGACGGTGAAGATCAGCGGCTTGGACGCGGCCCAGCCGACATAGCCCCCGGCGTCCTGCATGGCCGCTATGCCGTCCCCCCGGCCCGGCGACCCGCAGGCCATCGCGACCTGCCCCAGGATGCCGATGACCAGGGCGGACAGCCCGATCACGATCCGCCCGTTGGCCTCGGGCTGCTCCGGGTGCCGGATCAGCCGCAGCGCGATGCCGCCGAGGAGGATCGGCACGACCAGGTCCAGCCGGCCGAAGGCGCCGGTGATCAGCAGCTGGACGAGGTCGCCGACCGGACCGCTGAGGCTGGACCAGGTGCCCGCCGCGATGACCAGGGCGAGGCCGAGGAGCAGCAGCGAGAGCCCGTCCTTGCGGTGCGCCGGGTCCAGGTTCTTCGCGCCGCGCCCGAAGCCGCGGAACAGCGCGCCGACGCCGTGCGCCAGCCCGAGCCAGCAGGCCCGCACCAGGCGGTAGACGCCGCCGGTGGGCGACGGCGCGGGTCTCGGCGGCGCCTTCTTGGCGGCCGCTCTCTTCGCCGGCGCGCGCTTGGCCGGCGCGGTCTTCTTGGCGGGCGCCCTCTTGGCCGGAGCCGGCGCCTTCTTCGCCGGTGCTTTCTTCGCGGCGGCCTTCTTGGCGGCGCCTCCGGGCTGTCCGGCGCGCTGCTTCGAGGGGCCCGCCGTGCTCTGGGAACCCTTGCCGGACGTACGTGAGGCCATGGTGACGAGATTACAGGCGACGGCCACAGTGACACGAGCGCTCGGCCCTTCACCCATTCGTGTCGCGCTCCGCGCCGGACACTTCACGCCGACGGCTCACGACACCGGCACCGCACACGGCTGGTGATGGCCCGTCAGAGGCGCGCCGGGGCGGGAACCCGCCGCCACGGCCCGCAGGCCGCCCAGCGGGCCGCTGGGGCGCCTGACGGCGCCGCAGGGCACCGTGTCAGGAGGCGCCGTTGCCCGTGCCGGGCTCCAGGGCGTCCAGCGCCCGCCGCAGTCCGGTGAGCTTGCGCTCCAGATGGGCCGCGGTCGCGATGGCCGCCGCGTCCGCCGACTCGTCCAGCTGCTTGGACAGCGCCTCGGCCTGCTCCTCCACGGCCGCGAGCCGGGCGGACAGCTCGGCGAGCAGCCCGGCGGGCTCCCTGGCCTCGTCCGCCGCGGCACGGCCGCTCTCCAGCTGGAGCCGCAGCAGCGTCGCCTGCTCCCGCAGTTGACAGTTCTTCATGTACAGCTCGACGAAGACCGAGACCTTGGCGCGCAGCACCCACGGGTCGAACGGCTTGGAGATGTAGTCGACCGCACCCGCCGCGTAACCACGGAAGGTGTGGTGCGGGCCGTGGTTGATGGCGGTCAGGAAGATGATCGGGATGTCCCGCGTCCGTTCGCGCCGCTTGATGTGCGCGGCCGTCTCGAACCCGTCCATCCCCGGCATCTGCACGTCGAGCAGGATCACCGCGAAATCGTCGGTGAGCAGTGCCTTGAGCGCTTCCTCCCCGGACGATGCCCGCACCAGTGTCTGATCGAGCGCGGAGAGGATCGCCTCCAGCGCCAGCAGATTCTCCGGCCGGTCATCGACCAGGAGGATCTTGGCCTTCTGCACCATGGCCCGTCCTCCTCGCCCCGGCAATGAACCGGACGCCGCCCCAGGGGACGGCTCTGTCGTGCCGCCCGTCCTTGTGCCGGTCATCGTAGCCGCACCCCGCCTGTCGCCACACCCTGTCACCGTGATGTCACTGTGCACGTAGCACAAACGCAGTGAGAGACCAGAAGGTTCCCCGAATACCGCTCTCCCACACGTGGCCGGCCACACTGAGTCAACATGCGGGGAACCTTACGAGCCTCATTTGACGAACGTGTCACCGCGTGCGCATCCATTGCTCCATCACCGTCAGCAGGTGGTCGGTGTCCACCGGCTTGGTCACGTAGTCGGACGCCCCGGACTCGATGCTCTTCTCCCGGTCGCCCTTCATCGCCTTCGCGGTCAGCGCGATGATCGGCAGCCCGGCGAACTGCGGCATCCGCCGGATCGCGGCCGTGGTCGCGTAGCCGTCCATCTCCGGCATCATGATGTCCATCAGGACGAGCACCACGTCGTCGTGCTGCTCCAGGACCTCGATGCCCTCCCGGCCGTTCTCCGCGTACAGCACCGACAGCCCGTTCTGCTCCAGCACGCTGGTCAGCGCGAAGACGTTACGGATGTCGTCGTCGACGATCAGCACCTTCTCGCCGTGGAACCCGCCGTCGAACCCGCCCGACACCAGGTCCTGGCCGTTGCCGATCCAGGGCTCCTCGACGGACGCCTGCGCGGGCTCCTCCGCGGGCCGCGGCGCCGCCGGTACGGGCGCGGCCGGCAGCTCCGGCCGCGGCGCCTCGACGGCGACCGGGCGGCGGCGACGCCGGGCGATCCCCGGGCCGCTGCCCCGGGACGGCGCGACACCGGCCTGTACGGCCTCCTCCGCGGCCTGCCGGCCGAGCTCCGCGTCCCGCGCCTCGGCGTCCATCGCGAGGCCGCCCGCGACCAACTGCGGGTAGCCCTGCGGCGGCAGCCCGCCCGGGTTGTACGGCAGGTAGAGCGTGAAGGTCGAACCGCGGCCCGGCTCACTGGCAGCGTGGATCTCGCCGCCGAGCAGCCGCGCGATCTCCCGGCTGATGGACAGGCCCAGGCCCGTACCGCCGTACTTGCGGCTGGTGGTGCCGTCCGCCTGCTTGAACGCCTCGAAGATCACCCGCATCTTGCTGGACGCGATGCCGATACCGGTGTCCGTCACCGAGAACGCGATCATGTCGGCGTCCGGCTCGCGCAGCGCGCCGTGCTCCAGCAGATGCTCACGGATGTCCGTCGGCACGTCGTCGCCGGCCGGCCGGATGACCAGCTCGACGGCGCCGCTGTCGGTGAACTTTACCGCGTTGGCCAGCAGGTTGCGCAGCACCTGGAGCAGCCGCTGCTCGTCGGTGTGCAGCGTGGCGGGCAGCTCCGGGGAGACCCGTACGGAGAAGTCGAGTCCCTTCTCCGCGGTCAGCGGCCGGAACGTGGCCTCCACGTAGTCGACGAGCTGGACCAGCGCGATCCGGGTCGGGCTGACGTCCATCTTGCCCGCCTCGACCTTCGACAGGTCCAGGATGTCGTTGATGAGCTGGAGCAGGTCGGAACCGGCGCCGTGGATGGTCTCGGAGAATTCGACCTGCTTCGGGGAGAGATTCCCCTCCGCGTTGTCGGCGAGCAGTTTGGCGAGAATCAGCAGCGAGTTCAGCGGCGTCCGCAGCTCGTGCGACATGTTCGCCAGGAATTCCGACTTGTAGCGCATCGAGACGGCGAGCTGTTCGGCACGCTCCTCCAGGACCTGCCGCGCCTCCTCGATCTCGGTGTTCTTCACCTCGATGTCACGGTTCTGCGCGCGCAGTTGCTCGGCCTTCTCCTCCAGTTCGGAGTTGGACAGCTCCAGCGCCTTCTGGCGGCTCTCCAACTCGCCCGAACGCTCCTTGAGTTGTTCGGTCAGTTCCTGCGACTGCTTGAGCAGCACCTCGGTCTTGGTGTTGACGGAGATGGTGTTGACGCTGGTCGCGATCATCTCCGCGATCTGGCTGAGGAAATCCTTCTGGATCTGGGTGAACGGCTGGAAGGAGGCCAGCTCGATCACGCCGAGCACCTTGTCCTCGAAGAGCACCGGCAGCACGATCACGTTGGCCGGAGGCGCCTCGCCCAGCCCGGAGGCGATCTTCAGATAGCCGGAGGGCACGTTCTCCACCAGGATCGTGCGCTTCTCCGCCGCCGCCGTGCCGATCAGGGTCTCCCCCGGCCGGAACGTCGTCGGCATGGTGCCCATCGAGTAGCCGTACGAGCCCATCAGCCGCAGCTCGTAGGCGCCCGGCTCACCGCCGTCCGCGCCGATCTCGTTGCTGTCGCCGGGCTGCGCGGCGAGGAAGAACGCGCCGTGCTGCGCCGAGACCGCCGGGGACAGCTCGCTCATGATCAGCGTCGCCACGTCCTTGAGGTCGCGGCGGCCCTGCATCAGGCCGGAGATCCGGGCCAGGTTGCCCTTGAGCCAGTCCTGCTCCTCGTTGGCCAGGGTGGTCTCGCGGAGCGTGGAGATCATCGTGTTGACGTTGTCCTGGAGCTCCAGGATCTCGCCCGCCGCGTCCACGTCGATGCGGACGTTGTGGTCGCCCAGGGTCACCGCGGCGGCGACGGCGGCGATCGCCCGCACCTGACGGGTCAGGTTGCCCGCCATCTCGTTCACCGACTCCGTCAGGTCCTTCCAGGTGCCGGCCACGCCGCGCACCTGGGCCTGGCCGCCCAGCTGGCCGTCCGTACCCACCTCACGGGCCACCCGGGTGACCTGCTCGGCGAAGGAGGAGAGCTGGTCGACCATCGTGTTGATGGTCGTCTTCAGGGCCAGGATCTCGCCCCGCGCGTCGATGTCGATCTTCTTGGTCAGGTCGCCCTTGGCGATGGCCGTGGTGACCATCGCGATGTTGCGCACCTGGCCGGTCAGGTTGTTGGCCATCGAGTTCACCGACTCGGTCAGGTCCTTCCACGTACCGGCGACGCCGGGTACGCGGGCCTGGCCGCCCAGGATGCCGTCGGTGCCCACCTCACGGGCCACCCTGGTGACCTCGTCGGCGAACGACGACAGCGTCGTGACCATCGTGTTGACCGTGTCGGCGAGCTGCGCGACCTCGCCGCGCGCCTCGACCGTGACCTTCTTGGTCAGGTCGCCGTTGGCGACCGCCGCCGAGACCTGGGAGATGTTGCGCACCTGGATGGTCAGGTTGTTGGCCATCAGGTTGACGTTGTCGCTCAGGTCCTTCCAGATGCCGGTGACCCCGGGGACCCGCGCCTGGCCGCCCAGCTGGCCTTCCGTGCCCACCTCACGGGCGACGCGCAGCACCTGCTCGGCGAAGAGCGACAGCTGGTCGACCATCGTGTTCACGGTCGTGACCAGTTCAAGGATCTCGCCCTTGGCGTCGACGGTGATCTTCTTCGACAGGTCGCCGCGCGCGACCGCGGTGGTCACCTCGCCGATGCTGCGCACCTGGGACGTCAGGTTGTTCGCCATGAAGTTGACGGACTGGGTGAGGTCCTTCCACGTACCGCTGACGCCCTGCACCTCGGCCTGGCCGCCGAGGATGCCCTCGGTGCCCACCTCGCGGGCGACGCGCGTCACCTGGTCGGCGAACGACGACAACTGGTCGACCATCGTGTTCAGGGTGTTCTTCAGCTCCAGGATCTCGCCCCGGGCGTCCACGTCGATCTTCTGCGACAGGTCACCGCGGGCCACCGCCGTCGCGACCTGCGCGATGTTGCGCACCTGGGCGGTCAGGTTGCCGGCCATGCCGTTCACCGAGTCGGTCAGATCGCGCCAGACGCCCGCGACGCCCGGCACCTGTGCCTGGCCGCCGAGCCTGCCGTCCGTACCGACCTCGCGGGCCACTCTGGTGACCTGTTCCGCGAAGGCCGAGAGCTGGTCGACCATCGTGTTGATGGTGTTCTTGAGCTCCAGGATCTCGCCGCGCGCGTCCACGTCGATCTTCTGCGACAGGTCGCCGCGCGCGACCGCCGTCGTCACCTGGGCGATCTGCCGCACCTGGGACGTCAGGTTGCCCGCCATGAAGTTGACGGAGTCGGTCAGCTCCTTCCACGTACCGCTGACGCCGTCCACCCGGGCCTGACCGCCGAGGCGGCCCTCCGTGCCCACGTCCCGGGCCATCCGGGTGACCTGGTCGGCGAACGAGGACAGCTGGTCCACCATCGTGTTCACGGTGTTCTTCAGCTGGAGCATCTCGCCGGACACGTCGACGGTGACCTTCTGCGACAGATCACCGTTGGCCACCGCCGTCGTCACCTGCGCGATGTTGCGCACCTGACCGGTGAGGTTGCGGAAGGCCGTGTTCACGGAGTCCGTGAGGTCCTTCCAGGTGCCCGCGGCACCCGGTACGGCGGCCTGGCCGCCCAGCTCGCCCTCGACGCCGATCTCCCGCGCGACGCGCGTCACCTCGGCACCGAACGAGGACAGCTGGTCCACCATCGTGTTCACGGTGTTCTTCAGTTCGAGCATCTCGCCCGCGACGTCGACCGTGACCTTCTGCGACAGATCACCGTTGGCCACCGCCGTCGTCACCTGCGCGATGTCCCGGACCTGCCCCGTCAGGTTGCGGAAGGCGTTGTTCACCGAATCGGTGAGGTCCTTCCACGTCCCCGCGGCGCCCGGCACCTGCGCCTGCCCGCCCAGCTGGCCCTCGGCCCCGACCTCGTTGGCGACCCGGGTGACCTCGTCCGCGAACGTACGCAGCGTCTCGGTCATCGTGTTGATCGTGTCGGCCAGCTGCGCGACCTCGCCGCGCGCGCTGACCGTGACCTTCTGCGACAGGTCGCCGTTGGCGACCGCCGTCGTCACCTGGGCGATCCCGCGCACCTGGGCGGTGAGGTTGCCGGCCATCAGGTTGACGGAGTCCGTGAGGTCCTTCCAGACCCCCGCGACACCCGGCACCTGCGCCTGGCCGCCCAGCTCGCCCTCCGTACCGACCTCGCGCGCCACCCGGGTGACCTCGGAGGCGAAGGAGGAGAGCTGGTCCACCATCGTGTTGACGGTGTTCTTCAGCTCCAGCATCTCGCCGGCGACATGCACGGTCACCTTGCGTGACAGATCACCCTTGGCGACGGCCGTGGTGACCAGCGCGATGTCCCGCACCTGTGCCGTCAGCCGGGACGCCATCGTGTTGACGGACTCGGTCAGGTCCTTCCAGGACCCGGACATGCCGCGCACCCGCGCCTGCCCGCCGAGCTTGCCCTCCGTACCGACCTCGCTGGCGACCCGCGTCACCTCGTCGGTGAAGGCCGACAGCTGGTCCACCAGACCGTTGACCGTACGGCCGACCTTCAGGAACTCCCCGCGCAGCGGATGCGCCGAGGTCCCGTCCGTACCGCGCGAGCGCAGGTCCATCCGCTGTTCCAGGTCGCCCTCGGACACCGCGGAGAGCACCCGGCCCACCTCGGACACCGGCCGTACGAGATCGTCGACCAGGGCGTTCGAGGCGTCGATGGCCGCGGCCCAGGAGCCCTCACAGGCGCCGGCCTCCAGCCGTTCCGTGAGTTTTCCCTCACGGCCGACGACCCGGCGCACCCGCGCCAGCTCTCCCGTCAGGTGCAGATTGCGGTCCGCCACCTCGTTGTAGACAGCGGCGATCTCCGACATCGCTCCGTCACCGGAGACCGTCAGCCGCTTACGGAAATTCCCGTCCCGCATCGAGACGAGAGCAGCCAGCAGCCGGTTCAGCGCAGCCGTATCCACCTCAGTCGTCCCGTTGCTCCGGGAACGTCCGCCTTTCGCGCGCGTGCTCGTGCCCCGCGCCGCTGCGCCAGACTCCACCGTGTCCCTCCCGCAGGGTCGACCGTTCTACCCGGGCCTTCTCTTTGAGCTTGCCCAGTGTTTCACCATGGCCCAACCAGGCCATAACAGTTCGGCAGCATCGCATACCGTCCCGAAGCACGATCGGGGCGCAAACAGACGTGACCGGCATCCGCACGCGCGGCGAAGGTAAGTAACCTGGCATCCGGCTGTCCACCCGCCCCGGCCGTCCAGCACGGGCAGTGGGGAGCACACCAGGCTTTCGGAGGGGCGCCGCCATGGTGGGAGAGCAGATCACCGACACACGCATGAGGAGACCAGTGATCACCGCGCGGGCCGCTGCCACGTTCGAGCCGGTCGGCCGCTCGGTCGCCACCGCCCGCGCCTTCGTGCGCGACACCCTCCAGGGCTGGGGCTACGGCGACATCGTCGACGACGCCGTCGTCCTGACCAGCGAACTGGTCACCAACGCCGTCGTCCACGCGGGCACCGCCGCCGACGTACTGTGCCTGCGCACGGACGGCGGCGTGCGCATCGAGGTCGCGGACCGCTATCCGGAACGGGAGATCCCGCTCCAGAACGCCGGGCGCGCGTTCGCCCATCCGGATCGCGAGGGCGGCCGCGGACTGCTGCTGTGCGGCGCGCTGGCCAGCCGCTGGGGCGTGGAGTACACCGCCTCCCAGAAGCACGTCTGGTTCCAGCTCGACCTGCCCGAGCGCCCGGCCGGCACCCGCTCGGCGGGCCCCGCCCTGCCCGTGGACGCCCTGCCGGTCGCCGACAGCCGGGTCCGCGTCGCCGTCGTCCAGATCGACCGCGGCGGCTGCATCAGCTTCTGGAACGAGGACGCGCGGGACCTCTTCGCCTACGACCCCGAGCAGGTCGTCGGCAAACCCCTCACCGACTTCGCCGCCTGGCCGCACACCCCCGGCACGGGCACCGGCATCGCCGAGGCGCTGCTGCTCTCCCGCTGGGAGGGCTCGTACGGCATACGGGGCGCGGACGGCCGGGTCGTCCCGGTGTACGCCTCCCACCTGCGCGTCCGCGACGCCGACGGCGAGCCGTACACGGTCTGCCTCCTGGTGCGCGACCACGAGCGCGCCGTCCTGCAGAGCCCGCTGCGCACCCCCGCCCCCGACCAGGCGGCCCAGCCGTCCGAGGGCCGCGGCCCCGCCGACCCGTTCGAGGTCTTCATCGGCTCGCCGGCCCCCGACGACCTGGACGGCCTGCTCCAGCGCACGGTCGAACGCGCCCGCGACATGCTCGACGGCGACGCCGCGTACCTCCTGCTGGCCACCGACGACGAGACCGAACTGGAGGTACGGGCCTCCACCGGCCTGCCCTCCGCCCGCCAGCGCTTCGCCCGCGTCCCGGTCGAGGCGGGCTCCGGACGGTACGGCTCCGCCCGGATGCCGGCCGTCCACGAGGACCTGACCGCCGTACCGGGCGCCGTACCGCTGCTCTCCGGCACCGGCATGCGCTCGGTCGTCACGGTCCCCCTGAAGGTCGAGGGCCGCCTCACCGGCTCCCTGGGCGTCGCCGCCGAAGCCCCCGGCCGCTACACGAACGAGGAGGCCCTGCGCCTCCAGTTCGCCGCCGACCGCATCGCCCTGGCCGTCGAACGGGCCCGCCTGACCGAACTGGAACGCCTGCGCCGCGGCTCCCTCTCCTTCCTCGTCGAGGCCTCCGACCTGCTGGCCGGCACCCTCGACCGGGACCAGACGCTGGCCCTGATGGCCCAGATGACCGTCCCCACCCTCGCCACCTGGTGCGCCGTCTACACCGTCGCCGACCAGGCGTCCGAGCCGGAGCTGTCCTACGTGCTGCACGAGGACGAGGACCGCATCGACGGCCTCAAGTCGCTCCTGATGAAGGTCGACCCGCCGGAGCCGGTGCCCACCCCCGGCGCCCGCCTCTGGAACGCGCCGACCGACGCCGCCCACGACGCGGCCCTGCGCACCTCCCTGCGCAGCCTGGGCCTCGGCAACTCGGCCCGCCCCTCCAAGGGCCCCGGCGCCACCCTCGCCACCGCCTCCGCGGTGGGCGGCGAGACCGTCGTCCTGCCCCTGGTCGCCCGCAACCGTGTCATCGGCATGCTCACCCTCGGCAAGCCCAGCGAGGAACACTTCCGCCAGGAGATCCTGGAACTCGCCGAGGACCTCTCCCGGCGGGCCGCACTCGCCCTGGACAACGCGCGCCTGTACTCGGAGCGCACGGCCATCAGCCAGTCCCTCCAGCGCAGCCTGCTCCCGCCGGAGCTGCCCGAGGTCCCGGGCGTCGAGGTCGAGGTCATCTACCGCGCGGCCGGCGAGGGCAACGAGGTCGGCGGCGACTTCTACGACCTCTTCCCGATCCGCGACGGCGCGTACGGCTTCGCCATCGGCGACGTCTGCGGTACGGGCCCGGAGGCCGCCGCGGTCACCGGCCTGGCCCGGCACGCCCTGCGCCTGCTCGCCCGGGAGGGCTTCGGCGGCCCCGCCGTCCTGGAGCGCCTGAACGCCGCGATCCTCGACGAGGGAGCCCGCAGCCGCTTCCTGACGCTGCTCTACGGCGAGCTGTGGCCGCAGCGCGACGGCAGCGCCGTCCTGAAGGTCGTCTGCGCGGGCCATCCGCTGCCGCTGCGCCTGCGCCAGGACGGCACGGTCGAGCCGGCCGCCGAGCCGCAGCCCCTGCTGGGCGTCATGGACGACCTGGAGCTGTACGAGCAGACCGTCACGCTCGATCCGGGCGACGTCCTGCTCTGCGTCACCGACGGCGTCACCGAGCGCCGCGAGGGCACCCGGATGCTGGGTGACGACGGTCTCACCGACGTGCTGACGACCTGTACAGGTCTGACCGCCGGCGCCGTGGCCGCGCGCATCCTGCGCGCTGTGGAGCGCTTCGCCGCCGAACCGGCGTCCGACGACATGGCCATCCTCGCCATGCGTGTCCCCGAGGTCCCGCTCGACGCGTGACCCCGGGGGCCCGACGGGCCTTTTCCGGCAACGAAAAAGGCCCCCGCCGTACGGCGGGGGCCTTTCCCTCTGGAGCCCCAATACGGAATCGAACCGTAGACCTTCTCCTTACCATGGAGACGCTCTGCCGACTGAGCTATTGGGGCGCAGCAACGAGGAAAACTCTACCCGAACTCGTCCGATAAACCGAATCAAGGAACGCTCACCCGGAAGAGTGCCCGCTGACCGCCCGCCACTCCCCCGCAAAAGGGATTTTTCAGAACGCTGGTTGCAGCATCGGCCGCAGCAGTCCGCCGAGCGCGTTGCACGCGCCGGCCATCTTCTGCAATTCGCGTCGCGACAGTTCGGGGCGCACCGGCAGTGCGAGCGTCTCGTCCACGGCCCGCTCCGTCTGCGGCAGGAACACGTCCCGACGCAGCCCCGGCAAGCGGTACACCGGCGCCTGTACGGGGACGCGGCAGGCGACGCCCCGGGAGCGCAGCGCCCGCGCGAAGGCGTCCCGGTCCGGCCGTCCGTTGCCCGGCACCCGCACGACGTACTGCTCGTAGGTGTGGCCCGCGACGGCGGGCGGCGTCAGGACGCCGGTCAGCCGCCCGTTCAGGTAAGCGGCGCGGTCCTGTCGGCGCTGTACGTCGCCCTGGTCCGCCCGCCCGGCACCGGGCTCGTCGGCGGCGACGACCAGCAGCCCGTGCCGCCGCCCGGTCTCCCGTATCCAGCCCATGTCCGCCGGCCGGCCGAAGCGGTGTACGGCGACGACGGCAGCCGTGCGCGGGGTGACGGCGTCGGCCACCGCGGCCGGGTCGAGGCAGAAACTGTCCGCGTCCACGTCGGCGAAGACCGGCAGCGCGCCCAGCTCCACGACGGCCTCGGTGACTTCAGGGCTGCCGTACGCCGGCACCACCACCTCGTCGCCCGCGCGGACACCGGCCGACCTGAGCGTTTCGACTGTCCCCATGCCACGGAGCCTGACCACTTGAAGTGAACATGAAGTAACGCGCCGCACTGCACCACAAGAACAAAAAAGCTCCGGTCCCTGAACCAGAAGGTTCAGGGACCGGAGCTGAAAGATTGTTCGGCGGCGTCCTACTCTCCCACAGGGTCCCCCCTGCAGTACCATCGGCGCTGAAAGGCTTAGCTTCCGGGTTCGAAATGTAACCGGGCGTTTCCCTAACGCTATGACCACCGAAACACTAT
>NZ_JAFIQY010000054.1 GCF_022271435.1 Streptomyces monomycini | reverse complement strand
ACATATCTGGCGTTGACTTTTGGCACGCTGTTGAGTTCTCAAGGAACGGACGCTTCCTTTGTGCCTGTTTCACCAGGCTCTCCGGGCGCTTCCCTTCGGTCTTGCGTTTCCGACTCTATCAGATCCTTGCGGTCCTGATTTTCGCCGGTGCGTTTCGGCCTTTCGGCTTCTTCGCGGTTCCAACCTTACCAGATCCGTTCGGCGTTTCCGCTTTCCGTTTCCGGCCCCTGTTGGAGCGGGGTGACCGTCCGGCTTTCGCTTTTCGGTCTTTCCGACTCTAGCAGATCCGATTCGCAGTCCATTTCCGGGCTGAATTCGTTTCCGATATTTGTCGGAGTGGTTTGCCTTTCGGCTGTTCCGACGCTATCAGATTTCTCTGGGCCGGATTTCCGCCCCGGCAGGGAGGTCCTCCGGACGCGCAGGCGTACTGGGTTCCCCTTCAGGCGGAGCCGTAAACGTACTGGAGCGGGGCGCCCGGATGCAAATCCGGTTGCCCCGCTCCCCTACCTGTGCAGGCGGCCCCTGAGGGGTCAGACCTCGACGACCACCGGAAGGATCATCGGGCGCCGGCGGAAGTTGTCGGAGACCCACTTGCCGATGGCCCGGCGGACCAGCTGCTGGAGCTGGTGCGGCTCCGCGACGCCGTCCTGGGCGGCCTTGGCGAGGATCTCGTGGATCTTGGGCATCACCGCGGCGAAGTCCGCGTCGTCGATGCCCGAGCCGCGGGCCTGGATGTGCGGACCCCCGACGATCTTGCCGGTGCTGGAGTCCACGACCAGGAACACCGAGATGATGCCCTCGTCGCCGAGGATGCGGCGGTCCTTCAGGGAGGACTCGGTGACGTCGCCGACCGAGAGGCCGTCCACGTACACGTACCCCGCCTGGACCTTGCCGACGATCTTGGCGACGCCCTTGACCAGGTCGACGACCACGCCGTCCTCGGCGATGACGATCCGGTCCTTGGGCACGCCGGTCAGTGCGCCGAGCTCGGCGTTGGCCCGCAGGTGGCGCCACTCGCCGTGCACCGGCATCAGGTTCTTCGGCTTGCAGATGTTGTAGAAGTACAACAGCTCGCCGGCCGAGGCGTGGCCCGAGACGTGCACCTTGGCGTTGCCCTTGTGGACGACGTTGGCGCCCCAGCGGGTCAGGCCGTTGATGACGCGGTAGACCGCGTTCTCGTTGCCCGGGATCAGCGACGACGCGAGGATCACCGTGTCGCCCGGGACGATGCGGATCTGGTGGTCGCGGTTGGCCATCCGGGACAGGGCCGCCATCGGCTCGCCCTGGGAACCCGTGCAGACCAGCACGACCTCGTCGTCCGGCAGGTCGTCGAGGGTCTTGACGTCGACGACCAGCCCGGCCGGGACCTTCAGATAGCCCAGTTCACGGGCGATGCCCATGTTGCGGACCATCGAGCGGCCCACGAAGGCGACCCGGCGGCCGTACTCGTGTGCCGCGTCCAGGATCTGCTGGATGCGGTGCACATGGCTCGCGAAGCTGGCCACGATGATGCGCTTCTGGGCGCCCGCGAAGACCGTGCGCAGCACGTTGGAGATGTCGCGCTCGGGCGGGACGAAGCCCGGGACCTCGGCGTTCGTGGAGTCGGACAGCAGGAGGTCGATGCCCTCCTCGCCCAGCTTGGCGAACTTCGGGAGGTCGGTCAGGCGGCGGTCCAGGGGAAGCTGGTCCATCTTGAAGTCGCCGGTGTGCACGACCATGCCCGCGGGGGTGCGGATGGCGACCGCGAGGGCGTCCGGGATGGAGTGGTTGACCGCGACGAACTCGCAGTCGAAGGGGCCGATGCCCTCCGTGTCGCCTTCCGCGACCTCCAGCGTGTACGGCCGGATGCGGTGCTCCTGGAGCTTCGCCTCGATCAGGGCGAGGGTCAGCTTGGAGCCGATCAGCGGAATGTCCGGCTTCTCGCGCAGGAGGTAGGGGACACCGCCGATGTGGTCCTCGTGGCCGTGCGTGAGCACGATGCCGTCGATGTCGTCGAGGCGGTCCCTGATGGACGAGAAGTCCGGCAGGATCAGGTCGATTCCGGGCTGCTCCTCCTCCGGGAAAAGCACTCCGCAGTCGACGATCAGGAGCCGGCCGCCGTATTCGAAGACCGTCATGTTGCGGCCGATCTCACCCAGGCCGCCGAGGGGGGTGACGCGCAGGCCGCCCTTCGGGAGCTTCGGCGGCGCGCCGAGCTCGGGATGCGGATGACTCAAAAGACTCTCCTCACCACACACGCCACGTCGCCGTGAGGCACACGTGGCGCGCATGACATTCGTGCACTTGCGGTTTGGCGGTTGTTTTCCGTGTTCAGTTGTGAAGTCTGTGGTTACAGCTGTACCCCGCCGGCGGCGAGATCGCGCTTGAGCTGTTCGGTCTCGTCCGCGGACAGTTCCACCAGCGGCAGGCGCAGCGGCCCGGCGGGCAGGCCCTGGAGCCCGAGCGCGGCCTTGGTCGTGATGACGCCCTGGGTGCGGAACATGCCGGTGAAGACGGGCAGCAGCTTCTGGTGGATCTCGGTGGCCTTGGTGACGTCACCGTGCAGGTGGGCGTCGAGCAGGGCGCGCAGCTCGGGCGTGACGACGTGGCCGACGACCGAGACGAAGCCGACGGCGCCGACGGACAGCAGCGGAAGGTTGAGCATGTCGTCGCCGCTGTACCACGCGAGGTTCGAGCGGGCGATGGCCCAGCTGGCGCGGCCGAGGTCGCCCTTGGCGTCCTTGTTGGCGACGATCCGCGGGTGCTCGGCGAGCCGCACCATGGTCTCGGTGTTGATCGGCACACCGCTGCGGCCGGGAATGTCGTAGAGCATCACCGGCAGGTCGGTGGCGTCCGCGATGGCGGTGAAATGCCGGAAGAGACCTTCCTGCGGGGGCTTGCTGTAGTACGGCGTGACAGCGAGCAGGCCGTGGGCTCCGGCGTCGCGCGCGGCGCGGGCCAGCTGCAGGCTGTGGTCCGTGTCGTTGGTGCCGGCTCCGGCGACGACGAAGGCCCGGTCTCCGACCGCATCCACCACGGCCCGGACCAGCTGGGCTTTCTCCGCATCGCTGGTGGTCGGTGACTCACCGGTGGTGCCGTTGACGATGAGACCGTCGTTGCCGGAGTCCACCAGGTGCGCGGCGAGCTGCTGCGCACCGTCGAGGTCGAGAGCGCCATCCGCCGTGAACGGCGTGACCATGGCGGTCAGCACCCGCCCGAAGGGGGTCTGCGGTGTGGAAGTCGGAGCCATGGGCACCACGCTACTCGTAGCTCACCTCGGGTCGCGCCCCTGGGGAGCCGGGATGTGGACTCCGGCACTGCTTGCTCGGGGGTTCAAGCAGTGCCGGGTCCGTTTCTTCAGCGTAGATGAACTTCTCAAAATGCCGCAATACGGACACCGGGCACGTCTGTGCGGTCCGGTACGGCCCCGGAGGGCGACGGCCGGTCCGCACAGCGGTCCGGCGGGTCGTCCACGGGAACGGGGCGTTACGGAGCGATACGGCCGTTGGCGTTGAAGGCGGCGTGGGTGAGGGGCATCAGGCGGGCCCAGTGGGCCTCCATCTGCTCGCCGACCATCTCGATCTCGCGCTGCGGGAAGGACGGCACGGCCGCGAGCTCGTGCTGCGTACGCAGGCCGAGGAAGTGCATCAGCGAACGGGCGTTGCAGGTCGCGTACATCGAGGAGAACAGGCCGACCGGCAGGACCGCGCGGGCCACCTCGCGGGCGACACCGGCGGCCAGCATCTCCTGGTACGCCTCGTACGCCTGCCGGTAGGAGTCCTCCATGACCTTGCCGGCGAGCGTGTGCTGCTCGGGGGTGCCCTCGACGAACTCATACTTGCCGGGGCGGCCCTGCTGGACCAGCTTGCGGGAGGCGCCGGGCACGTAGAAGACCGGTTCGAGCTGACGGTAGCGGCCGGACTCCTCGTTGTAGGACCAGCCGACGCGGTGCCGCATGAACTCGCGGAAGACGAAGATCGGCGCGCTGATGAAGAAGGTCATCGAGTTGTGCTCGAAGGGGCTGCCGTGGCGGTCCCGCATCAGGTAGTTGATCAGGCCCTTGGAGCGCTCCGGGTCCTTCTGCAGCTCCTCCAGCGACTGCTCGCCGGCGGTGGAGACACGGGCCGCCCACAGCACGTCACTGTCCGCGGCGCTGTGCTTGACCAGCTCGACCGTCACTTCACTGCGGAAGCTGGGGGCTGTGCCTTCGGAGCTTTCGACGCTCTCGGCGGGGGTAGGGGACACCGACGGTTCCTTCCGTTCATTCCACGTGGCGCGCCCCAGCCTACGGCCCGCCACCGACAGTCCCGGAAATACGACAGGAAGCCGCGTACCGTACAAAATCGGACTCTGTCTCGCCCGGCTCGTCCTGTGGTTGATATTTTTCACAGAACTTGCAGAAAACGGGCACCAAACGGGCGCGACAGTCGTCTAACCCTGTGACAGTGCCCACTTCGAGGTTCCAAGGAGAGCCCGCTCATGTTCCGCCGGCGAGAGCCAGTGCCGTTCGCCTTCGTCGCCGAGGCCGACCGGTTCCGCAGCAATGTCGCGCCCCCGCCCCGAGAACGCGTCAGTCGTGCCCAGCTCGCGGGCCGGTCCCTGATCGGCCTGACGGTCGTCGGCGGTCTCGCCGGCGCCCTGCTGCTCGGCGTTCCCGCGCTCCAGCAGGAGACCGGCGGTGTCGGCACGCACCAGTCCGAGGCGGCGCACGGCCGCTGATCCGGCCGGGCGGTCCGCGCGCAGTCGTCGCGCGTGCCGCCCGGCACGGAGTGGTTCCGGCACGTAAGTCTCGATAACCTCACCGGTCACAGCCTTCATCTGCGTGCCTGGAGTGAGGATCCGCCGTGCCCCTGACCTTCCTGACGGCCGACCGTGATCTCGACGACCAGGCCGGTCAGGCGGTCGAAGCACCGCTGCCCCATGCAGGGCCGGACCGCTGGCGCCGTCCCTACCGCCCGGGCCCCGGGCGTGTGGGGGCGGCCGCCGTCCTTCTGCTGCTGGCCTCGTTCGTCCTGCTGTCCGCCGTGATCATCGTGGCCACGGGGACGCTGCCCGCCGCCGCCGTCTGCGCCGGTGTCGCGGTGCTGATCATCGCCCTCGCGCTGCGTTTTTTGCGGGTGGGGGTGTGGGTGAGCGCCCACGGCCTGCGACAGGTGGAGCTGCTGCGGACGACGACGCTGCGCTGGAGCGAGGTCGCGGCCGTCCGCACCACCCAGCGGCCGGTGCGCTGGCTGGGTCTGCCGCGGACGGTCCAGGGCCAGGCGCTGGTCGTCGAGCGGCAGGGCGGCGCCACGCTGCGAACGCTCGTCACGGACCACAACGGGGACTTCCTGGCGCGCCCCGAGGCGTTCGAGCTGGCCGCGGACGTGCTGGAGGCGTGGGCGGCGGAGTACTGCCGGTAGCCATGCCGGGAAGTACCGCCGGTAGCAGCGGGCCGGGGCCGGCTCCTGGTCGGAACCGGCCCCGGTGGGCAACGGTGCCCGTACGGCTCAGGCCGTACGGGCACCGCGTCGTTGAGGCCCGTACGGGCCCCCGCGTCGTTCAAACCCGTACGGGCTTGCCCTCGTGCAGGGCGATGGCCCTCTGCATCGCCTTACGGGCCCGCGGGGTGTCCCGGGCGTCGTGGTAGGCGACCGCCAGCCGGAACCAGGCCCGCCAGTCGTCCGGCGCCTGTTCGGTCTCGGCACGCCGCCGGTCGAAGACCTCGTCGGCGGAGTCCCGGTCGATACGGCCGCCCGGGGTGCGCTTCAGCTCGTCGACCGGCAGCCCGCCCTCGGCCTCCAGCTCGCGCGCGAGGCGGCCGGCCTTGCGGGCGAACTGGGTGGTGTGCCAGAGGAACCACAGTCCGATGAACGGCAGGATCAGGACGGCGACGCCGAACGCGACGGTCAGCACGGTGCCCTGCTCGATGAGCAGGAGGCCGCGGCTGCCGACGAGGACGAAGTAGACGACCAGGATCGCCGCGAGGACGCAGTAAGTGATCTTTGCACGCACGGTCGGTTCTGCCCGTCAGTCCAGGTCGAGGAAGTTCTCCAGGCCCATGGTCAGGCCGGGAGTGGCCACCACGCGGCGCGCGCCGAGCAGGATGCCCGGCATGAAGCTGCTGTGGTGGAGCGAGTCGTGGCGGATGGTGAGGGTCTCCCCCACCCCGCCGAGCAGCACTTCCTGGTGGGCCAGGAGGCCGCGCAGCCGTACGGAGTGGACGGGGATGCCGTCCACGTCCGCGCCGCGGGCGCCGTCCAGCGCGCTGCTGGTGGCGTCCGGCTGCGGCGGGCAGTCAGCGGCGGCGCGGGCCTCGGCGATCAGCTTGGCCGTGCGGGCCGCGGTGCCCGAGGGGGCGTCCGCCTTGTTCGGGTGGTGCAGCTCGATGACCTCGGCCGACTCGAAGAACCGGGCCGCCTGCTGCGCGAACCGCATGGTCAGCACCGCGCCGATGGAGAAGTTCGGGGCGATGAGCACGCCCGTACGGGGCGACGCCTCCAGCCAGGTGCGCAGCTGCGCGAGGCGCTCGTCGGTCCAGCCGGTGGTGCCGACGACGCCGTGGATGCCGTTGCGGACGCAGAACTCCAGGTTCGCCATGACGGCGTCGGGGTGCGTCAGCTCGACCGCGACCTGGGCTCCGGCCTCGGTCAGCGTCTCCAGCTCGTCGCCCCGGCCCAGGGCCGCGACCAGTTCCATGTCCTCGGCGGCCTCGACGGCCCGTACGGCCTCGGAGCCGATGCGGCCCTTGGCGCCGATGACCGCCACGCGCAGCTTGCTCATCGTTTCCCGCTCTCTCTTTCCCAGTACCCCTGGTACGCCTGGTACCTCTGGTACGCCTGATGTGAAAGGTCAGGCGACCGCGTCGTGCAGCCGGTCCACCTGCCGGTCCTTCAGCGGGCCGATGACGGACAGCGACGGGCGCTGTCCCAGTACATCGCGGGCCAGTTCCCGTACCTCGTCCGGGGTGACCGCCGCTATCCGGGCCAGCATGTCGTCGACCGACATCTGGGCGCCCCAGCACAGCTCGCTCTTGCCGATGCGGTTCATCAGCGCGCCGGTGTCCTCCAGGCCGAGCACGGTCGAACCGCGCAGCTGCCCGATCGCACGGCGGATCTCGTCGTCCGTCAGGCCCTCGTCGGCGACCTGGTCGAGCTGGTCGCGGCAGATCTTCAGGACGTCGTCGACCTGGTTGGGGCGGCAGCCCGCGTACACGCCGAACAGACCGCAGTCGGCGTAGCCGGAGGTGTACGAGTACACGCTGTAGGCCAGGCCGCGCTTCTCCCGTACCTCCTGGAAGAGACGGGAACTCATGCCGCCGCCGAGGGCCGTGTTCAGTACGCCCATGGCCCAGCGGCGGTCGTCGGTCCGGGCCAGGCCCGGGACGCCGAGGATCACGTGGGCCTGCTCGGACCTGCGGTTGAGCAGTTCCACCTGGCCCGCCGTACGGATGGTGCGGGAGCCGTCGCGCGGGGTCATCGGCACGGCGTCCGTACGGTCGAGGGCTCCGGCCTTCTCGAAGGCGGCGCGGACCATCCGTACGACCTTGGCGTGGTCGACGTTGCCGGCGGCGGCGACGACCAGGCGGGTCGGGTCGTAGTGCTTCTTGTAGAAGCGGCGGATGCGCTCGGGAGTGAGGGCGTTGACCGTGTCGACGGAGCCCAGGACCGGGCGTCCGAGGGGGGTGTCGCCGAGCATGGTGTGCGCGAACAGGTCGTGCACGCAGTCGCCCGGGTCGTCCTCGGTCATCGCGATCTCTTCGAGGATCACGCCGCGCTCGGCGTCGACGTCGGCGGGCTCGATGAGCGAGCCGGTCAGCATGTCGCAGACCACGTCGATGGCGAGCGGCAGGTCGGTGTCCAGCACCCGCGCGTAGTAGCAGGTGTACTCCTTCGCCGTGAAGGCGTTCATCTCGCCGCCGACCTCGTCGATCGCGGCGGAGATGTCGAGCGCGCTGCGCTTCCTGGTGCCCTTGAAGAGCAGGTGCTCCAGGTAGTGGGTGGCGCCGTTCAGCGACGGGGTCTCGTCACGGGAGCCGACGTTGGCCCAGATCCCGAAGGTGACGGACCGGACGGAGGGCAGGGTCTCGGTGACCACGCGCAGGCCGCCGGGCAGGACCGTCTTGCGGACCGTGCCGGCGCCGTTGGTGCCCTTGAGAAGCGTTTGGGTACGGGCGACGGCCCGCCCCTCCGAAGAGGTGCGGGCCGTCGTCCGTGAGCTACGGGACGTCACTTGGCGGCGTCGTCCTTCGCCTCGTCGTCTTCGCCCTCGATGACCGGGGCCAGCGACAGCTTGCCGCGCTGGTCGATCTCGGCGATCTCCACCTGGACCTTGGCGCCCACGGCGAGCACGTCCTCGACGTTCTCGACGCGCTTGCCGCCGGCCAGCTTGCGGATCTGCGAGATGTGCAGCAGACCGTCCTTGCCCGGGAGCAGGGAGACGAACGCACCGAAGGTGGTGGTCTTGACGACCGTGCCCAGGTAGCGCTCGCCGACCTCCGGCATGGTCGGGTTGGCGATGCCGTTGATCGTGGCGCGGGCGGCCTCGGCGGCCGGGCCGTCGGCGGCACCGATGTAGATGGTGCCGTCGTCCTCGATCGTGATGTCGGCGCCGGTGTCCTCCTGGATCTGGTTGATCATCTTGCCCTTGGGGCCGATGACCTCACCGATCTTGTCCACCGGGATCTTGACGGTGATGATGCGCGGCGCGTTCGGGGACATCTCGTCCGGAACGTCGATCGCCTCGTTCATCACGTCCAGGATGTGCAGACGGGCATCGCGGGCCTGCTTGAGGGCCGCGGCCAGCACGGACGCCGGGATGCCGTCCAGCTTGGTGTCCAGCTGCAGGGCGGTGACGAACTGCTTCGTACCGGCGACCTTGAAGTCCATGTCGCCGAACGCGTCCTCCGCACCGAGGATGTCGGTGAGGGCGACGTAGTGCGTCTTGCCGTCGATCTCCTGGGAGATCAGGCCCATGGCGATGCCGGCGACCGGGGCCTTGAGCGGCACACCGGCGTTCAGCAGCGACATCGTCGAGGCGCAGACCGAGCCCATCGAGGTCGAGCCGTTGGAGCCCAGCGCCTCGGAGACCTGGCGGATCGCGTAGGGGAACTCCTCGCGCGTCGGCAGCACCGGCACGATGGCGCGCTCGGCGAGCGCGCCGTGGCCGATCTCGCGGCGCTTGGGCGAGCCCACGCGGCCGGTCTCGCCGACCGAGTACGGCGGGAAGTTGTAGTTGTGCATGTAGCGCTTGCGGGTCACCGGGGAGAGGGTGTCCAGCTGCTGCTCCATGCGGAGCATGTTCAGGGTGGTGACGCCCAGGATCTGGGTCTCGCCACGCTCGAACAGCGCCGAGCCGTGCACCCGCGGGATCGCCTCGACCTCGGCGGCGAGCGTACGGATGTCCGTGACGCCACGGCCGTCGATGCGGACCTTGTCCTTGATCACGCGCTCGCGCACGAGGGACTTGGTCAGCGCGCGGTAGGCGGCGGAGATCTCCTTCTCGCGGCCCTCGAACTGCGGCAGCAGCTTCTCGGCGGCCACGGCCTTGACGCGGTCCAGCTCGGCCTCGCGGTCCTGCTTGCCCGCGATGGTCAGCGCCTGCGCCAGCTCGCCCTTGACGGCGGCGGTCAGCGCCTCCAGGACGTCGTCCTGGAAGTCGAGGAAGACCGGGAAGTCGCCGACCGGCTTCGCGGCCTTGGCGGCCAGGTCCGACTGGGCCTTGCACAGCACCTTGATGAAGGGCTTGGCGGCCTCCAGACCGGCGGCGACGACCTCCTCGGTGGGGGCCTCGGCGCCGTCCTTGACCAGCTGGATGGTCTTCTCGGTGGCCTCGGCCTCGACCATCATGATCGCGACGTCGCCGTCCGGGAGGACGCGGCCGGCCACGACCATGTCGAAGACCGCGTTCTCCAGCTCGGTGTGGGTCGGGAAGGCGACCCACTGGCCGTCGATCAGGGCGACACGGGTGCCGCCGATCGGGCCGGAGAAGGGCAGGCCGGCCAGCTGCGTGGAGCAGGAGGCGGCGTTGATCGCGACCACGTCGTAGAGGTGGTCGGGGTTGAGGGCCATGATCGTCTCGACGATCTGGATCTCGTTGCGCAGGCCCTTCTTGAAGGAGGGGCGCAGCGGCCGGTCGATCAGGCGGCAGGTGAGGATCGCGTCCTCGGAGGGCCGGCCCTCACGGCGGAAGAAGGAGCCGGGGATCTTGCCGGCGGCGTACATGCGCTCTTCGACGTCCACCGTCAGGGGGAAGAAGTCGAGCTGGTCCTTGGGCGTCTTGGACGCGCTGGTGGCCGACAGCACCATGGTGTCGTCGTCCAGGTACGCGACGGCGGAGCCGGCGGCCTGCTTGGCCAGGCGGCCCGTCTCGAAGCGGATGGTGCGGGTGCCGAAGGAGCCGTTGTCGATGACGGCCTCGGCGTAGTGGGTCTCGTTCTCCACCAGGGATATCTCCTCGTCTGCGTCCACCGCCCGTGTGGCGGTGGACCTTCGTCGGTGGAGCGCCGGAGTTGCGGGCCGGTCTTCGATCGAAGCACCCGGACACGGGGTCGCGCGGATCGTTCCGCGCGCCGTCCGGGGGCCACTACCGAGGACCGGCGGCTGAAAGGCGCTCCACCTCTTCGCTATGGCGTTATGGGACCAGACTACAAAGCTCCGGTCCACCAGGCAGGGGACCGGACGTCCGGTGCGTACGGCAAAGGGAGCGGCCCCCGGGCGTGGGAACCGCTCCCTTCACGTCGTCCTACTTGGCGCCCGCCGCGCCGCGGCGGATGCCCAGGCGCTCGACCAGCGCACGGAAGCGCGTGATGTCCTTCTTCGCCAGGTACTGCAGCAGGCGACGGCGCTGGCCGACGAGCAGCAGCAGACCACGGCGGGAGTGGTGGTCGTGCTTGTGGGTCTTGAGGTGCTCGGTCAGGTCCGAGATACGGCGGGACAGCATCGCGACCTGGACCTCGGGGGAGCCGGTGTCGCCCTCCTTGGTGGCGAACTCGGCCATGATCTGCTTCTTCGTGGCGGCGTCGAGCGACACGCGTACTCCTCTAGGAATCCATCGGGCCCGTGAGCGCCCCTGGATTTGCTTCACAGGGGGTCTTGGATGACTCAGCAGAGGCCGTCACCCAGAGTACCAGCTGAAAACAGCCCCCGACCGGGTGGTCGGGGGCCGTGCGGACGGGTGACCCCCTGTCGCGGGCGGGTCACCCGTACGAGGAGCTTTTCGTGGCCCCCTACGAGGAGCCGGTCAGACCGCGCACGGTGCCGTACACGTCCAGCACCGCCAGGCACAGCGGCACCAGCGACAGCAGGACGACGCCGTCGAAGATGTCGAAGACGCGGCCCCAGAAGGGGGTGACGCCCTTGCGCGGGACGATCAGGCCCACACCGACCAGGATGGCGGCGCCGGCCGCGATGCTGCCGGCGAACCAGACCGTACGGATGTTGAGCGGGCCGGAGTCGCCGAAGCGCACCAGGTCGGCGATGACGTCGACCGGCGGGTGCAGCGCGATGCCCAGGATGAGCAGGACGACCGTCAAGATGCCGGCGATCGTCAGGCAGGCGACCTGCGCGGTGTAGTCGAAGAGCCGGGCCCGCAGCGTGATCGTGATGCCGGCGGCCAGCGCCAGCAGCTGCGCCCAGCTGTTGTCGGAGAAGCCGAGGACGACACCGGCGGCGCCGACGACCAGCGCGGAGCAGCCGGCGACCAGGCCGAGCAGGAGTTCGTGGCCGCGCTTGGCCTGGTTGCCGATCTTGACGAAGTCGACGGACTCGGTCGCCGCGCCCGGCTCGCCGTCGTTGTGCGGACCGGCGGCGATCTGGTCGGGCGACTTGTAGCCGATGGGCAGCCGGGCGAAGCGCGAGGACAGGCCGGGCAGCCAGGCGACCACCGCGATGGCGACGACGGCGGTGACCGCGGCGGTCTCGCGCGGCTCGGCCTCGGTGAGGATGGCGGCGAAGACCGCGAGAGTGCCGATGGTGGCCAGGAAAGCGGCGGCCACGAAGGGCGCGTCGCCGCGCGGCAGCAGGACCACCAGCAGTACGGACGCGATCAGTACGGTCACGCAGCCGACCAGGAACTGCAGCCGGCCGGGGCCCTCGCCGTCGGCCACCGGCATGATCCCGGAACCGGCGATCAGCAGGTGCGGCAGCGACGCCAGGCCCAGGGCGATGGACGAGGCGTGGTCGTCGTAGACCCGGGCCCGCACGCCGGACAGGGCGACCAGGACGATGCCGGTGACGCCGGCGATGATGCCGGGCAGGCGGTGCATGTCGCGGTCGACCGGGTTCGAGAACCACAGGGCGAACGCCATCATGACGAGCAGGAGCACGCCGGCGGTGAGGCCGACGATGTTCATCAGGTCGTCGCTCCACCGGTTGCGGTTGCGCTTGACCGCGGAGGCGACGGCGTCCGAGACGTCGTCGAAGACCGGCAGCGGCAGCGACTCGGCGAACGGGCGCAGCAGGAGCAGGTCGCCGTCGAGGATGCGCTGCTGGGCGAGGGACTGGCCGGCGTCCAGGACGGTGCCGTCCCGGCGCACCAGGTGGTATCCGGTGGGGGCGCCCTCCGCCTGGGACTGGCCGGAGAGTCGCAGGATCTCCGGATAAATATCGACGAGTGCGACATCCTCCGGCAGTGCCACGTCGATCCGTGCGTCCGGCGCGGCGACTGTGACCCGGCAGAAGCCGGTGCCTGTAGTCGTGCTCACCTGGCGGTTCCCCCTATCCGTTGGGCAGTTTGTCGCGTGCGTGCCTTATATATAGGGGCGCCGCCACCGTGCCTTATATATAGGGACGTCGTTACGGGGCCTTGGGCGCGCTCGCGAGGCGTCAGCGTACCCCCCAATTAGGGCGCCGCCCCACCCGCCCCGGCACTTGACCGTTAACAGTAGGATCAACGCCTGCGTCGGGCCATGGACTTGGTCCGGGGGACCGTCGAACCAACGGGGGCGGTCCGAGACTGCGAGATGCATGAAGGACTGATGCCTCGGTGAGCGTTGTCATCGTCAAGCGCCCGCCCCGCGCGCTTCCACCTGATATCACCGGTGAGGAGTTGACGCTCGAAGCTCCGCCGGAGCTGCCTCGCGAAGGCGAGGACAACATGCTGATGAACCTCATGCCGATGATGGGCATGGCGGGTTCGGCGGGTTTCCTGTTCATGGGCACCCAGCCGTTCATGAAGATCATGGGCGGCGTGATGGTGGTTTCCACCCTCGCGATGGCTATTGTCCAGATCGTCAAGGCTCGCCAAGGGCCTTCCGGGCAAATGCTCCAGGAGCGCCAGGATTACCTCAAATACCTGGCACAGAAGCGAAAGGAAGTACGGCGCACCGCGCGTAAACAGCGTGACGCGCAGCTTTTCCTCCACCCCGATCCGGGGCAATTGTGGGCGGTCGTCGCCGAAGGCAAACGGGTGTGGGAACGCCGCCCGTCCGACCCCGACTTCGCGCAAGTACGGATGGGACTCGGCCCGCAGCAGCTGGCCACTCCCCTGAAGGCGCCGGAGACCGCGCCGGTCGACGAACTGGAACCGCTCACCGCGCACGCGATGAAGGAGTTCCTCGACAAGCACGGGCACCTGGACCAGCTGCCGCTCGCGGTCTCGCTGCGCGCCTTCTACCACCTGACGGTCTCGGGCGACCCCGACACCGTGTACGGGTCGGCGCGCGCCATCCTCGCGCAGCTGTGCACCCTGCACTCGCCGGAGGACCTGGTCGTCGCCGTGGTGGCGGCGCCGGGCGCGCAGGCCGAGTGGGAGTGGACCAAGTGGCTGCCGCACGTCCAGGACAAGACCACCGACGGCGCCGGCACCCGCCGGCTGGTCGTCGGTGACCTGGGCGAGATCGAGGAGCTGCTCGCCGAGGAGCTGGAGGGCCGCGGCCGCTTCAACCCGCAGGGCACGCCGGTCACCGACACCCCGCACGTGGTGGTCGTGCTGGACGCCGGCGAGGTGCCGATGGACTCGGTGATCGCCGGGGCCGAGGGCCTCCAGGGCGTGACGATCCTGGAGGTCGTACCGGGCGACCTGGACGAGATCCGGGGCGGACTGGCCGTGCAGGTGTGGCCGGGCAAGCTGGTGCTGGAGTCGGCGGGCGGCGCGGTCTACAACGGCACCGTGGACACCCTGTCGGTCTCCGAGGCGGAGTCGCTGGCCCGTCTGCTGGCACCGCTGCGGGCCGGTTCGGGCGCCGACGGCGAGGAGCCGCTGCTGTCCAACCTGGACTTCACGGACCTGATGAACATCGGCGACGCCGGTTCGGTGGACGTCTCGCGCACCTGGCGCCCGCGCACGCTGCACGAGCGGCTGCGCGTGCCGATCGGTGTCGACAAGGACGGCCAGCCCGTCATGCTCGACATCAAGGAGGCCTCCCAGGAGGGCATGGGCCCGCACGGCCTGTGCGTCGGCGCGACCGGTTCCGGCAAGTCCGAGGTGCTGCGCACCCTGGTGCTCGCCCTCGCGGTCACCCACTCCTCGGAGACGCTGAACTTCATCCTCGCGGACTTCAAGGGCGGCGCCACCTTCACCGGCATGTCCGACATGCCGCACGTCGCCGCGGTCATCACCAACCTGGCCGACGACGTCAGCCTGATCGACCGCATGCGCGACTCGATCACCGGTGAGCTGCAGCGCCGTCAGGAGCTGCTGCGTTCGGCGGGCAACTACGCCAACATCACCGACTACGAGAAGGCCCGCGCGGCCGGTGCCCCGCTGGACCCGCTGCCCTCGCTGGTGATGGTGCTCGACGAGTTCTCCGAGCTGCTGACCGCCAAGCCGGACTTCATCGACATGTTCATCCAGATCGGCCGGATCGGCCGTTCGATGGGTGTGCACATGCTGCTCGCCTCGCAGCGCCTCGAAGAGGGCAAGCTGCGCGGTCTGGACACCTTCCTGTCCTACCGGCTGGGTCTGCGGACGTTCTCCGCCGCCGAGTCCCGTACGGCGATCGGTGTGCCGGACGCGTACCACCTGCCCAACGTGCCGGGTTCCGGCATCCTGAAGTACGACACCGAGACGATGGTGCAGTTCAAGGCCGCGTACGTGTCGGGCCCGTACCGCGGTCCCGGCGCCGGCGGTGGCGGCGGTGGCAGCCGTACGAACCGGATGCCGGTGCCGTTCACGGCGTCGCCGGTGCTGGCGCCGATCGTCGAGGAGATCATCGCCGAGGAGCCGGCGCTCACCCAGCAGCAGGACGACGCGCTGGCCGACACCGTCCTGGACGTGATCGTCCAGCGGATGCAGGGCCAGGGCCCGCCGGCGCACCAGGTGTGGCTGCCGCCGCTGGACGAGTCGCCCACGGTCAACCAGCTGCTTCCGGCGCTCGCGGTCACGCCCGAGCGGGGCGTGCACGCCCCGGAGTACACGGCGCTCGGCAAGCTGGTCGTGCCGGTCGCGCTCGTGGACAAGCCGTTCGAGCAGCGGCGCGACGTGATGTACCTGGACTTCTCCGCGGGCGCCGGTCACGGCCTGGTCGTCGGTGGTCCGCAGTCCGGCAAGTCGACGCTGATCCGCTCCGCCATGGCGGGCTTCGCGCTCACCCACACCCCGTCCGAGGTGCAGTTCTACTGCCTCGACTTCGGTGGCGGCGGCATGCTGGCCCTGGAGCAGCTGCCGCACGTCGGCGGCGTCGCCTCCCGGCTGGACGCGGAGAAGGTCCGCCGTACGGTCGCCGAGGTCGTCGGCATCCTCAACGAGCGCGAGGAGTTCTTCCGCTCGAACTCCATCGACTCCATGGGGACCTACCGCCAGCGGCGCGCCGCCGGCGCGTTCCCGGACCAGAAGTGGGGCGATGTCTTCCTCGTCATCGACGGCTGGGGCACGTTCAAGACCGACTACGAGCAGCTCGACCCGGTCATACTGGACATCGCCAGCCGCGGTCTCGGCTTCGGCGTCCACCTGATCCTCGGCGCCTCCCGCTACACCGAGGTGCGGCCCGCCCTGCGCGACCAGCTCCTGAACCGTGTCGAGCTGCGGCTCGGCGACCCGATGGAGTCGGAGTTCGACCGCAAGCGCGCGGAGAACGTGCCGATGGGCCGCCCGGGCCGGGGCCTGTCCCCCGAGAAGCTGGACTACCTGGCGGCCCTGCCGCGGATCGACGGCGTCCAGGAGGCGGAGAGCCTCAGCGACGGCATGGCGCACCTGGTGGCCACCGTCAAGGAGCACTGGCAGGGCGAGCCCGCCCCGAAGGTGCGGATGCTGCCGACGCTGCTCCCGGCGAGCGACCTGCCCAAGGGCAGCGACTACCCGGAGCACGGCATCGCGATCGGTGTCGACGAGACCACGCTGTCGCCGGCGTTCATCGACTTCGAGACCGACCCGCTGCTGGTCATCTATGGCGAGAGCGAGTCCGGCAAGTCCTCGCTGCTGCGTCTGATCGCCAAGCAGATCGCGGAGCGCTACCCGTCGGACAAGGCCCTCATGGTCGTCTCCGACTACCGGCGCGCGCTGCTCGGCGAGATCCCCGAGAGCCACATGTACAAGTACTGTGCCGCGGGGCCGCAGTTGCAGGAGGTCATCACCGGGCTGGCCGGTTCGCTGGGCCGCCGGATGCCGGGCCCGGACGTCACGCCGGAGCAGCTGCGCAACCGCAGCTGGTACGACCTGCCGGACGCGTTCGTGATCGTGGACGACTACGACCTGGTGGCGACCAGCAGCGGCAACCCGCTCCAGCCGCTGCTGGAGTACCTGCCGTTCGCCCGTGACCTGGGCCTGCGCCTGATCCTGGCGCGCAGCTCCTCGGGGGCCGGACGGTCCTCCTTCGAGCCCGTGATGCAGCGGACGAAGGAACTCGGCGCCCAAGGGCTGATCCTGTCGGGCGACCCGGGCGAGGGTCCGCTGATGGGCAACATCAAGGCGACCAGCCTGACGCCGGGACGTGCGCACTTCATCACGCGCAAGCGCGGTGCGCAGCTGGTGCAGACCGGGTGGCTGCCGGCGCACAGCGGCTGACGGGCGGTCCGGCGCCGCGGTGGCGCCGGACGGGCCGGCTGAAAGCGGTGGGGCGCCTCTCCTTTGGGAGTGGCGCCTTGGCGCTTTTCTGGGGGGGGAGTGGGTGGATGAGGGGGGCCGGTCGACTGATCGGCTGGTCGGGCGGCTGGGTCGGCTGGGCTCGGGCTCAGCCGAAGGCGCCGTGGCGGCGGACGTCGGGGGGCGGGGGCTTGGGGTCTCCGGCCTCGGCGTCCTTGGGATGACGGCCCTTCTTGGCCTGGGTGCCCTCGGGGGTTCCGGCGGTCTCGGCGGCTTTGTCCTCGTTGCTCTTGTCGCTCTTGTTGCTCTTGCTTTCGGTACCGGGCCGGGCCTGGGCGCCGGTCGGCTTCTTGGCGTCCGGCGTCCTGGGGGTCGCCTCGGAGGCGTCTCCGGCGGCCTCTCCCGTACGTGCGCCCTTGGCCACGCCCGCGCCGCCCCCTGCGCCCTTCGGTCCGGCCTGCGGCGGCCCGAAGGGGTCGGGCCCCTGAGGCGCGCCGGAAGTCTCCCACCGCGCGGTCAGCGGAGGCCGCTGCCCCCGGCCGCCGCCCTTGCCGCGGAAGGCGCCGCCCAGCGACGTGGCGAGCTGGCCCAGGGCCATGAAGCCGTACGCGGTCTGCGTACCGGACGACTGGGAGTCGGACGACTGCGCGCCGTCGTTCTGGGAGGCGTCCGGTGCGGTGTCGTGCGCGCCGGAGCCCGCGCCCGCGTGCGCCCCCTTGTCCTGGGAGGCGGCGTTCTCCAGGTCGGCGGCGGCGAGTTCGAAGGCCGGCAGGGTCTCGTCGACGGACCGCTTGAGCCGGTGCCACTCCGCCGCGAACGCCTCACCCGCGGGGCCGTGCCAGTTGGCGGCAGCGGCCTTGCCCACCTGCCGGTCCAGGTCGCGCACCAGGCCGTCCAGGTGCTTTCCCATGTCCCGCCAGCCGGCCGCCGCCTCATGCAGGGCGTGGGGGTTGCGCTGCTCGGTCACTGGACACCCCGGATCGCCTTGACGCGTTCTTCCTCGGCCGTGTCCGTCGACACGGCGGTCTCCCGGAGGCCGCCGGCGACCTCCGTCAGCCGCTCCCGCAGCTGTTCCAGGGCGCGCTCGGCCTGCTCGTACAGCTCCAGGTACGGTCCGGCCGCCTCGTGTGAGCCGAACCCGTCGCACAGCGCCGCGGCGTCACTGCGCCGTCTGAAAACGGTCAGCTGACGGCCCAGGTCGTCCGCGGATATCTCGAACTTGGTACCGAGCTGGTGCAACTCCTCGGTACTGATCCGGACCTCGTCCGACATCTTTTCTCCCCGAATTGATTGGCGCGGCGCGAATGACGCGGCCCGAAAGCGGCGACGGCCCGCTGGACAAGTCCCCAGGTCTAGCACACCCGGATAGGGCTCGACCGGCGCGTCCGAAGCGGCGGGACGGCAGTACGGGGAGGGAAAAGGGACCAATATCCCGGAATGCCAACAAGCCTCCTTGAGCGCGCTTCCGACCCGTCATTAGACTCATGACGCCGGTGCAGCACACGCGGTTGCTGTACCACCGAGTTCACCGGGGGCAGAAGACATGAGCGGTACGTACGGCGCGGGCCATGAGCGGCAGATCCAGGACGCGGACCTGATGGACGTCGCCCAGGATCCGGAACAGGCGCACCGGCTGCGCAAGGCTTTGCAGACACTGGCCACCAATCCCAAGGTGGGCGGAAAGCTCCAGGAGATGGCCCAGGAGGTGCTTTCCGGGCGGATCGGCATGAAGGACGCCATCCAGTCCGAGGAGTACATGGGTGCCATCGGCGACCGGATGAACGAGATGCGGCGGGCCGCGGAGAACCAGACGCAGGCCGAGCGGGAGGCGTCCCGCGAGCAGTTCGCGAAGTGGCAGGCGCAGCAGGAGGCGAAGGAGGACCAGGAGCGCGCCGAGCGGGACGGGCCTTCGGGGTCCATCGTCACGGGGCCGCGGCGGGGCGGCCGGGGCGGATCGAGCCACCGGGACTGAGGACTGAGGCTGCGGGCCGGGGTACTGACGGCCGGGTTCTGGGCGCTGTTCGCCCTGTGGGATCGGCCTTTGGCGTCTTCGGTGCCATGCCTATCGGGGCCTGGCTCGGCCCCCTGTTGTCCCGCTGGCCCGCTCTCCCGTCCGGCGTTTGATCGTATTCACCGGTACGTGATCATCCGTTGACGGCGCATGCCCATTCTTGTCTGTACTTGCCTGCGCTTGTCTGCGCTCGCCTGTACTTGCCTGTACTTGCCTGTACTTGCCTGCGCTTGATGGGAACTTGACCGGCATTACTATCGTGCGCGATCGCGTGCCGGAGAAGCGCACGCGGGAGAGAGCGGAGCAAAATGCCACATATTCGGGTGCTCAGTAAGGGCGCGCGGATCACGGCAGGCGCCTTGTGCCTGCTTTTCCTCCTGCACACCCTGTACTGGCTCGGCCATGATCTTGTGACGCTCGGGCCCGGCACGGTGTGGGATGTGTGGACGGGAGGCGCTTCCGCCGTATTCGGCGGCGCCCCGATGGCCGCCTTTCCCGTCACGACTCCGTACGAGCTGGGCCTGGCCCTGCTGCAAGGCGCCGCCGTGGGCACCGCGTTCGCCGGGCGGCGGCCGGCCGGCGGCCTGCTCGCGGTGGCGACGGTGCTGACGCTCTCCCTGCGGGTGCAGGCCGTCGTCAGCACCGGCAGCCACACCTCGGCCAACCGCTGGTTCCTCGGCGCGGGCGACATCGACGACTCCACCCTCACGGCGGTCTTCCTCTCCGCGGGCGCGCTGGTGCCACTGGCCCTCGTCGCCGCCGTCGTCCTGCCCGCCGACATCCGGGCCTGGCCGCGCCCCGGCTCGGCGCCCGGCCTGCCTCCGGTACGCCCCGGCGGCCCCGCGGGCGCCGTGTCCGCGATCGTGCTGGGCGCGCTCACGCTCCTGTGGGTGAGCTGGATCTGCTACGCGCTGGGGCAGTCCCTCGACAGCGGGCCCGGGGCGTCGCTGGAGATCCTGTTCACCGGCCGCGGCGTGCTGCGGGCCATGCTCGGCATGGCATCCGGCTGGGCCTCGCTCACTTTCCTGCCGCTGTGCGCGGTCGGCGCGATCCTGGCCGCCACCCGCCGGGTCTCCGCCCGCGGCTTCGCCCTCGGGACGGCACTGGTCCTGCTGCCGGTCGCCTTCCTGGCCCTGGTCGGCTCGCTCCGTACCGGAACGCTCTTCGAGCTGGGCGACGTCGCACCGGGCGGCGCGCTGCTGGGGCGGGTGCAGATGCTGGTGGAGCTGGTCGGTTCGGTACTGATGCTGGTGCTGATGGGGCGGCCCGGGGTGCCGGTTCAGCCGGGGATGCCGGTACCGGGGTTTCCGGGGGTGCCCGGGCCGGGGGTGCCGGGCTTCGCGGTTCCTGGGCCCGGGGTGCCGGGGTTCTACACGCCCGGGCCTGTGGGGGCACCTGCGTACGGGCCGGTTCCCGGCGCCCCGGGGTATCAGGCGCCTCCTGGGTATCAGGCGCCGGGCGGCTTCCCGGCGCCCGGCGGATATCCGCCGCCACAGGGCGGCTTCGGGCCGCCGCCCGCGGGCTGACCTTGCTGACCTGGGCTTCTTCGGGCAGCGGTACCGGTGTCAGTGCCGGATCGTAGGATCAGCCAGAAGTCGAGGAAGCCGGGAAGCCGGCAGGCAGAAGGCGGAGAGCGGAAGGCGCGGGGCGGGGAACGGAAGGCGCGGGGCGGGGAACGGAGGGCGAAGGGCGGCAGGCGAGGAACGGAGTACGGGCAGCGCGGGAGTGCGGGCGGGCGGCGCTCACGGCGCGCGGGCATCGGAAACAGCACGGTCAGCAACGCGGTCCGGCCGGCACGCACACGCGGCGGTCCGCGACGGTGGAGGGCGAAGGGTCCATGGGGGACGAGGAATTCATGCACGCCTCGGGCGAGGAGCGCAGCGGTACGGGGGGTTATACGCCGCATCCGTACATCGGCGGCCGCACCGCCGTCCTGCGCGCGCTCGCCGCATGGCGGATGCAGTGGCCCGGCGCGCCCCGGGTCGTCGTACTCACCGGGAGCCCCGGCAGCGGGCGTTCGCACCTGGTGGCCGGCTTCCTCATGCTGTGCGACCCGGAGCACCGCAAGCGCCTGCCGCTGGACGACCTCGACCCGACGATCGTACCGCCCGACCTGCCCGCCCCCGCCGTGCCCGCTCCCGAGGGCCGTACCGCCGGACAGCTCCTGTGGACCCTCGCCGACCACTTCGGCCTGGCCGCCACCCGCAGCGCGGACATCGTCCCCGGGCTCGCCGCGGCTGCCGGCCCGGTGACGGTCGTCGTGCCGGACGTCGACCGGGCGGGACCGGTGCGGGCCGCCGACGAGCCCGCGCGTCTCGTACGGGACGTGCTGAAGCCGCTCGCGGAGACCGGCACGGTCCAGCTGCTCGCCGACGTGCCGCGGGCGCTGGCCGCCGAGGTGATCGCGGCGCTGCCGTCCGGCCATGGGCAGATCATCGACCTCGACGAGCCGCGCTGGGCCGATCCCGAGGGGCTGGTCCACCAGGTGGAGGCGGCGCTCTCCCCGGAGGCCGGCGCCCCGGCCCTGCCGTACACCGAAGACCCCGGGGCGCGCCGGGCGCTCGCCGAGGCCGTCGCGGAGCGCGCCGACGGCAGCCGGCTGACCGCGCAGCTCGCCGTGCGGTGTGTCCTGATGCGGCCGGAGGGCTTCGACCCGACCGACGGGTCGCACCTGCCGGGCAGCGTGGGTGAGGCGCTGGACCTGCACGCGCGGCGGCTGGGCGCCGACCCGCGGACGCTGCGGCTGATGCTGGCGCCGCTGGCGCTCGCCGAAGGGGACGGGCTGCCGCTCGGGCTGTGGGGGCCGCTGGCGTCCGCCGTCGCCGGGCGCGACCTGACCCGGGAGATCGCGGACGGGATGCTGCTGGCGGGGCCGTTCGTCGAAGCGGCCGGGGATGCCGACGATGGTGGCCGTAAGCTGCTGCGTCTCGTGCATCCCGGCGTCGCGGACGCGGTGCGCGCGGGGCTGGCCGACCCTCGCGACGCGCAGACACGTATCGCCATGGCGCTCCTGGAGGCGGTGCCGGAGCAGGACTGGTCCCGCGCCGACCCGTATGTCCGCGACCATCTCGCAGCGCACACACTGGCCGCCGGTCTACTCCCGCAACTGCTCACCGACCCGGGCCTGTTCGCACACGCCGACCCGGTCGCGCTGCGTACGGCGATCGAGGCCGTGCCGTACGAGACCCTGGGCGCTCCCGCCCGTACGTACCTGCGGACGGCGCCGCTGCTCACCCGCTCCCAGGCGTCCGTCGTCATGCGTGCGGCGCTCCTGGAGACGGCCTTCGTCGAGGACGGCCTCGGCCCGTACGCGGACGCGGTGCACGCACTTGGCCTCGGCCTGCCGTGGCGCACGCTGTGGAGCGTGCCGCTGCCCGGGGTCACGGGCGTGACGGTCGGCAGCCTGCCGCGGTCTCCCGCCGCCGAGGGCGCGGCCGGTACGGCACCGACCGGCACGGACCCGTCAACGACCGGCACGGACCCGTCGCTCGCCCCGCTGCCGGTCGCCGCGATCGTCGTCCCCGAAGGCCCCCCTGGCTCGCGTACTGCCCTCGCCGGGGCCACGACCGGGACCGGATCCGGGGCCGAACCCGGAGCCGGTGCGGCGTCCGGGGCCGCCGGCCCCGGGGCCGCATCGGGCCCCGGGGAAGCGGGCGGGCACGCCGTGCTCGTCCATCGGCTGCTGAGCCCTGGACTCGTGGACGCCGATCCGGCGCAGGTCCTGCGCCCCTCGGAGGATGTACGGGCAGCGGGGCCGCTCACGCTCAGCCGGGGCGCGGACTACGTCCGGGTCTGGGACCGGCAGCGTACGGAGGTGGTGGCCGCCCTCGTCAGCGACGTCCCCTTCACGGGCGCCGACCTCTCGCCCGAGGGCGTCCTGGTCGTCGCCACGGAGCGCGGCGTCAAGGCGTTGCAGATACCGCTGCCCGCGCCCCGGCCCGCCCCCGTACCCGCCTCGGCGCCCCGCTCCGCCCCCGTACCCGCCCCTGCTCCCCCTGCCGACACCCCCGCCGGTCCGCACGGCCGCGAAGGAGACCGCACGTGATCACCCAGGCGCAGGCCCAGGCCACCGCCGACCGCTGGCTCAACCCCGAGGGGCACCAGGGCCCGCCGCGCCAGGTCGGTATGGAGGAATTCGACCTCGGCTGGGTGGTGTGGGCGGTTCCGCCGCCGCCCGAGGTCGATCCGGCGACCGGCCGCCGGCGACCGCCGGCGGAGGTGGGCAACGCCTGTGGCGTCGTCGACCGGGCCGACGGCGAGCTGACGGTCTGGCCTTCCGTGCCGGTCGAGGAGGTCGTCCGGATGTACCGGCGGAAGCACGGCGCGGACAGCGGTACGGGCGACGGTGCGCACGTCGATGCGGGCAGCGGTACGGGCAGCGATGCGGACAGCGGTACGCCCGCGGCGGCGTCCGCCGGGCCGCCGGTCACCGGACCCGGCAACACCGCCGTCGCCACGTACGACGACCCGTCCAGCGGCGCGGAGACGAACCTGGTGCGCGTGTCACGCCCCGGTCTGCCGCCCGCCGAGTACCAGCTCTTCGACGAGCTGCGGCGCATCGGCGTCCGTGGCGAGGACGTACGCGCGGTCCACACCGACCTCCGCCCCGCGCTGTTCCCGGGCGGCTACACCGGCGACTTCGTCTTCCGCGCCTTCCCCAACGCCCGCTTCTCCTGCACCGAGGGGTACGGCGCGACGCCGGAGGAGCGCGCCGCGGGCGTCGCCGGTCTGCTGCGGCACGTCGAGATGATGCACCAGCTCTCGGGACAGCAGCCGCCGCCGCGCCCCCACCGGCTGCCGGTCCCGTCGCCCGACAGCGTGTCGCCGGCCGAGCCGGTACGGGACGTGGCACTCGGCAAGCAGCTCGCCGAGGCGTTCGGTCCGCAAGGAGTGTTCCGCCCGGACGCGGACGACATCGCGGGCACCCAGCTGCCCGAGGCCGCCAAGAAGACGCTGACCTGGGCCGGTCTGCCCGCGGAGGTCCCGTACTTCTTCACCGCCGACCAGGCGGGCCGGGCGCCGGCCGGCGGCCTGTTCACGGACGCGGCCACGCATCTGCGCGCGATCGGCACGGAGGCCTCCGAAGCGACGCTCGGCAACCTGGCGGGCCATGTCCGCATCGGGACGGACGGCGCCTACCTGGTCACCGTCCAGTGCACGGCGCCGGAGGAGAGCCGGGCGCTGATCGGCGCGGTGTGGGCGGTCCAGCCGTCCTCGGGCGGCGGCCGGTTCGTCAACGCCTCCCTCGCGGCGTTCCTGCGGTCCCTGGCCCTGCTGACGCTTACTCGGCAGCGGATGCGGGGCATGGACCCGCGGGCGGCGGGTGCGGCGGTCGCCGCCTTCCAGGAACAGCTGGTCGCGATCGACGCGTGGGCCCTGGACAGCGACAAGAACTGGTGGTCCCTGGTCGTCGAGCAGATGTGGCACGGGCTGTTCTGACGGGCTGTTCTGACGGGCTGATTTCTACCGGGCGCGTGGGGGTGTTGGGGGGCGTGTGAAGGTGTTCGGGGGCGTGCGGGGCGCGGCAGGGCCCCTCAGGGGAGCAGCAGCCAGTCGGCGGCGAGGGCCGCCGCCAGGCCCAGGCCGAGCAGCCAGGTGCCCAGCCGCGTACGTCCGTTGCGGCTCAGCTCGATCACGACCCCGCACAGGATCAGCGCGGCCCCGTACACCCCTACGACCAGGACCGACGTACGGCTCGCGAGGCGGATCACGAGTACGGCCGCCATCGCGGCCATCAGCACGGAGGCCAGAACGATCCGTACCTGCCGTGCCTGACGCGGCGTCAGGTTGACGCGGCGGGCGGGCAGGGGCTGTTCGTCGGCATCGGCGGCATCGGCGGGTGCGTCCATGAGCGGGAATGGTACGGGACGGCTGTTCGGGCCCGTACGGCTGCGTTCGCCTCCCCGGCCCTCGATTCCGGCTCTCCCGACTCTCCCGGCTCCCGGCTCCCGGCTCCCGGCTCCCGGCTCCCGGCTCCCGGCTAAGTGAAGAAGAGCACCGCGCCGGACAGCACCGCGCCGATCAGTCCCGCGGCCATCAGCCCGACCATCAGCGTCCGCAGCACGCCGGGGCCGACCGAACGCCACGCATCGTCGAAGGTCGGGGCGTTCCGGAAGCGGTAGCCGGTCACCGTGCAGAGCACGCCCAGGACGAGGACGACCAGTCCGCCGCAGAGGCACAGCACGCCGTTGGCCAGGCGGTTCCAGCTGTGCTGGACGTAGCTGGAGCGGCCGACCTGGCGCACCTCGATCAGGTCGCCCTCCTTGAACCGGTGCCAGGAGTCGACGCTGGCGTTCAGGTCCTTGGTCCGGCCGTCGTCCGACCGGAACGTGCCGTAGCACTGGATGTCCCGCGTACGGTTCCCCGAGTGCTGCTTGTTCGCGTAGTGGTAGTCCGTGGCGCACGCCTCCACGGTGATCTTGCCGGGGCTGCCGTCCACCCACACCGAGTACGGGCCCACGTAGACGCCGATCGCGATCAGCAGCAGCGCGGCCAGGAGAACGCCCACCCCGATCAGCCGCCCCAGACCGCGCTTCACCCCGTCCCCCACACCCGGCGCATCGCCCGCACTGGAGGCATGGGACGCGCCTGACCTGGTGTGTTCCGACTGTGCTGCCATGGTCAGCGATCCTTTCCAGGGGCGTGCGAAGGTGCAGGACGAACGATGCACGCGTCGGTATGCCGGTCATGCCGCGCGTACGGGGTGTACGTGCTTCCGCGATGTGCCGAGGTGTACGTGCTTCCGCGATGTGCCGAGCCTACGGCCCGGACGCACCCGCCCGGCCGGCCAGGCGGTCCGCAGCGTCACCCGTAATGCTGCAAAAAGAGGAAGACGGCTGCACCAAGGATGCCCACCCCGGTGGCGGACAGCAGCAGCGGGCGCAGCACCACCCCGCCGGGCAGTCCGCCCCCGCCGTCGCCGAACGGCCGTCCCCGGCGGGCGCCGAAGCCGGTGAGCAGGCAGAAAGTGCCCGCCGCGAGCATCGGCAGGGACACGGACACCCCGGCGGCCCGGCCCCACAGCTGCTCCCGGCCGGCGGCCACGTACGTTCTGCCGTCACCGCTCTGTACGGGGACCCGGGTGCCCGGCGGATACACCGTGTCGGGGTGGAACGCCCCGAAGGGATTGACCGCGCGGGCACCGTCGATGTCCCCATCGGTCCGGAACGTGCCCGTACAGCTGATCGTCCGGCTGCCGTGCCGGCCGCTGCCGCCGGCCGTGTAGCGCTCCCGGGCCCGGCTGAGCGAGCGGAGTGACGCGAGGGGCGCACGGCGCGCTGCCGTCGGCGGCATCAGACGATGCCGCCGACGAGCAGCGCCGCACCCGCGCAGAGAGCGGCCAGACCGCCGGCCCCGGCCAGTACGGCGCAGACCACCGTCCCGCCGGGCGCCCGGTGCCAGGCGTCCCAGAACCCCGGGCCGCGCCGTACGCCGAAGCCGGTGAGCAGGCAGAACACTCCGGCCACGAGCGCGCACACCGAGACGCAGACGATGTCCGGGCTCTGCCGGATCCACTCCTCGTCGATCATGACGAACGTGTAGTCCGTCTTCTGGACCGCCACCTGCTGGCCCGGGTCGAACTTGGCACCGGTCTCCACCGTCGCGTCCGCGACCGTGGCACCACCCCGGTCGTCCCGGAAGGTGCCGGTGCAGGTGACGACGGGCCGCGCGTGCCGGTGGCGGGACGAGCCGACGCGGTCGAAGTGTGCACGGCAGTCCTGGACGGTGAGCGTGCCACCGTCCCCCTTGTGGTCGTTCGGGTAACCCATGTCCTTGGCGGCCATCCCGCCGAAGAAGAGTCCGGCGAGGGCCGGACCGGCGCCTACGACCCTGCCCGCCGTGGACGGCAACCGGGTCGAGGAGCGCGTGCGCGGGGACGGCGAGCGCCTGCGGAAGAAGGGCTGCGGGGGCATGGAAGGACCGCGTTGCTGTGGAGGGCAGTGTCGGCCTGCTCGGCAGCCGTACGGCACACGCACGCACGCCACCCGGGGCGCGCGGCCTCTTGACCGGGCAGGTACCAAGACTTAACCATCTCTTTCCCCGTGCGCACCATTCCCTCCCGTCTCGCATTCCGGTCGTCGCCAACACCGCAGCACGGTCAATCCCCCCGAATTCGAGCCGCATTCGAGTGGATTCCACGCTCGCACGTGTTTCAACGAGCCCTCTGCGGCGCCCTGTTGAAACCCTTTTCGCAGCCGCTGTCCCTGTGGCGCGCAGGCCGCCTGTCAGGCGCCCGCCCGCTCGGGACCGCCTTGACATGCCTGCGTTAAGAACACATAAAGTGGTCACGCCGGGCCTGTCGAGAGACAAACACGCCGGGCGCGAATGACAGGGCAATGACGGGGGTCGTGATGGCGGACCAGGCATTCGACGTGGATCCTGAGGTGCTGCGCACACAGGGTCATGCGTTCGTGAACATCGGCACGGAGTTCGGCAAGGCCGCCAAGAAACTCAAGGACGACCTGGAGGGCCTCGGAAAGCCCTGGGAGGACGCCGACTTCGGCGCGGCCTTCGACGTCGTCTACACCCCGATCCGCGACGGCATGTTCACCTCCATGGATTCGCTGAGCGAACGCATCGAGGACATCGGCGACAAACTCCAGGGTATGGCGCGCACCTACACGGCCTCCGACGAAGAGGGCGTCCACGTCGTCAGTTCGGTTCCCCGCCCCGCCGTCTGAAGAACACCGCGGACCGTACGGCCATGAGCGCGGCCGTACACACGGCCGCATGCATGGCCGTACGCATGGCAGCGCGCACGGCCATGAGCACGATCACTCCAGCCGCACACGGCTGCAACCGCACGGGGGACGATCACTGTGTCACTGACACTGCCGAGCGAGGTCGCCTGGGTCCTCGGACTCCTCGGGTACGACTGGCCGCAGGCCGACGAGGACACGCTCTTCAAGTGCGCCGAGACCTGGCGCGCCTTCGCCGCGCAGGTCGAACAGGCAGCCTCCCAGGGCTCGTCGGCGGCGAACGAGGTGTTCGGGGCGAACACGGGTGAAGCCGTCGACGGATTCACCAAGGAATGGGGCGCCTTCTCCGGCAGCGCCGGCTCCGACCACTATCTGCGGGACGCGCAGATCGCCGCCGAGACCATCGCCCTGGCTTTCGACGCGGCCGCCATCGCCGTACTCACCGGCAAGATCGCCATCATCGCGCAGCTCGTCGTCCTCGCGGTCGAACTGATCGCCGCACAGGCGGCCGCTCCCTTCACGTTCGGATTGTCCGAAGCGGGTGCGGCGGGTGCCACACAAATCACCCGCGTCGCCGTCCGCGAGATTCTGAACAAGATCAAACAAGAGGTCGTCCAGGCCGTCACCAAGGCCATGGAACACGCGACGATGGACGCCATCAAGAAGCTGGCCAAGAAGGCGGTGTCCAAGGAATCCCGGCAGCTGGCCCTGGACTACGCCAAGAAGACGGTCAAGGACACGGTCAAGGAGACCGTCCAGGACAAGGTCGTCGAAGAAGGCAAGGGAAAGGCCACCGAAGCCGCCACGGAAATGGGGCAGAACATCGCCCAGCAGGGCATCGAGAACCATTTCGGTGCCCGGGACGGCATGGACTGGGGCGAGACCGCCGACATCGGCAAGGAAAAGGCCGGCGAATACGTCGACGGGCTCAAGGAGGGCGCCCAGAGCCTGGCCGACCCCCAGACGTACGTGGACCACGCCCGGGAAGACCTCACCAACCGCGGCCTCGACGCGGCCCAGAAACACGTGGACAACCGCACGGGAGGCGCCGCGACCCGCCACCAGGGCGTCACCGACGGGGCGAGGGATTCGGTGCAGTCCGTGTTCGGGTGAGGGCTCGGGGCGGGCGGGGAGTGCGCGGGGGTCGGAGGTGGCGGGAAGGGTGTGCGCGGCGTGGGCGCCGCTCGTCCCTATCCTCCGCTCGCCCTTTATTTACGCCACTTGCCCCCTGGGGCCGTTAGCCCTATGAGCCCACACCCTTCAGGGAGTCTCAGCCGAAAACAGCGCGAACATCCTCCGCGGCAGCGGACCGGCCCTCACCTCCATTCCCGCCACCACTACCTCCCTCTCCTCCCCCTCCTCCCCCACCTCCCTCTTCTCCTCCACTTCTCCTCCCCCGCTGAACGGCTTCCCTCGTCCTCGCCGCCACGGTATTGGTCCCCGCTTCCGTAGCGCCGTCGAGCAGCCGGTCACGATGGGTGGCGGGGTCGAGGAGACCGGCCAAGCCTCCCTCCCTCTCCCCCGGGCCACTCGGCGTGCCGACGACGTACTCACCGGCTTTGAACTCACCGTCTCGCACCGTGCCGAACTGCTTCGCGAACTCCTCCTTGGCGCCGTCCACCGTGTCGCCCAGATCGACGCCGGCGCGGGCGCCGAAATGGCTTTCGATCCCCTGCTGGACGATGTTCTGCCCTGCCCCCGTCACGATGCCGAAGGCCTTCTCCTTCGCGGGATCGGCCACGATGTCCCGTACGGCCTTCCGCGCATAATCCGTCGCGAAGTCCTTGACCTGATGCTTCACGAAGTCGGACGCGATCTCCCTGACACCCTTTTCCGCGGCGTCCGCCATCGCCTTGGTGACCGCTTCGACGACCTCCCGTTTCAGCGTGTCCAGGAGCCGGCGCACCACAAGACGGGTGGCCTGCGTCACCCCCAGTGCTCCGATCTCCGAAAGCCCGAAGGTGAAAGGCGCGGCGGCCTGCGCCGCGATCAGTTCGACGGCCAGCACCACGAGCTGCGCGACGACTTCGGCCTTCGCGGCGAACACCGCGGCCGCCGCCACCTCGAACGCGACACCGATCACCTGCGCCGCGATCCGCGCGTCGGTCAGGTACGAGCCCGGGCCGCCCGAGAAGTCCTCCCACTCGCCCGTGAAGCGACGCACCGCCTCGCCCGAATTGCCGCCGGCGACCTCCCGTACGGCGCTTCCGCCCTCCCCGTCGGCCCGCCCGACCTGCGCCGCGAACTCCAGCCAGGTCCGCCCGCACTCCATGAGCTTGTCCTCGTCCGCCTCGGGCCACTGGTACCCGAGCAGATCGAGCACCCATACGACCTCACTGGGCAGCGTCAGCGCCACGGCCGCCTCCTCGCCGGACGCCCGCCACCGTCACAGCCCCCGAGACGTCGGGTACGAGCACGACACCTGCCCGACGAGCTGCACGCTCTCCCTCTCAGCCGCCTCATACCTCCTCGCCATTTCCTGAAGGTTCTCCCCCATTCCCTCCATCCGCTTTCCGAGCGCATCCATGGACGCGAACATGCCGTCCCGGACCGGCTCGTACACCATGGCGAACGCCTCCGCGAACTCAGCGCCCCGCCACGGCGACCCCAGCCCCTGCAATGTGTCCCGGAGCCGCTTCGAAGCGCTCCCGAATTCCGTCCCGATACGGACGAACTCGCGGCCCTGACACCTGATCCCGTCCGCATCGACATCGAATGCCCTGTCCATCACACAGCCCCCACTCGAACAATCAACCAACGAAAGAGGCGGCGAAATAATCGCCCGCCCGATGAAGTGCCGTGAGCCTTCCACTCCACCGCAGGACCAGCAAACGACCGCCCGGCGAGCGCCTCTCCGCCCCGCCCCCTTCGCACGCCCGAACCAACCCCCCCCGCTCCCCCGCCACCCCACCGCCATGACAATCCGAAGAAACCTTTACCGGGCCACGGCCAAGCCCCTCCGGAGCCACGCCACACACCTCACCCCTCAGCGCCACCCGGCCATCCCCGCACAGTCACTCGCAAAAATCAGCCAGGCCCAGCCCAGCAACCGGCACGAACAGCGCACATCCACGTCAATATCAATCACCACTCATCCGGGCTAACAACGTGCACGCCGCTGACGGCCCGGTCCCCGGCCCTTCACCCACACGCGAAAGAGGGGCCCGCAACGAGCTGCGAGCCCCTCCTCCCATTACGCGACGCGGCTACTGCCCCGGCGACTGGGCAGGCGGAACCGGCGGGTAGGAACCGTAAGGGCCGGGCTGCTGCCCGTACGGGTTCGGCTGCTGTCCATACGAGCTGGGTTGCTGGCCATACGGACTTGGCTGCTGTCCATAAGGACTTGGCTGCTGATGCGGCCCGGCCTGGTGCGGCGGAAAGCCGACATGACCGCCGGGCCCTCCGAAACCACCGGGGCCACCAGGCGGCGGACCGCCGTTGTTCTTCTTGCGCCGCACCACGACGATGACGACCACCAGAGCCGCCACGAGCAGAACCAGCACCAGGCCGATGATGACGATCGGAGGAATACCGATCCCACTGCCGCCGGACGCCTTCTGCACACCGGCATCCCCAGCCGTGGCGCCGCCATTCTCCTCGGACGCCGACTCCTCGACTTCCGGAGCCTTGAGTGGTCCGTACTTGGATCCGGCCGGAATGTCCTGGGTCAGCGCACGGAACGGGCGGACGGTGCCGTAGCCGTACTTCGGACTCGGCGTGCTGATGTCCGACTTGCCGTTGGGGGTGATCGCGGTCCTCGTCAGCCGATTGGCCACCTGACCGGCGGTGAGATCCGGAAACTTGGACCGGACGAGCGCGGCCGCGGCGGACACGTAGGCCGCGGAATCGGACGTGCCGTCCGACTGCCGGTATTTCCCGTCGAGACCGGCTGAGTAGATGCCCTGCCCTGGGGCCAGAAGCCGCACGTGCTCACCGTAATTCGATTTGCGCCACACCTGCCCGTCCTTGGCCACCGCACCAACAGCCAGCACTCCCGGTGCGGCAGCGGGGTACTGAGGCGAGGAGGAGCTGTCATTCCCTGTAGCGGCCACGAGCAGCACGTCCTTCGACAGGGCGTAGCTGATCGCCTTCTTCTCGTCGAGGTCGATGGAGCCCGAACCGAACGACATGTTGACGACCTTGGCCCCCTGGTCAACCGCATACCGGAGCGGCTCCGCGAATCCCGAAGACGTCACGGCCGTCTCCGTACTGTCCGTCATGACCGGAAGTATCTTGGCGTCCGGCGCCAGACCCATGATTCCCGCAGAGCCATTGGCCCCGTGCCCGTGGCCGGCGATCATCGCCGCCATCGCGGTGCCGTGAGCATCCTGTGTCGGGTGGTCTGCTCTACCACCCGCGTGAGTGAAGCTCTTCCCTTGGAGGACATTCCCCTTCAGGTCGGGGTGGGCTGCGTCGACTCCACTGTCTATGACCCCCACGATCACATTCTTACCCGTGGAATGCCGGCGAATATCATCCGCGCCGAACGCGCCGAGCGCCCACTGCCCGTCCCTGATGTAATCCGCCGAAGCGGCTGGAGCGGTGCCGAAGAGCAACGCTCCTGCCACCACCGCGCCGCTCACCGCACGCAACGTCCGCGTGAACCTCATGCCGTACACCTCTCCCGAAACAAGACGGGTCCCACAGCCCGAGGACTGTGGGACCCATAGGACAAGGCTCCCGCGAAGAAGTATTCGGCAACGGAGCCTGCCCAAGCTCACACGTCTTCTACTGGCCCGGAGGCTGATTGGGCGGCGCCGGCGGCGGATAACCGCCGGGAGCACCGGACTGCTGGTAGGGACCGGACTGCTGGTACGGACCCTGCTGCTGATAGGGGCCGGGCTGCTGGTAGGGACCAGGCTGCTGCGGCGGGTAGTAACCCGGACCGCCAGGGCCACCGTAACCGCCACCAGGAGGCGGGCCGTTACGCTTCTTCTTCCTCTTCTTCACCAGGACGACAATCGTGGTGATGATCGCCAAGACAATGAGCGAGAAGGCCGCGACACCGAAGGCTGCCTTGGTGTTGCTGTTGTCTTTCTCTTCCTCCCAGCGGCGGTCCTCGGCCGCACTGCCGTTGGAAGGCTGCTCCTGCCCCTGGGCCGTGGGCGCCTTGAGAGGGCCGTTCTTCGGCCCGGCGGGGATGTCCTTGGTGAGGGCGTCATAGGGACGGATGACGCCGTAACCGTAGTACGCGTCCGGAGCCGTTCCCGAAGCCGCAGACGGGAACTGCGCAGTTTTGGTGAGCCGATTCGCCACCTGGCCTGCGGTCAGGTCCGGGTACTTGGACCTGAGAAGAGCCGCCGCAGCCGACACGAACGCAGTCGCGTCCGACGTACCGCGGGTGTACTGATACGGCTGGCTGGCGGCTGCCGAACGAATATTCCTGCCCGGGGCGCTCAGGAGAAGGTGCGGCCCGTAATTCGAATGATCCCAGACCTTCCCTTCCTGGTTCACCGCCCCGACAGCCAACACGCCTGGCTCTGCCGCCGGATAGTAACTGTAGCTCGACCCGTTGTTCCCGGACCCGGCAACCAGCAAAACATCTTTGGAGGCCGCGTAAGCGACTGCCTGCTTCTCGTCGTCCCGGAGTGAACCCACGCCGGCGAACGACATGTTCACCACTTTGGCGCCCTGGTCTACCGCGTACCGCAACGGTTCAGCCATGCTGTTGCTAAGGGTGTTGCCATCCGAGTCCCAGGTCTTAATGGGCAGGATCTTTGCGTCGGGAGCTAGGCCTTTGACCCCTTGACTGCCGCCGCTCCCGTGCCCGTGGCCAGCGATGATGGAAGCCATGCCCGTGCCGTGATTGTTCCGGGTTTCATGGTCAGCCGGGTCTCCGCTGGAGAAATTTTTTCCGGGCAGCACGTTTCCCGTCAGGTCCGGGTGACTCCCGTTCACGCCATTGTCGATGACAGCGACAGTGACGCCTTTCCCTGTGGACTGCGACCATGCCTGGTTCGCACTCAGATAATCGAGAGCCCACTGATCGTCTCTGACCTGGTCTGCCGAAGCAGCCGACGCGGTGCCGAAGAGCAGCGCTCCCACCACCACCGCGCCGCTCACCGCACGCAACGTCCGCGTGAACCTCATGCCGTACACCTCTCCCGAAACAAGACGGGTCCCACAGCCCGAGGACTGTGGGACCCATAGGACAAGGCTCCCGCGAAGAAGTATTCGGCGACGGAGCCTGCCCAAGCTCACACGTCTTCTACTGGCCCGGAGGCTGATTGGGCGGCGCCGGCGGCGGATAACCGCCGGGAGCACCGGACTGCTGGTAGGGACCGGACTGCTGATACGGGCCCTGCTGCTGATACGGGCCAGACTGCGGCGGGTAGTAACCCGCACCGCCAGGGCCGCCGTAACCGCCACCAGGAGGCGGCCCGTTACGCTTCTTCTTCCTCTTCTTCACCAGGACGACAATCGTGGTGATGATCGCCAAGACAATGAGCGAGAAGGCCGCAATACCGAAAGCTGCCTTGGTGTTGCTGTTGTCTTTCTCTTCCTCCCAGCGGCGGTCCTCGGCCGCACTGCCGTTGGAAGGCTGCTCCTGACCCTGGGCCGTGGGCGCCTTGAGCGGGCCGTTCTTCGAGCCAGCGGGAATGTTCTGGGTCAGGGCTTCGTATGGGCGGACGACTCCGTAACCATAATGAGAGTCCGGCCCCTCACCTGCTGTACCCCCCGTTGGCATCTGTGCGGACTTGACCAACCTGTTAGCCACCTGCCCCGCTGTAAGGTCAGGGAACTTGGCGCGGACCAGCGCGGCAGCACCAGATACGTAGGCCGCAGCGTCGGAGGTACCGCTCGCCAGTCGATAGGGCTTGGTCGCTGCTGCGGAACGGATCACTTCACCGGGCGCTGACAGGAGTACGTGGGGACCGTAGTTGGAGTCTTCCCAGATTTTCCGGTTCTCCCCCACGGCTCCCACAGCGAGGACCCCCGGTGCGGCCGCTGGGTAGTTGGGGTTCGCCGAGCCATCGTTGCCCGAGCTGGCCACCAAGAGGACATCGTGTTGCACGGCGTAGGCAATGGCGGCATTGTCGGCATCCGTGCCGTCGCCGATGCCGCCAATCGACATGTTGACGATCTTCGCCCCGTGATCGACTGCGTAGCGCAGCGGCTCGGCAAAGGAGGAGCCGTACGTATCGCCTTCGGAGTCCGAGTGCTTGAGCGGCAAGATCTTGGCGCCGGGGGCGATTCCCATGACGCCCTGCGAGTTTCCGGGGCCGTGCCCGTGACCGGCAATCAGCGAGGCCATCGAAGTGCCGTGATTGTTCTTGGTCTCTTGGTCAGCAGGGTCACCTGAGGCGAAATTCTTGCCCGGTAGGACATTGCCTTTCAGGTCCGGGTGACTGCCGTTCACGCCACTGTCGATCACAGCGACAGTGATGCCCTTACCAGTGGACTGCTGCCACGCCTTCTCGACATCAAGAGAGCGAAGAGCCCACTGATCATTACGGATCCCGTCCGCCGAAGCAGCTGGCGCAGTGCCGAAGAGCAGCGCTCCCACCACCGCCGCGCCGCTCACCGCACGCAGCGTTCGCGTGAAGCTCATGCCGTACACCTCTCCTCTGCAGGACGGGGCCCACAGCCCTAGGACTGCGGGCCCCGTCTTGGTTCCGCCGGCTACTGGGCCAGATCGGCCTTACTCGATGACCTTCGGCGCCACATTACGCTCCGGCGTCCAGGTCTCCTCGTCTTCCACAAGGTAGTCAGGACGCTCGCCGTTCGGTCCCCTTTCCTTGCCCTTGCCGCCATGTGCTCCGGGCATCCCCGGCATGCCCGTGGGGCGACGCCCGCCTCCAGCACCCGACTGCGTACCACCGCGGCTGCGGTGCAGGCCGGAGCCGCCTTGCCCACCGGTTCCGGTTTTGCCTCCGGTGCCTCCGACGACGCCGCCCTTCTGCCGGGCCAGCGCCCCGCCACGTCCGGCCGCAGTGCCCTTGGCGCCGCCGCCGGCTCCGGCCGCGCCTCCCATGCCGGGTGCGCCGGCACGTCCGCCGCGGGTACCGGCACCAGCGGCGCCACCGCCGCCCGTACCCGACCGTCCGGCCATCGTGCCACCGGGCATGCCGCCGCCCGGGATGCCCGTCGCTCCGGAGCCACCGCCGCTGATGTGACCGCCGCCTCCACCGACGCCGCTCAGGCCTCCACCACCGGCGAGACCACCACCGCCGCCACCGCTGAGGCCTCCGCCACCGGAGCCCCCTCCCGGGAGGCTGTTGAGACCGGTTCCCACATGCGGAAGGGTCGATGTCTTGGGCGGAGTCGTGCTGCCGACACCGCCGGAAATGCCGCGCTGACGCGGAGCTTCCAGGTCACCGGGCGAGGTGTACCCCGGCCCCTTGGAAGAGGGGAGAGACCCCTTCGGCGTGGACGGCTTCGGTCGGTTGACCACTCCGTCGGGCAGCGGTACGAAGGGCGGCGGCGAAGGCGTGTCGCCTCGCTCCGGCACCTCGCGGTCCCGCCCACCGCCCAGCGGCGGGTCTCCGATCGCCTTGGCGTTGGACCGATAGGCCGACCCCAGATACTCCATCATGACGGCCGTCTGGAGCTGACGCTCCTTGCCCTCCGACAGCTCTCCCGAGTTGCCGTTGAGGACCTCTGTGGTGTCCGTGCCCTTTTCGAGTTCGTGGATCGCCTTCGAGTCGTCGCGTCCACCCTTCGAACCGAAGGTCACCACCTTGATCGCATAGTTGCCCGCGGCGTCGAGGTTGCTCTCCGTGCCGGAGGGCTTCTCCATCGCGTCGATCTTCTTCTTGTACTCGTCCAGCGTGTGCCCGACGCCGTCCATGACGTGGTGCATGTTGGACGCATACGGAGCCGAGTTGCCGATGTTCTGGCTGATCGTGTCCGCGCGCTGCCGGAACCCTTCGGCAGCCTTACCGCCCCAGTGTTCGAGGACCTCCTTGACGGCGTCGTCGAACTCCTTCCTCAGCCCGCCCCGCCCGTCTTCACCCACGAGAGTGTCGTGGATCCACTTCCAGTTGACGGCGATCTCTTTGACCTTGCCGGGATTGGCGTGCGCCACCATGGCCTTGAGCTCGTCCATGTTGCGCTCATAAAACTTTGTCGCGTGCTTGGCGTAGAAGCACCCCTTGTCGGTGGTGACTCCACCATTGCTTTCCGACATGGTCACTTCCCCCCGGGGTTCAGCGCATTGTGGACGTCGTACTCACGGTCGTGGTAGGCGTCCTTCGTCTTGGCCGTCTTCTGACTCAGGTCGTCGACGAGGTCGGCGAGCTTCTTCAGAATTTGGTCGTCCATGTACGACTTCATCTTGTCGTGCGCCCGCCGGAGCTCCTCCTCTTCCTGAAAGCCCGTGCCCAGCGTCCCGGCCGGAAGGAAAGTGCTGTGTCCCGCCTTGCTCTTGGCCTCCGTCATGGCCCTGAGCACTCCGTTGAGCTTGCGCCCCACGGTGTCCAGCGCTTCGAGATCGACGTAGTACTCGTCGCTGCTGCCCATTAATGTCCTCCCCGTGTGTTCAAGGTGTTCTTGCGGCGCCAGTCGCGCAGGGCGATCGAGGTGCCGACGACCGTGGCGACGGCCAGAGCGCCGCCGCCGATGATGTAGATGGCGATGCGGGCCTGGCGTTCCTCGGTGGATTCGCCGATGGTCAGGGCGGCCGGCTGGATGTTGGCGCCGCTGTCGGCGCCGCCGGAGTCGGTGTCCGGCTTGGGTTCGCCGGTCGGCTTGGTCTTGTCGTTGAGGGCCGCTACGGGGTCGACGACGCCCCAGCCGATGTTGTGGTCCCGGTCCTTGCGGACGCGCTCGGCGGTCTTCTCCAGGTGCCAGATGACCTCGCGCGGCTTCCACTGCTGGTGCTCGGCCTTGTTGCGGCCGATCAGGAGGGCCGCGGCACCGGCGGCGTAGGGGGCGGCGAAGCTGGTGCCCTGGTCGACGCAGTTGCCGCCGTTGGGGACGGTGGAGACCATGTCCACGCCGGGGGCGGCGATGTCGACGAAGGCGCCGGCCTGGGAGAAGGGGGCGCGCTCGTTGTTGCGGTCGGAGGCGGCGACGGCCAGCACGTTGGAGTTCTCGAAGGCGGCCGGGTACATGCTCTGCTCGGCACCGCTCGCGCCGCCGTTGCCCGCCGAGGCGACGATCAGGACGTCCTTGGCCTCGGCCCGGGTGACCGCGGCGCGCAGGCCGCTGAGGAGGGCGGGGTTCGCGTTGGTGCCCTGGGAGATGTTGATGATGTCGGCGCCCGCGGCGACCGCGTCGTCTATCGCCTTGGCGAGACTGGCGGCCGTACCGCCCTTTTCCTTGTCCGTCTGCTGGAAAGGAATGATGGTCGCCTTGGGGGCGAGGCCGTAGAAGCCGGAGCCGGCCTTCGCGCGGGCCGCGATGATGCCCGCGACCTTGGTGCCGTGGCCGACCTGGTCCTCGGTGGGATTGCCCTTCTCGACGTAGCTCTTGCCGCCGCTGATCGCGCCGCGCAGCTGCTCGTTGCCGGAGTCGACGCCGGTGTCGATGACGGCGACCTTGACGCCCGTTCCTTCTCCGTAGGCCCACATCTGCCGGGTGAGCAGGCGCTGCAGCGACCACGGGGTCTCTTTGATGTCGTCGGTGCCGAACGTGCACTGGCCACTGTTCAGAGGCACGTTCGGGTCCGCGAACGCCGGCGCTGCCGTCGCGCAGGACAGGGCGACGGCCGAGGCCGCACCGGCCAGTGCTACCGCCGCGCGTCGGCGGTGGCCGGCTCGGTGACCATTGGCGCGAGATCCCACGAGATGTCTGCTCTCCGTGTGTGGCGGATTCGGGAAGGTGGAGGTGAGGGGAAGGAGCCGAGGAGGCGGTGGGGGGAGGGTGTGGACTGCGTGAGGGCGGGCGCACTGGTGCAGCGCGCCCGCCCTCATTCACCACTGTGCGAGCCTTCGTGGCTGCTCAGCCGTTGTGCCGTGTCCGTTCCGTCGGTGGACGGTGACGGGTCAGCCGCCCCAGATGCTGGCGTTCTTGGACTCGGTGCTCTGGTAGTTCTGAGCGGCCTGGTCCAGGGCCTTGGCGATGGCTTCCAGGGTCGAGTGCAGGGAAGCGGCGCGCTGGTCCCACTCGCGCTGGCGGGCCTGGTAGCCCTCCTGCGCGGCACCTTCCCAGCTGGCGGCGATCTTCTTGACACCCGACTCGAGGTCGTCGAGCTGGGTACGGATGTTGTTGGCCGTTCCGCGCACGTCGGAGGCGGCCTGGGAGATCGTCGCGAAATTGACGAGGATCTGGCCGGACATGAAGTCTCCTCGGGGAGTTGAGCTGAGATCGATTCACAGGCCGCAGCAGGCCGGGCCCACGGTCCGCCGGGGGCGGTGGGCCGGTGCGTGCTGCGGCGAAGTGGGCGCGCCGCGGGGTGCGGCGCGGTCCCGTCATCCGAAGGGCGAAGCCTGCGCGGAGACGTGGGACATCGACTGAGCCTGCTCCTCTTCCGAGGCCACGTAGTTCTTCGTGGTCGAGTCGATCGCTTCCTTGATCTCGTTCAGCAGCTGGTTCAGGCGCTTGGCGTCATCATTCACCTGGGTCTGCAGCTGGTGGTACGAGGTGGCGGCAGCGCCCTTCCACCCGGACGTGATGCCCTCGACGACCCCGTTCAGGCGAGTGATCTCACCCTGGATCGACTGGTTGACGGAGGAGATACGGCCGCTGAATGCGACCATCTCCTCCTCAGTGGTTGTGAACTGCTGACCAGCCATAAGTCAACGTCCCCCATGAGACTCGTACGTCGTGCCGGAGGACTGACGTGAAGCGAGCCCCCGGTCGGCATCTTCTGTTGACGCCTTCCGCCACTTTAACCACTCCATACCCCTGTTCCCAACAGCGGGTGGAGGGTTGTGACGGGATCACAACAAAGGCAACTGGCCGATCGCGAATGCCAATTCGATGGAAACGGACAGATGCCTTTGTTTCGGTCAAGCGGGCAGGTGAAGCGGTTCCTTCGGTTGTGAAGGAACCGCGCGGGTACGGAGGTCAGGAGCTCTGCGGCTTCTTGGCGCTGTCGACATCCAGCTGCGGCCCTTCCGACAGCAGCTGCGACCACGCCTTGTCGACCGTCGGCGGGCGCACGCTCTCGTATCCGAGGTGGATCTGCGCCTGATCGCGCGCCTTCTCCGCATTGCCCGCCTTGGTGGCGCTGTCGTTGCTGCGCGGCACCGAATAACGCAGACCGGTGTCGGTCACCAGGAAGAGCGTGCCCTCCTTGGCATTCGCCGTCACCTGCTGGTACAGCAGGCCGCTGCCGGGCGTCACGTAGGAGGCCGAGCCGGAGGCGATGGCGGCCGGGTAGTCCTTGCCGACCCAGGTGGTCATTTTCGGCACGGCGCCGTTGAAGCCGAGCGCCCTGCCCGCGCCGTTCGCGTACTCCGTGCTGGTGCCGTGGTAGACGCTGCAAGCCACGTCGGCGCCCTTGCCCGCGTCGCCGATGCCGGAGCTGCGGCGCGTCGCGGCGGCGTTCGCCATGGTGACGGCCTCGGAGGGCCACAGGGCCGTGCCGGGGAAGTTGCCCATGAACTGGACGACCTGGTCCTTGTCGTCACGCTTGGGGGTGATGCTGTCGGTGGACACCTTGATGACGTCCATCTTCTCGCCGCCCTTCTTGACGGCGGTGGCGTTCGGCCCTTCCAGCAGCAGCTTGGCCTGAAAGTTCGAGACCTTCTCCAGACCGTCGGCGGTCACCACGTACTTCTGGCTGTCACCGGCTTGCAGGACGTTGCCGATGACGCTGTAGTTGCTCGGCACGCCCTCGATGTCCGCCCGGGTGCCCGCCTTGTCCACCCGGGGCATGGTGAGCGGCATCTGGCTCTTGATGAGGGTGTTCATCCATTCGGAGGTCACCTGCTGCGGCTGCGCGTCGCCGAAGATGACCTGGCGCAGCTTGTCGTCCTGCTGCTCCTTGACGGCCGGCGAGGGGGCCTTGCCGCCGAGGGCGTCGAACGTGAAGGCCACGCCGTTCTCGTCGACCAGGTACTTCACGCCGTCCGGGTCCTGGACGTACAGCGCCTGGTGCAGGTCCAGCTTGCCGTGGTCGAGCACCTTGGCCTTGTCCTTGCCACCGAGGACGAACACGGCCTGCTGGGACTTGCTGTTCTCGCCGCTGCCGGGACGGTCGCACACCGCCCAGACCTTGGGGGTGCCGGCTTCCTTCTCGGTGGGCAGCCGGTCGGGGGCGTACGGGATTCCGATGGCCGGGCCGTGCGGAATCTTTCCGTCGAGTTCCTCTTCCTTCACCTTTACGACCTGAAACTTCTTCGGGTCGAGAAGGAGTTTGGCGGAGGCCAGGTTGAGGATCGGGTGGAGAAGTTTCTGATTGCTGCCGTTTTCGCCCTTGCTGTTCAGTACGACATACCGGGTGGTGGACTTGTCGCCGACGATGACGTTTTGCGCCGGCGTGTCCCAGCCCTTCGGGGCGACCGGCTTGAGGATGCCGCAGGCGCCGAAGCCCACGGTCACCACCAGGCCGAGCAGGATGCTCGGGAGCACCGCCTTGAGCGGCCGCGGCGCGCTCTCGATCGAGCCGTTCGGCAGCGGCTTCAGAAATGCCGCAGTCGTCCGCTTTCGAGCGAACGAATACGCATTCAGCTCGTCCCGACGTGATGCCATTGTTGCTTTCTCTCCCCGCCTGTCGGATCCACCGTGGACCGCCCCCGGCACTCGGGCCGCAGCGCCCTCTACTATGCCGTGTGTCGATCGACCCGTACGGTACGGGTGCCACCTTCCGGTGCACCAGTCTCGACGACGGTACTGAGGCCGGGAAGACATACCGCTCAGAGGCACAATGCTCGGAGCCACACCACCAGTAGAGGAGCAGGCCGGGGGATGTCCAGCGCCACCAGGGCTCGACGCCGCAATGGGCGGCAGCAACAGCAACAGCCTTCCGTTGCGCCGCATTACGCGGGAAATGCGGGCCAAAACGGTATAGCTCCGGGCAATGGAGGAAATCAGGATCGCGGAACCGCGGACCGGCCGGCCGGACCGGTGGCGCCCCGGCTGCGCGCGCAGGCCGGCAGCATCGGCGGCGTCCGGGTCCAACAGCTCGCGATCATCGAAATCGCCGCGGCGCTGGTGCTGGTCGGGTGGGCGATCCACCCCGTGGCCCTGACCGTCGCGGCGGTCCTGGCGGCCGTACTCGTCGTCTTCGCCCTCGGCCGCCGCCGGCGCATCCCGCTGCCGGAGTGGATCACGACGGTACGGGCGATGAAGCGCCGGGCCAAGCGGAGCGGTTCGGCCGCGGGCTCCGGCGGCGTCGACCCGGCCTTCGCGCCGCTGGTGGAGTGCGACCCGGCGCTGCGGACGTACGAGTACACCGACTCCGACCAGCGGGCGATCGGCTTCGTCGGGGACGGCACGTTCCTGACCGCCGTCGTCCAGCTGGAGGGCCGCGACGAGCCGCTGCGCCCGGCGAGCGGCGGCCGTCCGCTGCCGATGGACGTCCTGCACACCGCGCTGGACGTGGAGGACATCCACCTCGAATCGGTGCAGTTCGTGCAGTACACCCAGCCGGCCCCGGCCCCGCACCTGCCCGAGCAGGCCGTCGCCGCCCGCTCCTACGCGCCGCTCCAGGCGCAGACCAAGACGCCCGCGCTCCAGCTCACCTGGATCGCGCTGAAGCTGGACCCGGAGCTGTGCGCGGAGGCCATCGAGGCACGCGGCGGCGGCCTCGACGGCGCCAAGCGGTCCCTGCTGCGCGCCGCCGACCAGCTCGTCAGCCGCCTCTCCGCACACGGCGTACGCGCCAAGGTGCTCGCCGAGCGCGAGGTGGTGGCCGCGATGGGCACCGCGGTGTGCGTCAGCCCGCGGGCCGCGAACGGCGCCATGGGCCGCGACGGCCGCGCCGCGCGCCGCACCCAGGAGACGGTCCGCGCGATGCGCTGCGACGACCGCTGGCACACCACGTACTGGATCGGCCGCTGGCCCCAGCTGGGCCAGGGCGGCACGCCGCTGGCGGGCATCGTCCAGCTGCTGAGCAGCACCCCGGCCATGGCCAGCACCTTCGCGCTGACCGCCTCGCACGGCAGCGGCCGGGCCCCCGCCATCTCCGGCTACGTCCGCCTGTCGACCCGCAGCGAGAACGAACTGAGCGCCGCGCAGGGCGAGTTGGAGCGCCGCTCCGGCTCGGTGAAGGTCGGCCTCGTACGGCTGGACCGGGAGCAGCTCCCCGGTCTCCTGGCCACGCTTCCCCTCGGAGGTACCCGCTGATGGCGACGCCCACCTACCAGCCCCGCGCCACCCCGAGCAGCGACGGCTGGCGCAATCCCCCCATCGGCGGCGCCCCCGCGGGCGGCGGGCGGCGGCTCTCCCACGAGCCCCGTCCCGACGAGCGGCAGACGGCGGCCGGCGGACCGCGCCCGCAGCCGGGCTTCGGACTGCGCGGCCCGCGGCGCAGCCCGCACGTCCTGCCGCCGGAGTCGCTCGGCTCGCTGACCCTGCCGGTCGCCGAGGACGGGGTCATCATCGGCATCGACCCGCAGAACCAGCCCGCGGTGGTGAACCTGCTGCGGCCCAGCCCGCTCGAAGTGGTGCTGGTGGGCAGCATGTGGCTGGCGCAGGTGCTGTCGCTGCGTACGGTCGCCACCGGCGCGCGCGTCGCGGTCGAGACCGCCCGGCCGCCGGCCTGGGCACAGATGGCGCAGGCCGCGGGCGGCGGGCAGCAGTGCGTCTCGGTCCACGACGTACGGCAGATCGCCCCGCAGGGCGCGTCGGTCTCCAGCCCGGTCCTGGTCGTACGGGACATGGGCGCGCGGCCGCCGCGCAACCAGCTGGCGCCCGGGCCCTGGCAGTCCGTACTGACCGTGCTGCCCTTCCTGGGCCCGCGGTCGCCGCAGCTGCTGGCCCGCGCCGACCTGGTCTGCCTCCAACGGCTCTCGCCCGAGGAGGCCGAGGTCGTGACGCGCATCATGCGGCTCCCGGCGCAGATCGGCGGTGTGCTGCCGACGCTCAGCGACAACGCGATGCTCTGGTGCACGCGGGACAGCCACCAGTTCGTGATGACGCAGCCGACCGAAGCGGAGACGAATCTGCTCGGCGGCGCGCGGCGCATGGACTGACGGAGCGGTTCGCACGACGCGTCACGTACGGCGCGTCATATGCGGCGCGTTACGTACGGCGTGTTCCGTACGGCGCGGGTCTTCGCGGGTACCTCTTGAGGGTGCCCGCGGGCCCGCGCGAGTGCGGCCGCGGGTACGCCCGTGGGTGCGCCGCCGGGTTGCCAAGACGAGATACCGCCGACTGCCGTTCGTGGCCGACTGTTGATTAGGCTGTGTCGGAGAGCCGCAGGAGCACACCGACGGCTGCCGATACGGGGATGGAGACAGTTAGTGTTGGCGCTACCCGGGGTGGTGTGGTCCGACGTCCGCTACATCCGATCGATCCGCCTGTATCCGGTCCTGCCGTTCAGGTGCGTTGCAGTACACCAGGAGGCACAGTGAGGGAGCAGGAGGCTTTCCGTCCGGACGGGAACGATCCTGACGACGACCAGTCCGAGTTCGATCTGACGGGTGAATTCAAGATCGATTTCGCGGCTCCGGCCTGGTACGCCAGCAACGACACCAGCGGCGGCGGTACGGCCGCGGCCGCACCGGCCACACCTCCCGCCGCCACGCCCTCCACGCCGCCCACCGGCGCGCCGCTGAGCGGGCCCGCACAGCCGAGCCCCGGCCAGGCCGGTCCGCAGGCCGCCCAGCAGCCCGGTCCGCAGGCCGGTCCGAACCAAGGTGCCCCGCAGGGCGCGCCGCAGGGCGATGCGACCCCGCCTGCCGCCCCTCCCGGGTTTCCGACGCTGCGCCCCGACGCGGGCGCCCCCGACGTCGCACCGGCCCCCGCGCCCACCGCGCCGCCGGTCGCACCGGCTCCCGTCACCCCCGCGCCGACTGCCGTCACTCCCGCCCCGGCTCCCGCCACGCCCGCGCCGGAGCCGACGGCTCCCGTGACGCCGCCGGCGCCCGTCGCCGAGGCCGCGCCCGAACCGCCCGCCGAGGCCGCGGAGTCCGACGCTGCGGCAGCGGCGACCGCGTCCGGGACGACCGTACGCGCCGGCAGCGGTGTCGACCCGTCGGCGTCCCTGTGGGCCGACGACCCGGAGCCCGAACCGGCCCCCGTGCCTGCCCCGGTGGAGGCCGCGCCGGCCGCCGACGCACAGCGAGCCGAAGAGGCGGACCGGTCCGGCGCTCCCTCCGCGACCGAGGCACCGGCCCCGACTCCCTTGGCGCAGCCCGCGCCGGAGGCCGAAGCGCCCGTCGCCGCGCCGCAAGCGTCCGGACAGCAGCAGCCCGCTCCGGAGGCGCAGCAGCAGCCGGAGGCTGTCCAGCAGGAAGCTCCGCAGCAGGACGTGCCGCAGGAACTGCCGCCTCAGGAACTGCCGCCTCAGCAGCAGGCAGTTCCGCAGCAGATGCAGCAGGTGCCGCAGCAGCAGGGCACTCCCCCGCAGGGCGCGCCTTGGGGTTCCGCCGCCGGGCAGCAGGCAGGTGCGCCTGCGCACCTGCCGCCCCTGCCTCCTGAGTACCAGCCTGCGGACCCGCGGGAAGCCCAGGCCCAGGCCCAAGCCCAGGCACAGACCCAACAGCCGTACCAGCAGCAGGCGCAGCCCCAACCGCAGCCCGCGCAGCAGCAGTACGCGCAACAGCCGCCGCAGCAGCAGCCGTACCAGCAGTCCGGCTACCCGCAGCAGTACCCCCAGCAGGCCCAGCAGCCCCATCCCCAGCAGCAGGCCCCCCAGCAAGCCCAGCCGCAGGCCGCGTACGGCTACCCGCAGCCCGCCTACGGGTACCCGCACCAGCAGCCCCAGCAGGGCGCCCCGGCACCGCAGCAGCAGACGGCCGACCCCAACGCCGCCGCGACGCAGAGCGGTTACGGGTATCCGCAGCAGGCCCACCCTCAGCAGCAGGCACAGCAGCAGGCCGCGTACGGCTATCCGCAGCAGCAGGGCGCCTACGGCTACCCGCAGGCCGCCCAGGGCTACCCGCAGCAGACCACGCCCGCGCAGCAGCAACAGCAGTACCCCGGGTACGGCCAGCACCAGGTCCCGCCGCAGGCCCAGCAGCCCCAGGCCCAGCAGCCTCAGAGCCAGCACCCGCAGCAGCCGCAGGCTCAACAGCCCCCGCAGGCCCCGCAGCAGCCGCAGGCCCCCACCCCCGTCCAGGGCGCCGACCCCAACGCCGCCGCCAACTACGCGCAGTACTCGCAGCCGGGTCAGCAGCAACAACAGCAGCGGGCCGCCCCCGGCGCGCCCCTGGGCTACAGCGCCGCCGTCGAGCTGACCTCCGACCGGCTGCTCCGCAACCAGCCCAAGAAGAAGAAGCCGGGTGCCAACGCGCAGCCCTCGCGCTTCAAGCTGGGCGCGAAGAAGGAGGAGCAGGAGCGTCAGCGCAAGCTGGAGCTGATCCGTACGCCGGTGATGTCCTGCTACCGGATCGCGGTCATCAGCCTCAAGGGCGGCGTCGGCAAGACCACGACGACGACCGCGCTGGGTGCCACGCTCGCCTCCGAGCGGCAGGACAAGATCCTGGCGATCGACGCGAACCCGGACGCCGGCACGCTCGGCCGCCGGGTGCGCCGCGAGACCGGCGCGACCATCCGTGACCTGGTGCAGGCGATTCCGCAGCTGCACAGCTACATGGACATCCGCCGGTTCACCTCGCAGGCGCCGTCGGGTCTGGAGATCCTCGCCAACGACGTCGACCCGGCCGTCTCGACGACGTTCAACGACGACGACTACCGGCGCGCGATCGACGTCCTCGGCAAGCAGTACCCGATCATCCTCACCGACTCGGGTACGGGCCTGCTCTACAGCGCGATGCGCGGGGTGCTGGACCTCGCCGACCAGCTGATCATCATCTCCACGCCGTCGGTGGACGGCGCGTCCAGCGCCAGCACCACGCTGGACTGGCTGTCCGCGCACGGCTACGCCGACCTCGTGCAGCGGGGTATCACGGTGATCTCCGGGGTCCGTGAGACCGGCAAGATGATCAAGATCGACGACATCGTGTCGCACTTCGAGACGCGATGCCGCGGCGTGGTCGTGGTCCCGTTCGACGAGCATCTGGCCGCCGGCGCCGAGGTCGACCTGGACATGATGCGGCCCAAGACCCGTGAGGCGTACTTCAACCTGTCCGCGCTGGTGGCCGAGGACTTCTCCCGGACCCAGCAGGCACAGGGCGCTTGGCAGGACCCCGCCGCCCAGCAGCAGATGCAGCCGGGCGACCCGAACGCCCAGCAGCCGTACGGCCAGGAGCAGTACGGGCAGCAGCAGTACGGCCAGCAGGCGTACCCTCAGCAGCCGGGCCAGGAGGCACCGGGTCAGCCGCCCGCCGGGTACCCGCCGCAGCAGGGCGGCTGGACCCAGCAGCCCCAGCAGCAGGGGCAGCCGCCCCAGGGCTGGCAGCAGCCTCCGGACGCGCCGCAGGCGCCCGGACAGCCCGGTCTCCAGCCGGGGTGGACGCAGCAGCCCCCGCCGCAGTAGTAGCACGGCACACGACTGGGCCCGGCACTCCTCCGAGTGCCGGGCCCAGTCCCGTTGTCGCGGGGCCCGCGTGCGGGCCCGTGAGCGCCGTCAGCTATCGGCCTCGGCCTCGGCCGCCCCGATCAGCTCGCGTGTCTCCTTCACGTCGACCGCCATCCGCTCCAGCAGCCCGTCGAGCGTCTCGAACTTCTCCATGCCGCGCAGGTACGCGTAGAAGTCCACCGCGGCGTGCAGGCCGTACAGTTCCAGGCCGACGCGGTCGATGGCGTGTGCCTCGACGGTCCGCGCGGTGCCGTCGAACTGCGGGTTGGTGCCGACCGAGATGGCGGCCGGCATCTTCTCGCCGTCCGCGTGCAGCCAGCCCGCGTACACCCCGTCCGCCGGGATGGCGGTGTGCGGCAGCGTCTCCACGTTCGCCGTCGGGAAGCCCAGCTCCCGGCCGCGCTGGGCGCCGCGCACCACGACGCCCTCGACCCGGTGCGGCCGCCCCAGGACCTCCCGCGCGCCCGCGACGTCGCCCTCGGCGACCAGCCGCCGGGTCAGCGTGGAGGAGAACGGCTCGCCCCCGCCCGCCGTCCCGCGCTCGAAGAGGTCGACGACCTCGACCGCGTAGTCGTAGGTGCCGCCCAGCTCGGTGAGTGTCTCGACGGTGCCCGCCGCCTTGTGCCCGAAGCGGAAGTTCGGCCCCTCGACGACCAGCCGCGCGTGCAGCTTGTCGACCAGGACCTTGACCACGAAGTCGGCCGGGGCCAGCTTCGAGAAGTCGGTGGTGAACGGCAGGATCAGCACGGCGTCCACGCCGAGGCCCGCCATCAGCTCCGCGCGCCGCTCGTGCGGCGCCAGCAGCGGCGGGTGGGTGCCGGGCCGTACGACCTCGCTGGGGTGCGGGTCGAAGGTGACCACCACCGCCGGTATGCCCAGCTCCCGGGCGCGCGCCACCGTCTTCCCGATGATCAGCTGGTGCCCGCGGTGCACGCCGTCGTAGGAGCCGATGGTGACGACGCTGCGTCCCCAGCCCTCGGGGATGTCCTCCAAGCCACGCCAGCGCTGCACTGTGCCCGCTCCTCGCCAGAACTCTCGTCCGTCACTGCGCCGGGAAGAACCCGGTCGGATCCGGGCACCCTCGGCCTTACGCAGGTCTAAGACTGCCATGCCTCGCGCATCGCTTCGCGGGAAGGGTCACCTCGCTTCTGTGGAGTGCGGCACCCCCGGGCGCGCGGCCCGCCGTCCCGGCCCGCGCGTGTCACCCGTACGCCGGAGCACGCCGCCACCGTTCGCGCCCCGACGGGCCACCGGAGCCTGGAGGCCACCGGGCGCGGCGGATACGACGACGGGCGGCGCCGTCACAAACGGCACCGCCCGTCGTCCTGCTCCGCGCCCCCGAGCCGCAGCCCGGAGCAGCGGTCCCGCGTCACTCCGCGAAGACCGCCAGGCTCTTCGCCCGGCCACCCTGGTTCTCCAGCAGCGCCAGGAACGTCCCGTCCGGCGCGAACGCCGCCGCGGGCCGTGCCGGTCCGTCGCCCTCCTCGTCGAACCGCGGCATCGGGATGCGCACCCCGTTGGTGAGCAGCCGGGCCTGGTCGAGGGTGACGTCCCAGCGCGGGAAGGCCGCGGCCGCCGCCTCGCCGATCGGCATGACCGGCAGGCCGCCGCCCGCCTCGTCGTCCACGGCTGTCTGGAGCTGTTCCAGCGTGCGGGCCCGGTCGAGCTTGTACGGACCCACCCGGGTACGCCGCAGAGCGGTCAGGTGGCCGCCGACCCCGAGGGCCTCCCCCAGGTCGCGGGCGAGCGCCCGGATGTACGTACCGGAGGAGCACTCCACCGAGACCAGCAGGTCGGTGACGGGCGTGCCGTCCGCCGCCTCGGCCTCCTCGACGGAGTAGACGACGAAGGAGGAGACGGTCACCGGGCGGGCCGGTATCTCCACGTCCTCGCCCTTGCGCACCCGCGCGTAGGACCGCTTGCCGTCGATCTTGATGGCGCTGACCTTGGACGGCACCTGCATGATCGCGCCGGACAGCTCCGCCACGCCCGCGTCGATCGCGGCCCGGTCCAGGCCGTGTGCGGCCTTGGACGCGGTGATCTCGCCCTCGGCGTCGTCGGTGACCGACGTCTGGCCCAGCCGGATCGTGCCGACGTACTCCTTCTCGGTCAGCGCGAGGTGGCCGAGCAGCTTGGTGGCGCGCTCGATGCCCAGCACGAGCACGCCCGTCGCCATCGGGTCGAGCGTGCCGGCGTGCCCGACGCGGCGGGTGCGGGCCATGCCGCGCATCTTGGCCACCACGTCGTGCGAGGTGAAGCCGGCCGGCTTGTCGACGATGACCAGGCCGTCCGGCGCCCCCTGCTTGGCGCGGGTGCGCTCGACACGCTTCGTGCCGGTGTTCTCGCGCTTCATTACTGCGGGGTGTCCTCGTCCTCGTCGCCCGGCTTGCGGTACGGGTCGGCCTCGCCCGCGTACGCGGCGCCCGAGGACGCCTCGCGCACCTTGGCGTCCGAGGCCCGTGCCTTGTCGAGCAGGTCCTCGATCGTCTTGGCGGTCTCCGGCAGCGCGTCCGCGACGAAGGTCAGGGTCGGCGTGAACTTCACGCCAGCCGCCTTGCCGACCTCGGAGCGCAGGATGCCCTTGGCGCTCTCCAGCCCGGCGGCCGCGCCGGCCCGCTCCTCGTCGTCGCCGTAGACCGTGTAGAAGACCGTCGCCTCCCGCAGGTCGCCGGTGACCCGGGTGTCCGTGATGGTCACGTGGCTGCCGAGCCGCGGGTCCTTGATGCCGCGCTGCAGCTTCTGGGCGACCACCTCCCGGATGAGGTCCGCCAGCTTCTTCGCCCGCGCATTGTCGGCCACTGGTCCGTCTCCTTCTGTGTCTTTCACCATGGTGCGTGTGGCGCCGACGACCCGCTCAGTCGTCATGATCGCCGTGGATCCGCCGTCGTACCGACAGCAGCTCCACTTCGGGCCGTGCGGCGACCAGGCGCTCGCAGCGGTCCAGTACGTCTGTGAGGTGCCCCGTGTCCCCGGACACCACCGCGAGTCCGATGGTGGCTCTGCGGTGGAGATCCTGCTCGCCGACCTCCGCCACGCTGACCGCGTACTTGCGGTGCAGTTCGGCGACGATCGGGCGGACGACGGAGCGCTTCTCCTTCAGCGACCGTACGTCGCCGAGGAGGAGGTCGAAGGACAGCGTCCCTACGTACATGCGGTGCGGGTAAGGCCACCCGTGGGGCACTAGATGCAGATGTACGAACTGTTCGAACCGTACATGCAACGGCCGGAGCCGATCGACGGAATTTTTCTTCCGCCGACCGGCCCCGGAGGTGAGAGCTGGATCAGCCGCGCGGCTTCTCCCGCATCTCGTACGTCGCGATGACGTCGTCGACCTTGATGTCGTTGAAGTTGCCGAGGTTGATACCGCCCTCGAAGCCTTCGCGGATCTCGGTGACGTCGTCCTTGAAGCGGCGCAGACCCTCGATGTTGAGGTTCTCCGCGATGACCTTGCCGTCGCGGACCAGGCGGGCCTTGGTGTTGCGCTTGACCTCGCCGGAACGGATGAGAACACCCGCGATGTTGCCCAGCTTGGACGACTTGAAGACCTCGCGGATCTCCGCCGTGCCGAGCTCGACCTCTTCGTACTCCGGCTTGAGCATGCCCTTGAGGGCCGCCTCGATCTCCTCGATCGCCTGGTAGATGACCGAGTAGTAGCGCACGTCCACGCCCTCGCGCTCGGCCATCTGCGTCGCGCGGCCTTCGGCGCGGACGTTGAAGCCGATCACGATCGCGTCGGAGCCGGACGCCAGGTTGATGTCGGACTCCGTGACCGCACCGACGCCGCGGTGCAGGACCCGGATGTCGACCTCTTCGCCGACGTCGAGCTGCAGCAGCGAGGACTCCAGGGCCTCGACCGAACCGGACGCGTCGCCCTTGATGATGAGGTTGAGCTGCTGGACCTCGCCGGCCTTGAGCACCTTGTCCAGGTCCTCCAGCGACACCCGGCGGGTGCGCTTGGCGAACGCGGCGTTGCGCTCACGGGCGGCGCGCTTCTCGGCGATCTGGCGGGCCGTGCGGTCCTCGTCGACGACCAGGAAGTTGTCGCCGGCACCCGGGACGTTGGTCAGACCCAGCACCAGGACGGGGGTCGAGGGACCCGCTTCCTGCACGTTCTGGCCCTTGTCGTCGAGCATCGCCCGGACCCGGCCGTACGCGTCGCCGGCCACCATCGTGTCACCGACGCGCAGCGTGCCGCGCTGGACCAGGACGGTCGCCACGGCGCCGCGGCCACGGTCGAGGTGGGCCTCGATCGCGATGCCCTGCGCGTCCTGCTCGGCGTTGGCCCGCAGGTCGAGCGAGGCGTCCGCGGTCAGGACCACGGCCTCCAGCAGCTCCTCGATGTTCAGGCCCTGGCGCGCGGAGATGTCGACGAACATCGTGTCGCCGCCGTACTCCTCGGCCACCAGGCCGTACTCGGTGAGCTGGCCGCGCACCTTGGTCGGGTCCGCGCCCTCGACGTCGATCTTGTTGACCGCGACCACGATCGGCACGTCGGCCGCCTTGGCGTGGTTCAGGGCCTCGATCGTCTGCGGCATGACACCGTCGTTGGCCGCCACCACGAGGATCGCGATGTCGGTCGACTTGGCACCACGGGCACGCATGGCGGTGAACGCCTCGTGACCCGGGGTGTCGATGAAGGTGATGCGCCGCTCTTCGTCGTTGACCTCGGTCGCGACCTGGTAGGCACCGATGTGCTGGGTGATGCCGCCGGCCTCGCCCGCGATGACGTTCGTCTTGCGGATCGCGTCCAGCAGGCGCGTCTTGCCGTGGTCGACGTGACCCATGACGGTCACCACCGGCGGACGCGCGACGAGCATCTCCTCGCCGCCCTCGTTCTCGCCGAAGTCGATGTCGAACGACTCCAGGAGCTCGCGGTCCTCCTCCTCCGGGGAGACGATCTCTACGACGTAGTTCATCTCCTCGCCGAGGAGGTGCAGCGTCTCGTCGGAGACGGACTGCGTCGCGGTGACCATCTCACCCAGGTTCAGCATGACCTGGACGAGCGACGCCGGGTTGGCGTTGATCTTCTCGGCGAAGTCGGTCAGCGAGGCACCGCGCGACAGGCGGACCGTCGCACCGTTGCCACGGGGCAGCATGACGCCGCCCACCGACGGGGCCTGCATGGCCTCGTACTCCTGGCGCCTCTGCCGCTTCGACTTGCGGCCGCGGCGCGCGGGACCGCCGGGACGGCCGAAGGCGCCCTGCGTACCACCACGGCCACCGGGACCGCCCGGACGACCACCGAAGCCGGGACGACCGCCGAAGCCGCCGCCACCACCGGGACCGCCGCCACCGGGACGGCCGGCGAAACCGCCGCCGCCACCCGGACGACCGCCACCGCCGCCACCGGGACGGCCGGCGAAGCCGCCGCCACCGGGACGACCGCCGCCGCCGGGACGACCGGCGCCACCGGGACCGCGACCGCCGCCGCCACCGGGACCCGGACGCGGGCCGGCGGCCGGGCTCTTCGGCATCATGCCGGGGTTGGGACGGTTACCGCCGCCGGGACGCGGGCCACCCTGGCCGGCACCCTGCGGACGGGGCATGCCGCCCGGGGACGGACGGTTGCCGCCGGGAGCCTGCGGACGGGGACCGCCCTGGCCACCCTGGCCGCCGCCCTGCGGACGCGGGCCGCCGGGGGCACCCTGGCCGCCGGGACGCGGCGCGCCACCGGGACGGGGGGCCTGCGGACGGGCCATGCCGGTGGAGCCACCGGACGTGAAGGGGTTGTTGCCCGGACGCGGGCCGGACGGACGGTTGCCGCCGGGACGCGGGGCGCCGCCCTGGCGGTCGCCGCCGGGACGCGGGGCGTTGCCGCGGCCCTGACCACCCTGGCCGCCGCCCTGGCCGCCCTGCTGCGGGCGGGCCGGACGCGGGCCGGGGGTGGCGCCCGGCTTGGGAGCCGGGGCCGACGGCGGAGCCTGGAACTCGGGCTGCG
>NZ_JAFIQY010000053.1 GCF_022271435.1 Streptomyces monomycini | reverse complement strand
TGAGCGCGGTGCAGCCCAGCGACTGCGCGAAGTCCGCGGCCACCTCCACATTGGCCCGGAACCGCTCGGACTCCTCCCCGGGAATCGACAGGGCACCGCGGTCGGGGCCGGGCAGCTGCCCGGCGTAGAAGTTCAGCCCCACCAGCTGGGTGCCCGCAGCGCGCAACGCCTCGCGCAGCGCGTCCAGCTCCTGCCGCGCGGGCACCGGGGCGTCCACCCAGGGCCACCACAGCTCCACCGCGCCGAACCCGGCGGCCGCGGCCGCCGCCGGACGCTCCAGCAACGGCAGTTCGGTGAACAGGATCGACAGGTTGACGTTGAAACGCACGTCCGAGAAGCCCATGAGGTATGAGCACCCTTCCGTATTGCGGAACTTTGTTTCTGCTGATTGGAACATTGCCCGCGGATCTCCGGACCTGTCAAGGGGTCGGCCCGCGGCGGCGCTAGTTTGGGGACATGGTGCGATTGCGAGTGGAATTCACGACGGAACCGTTCGATCTGGACGAAGCGCCCGCCCACGCGGTCGTGGGGCGCGACATCATCACGGGTGCCGGGCTGGACGCCGTCGACGTCGGCCCGTTCGGCAACACCGCCGAGGGGGAGGGCGAGAAGGTGCTCTCGGCGGTGGACGCGCTGCTGCGCAGGTCCTTGGAGGCCGGCGCCACCCGCGTCTCCCTCCAGGTCAACGTGATCGCGCCGGCCGGGGAGGACGCCACGTGACCGAGCCCGCCGACCACCCGTTCGTCCAGGCGGTGAAGCCGCTGGTGGACGCCATGGGCGCGGAGATGGTCGCACCGGACCAGGCGCGGGGTGACGATGTCGTCCTGGCCTGGGAAGGGCAGGACCGGGTCGCGGTACGGCTGCCGCACCTGTCCGAGTCGCTGGACCACCTCCTCGCCGAGCTGGAGCGCCGGCACGGGGTGCCGCTCAGCGATCTGGACCGCCGCACCAAGCAGTCGGTGGTCCGCATCCTGGAGGCGCGGGGCGCGTTCTCCGTGCGCCACGGGGTCGAGACGGTCGCCGGCGCGCTCGGTGTCAGCCGCTTCACCGTCTACAACTACTTGAACAGGGAGAATGCCGCGAAGGGGGCCGACTGACCCGGAAGCGGTGCCCGTTGGGCACTTGCGGGCGAGCCGCCGTACGGGCGAACCGGACGGCGGCTTTCTTGTTGCCGAGTTTTCAACAAAGTGTTGACGTGATGTTGCCGGAGGTCTTAGCTGTTTCCAGCCAAGCAGAGCCCGTACCGCACCAGGCCACGGAGGCTTCCCGTGTCTTCGAATCCGACGCCGGGTCTCGCCCGGTTCAACGCCGCAGCCGACCGTACGGCCCGTGCCGCACTGCGCGAGGCGTGCGCCAGCGAAGCGTGGGGGAGCCGACTCCTCGACCGACGCCCGTACCCCAGCACCGACGCCCTGTTCGCCGCCAGCGACGCCGCCATGGCCGAGCTGACCGCGGCGGACCTGGCCGAGGCGATGGCCGGGCACCCGCCCATCGGCCGGCCCACCCCGGGCGACGCGACCTCCTCCCGTGAACAGCGGGGGATGTCGGCGGCCGGGGACGACCTCAAGGCGGAGATGCTCGAACTGAACCTCGCCTATCAGGAGAAGTTCGGGCACGTCTTCCTGATCTGCGCCACCGGCCGGACCGGTGAGCAGATGCGGGACGCCGCCCGTAACCGGCTGGACAACACGCCGGAACAAGAACGCGAGATCGTCCGTACCGAACTGGGCAAGATCAATCGCATCCGGCTGGGCCGCCTCGTCGAGGACGCGGCGGACCCGGCAGACGCCGCAGAAGGAGCACGACCATGAGCAGTGAGACGGCCCGGCACGATACCTCGGTGTCCACGCACATCCTGGACACCAGCACGGGCCGCCCCGCGGAAGGCATCGCCCTCACGCTCTCGGTGCGCTCCGGACGCGGCGGGACCTGGGACGAGCACGGCGCCTCCAAGACCGACGCGGACGGACGCTGCAAGGACCTGCCGGCGCTGCCGCAGGGCACCACCCACGTACGCCTCGACTTCGAGACCGAGGCGTACCTCGCCAGCAAGGCCGCAACGGCCGACCAGCAAGCCGAGGAACAGCAGGACGCCCCCCGCGTAAGGGACAGCGGAGCTTTCTTCCCGGAAGTGGCGATCACCTTCGCCGTCCAGCCGGGTGAGCACTACCACGTACCGCTGCTGCTCAACCCGTTCGGCTACTCCGTATACCGAGGGAGCTAGCACCGACATGACCAACTCGTCCCGCTCCGCCCGCCCGGCGATGCTCGGCCAGAACCAGTACGGCAAGGCGGAGAACCGCGTCGTCCGCATCACCCGGGACGGCGACACCCACCACATCAAGGACCTCAACGTCTCGGTCGCGCTCTCCGGCGACCTCGAAGAGGTGCACCTCTCCGGCTCCAACGCCCACTGCCTGCCGACCGACACGACCAAGAACACCGTGTACGCCTTCGCCAAGGAACACGGCATCGAGTCGGCCGAACAGTTCGGCATCCACCTGGCCCGGCACTTCGTCACCAGCCAGGAACCGATCCACCGGGCCCGCATCCGCATCGAGGAGTACGCCTGGGAGCGCATCGAGACCTCCGAGGCCAACGCGAAATTCATCGGCGCCGACGAGGTCAGGCACTCCTTCGTCCGCAAGGGCCAGGAGACCAGGCTGACCCAGATCACCTACGACGGTGAACGCTGGCAGGTCATCTCCGGCCTGAAGGACCTGGTCGTGATGAACTCCACCAACTCCGAGTTCTGGGGCTACATCAAGGACCAGTACACGACGCTCAAGGAGGCGTACGACCGCATCCTGGCCACCGAGGTCTCCGGTCGCTGGCGCTTCAACTGGACTGACGACGACCAGCGGATGCCCAACTGGGAACGCTCCTACGCCCAGGTCAGGAAGCACCTGCTGGACGCCTTCGCGGAGACCTACAGTCTCTCGCTCCAGCAGACCCTGTACCAGATGGGCTCGCGGATCATCACCCACCGCGCGGAGATCGACGAGGTGCGGTTCTCCCTGCCGAACAAGCACCACTTCCTGGTGGATCTGGAGCCCTTCGGCCTGAAGAACGACACCCCCGACAGCGCCGTCTACTACGCGGCGGACCGCCCGTACGGCCTGATAGAAGCCACTGTCCTGCGCGACGGTGTCGAAGCCGGGATCCCGATGGATCTGACCAACCTCTGACGGCTCCCGACGCAGCGCCGTGCCTCGCCGGCCCTCCCCGTCCCGCAGCGGGGAGGGGCCCGCGAATCCTGTGAGGGGAACGACCCATGGCACAGCCACCGCACGTTGAGAAACACCCCGTCCCACCGGTTCACCCGGTGGACGAGAAGCCGGCTCCCAAGCGGCTCGTCCCCGCCGCTCTGCAGCACATCGCCGCCATGTACGCCGGCGTCGTCACCCCTCCGCTCATCATCGGCCAGGCCACCGGCCTGGACACCTCGGGCCGCACCCGGCTGATCGCCGCCAGCCTGCTGATCGCCGGCCTCGCGACCCTGCTGCAGACCCTCGGCGCCGGCCGGTTCGCCGGCAACCGCCTGCCGTTCGTCAACGCCGCCTCCTCGGCAGGCATCACACCGATGCTGGCCATCGCCGAGACCACCGCCAAAGGACACCAACTGCCCGCCATATACGGGGCGGTGATGGTCGGCGGCGCCTTCTGCCTCACCGTCGGCCCGTTCTTCGGCAGGCTGCTGCGCTTCTTCCCTCCGCTGGTCACCGGCGTCGTCATCACCCTCATCGGTGTCACCCTGATGCCCGTACCGGTCGGCTGGGCGCAGGGCGGCGACAAGGAGGCCGCCGACTTCGGCTCCATGAAGTACCTGGCGCTGGCCGCCTTCACGCTCGTGGTCATCCTGCTGATCCAGCGCTTCACCCGCGGCTTCGTCAAACAGATCGCCCTGCTGCTGGGGCTGGTCGCCGGTACCCTCGCCGCCGTGCCGTTCGGCATGGCGAGCTTCGACGCGCTGCGCGAGGCGCCCGTCGTCGCGCTGCCCACCCCCTTCGCCTTCGGCGCGCCGGAGTTCCAGCCCGCCGCCGTACTGTCCCTGTGCATCGTGATGCTGGTCCTGATGACCGAGTCCGCCGCCGGGATGCTCGCCCTCGGTGAGATCTGCGAACGGCCCACGACGGGACGGACCATCACCCGCGGGCTGCGCACCGACGGCCTCGCCACCCTCGTCGGACCGGTCTTCGGCGGCTTTCCCACCAGCGCCTTCGCGCAGAACGTCGGTGTCGTCTCGCTGACCCGGGTACGCAGCCGCTACGTCGTCGCCGTCGCCGGAGCCACCCTGCTCGTCCTCGGTGCCTTCCCCGTCCTCGGCGCGGTCGTCAACCTCGTCCCGATGCCCGTCCTCGGCGGTGCCGGCATCGTGCTGTTCGGCTCGATCGCGGTCAGCGGCATCCGTACGCTCGCCGAAGCCGGCCTCGACGACAGCTCCAACATCATCCTGGTGGCCGTCTCGCTGGGCGCGGGCATCATCCCGCTCGCCGCCCCGACGTTCTACGAGGACTTCCCCGCCTGGGCACAGACCGTGCTCGGCTCCGGCATCAGCGCCGGCGCGCTCGTCGCGGTCCTGCTCAACCTGTTCTTCCACCATCTCGGCACCCGGAGCACCAAGGGAGCAGCGGTCCTGTCAGCCGCTTCGCCCGGCTCCGGCACTCAAATCCCGTAGGGCCATGCCGTGCCCTCCCTCGGGCTCCCGACGAGCACGGGGGAAACCCATGCCGCATCTTCTAGGAGAACCACCATGGCAGCACCGGCATCCCCTGACAGCGCGGCGACGCGACGCATCGTCATCGAGAACTGCGCCATCGCGACCGTCGACGCCCACGACACCGAGTACGCCTCGGGCCATGTCGTGGTCGCCGGCAACCTCATCGAGTCGGTGGGCGCGGGCCGGGCCCCCGAGGGCCTGGCGAACGTCGTACGCCGTATCGACGGCACCGGCCACCTCGTCACCCCTGGCCTGGTCAACACCCACCACCACTTCTACCAGTGGATGACCCGGGGCATGGCCACCGACCACAACCTCTTCAACTGGCTGGTGGCCCTCTACCCGACCTGGGCCCGCATCGACGCGGCGATGCTCGCGGCCGCCACCCAGGGCTCGCTGGGCATGATGGTCAAGGGCGGCGTCACCACCGCCTCCGACCACCACTACGTCTTCCCGCGCGGCGCCGACGACCTGGTCGGCGCCGAACTGGCCGCCGCCCGCGAGATCGGCGCGCGCATCACCCTGGCCCGCGGCTCGATGGACCGCAGCGTCAAGGACGGCGGACTGCCGCCGGACTTCGCCGTCGAGACCACCGAGGGCGCGCTGAAAGCCACCGAAGAGGCCATCGACACCCACCACGACGCCTCCTTCGGCTCGATGGTGCACATCGCCGTGGCCCCCTGCTCGCCGTTCTCCATCTCCACCGAACTCCTGCGCCGGGGCGCGGAGTTGGCCCGGCGCAAGGGCGTGCGGCTGCACACCCACGGCTCGGAGACGGTCGAGGAGGAGAAGTTCTGCCACGAACTGTTCGGCATGGGCCCGACCGACTACTTCGAGTCCACCGGCTGGCTCGGCGAGGACGTGTGGATGGCGCACTGCGTCCACATGAACGACTCCGACATCGCCGCCTTCGCCCGGACGAGGACCGGCGTGGCGCACTGCCCGTCCTCCAACGCACGGCTCGCCGCCGGCATCGCCCGCGTACCCGACATGCTCGCGGCAGGCGTACCGGTCGGCCTCGGCGTGGACGGCACCGCCTCCAACGAGTGCGGCGAACTCCACACCGAACTGCGCACCGCGCTGCTGATCAACCGGCTCGGCGCGCACAAGGAGGCGGCCCTCGACGCCCGCAAGGCACTGCGCCTGGGCACCTACGGCGGCGCCCAGGTCCTGGGCCGGACGGCCGAGATCGGCTCCCTGGAGGCCGGCAAGCTGGCCGACCTGGTGCTGTGGAAGCTGGACGGTCTGGCCCACTCCACCATCGCCGACCCGGTGACCGCGCTGGTCTTCGGCGCCGCCGCGCCCGTCACGCTGTCCCTGGTCGACGGCGCGCCGGTGGTCGAGGACGGCCGGCTGGCCAACGTCGACGAGGAGACCGTCGCACGCACCGCGCGGGCCGAGTCCCAGCGCCTGGTCCGTATCGCCGCCGAGGGCTGATCCCCGCCCGGCGGCCCGAGAACTCGGCCGGGGGGACGGCCCCGGCCGGGGGCTTGTGGATCCGAGCGGGATCCACAAGCGCCGGAACCCGGGGGCACGGAGGCCTCTCTCCGTGCCCCCGGCCCGGTACCGCTGCACCTCGTCGCCCCCCAACTACTGTCCTATGTACGTCATGTGACTGACCGTCACACCGTTCCACGCGCCACGAGCGCGGACCGCTGCACCACCGCACCGACGCACGCCCTCCGTGACAGGCTCGCGCCGCCGCCCCCCTCGCGGCGCAGAAATCGAAGGAGGCCCGCAGTGGCCGCACCCTCAGGGCGGACGGCACAGGGCGACCGGAAGCATCCGGTCGACGAGACCCTCCCGCCCTTCAAGATGTTCACCAGCGGCCTGCAGCACGTGGCCGCCATGTACGCGGGCGTGGTGGCCCCGCCGATGATCGTGGGCCCGGCCTGCGGGCTGAGTCCCACCGAGACCGCGTTCCTGATGGGCGCCAGCCTCTTCACCGCGGGCATCGCCACCCTGCTGCAGACCCTCGGCTTCTGGAAGATCGGCGCCAAGCTGCCGTTCGTCAACGGCGTCTCGTTCGCCGGGGTGACGCCGATGGTCGCCATCGGCACGGCACAGGACCCCGGCGACGCGCTGCCCGTCATCTTCGGCGCGGTGATCGTCGCCGGTGTCCTCGGTTTCCTCCTCGCGCCCTACTTCTCCAAGCTGGTGCGGTTCTTCCCGCCGGTCGTCACCGGCACCGTCATCACCCTGATCGGTGTCTCCCTGCTGCCCGTCGCCTTCAACTGGTCCCAGGGCGGCGACGCCCGGGCGCACGACTACGGCTCCCTGACCAACATCGGCATGGCGGCGCTCACCTTCGTCGTCGTACTGGTGCTGCGCCGGGTGCTGCGCGGCTTCCTCCAGCAGATATCCATCCTGCTCGGCCTGGTCGCCGGCACGCTGATCGCGATACCCGTCGGCATCACCGACTTCGGAGCGATCACCGAGGCGGACCTCGTCGGCTTCCCGGCGCCGTTCCACTTCGGCGCGCCGCAGTTCGACATCGCGGCGATCATCAGTATGTGCATCGTCATGCTGGTCTGCATGACCGAGTCCACCGCCGACATGCTCGCCCTCGGCAAGATCGTGGGCCGGCCCGCCGACGAGCGCACCATCGAGGGCGGCCTGCGCGCCGACACCCTCGGCACCGCCCTCAGCCCGCTCTTCAACGGCTTCGCCAACAGCGCCTTCGCGCAGAACATCGGCCTGGTCGCGATGACCAAGGTGCGCAGCCGGTTCGTCGTGGCCACCGGTGGCCTGATTTTGATCGTGCTGGGCCTGTGCCCGGTCGCCGCCTCGGTGATCTCGCTCGTCCCGCTGCCGGTGCTGGGCGGCGCGGGCATCGTGCTGTTCGGCTCGGTCGCCGCCAGCGGCATCCAGACGCTGGCCACGGCCGCGATGGACAAGGGGGAGAACGCGCTGATCGTGGCGGCCTCGGTCGGCATCGGCCTGATCCCGATCGCGGCGCCGCGGTTCTACCACGACTTCCCCAAGGACATGCTGGTCGTCCTGGACTCCGGCATCAGCATCGGCTGCCTCGTCGCCATCGTGCTCAACCTCGCCTTCAACCACCTCGGCAAGCGGCGCGGGGATCCGCCGCTGGGGGTGGTCCCGCAGCAGCCGGAGCGGGGCGCGGCGGGCCAGGAGGCGGCTCCGGCCCACTGATCCGCACAGCCCGGCGGCCCGTACCGCACCGGATGTCCCGGTACGGTACGGGCCGCGCAACTGCTCGGCCGACGCCTCGCTCAGCCGATGTGGAACGAGTCCCCGTACACCTTCCAGTCCAGCGGCGGGTTCAGGTTCAGGTTGCCCTTCTTGAGGAAGACGCGCTGCGCGGTGTCCACGCGGCTGGTGTCGCTGTGCGCCTCCTCCTGCTTCATCGCCCACACCCGGGCGTCCAGGAAGGCGTTGAGGTACGCCTTCTCGTCGCCGCCCTGGGCCGGGGCCTTCGCCTTGGCCAGGGCCCGCTTGCGGATGTTGGTGAAGCTGGTCTTGTCGCTGCCGTCACCGTGCATGACGAGCGCGTCGTAGTACGCGAACTGGCCCAGCACGCCGATCTTGTCGGCCTTGCCCTGCTTGACCGCCGGGTTGAAGTAGACCCGGTCCCGCTCGTCGTTCTGCGCCTTCTGGAAGTCCTTGTCCTGGGCGGCCTTCTTCCAGTCCTTCTCGAAGGCGGAGCCCAGGCCCGCGTGCGAGTCGCTGCCGTTGACCTTGCGCAGCGCGGGCAGGTACTTCGCCAGGACGTTGCCGGGCTTGCGCTGGGTGTACAGCTCGACCAGGTCCAGCATGTCGCCGGTGCCGGAACAGAAGCCGATGATGCCGGCGGTGTAGCCGCGGCCGTCCTTGATGTCCTCGATGTAGGCGTACTGCTTCTTCCAGTCCAGCGAGGAGTTCTCGGCGCTGGAGACCAGCTGCATGGCGATCTCCTTCTTCGCCGGGTCGTCCAGGCCGGCCGCCGCCTTGGCGGTGGCGCGGGCCGCGGCCGGTGCCTGGCCGGTGGCGGCGACCGCCGTACCGGCGACGGCGGTGGCGGGCACGGCGAGCAGGACCAGGCCGAGGGTCAGTCCGGTGGCGGGCTTGCGGAGCGCCTTGCCTATGGATCGGGCACGCATGGTTGTCCTCCAGTGGGGAGCGGGCCGGGTGAGGGCCGGGGTGCGGTGAGGGATCCCAATCGTTAGGAAGCTTTCCTATCAGACTCCGGCGAGGGCCGTCACCGGTCAGATCGCGCCAACCGTCGGCGTATCAGACACCTTTCGCCGCGTCGCCGGACGGCCGCCAGACGTACGGCACGGTCGTGGCGGCGCTGATCAGGCCCAGCCGGTTGAGGATGGGACGGCTGGTTTCCATGGCGTCGACCTGCACGTACCGGAAGCCGCGGGCCACCGCGAGCGCCGCCCGGTGTGCCACCAGGGCGCGGTAGACGCCCTTGCCGCGCCAGTTGGGCAGCGTCGAGCCGCCCCACAGCGAGGTGAAGGACGTGCCCTGGTGGAAGCGCATCCACGCTGCCGAGACCACCTCGCCGGCCAGCGACTCCGCCACGGTCACCGTGCAGGGGTCGCCGTCCCGCCCCGCCACCCACTCCTCCATGGCCGGCGCCAGCCAGCTCCGGTCGTCGGCCCAGACGGTCGCGGCCAGTTCCCCGATGCGGTCGAAGTCGGCGCGGCCGGTGACCTCGCGCAGCCGTACGCCCTCGGGCAGCGGCGCCCCGCCGGGCGGCCCGGCGATCTCCGCCGCCTCGCCGATGACGACCGTCTCCGGTTCGTCCGGTACGAATCCGGCGGCGGTCAGCCGGTCCGGCAGGTCGGCGGGCAGGTCGTGGCCGTGGTACTTCCACTCGACCGGCAGTCCGCGGGCGGCGAAGTGGTCACGCTGGGCGGCGATGAAGGCGTCCAGCTCCGCCCCGTCGAGTCCGCCCAGGTCGCGGTAGAGGATCAGGCCGCCCTGGGCGGGAAGGGTCCTGCGCAGTACGGGGCCGATCCGCTCGGTGTCCTGAGTGTCCGGCGCGAAACCGCGGTCCCGCATCTGCTCGTCGTACGCCGCGCGGTAGGCGGCGGCTCGCACTGACTCGGTGTCTTGTGTGGTCACCGGCGTCACTCCACCACAGGCCGCGGCCGGCGGCCATCGAATTCGGCCGCGGCGTGGCGCATCGGCGTCAGGCCGTCGCGGCGGGCTCCGGGGGTGTGCCGAGCAGCCGGGTGAGCAGTTCTCTGATGCCCGGGCCCGGGTCGAAGACATCGGCGGGGAAAGAGAGTTGGTGGAAGGCGATGCCGTCGAGGTAGTCGAAGAGGATTTCGCAGTGCCGCTGCGGCGCCGACGACCCGAAGCGTCGCATCCACTCCGTGCCCCAGCCGACGACGGCCTCGCGCCCTCGGGTGAGGGCGGGCCGCAGCTCGGGCCGGGCGGAGGCTTCCAGGTAGAGGGCGTAACGGGCGGCGGTCCTGGCGCGCTCGGGGCCGGTCGCGTACAGGAGGAACCGGGTCACGGCGTCCGCGAGTTCGGGCACGCCGGCCGGGTCGCTCTGCCGGGCGAACTCCTCCCAGTCGCGCCGCTCCAGCGCCTCCAGGTGGGCGACGATGCCGTCGATCAGGGCGCCGCGGTTGCGGAAGTAGTTGGAGGTGGTGCCCGACGGTACCTCCGCGGCGGCGTCCACCGCCTGGTAGGTGAGCCGCCGGGGCCCCTCGGTGCCCAGTACCGCGATCGCCGCGTCCAGGACCTGCTCCCGCCGTCGTGCCACCCTGACGCACCTCTCGTTACTATGTTTGTAGTGTCGATTCACTATAAACATAGTAACGTGGTCGGGCATGAAGCTGACACCACGCACGGCAGCTGTCGTCGGCGGCGGCATCGGCGGTCTCGCCACCGCCCTCCACCTGCGCGAAGGCGGCTGGTCGGTCGACGTCTTCGAACGCGCCCGCCGCCTTCCCGCAGCCGGCACCGCCCTCGGGCTGTGGCCCGGCGCGCTCGCCGCCCTGGACACCCTCGGCCTCGGCGAACAAGTGCGGGACCGGAGCCGGCCGCAGACCGCCGGCGCCTTCCTGCGCCCCGACGGCGGGCGCATCGCCACCCTCGACGTCGCCGCCCTCCAACGGCGCACCGGCGATGTCGTCCGCCTGATCTCCCGCCCCGAACTGCTGGCCCTCCTGTACGAGGCGGCCGGCGGCGAGGGATCGGTCGCCTTCGGCCGCCCGGTCGACGACATCCGGGCACTGGACGGCGCGTACGACGTGGTGATCGCGGCAGACGGCCTCAACAGCGGCGCACGCACGGCCCTGTTCGGGCCGCGGTACCGCGCCCGCTACGTCGGCGCGTCGTCCTGGCGCGGCACGGTCGACGGCGACACCGGCGCCGTCACCGAGACCTGGGGCGAGGGGCTGCGGTTCGGCGTCACGCCCGCCACGGGCGGGCGCACCAACTGGTTCGCCTGCGCGGTGGCGCCGGAAGGGCAGCGCGAGCCGGGCCGCGAGGCCGCCGTGCTGCGCTCCCGCTTCGGGCACTGGCACGCCGGTGTACGGCACGTACTGGAGCGGCTGGACGAGCCCGGGGTGCTGCGGCTGGATCTGTACCACCTCGATCCGCCGCTGCCTTCGTACGTCCGGGGCCGCACCGCGCTCATCGGGGACGCCGCCCACGCCATGACGCCCGACCTGGGGCGCGGGGCCTGTGAAGCGCTGCTCGACGCCGTGGAGTTGGCCCGGGCCCTGCGGGTGTCGTCCGACGTGACGACGGCCCTCCGTACGTATGATCATGAACGGCGTTCCGCGACCCAGCGGCTGGCGCGCACGGCGCGCCTGATGAACCGGATGGCGCACGCGCGGCGGCTGACGGGCCTGCGGAACGCGGCGATGCGGGCCGCGCTGACGCTCGGCGGGCCGCCGGCCTGAGGGGTGGCGGGTGCCGAGAGTGCTGGCGTTTTGCCCGATACGCTGCATTCGTCCTGACCGTCAGTCAAGTGCGCGCCCGACGCCACGGAGAGGGGTTCCGCGGTGGACCCGAACGCTCAGCACCCACACGCCCGGCAGCCGGACACCGAGCCCTCGCGCAGAGCCGCCCCCGCGCCCGGAGGCGTACCCCCGGACACGCGGTCCGCGTCCCCGGACGCACGGTCCGACCCCCCGGGCGCGCGTTCGGAGCCCCCGGCCGCCGACGACCTGGAAACCGCCGTCGACCGCCTGATGCCCGGCATCCGCGACGACCTCAAGCGGCTCGCGGCGATCCCCTCGGTCGCCTTCCCCGGCCACCCGCCCGAGCCGGTCCTCGCGGCACGCGACGAACTCCTCGCCCTGCTGCGCGCCGCCGGCGTCACCGACCTCGGACAGCTCGACCTCCCGGGCACCGCGCCGGTCATCACGGGCACCGTCCCGCCGCCGTCCCCGGATGCCCCCACCGTCCTCCTGTACGGCCACTACGACGTCCAGCCCGCGGGCGACCTCCGCCTGTGGACGTCGCCGCCCTTCGAGCCCACCGACTTCGACGACCCGCACGGCGGCCCTGCCATCCGGGCCCGCGGCATCGCCGACTGCAAGGCCAACCTCCTGGTCCACCTCGGCGCGCTGCGCGCCCACGGCGGTCGGCCCCCGGTCGGCATCAAGATCGTCTTCGAGGGGCAGGAGGAGTACGGCAGCCCCTTCGACGACTACCCGCCCACCGACCCCGAACGCTTCGCCTGCGACGCGATGGTCATCGCCGACGCGGGCAACCTTCGCGCCGGTACGCCCACCCTCGTCACCGGCCTGCGCGGCGCCGCCGAACTGACCGTGGAGGTGCGCACCCTCGACGAGGCCGTGCACAGCGGCGAATACGGCGGCGCCGCCCCGGACGCGCTGCTCGTCCTGCTCAACGCCCTGGCCACCCTGCACGACGTGCACGGTGACGTCGCCGTGGAAGGGCTGCGCCGCGAACCGTGGACCGGTACCGCCCTCACCGAGACGGAGTTCCGCGAACTGGCCGGCGTACGGGAAGAACTGCCGCTCCTCGGCTCCGGCAGCCTCGGCGAGCGCCTGTGGAGCGGCCCGGCCGTCACCGTCATGGGCCTGGACGCCCCCTCGGTGGACCAGGCCGCCTCGGCCGTCGTGCCGTACGCCCGCGCCAAGCTCAACCTGCGCTGCCACCCGCGCCAGGACCCGAAGGAAGCGCTCGACGCGCTCGTACGGCATCTGGAGCGGCTGCGTCCGTTCGGCGTTCCGCTGACCGTGACACCCGGCGACGCGGGCGCCGGCTTCGAGGCCCGTACCGGTGGACCCGCCTACCGCGCCGCCGAGGCCGCGATGCGCCGCGCGTGGGGCGCCGAGCCCGTGCACACCGCGGGCGGCGGCTCCATCCCGCTCGTCAACGGCCTCGCGCGCGCCGTACCGGAAGCCGAGGTGCTGATCTTCGGCGCCGAGGACAAACAGTGCAACCTGCACGCGCCCGACGAACGGGTGCTGCTCTCGGAGCTGCGCGCCGCCGTCCTGGCGGAGGCCGTCTTCCTGCGCGAGTACGCCGCCGCCTTCCGTACCGGGGCCGCCGCGTGAGTGTCCCGATGCCCGACGAGAACCCCCGGCCCGCCGAAGAAGCCCCGACCGCCGGACAGCCCCGGTCCACCGCGACGGCCGACGCCGGCCCCGGCAACGGGCCGCGGCGCCCCCGGCGCGGGTTCACCTTCCCCAGCGCCCTGACCGTCCTGGTCGTCGTGACCCTCGCGGTCTGGCTCCTGGCCTTCTTCATCCCCTCCGGCACCTACGACCGCGACGGCGACGGCACCCCACAGCAGGGCACCTACCACCGCACCCCCTCCGGCCAGTCCTTCACCGACCGCCTCAACGACCTCTTCCTGTCCCCGGTCAACGGCCTCTACGGAGTGCAGGACGCCAAGACCGGGCAGGTCGGCCCGACGCTGGCCGGCGAACTCTACGGCAGCGCGGGTGTGTTCCTGTTCGTGCTGGCCATCGGCGCGTTCATCACGGTCGTCTTCTCCACCGGGGCCCTCGACCGCGGCATCGGTCGGCTGGCCCACCGCCTCCGCCACCGCGGCGCCCTGCTGATCGCGGGCGTGATGGCGGTCTTCTCGCTGCTCGGCACGGTCGAGGGGTTCGCCGAGGAGACGCTCGGCTTCTACGGTCTGGTCGTACCGCTGATGCTGGCACTCGGGTACGACCGGATGGTGGCCACCGCGACGATCATCCTCGGAGCGGGCATCGGCGTCCTGTGCTCCACCGTCAACCCCTTCGCCACCGGCGTCGCCTCCTCCGCAGCGGACATCTCGCTCGGCGACGGCATCGCGCTGCGGGTGGTGATGTGGCTGGTGCTGACCGCCGTCACCATCGGCTACGTGGTGCGCTACGCGCGGCGCGTGCGGGCCGACCCGGACCGCTCCCTCGTCGGCTTCCTGCCCGGCGACCGGGACCGCGCGCGGGCCGCCGACGACGCGGCGGAACCGCCGCCGCTGACCGGGCTGCACAAGACCGTGCTGGTCACCGTCGCGCTGGTGTTCGCCTTCATGATCTTCTCGGTGATCCCGTGGGCCGGCGCGCTCACCGGGGACGCCGACGCCGCGCCGTACGCCTTCGAACTGGGCTGGTCCTTCCCCCAGCTGGCCGCCCTGTTCGTCGCGGCCTCGATCCTCGTCGGGGTCCTCGCGCGGATGGGCGAACAGAAGCTCAGCTCGACGTTCGTGCAGGGGGTCGCCGAGTTCATCTCACCGGCCCTGGTGATCGTGCTCGCCCGGGGGGTGACGACCATCATGAACAACTCGCGCATCACGGACACCGTTCTGCATGCCGTCGAGGGCGCGGTCTCCGGCACCCCGTCGGCCCTGTTCGGCATCATGGTCTACGTCGTCAACCTGCCGCTGGCCTTCCTCATCCCGTCCACGTCGGGCCACGCCACCCTCGCCATGCCGATCCTGGCCCCGCTGGCCGACTTCGCGCACGTCTCACGCGCGGTGGTCGTCACGGCCTGGCAGGCGGCCAGCGGGTGGATGAACCTGTGGGTACCGACCACCGCCGTCATCATGGGCGGTGTCTCGCTGGCCAAGGTCGGCTACGACAAGTACCTGCGCTTCGTCTGGCCCCTGCTCGCCCTCCTCGCCGTTCTGATCTGCGGCTTCGTGGGGCTGGGGGCGGCGCTGACCTGAGCGGGCCGGCCGGCCCGCGCGTCACAGGAGAGCGGTCGGCTCCGGTGACGCGGGCCGCGGCTTGCAGGTGAAGCCGAGCCGGCGCAGCGCCCGTACCATCTCCCCGGCGCTGAAGTCCCGCGGGTCCTGGCCGGTGACGATGCGGCCGACCTGTTTGACGGGGTAGGCGACGGAGCCGACGAGCACGGAGTCGCCGGTGACAGGCTCCGGTTCGACCCCGCTCATCTTCTGTTCCACCTCGTTCGCCTGAAGGTAGAAGAAGACGCCGGCGATGGTGACACGCATACTGCCTCGACAAGGGTGAGCAGGAATGGAGCCGAGCCCCCACCTTCTCACGTGGCCCGCTCCTCCGGTGCCCCGATCGCCGCCGGATTCCGGGGTCACGGGGAACCCGGGGCACCGTTCCGGGCCCCGCGCACCCGCAGTCCGGCGATCTCGGTGTGCGGCGGCCGGTCCCCGGCCAGCAGCAGGGTGGTGATGCGGTCGGCGGGCCCGGCGGCGAAGTGCACCCGGCCGCCTTCGAGCGGTACGACGGTGCCGCTCGCGTCCACCGGGACGCCGGTGAGCGCGCTGAGCCAGGTGGCGGCGCCGTGCGGGTCGGGCGTCTCGACCACGAACCCGGCGAGGTCGAAGGCGCCCCGGTCGACACGGCCGGAGGCCTCGTGCTCGCGGCGGAGCGCGGGGTCGGTGTGGACGGTGATGAAGAACGGGGCCCAGGGCGGCACGCCGGAGCCCGTGAGCATCACCTCCTGGAAGGTGACCCGGCCCTCCAGGAAGGAGAAGTCGTGCACGTCAAGGCCGTGGCCCGCGCGGCGCAGCCGCTCGGCCGTGGCGGCGGAGTCCACGACGTGCACCGCGAAGTTCAGCGGGCCGCCGCCGGCCGCCAGGAGCGCGTCGATACGGGGCTGCCACTGGGCCGTCGCCCGGCCGAAGGCGGAGAGCGCGTACGTCGCCGGGTCGACGACGGTGAGGATTTCGACGTACCGGTCGTCCAGCCGCCACGCGCCGTTCTGGAAGCCCTCGTGCACCGGGTTGGTGTGCGCGGGCAGCCCGGCGGCCGTGTAGTCCCGTACGGCGGCGGCCACGTCCGGCACGCAGTGCAGCAGGTGGTCGAAGCGCGGTGCTTCGGTCGGGCGGAGATCCGGGGTACGGATCGGCTGTGTGGTGGTCATGGACACCCTCCCCAAGTAGGTAAGGGCACCCTAACCGTACCGGGTTGAGAGGGCCCGTGCGGGTGGCACGGACCCTTGGGCCCGGCCGACCGCCCCTCGACGCGGTGACCGCCCCTCAGGACGGCCGTTCCGAGGGGCGTCCGAGGTCAGTCCAGCAGCTCGTACGCCGGCAGGGTCAGGAACGCGGCGTAGTCGGTGTCCAGAGCCACCTTCAGCAGGAGGTCGTGGGCCTGCTGCCAGGTGCCGGAGGTGAAGGCCTCGTCGCCGATCTCGGCGCGGATCGCGGCCAGTTCCTCGCCCGCGATCCTGCGGACCAGGTCCGCGGTGGCCTTCTCACCGTTCTCGAACACGACCCCTGCGTCCACCCACTGCCAGATCTGCGACCGGGAGATCTCGGCGGTGGCCGCGTCCTCCATCAGGCCGAAGATGGCGACCGCGCCGAGGCCGCGCAGCCACGCCTCGATGTAGCGGGTGCCGACCCGGACCGCGTCCACCAGGCCCTGGTACGTGGGCCTGGCGTCCAGGGAGTCCACGGCGATGAGGTCGGCGGCCGAGACCTCGACGTCCTCGCGCAGCCGGTCCTTCTGGTGCGGCTTGTCGCCGAGCACCGCGTCGAAGGAGGTGCGGGCGACCGGGACCAGGTCGGGGTGGGCGACCCAGGAGCCGTCGAAGCCGTCACCGGCCTCGCGGTCCTTGTCGGCGCGGACCTTGGCCAGCGCCGTCTCGTTGGCCTCGGGGTCACGGCGGTTGGGGATGAACGCCGCCATGCCGCCGATGGCGTGCGCGCCGCGCTTGTGGCAGGTGCGCACGAGGAGTTCGGTGTACGCGCGCATGAACGGCGCGGTCATGGTGACCGCGTTGCGGTCCGGCAGCACGAACTTCTCGCCGCCGTCGCGGAAGTTCTTGACGATGGAGAACAGGTAGTCCCAGCGGCCCGCGTTCAGGCCCGAGGCGTGGTCGCGCAGCTCGTAGAGGATCTCCTCCATCTCGTACGCGGCGGTGATGGTCTCGATGAGGACCGTCGCGCGGACGGTGCCCTGGGCGATGCCCAGGTGGTCCTGCGCGAAGACGAAGATCTCGTTCCAGAGGCGGGCCTCCAGGTGCGACTCGGTCTTCGGGAGGTAGAAGTACGGGCCCTTGCCGAGGTCCAGCAGGCGCTGGGCGTTGTGGAAGAAGTACAGCCCGAAGTCGACCAGCGCGCCCGGGACCGGCGTGCCGTCGAGCTGGAGGTGCCGCTCGTCCAGGTGCCAGCCGCGCGGGCGGACGACGACGGTCGCCAGCTCCTCGGCGGGCTTCAGAGCGTAGGACTTGCCGCTCCCCGGGTCGGTGAAGTCGATCCGGCGCTCGTAGGCGTCGATCAGGTTCACCTGGCCGCCGATGACGTTCTCCCAGGTGGGGGCGGAGGCGTCCTCGAAGTCGGCGAGCCAGACCTTCGCGCCGGAGTTGAGCGCGTTGATGGTCATCTTGCGGTCGGTGGGGCCGGTGATCTCCACCCGGCGGTCGTTCAGCGCGGCGGGCGCCGGGGCGACGCGCCAGCTGTCGTCGTCGCGGACGTGGGCGGTCTCCGGCAGGAAGTCCAGGCTGCTGGTGCGGGCGATCTCGGCGCGGCGCGCGTCGCGGCGGGCGAGCAGTTCGTCGCGGCGCGGGGTGAACCGGCGGTGGAGTTCGGCGACGAAGGCCAGGGCGGCCTCCGTGAGGATCTCGTCCTGGCGGGCGGGGGCCTTGCCGGGGTCGACGTCGACGATGGCCAGCGGGGACGGCGCTGGTGCGGACATGAGCTGTCACTCCATTCAGCGGCGGTGCCCGGGGGCCGCCGGGCGGGGTGCGGCACGGGGTGCCGCGGCCCGCGACAGGCGGTGGCGGGCGCCGTTGGGGTTCAGGGCGCTTCTGACCAGTGGAGAGTAGTTTCCTTATCGCGGAACTTCAATGGTTTGTTGACGTCGAGATTCTCTCCGTCGACAGAAGCAGTGACCGGATGACTCGGAGTGCCACCGCGGTCACCGTCCCTCATCTGCCCGTGGCGCGTCCGGTGACGCCAGGCGGCACAGGTCCCCCGGGGTGTCGATGTCGTACGGCTCGGCCACGTCCGCGCACTCGACGAGGGTGAGGGCAGCCGCGTGCTCCTTCAGGTACGCGCGCGCCCCGCGGTCGCCCGTGGCGACGGCCGCGACGGCCGTCCAGCGGTCCGCCCCGAACAGCACCGGATGCCCGCGCTTCCCGCCGTACGCGGCCGCGACCAGCCCCGCCCCGCTCTCGTACGCGGCGATCACTCGCGCCACCGCCGCCGCGCCGATGCCCGGCTGGTCCACCAGCGAGACCAGCGCGGCGCCCGCCCCGGAGCCCGCCAGGGCGGCCAGTCCGACGCGCAGCGAGGACCCCATGCCCTGCGCCCAGTCCGGGTTCTCGGCCGTCTCGTACGCCGCGAGGTCGGCCCGCTCCCGTACTGCTTCGGCCGCCGCGCCCAGGACGATGTGCACCGGACCGCAGCCGCCCTCCCGCAGGACCCGGGCCGCGTTCTCGACCAGCGGCCGCCCGCGGAAGTCCAGCAGGGCCTTGGGGCGGCCGCCCAGCCGCCGTCCGCCGCCCGCGGCGAGCAGCAGCCCGGCGACCGGGCGGCGTACGGAGGGGGCGGCCGGGGCGGAAGGTGAGGTGTGTGCCATGGGGCCTGCTTACCTCATGGCCGGGGCCGGCGGGGTGGCGCGGGGCCGGGTGTGGCGGCGGGGAGCGGGGGCGGGCCGAGAACGGTACCGCACGGCGGCGGCCGGTGCGTACCGGAATTCGGTGATCCTGATTTCGCTCTGCGTATGGCGCGGACCGCGCAGGGTGGCGTTAACTGGCCCGCGTCGTGGAGCGGGGACAACGGCCGTGGAGGGTACCGTCGTTGTGGAGCAGAGGCAGAAGCACAGGCGAGTCGCAGGAGCCGGAGACGACCCGCGGGGCGTCGCCCTGTGCGGGGCGGTGGCCCGGCTACGCCGTGAACTGGCCGTTCACCCGGCGGAGTTGCCCGACCGCGCGGCCGCCGACGACGAACTGGCCGCGCTGCACGCCCTGGTGAGCGCCGGCGACCCCGAGGTGCCCCGGCTGCGCCGTTCCCTGCTGCTGATCGCGGGAGCGGTCGGCTCGGTCAGCGCGCTGGCGCCGGCGCTCGCCGACGTGCGCGACCTGATCGGCATGTACGGGGAGGAGCCGCGCCGGTTCTGAGCCCCGGTCGGGCCGGGGAGCCGTACGGCCGGCCCCGCACCCCGGCCGGAGTGTCACGCCGGGTTCTGGTTGGCCAGCGCCACGGAGAGCTCGGCCGCGATCTCCTGGAGCACCGGCACGATCTTGTCGATGGACGCCTCGGTCACCCGGCCGGTCGGGCCGGAGATGGAGATGGCCGCCGCGGTGGGGGAGTCGGGCACCGGCACCGCGATGCAGCGGACGCCGATCTCCTGCTCGTTGTCGTCCATCGCGTACCCGAGCCGGCGGACCTCCTCCAGGGCGTCCAGGAAGCTGTCCGGGTCGGTGATGGTCTTCTCGGTCGCGGCCGGCATGCCCGTACGGCCGAGGAGCGCCCGTACCTCCTCCGGCGGGTGGCCCGCCAGCAGCGCCTTGCCCACGCCCGTGGAGTGCGGCAGCACCCGCCGGCCGACCTCGGTGAACATCCGCACCGCGTGCCGGGACGGCGCCTGCGCCACGTACACGATCTCGTCGCCGTCCAGCAGCGCCATGTTGGCGGTCTCGCCGGTCTCCTCGACCGCGCGCGCCAGGTAGGGCCGGGCCCAGGTGCCGAGGAGGCGCGAGGCACTCTCGCCGAGGCGGATCAGCCGGGGGCCGAGCGCGTACCGGCGGTTCGGCTGCTGGCGGACGTAGCCGCAGGCCACGAGGGTGCGCATGAGCCGGTGGATGGTGGGCAGCGGCAGTCCGCTGCTCGTCGACAGCTCGCTCAGACCGACCTCGCCACCGGCGTCGGCCATCCGCTCCAGCAGGTCGAAGGCGCGCTCGAGGGACTGGACGCCACCGCCGGCGGCTGCGGGTTTGGCGGCGGCGGAAGTGCTGGCGCTGGACGGCGGCACGACGCGTTCCTTTCGGGGCAGGTGGTGGCGGATCCGGCGCAGGGCTGGGTGTACGGGTGCCGGGGCCGACCCGGAGCAGCCTACCGGTCCCCTCCGGTGGACACACGGTCTGTCGCACACTCGTTCCCGCCGGTCAGGGACCCGTGCCCCGACCGCGCCCGGGCGCTACCCGCCCGCCCCGGACCCGGCCAGTGGCCGGAGCTACGTTCTGCTCAGCGAAAGTACATATCCATTCTGTGGAATCCTCCAAGCGCCTGGCCGGGTGCGTGATCGCGCCATGAGCCCGCGTCCGCCGTTTTCCCGTACGGCGCGATCTGTGCCACCGGCCCGCGTCCGGTGGGGTCTTGACGGGCCGCGGTGCCGGGGTGAGACTCCTTCAACAGAAAGTTGAATTCCGTGGTGCGGAAGCCCGCGGAGACCGCACGAGGAGGGGACCGGGTGTCCGAGATCGATCTGGTGCTGCGCTCCACCCGCGTCGTCACCCCCCGGGGGACCCGCGCGGCGACCGTCACCGTACGGGACGGGAAGATCGCGGAGCTGCTCCCGCACGACGCCCCCGCGCCCGCCGGGGCACGGGTCGAGGACTTCGGCGACGACGTGCTGCTGCCCGGCCTCGTCGACACCCATGTCCACGTGAACGACCCCGGCCGCACCGAGTGGGAAGGCTTCTGGACCGCCACCCGCGCGGCCGCCGCCGGCGGCATCACCACCCTCGTCGACATGCCCCTCAACAGCCTGCCGCCCACCACCACCGAAGCGAACCTGCACACCAAGCGCGAGGTCGCGCGCTCCAAGGCGCACATCGACGTCGGCTTCTGGGGCGGCGCCGTGCCCGGCAACGTCAAGGACCTGCGGCCGCTGCACGACGCCGGTGTCTTCGGCTTCAAGTGCTTCCTGTCCCCGTCCGGCGTGGAGGAGTTCCCGCAGCTGGACCAGGAGCAGCTGACCGCCGCGCTCGGCGAGATCGCCGGTTTCGGCGGCCTGCTCATCGTGCACGCCGAGGACCCGGTCCACCTGGAGGCCGCGCCGCGGCCGCACGGCCCCAAGTACGCCGACTTCCTCGCCTCCCGCCCCCGGGTGTCCGAGAACGACGCGATCGCCGGGCTGATCGCGCTCGCCCGACGCCTGCGCGCACGGGTGCACATCCTGCACCTGTCCTCCTCGGACGCGCTGCCGCTGATCGCCGACGCCCGCGCCGAGGGCGTACGCATCACCGTCGAGACCTGCCCGCACTTCCTGACCCTGACCGCCGAGGAGATACCGGACGGCGCCACCGAGTTCAAGTGCTGCCCGCCGATCCGCGAGGCAGCCAACCAGGACGCCCTCTGGCAGGGCCTCGCCGACGGCACGATCGACTGCGTCGTCTCCGACCACTCGCCGTCCACCGCCGACCTGAAGACCCCCGACTTCGGCGACGCCTGGGGCGGCATCTCCTCCCTCCAGCTCGGCCTGCCGGCCGTCTGGACCGCCGCCCGCGAACGCGGCCACACCCTGGACGACGTCGCCCGCTGGATGGCCACCGCGCCGGCCGCACTCGTCGGCCTGCCCCACAAGGGCGCTGTCGAGCCCGGCCGCGACGCGGACTTCGCGGTCCTCGACCCGGACACCACGTTCACCGTCGACCCGGCCGGCCTCCAGCACCGCAACAAGATCACGGCGTACGCCGGGCGCACCCTGCACGGCGTCGTACGGTCCACCTGGCTGCGCGGCCGGCGGATCAACGAGGGCGGGACGCTGTCGGCGCCTGCCGGGGAGTTGCTGGATCGGCCTTAGCGGGATGCTGTCCGTGCCTGCGGGGAAGCTGCTGGTCCGGCCATAGCGGGGGAGGCCGTCCGTGCCTGCGGGCGTGCTGCCGGACCGGCCTCAGGGGGCGTCCGGCGCCCCCTCAAGGGCGCCACCCCGTCTCCGCGGCCCACACCTCCGCGACCTCGGCCACCAAATCCACGACCGGGTCCTTGACGTCCGCGTAACTCCCCAGGTCCGCCAGCTGGTGGGCGAGTTCACGCTTGAAGCGCGCGTACGCCGGTACCGCCTCCGGGTGGGCGCGGAACCAGTCGCGGAACAGCAGCGCCAGCCGCTCGTTGGGCGAACCCACGCACCGTACGTGCAGATTGACGTCCGGCCCGGGGCCGCCGCGCCGCGACCACAGCCGCTTCGCCCACCGGGCCGGGTCGTCGTCCCGGCCCGCCGGTACGTGGTCGCTCTCGTACGGCGAGCGGACGAAGCCACGGGCCGCCAGCGGCGCATCGAAGGTGTCCGCGGCCTCCGCCAGGTCGGTCACGCTCACCTGGAGGTCGAAGACGGGCTTGGCGGCCATACCGGGCACGGACGTGCTCCCGATGTGCTCGGCCCGCCGGGCCACCGGAGCGAGCAGCGCCAGCAACTCCTCGGTGATCGCCTTTCCTTCGGCCGCCCATCCCGGATGGGCGTCGACCAGGAGGGCCCGCGCCTCGTGGTCCTCCCCGGACTCCGCCACCGTTTCCAGGAACGCGTCGTGCAGCGGGCCGTTCGTGATCAGCACCGATCCGTCCCCCGTCAGGACGGGCGCTCCGGTGAGGTCCGTGATCCGGCCGCCGCCCTCCGCGACGATCACGGGCAGCGGCGCGATGTCCTCGTACCGCATCGCGGGGCCCGCGATCACCCAGGCGTCCGCCCGGCCGGCGAGGACGTCCAGCACACCGCCGCCGGTCGGTACGAGCATCACCCGCCGGTGCAGCGCCGTCAGCAGCGACTCCGGCCAGCCCGCGATGTTGTGCGCCTGCGTCGTGGCCCCGCTCAGTTCCGTACGGCCATGGGCGTGCAGCCGGCCCCGCCCCGAGCGCAGCGCTTCCAGCGGGTCCGGGTCCTCGCCCAGCAGCAGCCAGCAGCCGAGACCGCGCCCGGCCGCCACCGTCTGGCGGCTCATCGGCAGGTGGACCACACCGATCGCGGGCCCGTGCTCGTCCTCGTACGCCAGGTCGCAGGAGAAGGTCGGCACCCGGTTGGTGAACTGCTGGGTGCCGTTGACCGGGTCGATCACCCAGCGCCGCCCGGACGTCCCGGCCCGCAGCCCGGCCTCCTCGCCGAGCACCGCGTCCTCGGGACACGCCGCCGCCAGTTCCTTGCGTACGAGCTCCTCGACGGCGAGGTCCACCGAGGTCACCTCGGTACCGTCCACCTTGCGTTCGGACGACCAGCCGGCGTGGAACCCTTCGGCACTCAGCCGCCCGGCGCGCGTGGCCAGCCGGACAGCGAAGGTGAACAACTCCTGGGAGACGGGCGGTACGCCGGTGAGGTGATCCATGGGCCCAGCCTGCCACAGCCTCTGGCGTGCCCTGGCGGCGGCGGAGGAAGGTGTGCGCACGGTGTCCGTCCGGCACCGGGCACCGGCCCGGCCGGGGGAGGAGCGCGGTATGAAACACGAAGAGCTGCAAAGGCGGTTCGCGGCGCTGACCACGGCTCATCTGGCGGACGCGTGCCTGCGCGCCCGGACACCGGTGCGCTGCGCGCCCCCGCCGCTACAGGCGTTGGTTCCGGGTGCCCGGCTGGCGGGCCGGGTGCTGCCCGCCCGGCACGTGGGCAGTGTCGACATCTTTCTCGAAGCGCTGGACGCCGCCGCGCCCGGCGATGTGCTGGTGGCCGACAACGGCGGCCGGACCGACGAGAGTTGCATCGGCGACCTCGTCGCGCTGGAGGCGCAGGCCGCCGGGCTGGGCGGCATCGTCATCTGGGGGCTGCACCGCGACACGGCCGACCTGCGGGAGATCGGCCTGCCGGTCTTCAGTCTGGGCGCGACACCGACCGGGCCGCGGCGCCTGGACGCCCGTCCGGACGGTGCGCTGGACAGCGCCACGGTGGGGGAGTGGACCGTAGACCGCGCGGACCTGGTGATCGGCGACGACGACGGTGTGCTCTTCCTGCCCGCCGCGGAAGCCGGTGAACTCCTCGCGCTCGCGGAGTCGGTCCGTGACACCGAACGCCGCCAGGCCGACCGCATCCGGGACGGCGAGCCGCTGCGCCGGCAGCTGGCGTTCGCCGCCTACCTCGCCGGGCGCCGGCGCGATCCGGCGCTGACCTTCCGCGCGCATCTGCGGGCCGTGGGCGGAGCCGTCGAGGAATGACGGCCCCGCGCCGCATCACACGGAATGTGTACGGCGGAAAAGGCCCGCGCCGGTCAATTCTTCGGACACAGATGGGTGTGCACGGCCTGCAGAATCTTCTCCGCCTGCTCCGGGGTGAATTGTGTCGCCCCGGAGAAACGCTGCCGGGTCAGGTCCACCTGCTTGGCGTGGTCCTGCGGGAAGGAATGGATCGTGCCGCAGGTGCTTCTGCCGCGGCTCACCGCGCGCTCCGGCTTCCCGTTCACGATCTCCCGGGAAATCTTGTCGAGGGCGGCGGTGTAACGCCGCTGGGTGGCGGGGTCGGGCTTCGGAGGGATGCCCAGCCGTGCCTCCGCGTCGGCGATCGCCTTGGACGGTGCCTGCTCCGACGGGGCACCGGAGCCCGACGGCGCGGCGGCCGGCCGGCTCTCGCTCTTGGCACTGCCGCCGCACGCGGTGAGTCCCGCGGCGGCGATGAGAGCGGCGGAACAGGCGACGACGGTGCGGTGCTTCACGATTCTCCCCTGGCCGGTGGGCATGAGCGGTCATTCTGGCAGGGAAAACGCCTGCTGCTAAGGGGCATTGGAAAAAAATGCGGCTTTCGGTTTTCCGCTCCCACGGGGGCCGCGCGCGGGCGGGTCATTCCGCGAGCGCCGCCCAGAACATCAGCTCGTACTCCTGGAGCAGTCGGCCGTGTCGGTGCGCGAGGCCGGGTGTGACCCGCGACGCGTCAAGGCCGTGCCGCACCGCGTCGTGCGCCAGGACGTCGAGTTCCGCGGCGGGCTCGGCGAAGAAGTCGAAGAAGGCGCACGCCGCCTCGGGAAAGGCGTAGCGGGTGCGCAGGGCGTGGGCGACAGTGGCGCAGTAGCCGCCCCAGGCCGCGAAGTTGGCGGTCAGGGCGATCACCACGTCGGCGGGCTCGGCCTCCAGCGCCAGCCGCGCCACGTACGACGGATACGCCTGGCACCCGGCCCGCGGCTCGTACTCCCGCAGCGCGCCGGCGTCGAGCCCGCAGGCCTCCTCCAGTCCGCTCAGCGCGCCGAGCGCCATCGACTCGCCCTCGGCCAGCGCCCCGAAGAAGGCCGCCACCGGCGGATCGCCTTCGGAGCGCCGCGCCAGGTGGCGGAAGCTGCCCCGGTCGGCGGTGATGATCTGGTGCTGTTCCAGGGCGAGCACGGTGAACACCTCGCGCGGCGCCTCGCCCGCGGCGATCCGCGCCACGAGCGGGACGTCCGCCGGGCCGGGGGCCGGTTCCCGTGCCGCGGCTGCCAGGATGCCGTCGGCGGTGGGCGTGCCCGGCCGCCCCGGAGCGGGCGCGTCGTTCTCAGGGGCCATGATCGTGCCTCCCCGCGTGCGGGCTGGTGGGTGGACCTGCCGGGGCGTGTACGTACCGGGAGTCTAGGGCTTCGTACGGCCCGCACGGGGGAGGCCGCCGGTCAGCGGAGGGGCGCGCCGCCTTGCGTACGGTCCTGCCGGGCGGCCGCGCCGCGCCCCCGGCCGTCGTGTTCGGCGATGGCGTCCGTGACGAAGGTGTCCACCACGCCGTTGGCGACGAGGACCGGCACGCGCTTGCCGTTCATGTCGACATAGACGTACGACTTCGCGACCGCGACCTGTGCCGCGAGCCGGGTGCGCAGCCGCTGGGCCGCCGCGTCGTCACCCGCGCGCGAGGCCTCGACGAGGCGCAGCGCCGTGCGGGCGGCGCCGCCCCACGCGGCGGTCGCGTCCAGCCAGGGCCCGCTGTCGGCGATGAAGCCGCGGTCCGGGAGGGAGTCGCGGAGCACTCCCGGCGCGCGCTGGAGTGTGCGCAGGGCCGCGTCCAGGGACTTCGCGCTCCCGCCGTCCCGGAAACGACGTATGGCAGCGGCCAGTTCGGGCGACTGCTGGGGGTTGAGGGCCGAGCTGTAGTGGGCGTCGGCGAAGGCGCGCAGGGCCCGTTCCGTACGGGCGGAGCCGCCGGACAGTTCCTTGAGCGCCGCTGTCCAGGAGGCGCGGGCGTCGTAGGCGCCGTCGTTCCACGCGTAGTCGGCGACCGTGAACAGGGCGATCTTGGAGGCGGCGGGCTGGATCATGGGATTGGCGGTGATCCCCGCCAGCCGCCCGGGCAGCCCCTTCTCGCGCCCGTTGAAGGGGCCGAGCAGCAGCCGGTTGGTGACGTAGTCGTTGACGGGGTAGTTGTCCCAGGTCAGGATCGGGTGCCCGAAGACCTGCCGGGCCGCGTCCGCCTGGGCGCCGGTCATCACCGGCGCGATGACCCCCACGCCGGTCCACTCCACGAGCACGTCCGGGTCGAGCTGCTTCTTCAGCGCCGCCTTGTAGGGCGTCGCCTTCACGTCGTAGTACTCGGTCGGCACCATCTGGAGCGGCTGCGCCCCGGCGTCCCGGTGTGCCGCGATGAACTCGCGGTTCAACCGGTTGAGGAGATGCGCCTGGGCGGTACCGGCGGCGCCTCCGCCGGTGCCGAACCGCTCCTTGTCGGCGGCACAGTTCCAGTCCGTGTAGCTGATGTCGTCCAGCGGCACCGCGAAGGTCCGTACGCCGATGTCCCACAGCGCCTGGAACTTGCCGGTCAGCGCCTTGAGGTCGGCGTCCGAGCTGTAGCAGACGGACAGGCCGGGGGAGAGCGCGTAGCTGAACTCGACGTGCCGGGACCGCGCGCGGTCCACCAGTTCCTTGAGCTGCGCGAGCTGCTCCGCCGGGTAGGGGGAGCGCCACTTCTCCCGCAGGTACGGGTCGTCCTTGGGCGAGTAGACGTACGTGTTCATCTTGTGCGCGCCGTAGAAGTCGAGCTGGTCCAGGCGCGCGGCGTGCGACCAGGGAGTGCCGTAGAAGCCCTCGATGACGCCGCGCAGCGGGGTGGCGGGCCAGTCGCGTACGGCGGTGCCGCGTATGCGGGCGCCGGGGCGGTCGCGCCGCGGGAGGAGCTGGCGCAGCGACTGGGCGGCGTAGTACGTGCCGGTGGCGTCCGCGCCGGCCAGGGCGATCCGGCCGCCGCCTACGGCGAGCGCGTACCCCTCGGCGGGCAGCCCGGCGGTGCCGCGCGCGCCGAGGTCCGCCAGGGTCCGGTCGGCGCCGGGGCCGTCCACGTACACGGTCAGGCCGCGGCCTGCCTTCCCGGCCCGTACGACCCGGTCGGCGCCGGCTCGCTCCAGTGCCCGTTCGACGACCTCCAGCGCCGGTCTGTCGGCGTTCGGACCGGCGACGACGGTGACGGTCGGGGTGATGGTGACCCGGCCGCCGAGGGCGCGGACGGACTGCGGTACCGGAGTGATGGCGGGTCCGGCGGACGGCGGTCTGTCCCGTCCGCCGCCGTCCCGCTGGCCGGCCCCGGCGGGCGGGCCGGTCAGCGGGACGGCGGCCAGGGCCAGGGCGAGGGCGGCGGTGGCGACGGTGCGCGTACGGTGCATCCTTCGAGTCCTCCTCGGTGCCACGAGGTGCGCGGATCAGCCGTGGTGCGTGCGCTGCGAGCGACAGCAGGGTTCACCCGTCGCGGGCGGAGGACAATGGACTTTTGCGCCGGGTGGATGGACGTTCCGGCGGCGGCGCACCGCTCGGGGGCGCCGGGCGGGGCCCCTCGGCGGTGCTGCGTGGTGACTTCCAGGGGCCCTGCGTGATGCCTTTCAGTGGCCCTGAGTGGTGCGTCTCAGGGACTGCGCGGCGCCTCTCGGGGCCCCGCGCGGCACTGTCAGCGGTTCTTCGCGATGATGAAGATGATGCTCATGAAGGCCAGCAGGACGTGGGTGGCCACGACGTAGATGAAGACGCGCACGTAGACGCCGCGCGGCGGCTTGTTCTCCACGTACTTGCGCGCGGGGGCGGGGGTGGCCCCGGGGGCGGCTTGGGGGGTGGGGTCGTCGGACATGGCAGAGGTTCCTTCCTCGGTCACAGGCCGCGGCGCGGAGCGGCGTCGCCGAGGCACAGCTCGGCCGCGCCGCTCTGCAGCAGTGTGTGGACGAACAGCAGCTCCGTGCCGCCGCGGGTGGCGGCGGCGATGCGGTGCGGGGTCAGCGAGTCGAAGTGGGCGGCGTCACCGGGGTCGAGGACGTGGGCCGTCTCGCCGAGCGTGAGCCGCAGCCGCCCCTTGAGGACGTAGAGCCACTCCTCGCCCGGATGCACCCGCACCAGGTCGCCCTGCGCGCGCTGCGGCACGTGCACCCGCAGGGCCTGCATGGCCCGCCCGGCGCCGCCCAGGGTCCAGTACGTCCAGCCGCCCGCCTCGGACGGCTCGGCGCGGCCGGCCCGGATGACCGGGTCCCGTTCCGGCGCCGCCTCGCCCAGCAGATCGGATACCGTTGTTCCGTACATACGTGCCAGGGCCAGCAGCATCGGCAGCGACGGCTGGCGCTGATTGGTCTCCAGCCGCGACAGATGCGCGGGCGACAGGCCCACCCGCCGGGCGGCCGTCTCCAGCGTGAGGCCGGTACGGCGCCGCAGCTCGCGCAGCCGGGGCGCGACGGAGGGCAGATCCTCGGGCAGCTCGCCCGGGGCGGGCTCGGCAGTGGTGTCGCTCATGCAACCGGTATAGCCAGGTTTCGCCTCTCGGGCAAAAGTTTTGCCTCACAGGCAAGTGGATGATTTCAGGGCATTCCGCTCACTCGGTCGGGTGATCTCCGGTGAACTCACGGGGAACATCCGCCCGTTGCCATTGACAGGTACCTGTCTACGCGCGTCATGCTGTGTCCATGAAGATCCCCCCACGCATCACCCGGTTCGGCGCCGTCGGCGCCCTCGCGTCGGCCCTGCTCGTCGGCGGGCCCGCCATCGCCGCCACACCCGCCACGACGGCCGCCGCCCCCGTGGCGCACACGGCCACCGTCCGCCCGGCCGCGCACATCAACGCGGTCGGCGACATCTGCTACTCGAAGCTGCCCTCGCAGGCCCACGACACCCTGGGCCTGATCGCCAAGGGCGGCCCCTACCCGTACCCGAAGGACGGCACGGTCTTCAGCAACCGGGAGGGCATCCTCCCCAAGCAGCAGAGCGGCTACTACCACGAGTACACCGTGAAGACGCCGGGCTCCCCCGACCGCGGAGCCCGGCGCATCGTGACCGGTGAGAAGAAGAACGAGGACTACTACACCGCCGACCACTACAAGTCGTTCGACCTGGTCGACCGGAGCTGCTGAAACGATCGGCCGGCAGCCGCTGAAACGATCAGCCGGAGCTGCTGAAACGATCAGCCGGCCGGCGTGGCGGGGGCCGGGGCGATGCCCCGGCCCCCGTTGGCGTCCGCCCCGCCGCCGCGTACGCGCTCCGTCACCCCTTCGAGCGCACCGCCCTCGCACCGGGGCGGCTCGGCCCGGAAGCCGTCAGCATCGGTGTCGCGGCCCTGTCGCCGGGCCGGTTCCCGGCGTTCGGCGGGCAGCGGGACGTACCCCCGCGAGAGGATTGTCAGTGGTCCCCGGTAGCGTTTCGGTAGAAACGACGAATGGGCGGGCAACGGTGGCAAAGGGACCAGGATCCGTGGTCACCTGCGACGCGGCACGGCCCAGGAGGCGCCGTGTGCCCGGCCGTTCCGCGGGTGCACCGCGACGGGTTTGGCGATAGAGACAAGGAAGGCGGCGAACTGCCGTGTACCGCTGGGAGATCACCCGGGCCGCTCTGGCGCAGCGTGTTTTCGCCGTCGTCCGCAGCGAGACCTACGACGAGGCCAGCGCCACCGCTGACACCCTGCTGTCCGCCGGGATCACCAGCCTGGAGATATCGCTGACCACGCCGTTCGCGCTGGAGGCGGTCACCACCCTCAGCCGCGAACTGGGCAACGACGCCGTCATCGGCGCCGGCACGGTCCTGGACGCCGTCTCGGCGCGGATGGCGGTCGACGCCGGCGCCCGCTTCCTGGTCTCGCCCAGCCTCGACGCCGAGGTCATCCGCACCGGCCACCGCTACGGCGTACCGGTCTTCCCGGGCGTCGCCACCCCCACCGAGATGGTGCGCGCCCTGGAGCTGGGCGCCGACGCGCTCAAGCTCTTCCCCGCCTCCGCCCACCGCCCGGACTGGCTCCGGGACGTACGCGCCGCCCTGCCGCAGGCGCCGGTGCTGCCCACCGGCGGTGTGACGGTCGAGACCGCGCCCGAGTGGATAGCCGCCGGCGCGGTGGCCGTGGGCATGGGCTCGGCGCTCTCGGAAGGCGACCGCGAGACGGTCGCCAAGCGCGCCACCGACCTGCTCGCCCGCCTCGCGGACGCCGCGCCGCAGCCGCCCGCCGGCCCGGGGACGCCGGGTCTCTACGAGGTCTGAGACCGCTCCGCCCGCGCCGGTACCGCAGGTGAAGCACTCCGTACGGAGGATGCCGGGGTCCCCGGCTCCTCCGTGGGACCGATGTCCCCCGCCCCCGGCGAACGTACGGTGACGAAAACGTCTACGAGGGGCGGACAGACCATGCCGGAAATCATCGATCTGAGCGCATACGGCCCGGATTTCGTCGCCGACCCCCACCCGTACTACGCCAAGCTGCGCGCCCAGGGGCCGGTCCACCGGGTCCGCGTCCCCGAAGCCGAGGCCATGGACGTGTGGCTCGTGGTCGGGTACGAGGAGGCGCGGGCCGCACTGGCCGACCCGCGGCTCGCCAAGGACTGGACCCACTCCGCCGCTCCCGTCCTGGGCCCCGGGGAGGACACCGACTGGCAGCTGATGAACATGCTCGACGCCGACCCGCCGCAGCACACCCGGCTGCGCAAGCTGGTGGCCCGCGAGTTCACCACCCGCCGCGTCGAGGCGCTGCGCCCGCGCGTCCAGCAGATCACCGACGAACTCCTGGACGCCATGCTGGCCGCCCCCGACGGCCGCGCCGACCTCGTCGACGCGCTCGCCTTCCCGCTGCCGATGACCGTCATCTGCGAACTGCTCGGCGTGCCCGACATCGAGCGGGAGTCCTTCCGCGTCTGGTCCAACGAACTGGTCTCACCGACCAGTCACGAGGCGTCGATGGCCGCCGCCCGCGACATGGCCGCGTACCTGGACGGCCTGATCGAGGCGAAGCGGCGGTCGCCGGGCGAGGACCTGCTGAGCGCCCTGGTGCGGACCAGCGACGAGGACGGCGACCAGCTCTCCCAGCAGGAACTCCTCGGCATGGCCTTCCTGCTGCTGGTGGCCGGCCACGAGACCACCGTCAACCTGATATCCAACGGCGTGCGCGCACTGCTCCAGCACCCCGCGCAACTGGCCGCCCTGCGCGACGACTTCTCCCTCCTCGACAACGCCGTGGAGGAGATGCTGCGCTACGACGGCCCCGTGGAGAACGCCACCTGGCGGTTCGCCGCCGAGCCCGTCGAGATCGGCGGCACGGTCGTCCCGGCCGGCGCGGTCGTCGTCGTCGGCCTGGCGGCGGCCGGCCGTGACGACGAACGCTTCGAGGCCCCCGACACCTTCGACATCACCCGCGAGACGCGCGGCCACGTCGCCTTCGGCCACGGCATCCACTTCTGCCTCGGCGCCCCGCTGGCCCGTATGGAAGGCCGCATCGCGATCCGCACCCTCCTGGAACGCTGCCCCGACCTGGCCCTGGACGCCGACCACGACGCGCTGACCTGGCGCCCGGGCCTGACGATACGCGGGCCCCAGCAACTGCCGGTGCGCTGGCGCTGGTGTGATGCGCCGGACATCGCGGGCTGAAGTCCGTAGCCTGTTTTCATGCCTCGGGGTCTTCGTGCTGTTGAAGACGATTTGCACGGCGACGAGTTCGCTGAGTTGTCGCGCCGGGCGGACGGTGCGGTAGAGCCCCGTCTTGCCGAGCGGGCCCAGCTGCTGCGCTGGGCCCGGCGGGCGAAGACCGCACAGTTCCTGGCCGTGCACGCGGAGATCGTCCTGCGGTGCGCGGAAGGCGGGACGAACAAGCAGGTGGCGGCCGAGCTGGGTGTGCACGAGCAGTCGGTGAACCGCTGACGGGCCCGGTTCGTCACCTGCAGGACGCCTTCAAGCTCTCCACCGACCCGCACCTGGATCAAGACCGCCGACGAGACCCTTCATTCTCTCGCCGACCACCTCACCAAGATCGCCCCACCCACCACCGGAAACCAGAGGAGGACTTCAGCCCGCGATTTCCGGCGTATCACACTAGGTGTGCGTTCGGCGAGGTGCGGGCCCCGCGGTGAGCGGCGGGCCCCGCGCCGACGCGCCTACTCCGTCTCGATCGGACCCACGTACTCCAGCGTCCAGGTCTCCTGGAACTCGGGCTCCGGCGGTACGAGTGCGATCTGCGCGCCGCGGTGCCCAGGGCGACATGCGGCCAAGTCGGCTACGGCGCGGAGTGTTCGGTCATAGGTGCTGGTTGTGCATTCGGGCGCACCGGCCCGGCGTGCTCACCGCCCCCGTGCGCCGGGCCGCAGGCGCGCACCGCCCGGGACGGCGAGCGCGATCAGTGCCGCGACGGCCCCGAACGCGCCGCCGGCCCCCAGCCAGGGCGCGGCCAGGCCGACGCCGGCCGAACCGAGCCCGGTGCCGCCGTCGTACGCCATGTTCCACGCGGTGCCTGCGGCGCCGCTGCCGTGCGGCCCGGCCCGGCGGAACATCAGTACCAAGGTCTCGTTCTGGAGGGCGCCGTCGGCCAGCCCGTACAGCGCCACCATCGCGAGCGCCACCGGTACGGTCTTCTCGTGCCCTGCCGTCAGGGCGAGCACGGCGACAGCCGGCGCGCAGAGCGCCGCGGCCGGCAGCACCAGCCGCCCCGGGCCCCGCCGGTCGCTCCACACCCCTGCCGCCCACCGGCCCACGATCATCGCGACGAAGAGCACGAGCAGCGCGGTGGGCGCCAGGTCCGGGCGCGCCAGCACGAACGGCAGGAAGGACGTGAGCCCGCCGAGCGCGACCGAAGCGGCGGCCAGTAGGAGCGCAGGGCGGAGCAGCGGGCGGTAGCTCGCGGACCCCGACGGCTCCGGAGACCGGGACGGACGCGAGGGTGCCGTGGTCCGCCCGGACATCGCCGCCACGAGCGGCACCGCCGCCACGCTCAGCGTGCCCGCCGCTGCGAAGACGGCGCCGAAACGCCCGTCGGCGGCGAGCCACGCCCCCAGCGGCAGTAGCACCACTTGGGGCAGCCCCACCGCGACGCCGTACCAGCCGACGGCCCGCCCCCGCTGCTCCGGTGGCACCAGTTCGGCGACGAGCGCGCTACCCGTCACCGCCACCACGCCGAAGCCCGCACCCCGTACGGCCGAGACCGTCAGCACCCACGCGAGCCCGGACGACAGTACGTACCCGAACGTCGGCAGGCCGAGCAGCAACGCCCCCGCACACAGCAGGCGGCGCAGGGTGAAGCGCCGTGTCAGCCGCCCCATGCACAGCTGGACGGCCACGGTCGTCGCCATCGTGACGGCGGTCGCCGCGCCCGCTCCGCCCTCGCCCGCCGCGCCCCGGGCGGTCCACAGCGGGACGACGGTCAGCATGGGCGCGTAGTTCGCGAAGGTGCCGAGGGTCGCGAGCAGCAGGAGCAGGAAGTCCCGGCCGGCCAGGCCTGTCGCCGGCCGCCGGTCCCGGCGCGGCGGCCGCTGTCGGCGCCGGGCCGGGAAGAGGGAGGTGAACGCAGCCATGCCTGCCGTTCTACGGCCCCCGGAACCATCGCGTCCAACGAATGTTTCCGATCCGAAGCATCGTGGGGGGCGATCGCTGACCCGACTTCCTGCCGTCCCGGCTCGCCCGTCCCGGCTCCCGCGGTCCGTCCTACGATCCGCCCATGGAGCTGAAGCACCTGACGACCTTCCTGGCCGTGGCCCGGCAGTTGAGTTTCACCCGCGCCGCCCAGGAACTCGGCTATGTCCAGTCCAGCGTCACCGCGCAGATCAAGGCCCTGGAGAAGGATCTCGGCACCCGCCTCTTCGAACGGCTCGGGCGGCGTGTGGTCCTCACCGAGGCAGGGCGCGAACTGCGCGGTCACGCCCGCAGGATGCTCGCGTACGCGGACGAGGCCCGGGACGCCGTACGCGGCGCCGACGACCCGGCGCAGGTCAGCGGCACCCTGCACATCGCCGCCCCCGAGACGCTGTGCGCGTACCGCCTGCCGCCCGTACTGCGCGCCGTTCAGGACCGCTTCCCGCGCCTGCGCATCGTGTTCGGCCCCGACAGCAGGACGACCCTGCTCGCCAACCTTCGCGACGGCACCCTGGACGCGGGGTTCCTGCTGGAGGAGTCCGTACGGGACCCGGTGGCGCGCGCGGAACGCCTCACGGACGAACCGATGGCCCTGATCGGGCACTCCGGCCACCCGCTGGCCCGCCGCACCCGCGTCCGTACCGCCGACCTGGCCACGCAGACACTCCTGCTGATGGACCACACCTGTGCCCAGCGCGAGCTGATGGACCGGGAGTTGCGGTCGGCGGGTGTCCGGCCGGCCGTGATGGAGTTCCTGAGCGTGGAGGCCCTCAAGCGCTGTGCCGCCGCCGGTCTCGGCGTGGCGCTGCTGCCCGCCGTCGCGGTGGCGGACGAGGCGGCGCGCGGCGAGGTGGCCGTACTGCCGTGGACCTGCCGGCCCGCGCTCGGCGTCCATCTCGTACGGCACAAGGACCGGAACCCGACCGCGGCCCTCACCGCGCTGGCCGGCATCGCCCGCGAACACTGGGCCGCAGACGTGAAGTGACGCCCCTCGCTCCCGTCCCACCAGCCGGGCACACCCTTCACTCCCGGCCCGCCCTCTGCCACGCTGACGGCCCGTCCGGCCCGTCCGGCCCGTTCCGCCCGTTGCCCGTACCCTCGCCGCGTACAGGAGCCGCCCCATGCGCCGCGCCGTCGCCCTCTCCGCCCTGACCTGCGCCCTCGCCCTCACCACGGTCGCACCGACGACCGCCCCGACCGCTCCGGCCACCCGCCCGGACCGGCCGGCCACCCCCGCACACTCCACGACACGCCCCACCCCCGCCTCCCTCCTCGACACCATCCCCCGCCGCGGTGTCCTCCGCGTCTGCACCACCGGTGATTACCGCCCCTTCACCCACCGCGACCCCGCGTCCGGGGCGTACAGCGGTGTGGACATCTCGATGGCCCGCGACCTGGCCCGGAGCCTGGACGCCAAGCCCAGGTACGTACCCACGACCTGGGCGAAACTGGTCGACGATCTGGTGGCGGGGCGCTGCGACATCGCCATGGGCGGCGTGTCGATCACCTTGCCGCGCGCCCGGAAGGTGGCCTTCGGCGAGGCCGTCCGCACCGACGGGAAGACCCCGATCGTCCGCTGCGCCGATCAGGACAAGTACCGGACGCTGGAGGAGATCGACCGCCCGGGCACCACGGTGATCGTCAACCCGGGCGGCACCAACGAACAATTCGCCCGTTCCGTCATCAAGCGCGCGACCATCAAGCCGCACCCCGACAACACCACCGTCTTCGACGAGATCATCGCGGGCCGCGCGGACGTGATGATGACCGACGCGAGCGAGACCCGCTACCAGGCCAAGATCCACCCCGAGCTGTGCGCGGTCCACCCCGACCGGCCGTTCACCTTCTCCGAGAAGGCCTACGCCGTACCGCGCGCCGACTTCCCGTTCAAGGAGTACGTCGACCAGTGGGTCCACCTGGCGAAGCACGACGGCACGTACCAGAAGTACGAGGACAGCTGGATGGCGAAGTGAGGGCAGGGGAGCGGTGGGGAGCGGAGGGGAGCGGAGGCGAGGAGGAGGGTCGCGGTGCGGGTGACGGCGGCGGTGGTCGGTACCGGCCGCCGGTACCGGTGACCGGTGGCCGAAACTACTGGTACGTACCAACTGCGGACGTGATTGTCCGGACAATGTGACCTCTGGACTTCCCGTCATCTTCGCGGCCGGATACGCTCCCGCCCGTGGGGAAACGCGATACAGACTCCAAGGGCGCCGAGAGCCCCGTCCAGTTCAGCGTGGACCGGAGCAGCCCGGTCCCGCTGTACTTCCAGCTGTCCCAGCAGCTGGAAGCGGCGATCGAGACCGGCAGGCTGGCCCCGGGCAGCCTGCTCGGCAACGAGATCGAGCTGGCCGGACGGCTCGGGCTGTCCCGGCCGACGGTCCGCCAGGCCATCCAGTCGCTGGTGGACAAGGGGCTGCTGGTGCGGCGCCGTGGCATCGGCACGCAGGTCGTGCACAGTCAGGTCAAGCGTCCGCTGGAGCTGAGCAGCCTCTACGACGACCTGGAGACCGCAGGGCAGAAGCCCGCCACCCGCGTGCTCCTCAACACCACCACCGAAGCCACCGCCGAGGTCGCAGCCGCGCTCGGGGTCGCGGAAGGGGCCGAGGTCGCACTCGTCGAACGGTTGCGTCTCGCGCACGGCGAACCTGTCGCCCACCTGCGCAACCACCTGCCCGTCGGACTGCTCGACCTCGGTACCGAGCGGTTGGAGGAGACCGGCCTGTACCGCCTGATGCGAGCGGCGGGCATCACCCTGCACAGCGCCCGCCAGTCCGTCGGCGCGCGCGCTGCGACGGCGGAGGAGGGGGAGCGCCTCGGCGAGCCCGAGGGCGCCCCGCTGCTGACGATGCAGCGTACGACCTTCGACGACACGGGCCGAGCGGTCGAATTCGGCTCGCACGTCTACCGGGCTTCCCGGTACGCCTTCGAGTTCCAGCTGCTCGTACGGCCCTGACGGCGCCGCATGCGGAGATCCGGTCGCGCATACGGGCCGGAGAGTGCCGCGCGCCGGAAATCCGGCCACCCGGGTCGTGCCCGGGTAAGAATGTTCTGACAAAGCATTGACGGGGCTCGGTGCGCACCGCTAGAACTCCTCCAGCCGCCGTCGGGCGGCACGGGAGAGAGGACGGTCCCATGAGGTGTACCGTGCGCACGGCCCGTACCACCACCGGGCCCGACATCGCCGAGCCGGACATCGCCGAGCCGGACATCGCCGAGCCCGATGCCACCGAGCCCGATGCCACCGAGCCCGATGCCACCGAGCCGGATGTCACCGAGCCCCGGACCGCTCCCGCCGTCCGCCGGGCCCGGCTCCCGGCGATCCGGCGCTGACCGGCCCGGCCGCGCGGTCACCGGTACGGGCGTACGGCGGCCGGACCCGGGCGTGTCGCGGCCGGACGCGGGTGTACCGCGAGCGGGTACGGCCGTACCGCAGGCGGACACGGCCGTACCGCAGCCGGAGGAGTGCCCGAGGCACGGGACCCGATGACCCCACGCGGAACAGGCGTAACGGATACTTGGGCGGCCGGGACCGATCATTTTCGGCCCAAACCCGGCACAGCGCCCCAGGCGCACAGTGACAGCAGCAACAGCAACGAGAAGGGCTCGACCTCGTGGCAAGGGTTCGGACAGGGGTACGCGCGGTGACCGCGGTGCTGGCAGCGGTGCTCGCCGCGTCCCTGGCGGGGTGCAGCAGCACCGGCGGCAAGCGCGCCGAGGAAGCGCGCGCCGCCCAGACCGCGGGCGGCAAGGCGGCCGTCAACACCCCGAGGTGGACCTTCGCCATGGTCACCCACTCGGGCGACGGTGACACCTTCTGGGACATCGTGCAGAACGGCGCCCGGCAGGCCGCCGACAAGGACAACATCAAGTTCGTCTACGGGCACGACAAGGAGGCCCAGCGGCAGAGCCAGCTGGTGCAGTCCTACATCGACCAGAAGGTGGACGGGCTGATCGTCACGCTGGCCAAGCCCGACGCCATGAAGGACGTGGTCGCCCGGGCCGAGAAGGCCGGCATCCCGGTGATCACCGTGAACTCGGGCGCCGAGGCGTCCAAGGCCTACGGCGCCCTGACCCACGTCGGCCAGGACGAGACCGTGGCCGGCGAGGCCGTCGGCGAGGAGCTGAACGAGCGGGGCCGCAAGAAGGCGCTGTGCGTCCTGCACGAGCAGGGCAACGTCGGCCATGAGCAGCGCTGCGACGGCGCGCAGAAGACGTTCAAGGGCGAGATGCAGAAGCTGTACGTGGAGGGCACCAACATGCCCGACGTCCAGTCCACCATCGAGGCCAAGCTCCAGTCGGACCGCGGCATCGACTCCGTGGTGACGCTGGGCGCGCCGTTCGCGCCGACCGCCGTCAAGGCCAAGGAGCAGGCCGGCAGCGACGCCGAGATCGACACCTTCGACCTGAACGCGAAGGTCGCCGACGGCCTGAAGGACGGCTCGCTCGGCTTCGCCGTCGACCAGCAGCCGTACCTCCAGGGGTACCAGGCCGTCGACCTGCTGTGGCTCTACAAGTACAACGCCGACGTCCTCGGTGGCGGCAAGCCGGTCTTCACCGGCCCCCAGGTGATCACCAAGAAGGACGCGGCGGCATTGCAGGAGTACACGAAGCGGGGGACCCGATGAGCACCGCGGAGACCCCCGTACGGGACAGCGGACCGCAATCCGGCGGCGGACCGGACGAGCGCCTGGTGCACCGGTCACCGGCGCGCCGCCTGATGAGCCGCCCCGAGCTGGGCGCGGTGGTCGGCGCCGCGGCCGTCTTCCTCTTCTTCTCCTTCGCCGCCGACACGTTCCTCCAGGCGTCCAGCCTCTCCACCGTGCTCTACGCCTCGTCGACGATCGGCATCATGGCCGTGCCGGTGGCGCTGCTGATGATCGGCGGCGAGTTCGACCTGTCGGCCGGCGTCATGGTCGTCAGCTCCGCGCTCGTCTCGTCGATGTTCAGCTACCAGATGACGGCGAACGTCTGGGTGGGCGTCGGGGTGTCCTTGCTGGTCACCCTGGCCATCGGAGTCTTCAACGGCTTCCTGCTGACCCGTACGAAGCTGCCCAGCTTCATCATCACGCTGGGTACCTTCTTCATGCTGACCGGCCTCAATCTCGGCTTCACCAAGCTGATCAGCGGCACCGTCTCGACGAAGTCCATCGCCGACATGGAGGGCTTCGACTCGGCCCGGGCGCTCTTCGCGTCCCACCTGAGCGTCGGCGGCGTGGACATCCAGGTCACCATCCTGTGGTGGATCGGCCTGGTCGCGCTCGCCACCTGGGTCCTGCTGCGCACCCGCGTCGGCAACTGGATCTTCGCGGTGGGCGGCGGCTCCGACGCCGCGCGGGCGGTCGGTGTCCCGGTCACCCGGACCAAGATCGGCCTGTACATGGGGGTCGCGCTGGCGGCCTGGATCTCCGGACAGCACCTGCTGTTCTCGTACGACGCGATCCAGTCCGGCGACGGCGTCGGCAACGAGTTCCTCTACATCATCGCCGCCGCGGTCGGCGGCTGCCTGATGACCGGCGGCTACGGCTCGGCGATCGGCGCCGCCGTCGGCGCCTTCATCTTCGGCATGGCCAGCAAGGGCATCGTGTACGCCCAGTGGAACCCGGACTGGTACAAGTTCTTCCTCGGAGCGATGCTGCTGCTGGCCACGCTCCTGAACGCATGGGTCCGCAAGCGCGCGGAGGCGACGAAATGAGCAGTCCGGAGAGGCCGGAGGAGACGGGGAGCGAGCCGGGCCCGGAGCCCGCCACCCCCTCCGACGGCGCGTCCCCGCCCCTCGTGGAGCTGGTGGACGTCAGCAAGTTCTACGGCAACGTCAAGGCCCTGGAAGGCGTCTCGCTGGAGGTGCACGCGGGGGAGATCACCTGTGTGCTCGGTGACAACGGGGCGGGCAAGTCCACCCTCATCAAAATCATCGCGGGGCTGCACCAGCACGACGCGGGCCGCTTCGCGATCGAGGGCGAGGAGACCCGGCTGTCCTCCCCGCGGGAGGCGCTGGACCGCGGTATCGCCACCGTCTACCAGGACCTGGCCGTCGTCCCCCTGATGCCGGTCTGGCGCAACTTCTTCCTCGGCTCCGAGCCGACCAAGGGCGCCGGCCCCTTCAAGCGGCTCGACGTGCAGCTGATGCGCGAGACCACCCGCGCCGAGCTGCTGCGCATGGGCATCGACCTGCGCGACGTGGACCAGCCCATCGGCACCCTCTCCGGCGGCGAGCGGCAGTGTGTGGCCATCGCCCGCGCCGTGTACTTCGGCGCGAAGGTCCTGGTGCTGGACGAGCCGACGGCGGCGCTCGGGGTCAAGCAGTCCGGCGTGGTGCTCAAGTACGTCGCGGCCGCGCGGGACGCCGGGCTCGGCGTGGTCTTGATCACCCACAACCCGCATCACGCCTACCTCGTGGGCAACCGTTTCGTCCTCCTCAAGCGCGGGACGATGGCCGGCCGCCACACCAGGTCGGAGATCGCCCTGGACGAGCTGACACGCCAGATGGCAGGCGGCAGCGAGCTCGAACAGCTCAGCCACGAGCTGGCCCGCGCGCCCGAGCCCAGCCACCTCGGCGGCCACCCCACGCACTGAGCGGGGCCGGCCCACGGGCGGGGGCGCGGGTTCCGCGGGGCCCGCGCCGCCATGCGCCGCGCCGCGCTGTTAGGGCACAATCGCACCGGACCGTGCACGTCACCGCCGCCGGCACGGCCACCGCGCGCCCTCGGGGTCCGGCCCCGCGAGCGCCCGTACGCGTACGGCACCGTACGAACACGGCCTCGTACGCGTACGACACCGCACGAGCACGACCCGTACGCACGGACGGCACGGCACGAGCGCCACCCCGTACGCGCGTACGGCACCGAACGAGCACCACACCGGACCATGCACGCCCGAGGCCCCGGCCTCCCGACACCCGCAGGGACGAGACGACTCTTGCGAGCACGCAGCCGCCGCCACCGCAACGGCGAAGAGGTGGGTCGATGAGCACGTACCGGGACCGGGTGCACCGAGGATCCGCCAGAGCGACCGTGCTGCGCACGGTGGGCACCCGCGAGCGGCGCTCCCACCTGAGCGCGCCGCGCGTGCCGACCGTCGGCATCGACATCGGCGGGACGAAGGTGATGGCCGGCGTCGTCGACGCGGACGGCACGATCCTGGAGAAGGTCCGCACCGAGACTCCCGACAAGTCCAAGAGCCCCAAGGTCGTCGAGGACGTCATCACCGAACTGGTGCTGGATCTCTCCGACCGCCACGATGTGCACGCGGTGGGCATCGGCGCGGCCGGCTGGGTCGACGCCGAACGCAGCACCGTCCTCTTCGCACCCCACCTGAACTGGCGCAACGAGCCGCTGCGCGACCGCCTCGCGGGCCGCCTGGCGGTCCCCGTCATGGTCGACAACGACGCCAACACGGCCGCCTGGGCCGAATGGCGTTTCGGCGCGGGCCGCGGCGAGGACCACCTCGTCATGATCACGCTCGGTACCGGCATCGGCGGCGCGATCCTGGAGGACGGCGCGGTCAAGCGCGGCAAGTACGGCGTGGCCGGCGAATTCGGCCATATGCAGGTGGTTCCGGCCGGCCACCGCTGCCCGTGCGGCAACCGCGGCTGCTGGGAGCAGTACAGCTCCGGCAACGCCCTGGTCCGCGAGGCCCGCGAGCTGGCCGCCGCGGACTCCCCGGTCGCGTACAACATCATCGACCGGGTCGGCGGCCGCGTCACCGACATCACCGGCCCGCTCATCACCGAGCTGGCCCGCGAGGGCGACGCCATGTGCGTCGAGCTGCTCCAGGACATCGGCCAGTGGCTGGGCGTCGGCATCGCCAATCTCGCCGCCGCGCTGGATCCTTCCTGCTTCGTGATCGGCGGCGGCGTCAGCGCCGCCGACGACTTGCTCATCGGCCCGGCCCGGGACGCCTTCCGGCGCACCCTGACCGGCCGCGGCTACCGCCCCGAGGCCCGTATCGCCAAGGCCCAGCTGGGCCCCGAGGCCGGCATGGTCGGCGCCGCCGACCTGGCACGCCTGGTGGCCCGCCGCTTCCGGCGCGCCAACCGCCGGCGCGTGGAACGCTATGAGCGGTACGAACGATCGGGCCGGCGATGACGGAGCTGGACACCCCACCCATGACCGAGGAACACGATCCGCCCCGGCCCGGCCCGGGGCCGGCCGCGCGCGAGACCCCGGAGCGTCCGGAGGCACCGGCCGGGGCTTCGGGCGGGTCCCTGAACGGATCTCCGAGCGGTTCTCCGAGCGGGCCCCTGAACGGCGCTCCCAGCGGCCCTCCGCCCGGTCCTCCGTCCGGCCCCCCGCCCGTGCCCTCCGCCGGCGCGTCCGCGGCACCTCGCCCGCCGAGCCGGCGCCGCCGCTGGCTCACCGCGCTGGTCATCTTCCTGCTGATCGCCATCCCGGCGGGGTACATCGTCATCTCCGCCGAGCAGAGCCGGGACAGCGGCCAGAGCAAGGAGGAGGAAGCGGCCTCCACCGGCCTCTACAACGACTACCCCTCCAAGGTGCAGCAGCGCATCTACAACGTCCCGGTCCCGGCCGGTGCCACCCCCGTCTACTACTACGAGTCCAACGCCTGGCACCGCAGCTCCCTGTACGTCCAGTTCCGCACCAACGACTGGGGCCTGGACCACTACCTGAAGTGGATCGGCACCAGCCGCGACGCCCTCAAGGACGGCGAGATCACCATTACGGGCGCGCAGGCGGCGAAGGTCGGCTGGGACCTCAGCGGCGGCCAGTGGGCCGGCACCTCCCTCAAGGCCGAGGACCCCCACCCCAGCCAGAACATCACGGTCAACTTCGACGAACCGGGCCAGCCAGTGGTGTACGTCGTCTCGACGGTCCGCTTCGAACGCTGAGCGCCGTACTGGCGCGGGTGGGCGGGGCGACCGGCGGCTGCCCAGCGGCGATGGCTGCCTGGCGCGGCCTCGCCCACGGCGGAGCGCTGCGAGAACCCGAGGACCAGCAGCGGAACAACGGCGGCAACGCCCGCGGCCTGCGCCGACACCACACGTACGGCTACGCGGTGACCGGGAGGCCGCAGAACCAACGTGACCACATGCGCGGCCACCAGCAGCAGCCCCGTCACGTTGAACCGGCCCACCAGCTGCGCCCGGACCGCCGAGCCACATCCATGGTGACGATCTCGTCGGTCCACGCGGCGGGACCCGTGATCCCCCGCAACCCGCAACCCGATACCGAGCCCGGCAACAGCCGGTGCCCACTTCCCCGGGCTGGGCAGCAACTGACGAGGAACCCCAAGGATGAACGTTCTCCCAGCGACCGGCGGCCATGGAACTACAGGCTCACGAAGCGGCCTCGGGTGCTCCTCGTCCGCCCCTCGGGAAGGCGCGATCACCGGGCCCGTCTCCCGGCGTCCCCGGAGGCCCGCACCCACCCACACCACCCCGTGCTCACGCCACCCAACCGCCCACAGAAGAGGCCGGAAGAGGCCAGCGAGACAGAAGTAACGACAGCAACCCACTGAGGTTTCATCGACCAGGCGGCGCTCTTCCCTTTCCCCGTGAGGCGGCCACAATGGTCCGGAGTCTCGGACGCGGGGACGACATCCGTACGGGCGCGCGGGCGGTGGTCGGCCTGGGCGTGGGTGCGGGGCCGCGGGCCGGGTGCGCCGACCGACAGACCTTCCCGGGATCGCCCGAAGGAGTGGTACATGGTCGCTCATCGTGACTACCCCGTCATCGACGCCGACAGCCACATCGTGCTGCCCGATTCCGACGACTGGTGGCGGGGGAGGCTGCCCGAGAAGTATGCCGCCTGGATGCCGTCCTATCAGGACGATCGGCTGACCGCCGAGGGGCGGGTCATCGAACAGCCCTCGTCCACCTTCCACGGCCGGCCCACCCAGGCCGCCTGGTTCGGTGGCAGCCAGGGGGCCACCTACACCCCCGGCAGCTGGAAGTTCGACGACCCGGCCGCCGTGGACGTGCTCGGCGCCCTGCGGCGCGGCGGTCTGGATCCGAAGGACCGGCTCACCGCCATGGAGCGGGAGGGGATCAGCCGCGCCTACATCTTCCCGTCCAAGGTGCTCGGCCTGCTGCCGGCCCTGCGCAGTTCTGCTTTCGCGTACGAGGTCGCCAAGGCGTACAACGACTGGGTGCTGGCCTACTGCGCCGAGGACCGGGAGCGGTTGTTCCCGGTCGCCGCGCTGCCGCAGCACGACCTCGTGCTGGCGGTGGACGAGGCGCGCCGGGTCCTGGAGGAGGGTGTGCGCACCGTCATCCTGCGGCCCAACACCGTGGTCGGCACCAACATCGACGACCCGGTCTACGACCTGCTGTGGGAGTTCTGCCAGGAACACGGCGTGGCGGTCTGCTTCCACGAGGGGTTCGGGGTCGCGCGCATCCCCCGTATCGGCACCGAACGCACCCACGACACCATGCAGGGCCACCTGGTCAGCCACACCTTCGAGCACATGATGGCGGTCATGCTGCTCATCACCGGCGGTGTCCTGGAGCGGTTTCCCGGCGTGCGGTTCGCCTTCATGGAGAGCGGCGCGGGCTGGGCCCCGTTCTGGCTGAACCGGATGGACGACCACGCCGAGCAGTTCGCCAAGGACCGGCCGCCGCTTCCCGAGCGGCCCAGTACGTACTTCAAGCGGCAGTGTTACCTGGGGGTCGAGCCGGAGGACCCGCTGCTGCCCATGCTGATCGAGCAGGGGCTGGCGGAGAACCTGCTGTTCGCGAGCGACTTTCCGCACTTCGACGCCAAGTTCCCCGGCGCCGTCACCGCTCTGGCCGACCGGAAGGACATCGACGAGGCGGCCAAACGGCGGCTGCTGTGCGACAACGCCCGCCGCTTCTTCGGGATCGACTGATGGGGCGGGTTCCGGCGGAGCCGGACAGCCGGTTCGAAGCTGTCCTGGCGGGGCTGGAGGAACGGTCCCTCAAAGAGCAGCGGGAGCTGGAGGCGTTGCGTGCGGAGGGCGGCACCGCCCTGCGTGCACGTGCCGGCTCGTTCATGCTCGACGTCGGCCCGGACGTCGGGCAGCTGCTGAACTCCCTGGTCCGGGCGGCGGCCGCGCGCCTGGTCGTGGAGGTCGGCGGTTCGGTCGGCTACTCCACGCTCTGGCTCGCCGAGGCGGTGCGGGCCACCGGCGGACGTCTGTACTCCATCGAGGTCGACCCCGCGAAACAGGCGGAGCAGCGGGACAACGTGGCGGAGGCGGGTCTCGCCGACGTCGTCGAGCTGACCGCGCTGGAGGCGCCCGACCTCGTCCCCACCCTGCCCGGTCCCATCGACCTCGTCCTCCTGGACCACTGGAAGGAGCTGTACGTACGGGACTTCGACGCCTGCTGGCCGGCGCTGCGGCCGGGGGGCCTGGTGGTGGCCGACAACATCCTGGTCCCGAAGAAGAACGCCGAGGTCATCGCCGCGTATCGGCGGCATGTGGACGGCGTGCCGGACGCGCGGAGCCAGGTGCTGAAGATCGGGGACGGGGTCGAGTTCACCGTAAAGCGTGAAGCGCGGCCCGGCGTTCGGCGAGGTCCCGGTTCCGGGCCCTAGCGTGGCCCCGCCACCGACGCCCCCTCTTCCGACGGAGAGCTTGGAACATGAAGATCGGCATCGAGTCAGAACTGCCCGTGGTCGACCGCCGGGGGGCCGCGGCCGACCGCCCGGCCACCCGGGCCGTCTTCGAACGGCTCGCCGCCCGCCCGGACTTCGTCCCGTACCACGACGCCACCACCGGCACGCTGGTCGGCGCCCGGTCGGCGCGTGACCACGGGGCCCTGGACGTGGGCAACGACTACGGCTTCTGCACGGTCGAGGCGGCCCTGCCGCCGGAAGAGGGGTTCGCCGCCGCCAAGGCCGCCTGGCACCGCACGCTCGACGACGTGGTGTTCCCGGCCCTGGCGGCCGAGGGGCTGTCCGCCCTCGCGCACGGCTGCCAGCCGCTGACCGAGACCCTCGGCGGCCCGTACCTGGCCGACAAGGCGCACTACGGTCTGTGGCTGGCACAGGCGGAGCGGTATCCGGGGCACTACGCCAGTGACGCCTGGCCCGGATTCGCCGCCGTCCAGTTCAACGTCGACGTCCCGCTGCCGCGGGTGATCGACGCCTGCAACACGCTCATCAAGATGACGCCGCTGATCTTCGCGTGGGGCGCCAACTCCGCGGTCTTCGGCGGCCGTGTACAGCCCTGGCGGTCCCTGCGGCTGCGCGGCTACACGGAACTGTCCGAGACCAACCCGTTCTTCGCCCACCGCCTGCACTACCCCCACCACCTCTACGGCAGTCTGGCGGACTACATGCGTGCGGCGTGGGCGCTGCCGATCTTCGAAGTCACGCGGCACGGCATCCTCCACACCCCGCTGGTGCCCGAGCTGACGACGCAGCAGTTCGCCGAGGCGGGCCACGCCGAGTTCGTGGACCCGGACGGCACCAAGCGCATCCTGCACTGCACCATCGCCGACCTGGCGTCCGGCCTGGTCTTCTGCTGGCCGGCGGTACGGGTACGGATGCGGCTGGACGAGTCGTGCACCGTCGCCGAGGCGCTGGAGGCGGTGGCGGCGGACCGGGGCGAGGCGGTGCTCCGGGACGGCGGACGCGGCACCTTCGTCGAGATCCGCCATCTGCCCACGATGAACCGGGAGGAGACGTTCGCCTGGCTGGCCGTCCTGCTGGGCTGGCTGGGCGACATCGAGGGCTGCCGCGACCTGTTCGGCGGCTGGTCGCTCCAGGACGCCCGCACGGCCGCCGCCGAGGTCCAGACCCGCGGCTGGGCGGCCGAGGTCGCCGGGGTGCCGCTGACGGAGTGGGGCCGGCGCTCCCTGGACCTGGCGGCCGCGTCGCTGCGCCGGGAGCCGGTGGCGCCGGCCGAGGAGCTGGAACCGCTGGCCCGGCGGCTGCGGGACCGGACGAGCCCGGCGACCGACGCCGTCGCGCAGGTCCGTTCCGAGGGGATCGAGGCGTTCGTGGAGGGGCTGCGGATGTGCTGAGAGAGCCGGCGCGGGGCCGTACGGCTGGAGGCGGGGGCCGTACGGAGGGGCGGCGGCCGGGAGGCGAGGACGTACGGACGACCGGGAGGGCTACGGGATGGGACGGCGGCAGACGCGAGAAGGGGATCGGCGGGGCGCGCCCGGCAGGCCGCCGGAGCCCCGGGACGCGTACAACTTCTCCGCGGGGCCCGCGACGCTGCCCCGGCCGGTGGCCCGGCGGGTGCGCGAGGAGTTCGCGGCGCACGTGGGCGACGGCGCCTCGATCATCGAGATCAGCCACAAGCACCCCCGCTTCACCGGAGTGCTCGACACCGCCGTGACGCTGTACCGGGAGGTGACCGGGCTCCCGGAGGACCACCATGTGCTGTTCGTGCACGGCGGCGCCCGGATGCAGTGCGCCGCCGTGCCGCTCAACCTCGTCGGCCGGTCACCGACCCGTACCGCCGGGTACGTCGTGACCGGCCTGTTCGCCCAGCAGGCGCAGCGGGAAGGCGCCCGCTACGGCACCGCGGTGACCGTCGCCGGGAGCGAGGGCACCGGCTTCGACCGGATACCGGAGGTGACCGCACGGCACTGCCCGCCGGACGCCGCCTTCCTCCACCTCACCAGCAACAACACCGTCTACGGCACCCGCTGGAACGATTTTCCGCGGGACTGCCCCGCCCCGCTGGTGGCCGACGCCACCAGCGACATCCTCTCCCGGCGGCTGGACCACGGCCGGTTCGGCATCGTCTACGCCGGGTTCCAGAAGAACCTGGGGCCCGCCGGCACGGCTCTGGTGACCGTACGGGACGACCTGCTCGGCCACGCGCTGCCGGAGACCCCCCGACTGCTGGACTACTCCGTCCACGCGGCGTCCACATCCCTCGACAACACCCCGAACACCTTCGCCGTCTTCGTCCTCGCCCTGACGCTGGAGTGGATACGTGACCAGGGCGGTCTCGCGGCGGTCGAGCGGACGAACCTGGCCAAGGCGCGGCTGCTGTACGAGGAGCTGGACCGTACGGCGTTCTACCGCCCCACCGCCCACCCGGACCACCGCTCCGTCACCAACATCGTCTTCCGGCTCGCCGACGAGTCGCTGACCGGGGAGTTCCTGGACCGGGCGCGGGAGGAGGGGCTTCTCGGGCTGGCCGGGCACCGTCTGGTGGGCGGGGTGCGGGCGTCCGTCTACAACGGGATGCCCCTGGAGGGCGTACGGGCGCTGGGGGGCTTCCTCCGGGAGTTCGCGCGCGTACGGGGGTGAGGCGGGGCCGCGCGGACGGATGGACGAGGGCCCGGCCCAGAGCGCGGCCGGGCCCCGCGGGCCGGTTCAGTCGCCGGGCTTGACCACGGTGAACGCGTACCGGCCGAGGCTGAAGAAGTACCGGCCCGCCGCGTCCAGTTCGCGCAGCTCCCGGGCCCAGTCCCTGGTCTCCTCCGGGTCCGCGCCGGGATGGCCGGCGAGGAACGCCTCGATGAAGCCGACCTGCCAGTAGCTGTAGGCGTCGCGGTGGCACCGCCGGTTCAGGAAGGTCAGCGTGGTCAGGCTCTCCTCGGTGAACCCGGCCTCCTGGAGCAGCGGACCGAGCCGCCGGGGCAGCCGGGGGTCGGCGACGTGGTCCTCCCACAGGGTGAGGATCCGCCGCATCCGGGGGCGGTCGGCGGAGTGCCACACCAGGGAGTCCCAGTCGGTGTCGAGCACCACCGCGCGGCCTCCCGGGCGCAGCACCCGGTACAGCTCGGCCAGCGCCCGTTCGATGTCGCCGACGTACTCGTAGACCTGCGAGGAGACGGCAGCGTCGAACGACGCGTCGGGGAACGGAATCTCCTCGCAGCGCCCCGTCACCAGGTTCACCCGCGCGCCGGCCGGCGCGCACCGCGCCCTGGCCAGGTCCAGCATCGACGCGCTGATGTCGATGCCGCACACCGCGCCGTCCGGGCCGACCGGGTCCACCAGCTCCGAGATCAGGTAGCCGGGGCCGCAGCCGACGTCCAGCACCCGCTGCCCGGACGTCACGGCGAGCTGCCGGAGCAGGTGCTGCCGCTGCCCGCGCATCTCGGGGGTGTGCGCCTCGATGTCGGCCTCGCAGGCCCGTTCGCCGTCGAAGCGCAGGAGAGCGGTCATGAGGGCACCCCCTCCTCCGTACGGGCCACCTGCGGCGCGCCGGTTTTCCCGGGAGCGGCGGGCCGGTGCCGGGCGCGGGCCAGCGCCCGGTCGGTCAGGGCGCCGGCCTCGCCCACGTAGCGGGCGGGGTCGAGCAGGTCGTCGAGCGTGGTGGCGGAGATCTGCGAAGTGATGTCCGAGCACTCGCGCACGCAGGCGCGCAGCGGGCGGCCGTCGCTCTGCGCCCGCTGGCTCACCGCGTAGACGAGGGCGTGCGCGCTCTGCTTGCCGATGCGTTCGCCCAGCGCCAGCATCAGGGCCTCCGTGCACAGGAATTCCGCCACGGAGGCCGCGTTCGCCGCCATCCGTTCGCGGTGCACCTGGAGCCCGGCGAGGACCTCGTTCAGGATCGCCAGGGCCGCCAGCGTGTAGTGCGAGACGTCGGCGACCGTGACCCACTCCATCCGCAGGCCCCGCGCGTCGCGCTCGTGCTCCTGCACCATGCCCTCGACGCCGAGCGCGGCGGCGGAACGGGCCAGCCGGGCCAGCAGGACGACCTGCTCGGAACGTTCGGGATTGCGCTTGTGCGGCATGGTGCTGCTGCCCACCCGCCCGTACTCCCAGCCTTCGGACAGTTCGCCGACCTCGGCGCGCGAGAGGACCCGGATCTCCTCGGCGATCCGGGCCAGCGTCCCCGTCAGCAGGGCCAGCGTGGTGCCGTACTCCGCCACCCGGTCCCGGGCCACGTGCCAGCCGACGACGGGCTCCCCGAGCCCGAGGCGGGCGGCGAAGTCGGTGAGCAGTTCCTGCCCGCGCCCCTGGAACCCGGCCATGGTGCCGACGCCGCCGTGCAGTTGGGCCACCAGGGCCCGTTCGCGCAGCTGGGCCAGCCGCTCACCGTGCCGCCCCAGTTCGTCGAGCCAGCTCGCCACCTTGAGGCCGAAGGTGATCGGCAGCGCGGGCTGGGCGTGGGTGCGGCCCACCATCAGGGAGTCGCGGTGTGCCCCGGCCAGCGCGATCAGCCGTGTCGTCATGGCGGCGAGTTCCCGGTCCGCCTCGTCGAGCACGTCGCGCATCTCCAGGGACTGCGCGGTGTCCTGGATGTCCTGGGTGGTCGCCCCCAGGTGCACCATCTCCCCCGAGCCCGCCTCGCACGCCGCCGCCAGGCCGCGCAGCAGCGGCACGAGCGAGTGGCCCGTACGGCGGAACTCGGGCTCCAGGGCAGCCAGGTCGATCCGGCCCGGCTCGCAGGCCCGCGCCACCCGCGCCGCAGTACCGGGGGCGATCATGCCGAGCCGTTCCTGACTGGCCGCCAGGGCGGCCTCCACCCGGAGCCATCGGTGCAGCCGACATCGGTCGCAGAAGATACGGCGGCTGGTGGCCGTGGCGTACCCCTGCCCGTGGAAGGCGGAGTCCAGTACGTGCCCCCGCTCGTGCCCGCACTCCGCCGCCGCGCGGCCGCCGTCGCCCTCGAACACCGGTGGCGCGGGCGCGGGGCCGGCGGGTCCGTGGGGGAGGCCGTCCCCGTTCGTGGCGGGTGCCTGCTGGTGCCTGCGAGAAATAGCCATGAATCCTCGCGTTCAGTGAGTCGCTTCTAGATCACTTGGGTCATCCCGGCAGAACTCGCCTCATGGCACCACATGGGGGAGTCGGGGCCAATAGGGTGCGCGGGGGGTGTTCCGGGGACGAGGAGAAGGCGACCTTTCAGCGCCGGCTGCGCGGTGTCCGGAAGGCGGCTTCCCGCTCCGGGCGCTGCCGACGGCGGGCCCGGGGCGGGAGGCCGCCGGGCGGACCGCCGGTGGTTGACGCCAAGACGTGGGGATGTGGGATGGACGTCCGGTCCGCGGTGACCTGCCAGAAGGACACGAACGCAGCCACACCGCGCTCCAGGCGAAGACGGTCCAGGACCTGCGTCGCGGGCGGCGCGGCACCCGGTCGGCGAACGCGCGCGCCCGTGCTCACGACCGGGGTGATGGCCACAGTCGGATCGGCGGGCCTGGCCATCAGCGTCGGCCTGCTCTGCATGATGCAGCTCGGCCAGTCCCTCTTCGGCAGTCTCGCGATCGGCAATTCCATCGCGTTCACGGCTTTCGACCTGTGCCTGATCGTGGCCGCACTCGAATGCCGCAGCGAGACCGGCACCGCGCTGACGACCGCCAGTTTCGACAGCAAGCAGATGAACCGGGCCGTCCTCGTCGAAGTCGTCCTGGCCGTCGTCATCGCGCAGATGGACCTCTTTCACCGCCTGCTGGGGACCACCGACATCGACATGAAGCATTTCGCGTGGGCCCTCGTGCCCGCCCTCGCGCTGCTGTTCCTGTGGGAACTCGGCAAGCTCATGGCCCGTGGGCGAGGCCGTGTCGAGTGACGGCCGGGGTTACGCGACTGCCCGAAAGGCCCTGTCGGATGCCCGGCAGGGCAGAGTGCGGAGCAATACCCGATGCGCTGGATCCGCGCCCCGCCCGAAAGCGTCCTGACATCGAAATGATGAACCCTCGCAGGTTCATGGAATGCGCTCCGTGAACAAGCGACTGCAAAACCTGCATGCGCGGCGGCAGGGGAAGCGACTCCGCAGGTGAGGGGTGGTAACGAAACGGCAACACTTTCGGTGTTCCGGCTCGTGTCGGGCAACCTTCCGGCCTGAGTTATTTCCGTGGAAGCGCTTCGGTGTCCGAGGGGTGCTTCCGCCTTCCCCGGGCGTTACATGCCCACGCCATCCCCCGAAGAGATTCACATCACATTGGCCGGGTTTGGGGAACCTGTCCGCAAACAAGGCCCTCTGTACGTGCATGACGCAGGTGAGCAGAGAAGTGCGGGGTTCCGTGGCAGTGGCGGTCAAAAGACTGGCCTCGCCTGCGGAGCGGCTCACCCCGTCGCGGCTCGCGCCGTCTTTCGCGGCGCTACTGGCCATGGGGTCCTATTGCCTCGGTATGGCGATGCTGGGCAGTTATCCGTTCGGCTCCCGTTCCCGTGCCGTCAACGACCTCGGTAATCAGTTTGTGCCGTTCCACGCTCATCTGTGGGACCTGCTGCACGGCAAGGCCACGGGCGACTTGGCCTTCAACTGGAACAGCGGCTACGGCGTCCCCTTTCTCGCGGACTTCCTCACCTATCTGATGAATCCGTTTTCCTGGCTCGTCGGCCTGTTTCCCCGCGACCTGGTCGAGCTGCCGGTCTTTCTCGTCACGCTGGGCTGCATCGGGCTCGGTACGGCGCTGATGACCGTCTTCCTCGGGCGCCTGCACCCCGGTTCGCCGTGGCTGCGCGCGCTGCTCGCGGTGGGCTACGGGACCTGCGGCTGGGTGGTGAGCGACGGCACGGCGGACCCGATGTGGATGTGGGGGCTGGTCTCGCTGCCGCTGACCGGCATCGCCGCCGACTGGTGCCTGCACCGGCGCCGCTGGGTGATCGGCACCCTGTTCGTCGGCGTGTCGTGGGCGGGGAACTTCTACACGGCGGCGATGGCGACCCTCGCCATGGCGCTGGTACTGGTTGTACGCCTGCTGCTCGCCACGGACCTGCCCGTACGGGACCGGCTGCGCTCCCTGGCCCGCGCGGCCACCATGGCGCTGACCGGCATCCTGCTGGCGGCCCCCGCCGTCATCGTCAGCTTCAAGGCCAGCAAGGCGTCCCAGCCTGCCCCGGAGGCGGTCTTCCGGGGGCGGCCGCCGACGCTGGACTTCCTGGCGGAGCTGCTGCCCGGCGGGCGGGGTGCGGTGAACGCGCCGCACCTGTTCATCGGAGTGCTGGGGCTGCTGCTGGTGGCGGCCTTCCCGTTCATCCGTGCCATTCCGGTCCGTACGCGGGTCGCCTGGTACGTCCTGGCCGCCGGTGTCGCGGTCTCCTTCGTGTGGAAGCCGACGCTGCTGCTCTGGCACGGTCTGGCGGTCCCCAACGGCAGCCCGTACCGCGCCTCCTTCGTGCTCAGCGCGGTGCTGGTGATGATCGCGTGGCTGGCGCTGGCGCACCGGCCGCGCCCGCGCGAGCTGGCGGGCGGTGCTGTACTGGTCGCCCTGCTCGCCGTGCTGTGCCACGGCCGGCACGGGGTCGGCCCGGCCACCTGGATCCTGGTGCTGGGCTCCGGCGCGGTGGTGCTCGCGGCGCTGCTGGCGCTGGCCCGAAAGCGCGCGGGACGAACCCTGCATACCGTCGTCGCCGCCGCGCTGACCTGCGCCGTCTTCTTCGGCTCGGCCTATGCGGCGTTCTCCGTGACGGGGGCCAGGGACAAGCTCAAGTGGTTCAAGCCGAAGATCACTCTGAGCGCGGAAGCACTCAAGACCCACCGCGAGCTCGGACAGCGAAACGACTGGCCGCACTCCCGCACCGACCCCGGACCGCACGAGTTCGCCAACAACGACCCCCTGCTGCTGGGCGGCGAAGGCGGCTCGTACTACAGCAGCTACCTGCCGAAGCAGACCGCGCGCACCCTGCGCGAGATGGGCGCCGGCTGGTACATCCAGGGCCGTCACACACTCAGCGTCCAAGACCCTGTAAGCCGGGCGATCATGGGCGTGAGCAGCTTCCGCACCGGCCCGCAGGCAGGCCCTGTCCGGGTAGGACAGTCCGCCGCCGCGCCCCTGCTGACCGTACGGTCGGGACTGACGGCGGACGGTTTCGACCAGCACCGGAGCGGGGCCGCCGCGCGAGGCATCGACGTACGGCACGACCCGCGGGTCGGCGGCGGCACGGTCTTCGCCCGCCAGGAACGGCTGCTCGGCGCTTCCCTCTACCAGGTGCCGAGCCTGCGCCCCACGGCCGGCCCCGCACCGCGGCGGCTCGACGGCGGCTGGCGCCTGCCCGCCGCCCCCAAGCGCAACGTGGTCACCTCCTTCAGCGCCCAGTGCACCCCCGGGAGCACGGCGTACTGGTACGCCCCCTGGTACGCAGGGCACGTCACCGGTCCGGGAGGCACCACACGCGGTGTCGGCCGGCAGCAGATGACGGCCAACAGCATCAAGCGCCTGGGCACGGTTCCCGCCGACGGGCGGCTGACGGTGTCCTTCAGCAGCCCGAAGGCCCAGCACATCCCGGAACACCCGATCGGCTGCCTGGCCCCGAAGAAGCTCGCCGCCGCCGTGGCGGACCTGCGCAAGAAAGCGCCCGTACGGCTCTCGTCGAGCGGCCACGGGCTGTCCGCCGAGCTGCCCGCGCACAGCACGGGCACGGCCGTCCTCGCGGTGCCGACGGTCACCGGCTGGGGCTGCCGGGTGGACGGTGGTGCCTGGCGCGCCCCGCACTCGTTCGGCGGTCTGATGGCCGTACCGCTCGGAGCGGGCGCCACGCGGCTGGACTGCTCGTACCGCACGCCCGGGCTGCTGCCCGGCCTGGCAGCGAGCGGCGGCGCCCTGCTGGCGCTGACCGCCGTGGCCGTCACCTGCGGCGTACGGCGGCGCACGGCACGCCCCGGCGCCCCGGCGCCATCCGCATCTTCTTCTCCCCAGAGCCCACTTCCGGGCTCCAGAACATCTACGGACGCGGTGCACGCTGCCGCGGCCCGCCCCGGTGAAAGGGCTGAGTCATGAAACTTTCGGTCGTTGTCCCCTGTTACAACGAAGAGGAAGTCATCGGCCGCTTCGACGAGAAGATCCGCGAGGTGCTCGGCCGGCTCGCCGTCGAGTACGAGCTGTGCTACGTCGACGACGGCAGCGCGGACGGCACGCTGCAGCGGATACGCACCCTCGCCCAGCAGAACGGCAGCACCACCCGCTACGTCTCCTTCAGCCGTAACTTCGGCAAGGAGGCCGCGATGCTCGCGGGCCTGAAGGAGGCGGGCGGCGACGCCGTCATCCTGATGGACGCCGACCTCCAGCACCCGCCCGAGCTCATCGAGAAGATGCTGGACCTCTACCAGCTCGGCCACGACCAGGTCATCGCCAGGCGCAGCCGGGAGGGCGACAAGCCGCTGCGGAGCATGGTCAGCAAGCTGTACTACCGCGCGGTCAACAAGTGGGTCGATGTGGAACTGACCGACGGGGTCGGTGACTTCCGGCTGCTGTCGCGCACCGCCGTGGACGCGCTGGTCTCGCTGCCCGAGTACAACCGCTTCTCCAAGGGCCTGTTCTCCTGGATAGGCTTCGACACCGTCACCTTCGACTACCGCAACGCCCAGCGCGAGGGCGGCGCGACCAAGTGGCGCTTCGGCTCGCTGGTCAACTACGGCATCGACGGCATGATCTCCTTCAACAGCCGTCCGCTGCGGGTGGCGATCTACGCGGGGCTGAGTCTGGCCGGGCTGGCCGCCGCGTACGCCCTGTGGATCATCGGCGCGGCGGTCGTCGGCGGTGTCACCGCGCCGGGTTATGTGACGCTGGTGGCGATCATCGTGGGCCTGGGCGGGCTCCAGATGGTGATGCTCGGCCTGATCGGCGAGTACATCGGCCGCATCTACTACGAGACCAAGCGGCGCCCGCACTTCCTGGTCAAGGAGACCAACGGGACGGCGCCCGCCCACCACCCCGAGGCCCGACTCGCCGGCCGGGCCGGCCGATGACCCTTCACGCACCCGCACCGGGCAGCGGTTCCCCGACCGCGGAGCGCCGCAGCCAACTGGCCCGGCTGCTGCGCTTCGCCGTCGTCGGAGGCGTCAACACCCTCACCTTCTACGGCTGTTACCTGGTGCTGCACCCGTGGATGGCGTACTTCGCCGCCTACACGATCGCGTTCCTGTTCAGCATGGTGGGCTCGTTCTTCCTGAACACCTACTTCACCTACCGCACCCGTCCCACCTGGAAGAAGTTCCTGCTCTTCCCGCTCACCCAGGTCACCAACTACGTGGTGCAGAGCGCGGGTCTGGTCGTGCTGGTCAACTGGTGCGGGCTCGGCACCCGTATCGCGCCGCTGGTCGCCTCGGTGATCGCGATCCCGTTCACCTACCTGGTGTCCACCCGCATTCTGGCGCCGAGGCGTAACGGCGGCTGGGAGAGCGTGCCCAGCACGTCGAACTGAGAACGGGGATCAGGGAACCCGGCGCGCCGCCACCCCCTCTACCCAGGTGGCTCATTTCGGTATGGGCCGGTCTAGTACGTCTTCGGTGCTGCTGGGTGCCGTGAAGGAGCAAGTTGTGTCAACGCCCCCGTCCCGTATGTCCAGGCGGCGGCTGCTCCAGGCTGCCGGGGGCGGCGCTGCCGCGGTGGCGGCCGGGGCCGGAGTGTGGGCCTGGTCGGGGCCGGGGATGCCGCTGTCGCAGGTGGCCGACCCGGCGCGGGAGCGGGAGGCCGCCGCGCACGGCGCGGAGCAGGCGTTCCTGCACATCGTCGCGCATGCCGACGATTCGCTGTACTTCATGAATCCGGCGCTGGAGCAGTCGGTGCGCAGTGGCGCCCGGTCGGTGACGGTGTGCCTGACCGGCGGTGAGTCGGACGGCCGCAACTATCCCGGACCCAAGAGCGGGGACCGGACGCCGCCGAGCGATCGTGCGGCGTTCGTGCGAGCCCGTATCAACGGACTGCGGGCCGCGCACGCCGTGATGGCCACCGGGGACCCGCTCAGCCCGTGGGATGTGGAGGCCATTTCCCTGCTGCCCGGCTTGCAGGTGGAGATGCAGACGCTGCGTGCCGCGCCGCAGAACCAGTTGGTCTTCATGGAACTGGTGGAGGCTCGGTCCGTCTCGCTGCCGCGCGCACAGAGCCTGCGCGGCCTGTGGCTGGGCGCCACCGACGGGCTGCCCACGCTGCTTCCGGAGGGCACTCCCGTACAGCGCACGTTCCGTTACACCCGTGAGCAGGTCATCGAGACGCTGATCGCCCTCTTGGAACGGGTGCGGCCCACCGTGGTGCGCACCCTCGACCCGAACGCGGTCCACGCCCCGCACCAGCCCCCGCCCACCGGCGACCCGAAACTGCGCGGCTTTCAGTACTACGACCACCAGGACCACACCAGCTCGGCGTACTTCGCGCAAGCGGCACTGGCGGGCTACTGGGGGCGCAAGCACAGCCGCCCGACGGTCGTGGAAAGTTACCTCGGTTATGAGTTGGGGGCACTTCCGAACAATGTCGATCTGTCGACTGCCCGGCGTAAGGGTGAGTTGTTGTCGGTGTACGGCTGGGCGGACGGTCGTGACTGCGGGGACCGGGCGGGGTGTGGTGACCGTAAGGTCGGCGGGTCGGCGTTCGAGGGGTGGTCGCGTAACTGGACGCGTAGTACCCGGTTGCGGGCTCCTGGGTCGAACAGCTGGTTGCGGCCGTTGAAGGACGGGCGGCTGGCGGCGTTCGCGGTGCTGGACGGTGCTGCGGTGTGCTGGGCCGAGACCGCGCCGGGCAACGGCAGCTTCAGTGGTCCGCACCGGCTCGGCGGCGGCTTCCTCCAGGGGCAGATCCATGTGGTGAGCCATCCGGGTGGGGCGTTGCAGTTGTTCGCCTCCCGGACGGTGCTGCCGGCCCGTAACCATGCGCACCGCCGGGAGCTGGTGACCGCGTTGCAGAACGGCACCGCGCGTAACGGGGTGCCGGTCTTCGGGGCGTGGGAGTCACTGGGCACTCCGGATGCCGCGCCGGCGAAGTCCCTGGAGACGGGCTTCCCGGTGGCAGTGGTCGGCCAGGACGGCACGGTGCACGTCTTCGCCCGTGACTGGAGCGGAGGCATCGCGTACCGCAGCGGCGCCCAGGGCGGGGACTGGTCGCTGTGGCGACAGCTGGACGCGCCCACCACCCACCGGGGAGCGAAGGGCCGGGTGCCGGGCGTCGTCGACGGGCTGGACGCGTGCGTGGATTCCGAGGGGCTGGTGCATGTGGTGGCGCCGGGCACTGACCGGGCCGTGCACCACTGGGTGTCGAGGGAGGCGGGGCAGATACCGGAGTCCACGGGGGAGACGGGTCTGCCCGAGCCGGGCGGTCCGTTGAGTGTGGTGGCGCTGGGGGAGGGGGAGGTGCGTGTGGCGTACCGGCAGAGTGTCACGGCCCAGGTGGTGCTGGCTGAGCGGCGGGC
>NZ_JAFIQY010000052.1 GCF_022271435.1 Streptomyces monomycini | reverse complement strand
TGAGCGCGGTGCAGCCCAGCGACTGCGCGAAGTCCGCGGCCACCTCCACATTGGCCCGGAACCGCTCGGACTCCTCCCCGGGAATCGACAGGGCACCGCGGTCGGGGCCGGGCAGCTGCCCGGCGTAAAAGTTCAGCCCCACCAGCTGGGTGCCCGCAGCGCGCAACGCCTCGCGCAGCGCGTCCAGCTCCTGCCGCGCGGGCCCCGGGGCGTCCACCCAGGGCCACCACAGCTCCACCGCGCCGAACCCGGCGGCCGCGGCCGCCGCCGGACGCTCCAGCAACGGCAGTTCGGTGAACAGGATCGACAGGTTGACGTTGAAACGCGCGTCCGAGAAGCCCATGCCGGGCCGTCCTTTCGTGAAGCGGGGTCTTGCGTGGAGCGGGGTCTTACGTGGAGCGAGGTCTTGCGTGGAACGAGGTCTTCCATGGAACGGAATGCGGAAGCAGAGCAGTCGGGAGGTACTGGGCGAGGGCCCCCGCCCCCACCCGCCCCACCCGGCCCGGCCCGGCTCAGCGCATCGGCACGACGGCGGTCGGCGCGTGACCGGGCTCGGTGGCCACATCCTCGAACTCGTTGACGCTGCCGATGTCGGTGCCGCTCATCGCGATGTTGGTGACCCGCTCCAGGATCGCCTCGACGACCACCGGGACCCGGTGCTCGGCGGCCAGCTTCTTGGCCTCCTCGAAGGCGGGCAGCAGCTGGTCCGGTTCGGTGACGCGGATCGCCTTGCAGCCCAGCCCCTCGGCGACCTTGACGTGGTCCACGCCGTAGACGCCGAGTTCGGGGGTGTTGATGTTCTCGAACTCCAGGGTGACCTGGTAGTCCATGTCAAAATTGCGCTGTGCCTGGCGGATCAGGCCCAGGTAGGAGTTGTTCACCAGCACGTGCACGTACGGGATGCGGTGCTGGGCGCCGACCGCCAGCTCCTCCAGCATGAACTGGAAGTCGTAGTCGCCGGAGAGCGCGACCACGCTGCCGTCGGGGTCGGCGGTGGCGACGCCCAGCGCGGCCGGGATGGTCCAGCCCAGCGGCCCGGCCTGGCCGCAGTTGATCCAGTGGCGCGGCTTGTAGACGTGCAGCATCTGGGCGCCGGCGATCTGCGAGAGGCCAATGGTGGTGACGTACCGGGTCTCGGGCCCGAAGGCGCGGTTCATCTCCTCGTACACACGCTGCGGCTTGAGCGGCACGTTGTCGAAGTGCGTACGGCGCTGGAGCGTGGCCTTGCGCTGCTGGGCGGAGGCGGCCCACGCGCCGCGGTCGGGCAGCTCGCCCGCGGCCTTCTGCTCCTTGGCGACCTGGACGAACAGTTCCAAGGCCGCCTTGGCGTCGGAGGCGATGCCGTAGTCCGGGGCGAAGATCTTGCCGATCTGGGTGGGCTCGACGTCGACGTGCACGAAGGTGCGGCCCTGGGTGTAGACGTCCAGCTTGCCGGTGTGCCGGTTGGCCCAGCGGTTGCCGATACCGAGGACGAAGTCGGACTCCAGGAAGGTCGCGTTGCCGTAGCGGTGCGAGGTCTGGAGACCCACCATGCCCGCGTTGAGGCGGTGGTCGTCGGGGAGAGCGCCCCAGCCCATCAGGGTGGGGATCACGGGCACGCCGGTCAGCTCGGCGAACTCGACGAGCAGGTCCGACGCGTCGGCGTTGATGATGCCGCCGCCCGCGACGAGCAGCGGGCGCTCGGCGGCGTTCAGCATGGCGAAGGCCTTCTCGACCTGCTTGCGCGTCGCCTTCGGCCGGTGCACCGGCAGCGGCTCGTACGTCTCCGGGTCGAACTCGATCTCCGTCATCTGCACGTCGATCGGCAGGTCGATCAGGACCGGTCCGGGCCGCCCGGAGCGCATCAGGTGGAATGCCTGCTGGAAGACGCCGGGGACCTGGGCGGCCTCCAGGACGGTGGTGGCTGCCTTGGTGACCGGGGCGGCGATCGAGGCGATGTCGACGGCCTGGAAGTCCTCCTTGTGGATCACCGCGGTCGGTGCCTGGCCGGTGATGCACAGGATCGGGATCGAGTCGCCGGTCGCGGAGTACAGGCCGGTGATCATGTCGGTGCCGGCGGGCCCGGACGTACCGATGCAGACGCCGATGTTGCCGGGGCGGGCGCGGGTGTAGCCCTCGGCCATGTGGGAGGCGCCCTCGACATGGCGGGCGAGCGTGTGGTGGATGCCGCCCCCGGCCCGCAGCGCCGCGTAGAACGGGTTGATCGCCGCGCCCGGCACACCGAACGCGTCGGTCACGCCCTCGCGCTTGAGGATCTCCACAGCCGCACGGGCGGCGGTCATTCGAGGCATCGAGTACTCCTGCGTCGGCCGGTCGGGGTCGCGCTCCAGCCCAGGGCGAGAAGCGCGAGCTAAGCTCTTTCCGCATAGTGGAATACTTGTTTTACTCTGCGGAAGTAACGAAGAAAGTAGAGCGCCTTCTTCCCGCCGTCAAGGGATCGCCGTACAGAGAAGAACCCCGGCAGGCCGGTGCGACGAAGGGCGCGAAGGCGCGGCCGAGACGGGCCCGAGGGCATCGGCCCAAGCACCGGGACACGGCCCTGACCAGGCACGTTGAGCCGCTCATCCCCCTGTCACCCCTTTGCCGCCCCCCCACGGAGGAGACCGCACCAGAAGCCCGGCCTGATCCTGGACGCCCTGAACGGCAGCGGCCTGCACGTCGGCATCCGCAACCGGATCGACACGCCGGGCGCCTCGGCGGACGGCCTGCCGCCGCTGTCCGACCTGGCGGGGCTGCTCGTCTTGGGCGGCCCCGTGAACGCCGACAACACCACGGAGCACCCGGCGCTGAAGGTGGAGCGGGACCTCCTGGCAGACGCACTGCGGGCCGGCGTCCCGACGCTGGGCGCGTGCCTCGGAGCCCATCTCCTCACCCGCGCCCAGGGCCTGGCCGTACGAACCGGTGCCGAACTCGGCCGGGAAGCGAGGTCGGCTGGTCCGCGCTGGACGACGTGGACCGCGCCGACCCGCTCCTCGGCCCGCTGGCCGACGCTCCGGCCGTACTTCACCGGCACGACGGCCGCACCGTGCCCGCCCCGGCACCCGCGTCCTGGCCCGCACGGGCACCACGGAGTGCCAGGCGTTCCGCGCCGGCCCGGCTGCCTGGGGCATCCAGTTCCACCTGGAGGTCACGCCCGGTCTTCTGGACACGTGGCTCGCCGAACCGGCTTTCGCCACCAAGGCCACGGGCGCCCCCGGCCCCGACGCCACGGCTCGGTTGCGGGCCGACGCCCTGTCCGCGGCTCCCGCCCCGCGTCCCCCGGCCGAGCGGAGCCTGGCGCATCTGCGCGCCCTCTTCATGGAGCGCACGGGACTCTGATTCCCTACGGCCTCACAAGGCAGCGTCCCCGCGCCGCTCGTCGGCCCCGTCCCGGCCCGCTCCCCCGCCGAGCCACACCCCGATCACCTCGGACGCCACCGAGACCACCGACCGTCCGGTGGTGTCGATCACCGACGTGCCCGGCGGCTCCGGGCGCGCGAGGTCGGCGTGCTGACGGAGCGTACGGGCGAGCTGGTCCGCCGCCCCGGACCCGATCTCCCGGCCGCGGACCCGGCGCTCCAGGGTGGGCGCGTCGGCGGTCAGCCGTACGGAGGTGATGCCGGCGTCCGGCACGGCGTCGGCGATCCACGCCACCTCCCGTTCCAGCGTGACGAACACGCCCGTCAGGATCAGCCGGGTGTGGCCGACCGCGGCCAGGTTGGCCCAGAGTGCGGCGAGGTTGCGGCGGGACAGCTCGCCCGGCCCGAGACCGGGCGGCGGCCAGGGGTGCACCTGGTCCAGCTGGTCGGTGTCGATCAGGGCGTGCGGGACGTCGGCGCGGCCGAGCTGGTGGGACACCTCGTACGCCGTCGTGGACTTGCCGACCCCGGCGGCGCCGCACAGGACCAGGATTCCCGTCGTGGGCTGCATCACCGCCCATGGTGAGCCGTCAGCACCCGCCTCGCCGGCGAATTCGCCGGCCTGAGAAGGTGTGCCCGGGCCCTGGTCGCGCCGCGACGCGCCCCGGGCGGCCCGCGTCCGCAACCGCCCCGGGCCCGCCGCCCGCATCCGACGAGTTGGAGGGACGACCGTGCGCAACGCCGTGGTCACGCCGGAGGGCGACCGTATCCGCTGGGCCGAACTGCCGGGCGCGGAACCGGTCCGGGTCCATCTGCACGGCCTCGGCGCCACCTCCCCCGCCTACTTCACCGAGACCGCCGCGCACCCGCTCCTGGTGGGCCACCGCTCCCTCCTCCTGGACCTGCTCGGCTTCGGCATCAGCGACCGGCCCACCGGCTTCCCGTACACCCTGGAGGCGCACGCCGACGCGGTCGCCGAGGCGCTGCGCGCCGCCGGTGTGCGCGCGGCGGACGTGGTCGGCCACAGCATGGGCGGCTCGGTGGCGATCGTGCTCGCCGCCCGTCACCCGGACCTGGTGGCACGACTCGTCCTGGTGGACGCCAACCTCGACCGGATCGAGCCACGGCACGGCGCCTCGGGCAGCGGCGGCATCGCCGCGCTCTCCGAGGAGGAGTTCCTCGCGGGCGGCTGGGAGCGGATACGGGACGCCGCGGGCGCGCACTGGTGGTCCACGATGCGGCTGGCCGGCCTGGAGGCGCTGCACCGCAGCGCGGTCCATCTCGCCCGGGGCAGCGAGCCGGTCATGCGGGAGCTGCTGATGAAGCTGGCGATTCCGCGTACGTTCCTGCTGCCCGCGGCCGACGGCCCGCTGCCGGGCGCCGGCGCACTGGCGGCGGCGGGCGTACGGGTGGTGCCGGTGCCCGACTGCGGGCACAACATCATGCTGGACAATCCGGAGGCGTACGTACGCGCGGTCGCGGCCGCCCTGGCACCGGAGGCGGGCCCGGCGCCCACCGCGTGACCGGGCCGGTCAGCGGCCGGGAATCCGGGTGCCCGGTAGCCGCCTCCGTGCGAAGATCCCTTCATGCACACCCCACACATATCCGCCGGCCGGCACCCGCGCCCGGTGCGGAAGGCCCATGACGCGTAGGCGCCCCGCCCAGGCCCGGGACGGCCTGGCACCCCGGCGGCCCGCCGCTTTCACGGTGGTCGACGGCCTCGACGCCGCCGCCCAGCTCGATGTCCGCAGGTTCGAACAGGCGCGCCTGGCGCCCGGAGCCGTGGCCAAGGCCCTGAAGAGCTGGCGGCAGCAAGTACGGCTGGCGGGCCGTTCTCCGACTGATACGACACCGTTCGGCTGCCCTTGCTGCTGCGACGGCGGGCACGGACGCACGGAACTGGAACTCGCGCTGCACGCCCTCCCCCGCCGCAGCGCGCGCCAACTCCGGGCCCTCGTCGAGCCCCTGGACCACATTTTCCTCTCCCGTACACTTCACGACCCGCACATGCCGGAAGACCTGCCCTGGTGGGATCGCCGTTGCTGAGGGGAAGACGTACGGCCGGACCGGGCCGGATTGACGCCGCCGAACGCGGCGTTGAGCTTCTGTTCATCGCCGTGTCGCAAGCTGGCTGTGCCGACGGCGCGGTGGTGCCGACGGGGGATGTTCCGTGCCGAGATGGGGCTGATGTCATGAACGTCGTTCAGGAACCGCTTCGCGTGCCCGCCGTGTCGTTACCGCGCCAGCTGCCCGCGGGCAGCGCCCGGTCGCTGCCGATGCTGGACGCGGTGGTGGAGGTGCTGCGCGCCGCCGGTGAGGATGTGCACGTGGTGTACTCCGCGCACGGTGACGTGTTCAAGGTCGTGCCACGACAGGACGCCGCCGCCTGAGCGGGCCGAAGCGCCGCGGTTCAGCCGTCGCCGTCGCGCAGCAGGACGTCGCGGCAGGCGGCGGAGAAGTCGCTGAGGCGGGCGTGCGCGTCCGCCCTGCCCACTGCGGTCGCCCTGTCCTGCCGGTCGCAGAGGGAACCGGGCCGAGCTGTCCCCGGCCGAGACCATCGCCCGGGTGGCGAAGACCCGGGCTGACCGGCTCAGCCGGGTCCGCGCCTTCCTGGGCAGCGCCGCGCAGCAGCGGGCGGCGCCCGCTAGCGGATCGGCACTCCCGCCACTGTCCGGGCGATGACCAGCCGCTGGATCTCGCTCGTCCCTTCAAAGATCGTGTAGATGGAACTGTCGCGGTGCATCCGCTCGACCGGGTACTCCCGCGTGTAGCCGTTGCCGCCGAGGATCTGCATGGCCTGGGCGGTCACCTTCTTGGCGGTCTCGCCGGCGAACAGCTTGGACATCGAGCCCTCGGCCGAGGTGAACGGCTTGCCCGCGGTGGCCATCCAGGAGGCGCGCCAGACCAGGAGGCGGGCGGCGTCGATCTGGGTGCGCATGTCGGCGAGCTGGAAGGCGACGCCCTGGTTGTCGATGATCGGGCGGCCGAACTGGACGCGGTCCTTGGCGTAGTCGAGGGCGACCTCGTACGCGGCGCGGGCGATGCCGACGGCCTGGGCTCCGACGGCCGGACGGGAGGCCTCGAAGGTGGCCATGGCGGCGTTCTTCAAGCGTTCGCCCCCGGGGTTCCTGGCCCGCTCGCGGGCCCGGGCCAGGCGCTCGTCCAGCTTCTCCTTGCCGCCGAGCAGGCAGTGGCCGGGTATGCGCACGTCCTCCAGGACGACCTCGGCGGTGTGCGAGGCGCGGATGCCGTGCTTCTTGAACTTCTGGCCCTGGGACAGGCCGGGGGTCTTCGGCGGGACGATGAAGGAGGCGTGGCCCTTGGGGCCGAGGTCCGGGTCGACGACCGCGACGACGACGTGGACATTGGCGATGCCGCCGTTGGTCGCCCAGGTCTTGGTGCCGTTGAGCACCCACTCGTCCTTGGCCTCGTCGTAGACGGCGCGGGTGCGCATCGCGGAGACGTCGGAGCCCGCGTCGGGCTCGGAGGAGCAGAAGGCGGCCACCTTCACGTCCGCGGCGTCACCGTACATCTGCGGGATCCAGGTGCCGATCTGCTCCTCGGTGCCGTTGGCCAGCACCCCGACGGCGGCCAGGCCGGTGCCGACGATGGACAGGCCGATACCGGCGTCGCCCCAGAACAGTTCCTCCATGGCCATGGGGATGCCGAGGCCGGTCGGGTCGAAGAACTGCTGGGCGTAGAAGTCGAGCGAGTACAAGCCGATCTTGGCGGCTTCCTGGATCACCGGCCAGGGGGTCTCCTCGCGCTCGTCCCACTCGGCGGCCGCGGGGCGCATGACGTCGGCGGCGAAGCCGTGGATCCAGTCCCTGACCTCCTTCTGCTCGTCGCTCAGCTCCATGGTGAACTCAGCCATGACCCCTCCAGCGCTTGCCTTCCCGGGACGGACTCCGGGCAGTGCCACGTCGCATGTTACTTGCGGTAACATGAGTGTGTTACCCATCAGTAAGGGATGTCAACTCCCCCGGGCCCCCCATCACCCCGCAGTGCGGGTGTTACGTTGCGCGAGCGTCACGGATTCACAAGGGCGGGGAGTGGGACATGGAAAACACCCAGCACGACGGCCGGCAGCAGGCCACCGCGGTGGAGCAGCCCGCCGCGCGGCACGACGCCGCGGCGGGCCCGCCGCACACGGTACGGCGGCAGCAGACGGCCACCGAGCGGCGGCGCCGCGAACTGCTGGAGGCCGCGGACCGGGTGGTGCTGCGCGACGGCCCGGACGCCTCGATGAACGCCATCGCGGCGGAGGCCGGCATCACCAAGCCGATCCTGTACCGGCACTTCGGCGACAAGGGCGGGCTCTACCGGGCCCTGGCCGTACGGCACACCGACGCCCTGCTGGACGGACTGCGCGCGGCACTGGACTCCCCCGTACCGCGCCGGGACCGCGTCGAGGCGACGCTCGACACCTATCTGACCGCGATCGAGATGCGCCCGCAGGTCTACCGGTTCCTGATGCACCCCTCCGACGAGGGGCAGGGTGCCGACAAGGACACCGGCTTCGACGTCGGCCGGCACTCCGCGCCGCTGCTGCGCCGGCTCGGCGAGGAACTGGCCCAGGTGATAGGTGAGCGGCTGGACCTGGGGCCGGGCGGCGAGGAGCTGGCCCGGGTGTGGGGCCACGGGATCGTCGGCATGATGCACGCGGCCGGCGACTGGTGGCTGCGCGAACGCCCCTGCTCGCGCGCGCAATTGGTGCAGCACCTGGCGGACCTGCTGTGGGGGCGGCTGGCGGCGGCCGGGGACCGGCTGGGCGGCCCCGGGTTCTGAGGGCCGGGCCCGATCACGAGCCCGTGGCCCGTTCCCGTCCCGCCCACGGCGCGCGGGACGCGGCCCGCAGGGCCCGGCGGCGGCGCAGGCCGGTGAGGTGGTCGAGGTAGAGGCCGCCCTGGAGGTGGTCGCACTCGTGCTGGAGGCAGCGGGCGAAGAAGCCGGTGCCGGACACGGTACGCGGCTCGCCCGTCACGCTGAACCCCTCCACCACCGCGTGGTCGTACCGCGGGGTGCCGGCCTCGATGCCGGGCACCGACAGACAGCCCTCGGGGCCGCGCACCACGACGCCGTCGGCCTCCACCAGGCGCGGATTGACGAGGTGTCCGAGGTGGCGCCGGTCGTCGTCGTCCGGGCAGTCGTAGACGAACACCCGCAGCGGTACGCCGACCTGGTTGGCCGCCAGGCCGACGCCCTGGGCCGCGTACATCGTCGCGAACAGGTCCTCGACGAGCGTGGCGAGCCCGGCGTCGAAGTCGGTGACGTCCCGGCAGGCCGCGGCCAGGGCCGGGTCGCCGAGCAGGCGCAAGGGACGCGGGCGGCCGGAGCTGCCGGGGATCGAGCGGGAACGCATGAGGGTAAGCGTACGTTCTGGAACGTGTGACGATGCAGGTCGTCGCGGGGTGCACGGGCCGTGGCACGGGTGGCGGGATTCGGGGCCGCCGCCGGATCTCGATAGGCTGATCCCCGACCGAAGCCTCCGGCCGGTCATCGGCTCCGGAGGAGGCGTTCCACCGGCAGCCCCAAGGGCGGGAGGGCGCCGGATGCAAGGAGGATCAAGGACGATGGCAGGCAACACGGAGCCGCTGTCGCCGCGGGCCAAGCTGGCCGTGACGGCGGGCAAGGCCGCGGCGGCGGTGTCGCGCGCGGCGGGCCGCGGCAGCGGATCGGTGATCGGCGGCAAGGTGGCGCTCCGGCTCGACCCCGACCTGCTGGCCCGGCTCGCCCGGCACCTGGACGTGGTGCTGGTGTCGGCGACCAACGGAAAGACGACCACGACGCGGCTGATCGCGGAGGCGCTGCGGGCCAGCGGCCCGGTCGTCTCGAACGCGCTCGGTGCCAACATGCCGGCGGGCATCACCTCCGCGCTGGCCGGTGGCTCCGACGCCCGCTTCGGCGTCATCGAGGTGGACGAGAAGTACCTGGCGGGCGTGGCGCGGGACGTGACACCCAAGGCCATAGCGCTGCTGAACCTCTCGCGCGACCAGCTGGACCGCGCCGCGGAGACCCGGATGCTCGCCGAGCACTGGCGGGAGGGGCTGGCCGGCTCCAAGGCGCTGATCATCGCCAACTGCGACGACCCGCTGATCGTGTGGGCGGCCTCGTCGTCGGCGAACGTGGTGTGGGTCGCGGCGGGCCAGGAGTGGAAGGACGACGCCTGGTCCTGCCCGTCCTGCGGCGGTGTGATGCAGCGCCCCGGCGACGACTGGTTCTGCGGCGAGTGCGGCTTCCGCCGGCCGACGCCGAGCTGGGCGCTCTCCGGCGACCACGTCCTCGACCCGCACGGCAGCGCCTGGCCGATCCGGCTCCAGCTGCCGGGCCGGGCGAACAAGGCCAACGCCACGACGTCGGCGGCGGTCGCCGCGGCGTTCGGCGTGCCGCCGCAGGTCGCCCTGGAGCGGATGTACTCCGTCCAGGCCGTCGCGGGCCGCTACGACGTGGTCTCGTTCCTGCAGCGCGACCTGCGTCTGCTGCTGGCGAAGAACCCGGCGGGCTGGCTGGAGACGTTCTCGCTGATCGACCCGCCGCCGACCCCGGTGATCCTGTCGGTGAACGCGCGGGGCGCGGACGGTACGGACACCTCCTGGCTGTGGGACGTCGACTACACCCGGCTGGCCGGTCACCCGATCTTCGTGATCGGCGACCGCAAGCTGGACCTGGCGGTCCGCCTGGAGGTCGCGGGCCTGGACTTCCGGGTGTGTGACACGGTGGACGAGGCGGTGCAGTCGGCGCCTCCGGGCCGTATCGAGGTCATCGCCAACTACACCGCCTTCCAGGACCTCCGCCGGCGAGTGGGGAACTGACGTGAACCAGCGACCTTCCCGACAAGGACGAGCGAGCATGAGTGACAACAGCCTGCGGCTGGTCTGGATCTACCCGGACCTGCTGAGCACGTACGGGGACCAGGGCAACGCCCTGGTGGTGGAGCGCCGGGCCCGCCAGCGCGGCCTGGACGTCCAGCGCCTCGACGTCCGCTCCGACCAGCAGATCCCCACCTCCGGTGACATCTACCTGATCGGCGGCGGCGAGGACCGGCCGCAGCGGCTGGCGGCCGAGCGGCTGCGCCGCGACGGCGGCCTGAACCGCGCGGTCTCCAACGGCGCGATCGTCTTCTCGGTGTGCGCCGGCTACCAGATCCTGGGCCACGAGTTCATCAACGACCTCGGGGAGCGGGAGCAGGGCCTGGGCCTGCTGGACGTGGTGAGCACCCGCGGCGAAGGCGAGCGGTGCGTCGGTGACGTGCTGGCCGACATCGACCCGCAGCTGAACCTGCCGCCGCTGACCGGCTTCGAGAACCACCAGGGCGTGACCCACCTGGGGCAGACGGCCCGCCCGTTCGCCCGGGTCCGCTTCGGCAAGGGCAACGGCGTCGGCGACGGCTACGAGGGCGCGTACAACGACACCGTCTTCGGCACGTACATGCACGGCCCGGTCATGGCGCGCAACCCGCACATCGCCGACCTGCTGATCAAGCTGGCGCTGGACGTGAACGCGCTGCCGCCGGCCGACGACCGCTGGTACGAGGCCCTGCGGCAGGAGCGCATCGCCGCGGCCACGCAGCCCGCGTAACGATTCGCCGAACACCGTACGACCGGGTACGCCCGCAGTGTCCGCACTGCGGGCGTACGTGTACCGCAGGGCCCTTGCGCTTGTAGGGTGAGCGCCATCCAGCCGGACGACGGAGTCCGGGCGTCCGGTCGAGAGCCCGCGCCCGCGCCCGGCCGTGGTCCGGAGGGCGGGCTCCGATGTGCAGAGGGTCTGCGAAAACATGCGTATTGGTGTGCTCACCTCCGGCGGCGACTGCCCCGGTCTGAACGCCGTCATCCGCTCCGTCGTCCACCGCGCCACCGCCGACCACGGAGACGAGGTGATCGGCTTCCGGGACGGCTGGAAGGGCCTGCTGGAGTGCGACTACCGCAAGCTGGACCTGGACGCCGTGGGCGGCATCCTGGCGCGCGGCGGCACCATCCTGGGCTCCTCCCGGGTGCAGCCCGCACACCTGCGGGACGGCGTGGAACGGGCCCGCGGCCACGTCGCCGAGCTGGGACTGGACGCGATCATCCCGATCGGCGGCGAGGGGACGCTGAAGGCGGCCCGGCTGTTGTCCGACGCCGGACTGCCGATCGTCGGCGTGCCCAAGACCATCGACAACGACATCGCCGCGACCGATGTCACCTTCGGCTTCGACACGGCGGTGGGGGTGGCCACCGAAGCCCTGGACCGCCTGAAGACCACCGCCGAGTCGCACCAGCGGGTCCTGATCGTCGAGGTCATGGGACGGCACACGGGCTGGATCGCCCTGCACTCCGGGATGGCGGCGGGCGCGCACGCCATCGTCGTCCCGGAGCGCCCCTTCGACATGGCGGAGCTGACCCGCAAGGTCGGTGAGCGCTTCGAGGCGGGCAAGAAGTTCGCGATCGTGGTGGTCGCCGAGGGCGCCAAGCCGCGCGAGGGCACCATGGCCTTCGACGTGGGCGGCACCGACGTCTACGGGCACGAGCGGTTCGCCGGGGTCGCCCGGCAGCTGTCGCTGGAGCTGGAGCGGCGGCTCGGCAAGGAGGCCCGCGCGGTGATCCTGGGCCATGTGCAGCGGGGCGGCACGCCGACCGCGTACGACCGGGTGCTGGCGACCCGCTTCGGCTGGCACGCGGTGGAGGCGGCGCACCGCGGCGCGTTCGGGATGATGACGGCGCTGCGCGGCACGGACATCACGCTGGTGCCGCTGGCCGAGGCGGTGGAGACGCTGAAGACGGTGCCCGGGGAGCGGTACGCCGAGACGGAGTGCGTCCTGTAGCCGGAAGCCCGGTGGAGCCGGAAGTCCCGTAGCCGGAAGCCCCGTGGCCCGAACCGGTGCCGCGCGGCGCCCCCGGCCGTGCGTACGGGTGCCATGCGGCCGTGCAACCGCCCCCGGCCGACGCCCCGGCCGGGGGCGGTTCTAGTCTGGTCGCGGAGTATCGGTACGAATCAGGAGCGAGCGGATGGATCACGGCGGGCACGGCATGAACATGGATCTGCCGCCGTTCACGCTGGGGCGCGGCATGGAGTTCGGCGGAGACCCGTTCTTCCTGGTCGGTTGCCTGGTGGGGCTGATTCTGTACGGGTGGGCGGTGCTGCGGCTGCGGCGGCGCGGCGACCACTGGCCGGTGGGCCGGACGGTCGCCTGGGTCATCGGTGTGCTGACCGTGGCCCTGGTGATGTGCACCAAGCTCAACGACTACGGCATGGCGATGTTCAGCGTGCACATGGTGCAGCACATGGTGATCAGCATGCTGTCGCCGATCCTGCTGCTGCTCGGCGCGCCGGTGACGCTGACCCTGCGCGCGCTGCCGGCGGCCGGGCGGGGCCGCAAGGGGCCGCGTGAGCTGCTGGTGGCGCTGCTGCACAGCCGGTACATGCGGGTGATCACGCACGCGGCGTTCACCATCCCGATGTTCATCGCGAGCCTGTACGCGCTGTACTTCACGCCCCTGTTCGACTTCCTGATGCAGTACCGGGTCGGGCACATCGCGATGATGGTGCACTTCCTGGTGGTGGGCCTGGTCTTCTTCTGGCCGATCATGGGCGTGGACCCCGGGCCGCACCGGCCGGGCTACGTCATGCGGATGCTGGAGCTGTTCGCGGGGATGCCCTTCCACGCGTTCTTCGGCATCGCGCTGATGATGGGCACCGAGACGATGATCAAGACGTTCGAGAACCCGCCGGCCTCGCTGGGGATCGACGCGCTCAGCGACCAGAGCGCGGCGGGCGGCATCGCCTGGGCCTTCAGCGAGATCCCGTCCGTACTGGTCCTCGTCGCCCTGCTCTACCAGTGGTACAAGTCCGAGGAGCGGCAGAACCAGCGCAAGGACCGCGCGGCGGCCCGGGACGGCGACCAGGAGCTGGCGGCCTACAACGCGTACCTGGCCTCCCTCCAGGCCCGTGGCCAAGGCGGCGGCGCGGGGTGACCGATTACTGACCGGAGGTCAGGCACGACAGGTAGCGGTACGGGCCGCGGCCGGGGACGATGTCCTTGAGGCCGCGGCCCGTGGCGTCGGGCCGCCGGGCCGCCGTGAGGAGGTTGCGGGGATGCCCGGATCTGCTAAGGCGATGGCGGCGATCACGGTGGGCGGGCTGGTCATGGCGACGGCCTACACCGCGGCGCTGGGCGGCAGTGGCTGGCTCTGGTTCTCCTGGGTGGTGCTGGCCCTGGTCACGATCGGGATCGTGACGGCACGGCCGTCCTGAGCCCGGCGGGCCGCACGGCCGTCCTGAGGCTCGGCGGGCCGGTCCCGTGCCGACCACGGGCGCCCGTACGCGCCCGGATGTCTGCACGCCCGTGTGCCCGTAGGCCGGGGCTCAGCGCGCGCGGCTGTACTTCCGTACGAGCACGCCGTTGCTGAAGGTGCGGACGGAGTCCAGGGTGAAGTCCGTGGCCCTGAAGTCCGCGCCGAACATCGGCATGCCGGAGCCGTACACCTGCGGGTAGGTCTTGATCACCAGCTCGTCGACCTCGTCCAGCAGGTCGCCCGCGAGCTGCGAGCCGCCGCAGAGCCAGATGCCCAGGCCGCCCTCCTCGGCCTTGAGGGCCCGGACGGTGCCCACGAGGTCGTCGGTGATCAGGTGCACGTTCGGGTCGGGTGACGTGCCGAGGCTGCGGGAGGCCACGTACTCGCGGAGATGGCCGTACGGGCTGGTGACACCGGCGTCCAGGCCCACCTGGTAGCTGCCGCGCCCCTGGATCACCGTGTCGAACTGCTGGTTCTCGGCGTCGTGGAAGTCCAGGACGGCGCGGCCCTCGGCGGAGACGGTCTCCGGGTACTCCGTCTTGAGGAACTCCAGGAACTCCTCGTCCACGTACCGCATCATCGACGACGCGTCACCGTCCGGGTCGCCGATGAAGCCGTCGATCGAGCAGGCGACGAAGTAGGTGAGCTTGCGCAAGATGGTCCTCTTTTCCGCCGGCGACGCGGTGGGCGCGTCGCGGTCAGGGTCGGCCGTGCGGACGCGCGGACCTGCCACGCGCCACAACCACTTCGCATAGAGTGCTCCAGACGTAGTGGTTACGCAACCCTTTTCTCGCGGGCGAGCCTGAAGGCCGGTCAACCGGCCGGCCGGCCTTCAGGCCCGGATCACCGGCGTGGTGTGCGCGCGCCAGTCACAGCTCAGGAGTGGGCCACATCCACGATGAGCTGGTTCTTCTGCTGGATGACGCGGAACGGGAGCCGCTTGGCGACCCCCAGACCTATCTGCGTGTCCCCCTCGAAGCTGGCCCCGAACCGGGTGTCCTTGAAGGCCTTGTAGCCCTTGACGTCCACCCCCGGAAGCGGCTTGCCGGCCTTGCCCGGGTACGTCGGCCTGCCCGTCCAGGGGTCGTAGCTCGGCGCCGCCACCCTGATCTCCAGAATGGCTCCGCCGCCGACCTCGATGAGGTCGCCGGAACCGTCCTGGTGCAGCTCCTTCACGTAGCCGACCCGGTAGCCGACCGGCTTGCCGCCCGCGGTCGGCACCTCGAAGACCAGCCGGTCGTAGCAGGCGTGCTGCCCGGCCCTGATCTGCTTCAGCGGCTGGTGGTCGCGCGCGTCGGCGGACTTCAGGGCGCTCCCCCAGCCGCCGGTGTCGCACGTGGCCGACGGCGCGGCGGCCGGTGCGGCCCCCGTCGCCGGGGCGGCCGCCGCCGAGACCGCCGTCGCCGACATCGCCGCGCCGGCCAGCACGACCGCGGTCAGCACAGTGCCCAAACGTCGCATCAATTACCCCGTATCTGGTTGCTCGGACGGCAACCGCCGGATGTCGGCGGCCCGTTCACTGCCCGGTCCGGCCGGTGGTTCCGGCCGGTCCGTACAGGCGATCATCGCGTACGGGTCCGACAATCGGACATCGGAGTCGGTGACTTCCGGCCACCGCCCGGCCGTCCGCGGCCGGTGTGCCCTTGGCGGCGCGCGGGCCCTGTGCCAGGCTCGCAGCCATCGCGGAGCCGGGTCCGGGCGTGCCGCCCCGCCGGCCCCGGTTCGTACCCATGCCGATACGGCCGCCTGTCACGGACAGCCCGGCGCGGTTTCCGGCCCGGTCGGCAGGCAGGGCCAGGGAGCCGGCCACGGAGCCGAGGAGAGCCACAAGATGACTGCTTCTGATCATGCCGGTCGGACCTCCCGCACCGCGCACCCCGACGGCACCGACCACACCCGTCACGCCCGTCACAGCACTGACGCACACCACTCCGGCCGCCCCGACCCCACCCTCTACCGCACGCCCTCCGAGGCCGTCGCCGCTCCCCCGGAGAAGCTCGCCTACCTCGTCGGCTTCGACCGCTCCGCCCGGCGCCCGGACGCGCTGATCGTCGTGGACACCGATCCCGCGTCGAGTTCGTACGGCCGGGTGCTGCACCTCGCCGACGTCCCCGGCCTGGGGGACGAACTCCACCACTTCGGGTGGAACGCGTGCTCCAGCGCCCTCGCCCACGAGGGACACCACCAGCCCGAACGGCGCTACTTACTGGTGCCGGGACTCCGCTCCTCCCGGCTGCACGTGTTCGACACCCGCCCGGACCCGGCCCGCCCCCGCCTCGTGAAGGTGACCGAAGCCGCCGAACTGGCCGACGCGGCGGGCTACTCGCGGCCGCACACCCTGCACTGCGGCCCCGGCGGCGTCCTGCTCTCCTGCCTCGGCGGCGCGCACGGCGCCGACGGCCCGGGCGGCGTCGCGCTGCTCGACCACGAGACCTTCGACGTCCTGCGCGCCTGGGAGACGGACCGCGGCCCGCAGCGCCTGGCCTACGACGTGTGGTGGCACCTCCAGCACAACATCGCGGTGACCAGCGAGTGGGGCACCCCATCGATGGTCGAGAACGGCGTCGATCCCGAGCTGCTGCTCGGCCGCGCCTACGGCCACGCGCTGCACTTCTGGGAGCTGGACTCCGGCCGCCACCTGCAACGCGTCGATCTCGGCGACGAGCACCAGATGGTGCTGGAACTGCGGCCCGCGCACGACCCGGCGGCGACGTGGGGTTTCGCGGGCGTCGTGGTGAGCGTGGCGGACCTGTCGGCGTCCGTATGGATGTGGCGCCGCGAGGACGACGGCCGGTTCACGGCGCACAAGGTCATCACGATCCCGGCGGAGCCCGCCGAGAAGGACGCGCTGCCGCCGGTCCTCAAGCCGTTCGGCGCGGTGCCGCCGCTGGTCACCGACATCAACCTGTCGGTGGACGACCGCTGGCTGTACGTGTCCGCCTGGGGCACCGGCGAGCTCCACCAGTACGACGTGAGCGACCCCGCACACCCCCGCAAGACCGCGTCCGTACGGCTCGGCGGCATCACCGCCCGGCAGCCGCACCCGGCCGCACCGGGCCTGCCGCTGACCGGCGGCCCGCAGATGGTCGAACTGAGCCGCGACGGACGCCGGGTGTACCTGACCAACTCCCTGTACGGCTCGTGGGACGACCAGTTCTACCCCGACGGCATCCACCCCTGGCTCGCCAAACTCGACGCCGACCCGGACCACGGCGGCCTCACCCCCGACCCCCGATTCTTCCCGCACGGCGAGGACTTCCGCGGGCTGCGCGTCCACCAGACGCGCTTGCAGGGCGGTGACGCGTCGTCCGACTCGTACTGCTACCGCTGACCGCGGCCGGCCGGCGGGCGGACGGATTCCGCACCGGAACCGTTCGCCCGTCACACGCGTGACACGGGACACGGGGCACTCGACCGGAACCACCGCCGCGGCGGCCGGCGGACGGGAGGACACAGGACCATGCACGGAGAATCGGGCAGCGCACGGAGACGCAGGGCGCACCCTTCGGTGGAAGCCGTGGTGCGCGCCTTTCTCGCGAGCGTGGACCGGACGCGTCCCGGCCTGGTCGAGGGGCTGTATCTGACCGGGTCGATCGCTCTGGGCGACTTCCGGCCGGGGCGCAGCGACGTCGACTTCGTCGCGGTCACCGCGCGGCGTCTCACGGCGGAGGACGTCGCGGCTCTGCGGCAGGCGCACGCCGAGACGCGCGCCCAGCACACGCGCCCGTACTTCGACGGTGTCCACGTCACCTGGCAGGACCTCGCCGCGGGCTACGCCGCGTGCCCCGCCGTTCCGTACACGCTGCTGGGGAGGTTCCGTACGGACGACGCTTTCGAGGTCAACCCGGTGACCTGGGCCGTCCTCGCGAAGAACGCCGTACCGGCACGCGGCCCGGTGCCCGGTGGCTTCGAAGTCGGGGTGGACCGGGCCTCTTTGCGCGAGTGGACGCTGGGGAATCTCGACGGTTACTGGCGGCGCTGGCACACCACGCACCGCAAGACGCTGTCCCTGACGGGGCTGGCCGCCCTGGGCGGTTGGGCGCCGGCCTGGGGAGTGCTCGGTGTCAGCCGTCTCCATCACACCGCGGCCACCGGGGAAATCATCTCCAAGGGCGACGCCGGCCGCTACGCCCTGGAGACGTTCGCTCCGGAGTGGCACCCCGTGATCGATGAGGCTCTCCGCCTGCACGGCTCCGTCACCACGCCCCCGGCCGCGCCCTCCCGCCCCCTGCGCAATCCTTTCGCCCGCCGCAGGGCCACCACGGACTTCGTCGCGATGGTGGTCGAGGACGTGGCGCCGGTCCGCTGAAGCGACGGCTCCCGGGGGGGTCGGAATGCGCTGCCAGGGCGCGCGGTGTCGGATCCGCGCAGGTGAAATGCGCTGGCGCCGGGCTCCGTACGTCGTGTTGCATGCTCCTTCGAAAGGCCGTCGCCCGTCCGACCATCAGGAGTTGCACCCCCTGTGTCCACCACCGCAGCCCGCCCGTCCTTCCTCCTCGTCCACGGCGCCTGGCACCGGTCCACGTGCTGGTCCGCCTTGCGGGACGCCCTCGCCGCCGACGGCTTCGCGTCCCACACCGTCGACCTGCCCAGTTCCGGCCCCCAGGGCACGCCCGCCGCCGGTGTGTACGACGACGCCGAAGCGATATCCGCGCGGCTGGGCGAGATCGAGGGCCCGGTGGTCGTCGTCGGCCACTCCTACGGCGGCATCCCCGTCACCGAGGCCGCCACCGGTCACGCACACGTCGCCCACCTCGTCTACCTCACGGCTTACATGCCGGCGGAGGGCGAATCACTCGGCAGCCTGCACGGCCGCGACGCGTCCAAGGGCGTGGACCTCAACGGCGTCCAGCCGTCCATCTTCGAGGACCCGCGCGCGTCGCTGTACGGGGACGTGCCGGACGACGTGGCCGAGCGGGCCGTCGGCCGACTTGTCGAGCAGAGCCGGCGGTCCTTCCAGGAGCCGGTGACCCGCGCGGCCTGGCGGACCGTGCCTTCCACATACGTGATCTGCGAGGGCGACCAGGCGCTCCAGCCCGCGATGCAGACGAAGATGTCCGCGAACGCCACCCGCGTCGAACGGCTCGGCACCGGCCACTCCCCCTTCCTGGCGGCGCCCGCCGAACTGGCCGCCCTGCTCGGGCGGATCGCCGCCATCGTCCCGGGGCAGCGGGCCTAGGGCCTGCCGTCCGGCCCTTCGGGCAGAACGCAGGAAGGTACCTGCGCGCTCTGGGCCCGACGGCACGGCGTCCCTACGATGTGCCCCGTGGACTGGGGGACTCTCGCGGGCACCGCGCTCGGTGCTCTTCTCGGTGTCAGTACGACCCTTCTGGGCGAACGGTCGCGGTGGCACCGGGAGAACACGTCCCGCGAACGGGCCGCGAAGCAACAGCTGTACAGCGAATACCTCGCGGCGCTCTGGCTCACGAGGCACCGGCTTCGCGATCTGCAGCGGAGCACGGAGCTCACCTGGGAGGAGCGCCGCGAGCAGTCCGGGGAGATCCTCGGGGCCGCCAACGCCTTTCAGCTTCTCTATCAGATGCGCATCATGGCGCCCGAATCTCTCGATGACGTGGCCGTGCACGCCTTCCGGAGGCTGCTGCGCCTGCGGGATCGCTTCGACGAGCCTGACGTGAACAGGGATCCGGGGTGGTCAACGACCCAAGCAGCCCTCAGCGAGGCGCTGGAGGCCCTTCGGCAGCCATGCGCTCGGACCTCAGCTCTCTGTAGAAGCACCGGGCTGCATACGACAGCCCGGCCCCTCCTCGCGTTCTCGGGCGAGGAGAGACCGGGCCGTCCGGTGCCGCTCAGCGGCGCTCACTCATGCGCTTCGGCTTCCACCGGCTTCGGGATCAGGAAGGATGCCAGCAGGGCGACGGCCATGATGACGACCCCCGCGATCATTCCGGCCGTGTAGCCGGAGGCGGACGACGGGTCGTCGGCCGGCATCGCGGTCTTGACCGCGTACAGGGCCGCGAAGCTGAGGCCGGAGCCGAGGTTGAAGGCACCGGCGTTCAGACCCGGCAGGAAGCCCGGGTTCTCCTTGGGCGACAGCACGATGCCGAGCCCGTTGAGCACGATGTTCGCCACGCCCGCGTAGGTGATGCCCACCAGGATGGAGGCGGCCAGCAGCAGCCCCTTGGAGTGGGCGGAGAGCGTGACGATCATCAGGACGACGGTCACCGCCGCGCCGACCAGGCCCAGCCGCAGGATGCGCCCGTACCCGAACGTCGCCGCGAGCCGGCCGGCGATCGGACCCATGGCCAGGCCCGCGATGGCGTACGGCGTGAGCGTCCACCAGGCGGACTGCTCGGCCGACATGCCGAGCCCGGCCTGCGCGTCCTGCGCGAAGGCGGGGATGAGCCCGTTCATGACGGCGAAGACGCCCGTCATCGTCAGCATCGTGGTCAGCAGCGTCGCCCAGGTCGAGCGCTGCCGCAGGTGCCTCGTTGCGACCAGGGGGTGCCGGGAGCGGTCCTCGGTGCGCCAGAACAGCCAGAACGCGGCTGCCGCGACGACCACCAGGACCGCGATGAGCGGCCAGTTCGCGGCGGCCAGCTTGCCCGCCTCGTTGAGCGCGACGAGCAGCGAACCGACCGACACGACGAGCAGCAGGACGCCCGGCCAGTCCATCCGGTGGCTGTCGGGTACCTTCGACTCCGGCGCCATGACGGCGACGAGGGCGGCGGCGATCGCGGCGACGACGGCCATGGCCCAGAAGACCGCGGCGAAGCCGTGCCGGTCGGCGAGGTAGCCGCCGGCGAGCGAGTCGATGCCGGCGATGCCGCCGTTGACCGCGGTGATCACGCCGAGCAGCGTGCCGTACCGCTTGGGCTCGGTGACCTCGACCCGCAGCATGATCAGACACAGCGGGACGGTCGGCCCGGACACACCCTGGATGACGCGGCCGACGAACAGCATCGGCACGCTCTGCGCCAGCGCGGCCACGATGCAGCCGACGACCATCAGGGCCATCATCCCGGCGAGCACCTTGCGGCGGCCGACGATGTCGCCGAGCCGCGGCAGGAACAGCGAGAACAGCGCCGCGGAGGTGAAGAACGCGGTCTGGGTGAGCCCGATCTCGGCCGAGGTGGCGCCAAGGCTGTCCTCGATGCTCTTCAGCGCGGGGCTGAGCATGCTGGCGTTGAGCTGGAAGGCGACACAGGCCGTCAGCAGCGCCGTGACCAGCACGCCGATCCGTACGGAACGCCCCGGGCCCGTCGCTTCGGCGGGCCGGGCGGTGTGCGGCGCGCTCATGCCTCGACGTCGCCGATGCGCTCCAGGGCGTCCACCACGAGGTTCCAGAACCGCTCGTGGTCGAGCTTGACGGCGACCTGGGTGCGGCAGTCCTCGGGGATCGGCCAGCGGAAGTCGGTGACGGTCATGCCCATGGTCAGGCCGCCGGTCAGCTCGATGTCCACCGGGGCCTTGCGTACGGTCATCACGTCCGGGTCGATGACGTAGGCGACCGCGCACGGGTCGTGCACCGGCGGGAACTCGAAGCCCTGGTTCTCCCGGTAGGCGTCGCGGAAGAAGTCCAGCAGTTCCAGGACGAACTGGGCGGGCTTGGTGCCGACGTCGGCGATCTTCTTGGTGACCTCGGGGGTCGCCAGGGCCTGGTGGGTCAGGTCGAGGCCGACCATGGTGACCGGCCAGCGCTCGTTGAAGACGATGTGCGCGGCGTGCGGGTCGATGACGATGTTGAACTCGGCGACCGCGCTCCAGTTGCCCTCGTGGAAGCCGCCGCCCATCAGGACGACCTCGCGGACGCGCTCGGCGATCCGGGGCTCCTTGCGCACGGCGAGCGCGATGTTGGTCAGACCGGCGGTCGGGACGATGGTGATTTCGCCCGGTTCGTGCGACATGACCGTGTCAATGATGAGGTCCACGGCGTGCCGGCGGTCGAGCTCGAAATTCGGCTCGGGCAGGTCCGGGCCGTCCAGTCCGGTGTCGCCGTGGATCTCGGGCGCGTTCTCGATGGTCCGGACGAGGGGCCGCGGGCTGCCGGCCGCGAAGGGCACACCGGTGATACCGGCGATGCGCGCCACGGACAGCGCGTTGCGGGTGACCTTCTCCAGGGTCTGGTTGCCGACCACGGTGGTCACGGCGACCAGGTCGATGTCGGGATTGCCGTACGCCAGGAGCATGGCGATGGCGTCGTCGTGCCCGGGGTCGCAGTCGAGAATGATCTTTCTGGCCAACGGAAGAGCCCCTTTGCTCAGCTGAAGGTGTTGAAGTGGATCTTGGGGTGCACAGCAGAAGGGCTGTTACCGGAGAGCACGGGCGGACGACGGTGCGCCGACCGGGCGGGCGAGGCCGACCGCGGCTGGTGCCACCGGACACCTCCCCTTCGACACGGATCGGGAAATCGATTTCATGAAGGCGCTGCCTTCACACGGGGCCCTGACCAGCAGTCGAGGCCCTGTCCTGTCATAGTGCCAGAGCGGGCGGGCACGGCGGACATCCGGGTACGCGCGCAACTCAGCCCGCGGCGCCGGGCTCCTCCGGGGCGCCCGGTGCCTCGCCCTGCCCCGATCCGGCGGATGCCTCCGGCCCCGCCCGGTCGTGTGCGGCGAGCACCGTCTCCACCGTGTCCGCCTCGGCGGCCGTCTTGTCGTCGCGGTAGCGGAGCACCCGGGCGAAGCGCAGCGTCACGCCCGCCGGGTAGCGGGTCGAGGTCTGCAAGCCGTCGTACGCGATCTCGACGACCAGCTCGGGGCGTACGGTCACGACGTACCCGCTCTCCTCCACCGCCAGCTCCCGCAGCCGTTCCGTCTGCCAGGCCAGGGTGGCGTCGGTGAGCCCCTTGAAGGTCTTGCCGAGCATGACGAACGTGCCGTCCGGGCCGCGCGCGCCGAGGTGGAGGTTGGAGAGCTTGCCGGTACGGCGGCCGTGCCCCCACTCGGCGGCCAGCACCACCAGGTCGAGTGTGTGCACCGGCTTGACCTTCAGCCAGGCGGCGCCCCGGCGGCCGGCGCTGTACGGCGCGTCCAGCGCCTTGACCATGACCCCTTCGTGCCCGCGGCGCAGCGTCTCGGCCCAGAAGTCCTCGGCCTCCTGACGCGCCGCGGTGTCGGCCGGGTCGTCGACCACCGTCCGGCGCACCCGCCGCTCCTCCGGGACGAGCCGGACCAGTTCCGCGTGCCGCCGGTCGCCGGGCAGGTCCAGCAGGTCGTGGCCGTCCACGGCGAGGACGTCGAAGAAGACCGGGGACAGCGGCAGCGCGGCCCGTGCGGCGGCCACGTCCACCCGTGAGCCGAACCGACCCGCGATCCGCTGGAAGGGCAGCGGGCGCCCGTCGTCGCCGAGCGCGATCACCTCACCGTCCAGGACGAAGCACGGCGCCTCCAGAGCGAGGGCGGCCTCGGTGATCTCGGGCAGCCGGTCGGTGACGTCGTCGAGGGTGCGGGTGTAGATCCGTACGTCCGTACCGTCGCGGTGCACCTGCACCCGGATGCCGTCCAGCTTCTCCTCGACGGCGCACCGTCCGGCCTTGTCGACCGCCTCGGCCAGGGATTTCGCGCCGTGCGCCAGCATGGGCCCGATGGGGCGCCCCACGGTCAGCCGGAACGCGGTCAGCGCCGAGGCGCCCTCGGCGAGCAGGCCGCGGGCCACCTCCTCCAGGGACCCGGCCAGCATCACGGCCCGCCGTACGTCCGCGACGGGCACCTCGGCCGCCGCGGCGATCGCCTCGGCGGCGACGGCCTCCAGCGCGCCCTGCCGTACCTCGCCGGTCAGCAGCCCGATGAGGAAACGTTGCTCCTCCTCGGTCGCCGCAGCCAGCAGCTCCTGTACGAGGCGGCGCCGCTCGGCCTGGGAGCCGGGCCCGGCGACGGCGGCCAGCGCGGTCAGGGCCGCGTCGGTGCCGAGCACGGTCAGCGTGGCGGTCCCCGCGGCCGGCACCGGGTCCCGCAGGACGCTCCAGCCGACCCCGATACGGCCCTGCGGCAACCGCCCGGCCAGGTAGGCGATGGCCACCGGCGCGTCGTCGGGCTCGGCCCGGCGGAACAGTTCGGCCAGCAGTTTGATCTTCTGGGACCGCGCCGAGGTGGCGGCGACCTCCCCGGACACATGGGCGAGACGGGCCAGCAGCATGCAGCCATCCTGCAACGGTCCCGCCGCACCCGCACGATCACCGGCGCCGACGGCCCGCCGCACCTCCCCCGCTCACTTGCCGATCCCCTCGGACAGCCCGCGCACGAAGTGCCGCTGGGCGACCAGGAAGATCACGATCATCGGCAGCGCGGCGATGGTCAGGCCCGCGAAGAGCATCGGCCAGTCGGAGTTGAGGCGCCCGGCCATGTCGGCGAGCCCCACGGGCAGCGTCTTGAGGTGCTCGTCGGTGATGAAGACGAGCGCGAAGGCGTATTCGTTCCAGGAGAAGAGCGCCTGGAGGAGCGCCGCGGAGACGAGGATCGGCCGCGCCATCGGGACGACCACCCGCCAGAAGGTCTGCCAGCGGCTCGCCCCGTCGATCAGCGCCGCCTCCTCCACCTCCACCGGCTGCCCCAGCAGGTACGCGCGGATCAGGAAGGTGGTGAAGGGCACCTTGAACGCGGTGTAGAGAACAATCAGCGCCCAGTACGTGTCGTAGATGTGCAGCGCCTGGAGGAGCTGCGTCAGCGGGACCAGCGCCACGGTCGGCGAAAGCATCATGGCGCCGAGGACGAGCAGCAGCGCCGGCTGTGAGAACGGGAGGGCGAGCCGGGTCAGCCCGTACGCGGCCCAGGCGCTGATCAGGACGACGGCGAGGACGCTGGCGGCGGTGACGAGCGCGCTGTTGAGCAGATAGCCCAGCACCCCCTGGTGCCACGCGTCGGCGTACGTCCCCCAGCCGGGGTGCGCGGGCAGCCCCCACGGGTCGGAGAAGATCTCCCCGTTCGTCTTGAGGCCGGACAGGGCCATCCAGCACAGCGGGTAGACCACCGCGACGGCGAGGGCGGCGAGTCCGCAGTACGTGAGGACCCGCAGCACCACCGAGCCGGAACGGGCGGGCCTGCCGCGGCGCTCGCCGGGCACAGCCGGCGGGGCCTTCGCCGGTGCGGGCTCGTGCAGGGCCAGTGTCATACCGCTACCGCCTTCCGGCGCGAGTGGAGGAGCTGGACGGCACCCGCCACGAAGGTGATGGCGAACATGACGGTGCCGATGGCCGCGGCGTACCCCATGTCGTCCCCGGTGAAGGCGCTGGAGTACAGCCATGTGCCGAGCGTCTGGCTGGAGTTGGAGGGGCCGCCGCCGGTCATCACCATCACCTCGTTGAACACGAGAAACGCGCCGGAGACGGTGAGGATGACGAGCAGGGTCGTCATCTCGCGGACCATCGGGACGGTGACGGCGAAGAAGGTGCGGACACGGCCCGCGCCGTCCACCGTCGCCGCCTCGTACAGCTCCCGCGGAATCCGCTGGACGGCGACGGTCAGCAGCATCGTGGTGTAGCCGAAGGACTGCCACTGGCTCATGGTGACGACGCCCCAGATGGAGGTGCCCGGGTCGCCCAGCCAGTCGTGCGCGAACCGGCCGAGCCCCAGGGATTCCAGCGCGCTGTTGATGAGGCCCGCGTCGGGCTGGTACAGGAACTGGAAGAGCAGGCCCGCGACCGTCATGGAGACGGCGGCGGGGACGAAGTAGACGGTGCGCAGCAGCCCGCGCAGCCGCCGCCCGATGAGTCCTTCCAGGATCGCGGCCAGCACCAGCGCCGCTCCCACCTGGAAAATCACCGAGGTGACGGCGTATCCGAGGTTGTTGGCGAGGGCTTTCCAGAAGACAGGGTCCTGGAGGGCCTGCCGGTAGTTCTCCAGGCCGACGTAGCGCATGCCGGGCTGGAAGACGCTGAACTTGAAGAGGCTGAGCCGGATGTTCTCGACGATCGGGTAGTAGACGAACAGGGCGATCAGGGCGAGGGCGGGGGCGGCGTACAGGGCGTGGCGGAATCGGCGTCGCTGCATGACGGCGGCACCTCCTTCGGGAAGCGGGAAGTCGGGCAGGAAGCGGGAAGTCGGGCGTACGGGCCGCGGGGCACGTACGGGGGCACAGGGGTACGGGGACACGGGCGTACGCGATTCAGTCGCGGACGCGGAACCGGTGGGCCTGCCGCGCGCCCTCGCGTACCTGGCGCAGCGCCTGTGCGGCACTGCTGCGGCCCCCGAGGACGGCTTCGGCCGCCGAGAGGTACGGGTTGACGATCTTGTCGTCGGCGCGGGTGTCGAGCCAGAGCGCCATGTCCTTCCCGGCGAGCGTGCGCTGCGCCTCGGGCAGCCCCTTCAGGCGCGCCGCGCCCGCCGTGCCCTTGACCGCGCTGAGCCAGCCCAGGTCGCGCACCACCTTGCGGGCCTGCTCCGGGCCGGTGAGGAACTTCAGGAAATCGACGGCGAGCGCCTTGTTCGGGGAGGAGTTGGCGACGAGCAGCCCGTCCGCTCCCCCGGCGACGGCGCCGGCCGAGCCCGCGGCGCCCGGTACGGCGGGCATGGTGAAGAAGTCCCAGCCCGCCGCGAACTTCTCCGGGGCGCCGCCCTTGGTGCTCAGGTAGGAGAACTCCAGGGTCTCCAGGTACTGCATGGCCGCCTTGCCGTACAGCAGCCGGGTCTGCGCGGATTCGTGGCTCATGCTCGTACCGGACGGCCCCATGCAGTGCTTCTTGAGCCGGGCGAGGTCGTCGAAAGCGCGCTCGTAGCCGGGGTGGCTGAAGGCCTCCGGGCCCCCGTCGCCGTCGTAGTCCCTGGCCAGGACGGCGGCCGGTACCTCCATCGCGTTGAACTGGGTGAGCAGGTGCCCGGCGGGCCAGCCGTACTGGTTGCCGAAGGCGAGCGGGGTGCGGCCCGTCGCGGAGATCCGGTCGCAGGCCGTCAGCAGCTCGGGGAAGGTGCGCGGCTCCCGTGCGACCCCGGCCTGCGCGAAGATCTCCCTGCTGTACGCGAAGACCTTGGCGTCCATGTTCAGCGGCACCCCGTACCGGCGCCCGTCGAAGGTGAACGCGTCCAGTGCGTCCGCCTCGAACGACCGGCCCCACGCGGTGCCTTCGAGGGGTTCCGACAGGTCCGCGGCGAGCTTGCCGTCGGCGAACTTCCGCGCGTACCGCCCGGGCCAGGCGAAATAGATGTCGGGCATCTCCCGGGACGCGGCCAGCACCGCGATGCGGTCCTTGTACGGCTGGTCGCCGACGGCCTGGAGGTCGATGCTGACGCCCGGGTTCCGGCGCTCGTACGCGCGGACCGCCTCCTTGAAGTACGGGGCGTACTCCGGATCGGCCCACTTCTCCAGGACGGTGAGGTGCCCGCGCGGCGGCCCGTCGAGGGCGAACGCGTTCGGGGTGACGCGGACGGGGGCCTGCCCGCACCCGCTGACCAGCAGGGTCAGCAGGGTGACGAGCAGGCAGCCGGCGACGGTGGCGGGGGTGCGGCGCATCGGCTCTCTCCTGGCGGGGAGTTCGGGCGAGGCGGTCAGGGACATCGGGACGGGTCGCGGGGGTCCGCGCCGTCGAGGGCGAGGGGCCGGCCGAAGGCGCCGGGCAGCGTGCACACGGCCGCCGCGTACGTGGCGGCGTACCCGGCCGCGTCGGCGAGCGGGCGGCCCCGGTGGAGGGCGAGATGCAGGGCGGCGATGAAGGAGTCGCCGGCGCCGAGGGTGTCGGTGGCGCGGACGGGCACCACCGGCTGGCGGTGCGTGGTGCCCTCGTACGACAGGTACGCGCCCCGGGCGCCGCGCGTCACCACGGCCAGCTTCACGCCGAGACGGTGGGCGCGGGCCGTCAGCCCGGCGGCCTCCGCGTCGTCCGCGTCCGCGCGGGAGAGGACGGCGCTGCGCACGTAGGGCAGCAGTGGTCCGGCGTAACTCCAGGGCCGGTCCGAGAAGTCGAAGCTCACCGGGCAGGCGGCGGCCAGCCGTGGCAGTTGCTCCTCCATCCCGCTGCAGTCTCCGGTGTGCACCAGGTCGAAGCCGCGCAGCCAGCGCAGGTCGGCGTCGTCCGGGGTGAAGAGGGAGACCGTCTCGTCGCAGTCGCCGAAGGTGCGGTTGCCGTCGCGGTCGAGGTGGACGGTGGCGTAGGCGTTGGGCCCTTCGGCGATACGGGACCGTTCCGTCGCTACGCCTTCGGCCGCCAGCGCCGCCCGTACGTGCCGGCCGGCCGCGTCGCTGCCGGTGACGCCGAGATACGCGGCCTCGGCACCGCAACGGGCCGCGTGCACCGCGACATTGAGGGCATTGCCGCCCGGGTACATCAGCCCGCGGCAGGGGTAGCGATCGACGACGTTGTCGCCGAGTCCACAGATGCGCATACCGCTCTTTCCTCCAGTTGGCTCCGGTGGGGGCCGGTCCGGCGCGCCGAAGCGCACCGGACCGGGCGGCCGCAGCGGCGTGGGCTCAGTACTCGACCTGAAACATGTAGCGGCGCTTGTCGAGGTCGTGGCCGCGTACGGACTCGTAGTGCCGGGCCAGCCGGGTGCCGAAGACGTCCAGCGCGATGGGCGTGATGTCACCGCGTACCGCCTCCGGCACGCCGGGCAGCGAGAAGAGCCGGGAGTCGACGTAGTGGGCCTTGCGGGTGTACTTGTCGAGGAACGTCTTGGTGCGTTCGGCCATCGGGCGGGTGGCGTCCTCGCCGAGGAAGAGGATCACCGGCTGGTCCTCGGTGACGACCTCGAAGGCGCCGTGGAAGAACTCACCGGCGTGGTAGCTGCCGCCGTGCTTCCACTGCATCTCCATCAGGTAGCACATGGTGAAGCCGTAGCCCGCCCCGTAGTTGGGGCCGGCCGAGAGCACGTACGTCACCGGTTCGTCGGCGAGCGCGGTGGCGATGGAGTGGGCGAGCGCCTCGCCCTCCTCCTGGGCGGTGTAGAGGGCGTCGGGCAGCGCTTCGTACGCCGTGCGGACGGCCGCGTAGTCGCCTTCCACGCCCGTCCTCTCCAACAGCGCGTAAGCGAGCTGGCCGAAGAGGACGCCCTTGGGGGCGACGACGGTGTCCTCGCTGCGGTACGTGAAGGCGATGTCGGCGGCCAGCGCCAGGGGGCTGTCGGCGTCGCGGGTGAGCGCGGCGACCCTGGCCCCGGTGGAGCGGGCGTAGTGGGCGGCGGCGACGGTCTCCTTGGTGGTGCCGGTGTGCGAGGAGACCAGGACGAGGGAGCCCTCGCCGAGCAGCGCGGGCTTGCGCAGGTTGAACTCGTCGCTGTTCATGTGGAAGACGGGGAATCCGGCGCGGGTCTCCAGGAGGAAGTGCACCGGGTAAGAGGCGGTGAGCGAGCCTCCACAGCCGACCAGGAAGACATTGCGCAGACCGGCTGCGACGACCTCGTCCACGAAGGCGCGGGCCGTCCCGTGCTGGCTCAGGGCGAAGGCCACGGCCTCCTTGAAGTCCTCGGTGATGGGCTTGAGGGGCAGGGTTGCGGTGGTCACGCGGATCCTCTCCGAGCAGGTTGGGAACGTTCCCACATCGGGCCGGAAACGCCCCGTGACACAGAATTTGGGAACGTTCCCACGGGGAATGCTGGGAACCTTCCCACCGCTCTTCGCGGGGCGTCAATACCCGTGCACAGCCGATAGCCTGGCGAGGCCATGACGACGAACCGACGCAGCGGCCCGCACCGGCCCGCCACGATCCCCGACGTCGCCCGCGAGGCGGGCGTCTCCCGGTCCACCGCCTCCCGGGCCCTCGCCGACTACGGCTCCGTCAGCCCCGAGGCCCGCGAACGCGTACGGGCCGCCGCGCGGAAACTCGGCTACCGCCCCAACCAGCTCGCCCGGTCCATGATCACCGGCCGTACGCACACCCTGGGCGCGGTCGTCGCCGACATCCAGAACCCGTTCTTCGCGGGCGTCACCCGCGGCATCACCGACGCCGCCCGCGCCGCCGGCTACCAGATCCTGCTGGCCAACACCGACGAGGACCCGGCGGCCGAACGGGCCGCCGTGAAGACCCTGCGCGACCGGCACGTCGACGGCCTGATCGTCTCCCCCGCCTCCACCACGGACACCGCCCACCTCACGGCCGCGCACACCGGCGGCTGCCCCGTCGTCCTCCTCGACCGGCGCGTGCCCCACCTCGACCTGGACTCCGTCACCGTCGACAACCACGGCGCGGCGCAGGACGCGGTACGCCGCCTGCTCGCCGTGGGACACCGGCGCATCGCCCTGGTCAGCCTGGTCGGCAACGACGCCACCGACGACCCGGTGGATCCCGGCTCCACCGGCCTCGCGCGCATGGCGGGCTACCGCGCCGCCCTCCGGGAAGCAGGCATCGACGACGCCGCGGCCTACCTGCGCACCGGCGCCTTCCACGGCCAGGACCCGGCCCTCCTCGCCCGCGACCTGCTGGACTCCCCCGAACCGCCCACCGCCGTCTTCGCCACGGACAGCCTGGTCGCCCTGGGCGTGCTGTCCGCCGCACGCGAACTGAACCTGCGCGTCCCCGAGGACCTGTCCGTGATCACCTTCGACGACACCGACTGGGCCCGGGCCGTACGCCCCCGCATCAGCGTCGTCGCCCAGCCCGTCCAGGAACTGGGCGCCCAGGCCGTCCACGCCCTGATCGCCCGCGTCCAGGGCGGCGCGCACCCTCCCGAACACACCACACTGCCGACGGAGTTCATCGAGCGGGAGTCGGTCGCACCGGCGAGGAAGAGACCATGAAGCACGACATGTCCGGCACCCGGCCCCTGGCCGAGGCGGTCCACCTGCTGCGGGCGGAGCTGCAAGCCGTCGCAGGCCGGACGGCGCCGCTCGCCGCCACGACCGCGGCGCAAGCATGGCTCGCGTACACACGCTTCGCCCGGCAGCGCTTCGCCGTCCCGCAAGCCCCCGACGCCGACGGCCTGCTGTTCCAGTACGGGACGTACGCCACCGACGGCCCGCCCGCGTTCACCCTGGACCTGACCCGGCAGTTCGAGGTCGCGGACGATGACGGCGAGCACGATCACTACGTGCACGTGCACTGCGAACTTCGGTACGACCCCGTTCCCGAACTGCGCGCTCTTGAACACTTCGATACGTGGTTCTTCCACGACTCCGGCGACAATGTCGACCGATGGGCCGCCGAGGTGCGGGGCCGGGCGGTGTGGGAGGCCGTCCGCGACCGCGCACCCACCGGGGGCGCGGTCCATCAGGAGCAGGTGTGACCGCGCGACTCGTCCTGGTGGCGGGTGGCGTGCAGGGTGCCGAGCAGGTTGAGGGCCTGGGCGCTCGGGCTGCCCGGCTCGGCGTGGTAGATGACGAGTTGCTGGCCGGGGGCGTCGCGCACGTCGAAAGCCTGGTAGGTGAGGGCGAGGGGGCCGACGTCCGGGTGCAGGAGGTGCTTGGCGTCCCGGGTCTTGCCGCGTACGGCGTGGGCCGCCCAGAGGCGGGCGAAGTCCGGGCTGTGTCCGGTGAGGGTGCGGACGAGCTCGCGCAGCCGCGGGTGGTCCGGGTCGTGGCCGGTCGCCTGGCGCAGGTTGGCGACGGTGGCCTCGGCCGCCCGGTTCCAGTCCGCGTAGAAGCTCCGGCCCGCGGGGTCGGCGAAGACCATACGGGCCAGGTTGTCCGCCGGCCGGAACGGGGCGAAAAGGGCCTCGGCCAGGGCGTTGACGGCGAGGAGGTCCAGGGTCGGGCCGAGGACGAAGGCCGGGGTGTTCGGGTATCCGTCCATCAACTGGCGCAGGGCGGGGGTGACCTGCGGGGAGGGATACGGAGAAGGCCGGCCCGCCGGGGCGGCCCCGGCCAGCCCGTACAGGTGGGTCCGCGCGTCGGCTTCGAGGCGCAGTGCGCGGCTGAGGGCGTCCAGCACCTGCGGTGAGGGATTGCGCTCGCGTCCTTGTTCCAGGCGGGTGTAGTAGTCGGCGTTCATTCCGGACAGGACGGCGACCTCTTCGCGGCGCAGCCCGGCGACTCTGCGGGGCCCGTAACTCGCCATACCGACGTCCTCCGGCCGCAGGCCGGCGCGGCGTGCGCGCAGGAAATCTCCCAGGTGGTTGTCGTCCATGAGGGCAAGGTTAGGCGGGGGCCCGGTGTGCTGCCCGGGTGTGCCGCACCCAGGCAGCGGACGTCCTGGCCGGTGGCCGGTGGCCTGGCCGATGGCCTCTTCCCTGGCCGGTGGCCACTGTCCGGGCCGCACAGCGCCACGCCTCTGGTCCGCACCACCACGTCTCAGGCCTCCGCCTCCACCTCCGACGCCGTCGCGGACCGCTTCCGTTTGCCCACGCCCGAGGCGTCGGCCGCCGCCTGCAACGACCGGAGGGCCAGCAGGAGCACGCCGATGTCGTCGAGCAGGACCGGGTCCGGCAGCAGGTCGACCGGGGAGATCACGTAGAGCAGCGCTCCCCAGTACGCGAGTTTGTTCTCCAGCGGTACGCCCGCGTCGCGCAGCGCGTGGCGCGCGCGGACCACCTTGACCAGGAGCACGATCGCCGCGCCGACCATCGCCGCGAGCAGGACCGCCAGAATCACCACGATCGCCCACATCTCACCGCTCATCCCTGACGTCTTCCCTCCGTCGCGTGGGCAATGCCCGTCGGCACCGGCATTCTTCGTCCGGCGCCGCCGGCATCCGCTTCAACGAGCGGCGAAAGGAAACGATGCGTACGAAGCGACGTAGCGAAACGGTGTGCGCGAAAAGGTGCAGGGGAGGACGTACGGGACGGGCGGGGCGGGAGTTCCGCGCGGGCCGGCGCGATCACCCCAGGCGGTCAGTGCAGCAATTCCGCGTCCGGTTTCCGTTCCTCGCGCACGATTTTCCTGCTTTTCTCCGCCGGTGCGGCGGATGCACCGGTCGCTTTCCCTCGCGAGTGGAAGCGCATTTCCTCCACGCTTTTCTGCATGGACGTCCGGAGTTTGCGGCCCAGCGGCCGTTCCACGAAGCGGTGCACCAGCCAGGAAAGGGCCAGCATGAGGATGACGATCCCCGGCAGCAGGGCCAGCGCGGGAACACGGTCGCGCAGCAGGTCGATAAGGGTGAAACCCACGTACATGTGCAGGAGATAGAGCGGATACGTGAGCGATCCGGCCGTGGACAGCCAGCGCCACTGGAGGTTGTCGAACCAGCCGAGCGCGATGGCGGCCATCAGCGCGAACGCCGCCAGGACCGCCAGCCGTACCGGCCAGCCCTGTGCCAGTTCCGCCTTCGCACCGAGGTTCATCACCAGCCGGCCGTGCAGATAGTGCTGGGCCAGCAGGAAGGAGACCGCCACGATCGCCCACAGCAGGACGGTGGGCCGGAACCGGTGCATGAGATAGAAGGCGATGCCCGCGATGAAGTACGGGGAGTACGGCGCGATCGCCCACACCGAGAGCAGATCGCTGTTGGACTTCAGCGCCACCACCCCGGCCACGGTCCACAGGCCGCAGAAGAGCACACAACGGCGGTACGTGACCCCGCGGAAGACCACGACCGCGAACAGCAGATAGAACTTCAGCTCGATGAACAGCGTCCAGTACGCGTCGTCCACGTCGGGCACGCCGAGCCCCTGCTGGAGCATGGTGAGGTTCGTGAGCACCGTCTCCCAGTTGTCGGCGCTGCGGACGTTCGGCCACACCGTCAGGACCGCCGCCGTCAGCAGCACGGCGACCCAATAGGCCGGATAGAGGCGGGAGACGCGGGATGTCACGAAATCACCCAGGGACCGCCCCCACGCGCTCATACAGATGACGAACCCGCTGATCAGAAAGAAGACTTCGACACCCAGCCACCCGTACTCCGACAGGTGGTAGACGAGCGGGGAGAATGCCTGCGGATCATCGCCCCAGCCGTCGCGGAGGGTGATGTAGTGATACGCCAGGACCATCAGGGCGGCCAGCAGGCGCAGCCCGTCGAGGACACGCAGTCTGGGCCGCCGCACCTCTCCCTGCGGGCCGGGAGGGTGATGGGGCGCAGCGTAAAGCATCCGGGTCCTTAACGACGGTGCGGCGGCAACCTGTCCGAGTTTCACGGTAAACAGCGGAAAATGCGCGAACGGATCGCGGAGTTTAGCGTACGACACCTCACCTGCCTCATGTCCACAACGTCCGCGAACTTCCTGAACTTGGACCGCGGTGCAGGTCAACGGGGTATCACCGAGCTATCCCCGGGCGATACCGCCTGTCTTTGTGAGAAATGCATGAGAAAGCACGGCGGCAGCCAACCGTTCGGATGCGGAGGGTGTCGGGACCGGCGGCCCGGCCCCGGGGCGGCGCGGCCGGGAGCGGACCGGTGGGTGCCGCGGCGAGGGCGCGCGGACGGAACGCGCGCTCGGCGTGCGTCCCCGGCCCTCGCCCCCGCTCTCCCCCAAGGTCCCAGCCTCCCCTCCCGCCCCTCGCAGATTCGAACAACTTCCCACCGGTTACGGCGAAGTTGTTGCCAGCGGCCTCTGTTGCTCCAACAATGCGCACGTCAAAGCCGAAGGAACTTCGGCCACAGATTGTGAGAGGACCCCCACATGAGAAGCCCTCTCGTCGGTGCCCTGGCCACGGCCGTCCTGGGTACCGCCGCGCTCGTGGGCACCGCCGGAACCGCCGGTGCTGCCACACCCCAGGACGCCGCCGGGCACACGGCGGCGCCCTCGCTCCAGCGCACGGCGGACGCCACGCTCACCGGAGCCGATGCGGCGGCTCCCCGGGCGGTGTCCTTCGCCGGCACGGTGGCTCTGAGCAACTGCTCGGGGTCGATCGTCCGGATGCCCACCTCGGCCGACGACGACCCGGCCCTGGTCATGTCCAACGGCCACTGCCTGGAGACCGGGATGCCCGGCGCGGGCGAGGTCGTCGTCGACCGCCCCTCCAGCCGCAGTTTCACGGTGCTCAGCGCCTCGGCCGGCAACCTCGGCACGGTACGGGCCACCAAGATCGCGTACGGCACGATGACCGACACCGACGTCTCGGTCTACGAACTCTCCTCCACCTACGCGCAGATCAAGCAGCGCTTCGGCATCAAGGCGCTGGACATGGCCACCACGCACCCCGTGCAGGGTGCCGCCATCAGCGTCGTCTCCGGTTACTGGAAGAAGACCTACAACTGCAACGTGGACGGTTTCGCCTACCGGCTGAAGGAGGGTGGCTGGACCTGGAAGGACTCGGTCCGCTACACCGCCGCCTGCAAGGTCATCGGCGGCACCTCGGGGTCGCCGGTGGTCGACGTCGCCTCCGGCAAGGTGGCGGCCGTCAACAACACGCTCAACGAGAGCGGTCAGCGCTGCACGCTGAACAACCCGTGCGAGGTGGACGCCAACGGCCAGGTGAGCGTCCGCCGGGGCATCGGCTACGCCCAGGAGACGTACGAGATACCCAAGTGCTTCGGCACCGGCAACAAGCTCGACCTCGGGCGGCCGGGCTGCGTCCTGCCCAAGCCGTGACCCCGGGCCGGCGGGCGCCTCGCGTGCCCGCCGGTGCGGTCACCCGCCGGGTGGCCTGATCGCGTGACGCAGCCAGACCTCGCAGGCCAGGGTGTTGTCCAGGGCGCGCATCACGGCGGGCGGCAGATGCGGCCGGGCCAGCCCGGCGGCGAGGGCCGCCGTGTCCAGGAGCCCGGCGCGGGCCAGCCGCGACTCGTTGAACAGCTCGGCGAGGGCGGCACGGTTACGGCGCAGGGCGAAGTAGAAGTCGGCGGTGTACTCGCCCTTCGTGGTCCGCGCCAGCAGGTCGTCGGGGACGACGCCCCGCATGGCGGTGGCGAGGACCGGCTTGTAGCGGTCGGGGGCGCCGCGGTCGGTGACCCGTACGGACAGCGCGGCCTCGATCACGCTGTCGTCCAGGAAGGGCGCGGCGTGCGGCAGTCCCAGCCCGGTCGCGGCCTGGTCGACCTGCCGGAACGCGCGGCCGCACATCTGCACACCGGCCAGCGCGGCATGCTGGCCCCGCTGCGCCGCGAGCGCCTCGGGGGCGTCGGCGGCCGCTTCGCGCAGGACGGACCGCGCCGCGCTGACCGCTGCCGGGGTGGCCCAGGGCGGCATGGCCGCGAACGTCCCCCAGGCCGTGCCGGACGTGAAGCGCGCGGGAGGCGGCTTCGCCGGGTCCGGGACGAGGTGGTCCGCCCAGGCGGTCAGCCACCGGCTGAAGGTGCTGCGGTCCGCCAGGCCGCGCAGCAGCGGCAACAGGGGCTGGCGGTGGACCGCCCGCTGTCTGCGTATGCGGCCCGGTACGGTCCGCGGGTCGCTGCGCAGGGCGTCGTGCAGATACGGCGGAAGAGCGGCGAACAGTTCGTCCCCGCCGCCGCCCGACAGATGCAGCGCCGACCCGCGCGCGGTCATCAGCCCGGCGAGTGTGGTGAGTTTGGCGCTGTCCCGGACCCAGACACCGGGCTCGTCCCCGGCCCCGTCCAGGCTGTCCATGCCGCTGAACCACAGGGGTGCGCCGGCGCGGCCGGGGAGTACGTGCTCGGCGCCGGGGAGCCGGGCGGTCGCCCGGGCGGCCCAGGCGGCGTCGTCGTTCGCCGGGTCGACGCTCTCCCAGCGGAAGGTGACCAGGCGGGCCGGGCCGCGGGCGGCGAGGAAGCACAGGCTCGTGGAGTCCATCCCGCCGGAGAGGTCCGCGCTGACGGTCTTGCGTTCGGCGGTGCAGGAGTCCACCGCGGCGGCCAGTGCCCGCCGTACCGCGTCCGCCCCCTGGGCGAGCGGGAGTTCGGGGCCCGGCGGGGTCCACCAGCGCCGGGCCGTGGCCCGGCCGTCGGCTTCCAGCAGCAGGCTGTGGCCGTCGGGTACGGCGTGGACTCCGCGCCACAGACAGCCGCCGTCGGCGAGCGGATACGGAGGAGGTGACGCCAGCAGGCGGAGCGCCAACTGCCGTTCGTCCACGGGCGCGCCGCGTGCCGACGCCAGGATGTCGGCGCGGTTCGCCGCCACCGTCACACCGCCGACCCGGGCGTGGAAGACCCGGCGTACGGCTGAGGCGCTGCCGCGCACCCGGACCCGGCCGCCCGCGGAGAGCACCGCGTGGAAGCTTCCCGCGAGGCCGGTGAGCGCGCCCTCGGCGCCGGTCATGTCCCGGACCCGGCGCAGCCGGTCCGTGAGCGCGTCGGTGGTGACCGGGCAGCGCCCGATCACCACCATCCGCGCCGCCCCCACCGCGGCGGTCACCAGCTGACCGGCGGGCCAGCTGCCCACCAGCCACGGGCGGCCGGAGTGGTGGGAGACCACCTCGGTCGCGCCGGACCGCAGCACGCTCGCCGCGGCCAGCCCGTTCTCGCCGTCGGGGAGGACCGTGAACCACACGTCGCCGGTCAAGTCCGGTCAGCCCGTCGGCGGGATCTGCCAGTACCAGGGCGCATAGCCGCCCTCGAAGAACGTGCCGGTGCTCGACCCGAGCGTCAGCTCGGCGAAGGAGCCGAGCTCCTCCACCACGGGCGGCTCGTACACGATGTCCGCTTCCACAGCGCTCCCCTCTTCGCGCGGTGGCCCCGGCTTCCCGACCGCTTCGGGACCGCCGCGCCCTGCGCGCCCAGGGACTGCCCAACGCCGCACCGCCGTACGCCGGACGGCGGCCGTCTTCACCCGGCGGAGTGACGCAGCCGGGGACGCACGCGAAACGCGCGCGCCGGGTCCGGTGGCGCCCCCGCCGGAAGCGGGGCGCGGTGTGGCACCGTCGGACCATGAACGCGGCATCCGACATCCGGTCCCAGGCCACCACCCTCGCCCGCGACCTCGGCGGGCCGTGGCAGCCGGACGACGCCGACCGCAACCTGGCCCTGGCCCTGGTGCTCGCCCGTGACGACAACGGCGGGCGGCTCACCGCCCCCGTCATCACCCACATCCTGCTGAGCGCCTCCTGGGGCCTGAAGCCCATCGGCGCCATGTACCAGCTGCTGGCCTGTACCGCCGACTTCCTCGACGACCCCGCTCAGCGCGACTCCGACACCGGCCGGGAGGCCCTGGCCGACGTCGACCGCCTGCTCGACACGGTCGCCGCCCTCCCTCCGGACGGCGTCTGACCGGGCCCCGATCTCACCCCGCGCCGGGATCCACGACCTCGACGGCGGCGCCGGTGGCCCGCAGGGCCGCGAGTTCCGCCGCGGGGGTCGCGGTGTCGGTGACGACCGTTCCGTAGCGGGCGGCGGTGCCGTATGCGTACGTGGCCCGCTTGCCCGTCTTGGAACTGTCCACCACCAGCGCGGCCCGGCCGGCGGCCGCCAGCATGGCCTCCTTGACCTCGGCATACTCCCGCAACGGATGGAAGAGGCGCCCGTCGAGGACGGCGGTGGCGGACATCAGCGCCAGGTCGGCGTGGAGCCGGGCGAGGCCACGGGTGACCTCCGGTCCGGTACAGGAGTTGAACTCGCTCTGGTACCGGCCACCCAGCAGAGTGACGTCCACGCCGGGTGCCGCGCCCAGGCGCTGCGCCAGGCCGATGGAGTTGGTGATCACGGTGAGCCGCGCGGCCCGGCCCTGCCGGGCCAGCATTCCGGCCAGCGGGTAAAGGGTGGTGGAGTCGTCCATGAGCAGGGTGCTGCCGGGCGTGATGTGTTCGGCCACCGCCGCGCACAGCGCCGTCTTGACCGCCAGGCCGGCGGACTCCCGGAAGCGGGTGGCGGTCTCCATGGTCAGCGCGGGAAAGGCGACCGCCCGCCCCCGCTCCTTACGGAGCAGATGGCGCCCGGCGAGGTCGTCCAGGTCGCGGTGCATCGTCATCAGGCTGACGCCGAAGCGGTCGGCGAGCGCGTCGATGCGCAGGGCGCCGCGGTCGGCGACGTACCGCAGGACGGCCTGCCGCCGCTGCTCGACGGCGGCCTGCGACAGCCGTGCCTTGGCGGACATCCGGCGTTCCTTCCCTCCGCGCCCACGGCGGTCAGCTGGGCAGCGGACACACCACGGGCTTGATCGTCGTACGGTCACGGGCGGCCGCGGTGAGCGCCTGTTCCGCCTGCTCCAGGCCGTACCGGTGGGAGACCAGCCGGTCCAGCCGTACGTCGCCCGAGGCGGCCAGGGCGATGGCGGCGGGCCAGGTGTTGGCGTACCGGAAGGTGCCGGTGACCTCGATCTCGAAGTTTTGCACATGGGCGAGCGGCAGCGGCACGGTGTCCCCGCCCATCCCCACCAGCACCGCGCGGCCGGCCCGGCCGACGGTCCGGATGCCCTCGTCGGCGACGGCCGGGACACCGGAGCACTCCAGGAGCACGTCGGGGACGTACCCGGTGTCGGCGAGCCGGGCGGTCCGTACGTCGACGGTGCCGGTGGCACCCAACTCCCGCGCCAGTTCGAGGCGTTCGGGTGCGATGTCGGTGACGACGACCTCGGTGGCGCCGAAGGCGCGGGCGGTCTGGACGGCGACCAGGCCGATCGGCCCGGCGCCGGTGACCAGCACCCGCGAGCCGGTGCCGACCCGCCCCTTGCGCGCCGCCCACACGCCGACGGACAGCGGCTCCAGCAGGGCCGCGGTCTCGGCGGTCAGCGGGTCCGGCACGGGGTGGGCGAAGCGCTCGTCGATGACGACGTACTCGCACAGGGCGCCGTCGACCGGCGGTGTCGCGTAGAAGGACACCTCGGGGCACAGGTTGTAGCGGCCGTGGCGGCACTGTGTGCACGTACCGCACGGAATGCCGGGTTCGAGCGAGACCAGCTGTCCCGGCCGGCGCAGGGTGGCACCGGGGCCGAGGGCGACGACGGTGCCGCCCGGTTCGTGACCGAGCACCATCGGGGCGCGGACGACGAAGCCGCCGATCCGTCCGTGCTCGTAGTAGTGCACGTCGGAGCCGCAGATGCCGACGGCTTCGACGCGGACCAGCACCTGCCCCGGCCCGGGGACCGGCACGGGCCGCTCCTCGATCCGCAGGTCCTTCGGCGCGTGCAGTACGGCGGCGCGCATGGTCGCGGGCACGTGGGCGGGCAGCGGAGCGGGCATGGGCGGGTGTCCCTCGGGAGTCGGCGGGCGGCATCGCGCGGATGACGGCGGACGGCGTTCTCAGCAGAAGTTCCCTGCATTGTTAACACATATTGCGTGAAGTTGCTGGAGAGGGTGGCCTGGCCGCCTGCCCTCGGCGTACCGATCGATAGCGGTCAGCGGCCGCTCGTCCCCTTCCTCTTGAGGGCAGTACGGCAAAGGCATGGGTCATTACCGGTCACTTCGCACGGTGATCGGACGGGAACTGTTAGATATCAGCCGTCATGAGGCAGGCTTCCCCGGCCGGTCGCGGGCGCGCGCCTTGCGTGCGCCGTCCGCAGCAACCGTGGGGCGGGCGCGGGTGCCTTCGAAAAGGCGACGAGGTGCCATGGTCCGGTGTGACAGCGGCGTTGCCGGTTCCCGGCCGGGCAAGGGAGGTCCCCCACGGGGGAGCGGGCCGGTGCCCGGGGCTGCGCCGAGTGCCGCGCGCGTCACGGAGCTCCTCGTCAGACATCTCGGATGCGACGCGGCGCAGGCACGGGCCTGCGCGAGCGGGCTGCTGGGGGCTCCGGGAGCGACGGCCGGGGAGGCGGTGCGCGACGCGGGGGCGCGGGGAGGGGCCACGCGCGGCCCCGGCACCGGCCCGGCCCCCACCCCCGGCCCGCCCGACGGCGCCAGGGAACTCGCCACTGCCCCCGGCCCGGCCGAGCTGGCACAGCGGTTGTACGAACGGGCCGAACTCTGGGGCGCCACGGCGGTACTGCTGGCCGTCCTCGACACGGAAGGCATGCTCCGCATGAGCGGAGCCGCCGGCCCGGCCGCCCAGGCGGACTGCGACTGGTCGCAGGTGCCCCTGGACCGCATCCTCCCGCCGGCCCGCACGGCCGGCGCGGACCACCAGGTGTGGCTCGACGACGAGGACGGCGGCCAGACGCTGACCTGGATCTCGGCCAGGTGCGACGCGCCGCGCGCGCCCCGCACCGCCGCGGTCTGCATGGTCAGCGTCGTCCGGCCGGGCTCCGCGCCCCGGGCCCCCGCGGCCCGGAGGCGGCTGGAGGAGCTGACCGACTGCGCCGGGCAGCGGCTGCGCGGGCTGGCCGCCCTGGGGCTGCCGGACGACGACGTGCGGGCGGCCTGGCTGGGCGCGGTCCTCGACGCCATCCCCGTACCGGCGGCGCTGCTCTTCCCGGTACGCGGCCCGCTCGGCCGGGTGGTCGAGTTCACCGTCGACCGCTGCAACGCGCACGCCACCGGGCTTCTGGGCCGTACGCCCGAGCAGATCAGCGGCAGCCGCCTGCTCGACGTCTTCCCCGGCATGCTCCTCTCGGGGATCTTCGACGCCTGTGTGACGGTCCTGGAGACCGGAGTGCCGCTGGACCGGGGCCCGTTCCCGTACGAGGAGCCGCTGCGGGGTGTCCTGCGTCCGGCCGTGGTGAGCGTGCGCGCCCGGCGGGTGGGCGGCGGGCTGCTGGTGAGCTGGCAGTTCCACGACGAGCAGGCGCGGCTGACGGCCCGCGTCGACGATGCCGAACGGCTGGCCGACCTCGGCTGGGCGGAGTGGAACCTGGCCACCGGCGAGGCCACCTGGTCGCGGCGGATGTACGACATCTTCGGTCTCGCCCCGGACAGCGGCCCGTTGTCGCTCGGCGCGCTCTCCGGGTACGTCGTGGAGGACGATCTGCCCGCCGTCGTCCGGGCCGTGCAGTCACTCTCCCGCGACCACGGTCCGGTGTGGTTCGAGGTCCGTACGCGGGCTTCCGGCAAGCTGCGCCACGTGAGTGTCAACGTCGAGCTGGTACGCGACAGTCTCGGCAACCCGGTGGCGCTGCGCGGAGTCGTCCAGGACGTCTCCCGCGTCCGGCGGGTGGAGGCGGCGCTGGACGCCTCCCGGCGGGAAGCCGAACGGCGGCAGCTGCGGATGGCGGAGGAGCTGCAACTGGCCCTGCTGCCGCGGGCCCACACCGCCCTGCCGGGCCTGCGGGCGGCCATCCGCTACCTGCCCGCCGAGAACTGCGCCCGTGTGGGCGGTGACTGGTTCGAGGCCACGCCGCTGCCCGACGGCCGGGTGCTGATCGCCATCGGCGACGTGCTCGGGCACGGGCTCCAGGCCGCCGCCGGCATGGCCCAGTTGCGCAACGCGCTGCTCGGGATCGCGTACACCGGTGCCGACGCGGCGCACGTCCTCGAATGCCTCAACCTCGTCGCCTTCCACGGCCACGACGAGTCGCTGACGGCGACCGCCGCCGTCGGCCACTTCGATCCGGTACGGCGCACGCTGTCCTGGGCCCGCGCCGGTCACCCGCCGCCCGTGCTCGTACGCGACGGACGCGCCACCGAACTCGTCAACCGCGACGGGACCACCCTCGGCGCCAGCCTCGACCCCGGGTACGTCTGCAAGACACTCGCGCTGGCCCCCGGCGACCGCCTGATCCTCTACACGGACGGCCTGGTCGAGCGCCGCGCCGACCGGGCCGGCGACCGCGAGGACCTGCTGCTGGCCACCGCCCGCCGAGGAGCCGCCGGCACCCCCGAGGAGCACCTGGAGACCCTGCTGTCCGTCCTGCACATCAATCCGGAGGACGACACCTGCGTCATCGTCCTCCACGTGGGGAGTTGAACGAATGCCCGCCAGCACACGCCGGTTCCCAGCCTGGGCGCGGCGTCCCGTACCCGTCGGCCGCCGGGCGCGGGCATGACCACCGGCCACGGCCTGCGCCGCTTCCGCGAACCTGCCGGCAGCCCGTCCGGCGCACGCTGCGCACTGTGTTCAGCGGCCCTCGGCACCGGCCCGCGCGGGCATGTGGTCGATCTGGACGACCGCGGTCTGCTGTGTGTCTGCCCGGCGTGCCGGATGCTGCACACACACAGCGGGGTGCCCGCCGGGCGCTACCTCGGCGTACCCGACCGCTACCGGCACGTACGGGACTTCGTGCTCGGCCCGGTGCAGTGGGAAGCGCTGCAACTGCCGGTCGGTGTGGTCTTCAGCTTCCGCAACTCCCGCCTCGGCCGCTACGTGGTGTTCTACCCGAGCCCCGGCGGCGCCACCGAGTCGCTGCTGCCGGACGCCGCCTGGGAGCGGGTGATGGCCGTCAGCCCGGGCGTGTCCGACCTGGCCGACGACGTGGAGGCCTTGTTGCTGCGCCGCCACGGTGAGCGGGTCGAGTGCCATCTGGTGCCCATCGACACGTGTTACGACCTGGTGGGACGGATGCGGCCGTACTGGCAGGGCTTCGACGGCGGAGATCGGGTGCGGGGCGAACTGGACGCGTTCTTCGCGGCTCTGCGGTCCCGTTCGGCTGGTTGCGAGGGGCAGGGCTGACCCCACGGGGGGCGGAACGTGGCGCGACGGTCGTGCGGGCGGGTCAGCGCGGAGGAGCCCGCCCCTGGCCGGAAGGCGACGCGCGCATGACACGCTTCGGGACGGTACGTCTACTCTGCGGACCGTCCTGACGGATCTTCAGCGTGTGAAGGAACCCCCGCATGAACCCGCATCGCATACGCACCCTGTGCGCCGCTCTCGGCCTCGCCGCCGGTCTGCTGGCGGCGCCTGCCGCGAGCGCCGCGCCGCAGCCGGACGACCGGCCCGCCACCGCACCGGTCGCGGCCTCGCGGCACGAACCCGAACCCTGCACGGGGGCGTACCACGGTGACGCCCGGCTCGGCCCGAAGTGGCTGCCCGGCAAGCAGCAGGCACCCGTGGGCCCGCTGCTCAAGGGCTACCAGCGGACCGGGAAGCTGCCGGCTCCGGCCTTCCTCAAGAAGTACTGGGCGGGGCCGGCGGACACGGGCGGCTGGAAATACCCGCCCAACGACGGTTTCGGCGAGGTCAACGGCACGGTCGACAAGGAACCCGCGAAGCTGCGCACGGGCCAGCGGCTGGACCGGTTCGGCTCCGAGTTCGGCGGCTTCCTGGCACCGGCGGGCGACGCCTACGCCGAACGCTCCCTGCCGCCGCAGAACCTCAACACGCGCGAGCCCGCGGCGCCGTGCGACTACCACGTCTACAAGGTCGCGAAGCCGTTCTGGGTGTGGCAGGGCAGCATCGCCCCGTGGTTCGAGCAGCCCGGCGGCGGACAGCAGATCAAACTGGACGCGGTGTTCCTGGACCCGGGCCAGGGGCAGCGGCTGAACGTGAAGTGGCTCGTCGAGCACGGCTTCCTCACCCGTGTGGCCACCTGAACGCCGTGGCGGCGGGAACATCGTGGTGGCTGGGAGCCACGACGGCAGGAACATCGTGGCGACTTCAAAGCCACGACCGCGGGAACATCGTGGTGAAGTGACCAGCATGGCTTCCTCGACGGGCATGGATGCTCCCCAGGACCGGCGCGCGGTGCGCACCGCGCTGCGCGCGGCAGGGGTCGCCGACGGCCACTACCGCATCGAAGGGGTGCACGAACCGGCCCCCACGCCCCCGGACTTCCTGTTCCTGCGCCAGGCCCCGGACGGCGCGTGGGAGACCGGCGCGTACGAACGCGGCGCCCCGCACGTCATCAGCCGCCATCCGACCGAGGCGGCGGCCTGCGCCCACTTGTTCCGCCTGCTGACCTGACCACGCCACCGGTCGGGCGTCCGTCCTGCCCGTTTCGCCCGAGCCGGTGACCGCTTGTTGTCCGATCCGGAATCTGGACCTGTGCCATCTTGACTGGTACAGACCAAGCGAGTTGAGTACCAACCAACCTGTGATCGCGCTTGCGAACCGGAGCGCGGTCCGTGGTCCTCGTCGTGCGCCGGACCGTCCGTCGCCGACCGAACGCGGCCCTGCCGCACTGAGGAGTGATCACATGTTGCTCAAGCAGCGTATAGCCGCCGTGCTCTCCGCCGCCGCCTGTGCCGCGACCCTCACCGTCGCTGCGCCCACAGCCACGGCAGCACCCTCCTCCGGCCCCGCGACACCCGCCGCGAGCTGCAACTTCTCCATCTGGACCGCCGGCAAGGCGTACCGCACCGGAGACATCGTCAAGTACACGAACGGCCAGTACTACCGCGCCAAGCACGACAACCCGGGCTACGACCCGGTCATCAGCACCTGGTTCTGGGAGCCGTACAACTGTGGCGGCGGCACCAACCCGTCCGGCTTCGTGGTGAGCGAGGCGCAGTTCAACCAGATGTTCCCGAACAGAAACCCGTTCTACACGTACAACGGTCTGAAGGCCGCGCTGAGCGCCTACCCCGGGTTCGCCAACACCGGAAGTGACACCATCAAGAAGCGCGAGGCCGCCGCCTTCCTCGCCAACGTCAGCCACGAGACGGGCGGCCTGGTCCACGTCGTGGAGCAGAACACCGCCAACTACCCGCACTACTGTGACCGCAACCAGCCGTACGGCTGCCCGGCGGGCCAGGCGGCGTACTACGGCCGCGGGCCGATCCAGCTCAGCTGGAACTTCAACTACAAGGCGGCGGGCGACGCGCTCGGCATCGACCTGCTGCGCAACCCGAACCTGGTCCAGACGGACTCGGCCGTCGCCTGGAAGACCGGCCTCTGGTACTGGAACACCCAGCGCGGCCCGGGCACGATGACGCCGCACGACGCAATCGTCAACGACCGCGGCTTCGGCGAGACGATCCGCAGCATCAACGGCAGCCTGGAGTGCAACGGCAACAACCCCGGCCAGGTCCAGAGCCGGGTCAACAATTTCAAAAAGTTCACCCAGATCCTGGGCACCTCCACGGGCGGCAACCTGACCTGCTGACCCCCCGCCTCCGCGGGCTGAGCAACTGAGTCCGCACGCGGCAGCCCGGCCCCGGATCGTCGTCACCCGTCGAGGTGCGCGATCCGGGGCCGGGCTCAGCAGCGGCCGTCCGGCAGCGGCGCGCCCGGGGTCTGGCCGTCCCCGTCGGCCCCTGGTCCGTTGTCCTCCCCGTCGTCCCCGGCGTCCCCGTCCATCAAGGCGACCAGACGGCTCAGGCGGCCGATCTCCAGCAGGAGTTCACCCATCGCCGCCCGTGTCTCCTCGACAGCAAGGGCACCGTCCTGGGCAAGCTCCTCACCTCGCCGGCGCATCCGCGCTTCGCGGGCCGCGGACAGCACCCCGTCGGGGCCGGGCAGCAGCCCGCTGTCCCAAGGTGTACGGCGTTCGGTCATGCCGCATTGTCTCCCCGGGCCACGGAAGACCGCCATGACGAACCAGGCCGTCCACGGCGACAGCCCGTACGGCAGCGGTAGCACGTACAGCAGCGGCAGCACGTACAACAGCCGAAGCCCGTACGGTGCCGGGCCGCGCCACCCCGGCGCTCACCCTTCCCCCAGCACCTCCCCCAGCACCGCCCGGATCACATGACGGGCGTTGTGCGCCATCGCCGGGTTCGTGTGCCGGTAGTACGGCAGCGCGATCAGCGCCTGGGAGAGGGTGCGTCCCCGGCCCCGGCGCAAGGTCGCGTCGTCCACGTCGAGCGCCTCGCGGAAGACCTTCCTGGCGTCGGCCGGCAGCAGATTCCACGCCGGGAAGAGGTCACAGGCCGGGTCCCCCGTGCCCGTGCACCCGAAATCGATCACTGCCGACAGTCTGCCGCCGTCCACCAGCAGGTTGCCCGGCATCAGATCGGCGTGCAGCCAGACCGGCGGCCCGTCCTCTTCCGGGGCCCGCAGCGCGTCCTCCCAGACGGCGGTCACCGCGTCGCAGTCGACACCCTCCTCCGGGATGCCGCGCAGTTCCTCGATCGCCGCCCTGGTCGCCGCGTCGAGCGCGGCGACCGGCCCGCCCCGGTGGGCCGTCGGCGCGCCCGGCAGGGTGACGCTCCGCATCGCCGCCACGAACCCGGCCAGGTCCCCGGCCAGCGGCACGGGGTCGCGCAGCGCCCCCTCCTCGGGGTTCGCCCCCGGAAGCCAGCGGTACACCGACCACGGCCACGGATATCCCTCGGCAGGCTCACCGGCTCCCAGTACTTCAGGTACGGCCACGGGTAACCGGTGCGCGAGGCGCGGCAGCCACTCCCGCTCCAGCAGTATGTCCCCGGCCCCTCCCGCGCCCAGCGGCAGCCGGACAACCATGCCGTCGCCGAGCCGGTACACGGCGTTGACCGTGCCGCCCGACGGGAACCGCTTCACGGCCAGGCCCGCCCATCGGGGGAACTGCCCCGCGATCAGCCGACGTACGAGGTCGTCGACGGGCTGCCGGGAGTGATGCGTCTGCTGCCTCTGCTCCGCACTCATGGGGCGCCATCCGACCGCCCCGCATCGACCGACGTCAAACGCTTTCCGAGGCGACGCCAAACAAATCGGCATCAAAGCTTGGCATTGCCGACCATGGGTGAACGACACCGGCGGCCCGGACCTGCCGGACTTCCGTTTCGCGGCCGGGCAGTACGACGCCGAGGTGGCGCGGCTCCCGCGGGGATGAGGCGCTTTCGGCCGGTCTTCCCCCGGCCGGCGGCCGTCCTGACCGCCCGTCGAACCGATCTTCACTCGCGGGAGTGGAGCTGTGCCCGGCTCCCGCCACCGGTTCCGCTTACGCGGGACACTCGACGGGCCGGAGTGCTGGGTCGGAGTGCCGGGTCGGAAGGTGGAGGCGGTGACGACGGAACAGGACAGCCAGGGCCGCGAGCTGCCCGGAGCGGACGTACGCGATGTACGCGATGTGCGCAACGAGGTGTCCGCGCCGGTCGAGGGCCACGTGGTGCAGGCCGGTGTGGTGCACGGCGGGGTCCACCTGCACGCCGGGCGTGAGCGCCCGGTGGTGCCGCACCAGTTGCCCGCCGCGCCGCGGGTGTTCACCGGCCGGGCCGGTGAACTGGCCGCGCTGACGGCCGCGCTCGACGACGCGGCGGAGACCGGCGCCACGCTCATGATCTCCGCGCTCGGCGGCGCCGGGGGCATCGGGAAGACCTGGCTCGCGCTGCACTGGGCGCACCAGCACATCGACCGGTTCCCCGACGGCCAGCTCTTCGTCGATCTGCGGGGATTCACGCCCGTCGGCGAGCCGGTGACGGCGACGGAAGCGGTACGCGGGTTCCTCGGCGCCCTGGGTGTGGACCCGGCCGGGATGCCGGCGGACCTCGACGCGCAGGTGGGGCTGTACCGCAGTCTGGTCGCCGACCGGCGTCTGCTGATCGTGCTGGACAACGCCCGCGACACCCCGCACGTGACCCCGCTGCTGCCGGGCGATTCGGCCTGTACGGTGCTGGTGACCAGCCGCCGTCAGCTGGCCGGCCTGGTCACCACCCACGGCGCCCGCCCGCTGGACCTGGACGTGCTCCCCGCGGCCGAGGCCCGCCAGTTGCTGGCCGGTCATCTGGGTGATGCGCGGGTCGCGGCCGAGCCGGAGGCGGTGGACGCGTTCCTGGAGTGCTGCGGCGGGCTGCCGCTGGCGCTGAGCATCGTGGCCGCCCGCGCCACCGCTCACCCCGGCTTCCCGCTGCGTCTGCTCGCCGAGGAACTGCGCGACCACACCACCCGGCTCGACGAGCTGGACGCCGGTGAGATCCCGCTGAACCTGCGGGCGGCGTTCTCGTCCTCGTACGACGCGCTGACGTCCGAGGCGGCCGTCCTGCTCGGGCTGGTGGGGCTGGCGCCGGGACCGGACATCGGTCTGCCGGCCGCGGCCTCGCTCGCCGGGCTGTCCGTGCCCCGGACCCGGGCGCTGCTGCGGGAGCTGGAGACCGCGCACCTGGTCTCGCAGCCGTCCCCCTCCCGCTACCGGATGCACGACCTGATCCGCCTCTACGCGTCCGAACAGGCCCACGCCCACCAGACGGCGGACAGCCGTGACGACGCGCTGCGGCGGCTGGTGGACTTCTATCTGCACACGGCCTACGCCGGTGACCAGGCCCTCGATCCGCACCGCGAGTCGGTGGCGCCGGCCCCGCCCCGGCCGGGCTGCCGTCCCCAGCCGCTGCCGGACGAGACCAGGGCGCTGGCCTGGCTGGACGCCGAACATCCCTGTCTGATGGCCGCGCAGCGGCTGGCCGTGGAACAGCGGTGGCACCGGGCCGTGTGGCAGCTGGCGCCGACGCTGCACACCTATCACTGGCGGCGCGGGCTGCTCTCCCATCAGGTCGCCGTCGCGGGCGACGGGCTGGCCGCCGCGCGGCAGCTGGGGGACGAGGCGACCCAGGCTCCGGCGCAGCGCCTCCTCGCCGAAGCGTGCGCCCTGACAGGCCGGCACACCGAGGCCATGGACCGCCTCCACCAGGCGCTCGACCTCGCCGAACGTACCGCCGACGTGCGGAGCCAGGCGCACACCCACCGCGTCCTCGCCTGGGCCTGGGGGCAGCAGGGGCAGGCCCGGTCCGCGCTGGAGCACGCCACCCGTTCCCTCGCCCTGTTCCAGGCGGTGGAGGACCAGGAGTGGGAGGCCCGCGGCTTCAACCAGTCGGCGTGGTACTCCGCGCAGTTGGGCCATTTCGAGCAGGCGCAGGCCTACTGCGAGAAGGGTCTGCTCCTGCACCGCGGCCACGGCAACCGCAACGGTGAGGCGCTGTCGCTGGGCATCTACGCCTATCTGGGCCTGTGCACGGGCCGGTACGCCGACGTCCTGGAACACGGCCGGCAGGCCCTCGGCCTCCTGCGCGACATCGGCAACACCTACCACGAAGCCGTTCTGCTGCACGGCATCGGCCAGGCGCACGCCGCCCTGGGCCGGTTCGGCCAGGCCCGTGAGGCGTGGGAGCAGGCGCTGGAGCTGTACCGGAGCCAGCACCGGTCGGGCGAGGCCAGGGGCCTGCAAGTCCAGCTGTCCGAGCTGATCGAGCGGGAGCGGGTGCGGGAGCGGGCGGGTGAGCCGGGGTCAGGCGAGCCGCTGCCGCCGGAAAACGCTGCCCGTCCTCCCGACGGCCTTCCGCACGAATAGACCGGACGGCGTCGCGGCATCCGTATGTTCTTCCCGCGGATGCGGCAGATATCGGCCACCGCGCGGGCGCCGGGCGGCCACGTCGCCGACCATGTGCACGTCAGCCGGGTCGCGTACCCGGGGCTGCCGAGCGATCCCGGTCACAAGATCGCGGTCCGGCAGTTGGGCGGGGGCTTCAGTGGGATGCTGTCCCTGCACGTCAGCGGGGGCTGGCAGCGGTCCCCGCGTACGGCGCAGCACTGCGAACTCCTCACCCGTGCCACGTCCCTGGCGGGTGGAAAGTCTGGTCGAACACCGCTACACCTTCGAGGGGCCGGGCAGCACTTCCCCGAAGGACATGATCCGCCTGTCCATCGGGCTCGAAGATCCGGCCGACCTCGTGGCCGACCTGGAGCAGGCACTGGAACGCGCCGCAAAGGAAGACCGTTGAGTTCGGACACCACGAGCAACATCCAGCCGACCGGCACCCCTCCCCCGCCGGAGCCGCCGGCCGGCCCCCTCACGGAGGGCGCACCACCGGACGGTTCGCCGGAGACCCGGCCCGGGCTGTTCCGCGACGCCTCGCTGTCGGCCGTGCTGGCCGGCTTCGTGGCCGTCGTCGTGTCGTACTCCGGGCCGCTGGTCATCGTGCTGGCGGCCGCCCACGCCGGGCATCTGGACCAGGGGCAGACCAGTTCCTGGGTGTGGGCCATATCCATCGGCAGCGGCGTCACCTGCGTCGCACTCAGCCTGCGCACCCGGATGCCGGTCATCACGGCCTTCTCGACCCCGGGCGCGGCGCTCCTGGTCACCAGCCTGGGCGCGTACTCGTACGCCGAGGCCGTCGGCGCCTTCGTCGTCACCGGGCTCGTCATCACGCTCGTCGGGCTGACGGGGGTGTTCGGGCGGCTGATGCGGCAGATACCGACGGCCGTGGTGTCGGCGATGCTCGCGGGCATCCTGTTCTCCTTCGGCACCGGGGTGTTCACGTCGCTGAAGACCGCGCCGTGGATCGCCGGTGCGGTGCTGGTGGCCTATCTGCTGGGCAAACGCTTCATCGCGCGGTACGCGGTACTGCTGGCGCTGGCGGCCGGTGTGCTGTTCAGCGCGCTCACCTCGCGGCTGGACATCCACATCGACCATGTGGAGCTGGCCAAGCCGGTGTTCACCACGCCGTCGTTCTCGGCCGGTTCGCTCATCGGCATCGCCGTACCGATGATCCTGGCCACGCTGGCGTCGCAGAACGCCCCCGGTATGGGCGTGCTCAGCGCGTCCGGCTACCGGCCGGACGACCGGCTGCTCATCGGCTCGACCGGGGTGGCGTCCACGGCCCTGGCCCCGTTCGGGTCGCACGCGATCAACCTGGCCGCGATCACCGCGGCGATCTGCACCGGTCCCGAGGCGCACCGCGACCCGCGCCGCCGGTACGTGGCCGGTGTCTCCTGCGGCTTCTTCTACCTCCTGATCGGCGCGTCCGGCTCGACGCTCGTCGTGCTGTTCGCCGGGCTGCCCAAGGAACTGGTCGCCGCGGTGGCCGGAGTCGCGCTCTTCGGCGCCCTGGCCGGCGGCCTGACCGCCGCGGTCAAGGAGGAGAAGGACCGCGAGGCGGCTCTGATCACGTTCCTCGCCACCGCGTCCGGGGTGACCATCGCGGGCATCGGTTCGGCGTTCTGGGGGCTGGTGTTCGGTGTCGTGGCGCACCTGGTTCTGACGAGGCTGCGTCCCCGGCAGGCCTCCGCGGCCTGATCCGAGGGTGGTGCGCGGGCCGTACGGGCGGCTCGCGCACCACCGCCGGAGTCCGGTTCCGCCCCCCGCGGCTCTTCGGCCGGAACCGGGGCGCGCCCTCTGGCCGTACGGCCGCCGCGATCTCATCATGGGCCCATGGGAGACGACGGCGGGCCCAGGACGGACTACGGCGGACCCGAGGGAGAGAGCAACGGGCCCGAGGGAGACAGCAGTGGACTGGCGGGTGACGGCAGCGGGCCCGAGCGGAACGGTAGCGGGTCCGAGGGAACCGGTAGCGGGCCCGGGGGAGGCCCCCGCTGCGGCACGCTCCTCCGGGACGCCCGGCGGCTGCTGCCGCGGATCACCGCCGTACGCCGCGAGATCCACCGCGCACCGGAACTGGGGACCGCGCTGCCCCGCACCCAGCAGACCGTGCTCCGTGAATTGTCCGGCCTCCCCCTGACCGTCACCACGGGCGACCGGCTCACCTCCGTCACCGCCACGCTGACCGGCACCCGGCCGGGGCGGACGGTCCTGCTCCGTGCCGACATGGACGCCCTGCCGCAGACCGAGGAGACCGGGCTAGACTTCGCCTCCCGCACGCCGGGCGTCATGCACGCCTGCGGACACGACACGCACACCGCGATGCTGCTGGGCGCCGCCCACCTGCTCGCCGCCCGCCGCGAACGGCTGGCGGGCCGGGTGGTGTTCATGTTCCAGCCGGCGGAGGAGATCTGCGGGGGCGCGCAGCCGATGATCGAGGAAGGCGTGCTGGAGACGCCGGACGGCAGCGCGGTGGACGCGGCGTTCGCCCTGCACATCACCACCCGGCACCCGTCCGGCACCGTCCATCTGCGGCCAGGTCCGCAGTCCGCCGCCGCCGACATGCTGGCCATCACCGTCCACGGCCGGGGCGCACACGCCGCCGCGCCGCAGCGGGGCCTCGATCCCGTGCCGGTGGCCTGCGAGATCGTCCAGGCGCTGCAGACGATGGTGACCCGTACGGTCGATGTCTTCGAACCGGCGGTCCTCACCGTCACCCGTGTCACCGCCGGTACAGCGTCCAACATCATCCCCGACACGGCGGAGATCACCGGCACCTTCCGCACCCTGTCCGACGCCACCCGTAAGAAGGTCCGGGACGGCATCGTCCGGGTGGCGGACGGTGTGGCGGCGGCGCACGGTCTGACCGCCGACGTGGAACTGCCGGACGTCACGCCGGTGGTGGCCAACGATCCCGGCTTCACCGGTCTCGTCACCCGTGCGGCGACGGATCTCCTCGGTCCCGGGCAGGTCCAGCTGCTGCCCCACCCGATCATGGCCGCGGAGGACTTCGCCTTCGTCCTGGAACGGGTGCCCGGCGCCATGGCGTTCCTCGGCGCCTGCCCGCCGGGGCAGCCCCCGGGCCAGGCTCCCGACAACCATTCCAGCCGGGTCGTGCACGACGAACAGGCTCTCGCCGTCGGCGCCGCCGTGCACGGCGCGGTGGCCCTGTCCTACCTCACGGCGTAGGCGGGGTACGGCTGCGGAGCGCGCGGCGCGGTCCCTGCTGCCCCAGTACTGCTGTTACTGGCCCAGCACCTGCTTCGCGTACGCCGCGATGTGCGTCCGCATCCCTTCGGCCGTCATGCCTTCCGTACCGGCCAGGTGCTCGACGAGGTCGGCGCGGGTGGCGGCCAGCAGGGCGTGCGCGGTGAAGCTGCTGTCGGCAAGGCCGGGGAGGCCGTCCAGTGTCTGCCGGAGGGTGGCGTGCCACCACTGGTAGTGCTCTGCCTGGTACGGGCTGCCGCTGCCGGTTTCCTCCAGGGCGAGAGCCAGATGCCGGTTGGCCAGCTTGAAGCCGAGGACGGCGTCGAGCAGCGCCGGTACCCGTTCGTACGGCGGGGTGGCGGGGCCGAGCGGCGCCGGGCCGCTCTCGACGGCCTGGCGCAGCGGTTCGATCCGCGCCTCGACGAGGGCGCGGATCAGACCGGTGCGGTCGCCGAACCGGCGGAAGAGGGTGCCCTTGCCGACCCCGGCGGCGGCCGCGACATCGTCCATGGACACGCCGCGCGGGCTGTCACTGCGGGCGAAGAGGGCGTCGGCGGCGGCGAGTACGGCCTCCCGGTTGCGTGCGGCGTCCACGCGCTCCTTGCGTACGGCCACGGTCTCTCCTTCGGTCGTCGCGGCACCCGTTTACAAAGCGGACTGCCGGTCCGTATGGTTGCCCTCGTCCAGCTAAACGGACCTACGGTCCACATCGTAGGGGAAGGGGCCGTCCATGCCCGATTCCGTATCCCACTCCCCGTCCGGGTCCGAATCCCGGGCCCAGTCCCAGTCCCACCGCACCGTCCTGGTCACCGGGGCCACCGGCACCACCGGCGGCCGACTCGTGGCCCGGCTGGCCGCGCTCGGCTGCGAGGTCCGGGCCGCGAGCCGCCGTGCGACACCCGTGGGCGGCGCCCGGCCCGTCCGTTTCGACTGGTACGACCCGGCCACGCACGCCGAAGCCCTGCACGGTGCGGACGGCATCTACCTCGTACCGCCCGTCGGGGACCGCGACCCGGCCACCGTCGTCCTGCCCTTCCTCGAACGGGCCCGTGCGGCCGGGGTGCGGCGCGTGGTGCTGCTCAGCTCCTCCGCCATCGCCCGGGGCGGCCCTGCCGTCGGCCAGGTGCACGACGCGCTGCCAGGACTGTTCGAGGAGTGGGCCGTCCTGCGGCCGTCGTGGTTCATGCAGAACTTCGGCGGCGAGCACGCGCACGCGCGGAGCATCCGCGAGGACGGTGTCATCGCGACCGCGACCGGCGACGGCCGTGTCGGGTTCGTCGACGCGGCCGACATCGCGGCGGTCGCCGCGCATGCCCTCACCGACCGGCGCGCCCCCTGCACCGACCTGGTCCTCACCGGCCCCGAAGCGCTGAGTTACGACACGGTCGCCGCCGTTCTGACACGCGTGACGGGGCGGCCGGTGATCCACCGGCGGCTCAGTCACGAGCAGTTCCGCGACCGCCTGGCCACCGGCATCCCCGAAGAGTTCGCCGCGCTGCTGGCCGACCTGGACCGGTCTATCGCCGCAGGCTCCGAGGATCGCACCACCGACACCGTCGAGCGCGTCACCGGCCGCCCGCCGCGCGGCTTCCTCACGTACGCGCGGGAGGAACTGGCGTAAACCGGTGCGGTGGACGGAGTACCTGCTCGCGCGCGGTGCCGCGGGACTGGAACCGGTACAGGCAGTGCGCCTCGGCGTCGGTGAGGACCTGCGCGACACTCAGGTCGTTCTCATCCAGCAGGCTCCCCCGCCCGGCGGCGGCGAGGGCCACCAGCCCGGGATCGTCGCTCGACCCGAACAGGGTCACGGTCCCCGCCCACCAGAAGTGCAGCGCCGACACCAACGCCGACACCAGCGCCGATTCCGGACGGACCCGCGTACGGGACGCCGGACCTGTCCGTCGCGGGAGGAGGGACCGTACGGAGAGAAGGGGGCGTACGGGAACGAGGGCGCCTACGGCGAGTACGGCGACGAAGATCAGCATGGCTGCCAGAGCGACGTACACACCGCACAGCAGCATCCAGCGGCCGAAGACGACGGCTTCCCGCAAGGGCAGCTGCTCGGTGAAGCACGCTTCGATGTCGCTCCAGCCGCAGATCGCCACCTGCACGTGGAACAGCACCAGCGGCAGCAGGACCTGTCCCGCCAGGATTCCCGCGGTGGCGGCCGCCGAGGGGAAGGTACGGGCGGCCCGCCCTCCACCACGGAGCGCCACACCGCGAGGCCGAGCACGCCGGAGAGCAGCACGGCGTAGCACGTACCGATCAACCAGGGTGGCAGGCGCGGGTCCGGCGCCCACAGCGAGTCCACGACCGACGACAGCGGCTGGTAGCCGAGCCCGACCAGGAGCCCCGCCACTCCCGCTTCGAACAGGGAAGGGACCAGCAAGCTGGTCGGGTGACGGTCGGTGCGGGCGAGACGCCGCCGTGGGCCGATACGGGCCCTTCGTCCATAAGGTCCCCCGAGGCTCGGACGGACGAGCCGAGGTTCCAGACCAGGTACCCGGCACCGGACGGCCCAGACGAGCGGTGAACTACCGTCCTGCCGAACGCTCCCCGCCGCCGCCGCTGTCTGCTTCGCTGCCGCCGCCGGCTGCTCCTATCTCGGCGCCGGTCGCTTCGAGTGCCGTGGTGACCGGCTGGAAGAAGGTCTCGCCGCCCTGCGTGCAGTCGCCGCTGCCGCCGGAGGTCAGTCCCACGGCCGCGTCGCCGGAGAACATCGAACCGCCGCTGTCGCCGGGCTCGGCGCACACGTCCGTCTGGATCAGCCCGTTGACGATGTCGCCGTTGCCGTAGTTCACCGTCGCGTCCAGGCCGGTGACGGTCCCCTCCGACAGCCCGGTCGTGCTGCCGGACCGCTGCACCGGCATCCCTACGGCGGCCTCCGCCACCCGGGATATCTGCTGAGTGCCGCCGTTCCGCAGGTCGACCGCGCTGTCCGGGCGGGCGGCCGGATCGTCGTAGGTCACCAGGGCGAAGTCGCTCTCGGGGAACCGGGCGTCGGCCACCGTACCCAGCGGCTGCGCCCCCGCCTGGTCGGCCGTCCAGGTCGTGCTGCCCTTGCCGCAGTGCCCCGCGGTCAGAAAGGCCGGAGCACCCTGAACGGTGACGTTGAAGCCGAGCGAACAGCGCGCGTTTCCCCCGAAGATGGCGCTGCCTCCGACCGGCAGCGCTCCCGTACCTCCGCCGCTCTCTCCGGCCGAGCCGCCACCGGAGTCGGCCGTTCCACCGTCGGAGCCACCGGAACCGTCCGAGCCACCACCGGAGCCACCGGAGCTGTCCGAACCGCCATCGGAGCCACCCGAGCCCTCCGAACCGCCGGTGTCCATCGTCGCCCCCGCGGCACTCCCCCCGCCGTGATACCGCCGGAACTCCCCCGCCGTCCGCTTGATCCTCGCCATGCCACCGCCGCCCGCCTTCTCCACTGCTTCGGTGAGAGCGGCGAGTTTCGCACCGGTGACCGTACGGTCGGCGACGACCGAGACCTGGTTGGTCCTGGGGTCGATGGACCACGCGGTCCCGGGGACGGCCGCGGTGTCACGCAAGGCGCGCGTTGCCGCGCGCAGTTCGCTCGTGCTGTTGCGTACGACGCGCGCCACGGCACCCTCCGCCTGGACCTTCCCGGCGTCGTCCGCCGACAGGACGTTCATCACGAGCCGCCCCTGCCCGGCGTCGAGGTACCAGCCCGCCGTCCGGTCGGCGCCGAGATCCGCCTTCAGCGACGAGGCGACCCGCGCGGCCGACTCGGAGGAGAAGCTGCGCGGCGGCCCTGGCCGTTCCGCGCTCGCATTGGCCTGCGGCAGCACGATCGCCGCCGCCACGAGGGCTGTTGCCGCGCCGCCGACGAGGACGCCGGTCCGCTTGTTCACATGCCGATGGCTCTCGCTCACGTATCGATGGCTCACTTCTCCGACCTCCAACTGGGCCACGGGGGAGCACACGGGGACGTACGCCGTGATGGCGCAGTGGCCCCCGTGCACGGTGGGCACCCAGTTCTACGGAGGGCACAGAGGCACCGACTCAGCGCTTCGCGCAACGCGATGAATTCCGCCCGCCCGGTGCGCCGCCCCCTTACACTGCCCCGCTCACGCGCCGTACCGGCGACCGCGTGGGGTTCAGAGGTTGTCGCCCCAGCCGCCCTGGATCATGGTCTGGAACGCCCACTGCCCGTCCCGCCGGATCAGGATGTCGGCGTACCGCAGCTGCTGGCTCCGGCCCTCCTGGGTCATGGTCGAGTCCGTGAAGACCACGGCCATCGCGGGCGAGAGGAAGACCGGCGTCCGGGTGGAGGTGAAGGTGATGTCCTCGTTCCCCTCGCCCATCACCTGGGTCATGGTCGCGACGTACTGCTCCCGGTCCCACTGCGCCGAACGGCCGTCGCCGGCCGAGTCGTCACTCACCAGGTTGAGCGGGAAGACGGCCATGTCGGCCATGCGCGCGACGTCGCGCTTCGCGCTCCGTGCGTCGTACTCCGCGAACCAGGCGTCCAGGCTCGCACGGTCCTCGTCGGTCGGTACGTAGCCGGTGTCGGGCAGAAAGGTCACGCGCGGTTCCCCTCGATCGGTCTCGGACGCGCGCCCACCCCACGTGGCCGCGCAGAAGGAAAGTACGCCCGACGGAGCAACTAGTCAAGCTTGATTAGTACCGGACGGAGAGGTTCGCCCTTGAGCCACCGGCCACCGCTCCCGCCGAACTCACGTAATCCACCACAGCACTCGAACCGGTGGTTTCCGATCCCCGTACGAGTGAGACGACCTGACGGTCCCGGGGGGCCGAAGCGACGCTCTCCACGTGCCGAGGCGACTCCCGCCCGGCATCGGAAGGTCGACATCTTCCTACCTCGACAAGGAGTCATGCACATGAGCCTTCGCCGTTCCCTGCTGGCGACTCTCGGCGCCACGGCCCTCGCGCTCGGCATGTCCGTCGCGGGCGCTCCCGGCGCGTCCGCCAACCCCTGCGGCTTCTACGAGACTTCGAGGGACGCGTACTACCACCACTGCACGAGCGACGGCTCACGCGTGATCATCGAAGTGGAGGTGTTCGGCCCCAACTACGAGCGTTGTGTGGGCCCCGGGGTCACCTGGCTCGGGTCTTCCGGGAAGATCGACGGCGCGCACTACGTGGGGCGCACCTGCTGACCCGTCCATAGTGGCCACCGGCACGGTCCGATGAGCCCCTGGCAGCGGCCACCGCGAAGACAGGCCGGTGGCCGCTGCCAGGAGGGACGGTTCATCCTTTGATCAACCTCTGGCGTGCTTCACCGCTTCATCGTTGGAGGAAGGTGAAGAGGTTCTCCCAGCGCTGGACGATCTCGTCGGTGGCGTAGCGCTGGATGTTGGTGCGGGCCGTCTCGCCCATGCGGTCGCGCAGGGCGGGGTCGCTGAGGAGGGTTTCCA
>NZ_JAFIQY010000051.1 GCF_022271435.1 Streptomyces monomycini | reverse complement strand
CAGGGGGGGCGGGGGGGCAGGGGGGCAGGGGGGCAGGGGCCGGGGAAGTCGGAGTGCGGGGGCGGCGAGCTGGGCTGCTGGCATCACGGTGCCGGTGGCTTCAATGGTCAGGGGTGTCGGGGCGAGCGCTGTCCGGGTGTGCGCCCGGCCCGCCGAGGCAGGCGCCGGCCGTGTGGGCTGCCTTCACACACCGGCGGCCGTGAAAAGTCGCCTCGGAGTCGCCTCGGTGCTTGTGAGCACGCCCAGGGGGGATCTGCCTGATGGCTCAGCCGGTTCGTTCGCGGAGGTGTTGCCATACCTTGCGTACCTGGGGTTCCAGGGCTTCCAAAGGGCCGTCGTTGTCGATGACCAGGTCGGCGATCGCGAGGCGCTTCTCGCGTGTTGCCTGTGTCTCCATGCGGGCCTTGGCCTCGCTCTCGGCCATGCCTCGCAGCCGTACCAGCCGGTCGAGTTGGGTGTGTGGCGTGGCATCGACCACGACGACCAGGTCGTACAGGGGCGCGAGGCCGTTCTCGGTGAGCAGCGGTACGTCGTGCACGACCACCGCGTCCGGGCCGGCCGCCGCTTCCAGTTCGGCCGAGCGGGCGCCCACCAGCGGGTGCACGATCGCGTTCAGGGCCTGGAGTTTCTCCGGGTCGGCGAAGACGATCGCACCCAGTTTGGGGCGGTCCAGTGTGCCGTCCGCGGACAGCACGTCCTCACCGAACTCGGCGGTCACGGCGGCGAGTCCGGGCGTGCCGGGCTCGACCACCTCACGTGCGATCTTGTCTGCGTCCACGATCACCGCGCCGTACGACGCCAGCAGCCGCGACACCTCGCTCTTGCCTGCGCCGATACCGCCCGTAAGCCCCACCTTCACCATGGGGCCCACGCTATACGGCTCGGTCCGCTCCCGGCCACGGGCATCGGACCGGCGACCGACGGGCAGCAGATGTTCCTCAATGCCTGCCCTCAATGCCTGCCCTCAAGGTTTGCCCTCAGGCGCCGCCGTTCTCGCCTTCGCGTTCCGCGAGGAAGCGCTCCAGTTCCCGGCCGATCTCGTCCGCGGACGGCAGTTCCATCGGCTCGGCGACCAGGTTGCCCCGGCTCTCCGCACCGGCCACGGCGTCGTACTGGTGCTCAAGGCCGCTCACCAGCGCGACCAGTTCCTCGTCCCCCTCGGAGATCTGCCGCTCGATCTCCTCCTGGGTGCGCAACGCCTCCGTGCGGAGCGAGTGTGCCGCGGTCGGCAGCACGAGTCCGGTGGCGGCCGTCACCGCTTCCAGCGCCGTCAGCGCCGCGTCCGGGTACGGGGAACGGGCCACGTAGTGCGGTACGTGCGCGGCCACGCCCAGCACGTCGTGCCCTGCCTCCGCGAGCCGGAACTCGATCAGCGACTCGGCACTGCCCGGTACCTGGGCCTCGTCGAAGAAGCTGCTGTGGCCGGGCATGAGGTCGGTGCGGTTGCCGTGCGGGGTGATGCCCACGGGGCGGGTGTGGGGGACGCCCATCGGGATGCCGTGGAAGTTGACCGCCAGCCGTACGCCGAGCCGCTCCACCATCTGCCGCACCGCGGCGGCGAAACGCTCCCACTCCACGTCCGGCTCCGGGCCGGACAGCAGCAGGAACGGCGCACCGGTGGCGTCCTCGACGAGCCGCAGTTCGATGCTCGGGGTCTCGAACGCGGTCCAGCGGTGGCGCTCGAAGGTGAGCAGCGGCCGGCGGGCGCGGTAGTCGACGAGGCGGTCGTGGTCGAAGCGGGCGACGACCCGGTGGGTGAGGCTGCCCAGCAGCCGCTCCACGATCTGGTCGCCGGTCTCACCGGCGTCGATGTAGCCGTCGAAGTGGTACAGCAGCACCAACCCCGCGGAGTCCCGCGCGGTGATCGCCTCTACCGCCGCGAGCCCGCTCGGCTCCCATTCGTACAAACCCTGGGGATCCAACACAGTGACCGCTCCTCCTCGATGTCCGTCCCCCAGAACGTCGTACGTGCTCCCGGCATTCCCGCGGCGATCCACCACCCGCCGGTGCCGCACGGACGGGGGTACGTGATCGCTACGCCGACCGTCGCCTTGCGGGTCGCGGGTCACGGGTCGCGGGTCATAGATCGCGGGTCATGGGTCGCAGGTTTCGGGACGGAGGCGAGACACACACTCGGACGTTCATGTCGGTGAACATCCGAGGTCAGGGAGGTCTGGGGCGATGGGGGCTGGTGGGGCGGTGGAGCCTGGTGGGCCAGTCAGCCACACCGACGCCCGGGCTGACGCGCCACGCCGGTCGATTCCCATCCGGCCCCTGAGGTCGATCCTGCCGCCACCGCTCCCCCAACACCTCACCGGCCTCCCACAGTTGACCGCGCATCGATCGGTGCTACCTTCACCACCGTTCCCTGTTCATGGTGACGTTCTCCGTTCACGTACAGGAAGGCGCCTCGATGCGTACGCGTTTTCTTCTGCCGCTCCCCGCCGCCGCGCTGCTGAGCGTCGGCGCTCTGCTCCCGGACTCCGCCTCGGCGCACGGGAGCACTCCGGGGCCTGCCCCAGCCTCCGCCTCGGCCGTCATTCCGGTCCCTGCCCGCACCATCGAGGTCTCCACCGCCGCGCAGCTCAAGAGCGCGCTGTCAGCTGCCAAGCCCGGCGACACCATCAGGCTCGCGGACGGTGCGTACAAGGGCAATTTCAAGGCCGCCACCGCGGCCGGCGCCTCCGCGCGGATCACTCTCACCGGCTCGGCCAAGGCCGTACTGACCGCGGGCGGCGGTTACGGGCTCCACCTGAACGGCGCCTCGTACTGGACGGTACGGGGCATCACCGTCACCGGCGGTCAGAAGGGCATCGTGACGGACGCGGCGAACGGTGTGGTCCTCGACTCCGTCACCGTGCACGGCCTGGACATGGAGGGGGTGCACTTCCGCAAGTCCAGCAAGGACGGCGTCATCAAGGACTCGCGGATCTACGACACCGGGCGGGACGGCAGCGGCATGGGCGAGGGGGTGTACGTGGGCAGCGCGGGCGGGACCGGGGACAAGAGCGACAACGTGCAGATCCTGCGCAACACCATCGGGCCCGGTGTCGGTGGCGAGAACATCGACATCAAGGAGGGCACCACCGGGGCGAAGATCATCGGTAACACGTTCGACGGCAGCGGGCTGACCGGCGCCCACTACGACGACTCGTGGGCCGACATCAAGGGCAACAAGGTCCTGGTGGAGGGCAACACCGGCAAGCACACCCGTAACAACGGTTACGAGACGCACAGCCAGCAGCCGGGCTGGGGCTGCGGCACGGTCTTCCGCGGCAACCGGTCCGACCTCAGCGGAGCGTCGGGCCCGAACCGCTACAGCTTCCACATCACCAACTACAACGCGTCCAACTGTCCAGTGACGATTTCCGGCGACAACGCGGTCACGGGCGGACGCGGGACCGCCACCCCGGGCGTCCCGGTCGGATAAGCCCCCGCCTCCCGTAGAACAACCCCTGCCCCAGACACCCCCGCCCCCGGGCTCCCTCCACCCCGAACACCTTCCGCCCCGAACACGACGAAGGCCCGCCCCCACAAGGGGAGCGGGCCTTCCATGTCCTACCTGTCAGCGCTCACCGGCTCCTGCCGACGGCGCTCACCGGCACCGGGACGCGATCAGCTCTGGCCGCCGGCCAGCTTCTCGCGCAGCGCGGCCAGGGCCTCGTCCGACGCCAGGGCGCCGGAGTTGTCCGCCGACTCCGAGGAGTACGAGCCACCGGAGACGTTGCCGCCGCCGGCGTTGCCCGAGCCGCCCGCGGCCGGAGCCGCCGCGCCCTCGGCCGCAGCCTGCTCGTCGGCCTCGCGCGACTTGATGACCTGGGCCTGGTGCTGCTCGAAGCGCTGCTGCGCCTCGGCGTACTGGGTCTCCCACGCCTCGCGCTGGGCCTCGTAGCCCTCCAGCCAGTCGTTGGTCTCCGGGTCGAAGCCCTCGGGGTAGATGTAGTTGCCCTGGTCGTCGTAGGACGCGGCCATGCCGTACAGGGTCGGGTCGAACTCGACCGCCGTCGGGTCGGCGCCGAAGGACTCGTTGGCCTGCTTCAGCGACAGCGAGATCCGGCGACGCTCCAGGTCGATGTCGATGACCTTGACGAAGATCTCGTCGTTGACCTGGACGACCTGCTCCGGGATCTCCACGTGGCGCTCGGCCAGCTCGGAGATGTGGACCAGGCCCTCGATGCCCTCGTCGACGCGCACGAACGCACCGAACGGAACGAGCTTGGTGACCTTACCCGGGACGACCTGACCGATCTGGTGGGTCCGGGCGAACTGCTGCCACGGGTCTTCCTGGGTCGCCTTGAGCGACAGGGAGACGCGCTCGCGGTCCATGTCGACGTCCAGGACCTCGACCGTGACCTCCTGGCCGACCTCGACGACCTCGGAGGGGTGGTCGATGTGCTTCCAGGACAGCTCGGAGACGTGCACCAGGCCGTCCACGCCACCCAGGTCCACGAAGGCACCGAAGTTGACGATGGAGGAGACGACGCCGGAGCGCACCTGACCCTTCTGGAGGGTGGTGAGGAAGGTCTGACGGACCTCGCTCTGGGTCTGCTCCAGCCAGGCACGGCGGGACAGGACCACGTTGTTGCGGTTCTTGTCCAGCTCGATGATCTTGGCCTCGAGCTCCTTGCCCACGTAGGGCTGCAGGTCGCGCACGCGGCGCATCTCGACCAGGGAGGCCGGCAGGAAGCCACGAAGGCCGATGTCGAGGATGAGACCACCCTTGACGACCTCGATGACGGTACCGGTGACGATCCCGTCCTCTTCCTTGATCTTCTCGATGGTGCCCCAGGCACGCTCGTACTGGGCGCGCTTCTTCGAGAGGATCAGGCGGCCTTCCTTGTCCTCCTTCTGGAGAACAAGGGCCTCGATCTCGTCACCCACGGCGACGACCTCGTTGGGGTCGACGTCGTGCTTGATCGAGAGCTCGCGGCTCGGGATAACGCCTTCGGTCTTGTAACCGATGTCGAGCAGGACCTCGTCCCGGTCGACCTTCACGATGACGCCGTCGACGATGTCGCCGTCGTTGAAGTACTTGATCGTCTCGTCGATCGCGGCGAGGAAGGCTTCCTCGTTACCGATGTCGTTGACCGCAACCTGCGGGGTGGTGGCGGTGGTCTCGGTGCTGCTCGTCATGTGGGAAAGGGCTCCGGTACGGACATTGAAGTCGTAGGTACTGCTACGCCGAGAGCCTGTATCGCTTCTGCATAAGACCGGACAGCGTCAGGGACGGCTGAACCCGGCACTCCTAACCAACCGAAGCACCGGCAGCGTCCCGAAAACCGAGGGGACATACATACAGATGCGAGCGCGACCTGCTCCGTCTGAGGTGCGCAGGCCCGCAGCGCAACTTGTAGCATACGGGGGCAGCCGGACACGGTCAATGCGCGAAGACGCACACCCGGGGCGGAACGCCCCATAACCGGCACACGCCATGTTCCGCGAGGCCGTGCGGGCCTCTGGGCCACCGGCAGCCACAAGCTCAGCGAAGAGTACGACGACGGGCGCAATGATCCAAGAGTACGAACCGGAGGCGACACGACGTGCCGCCTCGGACACGGAGAGCAGCCGGGCCAGCCGCGGCTGGTGGGACCGCAATGCGGACGAGTACCAGAACGATCACGGTGCGTTCCTGGGGGACGACCGGTTCGTCTGGGGCCCCGAGGGGCTGGACGAGGCGGAGGCCGGGCTCCTGGGGCCCGCGACCGAGCTGAAGGGACGGCGCGTCCTGGAGATCGGGGCGGGTGCGGCCCAGTGTTCCCGCTGGCTGGCGGCGCAGGGCGCCCACCCGGTGGCCCTCGACCTCTCGCACCGGCAGCTCCAGCACGCGCTGCGGATCGGTACGGGGGCGGAGCCCACCGCCGAACCGGCGGAGCCCACCGGCCCGGGCCCGGCCCCGGGCGTGTCGGCGCAGGTCGGACTGGTCGAGGCGGACGCGGGCGCGCTGCCCTTCCGTGACGCCTCCTTCGACCTCGCGTGCTCCGCCTACGGGGCGATCCCCTTCGTCGCCGACCCGGTGCGCGTGCTGCGGGAGGTACGGCGGGTGCTGCGGCCGGGTGGTCGCTGGGTGTTCTCGGTGACCCACCCGATCCGCTGGGCCTTCCCCGACGAGCCGGGCCCGGAGGGCCTGAGCGTCGGCGCGTCCTACTTCGACCGCACGCCCTACGTCGAACAGGACGAGACGGGCCGGGCGGTGTACGTGGAGCACCACCGGACGCTGGGCGACCGGGTGCGGGACGTGGCTGCCGCGGGCTTCCGGCTGGTGGACCTGGTCGAGCCGGAGTGGCCGGAGTGGAACACCCAGGAATGGGGCGGCTGGTCGCCGCTGCGCGGGAACCTGATCCCCGGCACGGCGATCTTCGTGTGCGTCGCGGACTGAGGTGGCTCTGGCCGCGGGCGGAGGCGGCCTGCGTCAGGGCCCGAGGTGGCCTGCGTCGCGGGCTGCGGTGGCCTGCGTCGCGGGCTGAGATCGTCTGCGTCGCGGACTGAAGGAACGGTCTGCGTCGCGGACGGAAGAAACGGGTCTGCGTCGCGGACTGAAGGAACGGTCCGGGCCGTGGTCTGAAGGAACGGTCCGGCAACGCCCCGCACCACCCCGCCCCGACCGTTCCGGGAAACTGGTGGCGTGATCCGCCACGACGCCCTCGCCCAGTTGCCCGTACGGACCGCCCTGCCCGCCCTGGAGCAAGCGCTGGCCGGGCACGGCGCGGCGGTGCTCTGCGCGCCCCCGGGCACCGGCAAGACGACCCTGGTGCCGCTGGCGCTGGCCGGCCTGACCAGTCAGAACGGTTCGGGAACCGCTGCGCACGCCCCCCGCCGCGTGCTCGTCGCCGAGCCGCGCCGGATCGCGGCCCGTGCCGCCGCCCGGCGGATGGCCTGGCTGCTGGGTGAGCAGGTGGGCGACCGGGTCGGCTTCACCGTGCGCGGCGAGCGCCGGGCCGGGCCCCGTACGGTCGTCGAGGTCGTGACCACCGGTGTGCTGCTGCAACGGTTGCAGCGGGACCCCGAGCTGTCGGGCGTCGACGCCGTGCTGCTCGACGAGTGTCACGAGCGGCATCTGGACGCCGACACCGCCGCCGCCTTCCTCCTGGACGTACGGGCGACGCTGCGCCCGGAGCTGCGGCTGATCGCGGCCTCGGCGACGACGGACGCGGCGGGCTGGGCCCGTCTGCTGGGCAGTGGCGACGGCACCGCGAGCGGCGCGGAAGGCGCAGCCCCGGTGGTCGAGGCCGCCGGAGTGTCCCATCCCGTGGAGGTCGTCTGGGCGCCGCCGGAGCGGCCGGTGCGGCCCGCGCACGGTATGCGGGTCGATCCGGCGCTGCTCGGGCACGTCGCGGCGACGGTGCGGCGGGCGCTGCGCGAGCAGTCGGGGGACGTGCTGTGTTTCCTGCCGGGGGTCGGCGAGATCGCGCGGGTGGCGGGGCAGTTGGGTGAGGTCGCGGACGCCGGTACCGAGGTGTTGCAGGTGCACGGGCGGGCGCCGGCCGCCGTCCAGGACGCGGTGCTGGCCGGGGACGCCGACCGGCGCCGGGTGGTGCTGGCGACCTCGGTGGCCGAGTCGAGCCTGACGGTGCCGGGTGTGCGGGTGGTCGTGGACTGCGGACTGGCGCGGGAACCCCGTACCGATCATGCGCGGGGACTGAGCGCGCTGACGACCGTACGGGCCTCCCAGGCGTCGGCGCGGCAGCGTGCGGGGCGGGCCGGGCGGGAGGCGCCGGGAACGGTCTACCGCTGCTGGTCCGAGGGCGAGGACGGGCGGCTGCCGCGCTTCCCGGCGCCGGAGATCAAGGTCGCGGACCTCACCGCGTTCGCGTTGCAGGCCGCCTGCTGGGGTGATCCGGACGTGGCGGGCCTGGCCCTGCTCGACGCGCCGCCCGCCGGTGCGCTGGCCGCCGCGCGCGAGGTGCTGACGGCGATCGGCGCGGTGGGTGCGGACGGCCGGGTCACGGACCGGGGCGTACGGATGTCCCGGCTCGGCCTGCACCCGCGCCTGGCGCGCGCGCTGCTGGACGGCGCACACCAGATCGGTGAGCGCCGTGCCGCCGAGGTGGTCGCGCTGCTGAGCGAGGAGCCGCCGCGCGAGTACGGGGACGATCTGGCGGCCGCGTGGCGTACGGCCCGGCGGGGGCAGGACGCGTACGGTGCCCGCTGGCGCCAGGAGGCCCGCCGGCTGGCCTCGGCGGTGACTACCGGCTCGCGGAAGCGGCCCGAAGAGCGCACGGACGCGGCGCCGGAGGCCGGCCCGGACCGTTCCGCCAACGGTGCCGGCGCAAGGGCCGGTGCGGGTACAAAGGCCAGTACGGGGGCTGGTACGGACGCCGGTGCCGGTGAAGGTGACGACGCGGCCGCCGGGCTGGTGGCCGCCCTCGCGTTCCCCGAGCGGGTGGCGCGGGCCCGGGGCGCGGGCGCGTTCCTGATGGCGTCGGGGACCGGAGCCGAGCTGACGGACGGTTCACGGCTGCGCAGCGCGCCGTGGCTGGCCGTGGCGGTCGCCGACCGGCCCGTGGCGGCGGCGTCCGCGCGGGTCCGGCTGGCGGCCGTGATCGACGAGGACACCGCGCGCGCTGCGGCCGGAGCGCTGTACGCGTCGGGCGAGGAGGTCCGCTGGGCCGACGGGGACGTGGTGGCCCGTTCCGTCGAACGGCTCGGCGCCGTCGAACTGGTGGCCCGCCCACTGCGCTCCCCGGCCCCCGCCCTCGTCCGGGAGGCCCTGGAGGACGGTCTGCGCGGGGACGGGCTGCGCGGGGACGGCCTCGGCCTGCTGCGCTGGACCGACGGCGCCCGGTCGCTGCGGCAGCGGATGGCCTTCCTGCACCGGGTACTGGACGGCGACTGGCCCGACGTCTCGGACGAGGCGCTCCTGAACCAGCTCGACGCCTGGCTCGGCGTGGAGCTGGGCCGGGCACGGCGGCGCGCCGACCTGGAGCGGATCGACGCGGGCCAGGCGCTGGCGCGGCTGCTGCCGTGGGCGAGCGGGGCGGCGGTCCGGTTCGACGAGCTGGCGCCGGAGCGCATCGAGGTGCCGAGCGGGTCGCGGATCCGGGTGGACTACGGCGGCGAGCAGCCCGTGCTGGCCGTCAAGCTCCAGGAACTGTTCGGCTGGCAGGAGTCTCCCCGGGTTGCGGGCGGCCGCGTCCCCGTCCTCGTACACCTGCTGTCCCCCGCCGGACGTCCGGCGGCCGTCACGGCCGATCTGGCGTCCTTCTGGAAGGACGGTTACCGGTCCGTACGGGCTGAGTTGCGCGGCCGGTACCCGAAGCACCCCTGGCCCGAGGACCCGTCGGGCGCCCAGCCGACCCGGTACACGACGGCGCGCCTCAAGCGGAGCTGACCCGCTCGGTTCAAGCGGAGCTGACCCGCTCGGTGCCAGCAGAGCCGGCCCCCTCGGTTCAGCAGAGCTGACGGGCTCGGTATCACGCGGAGCTGACGGGCTCGGCACGCTCCGGCTCCGGGCGCCCCCGGTCCGGGCGGCGGCCGCGTGCCTCCAGTACGAGGCTCAGGGTGAGGAGCGCGGCGCCGAGGCCGAGGAAACCCCAGGGCAGGTAGCTGGTGAGGAGCAGGACGAGCCGGCGCTGCGAGGTCACGAGGTCGACGGTGGCCGCCACGTAGTCCGGCCGCATCTTGACGTGTCCGGAGAAGGCGGTGACCTTGCCGCCGCCGGGGACGAGGCTGCCGCCGCGCAGCTCCTCGCGGTGGAGTTCTTCCCCGTTGACGGGCGCGCCGGTGACCGGATCCACCCAGAACATCCGCTTGGTGCTGTACCAGCGGCTGGTGCCGGCCTTCTCGACGGCCTGCGGGGTGATGCCCTGGACCGGCATCTTCTTCGGGAGCGGGACCTTGGTCCAGGGGATGGTCTGCTCGAAGTAGTACACGTCCAGGCCACGGAAGGTGCGGGTGCCCCGGTAGTGGATGGGGGCGGAGGTACGGGTCTGCGCGTCGAAATAGTCGTAGTCGCGCGGCTCCGTGAGGAAGGGCCACTTGAACTCGATGCCGGTGCGCCGTACGGGATCGCCGTCGACCATTTCCCCGGTGGCGTGCACGGGTTCCTGGGTGTGGGCGTCGAAGATGTAGCGCTCGGGGATCTGGGAGACCATCTTGCCGTCGGGGCCCACGACGTGGGAGAGGGCGTCCCAGACCACGACGTCGCGGCCGGCGGTCCGCTCGATGCGTTCGGACTCCTCGACGTTGCCCTTGAGGGTCTGGACGATGGAGACCTTGGGGACCTGGCGGGCCCGCATCGTGCCGTAGTCGAGGAGGGTGGCGGGTTTCGCCTCCAGGACCATGTCCTGGTACTGGTTCGGCGGGATCTTGGCGAGCCGGGGGAAGGCGTACCAGCGCAGCAGCGGGGACAGCGTGGCGAAGAAGACGGCGAAGGCGAGCAGGACCAGGCTGGCTTTGCGTCGCATGGCGGTGGCGCCCTCCCTCTCAGGGGTGTGCGGGGACCGTGGTGCGCAGCGGTTCGGGTGAGGTCTCGCCGCTGGGCACACCGGCCGCGGTGACGGCGAGGACGAGGGCGAAGGCCGCGGCCAGTCCGATCGCGACGGCTGTCAGTGCGCGCATGGTCGGCCTCCCTTGAGCTGTCAGGGCGTCAACGGGTCGTCGCCAAGGCGTCAGGGCATCAGGGCTGGGGCACCGTAGCAACGGGCGGCGCAGATGAGAACACGTTGCACCACGGCCGCCTCCCGGGACCGCGAATGCCACCGCCGTCCGGCTCGGTGGGAGCGGGACGGCGGTGGCAGTGGCTTCGGCGTACGCGCGGCCGTTACGGCGTGACGGTCAGCTTCACGGTCAGGACCGCGCCGTCGGCGGTGGTCAGGCGCAGCAGGAAGGTGCCGGCCCGCCCGTCGGTGCGGATCTCCGGCAGCTTGAGCAGGCCGTCGGCGCCGGTCTTGAGGGTGAGGCTGCGGACCGGCTTGTCCTCGGCCTTGTCCTTGCCGTCGGCCTTGGCCTTGCCCGCATCCGTGCCGGAGTCCTTGCCCGCACCGGCAGCACCGGCAGCACCACCAGTGGTCGCACCCGTGCCGCCACCCGCGAAGTACGGCCCTTCGTCGTTCTCCACGGGCTGCTTCGGGTCGTCGGTGACCATGGTCGCGGTCACCGCGACACCCGCCGCGATCTTGCCCTGGTAGGTGGCCTTGACCTCGACGGCGCCCTCGGCGAAGGACGTGCCGGCCTTGGCCGTCAGCTCCTTGTCGGAGGTGCGGGCCAGCGCGTCGGCCTTGGGCTCGGGCGCGGGCTCGGCCTTGACGGTGGCGCGGACGTCGGTCGGCGGCACCTGGCGGCCCACCGCGGTCGCCCGGACGGTGAAGCTGCCGGCCCGGTCGCCCGCGCTGAGCTTCGGCGCGGTGGCGATGCCGTCGGCGCCGGTCAGGACGGTGGCGTGGTCGGTCTTGCCCGCGAAACGGGCGCCGGTCTCGCCGACGACACGGAAGTCGACCGGTACGCCCGCGACCCGCTTGCCGTCGGCGTTCTTCGCCCGTACGCGTACCGGCTCGGCGAAGTCCTCGCCCGCGGTGGCCGTGAGGTCCTTGGCGCCGAGCCGCTCCAGTGCGGTGACCGGCGCGGGCTTGGTCGGCGGCTTGGTGGGCGGGGTGGTCGGCGGCTTGGTGGGGTCGGGCTTGGCAGGGCCGGGGCCGGTGGGCGGGGTCGTCGGCTTGCCGCCGCCCGGCGTGCCGCCGCCCGGCTTGCTGCCGCCGGGGCCGGGCTCGGTGGTCTTGCCGCCGGTGTCCTTGCCGCCGTCGCCGTGTCCGGTGCCGGTCCGGGGGCCGGGGAACGTCGTACGGCCCGGAGTGGGCCCGGCGCCCGCGGCGACGTCCCGGCCGCTGCCCGTGCCACCGCGGTGCACCGGCAGCAGGCCCTTGCCGTCGGGGACCTCGTGGGTGCCCTTGCGGTAGAAGGCGACCCAGGACAGGACCGTGTTCAGGTACTCCCTCGACGGGTTGTAGCCGAGGATCGCCTTGTCCAGATCGCCCTGCACGGACAGATCCCGGTTGTTGGCGCAGAGGTAGCGGCCGGCGCCGAGGGCGGCGTCGTAGATGTTGTTGGGGTCCTTCTTGCCGTCGCCGTTGCCGTCGGCGCCCCAGCCGGTGCCGTCGGGGCCGCCCGTGGACCAGGTCGAGGGGATGAACTGCATCGGGCCGACCGCGCGGTCGTGCGTGGTGTCGCCGTCGAAGACGCCGTGGTCGGTGTCGGTGATCTTCGCGAAGCCGTTGCCGTTGAGTTGCGGGCCGGTGATGCGCTGGATGGTGGTGCCCTCGTCGTCCACGGCGCCGCCGCGGGCGTGGCCGGATTCCACCTTGCCGATGGCGGCGAGCAGTTGCCAGGGCAGCCGGCAGCCGGGGTCGGACTGGGCGACGCGGGCCTCGGCCTTCTTGTACGCGTCCAGGACGGTGGCGGGGATGCCGGCCTCGGCCGGTCCGGTGGCGGCCGGGCCGCCGGTGCCGGGCGTACCCCCGGGCTTGACCGGGCTGTTCAGGGGCGGCAGGTCGGTGAAGTAGGGCGAGCCGCCGTCGATGGGTGTGTCGCCCGACGGCGCGGTGGGCTCCCCGTTGGTGTTCCCGGTCCTGGCCTCGGCCGCGCCCGGCGCCTGGGACGCGGTCAGGGCGGCCAGCGCGAGCGCCGCCACCGCCGTCGAGGCCGCTCCTTTGCGGAGCCGCCGCCCGAATGTGGCTGCCATCTGCTGCCCGTCCCCTCCGCGTTGATCCACCGCGCGCACGGCGCCGTGATGCGCTCCCCGGCGCTCCCAACTCACGTGACACTACGACAACTTCCGGCGAGCATCTACTGCTCTCAACGCCAGACATACTGATCTTAAACGATCAGGGAGAGAGTCATGCCGTTCACACTCAGCCATGCCGCCGCGGTGCTCCCGGCCCTGCGGCGGACCGGGACGGCGCGCGGGCCGCTGGTCGCCTCGGCTCTCGTCGCCGGATCGTTCGCGCCGGACCTGACCTACTACGCGGACTCCGTGGTGCCCGGTGCCATGCTCTTCGGCGACGTCACGCACGGGCTGCCGGGCATGCTCACGGTGGACGTGCTGGTCACCGCGCTGCTCGTGGGCGGCTGGCTGCTGCTGCGCGAACCGCTGGTGGCACTGCTGCCGGAGGCCTGGCGCGGCGGGGTGTACGCGGTGGTGCGCGGCCGCCCTTGGCCGGCGGGCGGCAGGCCGCTCGCGGCGTTCACCGTGTGGTTCTACGTCTCGGCGGTGCTGGGCGCGCTGACCCACATCGTCTGGGACGCGTTCACACATCCGGGCCGCTGGGGCACCCGGCTGGTGCCCGTCCTCAACGAGGTCGTCGGGGGCTTCCCGCTCTGCACGTACGTCCAGTACGGCACGTCGGCGCTGGCCCTGGCCCTGATCGGCTGGTTCCTGTGGACCGCACTGCGGCAGGCGCCAAAGACCCCCGCTCCGGCCGGGCTGCCGGTACTGACCGGAGGGCGGCGGCTGCTCGGCGTGGCCCTGGTCGCGCTGTGCCTGGTCGGCGGCGGTGTGCACCGTACGCTGCGGGCCCGCGCCCAGTTCGGGGAGCTGGCCGTGACCTGGTTCGACTACGTGCCGACCGTGCTCTTCGGCGCGGGAGCGGGGCTCGCCCTCGGGCTGCCGCTGTACGCGGTGGCGGTACGGCTGCTGCACCGCCGCACGCGCCGGGCCGACGGCACAGTCGCGTACGACCGCTCCGGCGCGCGGCCGTAAACGGCCGTCCGCGCGGCCGGGAGGCGAGGGCGCCGCGCAAGCGGCCGGGAGGCAGCGGCATCACCCGAGCGGCCAGAAGGCGGAGGCGCCGCACGCGCGGCCGGACGGCAGAGGCGCCGCACCCCCGTCCGTACGCGCGGCGCCTCCCCTCCGGCACACGGCTCAGTGCACCACTCGTCACACGGCTCAGTGCGCCGCCGACTCCCAGTCCCCGCCGGAGCCGACCGACACGTCCAGCGGGGCGCGCAGCTCCACGGCGCCCGCCATCTCGCGCCGCACCAGCTCCTCGACCTGCTTGCGCTCGCCGGGCGCCACCTCGACCACGATTTCGTCGTGCACCTGGAGCAGCATCCGGGAGGTGAGACCGGCCGCCCGCATCGCCTCGTCGACCCGCAGCATGGCCACCTTGACGATGTCGGCGGCGGTGCCCTGGATGGGGGCGTTCAGCGCCATCCGCTCGGCCATCTCGCGGCGCTGGCGGTTGTCGCTGTTCAGGTCGGGGAGGTAGCGGCGGCGGCCCATGATCGTCTCGGTGTAGCCGGTGGCGCGGGCCTTGTCGACGACGTCCTGGAGGTAGTCGCGCACTCCGCCGAACCGCTCGAAGAAGGTGTCCATCAGGCGGCGGGCCTCGTCGGGCTGGATGCCGAGCTGCTGGGAGAGGCCGAACGCCGACAGGCCGTACGCCAGGCCGTAGGACATCGCCTTGATCTTGCGGCGCATCTCCGGGTCCACCTCGGTCTTGGCGACCGAGAAGACCTGGGAGGCGACGGTGGTGTGCAGGTCCTCGCCGGAGGTGAACGCCTCGATCAGGCCCGCGTCCTCGGAGAGGTGGGCCATCACGCGCAGCTCGATCTGGCTGTAGTCGGCGGTCAGCAGGGATTCGTACCCCTCGCCGACGACGAAGCCGCGGCGGATCGCGCGGCCCTCGTCGGTGCGGACCGGGATGTTCTGCAGGTTCGGCTCGGTGGAGGAGAGGCGGCCGGTGGCGGCGACGGTCTGGTTGAAGGTGGTGTGGATGCGGCCGTCCGCCGCGATCGTCTTGATCAGACCCTCGACCGTGGTGCGCAGCTTGGACTGCTCCCGGTGGCGCAGCATGATCACGGGGAGTTCGTTCTCGGTCTGCGCGGCGAGCCAGGCCAGGGCGTCGGCGTCGGTGGTGTAACCGGTCTTGGTCTTCTTGGTCTTGGGCAGGCCCAGCTCGCCGAAGAGGACTTCCTGGAGCTGCTTGGGCGAGCCGAGGTTGAACTCGTGGCCCGCCGCGGCGTGCGCCTCCTGCACGGCCTGCTGGACGGCGGCGGCGAACTGCTGCTCGATGCGCTCCAGCCAGCCGCGGTCGGCGGCGATGCCGGCCCGCTCCATCCGGGCCAGCAGCACGCTGGTGGGCAGCTCCAGGTCGCGCAGCAGACCGGCCGCGCCGACCTCGTCGAGCTTGGTGGTCATGGCGGCGCCGAGGTCCAGGACCGTGCGGGCCTGGTTCATCAGGGCGTCCGCCTGGGCGCGGTCGTCGGCGCCGAAGGCCAGCTGGCCGTCGCTCTCGGCGGCCGGGGCCAGGTCGCGGCCCAGGTACTCGACGGACAGCGCGTCCAGCGCGAAGGAGCGGCGGCCGGGCTTGACCAGGTAGGCGGCGAGGGCGGTGTCCATCGTGACGCCCTCGATGCTCCAGCCGTGCTCGCCGAAGACCCGCATCAGGCCCTTGACGTTGTGCATGACCTTGTGGCGCGTCGGGTCGGCGCTCCAGGCGGCGAAGGCCCGCTCGTCGGCCTCGTCCAGCTCGGTGGGGTCGAACCAGACGGCCGGCCCCTCGGCGGTGGCCAGGGCGACCTCGGCGACGCTGCCGCTGCCCACCGTCCAGGTGTCGACCGTGGAGACGCCCAGCAGCTTGCCGCCGTGCTCGGCCAGCCAGGGGGCCAGCTCGCCGGCGCCGGCGACCGTGCCGTCGATCTCCACCTCGGCGGGCGCGGGCCCGGTGTCCTCGGCCTCCGCCGCGCCCGGGTCGGCGGCGAGCAGCCGCTCCCGCAACCCCTGGTTGCGGATCTCCAGGCCCTCCAGGAAGACGGTCAGCGCCGAGCGGTCGTACGCCGCGCGCGCCAGCTCGGCGGGGCCGCAGGGCAGCTCCACGTCGCGCACCATCTCGGTCAGGACGCGGTTGAGCTTGACCGCCTCCAGGTGGTCGCGGAAATTCTGCCCGGCCTTGCCCTTGACCTCCTCGGCCCGCTCCACCAGCTCCGCGAACGAACCGAACTGGTTGATCCACTTCGCGGCGGTCTTCTCGCCGACGCCGGGGATGCCGGGCAGGTTGTCGGACGGGTCGCCGCGCAGCGCCGCGAAGTCCGGGTACTGGGCGGGGCTCAGGCCGTACTTCTCCTGGACCTTCTCCGGGGTGAAGCGGGTCAGCTCGGAGACGCCCTTGGTCGGGTACAGCACCGTGACGTCGTCGGTGACCAGCTGGAAGGAGTCGCGGTCACCGGTGACGATGGAGACCTCGAAGCCCTGGGCGGTGGCCTGGGTGGCGAGGGTGGCGATGACGTCGTCGGCCTCGAAGCCCTCCACGGCGAAACGCTTGACGTGCATCGCGTCCAGCATCTCGCCGATCAGCTCGACCTGGCCCTTGAACTCGTCGGGCGTCTTGGTGCGGTTCGCCTTGTAGTCGGGGAACTCCTCGGAGCGCCAGGTCTTGCGGGAGACGTCGAAGGCCACCGCGAAGTGCGTGGGTGCCTCGTCACGCAGGGTGTTCGCGAGCATCGACGCGAAGCCGTAGATCGCATTGGTCGGTTGCCCGGTGGCGGTGGTGAAATTCTCCACGGGCAGGGCGAAGAACGCCCGGTACGCCATGGAATGCCCGTCCATCAGGAGCAGCCGGGGACGGCCGCCCCCCACCGCTTCGGTGCCGGTCGCTTCGCTCTTCTTCGCTGCCTTTGCTGCCACACCCCGATCCTGCCACGCCCCACTGACAATCCCCGCCGCGACGACCGCGGCGGCGCCGCCGTCAGCCGTCCGTGACAGGATTCTGTATACGGCACCTATCGTCGCCCCGCGGTGTCGGCGGCGCCGTACCCCAACAGCACACCACTCGGCTCAAGGGAGAGCGCCATGGCAGGCAAGCCGCCCGCTTCGGACCCGATCCAGGACTCGCCCGAGGTCACGCCGCCCGAGCACTACGCCGTCGGCCTGCCGGCCATCGGCCATGCGCTGCGCGTGTCCCAGCAGCAGATGGGCGTGCGCCGCACGGCTCTGACGCTGCTCCGGGTCAACCAGAAGGACGGCTTCGACTGCCCCGGCTGCGCCTGGCCCGAGCCCGAGCACCGGCACGCGGCCGAGTTCTGCGAGAACGGCGCCAAGGCCGTGGCCGAGGAGGCCACGCTGCGCCGCGTCACCCCCGACTTCTTCGCCGCCCACCCGGTCTCCGACCTCGCGGACCGCAGCGGCTACTGGCTCGGCCAGCAGGGCCGGCTGACCCAGCCGATGTATCTGGCCGAGGGCGCCGACCGGTACGTACCGGTGTCCTGGGAGCGGGCCTTCGACATCATCGGCGAGGAGCTGACCGCGCTCACCTCCCCCGACGAGGCCGTCTTCTACACCTCCGGCCGTACGAGCAACGAGGCCGCCTTCCTCTACCAGCTCTTCGCCCGCGAATTCGGCACGAACAACCTGCCCGACTGCTCGAACATGTGCCACGAGTCGTCCGGCTCCGCGCTGACCGAGACCATCGGCATCGGCAAGGGCAGCGTCCTGCTGGAGGACCTGTACAAGGCCGATCTGATCATCGTCGCCGGGCAGAACCCGGGCACCAACCACCCCCGGATGCTCTCCGCCCTGGAGCAGGCCAAGGCCGGCGGCGCGAAGATCATCTCGATCAACCCGCTGCCCGAGGCGGGCCTGGAGCGCTTCAAGAACCCGCAGAGCCCGCGCGGCCTCGCCGGGCGCGGCACGGCCCTGACCGACCTCTTCCTCCAGGTGCGCCTCGGCGGCGACCAGGCCCTCTTCCGTACGCTGAACCGGCTCATCCTGGAGACCGAGGGCGCCGTCGACACCGAGTTCGTCGAGGAGCACACTCACGGCTTCGAGGAATTCGCCGCGGCCGCCCGCGCAGACGACGACTGGGACGCCACGCTCGCCGCCACAGGCCTGACCCGCGAGGAGATCGAGCGCGCGCTGGAGATGGTTCTGGCGTCGCGCCGCACGATCGTCTGCTGGGCGATGGGCCTGACCCAGCACAAGCACTCCGTCCCCACCATCCAGGAAGTCGTCAACTTCCTGCTGCTGCGCGGCAACATCGGCCGCCCCGGCGCGGGCGTGTGCCCGGTGCGCGGCCACAGCAACGTGCAGGGCGACCGCACGATGGGCATCTTCGAACGCCCCGCACCGGCCTTCCTGGACGCCCTGGAGAAGGAGTTCGGCTTCGCGCCGCCCCGCGAGCACGGCTACGACGTCGTACGGGCCATCCGCGCGCTGCGCGACGGCGACGCCAAGGTCTTCTTCGCGATGGGCGGCAACTTCGTCTCCGCCACCCCCGACACGGATGTCACCGAGGCCGCCGTACGCCGCGCCCGGCTGACCGTCCACGTCTCCACCAAGCTCAACCGCTCGCACGTCGTCACCGGCGCCCGCGCCCTGATCCTGCCCACCCTGGGCCGCACCGAGCGCGACGTGCAGGCGGGCGGCGAGCAGTTCGTGACCGTCGAGGACTCCATGGGCATGGTGCACGCCTCGCGCGGCCGCCTCGCGCCCGCCAGCCCCCACCTGCTCTCCGAGCCCGCCATCGTGGCCCGCCTCGCGCGCCGCGCCCTCGGGCCGGACAGCCGCACGCCCTGGGAGGACTTCGAGAAGGACTACGGCACGGTCCGCGACCGGATCGCCCGCGTCGTCCCCGGCTTCGAGGACTTCAACGCCAAGGTGGCCCGCCCCGGCGGCTTCGCCCTCCCGCACGCCCCGCGCGACAGCCGCAGCTTCCCCACGGCCACCGGCAAGGCCAACTTCACGGCCGCGCCCGTGGAGTACCCGCACCTGCCCGAAGGCCGGCTGCTCCTCCAGACGCTGCGCTCGCACGACCAGTACAACACCACGATCTACGGCCTCGACGACCGCTACCGCGGCATCAAGAACGGCCGCCGCGTCGTCCTGGTCAACCCCGAGGACGCCCGCGCGCTCGGCCTGGCCGACGGCTCGTACACGGACCTCGTCAGCGAGTGGACCGACGGCACGGAGCGGCGCGCGCCCGGCTTCCGCGTCGTCCACTACCCGACGGCGCGTGGCTGCGCGGCGGCGTACTACCCGGAGACCAACGTCCTGGTGCCGCTCGACCACACCGCCGACACCAGCAACACCCCCGCCTCGAAGTCGCTGGTGGTCCGCCTGGAGCCGGTGCCGCCGCAGACCTGACCGGACGGCACGGACCTGACCGGACGGCACGGACCTGGCCGGACGGCGCGTACGGTACGGGCCGCCGCCCCGGCCCGTACCGCCGCTCCCTGGCCTGATAAGAACGTGCACGACTCAACGACCGGCGTCGGACCGGCGCCGCTCCGGCGCGCCACGACCGCCGCCACCGGCACACGAACGGAGCCGCAGGACATGGGCGAGCAGCGCGCGACCACGTTTCCGCAGGAGATCATCGACCAGTGGGCCGGTCTCGGCCTGGACCTCGCCGCACTGTTCTCCGCCGGTCACCTCGGTACGCGGATGAGCGTGCAGGTCCTGGAGGCCGCGCCGGAGCGGATCGTCGGCACCATGCCGGTCGAGGGCAACACCCAGCCGTACGGGCTGCTGCACGGCGGCGCCTCCGCGGTGCTCGCCGAGACCCTCGGCTCGGTGGGCGCGATGCTGCACGGCGGCCCCACCAAGCTGGCGGTCGGCGTCGACCTGAACTGCACCCACCACCGCGGCGCCCGCTCCGGCCTGGTCACCGGCGTCGCCACCCCGCTGCACCGCGGCCGCTCGTCCGCCACGTACGAGATCGCGATCACCGACGAGGACGGCAAGCGCGTCTGCAGCGCCCGGCTGACCTGCATGCTGCGCGACGTGGACGCGTCGGTGTACCACCGCGGCTGATCCCCTGACAGCACTGCCGTGCTCCGCGCGGCACCCACGGCGTCCCGGCGGCCCCGTTCCCGAAGAGGGAGCGGAGCCGCCGCCGTACGCCCCCGGGCGCCTGAGCCCCGTCGTGCGCGCCACGCCGTACGCCCCCGCGCACCGTAACGCTCCGTAGCGCACGCGGAGGGCGCCACCGCCGCCGGGCCCCCTCCGCTGCACCGGCCCCTCCCCCGCCCCGCGCGCCCCATCCGATATGCGGACGTCCGGACCATGATCAGCCTCAAATCCCCTGCGGGAAGTGCCAGTTCACGCTCCGCTCGGCGTCCGCGCCGAATGTAAGGAGCATGAGGGCAAAACGCTCATCGACGGTCATAACAAGAGCGTCACATCCCGGTCAGCGCCGCTGTCAGGTCGCCGGGCACCGCTCTAGAGTCACCGCCAGTCACCGCGCCGCCGGGCGCGCGTTGTGAGCACGGACCCTGTACCACCCGTACAGCCCGGCGCGCGAAACGGTCGTGCGACGCGCCCGACCGCGCCAGGGAAAGGACTGATCGTGCGTCACCGTTCCTTGCTCATACTCACCACCACGGTCACCGCAGGCGCCCTCACGCTCTCCGCATGCGGTTCCCGCGGCGACGACAAGAAGGGCGGCGAGGGGTCCAAGACGTCCGTGACCATCGGACTCGACGCCCCGATCACCGGCGAACTCTCCGCCCTCGGCCTCGGTATCCGCAACTCCGCCCAGCTCGCCGTCGACAACGCCAACAAGGCCGGCGAGGTCAAGGGCGTCGAGTTCAAGCTCGAACCGCTCGACGACAAGGCGCAGGCCAACGTCGGCCAGCAGAACGCCACCAAGCTGGCCGGCGACAAGGACGTCCTGGGCATCGTCGGCCCGCTGAACTCCAGCGTCGCCCAGTCCATGCAGCAGGTCGCCCAGCAGAACGGCGTGGCGCTGATCTCCCCCGCCAACACCACCCCGGACCTCACCCAGGGCAAGGACTGGAAGCAGAACAAGCGCGTGCGGCAGTTCTCCACCTACTTCCGCACGGCCACCACCGACGAGGTGCAGGGCGCCTTCGACGGCCAGTTCGCCTGGGAGAAGGCCAAGTTCAAGAACGCGTACGTGATCGACGACCAGAAGACCTACGGCGCCGGCCTCGCCGCCTCCTTCCGCACCCAGTTCACCAAGCTGGGCGGCAAGATCGTCGGCTCCGAGCACGTCAACCCGGAGGACCGCGACTTCAAGGCCGTCGTCGCCAAGGTCAAGGCGGCCAAGCCGGACGTCGTCTTCTACGGCGGCGAGTACCCCGCGTCCGGACCGCTGAGCCAGCAGCTCAAGGACGGCGGCGTCACCGTGCCCCTGATGGGCGGCGACGGCATGTACAGCGCCGACTACATCAAGCTCAACAAGAAGGCGCAGGGCGACTACGCCTCCTCCGTCGGCAAGCCCGTCGAAGAGCTCGCTTCCGCGAAGAAGTTCATCGAGGACTACCAGGCCGCCGGCTACAAGGACCGCTACGAGGCGTACGGCGGCTCCACCTACGACGCCACCTGGGCCCTGATCCAGGCCGTCAAGAAGGTCGTCGGCGACAACGGCGGCAAGCTGCCCGCGGACGCGCGCAAGAAGGTCGTCGACGCCATGAACCAGGTCTCCTTCGACGGCGTCACCGGCCACGTCTCCTTCGACAAGTACGGCGACACCACCAACACCATGATCACCGCCTACCAGGTCGACCAGGGCAAGTGGGTCGCCCGCTTCAGCGCCGAGTTCAAGAAGTTCGACAAGGCCGGCAAGAGCTGACCCGGCCGGGCCGGCCCGTACCGACAGGGCCGGCCGTCCCGTACCGCCGAGGCCGGCGGGCCCGGACCGTCCGCGGTCCCGGGGCCGCCGGACCCCGCCGCTCCACCCCACCGGCCAGTGCCCCCGGGCCGCGCCAGGACGCCACGAACGCCCTCCGGCGCAGCCCTCAGGCACACGGGCTTGCCGCCACCGCCCGTACCGTCTTCCCACCCCTCGGAGGCCCTGCGGTGAACGAACTGCCGCAACAGCTGGCCAACGGACTCATCCTCGGCGCGATGTACGGACTCATCGCGATCGGCTACACGATGGTCTACGGCATCGTCCAGCTCATCAACTTCGCGCACGGCGAGATCTTCATGGTCGGCGGCTTCGGCGCGCTCACCGTCTACCTCGTCATGCCGTCCGGCACGTCCCTCCTCCTCGCGCTGCCCCTGATGCTCCTCGGGGCCGTCCTCGTCTCCGGTGTCGTCGGCGTGGCAGCGGAACGTTTCGCCTACCGGCCGCTGCGCGGCGCGCCCCGCCTCGCGCCCCTGATCACCGCCATCGGCCTGTCCATCGCCCTCCAGCAGGCCGTCTGGATGTGGTACCCCGAGGGCAACAAGGCCCGGGTCTTCCCGCAGTTCAAAGGGGACTCCTTCGAGATCCTGGGCGCCACCGTCCAGCGCGGCGACATCTTCGTGATCGTCGCCGCCCCGGTCTGCATGATCGCCCTCGGCTTCTTCGTCGCCCGCACCCGCAGCGGCCGCGCCATGCAGGCCACCGCCCAGGACCCGGACACCGCCAAGCTCATGGGCATCAACACCGACCGGATCATCGTGCTGGCCTTCGCCATCGGCGCGGTCTTCGCGGGCATCGCCGCCGTCGCCTACGGGCTGCGCACCGGCGAGGTGCAGTTCCGGATGGGCTTCATCCTCGGCCTCAAGGCCTTCACCGCGGCCGTCCTCGGCGGCATCGGCAACATCTACGGCGCCATGCTCGGCGGCCTCGTCCTCGGCGTCGCCGAAGCGCTCGCCACCGGCTACGTCGAGGACATACCCGGCATGCAGCAGTTCGGCGGCGGCGCCTGGAAGGACGTCTGGGCCTTCGTCCTCCTCATCCTCGTCCTCCTGCTCAGGCCACAGGGCCTGCTCGGCGAACGCGTCGCGGATCGGGCGTGATAGCGATGACCACCACCACACCCGCCAACGGCGGCAACGGCCCCGGGAAGACGGCCGGGACCGCGACGCGGCGCCCCCCGGGCGTCTTCCGTCTCCCCGAACGCGGCGCCCTCCTCGGCACCGCGGCCGCCGCCCTCGCCACCGCCGCCTCCACCGCCCTGCCCTGGACCTGGAGCAGCGACTTCCCCGGCGACCTCACCTACTACGGCTCCCCGGCCGGCCTGCAACTGATCACCTTCGCCGGCGGCGTCCTCACCCTCCTCTTCGCCCTCTCCGGCCTCGGCGTCCGCGGCCTCGGCCGGCTCACCCCGGCCGGCCGCACCTCCCCCGTCCTGTTCGCGTCCCTCGCCACTCTGGCCGCCACCTGGTTCACCCTCGGCGCCATCGCCGTCCAGCTCGGCGGCCTGGTCAACCTAGAAGCCGGCGGCTACATCGCGGGCGCCGCCGCGCTCGCCACGTTCCTCGGCGCCCTCGGCCTGCCCGCCGACCGCCCCGTCCCGGCAGGCTGGGAGACCGCCCCGGCCCCCGGCGCCTGGCAGCGCTTCACGGACGCCCTGGCCTCCGTACCGCCGCGCGAACCCGCACGGCCGCTGCCCTCCTGGGGCGAGATCCTGGTCATCGCCGCGGCCTTCGGCGCCGGGCTGTACGTCTTCACGTACGGCATCGACGCGGAGGACGGCGCGCCCTTCGTCGGCTACCTGATCTTCGTCGCGCTCGCCACGCCCGCCCTGCTCCGCGCCGGACTCGTCCGCCGCCTCACGGAGATCACCGCCCGGCACCGCGGCGTCGCGCTCGCCGCGGCCTTCGTCGCCGCGGCCTGCTTCCCGTTCACCCAGGACACCGACCAGTACACGATCATCGGCGCCAACATCCTGATCTTCGCCACCGTCGCGCTCGGCCTGAACGTCGTCGTCGGCCTCGCCGGCCTGCTCGACCTCGGCTACGTGGCCTTCCTCGGCGTCGGCGCCTACGCGGCCGCCCTCGTCTCCGGCAGCCCCGAATCGGCCCTCGGACTCCACTTCCCGTTCTGGGCCGCCCTGCTGACCGGCGCCGCCGCCTCGCTCGCCTTCGGCGTGCTGATCGGCGCCCCCACCCTGCGCCTGCGCGGCGACTACCTCGCCATCGTCACCCTCGGCTTCGGCGAGATCTTCCGTATCGCCATGCTCAACCTCAACGGCACCACCGGCCCCGACGTCACCAACGGCGCCATGGGCATCCCGAACATCCCCAACCTGGAGATCTTCGGCTTCAACTTCGGCGAACCCCACCAGATCCTCGGCTTCACCATCGCCACCTACGGCAACTACTACCTCCTGATGATCCTCGTGACCGCCGTCGTCGTGCTGGTCTTCCGCCGGGCCGCCGCCTCCCGCATCGGCCGCGCCTGGATCGCCATCCGGGAGGACGAGACCGCCGCCGTCGCCATGGGCGTCAACAGCTTCCGGCTGCGCCTGCTCGCCTTCGCCCTCGGCGCCGCCCTCGCCGGATTCGCCGGCACCGTGCACGTCCACGTCGTCACCACCGCCACCCCCGAGCAGTTCCAGTTCGCCGGCCCCACCCCGCCCAACTCCGCGTTCCTGCTCGCCGCCGTCATCCTCGGCGGCATGGGCACCCTCAGCGGCCCCCTCGTCGGCGCGGCCCTGCTCTTCCTGATCCCCGCCAAACTCGACTTCCTCCAGGACTACCAGCTGTTCCTGTTCGGCCTCGCCCTCGTCCTGCTCATGCGCTTCCGCCCCGAGGGCCTGATCCCCGACCGCAGGAAACAGCTCGAATTCCACGAGACCGGCCAGCTCGACGTACCCGATACGCGCCTGCCCGCCGGGGACCAGGCCCTCGGCGGCGGCAACCAGGCGAAGGCGTGACGAGACCATGACCACACCCACGGCATCCACCGGTACCGCCGACACCGTCCTCGAAGCCGCCGGCGTCACCATGCGCTTCGGCGGTCTGACCGCCGTACGCGGCGTCGACCTGACCGTCCGGGCCGGCGAGATCGTCGGCCTCATCGGCCCCAACGGCGCCGGAAAGACCACCTTCTTCAACTGCCTCACCGGCCTCTACATCCCCACCGAAGGCACCGTCAGCTACCGAGGCACCCGCCTCTCCCGCAAACCCCACCTCGTCACCAAGGCCGGTGTCGCCCGCACCTTCCAGAACATCCGTCTCTTCGCCAACATGACCGTCCTGGAGAACACCCTCGTCGGCCGCCACACCCGTACCAAGGAAGGGCTCTGGTCCGCCCTCCTGCGCGGCCCCGGCTTCCGCAAGGCCGAACGCTCCTCCGAGGAACGCGCCATGCAGCTCCTGGAGTTCACCGGCCTCGCCGCCAAACGCGACCACCTCGCCCGCAATCTGCCCTACGGCGAACAGCGCAAGCTGGAGATCGCCCGCGCCCTCGCCAGCGACCCCGGCCTGCTCCTCCTCGACGAACCCACCGCCGGCATGAACCCCCAGGAGACCCGCGCCACCCGCGACCTCGTCCTCGCCATCCGCGACCAGGGCACCGCCGTCCTCGTCATCGAGCACGACATGCGCTTCATCTTCAACCTCTGCGACCGCGTCGCCGTCCTCGTCCAGGGCGAGAAACTCGTCGAAGGCAGCTCCGAGGCCGTCCAGGCCGACGAACGCGTCGTCGCCGCCTACCTCGGTACGCCCTTCGAGGACGCACCCGGCGCCGAAGAGGCCGCCGAGGTACGGGCCGCGGAGGAACAGGCCCGCGCCGCCGGCCACGGCCCCGCCGTCCAGGAGGACACCCCCCGCGCCGCCGCCCCGGAGGACGCTCCCCGCGCCGACCGCCCGCCCGAGGACCGCCCACCGGGCGACTCCCCACCCGGGAACCACACCCCGGAAGGAGACGCCCGATGACCACGCCCCCGCTTCTCCAGGTCGAGGACCTGCGCGTCGCCTACGGCAAGATCGAAGCCGTCAAAGGCATCTCCTTCACCGTCGAGGCCGGCCAGGTCGTCACCCTCATCGGCACCAACGGCGCCGGCAAGACCACCACCCTGCGCACCCTCTCCGGCCTCCTCAAACCCCTCACCGGAAAGATCACCTTCAACGGCGCGCCACTCATCGGCGTCCCCGCCCACAAGATCGTCGAGCGCGGCCTGGCCCACTCCCCCGAAGGCCGCCGCCTCTTCCCCCGCCTGACCATCGCCGAAAACCTCAAGCTCGGCGCGTTCCTGCGCAAGGACCCGGACGGCATCGAGGCCGACATCCGGCGCGTCTACGAGCTCTTCCCCATCCTCGGCGAACGCAGCCGCCAGGCCTCCGGCACCCTCTCCGGCGGCGAACAGCAGATGCTCGCCATGGGCCGCGCCCTGATGTCCCGGCCCAGACTGCTGATGCTGGACGAACCCTCCATGGGCCTGTCCCCCATCATGATGCAGAAGATCATGGACACCATCCGCGAACTGCGCACCCAGGGCACCACCATCCTCCTGGTCGAACAGAACGCCCAGGCCGCCCTCTCCCTCGCCGACCACGGCCACGTCATGGAGACCGGCACCGTGGTCCTGTCCGGCACCGGGCAGGAGCTTCTGCACGACGAGTCCGTGCGGAAGGCCTATCTGGGGGAGGACTGAACGCGGCGGCGGCCCCGGGCGGATCGACGCCCACCCGGGGCCGCCGCGTTCTACTGAGTCGCCACCAGGACGTGATACAGCGCGTAGAGCACCGCCGGCAGCGCCCCGATGAGCACCGCGACGGCCGCGAGCACCGCCGGCAGCCGACGCGTCGACTTCAACTCCCGTACGAGATAGGCGACCAGCCCGAAGAAGGCCAGTGTCACCACCACCCCGGCGGCAAGCCACATCCAGACTTCCGAGTGCACGACACACTCTCCCTTCGACCATGCCCGGTCCAGCGGACGACCTCGGCGCACGACCGCGGAACGCTCCGGACAGGCCCGTGGTAAGGGAGCCCGCGACCGGTGCACGGCGATGCGAAGAGTCGGAACGACGGTAGCCCAAACCAGGCCCCATGGGCCACAGTTGGCGAAGAAATACGGCACGGCAGAGCGCCCGGGCTACCACCCCCGGGGCCCTGCCGAAAGCGTGCCGGACCAGGCATGAGTCTCAGGACGCTGTCCTGCAAGAGTGGTGGCCGCCTGTAAACGAACGATGAACGCTGCACCCACCCACTCCGAGCAGCCAAGTCCAAGGCTACAACCAGCGGCGATCCACAGCCACTTAACGTCCACTGAACGCCCTGCTATCTTCCCTGACAGCGCGTACAGCAGCGCCGTGTCCGCGCACCGAAGCACCGAAGCACCGAAGCACCGAAGCACCGAAGCACCGAAAGGGGCACACGAACGTGGCAACGCTTCACTTCGGTCTGCTGGGACCGGTGACCGCCCACCACGCCGACGTCCCCGTCCCTCTGGGGCCACCGCAGCGCCGGGCCGTCCTCGCCGCCCTGCTCCTCCCCCCGGGACAGGCCCTCACCGTCGCCGCCCTCCGCGGACGCGTCTGGCCCGGCCCGCCCCCCGCCTCGGCGATCTCCGCGATCCACCTGCACATCCACCACCTGCGCCGCGCCCTCGCGCCGTACGACGGACCGGACGACGAGCATCCGGTCCGTCTGACCACCCACCCGGGGCACAGCCCGGAAACCGTCAGCTACCTCTTCCACATCGCGCCCGGCCAGATCGACGCCGACCGCTTCCGGCGCCTCGCGGACGACGGCGCGGACCGCCAGGCCCGGGGCGACCACCACGGCGCCCTCGACCACTTCGACGCGGCACTGGCCCTCTGGCGCGGCGAACCCCTCACCGGCCTCCGGCCCTCCGCGTTCGTACGCACCACCCGGCGCACCCTCACCGAGATCCACCTGGACACCGGCAGACGCCGGGCCGCCGCGCTGCTCGCGACCGGAGCCGTCTCCCGCGCCACCCACGCCCTCCAGGAACTGCACGACCGGCACCCTGACGACGAGAGCACCGTCGTCGCCCTGGCCCGCGCCCTGTGCGCGGCCGGGGTCGAAAGCCGCGCCGCCCGCCTGCTCGGCGAAGAACTCGAACGACGGCACCGGACCGACGGCGTCCGGCCACCTGCCCTGGCACGCGCTCGTGCGACCCTCCTCTCCGGCACGACGGACCAGCGCGATGGATCTTGAAGCACGGCTCCTCGGGCCGCTCCGGCTCGCCATCGGCGGCATCGACGTCACCCCCTCCGCCCTCCGCCAACAGGCCCTGCTCGCCTCCCTCCTGCTGCACCACGGCCGACACGTCCCCGTCACCGCCCTCACCACGGACGTCTGGGGCACCGCCCCACCCGCCACCCCCAAGGAACAGATCCACACCCACGTCCACCGCATCCGGCGCCGGCTCGACCAGGCCACCGGCCGCGGCACCGGGCACCGGACCCTCACCTGGGAACACGACGGCTACACCCTCCGCCTCCCCGCCCACCACATCGACCTGACCCGCTTCCTCACCGCCCTCGACGAAGCCAGGACCCAACTGTCCGAAGACCGCCCCGACAACGCCCGCACCCTGCTCGCCGACGCCCTCAGCACCTGGCGCGGCCCCGCACTCGCCGGCCTGGACAGCGGCACCGGCCTCGCCCCCCACGTACAACGCCTGGAAGACCTGCGCATCGAAGCCCTCGGCCTGCGCATCGAAGCCGACATCCGAACCGGCCGGGCCGCACGGACGATCCCCAGACTCCGCGCCCTCATAGACGAACACCCCTACGACGAAACTCTCCACACCCACCTCGTGACGGCCCTGCACACCACCGACCACCCCCTGGAAGCACTGCACGTCCTGGAAAAGTTCGGGGACGCCCTGGAGGCGGCACACGGAACCGGGCTGCCGCCACGCCTCCGGGCACTCCATTCCGCGATCAAGAACGACGCGAAGGCCCCGGCCGTACCCGCCCCGGTCACTGCCACCCCTCCCCGCCCCGCCACCACTCCAGACCCTCCAGCCCCCTCCCGAAGCTCCCCGCCGAGCCCCGACGCACCCCCCGCCCACCAGGACTCCGTCCGCTTCACCGTCCTCGGACCCGTACGGGCCTGGCGCGGCACGACACCACTCGCGGCCGGCTCCCCGCAGCAGCGCGCCCTCCTCGCCATCCTGCTGCTCCGCGGCGGACGGGCCGCCACCGCGGCCGAACTCGTCGACGCCCTCTGGGGCGACGAACCACCGCACGCCGCCCTCGCGGCACTGCGCACGTACGCCTCACGCATCCGCAAATCACTCGGAGCGCACGCGGACATGATGGTCGCCGAATCCGGCGGCTACGCGCTGCGCGGGTTGCGCGACCAGCCACTCGACCTCGACCTCGATCACGCGGAAAGGTACGCCGCCGAAGCCGAGACCGCCCGCGCCGCCGGCGACCGCCACGCCGCCCGCCGCCTCCTGGACTCCGCCCTCGCCCTGTGGGACGGCGAACCGCTGGCCAACCTCGCCGGACCGTACGCCGAGAACCAGCGCACCCGCCTGGAGGAATGGCACCTGTCCCTCACGGAGACGCGCCTGGAACTCGACCTCGAACTCGGCAACCACACCGAAGCCGTCTCGGAACTCACCGCGCTCACCGCCGCCCACCCCCTGCGCGAACGCCTCCGCGAACTCCTCATGCTCGCCCTGTACCGCAGCGGCCGGCAGGCCGAAGCACTCGCCGTCTTCGCCGACACCCGCCGCCTGCTCGCCGACGAACTCGGCGTCGACCCCGCCCCCGCCCTCTCCGACCTCCAGCAGCGCATCCTGACCGCCGACCCCGAACTGGGCCCCCCCGCGCCCCGGAACACCGACGAACCGAACCCCACCATCCCCCTGCAACTGCCCGCCACCGTCCCGGACTTCGTCGCCCCCGACACCACCCTGACCCACCTGCACGACCACCTCACCACCACCGACGGGCTGTTCACACCGATCGCGGCCGTCAGCGGCCTTCCCGGCGTCGGCAAAACCACCCTCGCCGTCCACGTCGCCCACCTCGCCCGCGACCGCTTCCCCGACGGCCAGCTCTACGCCGACCTCCAGGCCACCCGCACCCCCGCCGACCCCGGAACCGTCCTCGGCTCCTTCCTCCGCGCCCTCGGCACCCACGAACCCGACATTCCCGACGGCACCCACGAACGCGCCGCCCACTACCGCGCCCTCCTCGCGGACCGCCGCGTCCTCGTCGTCCTCGACGACGCCCACGACGCCGCCCAGGTCCGCCCCCTCCTGCCCAGCACGGACGGCTCCGCGGCCCTCGTCACCAGCCGCTCCCGCCTCGTCGACCTCGCCGGCGCCCGGTTCGTCGACCTCGACGTCATGAGCCCGGCCCAGAGCGTGACCCTCTTCACCCGGATCGTCGGCGAACAGCGTGCCGCCGCCGAACCCGAAGCCGCCAGGGAGGTGGTCCACGCCTGCGGCCACCTGCCGCTCGCCATCCGCATCGCCGCCGCCCGGCTCGCCGCCCGCCGCACCTGGACCGTCTCCACCCTCGCCGCCAAACTCGCCGACGGACGCCGCCGACTCGACGAACTGCGCGCCGGCGACCTCGCCGTGGCAGCCGCCCTGGAACCCACCTACGGACTGCTGACACCACGGCAGGCACGGGCCTTCCGGCTCCTCGGCCTCGCCGACGGCCCGGACATCTCGCTCCCCGCGGCGGCCGCCCTGCTCGACACGGACACCGACACCGACGGGACCAGCGGCACCGAGGAACTCCTCGAATCCCTCGTCGACACCTCACTCCTGGAGACCGCCGCCCCTGGCCGCTACCGCTTCCACAATCTCGTACGCCTCTACGCCCGCTCCTGCGCCGAACGCGACGAGCACCCAAAAGCGCGCTCAGCAGCCCTCACCCGGTTGCTCCACCACTACCTCGCCACCGCCACCGACGCCCACCAGCTCAAATGCCCCGGAGACCGGCTGCTCGACCACCTCACCCCGGCCACTCGGCCCGGCACCGTGTTCACCAGCCGCAACGCCGCACTGGACTGGGTGTTCACCCAGGGCCACAACCTCCTGGCCGCCGTACGGCAAGCCACCGCCCCCGAGCGGAACCCCCACGAGCTGCGCCCCGCCGCCGACCTGCTCCTCCTCGCCCAGGACCTGCTCGCCTCCGCCGCCCTCCTCCCCCAGTACGAGCAGACCGCCCACACCCTGGCCGAAGCCGCCCACGAAGCAGGAGACACCACCGCCGAAGCCCGCGCCCGCCTCCTCCTGAGCCGCGCCCACGCCCGGCTCGGACGCTTCCGGGAAGCCGAGAACCAGTCCCGCGCCGCCCTCGCCCTCGGACAGCTCGCCGACGACCCCGTCGTACGCGGCCGAGCCCTGAACCTCCGCGGCGTCGAAGCACTCACCGCCCACCGCCACGGGGACGCCCTCACGCACTTCGCCCAGGCCCTCGACGCCTTCCGGCGCGACGGCGACCGGTACGGCGAAGCCGCGGTACTCGCCTACCAGGCGCGCGCCCTGCTCGGGCTCGGACGCGAAGCGGAAGCCCTGGCCGCCGCGGACCGCGCCCTCCGCCACCACCGCGACCTCGGCGCCTCCGCCCGGCTGGCGCACGGCCTGTACACAACAGGCGTCACCCTGGCCGCGGCCGGCCGACTGGACACGGCACGGTCCCGGTACACCGAAGCTCTGGCGCTCTTCCACGAAGAACGCCAGAGCCTGTGGGCCGGACTCACCCTCTACCGGCTCGCCGAAGCCTGCCTCGAAGCCGGGCAGCCCCTAGAAGCCGCACGCCACGCGGAAACCGCCCTCGGCGCACTCCGGAGCAACGGCGGCACCTGGCGACGCGCCAAAGTCCTCGTCACCCTCGGCCACGCCCTGCGGGCAGCAGACCGGTCGGAACGTGCGCACGCCGCCTGGCAGGAGGCGCTACGGCTCTTCACGACGCTGCGCGCCCCCGAGGCCGACGACGTACGCGCCCTGCTCGGCCTCCCGGCACCGCGCACCCCCGCCGCCGCGCGCCTGCCCTGACCGCTACTCGCCTTCCTTGACCTTCTTGTCCTTCTGCTGTTCCTTCTGCTGCTTCTTCTCCTCGGCGTCCTCGATGACCGCCTCGGCGACCTGCTGCATGGACAGCCGTCGGTCCATCGACGTCTTCTGGATCCAGCGGAAGGCGGCCGGCTCGGTCAGCCCGTACTGGGTCTGCAGAACGCTCTTCGCCCGGTCCACCAGCTTGCGGGTCTCCAGCCGCTGGGTGAGGTCGGCGACCTCCTTCTCCAGCGTCTTCAACTCCGTGAACCGGCTCACCGCCATCTCGATCGCCGGCACCACGTCGCTCTTGCTGAACGGCTTGACGAGGTACGCCATGGCCCCGGCGTCCCGCGCCCGCTCCACCAGTTCGCGCTGCGAGAACGCGGTGAGCATCAGCACCGGGGCGATGCTCTCCTCGGCGATCTTCTCGGCGGCGGAGATCCCGTCGAGAATCGGCATCTTCACGTCCAGGATCACCAGGTCCGGCCGGTGCTCCCGGGCCAGCTCCACGGCTTTCGCCCCGTCCCCGGCCTCGCCGACGACGGTGTACCCCTCCTCCTCCAGCATCTCCTTGAGATCGAGACGGATGAGGGCCTCGTCCTCGGCGATGACCACACGGGTGGTCTGCGGCGGGACATGCGACTGATCGTCCTCGGCGACGGGCTGCTCGGGCTCGGCGGCGCTCACGGGTCTCCTCGTTCCAGGCAGGTGGTGCCCCATGAGCCTACCTATCTCCTGTATGTTTGAGGCACGGCGGGTCTCCGCGAACCTTGGTTTTCAAGGTAAGCCCTGGTAGTCCAGCGGAAGAGACACGGTGCTCAAACCACCGACAGCGTGGGTTCGAATCCCACCCAGGGCACTTTACCTTCGATTCGAAGGCAATTCACCGGTTGGCGATCTTCACTCTACGCGGTGAACACCGTAGTGAATCGGCCCGCTCGGGCAAACATCTCGCCAAGCTCGTATTCATGTACGACCTTGATGCACGTCAGCGAGCTCTGGCCCTCCTTCGGCAGGGTGTCACCAATCGCGAGGTAGCGCAGCAACTCGACGTCCCGCGCGGGACCGTCGGCTGGTGGCGCCATGAAGACCGCAAGCGCCGCGGCGAGCCGTTCGAGCGCGTCCACGACTGCCCCCGTTGCGCACCCCGGCCCTTCGACCGCAGGGCCTATGCGTACTTACTCGGCCTCTACCTCGGCGACGGCCACATTGTCTCGAAAAAGAAACAGCACCACTTGTCCATCTACTGCGGTGATGCCTGGCCCGGCCTCGTCGACGAGGCCGAGGAGGCCATGCGCAAGGTGATGGCCACTCCTTCCACGGGCCGACGCCAGAAGCCGGGGTGCGTGGAGGTGAAGTCCTACACCCGGCACTGGACGTGCCTGTTTCCTCAGCACGGTCCCGGCAGGAAGCACGAGCGGCCCATCGTCCTGGAGCCGTGGCAACAGGAGATCGTCGACGCCTACCCGTGGGAACTGATCCGCGGCCTGATCCACTCGGACGGCTGCCGGGTCACCAACTGGACCACACAGCTCGTCGGTGGCCAGTCCAAGCGGTATGAATACCCGCGCTACTTCTTCACCAACAAATCCGAGGACATCCTGAAAATCTGCTCCGACACCCTGACGGCCGTGGGCATCGAATGGAAGATCACCCGGAAGTTCGACGACCCGTTCAACATCTCCGTGGCGCAGCGGGCCTCCGTAGCCCTCATGGACACCCACATCGGTCCGAAATACTGATCTCCTGAAGGCGGAACTCGGCCATGTACGACATCCCCACCCGCAAACGCGCCCTCGCCCTCCTGGCTCAAGGGCGCAGCCTCAACTCCGTCAGCAAGGAGACCGGGATATCGCGGTCGGCGATGCGCGAGTGGCGCGTCAGGCTGGAACCTCTCGCCCGCCCGAGGACGGAGTGCGTGCGGTGCGCGAGTGAGCCGCGGCCGCCCGCCGATGCCGCCGCGTACGCGTATCTGCTCGGGCTCTACTTGGGGGACGGCTGCATCAGTCCTCACCCGCACGGCGGCTTCGTCATGCGGATCGCGTGCGCGGATGCGTGGCCGGGGCTCATCGACGCATGCCGTACGGCCGTGCTGCGTGCGGGGACCGGCAACAGCGTCTGCCTGGTGCGTAAGCAGGGCTGCGTCATGGTGTCCTGTTACAGCGCGCACTGGCCCTGTCTGTTCCCACAGCACGGGCCCGGTAAGAAGCACGACCGCCCGATTCTTCTGGAGCCCTGGCAGCAGCGCATCGTCGACGCTCACCCCTGGGAATTCCTCCGGGGCCTCTTCCATTCCGACGGCTGCCGGATCACCAATTGGGCGACCCGCCTCGTAGGCGGCGTGCGCAAGCGGTACGAGTATCCGCGGTATTTCTTCACCAACGCCTCGGCCGACATCGTCCGGCTCTGTACGGACACGTTGGACGCGGTGGGGGTGGCCTGGCGGCAGGCCCGTCACAGTCGGCGCGCGCAGAATGTGTCGGTGGCCCGCCGTGCGTCTGTGGCGCTGATGGATGCGCACGTCGGGCCCAAGTACTGAAGCGGTGTCCGCGGGTGGCGGGTTACTTCGGGGAGTCGTCCTCGCCGATGTGGTGGACACGGACGAGGTTGGTGGAGCCTGCGACGCCGGGTGGGGAGCCGGCGGTGATGATGACGACGTCGCCGCGTTCGCAGCGGCCGATGCGCAGGAGTTCCTCGTCGACCTGGGCGACCATCTCGTCGGTGGAGTCGACCTTGGGGCCGAGGAAGGTTTCGACGCCCCAGGTGAGGTTGAGCTGGGAGCGGGTGGCCGGTTCGGGGGTGAAGGCGAGGAGGGGGATGGGTGAGCGGTAGCGGGACAGGCGGCGGACGGTGTCGCCGGACTGGGTGAAGGCGACGAGGAACTTGGCGCCGAGGAAGTCGCCCATCTCGGCGGCGGCGCGGGCGACGGCGCCGCCCTGGGTGCGGGGTTTGCTGCGGTCGGTGAGCGGGGGCAGGCCCTTGGTGAGGATGTCCTCCTCGGCCGCGGCGACGATGCGGGCCATGGTGCGTACGGTTTCGGTGGCGTACTTGCCGACGCTGGTCTCGCCGGAGAGCATCACCGCGTCGGTGCCGTCGATGACGGCGTTGGCGACGTCGGAGGCTTCGGCGCGGGTGGGCCGGGAGTTCTCGATCATGGAGTCGAGCATCTGGGTGGCGACGATGACCGGCTTCGCATTGCGTTTGGCGAGTTTGATGGCGCGCTTCTGGACGATCGGGACCGTTTCCAGGGGCATTTCGACGCCGAGGTCGCCGCGGGCGACCATGATGCCGTCGAAGGCGGCGACGATGTCGTCGATGGCGTCGACGGCCTGGGGTTTTTCGACCTTGGCGATGACGGGCCGGAAGCAGTTCTCCTGGCGCATGATGCGGTGGACGTCGTCGATGTCGTCGCCGCTGCGGACGAAGGAGAGGGCGATGATGTCGGCGCCGATGCGCAGGGCCCAGCGGAGGTCTTCGCAGTCCTTCTCGGAGAGGGCGGGGACGGAGACGGCGACGCCGGGGAGGTTGAGGCCCTTGTGGTCGGAGACCATGCCGCCTTCGACGACCTTGGTGTGGACCTCGGTGTCGCGGACGTCGGTGACCTGGAGGGTGACCTTGCCGTCGTCGACGAGGATGCGTTCGCCGGGGGTGACGTCGTCGGCGAGGCCTTCGTAGGTGGTGCCGCAGCAGTGGCGGTCGCCCTGGACGCCGGGGCGGACGGTGATGGTGAAGGCGTCGTCGCGTTCGAGAAGTACGGGGCCTTCGCGGAACCGGCCGAGTCGGATCTTCGGACCTTGAAGATCCGCGAGGACGCCGACGCTGTAGCCGGTCTCCTCGGACGCTTTGCGTACCCGCTCGTACCGCGCCTCGTGGTCGGCGTAGGTGCCGTGGCTGAGGTTGAAGCGGGCCACGTCCATGCCGGCTTCGACGAGTGCCTTGATCTGCTCGTACGAGTCGGTGGCGGGTCCCAGTGTGCAGACGATCTTTGCTCGGCGCATGGTTCGACCCTACGACCTACTCATAGGTAGGGAACTGTGGGGAAGTGACTGCCCAACGGCCTTTACATGAAAGGCTCTTGACAAGTAGTTGAATGCGCGCGCCGGTGCTCCTATGAGCGGATAAGTGCCAGTGGTGACGCTCGGGGTCACAAGGTGGGGCGGGTCATCGTGAAGCGGGCGTTGATCTGTGCGTACACCTCTTGGCGGGCGGGTTCGAGGTCCAGGGCGGGGGTGCTTTCGGTCTCGGCCGCTCCCCCGTAGGCGACGGAGCGGAACATGCCGCCAGGGCCCGGCATCGGCGTGGCGTCGTCGGCGCCGGTGTCGGCGAGTTCGAGGACGGCGTCGAGGCGCGCGCCGAGGGCTTCGGCGTATTCGCGGGCGCGCTGGACAGCGTCGTGGACGGCCTGGCGGCGGGCTTCGCGGTGGGCGGGCGAGTCGGGGCGCAGGGCCCACCAGGGGCCGTCGACGCGGGTGAGGTCGAGGTCGGCGAGGCGGGTGGTGAGTTCGCCGAGGGCGGTGAAGTCGGCGAGGGTGGCGGTGACGCGGACGCGTCCGTGGTAGGCGCGTACGCGTTCGTGGCGGCCTTTGGCAGTGATTTCGGGGGTGACGGAGAAGGCGCCGGTGTCGAGTTTCTCGACGGCGTCGCCGTAGCTCTTGACGAGGGTGAGGACCTGGTCGTTGCGGTGGGTGAGGTCGTGGAGGGTGGCGGTGCGGTCGGTGCCGCGGGCCTGGACGGTGATGTCGATGCGGGCGATCTCGGGGTCGGCCTCGATGCGGGCTTCGCCGCGTACGGCGAGGCGGGGCGCGTCGGGGGTGCCGTACGGGTGGGCGGCGGGCCGGGTGTCGGGGTCGGTCATGGGGGCAGCCTGGCACGGGGCGGGGTGTTTGTCAGGGAGGGCCCGGGGTGGGCGGTCATCTGATCGCAACCTGTGGGGGCTGTTGCGGGTGGGGTTGCTGAGCCAGAATCTACGCGCGTTGTCCATGAGTGTTGCGGTGGCAGGTGTGTCGCGTTGGGCGGCGGTCCCGTCGCGGTTCCCGCCGCCGGTCCGCCGCCGATGCCCGCCGCCGCCGTGTTTCGTCGAAGGAGATGTTCATGCCGCTCGGCCGTAGGAAGTTCCTGGGGAGTTCGGTCGCCACGGGCGCGGGGGCCGCGCTCATCGGTACGGGGGCACCGTCGGCGGCAGCCGCACCGGTGTCCGGCGGCGGGGCGCGGCCCGCGCGGCGTTACGCCTTCACGGTCATGGGGACCACGGATCTGCACGGCAATGTCTTCAACTGGGATTACGCGGCCGACGCGGAATTCGACGACAAGGACCACAACGATGTGGGGCTGGCGAAGATTTCCACGCTGGTGCGGCGGGTCCGGGAGGAGAAGGGTGCCCGCAATACACTGCTGATCGACGCGGGTGACACGATTCAGGGTACGCAGCTGGCGTATTACTACGCGAAGGTCGATCCGATCACGGGTCCGAACGGCCCGGTGCATCCGATGGCGAAGGCGATGAACGCCATCGGATATGACGCGGCGGCGCTCGGCAATCACGAGTTCAATTACGGCCTGAAGGTGCTGCGGAAGTTCGAGGAGCACTGCGACTTCCCGTTGCTGGGGGCGAACGCGGTGGACGCGAAGTCGTTGCGGCCGGCTTTTCCGCCGTACTGGATGAAGCGGCTCCGTACGCCGTGCGGTGGCCAGGTGAAGGTGGCGGTGCTGGGGCTGACGAATCCGGGGGTCGCGATCTGGGACAAGGCGCATGTGCAGGGGAAGCTGGCGTTTCCGGGGCTGGAGGAGCAGGCAGCGAAGTGGGTGCCGAAGCTGCGGTCGATGGGTGCGGACGTGGTGATCGTGTCGGCGCATTCGGGGACGAGCGGTACGTCGTCGTACGGGGATCAGCTGCCGCATGTGGAGAACGCGGCGGCGCTGGTGGCGGAGCGGGTGCCGGGGATCGACGCGATTCTGGTGGGGCACGCGCATGTGGAGGTGCCGGAGCGGCGGGTGGTGAACCGTGAGTCGGGGCGTGCGGTGGTGCTGTCGGAGCCGCTGAAGTGGGGGCAGCGGCTGACCCTGTTCGACTTCGAGCTGGTGCGGTCGCGGGGACGCTGGTCGGTGGAGTCGGTGTCCGCGAAGGTGCTGAATTCCCGTACCGTGCCGGAGGATTCGCGGATCACTCGGCTGCTGCGTGCCGAGCAGCGGAAGGTGGTGGCGTACGTCAATCAGGCCATCGGGCGGTCGAAGGCGGAGATGACCGCGGCGCAGGCGCCGTACAAGGACACGCCGGTGCTGGATTTCATCGCGTTCGTGCAGGCGGAGGCGGTGCGAGAAGCGTTGGCTGGTGGCGAGTACGCGACGTTGCCGGTGCTGTCGCAGGCTTCGTGTTTCTCGCGGTCGGCGGCGGTTCCGGCGGGTGAGGTGACGATCCGGTCGATGGCCGCGCTGTATCCGTTCGACAATACGCTGGAGGCGCGGGTGCTGACCGGGAAGCAGCTGCGGGAGTATCTGGAGTTCTCCGCGCGGTATTACGTGCGGACGCCGACGGGCGGTCCGGTCGATCCGGCGAAGCTGACGAATGCGGACGGCATTCCGGATTACAACTACGACGCGGTGAGCGGTGTGTCGTACGAGATCGACATCGCGAGGGAGCCGGGCCGGCGGATCGGGAAGCTGTCGTTCGCGGGGAAGCCGGTGGCGGACGACGCGCGGTTCGTGCTGGCGGTGAACAACTACCGGGCGAGCGGCGGCGGCAACTTCCCGCATGTGGCGAAGGCGCCGCAGGTGTGGTCGACGTCGGAGGAGATCCGAAATGTGATCATCGGGTGGGTGAAGGAGACCGGGGAGATCGACCCGGCGCGGTTCGCGTCCGAGGACTGGCGGCTGACCCGGGACGGGGTGCCGGTGTTCTGAGCCACGGGGTGTGCTGACCCGGGGTGGGGTGCCGGTGTTGTGAGCCCGGGGTGTGCTGACCCGGCGCGGTGTGCGGCGGCCCAGGTGTCCGCAGGGGTGGAGCCTGGGCCGGGTGGGTCAGGGGTTTTCGATGAGGGTGGAGTTGGGGCGGGGGATGTCGGTGAGGTTGCGGGGCGGGGAGGGGCGCAGGCCGAAGGTGGTGAAGGCGGTGCGGGAGGGGAGGGGGTAGGTGGTGCTGTCGGTGAGGGAGTTGAGGATGGTGGCGCTGCGCCAGGCGGAGAGGCCGAGGTCGGGGGTGCCGACGCCGTGGGTGTGGTGTTCGGCGTTCTGCACGTAGACGGAGCCGGTGACGCAGGGGTCGAGGAGGAGGCGCTGGTCGGCGTCGATACGGGGGCGTCCGGCGGCGTCGCGGCGCATGTAGGGGTCGAGGGCGGCGAGCAGGGTGTCGGTACGGCCTTCGCGGTAGCCGGTGGCGAGGACGACGGCGTCGGTGGTCAGGCGGGAGCGGGCGCCCTGGTGGGGGTGGTCGAGGTGGAGTTCGACCTTGGTGGTGCCGACGCGTCCCGCGGTGCGGACGGTGACGCCGGGGGTGAGGGTGGCGTCGGGCCAGCCGCCGTGCAGGGTGCGCCGGTAGAGCTCGTCGTGGATGGCGGCGAGGGTGGCGTGGTCGATGCCTTTGTGGAGCTGCCACTGGCCGGGGAGGAGCTGGTCGCGTACGGGTTCGGGGAGGGCGTGGAAGTAGCGGGTGTAGTCGGGGGTGAAGTGTTCGAGGCCGAGTTTGCTGTATTCCATGGGGGCGAAGGCGGCGGTACGGGCCAGCCAGTGGAGGCCTTCGCGGCCGGCGGGGCGGGAGCGCAGCAGGTCGAGGAAGACTTCGGCGCCGGACTGTCCCGCGCCGACGACGGTGATGTGGTCGGCGGTCAGCAGGCGTTCGCGGTGGGCGAGGTAGTCGGCGGCGTGCAGGACGGGGACGGCGGGGGCGTCGACGAGGGGTTTGAGGGGGTCGGGTACGTGGGGGACGGTGCCGATGCCGAGGGCGAGGCTGCGGGCGTGGGTGCGGCCGAGGGCTTCGGCTTCGCCGTCGTCGCCCAGCTGGGTGTAGTCGACTTCGAAGGAGGCGCGGTCGCTGTTCCACCGGACGGCGTCGACCTGGTGGCGGAAGTGCAGGCCGGGGAGGTTTTCGCTGACCCAGCGGCAGTAGGCGTCGTATTCGGCGCGGTGGATGTGGAAGCGTTCGGCGAAGTAGAAGGGGAAGAGGCGTTCCCGGTGCTTGAGGTAGTTCAGGAAGCTCCAGGGGCTGGCGGGGTCGGCGAGGGTGACGAGGTCGGCGAGGAAGGGGACTTGGAGGGTGGCGTCCTCGATGAGGAGGCCGGGGTGCCAGCGGAAGGCGGGGCGCTGGTCGTAGAAGGCGGTGCGCAGGTGGGTGAGGGGCTGGGCGAGGGCAGCGAGGGAGAGGTTGAAGGGGCCGATGCCGATGCCGGCGAGGTCCAGTGGTGTGTCGGGGTCGGTGGGCGGCCGGGTGGTGGCGGGTTCGGGAGCGGGGGGCCGGGTGGCGGTGGCGTGGAGACCGGTGTGTGCGGGGCGTCCGGGGTCCGGGGACGGCAGTTGGAGGGTGATGGCTTCGGGGTGGGGGGTGGTGCTCATCGGGGGGTGTGGCCTTCCACGAGTTTGAGGAGCGAGGCGAGGTCGTCGGTGGTGGTGTAGGGGTTGAGGAGGGTGGCCTTGAGCCAGAGGCCGGTGGGGGTGGCGGCGCGGCCGAGGACGGCGCGGCCGTGGTGCAGGAGGCGGCGGCGGATGGTGGCGACGGTGGTGTCGTCGGTGCCGGTGGGGCGGAAGAGGACGGTGCTGAGGGTGGGGTGGGAGTGGAGTTCGAAGGCGGGGTGGCCGTCGATGAGGCCGGCGAGGGTGCGGGCGGCGGCGAGGGTGCGGTCGACGAGGTCGGCGAGGCCCGTACGGCCGAGGGCCTGGAGGGTGACGGCCATTTTGAGGATGTCGGGGCGGCGGGTGGTGCGCAGGGAGCGGCCGAGGAGGTCGGGGAGGCCGGCTTCGGTGTCGTCGTCGGCGTTGAGGTAGGCGGCGCGGTGGGTGAGCGCGGCGAGGTCGGCGGTGCGGGGGACGGCGAGGAGGCCGGCGGCGACCGGTTGCCAGCCGAGTTTGTGCAGGTCGAGGGTGACGGTGTGGGCGCGGTGCAGGCCGTCGAGGAGGGCGCGGTGGGTGGTGCTGAAGAGGAGCGGGCCGCCGTACGCGGCGTCGATGTGGAGGCGGGCGCCGTGGGTGCGGGTGAGGTCGGCGAGGGCGGGCAGCGGGTCGATGGCTCCGGTGTCGGTGGTGCCCGCGGTGGCGCAGACGAGAACGGGGACGGTGGGGGCTCCGGGGCTGCCGGGGTGGCGGAGGTCGGTGAGGGCGGTGTGGAGGGTGTGGGGGTCGAGGGTGCCGTCGGGGGTGGGCAGGGTGAGGGGTTCGGGGAGGCCGAGGAGCCAGGCGGCGCGGTGGATGCTGTGGTGGGCGTTGGCGCCGCAGACGACGCGCAGGGGCTCGGTGTGGCGGGTACGGGCGTGTTCGCGGGCGAGGAGGAGGCCGAGCTGGTTGGCCTCGGTGCCGCCGGTGGTGACGAGGGCGTCGGGCTGTTCGTCCTCGTGCGGGCGTCCGGGGGTCGCGGGGGTGTCGGGCCTGTAGGGGTGGGCGGGGGCGCCGGGTCCGTATGGGGGCGTGTGGCTCTTGGGTCCGTACGGGCGTGGGGGGCTGCTGGGTCGGTACGTGGGTGTGAGGCCGTCCGGTCCGTACGGGGGCGTGGGGCCGCAAGGCTCGTACGGGGGCGTTGGGCCTTCCGGTCCGTACGGGGGCGTGGGACCGCCGGGCCCGTACGGGGGTGTGAGGCCGCCAGCTCCGTACAGGTGAGTGGGGCTGCCGGGCCCGTACGGATGCGTGGGGTCGTCCGGCCCGTACGGGTACACGAGGGCGGCGAGTTCGCGGGTCGTGCGGGCTTCGAGGGCGGAGGCCGCGGGGGCCTGGTCCCAGGAGTCCATGGACGGGTTGAGGGCGGCGGCGGCCAGGTCGGCCGCGGCGGCGAGGGCCAGCGGCGGGCAGTGCAGGTGGGCCGCGCAGTGCGGGTCGGCGGGGTCGGCCGCGCCTTCGGCCAGGGCGTGGACGAGGGCGCGCAGCGCTTCGTGCGGACCGCGGCCGGTCTCGGGAAGGACGGGCCCGGTGACCTCCCGCAGCCGCGCGGCGACGCGGCCGGGGCCCCCGGCGGGCAGGGGCCCTCCCCGGGCTTCCGCACCGTCCCGCAGTGCGTCGAGGACGGTGCCGAGGAGGGGCCGCAGAGCATCGGGGCCTGCGGCTCCGCCGGCGAGGGGCGGGGTGTTCATGGGCAGTCCTTCGGGTGCGCGACAGCGGGCACACCACAGACTGGCCGGGGCCGGGTGGCGTACCTGCCGAGCTGGGCGAGCTCAACCCGAAAGGGGTACCCAGGTGCTGGGCGGGGCGGCGGTGATCGGATTGCCTGCTATGCAGTCCGTAGGGGTTGGGGCGGGGGTGGACGGGGGCGCGGCCCGGTGGGCTCGGCGGCCTCGATCCCGCCGTCACTCCCCCGGCTGTCCCACCGGGTCCGGCGGAGCCGACGGCCCCGCCGGGCGCACCGAACCCACCGGCCGCACCGGGCCACCCGAATCCGCCGGCCCGCCCGAATCTGCCGAACCGGTCGAACCCGTGGGCCCAGCCGGCCCGCCCCTCGCGCGGTGCCGTCACTCGCCCCGTACCCGCAGCGCCCTCCTCAGGTCGTCGAGCTGGTCGATGAGCTTGCGGCGCAGGGCCGGGGACGGGTCGGTGGTGCGCAGGCACTCCTCGCCCAGGTGGAGGGTGGCCGGGTCGACGCAGGGTGTGGGGAAGGCGTAGCGGCCGGCGGAATCGGCGAGGGCGGGGCCGCGGCGGGCGGCGAGGGCCACCGCTTCGGGGAAGTAGCGGGTGACGTAGGGGCGTACGAGATCGAGCTGTTCGGGGGCCCAGAAGCCGGCGGCGGTGGCGTTGAAGAGGTAGTTGGACAGGTCGGTGTGCTCGTCGGAGGCGAAGAGGACGTCCCAGGCGGCTTGTTTGGCGGCCGGGTCGGGCAGGGCGGCGCGGCAGGTGGCGGCGCCCTGGCGGCCGGTGGCGCTGGGGTCGCGGGCCAGTTCGTCCTCGATGGCGGCGGGGGTGGTGGCGCCGAGGACGGCGAGCCGGCCGAGGATGCGCCAGCGCAGCTCCGGGTCGAGGGCGGGTCCGCCGGGGACGCTGCCGCCGGAGAGCCAGTCCTGTATGCCGTCGGGGGTGGTGGCGCTGTCGATGAAGGTGCGGACGGCGGCCAGGCGCAGTCCTTGGCCGTCGCCGTTCTCGGAGCCTTCGGTGCGGCGCAGGATGTCGCGGGCGATGGCGCTGAGGGTGGTCAGGGCGGCGGGCCGGTCGGCGGCGGGAAGGTAGCGGTCGGCGATCTGGGCACGGGCGAAGGCGAGGACGCCGGAGACGACGGCGATGTCGGTTTCGTACGGGAGGTGGGCGCGGGCGGCGTCGAGGTAGGCGGTGGGGGGCAGTTCGCCGTCGCGGACCATGTCGCGGGCGGCGTTCCAGACGACGGCGCGGGTGAGGGCGTCGGGCAGGCCGGAGAGGGTGGTGCGGACGGTGTCCCAGGAGGTGGGGTCGAGGCGGACCTTGGCGTAGGTGAGGTCGCCGTCGTTGAGGAGGACGAGGGCGGGGCGGGGGCCGGGCACGGTGTGGCGGCGCTGCGGGGCGCCGTCCCGTGTGTCGGTGAGGGCGGTGCCTTCGGCCGGTGCGGTGCCGGGGTCCTGGGGTACCGCTGCGGGGATGTCCCAGGCGAGGTGGTCGCGGGCGACGAGGCGGGTGGGGTCGGTGGGGTCGCGGTCGTACAGGCCGGCGGTGAGGTGGTGGGGGCGGCTGCCGTCACGGTCGACGCGCAGGGTCCAGCCGCCACCGGGCGTGGTGTCGACGACGGGGGTGAGGGTGTCGATGCCGGTGGTGCGCAGCCAGCTGTCGGCCCAGGCGTGCACGTCCCGGTCGGTGGCCTGGGCGAGGGAGTCCACGAAGTCGGCGAGGGTGGCGTTGCCGAAGCGGTGGCGGGTGATGTGGTCGTTGACGCCGGCGAGGAAGTCCTTCTCGCCCATCCAGGCGACGAGCTGGCGCAGGGCGGAGGCGCCCTTGGCGTAGGAGATGCCGTCGAAGTTGAGGAGGGCGGAGTCGGTGTCGGGCACGTCCTCGGCGGCGGGGGCGACGGGGTGGGTGGAGGGGCGCTGGTCGGCGTCGGAGCCCCAGTTCTTGCGGGCGATGCCGAAGTCGGTCCAGGTGTCGGTGTAGCGGGTGGCTTCGGACAGCACCTGGTAGCTCATGTATTCGGCGAAGGACTCGTTGAGCCAGATGTCGTCCCACCACTGGAGGGTGACCAGGTCGCCGAACCACATGTGGGCCATCTCGTGGGCGATGACCACGCCGCGGTTCTGGCGCTCGGTGTCGGTGACGGCGGAGCGGAAGACGAAGTCCTCGCGGAAGGTGACCAGGCCGGGGTTCTCCATGGCGCCCGCGTTGAACTCGGGGACGAAGGCCTGGTCGTAGGAGTCGAAGGGGTAGGGCTCGTCGAAGAGGGTGTGGTAGCGGTCGTAGCAGCGGCGGGTGATGTCGAAGATCTCTTCGGCGTCCGCGGTCAGGTGGGGGGCCAGGGAGCGGCGGCAGTGGATGCCGAAGGGCAGTCCGGCGTGCTCGGTGCGGACGGTGTGCCAGGGGCCGGCGGCGACAGCGACGAGGTAGGTGCTGATGAGCGGGGTGGGGGCGAGGACGACGTGGTTGGCTTCGCCGTCCTGGCGGGTGGCGGTGCCGTTGCCGAGGACGGTCCAGCCGCCGGGCGCGGTGACGCCCACTTCGAAGACGGCCTTGAGGTCGGGCTGGTCGAAGGCGGCGAAGACGCGCTGGGCGTTGTCCAGGAACGGCTGGGTGTAGACGTAGGTCTCGCCGTCGGCGGGGTCGGTGAAGCGGTGCATGCCCTCGCCGGTGCGGGAGTAGCGCATCGTCGCTTCGAGGCGGAGTTCGTGGTCGCCTCGGGTGAGGCCGGTGAGCGGCAGGCGGTTGCCGTCGAGGGTGGCCGGATCGAGGGGGCGGCCGTCGAGGGTGGCGGAGCGCAGCTCGTGCGGTGCGACGTCGATGAAGGTGTCGCCCGGGGTGCGCGCACTGAAGCGGACGGCCGTGCGGGACACGAAGTGGTCGGGTCCGTGGGTGAGGTCGAGGTCGATCGCGTAGCGGTGGACGTCGAGGAGTCGGGCTCGGGTCAGCGCCTCGTCGCGCGTCAGTGCGGGCATGTGCTCATGCTGCCGTACGGCACTGACACCGCGCACTCGACCCGCGATTTTCCCGGCCCGGCCGGGTCCCGGGCGTGCTCGGCGGGTGCTCCGCGCGCCTTGACGCGTGATCCGGCGCTCCTTGGTGCGGCCTTGGCGCGCCCTGGGCCGTGGGCTTTCTCAGCCGATCCGCGGCGGGTCGTCGGGGTCGGGTACGCGGGTGGACCAGCCGCCGGGGACGTGGTGTCCCTGGCGGGCGCGGAAGCGGACGGGTGCGGTGCCGACGCGGCGGGTGAACAGGCGACTGAAGTAGGCCGGGTCGGTGTAGCCGACGCGGCGGGCGACGGCGGCGACGGGGAGTTCGGTGGCGGCGAGGAGTTCTTTGGCGTGGCCGAGGCGGATGGCCAGGAGGTAGTCCTTGGGGCTGCATCCGGCGCCGCGGCGTACGGCGGTGCGCAGGGCGGCGGGGGTCATGCCGTGACGGGCGGCGTGTTCGGCGACGGACAGGGGCAGGAACGCGTCGCGGGCGAGGGCCTGGAGTACGGGGTCGCCGTCCGCGTCGGTGTCGGCGCGGGCGCGCCGCAGGGCGACGAGGAGTTCGTGGACGGCGGCGGCGGTCTCGACTTCCAGGAGGGGGTTGCCGCGGCGGGCGGCGCGGGTGATGCGGCCGACGGCGGTGCGGGCGGCGGCGGTGTCGGCGAGCGGGACGAGGGGGCGGTCGGGTTCGATGTAGCCGAGTTCGGTGTAGGTGGTGGTGGCGGGGCCGGTGAAGTCGACGAAGCTCTCGTCCCAGCCGGTGTGCGGGTCGGCGCCGTAGTGGTGGGGGACGCCGGGGAGGAGCCACAGGAGGGCGGGGGCGGTGACGGGTGTGCGGGTGCCGTCGGGGGTGGTGAACCAGCCGCGGCCGGCGTGGACGACGACGGCGACGTGGTGGTCGAGGACGCGGGGGCCGACGGGTGGCAGGGGGCCGTGCTGGAGTCCGACGCCGAGGCAGACCAGGCCGAGCCGGTGGTGGACCGGGCGCGGTGTGAAGTACCGCATCCAGGTGTGGTACATGCGGACGTCCTCCCGTCTCCGCCTACCGGGGACATGTCCGTGTCCGGCCGGTTGCTTGCGTTTCCTGACCGATGAGATCCCTGCGCCGCCCGATTTCCGTCCGAGTTCCGGTTGAGTTCCGTCCAATCACTGCCGATCTTTGTCCATGGATTCCCGTGCCGCCAGAGCTGAGGGTGACGGGGACGGCGGACGGACCGGAGCACCGGGCGGAACGAGACAGCGGACGGACCAGAACGCCGGGCCGATCGGGACGGCGGAACGGGACAGGGCGGGCGGTATGGGCGTGTTCGTGGTGGGCGAGCGGGACTTCGAGCGGGACGGGCGGCCGGTGCGGCTGCTGTCGGGGGCCCTGCACTACTTCCGGGTGCACGAGGCGCAGTGGGGGCACCGGTTGGCGATGCTGCGCGCCATGGGGCTGAACTGCGTCGAGACGTACGTGCCCTGGAATCTGCACGAGCCGCGGCCCGGCACCTACCGTGACCCGGAGGCGCTGGGCCGCTTTCTGGACGCGGTGCGGGCGGCGGGGTTGCTCGCGCTGGTCAGGCCCGGTCCGTACATCTGCGCGGAGTGGGAGAACGGCGGGCTGCCGCACTGGCTGACCGGCCCGTCGGGGCGGCGGGTGCGGACCCGTGACACGGAGTACCTGCGGGCGGTGGACGCGTGGTTCGGGCGGCTGTTGCCGCAGGTGGTGGCGCGGCAGTACGACCGCGGCGGCCCGGTGGTGATGGTGCAGGCGGAGAACGAGTACGGGTCGTACGGCGGCGACCGGGAGTACCTGGGGCACATGGTGGAGCTGCTGCGCGGTCTGGGGGTGAGTGTGCCGCTGTTCACCTCGGACGGCCCGGAGGACCACATGCTGACCGGTGGTTCGGTGCCCGGTGTCCTGGCGACGGTGAACTTCGGGTCGGGGGCGCGGGAGGCGTTCGCGGCGTTGCGCCGTCATCGGCCGCGTGGCCCGCTGATGTGTATGGAGTTCTGGTGCGGCTGGTTCTCCCACTGGGGTGACGCTTCGGTGGCGCGCTCTTCGGGGGACGCGGCGGACGCACTGCGGGAGATCCTGGAGTGTGGTGCGTCGGTCAACGTCTATATGGCGCACGGTGGTACGAACTTCGGGGGGTGGGCGGGGGCGAATCGTTCCGGCGAGCTGCACGACGGGGCGCTGCGGCCCACTGTCACGTCGTACGACTACGACGCGCCGATCGATGAACGCGGGCGCCCTACGGAGAAGTTCCACCGTTTCCGTGACGTCCTGTCCGCGTACGCGCCGGGCCCGCTACCGGAGGTTCCCGTTCCGCCGCCGGTTCTCGCCGCGCCCGTACGGGCCGAGTCCGGCGGGTGGGCGCCGCTCGCGGACGTACTGGACGTTCTCGGCGGTCCCGAGGTGACGTCGGGTGTGCCGCCGACGTTCGAGGAGCTGGACGTGGGCCGTGGTGTGGTGCGGTACCGCTTCGAGGTTCCCGGGCCGCGCGGGCCGCTTCCGTTGCGGGTGGCGGGGTTGCGCGATCTGGCGGTGACGTACGTGGACGGGGTGCGTGGGCCGACCCTGTACGAGGAGGACTCGGAGATCGGCGCGGCGGTGGCCGGGCCCGCCACCGTGGAGCTGTGGGTGGAGTCGCTGGGGCGGGTCAACTACGGGCCGCGGCTCGGGGAGTCGAAGGGCATCACGGGCGGGGTGCTGCACGAGCGGCAGTACCTGCACGGCGTACGGGCGCGGGGGCTGCGGCTGGACGCGTTGGAGGACGCGGCGGCGGTGCGGCAAGTGCCGTTCAGGGAATGCGGCGCCCGTCCTTCCGGTTCCGGGCGGCCGGGCCTCCACCGGGCCACGCTGACCGTTCCCTCCCCCGGGGACGCCGCCCTCGAACTGCCGGGCTGGACGCGCGGCTTCGCCTGGGTGAACGGGTTCTGCCTGGGCCGCTACTGGGCGGCCGGTCCGCAGCGGACCCTGTTCGTCCCCGGCCCGGTGCTGTGTCCGGGCGCCAACCAGCTGCTCCTGCTGGAGTTGGAGGGCGCCCCCGCCCGTGTGGGGGAGCGGGCAAGGGCGCCCCGTCTGGTGCCCTGACACGTCGGTGTCCGTGCCCCGACGCGCCGGCCTTCCGCGTCGGGCCGGCCGGTCTCCGATGTGTGACGCGTCAGGCTTCCCGTACCTCGAAGACGTCCAGGACGAACTCCGCCTTCCCGTCGTCACCCGTCTTGCGCAGGCCCACCCACGCCTCGCCGCACTCCGGGGCTGTGAACTCGTAGGTGTGCGAGGTGGGGTGGGGGGCGACGGGCAGCGGGGTGCGGCTCAGTTCGCGGGCTCCGGGGGTGTCGACGGCCGTGATCCAGGCGTACTGGCCGGCCTTCTCGTTCGCATAGCGGAAGCTGACCCGGTAGCGGCGTCCGGGCAGGAAACGCACGGTGTGCGGCACGGTCCGGTAAACCAGTCCCGCGTTCTCGCCGCGGGACTTCAGTGACTGGCCGCCGTCGATGACGTCGTCGACGGCCTTGCCGTTCCAGCCGCGCTGGGTGAAGGGCGCGTGCCGCTGCGCGATGTGCGTGCGCGGGTCGGTGACCTGGCCCGCGTCGCCCTTGACGAAGGGGCCCCAGCCTTGCGGTACGTGCTCGAAATCCTCGTACGCGACGGTGCCCGGCCGGTGCGCGGGAACCGCGGCGACGACCCGCACGTTGTCGAATCGAATACGCACAGTGCCCGCCGCGACGCGGAGGGTGAGGGTGACGGGACCGCCGCCCTCGGGGACGGTGAAGGGGGTGAACATCCGTTGGAAGCGAGTGCCGTGTTTACGGTCGGCGGCGACGAAGTTCGCGGCGGTGGAGGTGTCGGTCCAATTGGCGGCCGTGACGCCGTCACCGGTGCGTACCTCCAGTGCGGCCCGGCGCCGCTCCCCCGGCCGCGCGCCGACCTCCACCTGCACGGAGGCCGTGTACGTGCCGGGCGCGAGGCGGGCGATCCGCTGGCTGACGGTTGCCGCGCCGCCCGCGCCGACGACCAGTTCGTAGTCTCCGAGGGCGCTCGGCTCGACGGTGGCGGGGCCGCTGACCTGCCAGGCGTCGAGGGTGCCGGAGTGGAAGCCGGGGTCGGCGAGCGGCGTGCCCTCGCCCCAGCCGGGCCCGGTCCGGCCGGTCCCGTGCCGGCCGTGTCCGCCGCTTCCCTGGCCCCAGCCGCGGCCGCCCTGGGCCGGGGCGGGGCGGCGGTAGAGGACGTACGGCTGTCCGGCCGCGGCGGTGACGGTGACCTTGCCGCCGCGCACGGACAGCCGCTGCGGACGGCTCCGGCCCTGGTCGGTGAGTCGGTAGGCGTACACGCTCCGGGTGCCGGACCAGCCGCGGGGCAGCGTCCAGGTGGTCGTGCCGCCGCCGGGGTTGTAGTGGTAGAGCTTCTCGGGGTCGGTGGCGCAGCGTGGTTCCCAGGGCAGCAGGTAGGTGCCGCCGTCGTACACCAGGCGTCCGTCGGTGGTGATGCGGCGGGTGCCGCCGGTGTCGGTGACGGCGGTGCCGGTCGGCCCCTCGAAGGTGATCTCGTGGTCGCGCCAAGTGCGGATCGGGTACGCCTGGAGGTACTTGGCGGGCAGCGCGTCCACCCAGATGATCCGGTAGAAGGCGTGCCAGTCGGTCTTGCCGACCCAGCCTTCGAAGTTGCCCATCCGGGCACCGCCCAGCAGCGTGGGCCACTTGTCCGCGAACACGTCCTTCTGGTGGTTGCGGACGAAGCGGATGAGCCGGGAGTTGATGCCGCGGGAGGTGTCGCCTCCGTAGTCGGTCTCGTTGGCCCAGTGCGCCCACAGGGCGGAGCGCTCCAGGCCGTGGCCCCATTCGGTGGTCACCTGCCAGCCCTGGGCGCGCAGGTGGCGCTGGAGGCGGTCGGAGTTCCAGCCGGATTCGCGGAAGACGTCGATGTAGAGGGTGTTCAGGGCGGGGTCGGTCTCCTCGCGGAGCTGCCGGAAGCGGCGGACGATGTCGCCGGAGACCAGGTCGCGGCGGGCGTCGATGCGGTAGGACTGGTCGAGCCAGTCCCATTGCGCGTCGTTCTTGTCGACGAGGGTCTCGGAGAAGGCGTGCGCGACGGGGTAGGACTCGGTGGCGTTGACGTGCACGGCGAAGTCGCTGTGCCAGGCCTTTCCGGCGCGCAGCAGGGTGTTGAGGTCGGCGAGGCCCCCGGCGCGGGTGTTGTGGTTGCCGCCGTAGTCGGGGTGGGCGGAGTCGTGGCCTTCGGACTGGTAGCCCTTCAGGAGGGTGAACTGCCGCAGCCCGTCGGTGGCGAGCGCGATCCGTTTGACGTTGTCGAGGGTGGTCAGGAAGGGGTTGGTGGCCTGGCTGGCGAAGTTGAAGGGGATGTGGGCGACGACGCGCAGGTGCTGCTCGTCGGCGCCGAGCGGGTCGACCATGATGTCGCGCAGCGCGATGGCCGCGTCCTGCCAGTCGGCGGTGCCGTCGCCGTTGCGGTCGCGGGTGAGGACGACGGTGGCGTACGGCGGGGGTTCGGTGTCGTGCAGGGGCGCGGTGGCCGCGCGGTGGGTCCACTGGCCGCAGCCGAGACGCGCGTAGCGGTGGCCGCCGCTCGCGGTGGTCTGCCGCCACAGCCGCCCGTTCTCCCAGGTGGTGGCGCCGCTGGGCGTGTCGTAGACAGTGTTGGTCTCGACGGCGGCGGCCAGCTTCCCGGTGGCGGCGACCGCGTACGCGCACCCGGTGGGGGCGGCGTCCAACGGGGTGGCGGGCGTGATCCGGACGAGGGTGTCACCGCTCTTGGCCTTGTCCAGGTCGATGCGGGCGGCCAGGAGGGCGGCGCCGGGCTGGTCGCTGCGGACGCTCAGCAGGGCGAGCCCGGGAATCTGGAGGGTGCCTACACGGAGGGCCGGGGTGTCGGCGATCCTGGTGACGCGCCAGTCGACGCGCCATCCGCCGACGGTGATCTCGGCGTCGATCTCGGTGCCGCCGTCGAAGGCGAGGGTGTAGGTGATGCGGTCGGCGGCCGGGCGGGGGGTGACCCGGGGCGCGCGGGCGGTGCCGTCGACGAGGAGCCGGGTGACCAGGTCGGGCTGGCCGTACAGGACGGCGCCGGTGCCCCGGTCGGTGTAGGAGAGGACGCGGGGAAAGCCGGTGTCGACGCGGACCTCCAGGGCTCCGGACCGCAGCACCGCCTCACCAACCCGGGGTGGCGGGTAGGAGCCGGTGCTTCCGGCGTACGCGCTGGTGGCGCCGAGTGGGAGGGTGGCGGCGATGCCGGCGAGCGCGGTACCGACGACGAGCTTTCTGCGGGTGGGGCCGGGCTCCCCACCGGTCGGTGGGCCGGCGTCCGCCGGTACTTCCGTGGGCATCGGTGCTTCCACGGGCGCCGGTACGTCTGCGGGTGCCGGTACGTCCGCGGGCGCCGCTCCTCCCCCAGCGGACGGGCCTTCCCCGTCCACCGGTCGGCCCCCGTCCACCGGTCGGCCCCCGTCCGCCGGTTGGCCCGCGCCCGTCGGCTGTTCCGCGCCCGTCGGCTGTTTCGCTCCTGTCAGTCCGTTCACGAGCGCTCTCCGTCCTTCGCACCGGCACTGTCCGTCGCGGGACAGGGTGCTCGGTGCGCGGCGGGCGCGCCCATGGACAAAGGGGCGGGAGGTGTTGGACTAACGGACCGGTGCCGAGGAGGTTTCGTACGTCCGGTGCGGCGCGTACTGGTTGCCGGGCCGCACGGACTTGCCCCGTACCCTCCTTGCTCCTCGTGCCCTCCTTGCTCCCAGGGCGCTTCTTCCGGATCTTGGTTCGGGCCGACTTCGCACGCTGCTGCCCCCGTATGTTGGCGCGATGGACGAAGCCGAGGCGAGCGGTCAGGTGTGAAGGGCCCGGGCCGGGCAGTACGCCAGGCGTGTGCGACGGTTTCGAGAGCGCCGGCAGCGCCGAGGGAGTTAGGCAGCAGCTTTCACATCAGCGGCCTAGGGCGCTTCTTCCGGATCTTGGTTCGGGAGGACTTCGCACGCTGCTACCCGCTCATATAGTGGCGAGATGGACGAAGTCGAGGCGAGTGGCCAGGCGTGGAGGGACGAGGTCCGAGCGCGTCCGACAGCTGAGCAGGATCGGGACGCCCTGGCCCGGCTCGTCGAGGCGGACGCAGACTCCTTCGAGGTTGAGCTGTACGAGCGCGCGACGGATCCCCAGCTGCTTTCGATTGATCGTGCCCAGAGGTCGCAGGCCGGGCAGTACGCCAGGCGTGTGCGGCGACTGCGAGAGCGTCAGCAGCGCCAAGGCAGTTGAGCAGTAGCCTTCGGATCATCTGATCGTTGGCCTGGTGTGTCGTTGACTGATGCCCAGTGGGCGAGGATCGAGCCGCTACTGCCGGACCGGACACCGAAGCGGGGTGGCCGTTGGCGGGATCACCGGCAGCTGATCGACGCGATCGCGTTCAAGTACCGCACGGACCCCGTGGACGGACCTGCCCGAGCACTTCGGGTCGTGGAAGGGCGCCCACAACCGCCTGCGGAAGTGGGCCGCCGACGGCACCTGGGAGAGAATCTTCACCGCCCTGCTCGCCCAGACCGACACCGAAGGCGATCTCGCCTGGGTCGTCGCGGTCGACTCCGCCGTCGTCCGTGCCCACCAGCACGCCGCCGGGGCCCGCCCAAAGGGGCCCCGGACGGCGAACCGGACGACCATGCCATCGGACGGTCCCGCGGCGCACTGACCACCAAGATCCACCTCGCCGCGGACAGCCGCTGCCGCCCGCTCGCTTTCGTCCTCACACCCGGCCAGGCAGGTGACGCTCCAGCGTTCCCTGAGGTCATGTCTCGATTGCGGGTGCCACGGCCGGTCGGCCGGCCCAGGACCACACCGGAGACGGTCCTGGCCGACAAGGCGTACTCCTCCCGCTCGATCCGGACCCATCTCCGCCGGCGCGGGATTCGAGCGGTGATCCCGCAGCCCTCCGACCAGGCCACCAACCGCAAACGCCGCGGCAGCCGAGGCGGCCGTCCGCCAGCCTTCGACCGCGAGGCATACAAGCGACGCAACACCGTCGAGCGGTGCATCAACAAGCTCAAGCAGTGGCGCGGCCTGGCCACTCGCTACGACAAGACCGCCACCATCTACCGCGCAGGACTCCACGTCGCCGCCATCTTCATCTGGTCGGCGAGATGAGCCGAAAGAAGCGACCTAGGCCTCCCCGTCCTGCCCATCCTCCCCGTCCTCCCTGTCCTTCACCGTCGCCAATGGCAGCACGGCCCGTACCTCCCAGCCGCCCTCTGGTGCGGGGCCGGCGGTCAGTCGGCCGCCCAGCGCCTCGGCGCGTTCGGTGAGGCCGGCCAGGCCGAAGCCGCCGCCGGCGGCCTGTGCGGAGAGGGGGGCGGGGTGTCCGCCGTCGTCGGCGACGCGCAGTTCCAGGCCGGACGGTACGGTGCGGAGCTTGATGCGGACGGCGGTGGCGTCCGCGGCGTGCTTGCGGATGTTGGTGAGGCCTTCGCGGACGATGCGGTAGACGGCGGTGGCGACTTCGGCGGGCACCGTCTCGTCGAGGCCCTTTTCGATGTGTAGGGTGACGGGCGGGCCGGTGCGCGCATAGGTCTCCGTGAGGGTGTGCACGTCGGCCAGCCCAGCGAGGGGCCGGCTGCGGGCGGCGCCCTCGCGCAGGACGTGGACCAGGCGGCGCATCGCGCTCAGCGCCTCGCCGCCGGAGGTCTCGATCCGTTCGAAGGCGGCGTCCGCCTGGGGTCCGCCGAGTGCGGTGAAGCGGGCGGCGCGGGCCTGGACGACGATGCCGGTGACGTGGTGGGCGACCACGTCGTGCAGTTCGCGGGCGAGTTCCAGGCGCTCGGCGGTCCGTACGGCGGCAAGGTCGCGTATCCGCTGGGCGTCCTGCCAGCGCAGGATCATCGAATAGGCGCTGACGACGACGGTCAGCACGCCGTAGACGACGGTCCACAGACCCAGCCGGATGTCGCGCATCGGGGCGAGAACGCAGGCCAGGCCCAGCAGGGGGCCGAGGACGGCGGCGGTGCGTCCGGGGGCGCGGTGCACCACGCCGGTGAGCAGGACCAGCAGGGCGATGCCTTCGCCGAGGCCCCACACCGCGAGGGCGTGCTGTCCGGCGATCAGGACCACCGAGGCGGCGAGGGAGACGCTCGCGGCGGTCCAGGCGCGGATGCGCAGCGGGACCCGCGCGTTGGGTACGGAGCACAGGCACACGACGACAGCGGCGACGACGACGGTGGCGTGCGGGCGGGTGGGCTGTCGGGCCAGCGCGACGCTCTCGAAGCCGATGAGGAAGAGCAGGACCGCGGCGAGGGCGGCTTTGCCGGCGGTGGCCTTGCGCGGGTGGGCGCGTGCCCAACCGGTCAGCGGGCTCACGGTACGGCCGGTCCGCCGCCGGTACCGCCCGTGGCGAGTCCGCTCTCCCAGGCCCAGGCGGCGATCTCGACGCGGTTGCGGGCATCCAGTTTGGCCTGGACGTTGGCGAGGTGAGTCTTGACGGTGGACAGCGAGACGTAGAGTTCGGCGGCGATTTCGGCGTTGGTCCGGCCGCGGGCGAGGGCGCGTACGACGTCCTGTTCGCGGTCGGTCAGCGGCTCGGTGAGGGTACGGGTGGGACCGCCGGCCGCCACGGGGGCCAGTTCGCGCAGCAGCCGTACGGTGATCGCGGGCGAGATCAGCGCGTCACCGGCCGCGGCGGCGCGTACCGCCTCCACGAGCATGGCGGGGCTGGCGTCCTTGAGCAGGAAGCCGGAGGCGCCACCGTGCAGCGCGGCGTGCACATAGGCGTCGACGTCGAAGGTGGTGACGATGACGATACGCGGCTTGTGCCCGTACTCGGGGTGGGCGACGGCGCGCTCGGCGAGCCGGCGGGTGACCTCCAGGCCGTCGGCCTCGGGCATCCGGATGTCGAGCAGCAGGACGTCGGGGCGCAGCCGTTCCACCGCGGACAGGGCCGCCACGCCGTCCACGACGTCGGCGAGGACCTCGATGTCCGGCTGGCTCTCCAGGATCATCCGGAAGCCCGTCCGGACCATTTCCTGGTCGTCCGCGATGACCACGCTGATCGCCATGTGCCTCGGTGTCCCTCGCCCTGTCCGTGCGTCGTACGTCGTGCGCCGCGCCCCGTACCCGGTGCTCGGCAGCGGTCCGGGCCGCTCCCGCTGCGTTCCATCTGATCTTCGGTGCTCGCGCCCCGCAACCGCTGGGGCCGGACCGGACCGGACCGGGCCGGACCAGTCACCGGCGGGCCGCGGGTGCGGCGGGCCGGCCGTCGTGGTGGGAGGGGCGGCAGCAGGCGGGCGGCGGGTGCGGGGGGCGGCAACAGGACAGCGGGGGCGGGGGTCGGTAGCAGGCCGGCGGGGGCAGGGGTCGGCAGCAGGACAGCGGGGACAGGGGTCGGCAGCAAGCCAGCGGGGGCGGGTCCGGGTGTCCGGCGTACTCGAAGCCGCGGGGTCTGGGAGCCCGAGCGGCACAGTGCGGGGCCGGGCAGTCGCGGGGCCGAGGTGCTCGTACGGCACGGTCGCCACCGATGCGGGCGGCGCTGCCGGGATGGGCGGCTCGGTGGGCCCAGGGGATCCGGTCGGCCCAGCCGGACCGGTCGGCCCAGCCGGACCGGTCGGTTCCGGCAAGGGTGGAGGCCGTCGTGGGGACAGGCCGAAGATCATGACCGCCGCTGCCGAGCAGCAGCCAGGTGACGGCCGCGGCGGAGGCGGCCAGCAGCAGGGCGGCGATCGCCGTCGTCCGGTGGTCGCCAGGGCGGGCGGGGCCGTGCCCCGGAGGCTGTGGCGTGCGGCGGTGGCGGGGCTCGGTGGTCACCCGGCCCACGCTAGGAAGAAGGCACGCGGACGGGTATCGGCCTTCCGGCCAGGCGTCGGCGCCCGCACCCCGGTCGAAAGGACGAGCGGGGTACCTCTCCAGTAGGACCCGCCAGGCCCCGGCAGTACCCACTACAAACCCGGCCAGGCCCCGGCAGGACCCACTACAAACCCGGTCAGGCCCCAGCAGGACCCACTACGACCCGCCCAGGCCCCAGCAGGACCCGCTACAACCCGGCCAGGCTTCAGCAGGACTCGGTACGAGCCCGGATATCCCAACAAGGCCCAGTACACCCTGGCCAAGCCCCGACAAGCCCCGGTACACCCCAGCCAAGCCCTGGCGAGACCCCATGGCCAAGCCCTGACAAGGCCCCATGGCCAGGCCCGTCAGACCCGTCAGACCCGTCAGACCCGTCAGGCCCCAACAAGGCTCAGCGCACCCCGGCCAATGCCCGACAAGCCCCGGTACACCCCAGCCAGACTGCCCCAACAAGGCCCCATACACCCCGGCCAAGCCCGTCAGGCCCCCGCCAGGACCAGCGGACCAGCGGACCCCGAGGGCCGAAAGGCGCGACCGCGCCCCGATGCCCTCCGGCACCGGGACGCGGCGACCTCGCTACGTGGTGACCGTCAGCCCGCCGACCCATCAATCGCCGGACCATCAGCCCGCCCACCCATCAGTCACCGGACCGCCAGCCGGCCAGGCCTCAGTCCACCAGCGGGCCACCCCATCAGCAGGCAACCCGCCAGCCGGCCAGGCCATCAGCAGGCCAACCCGCCAGCCGGCCAGCCCGCCAGCGGGCCAGCCCGTCAGCAGGCCAACCCGTCAGCCCGCCAGTCCCTCGGCCGCCTTCTTGATGTCCGCGGCGAAGGTGCTCACCTCGGTGTAGACGCCGGGCTTGCCGGGGCGGGCGCAGCCTTCGCCCCAGCTGACGATGCCGACCTGGAGCCACTGGCCGGCGTCGTCCTTGCGGAACATCGGGCCGCCGGAGTCGCCCTGGCAGGTGTCGGTGCCGCCGGTGTCCAGCTGGCCGGCGCAGATCTCCTCGCCGGGGGTGAGCTGGTCGCCGTAGGCCTTCTTGCAGGTGGCGTCGTCGACGAAGGGCACCTTGGCCTTGAGGAGGTAGCGCTGCTGCTGGCCGCCCTCCTTGTCGGCGCCCCAGCCGGCTATGTCGAATTCGCCGGAGGTGAGCTTGTCGTCGGTGGCGATCTTCAGGGTCGGCAGGTCGATGGGCTTGGCGAGCTTGATGAGCGCCCAGTCCTTGCCCTTGCCGTTGTAACCGGGTGCCTGGAGGACCTCGGTGGACTTGACGCTGACGGCCTTGGAGTCCTCCAGGTCGACGACGCCCGCGGTGGCCGTGATGGAGGTGTTGGGGCCGCTGCCGTCCACGCAGTGGGCGGCGGTGAGCACGACGTCCTTGGCGTAGAGGGCGCCGCCGCAGCCCATCGAGAGCCGGACCATGAACGGGAATTCGCCCTGGCTCGCCTTGGTGCCGCCGACGATCTTGGTGTGGACGCCGTCGGCCTGCGGTGTGGGGGTGGGCGCAGCGTGGGCGGCGGCGGGCTGGAGGCTGACGGCCGCGAGGGCGACGGCCGCGGTGGCGGTGGCTCTCTTCAGGTTCTTCAGCTGGCTTCGCAACGGGCTTCCTTTCGTGGGGGGTTGCACGTCGATGTCAGGCCCATGCCAACGCGAGAACCGGAAAGGACCGCCGTAGAACGTGCCGATGAGTCGGCAGCACGCCGCAAGGCGTCCGGACCCAGTGGGGGATGAGCCCGCAAAGCGCCCTTGGATTATGTGGACTCGGCGATCACAGTGGCAAGGGTGTACATCTGGCCAACTCCTGTTCTACCCATGTCACCTACAGCCCATACCGGACGTTCCTGGCGAGACGTACAGTGGTCGGGTGGCGGCGACGGGAAGACCGGGCAGTTCCGGCGGTGACATCGAGCACGGGTATCCACATCTGGACACGGTGCGCGCGGCCGTCACCGCGCTCTACAGACGCCTGTCGTACGACACGGTGCGCACCTTCGACACGAGCGTGCCGCCCGCCGAAGTCGCCTTCGACGACGGGGAGGAGCTGTACGCGGGCGCGCAGCGGGTGGCCCGCGCCATGGTGCAGCACCTGCGGCTGCCCGACGCACGGGTGATCGTCGCCTTCCGCGACATGACCCTCGCCGCCAATGTCGAACTGAACGCCGGCCCCGAGTACTTCGTCGAGCTGAACTCCCGCTTCAAGACGCACCGCCGGGACATCGGCGCCGCCCTCGCCCACGAGGTGATGCACGTCTATCTGCACCGCCTCGACCTGTCCTTCCCCGGCACCCGCGACAACGAGATCCTCACCGACACCGCCACCGCCTACCTGGGCGCGGGCTGGCTGCTGCTGGACGCGTACCGCGAACACGGGCCGTTCGCGCAGAAGCTGGGCTATCTGACCCCGGAGGAGTTCGGTTACGTCCTCGCCAAGCGCGCGCTGCTCTTCGGCGAGGACCCGGCGCCATGGTTCACCAGCCCGCAGGCGTACGACGCCTACAAGGCGGGCATGGCGCTGGCCCGCCGCGACGCGCAGCAGCCGCCGCTGGCCGCGGCCGGCTGGGCGGGCCGCCGCC
>NZ_JAFIQY010000050.1 GCF_022271435.1 Streptomyces monomycini | reverse complement strand
GTCCTGCCGCCCGCCCCGCCCGTAACGGCGGACGACGGCACCCGGCCCCGCCTGCCGCGCCGCCGCAAGCAGGAGCACCTGGTGCCGCAGCTGCGCGGCGAGCCGATCCTGCCGTCGGCGGGCCGCCGCGACGACCGGCCCGAACCCGAGCACGACCCCGGCCTGATGGCCGCGTTCCGGCGCGGCATCAGCCTCGCCGACGACAGCTACGGCAGCCCCGCCGACCACGACGGTTACGACAGTTACCGGGCCGGCGCCGACGCCGGCCACGACAGGCCCGAACCCCGCCGAGGAGACGACCGCGACCATGGTGAGTGACGTGCACGCGCAGGCACATGCGCACCTGCAAGGAAGCCGGCACACCGACCTTTCCTGGCTGCTGACCGGACTCGTGAACCGCGTACCGCACGCGACCAGCGCCCTTCTGCTGTCCTCCGACGGCCTGGTCAAAGCGGCACACGGCTTCGACCCGGACAGCGCCGACCACCTGGCCGCCCTCTCCTCCGGCCTGTACTCACTGGCCCGCAGCGCCGGGGTGCGCTTCGGCAACGGCGACGACGTGCTCCAGGTCGTGGTCGAGCTGGAGACCACGTTCCTGTTCGTCTCCAAGGCCGGTTCGGGCGCCTGCCTCGCGGTGCTGGCCGGCCGGGAGGCCGATGTGGCGGTCCTCGGCTACGAGATGGGGATGCTGGTCAAGAGCGTACGGCCGTACCTGGCGACGCCGGTGCGACAGCAGGCCCCGGCGGGTGGGCGCTGACCATGGGCGTACGGCGCCGCCGCAGACCGGGCCGGGAGATCCCGTGGCTGGACGACGAGGCCGGCCGCCTGGTCCGTCCGTACACGGTCAGCAACGGCCGGACCCGGCCGACCGCGCACTTCGACCTGCTGACCATGGTGATGGCCACCGGACAGCGGCCCGTCACCTGCCAGGGCCCCGACTACGCCCAGGTGCTGAGGCTCTGCGGCGGGCCGGTGTCGGTCGCGGAGATCGCCGCGCACATACGCCTGCCCGCCGTGGTCACCAAGGTCCTGCTGGCCGACCTGGTCGACTGCGGGGCGCTCGCCGCCCGCGCGCCGGTGCCGGTGTCCGCCTGCGGGGCAGGCCCTCCGAACCGTACCGACCGAGCCCTGCTGGAGGCGGTGTTGCATGGACTTCGCAAACGGCTGTGACGCCTTGTCCGCCGATGCCCGGCTCCCGTCCGCCGCGGGCTCGTCCCCCGCGGCGCCCGCCGCCGACCCGTTCCCGCTGGCCCTGAAGATCCTGGTGGCCGGCGGCTTCGGCGTCGGCAAGACGACCTTCGTCGGCGCGGTCAGCGAGATCGAACCGCTCAGTACGGAGGAACTGCTCACCCAGATCAGTGTGGGCACCGACGACCTGGCCGGTGTCGAGGACAAGAACACCACCACCGTCGCCATGGACTTCGGCCGGATCACCCTCGGCCGGGAGCACGTCCTCTACCTCTTCGGCACACCGGGGCAGGAACGCTTCTGGTTCATGTGGGACGAGCTGTCCAACGGGGCCCTCGGCGCCGTCGTCCTCGCCGACACCCGCCGCCTGGACCAGTGCTTCGCCGCCGTCGACTTCTTCGAGCGGCGCGGCATCGCGTTCGTCGTCGCGGTCAACGAGTTCGACGGCGCGTACCACTACGGGCCGGACGAGGTGCGGACCGCCATGGACCTCGGCCCCGGCACCCCGGTCGTGCTCTGCGACGCACGCCAGTGCAGCTCGTCCACCCAGGTCCTGGTCTCGCTCGTCCAGCACCTGCTGACCCCCGCCCCCGCCGCCACCCCGGAGCTCCCGTGACCCGTCCCGTCCCGCGCGCGTCGTACGCCTCCTACGACCCCACGCGTCATCTGCTGCTCACCCCGGAGGACCACGAGGCGCCGGCCCGCGTCGCCCGGCTGCGCGCGCTGGGCATCGGCGACGCGCCGCTGCCCGCCTTCGACGAGTTCGCGCGCAAGCTGGCCCGTACGACCCGGGCGCCCTACGCCATGGTCAACTTCATCGACGAGCACCGGCAGTACTTCGCAGGTCTCTACACGCCCGGCGGCGAGCAGGCGCCCGTCGAGCTGGGGCCGGCGCCGCCGAGCGCCCAGCCCGGCCGGGTGATGGCCCGCGACCACGGCTACTGTCCGCACGTCATCGTCCGCCGCAAGGCCCTCGTCCTGGAGGACGTGTGCGACTACCCGCGCTTCGCGGGCAACCCGGTCGTGGACGAGATCGGCATCCGCTCGTACCTGGGCGCACCGCTCATCGACCGTACGGGGATGGCGCTCGGCACGGTCTGCGTGGTGGACCTCGAACGCCGTCCATGGGGGCGCGAGGGCCTGGAGACCATCAAGTCGATGGCGGCCGAACTCGTCGAGAAGATCCACCGCATGGAGCAGCGGCGCGCCGGGGAGAGCTGACGAGGCCACGGGCCCGGGGAGGGGCGCTGGCACGGCTTCCGGGGCGGACGGCACGGGCCCCGGGAGAAGTGGCGCGGATTCCGGGAGAGGTGGCGCGGATCCCGGGAAGAAGACCCGCGCCGCTCTCCGGCCCGGCCTCAGCCGGTCGGCTGCAACTCCGTCCGCTCCCGCAGGAGAGAGGTGCGGCGACCGGCGACGGCGGGTTCCGCGGCCCGGTCGTCCTCCGCGAGTTCCGCCGGTTCCCTGCGGACCAGGTCCGCCAGCCGGCTGGACCACTCGCCCTTGGCCGTGCCGAGGGCCAGCTCGCCCAGGCGCAGCAACTGGACGTCGGTGGTCCCGGCCGGGGCGAAGATGTGGTGGGCGTCGCGCAGGAAGCGCTCCACCGGGCGGTCCGTGAACAGCCCGCAGGCGGCGTGGATGTCCATCGCGTCGCGCGCCGACTCCACGGCGGCCTCGACGTTGACCAGTTTGGCGTTCATCAGCTCCGCGTCGCAGGGCTGGCCCTGGTCGAGCAGGTGGACGGCGTGGTAGGCGGCCAGCCGGGCGGTCAGCAGCCGGGACTGGACGCGACCGAGCTTGATCTTGATGTTGCCGAGGTGCGCCAGTGGCCTGCCGTAGCGTTCCCGCTCCGCGCAGAAGCGCGCCGTCTCGTCCAGCACCGCCTGGTGGATGCCGAGCGACACCGCGGTCAGGTTCGGCCGGCCGTACAGCACGCTGGAGGAGTACGCGACGGCCAGCCCGTCGCCCTCGTCGCCGAGCAGATTCGCCGCCGGTACCCGGCAGTTGTCGAAGAACAGCTCGCCGAAGCTGAAGCCGTGCAGCCCCATGGCCTGCTGCTGCGTGCCGACCCGCAGGCCCGGCCGGTCCGCCTCCACCAGGAACGCCGACAGGCCCTTGGAGCCCTCACCGGTCCGGACGACGACGCCGTGCAGATCGCCGACGTGGCTGTTGCCGACGTAGATCTTGCGGCCGTCGAGGACGTAGTCGTCGCCGTCGCGGACCGCCCGGCTCGTCATGCCGAGCACATGGCCGCCCGACTGCGGCTCGGTGACGGCGATGGTCGGCAGGCACGCGCCGGTGGCGACGGCCGGCAGCCAGGTCTTCTTCTGCTCCTCGCTGCCGAAGTGGATGATCTTCGCGGCGCCGAGCTGGGACGCCTGCACCATGGCGCCCATGGCGCCGCTCACCCGGGACAGCTCTTCGATGATCAGGGTTTTGGCCAGGTGTCCGGCGCCCATGCCGCCGTAGGCCCGGGGGACGGTCGCGCCGATCCACCCCTGGCGGGCGATCCGGCGCGACAGATCGTGGCAGACGGTACGGGACGCCTCCATCTCGGCTATCCGGGGGCGGACCTCGCTCTCGGCGAAGTCCCTGACCCGGTGCCGGAGTGCTTCATGCCGCTGGTCGGTGAAGTAGCGATGCAAGACGAGCCTCCTCCGTCGAACGCCCCTGCGCCGTGCTGCTTGCCGCCTTCCTGCTGGGCGGCGCACTCCGCCAGTGCGCCGTCGGTCGTCCTGGTCCGCGACCCCGCTCCGGACCGTCATGGGGTGCTTACCTCGTGCAATACCCGTTGGCATACCTGCTGCACGGCGCATAAAACATCAACACCGTGCATTTATGCGAGCAATGGGAGCGCGCGGAACCCGTTCACCACCCCTGTGGTCTACGGTGCGTGCAGCACGTCCGGCGGTGTTCTCGTGGGGGTTCTCGTGGGGTGGCGAAGGGAGGCGCGACACCGGTGGCCCCCGGCCCCCGCCGCCCCTCGTTCCTTGGTCCCGCACCCCGCCGACCATGGAGTCCGGCAGCTTCTGGAGGCACCTCATGACCGACGATCTGCGCCTGGGCGTCATCGGCTTCGGGCTGCGCGGTGATCTCGCGCGCACCGCTCACCGGCCGGGATACGGCGCCCGGGTCGCCGCCGTGGCCGACCCCGACCCGGACGCGTTGGCGTATGCCACCCGGCGCTTCCCCGGCGCCGAGACCTTCGCCGACCACCGGGCGCTGCTGCACCACCCCGGCCTCGACGCGCTCCTGCTCCTCACACCCGACCACACCCACGCGGACCTGGCGCGCCAGGCGCTGCGCGCCGGCCGCCCCGTCTTCGTGGAGAAGCCCCTCGCCACCTCCATCGAGGACTGCGACGCGATACTGCGCACCGCCCGCGAGACCGGTACGCGCCTGTACGTCGGCCACAACATGCGCCACATGCCCGTCATCCGCCTGATGCGCGAACTGATCACGCGCGGCGACATCGGCCGGGTCCGGACCGTGTGGGTACGGCACTTCGTCGGGCACGGCGGCGACTACTACTTCAAGGACTGGCACGCCGAGCGGCGGCACACCAACGGGCTGCTGCTCCAGAAGGGCGCGCACGACCTGGACGCGCTGCACTGGCTCGCGAACGGCTACACACGGCAGGTGCAGGCGCTGGGCGACCTGACGGTCTACGGTGATCCCGGCATGCGGCGGGCGCCGGGGGAGCCCCGGCCGGAGGACTGGCTGGCGCACGACGCGCACTGGCCTCCCGGCAGCCAGCGCGGCCTGAACCCGCTGATCGACGTCGAGGACGTCTCCCTGGTCAACATGCGCCTGGACAACGGGGTACTGGCCGCCTACCAGCAGTGCCATTTCTCCCCTGACTACTGGAGAAATTACACCGTCATCGGCGACGCGGGCCGTCTGGAGAACTTCGGCGACGGGCCGGGCGGTGCGGTACGGGTGTGGAACTCCCGCCAGTCCGGCTACCGCGCCGACGCCGACGCCGTCTACGAACTCCCCGCGAGCGAGGCGGACGACGAGGCCGGGCACGGCGGCGCCGACCCGCTGCTGGTGGACGAGTTCCTGCGGTTCGTCCGGCACGGCGGGCCGACCGACACCTCACCGGTCGCCGCCCGGATGGCGGTGGCGGCCGGCGACCGGGCCACCGCCTCGCTCCGCGACGGCGGCACCCCGCACGAGGTGCCGCCCCTGGACCCGGAACTGGTGGACTACTTCGAGCGCGGCCAGACCAAGGAGGGGTGAGCCCTCCCCCTCGGACGCCCCGCAGCAGGGATCACGTCCCTCAGTCGGCCGCCCCGCAGCAGGAATCGCGCCGGTGCTGCCGCCCGACCTCCAGCCAGTCCACCGCGCCCGCCCCGGCAGCCCGGACCGCGCGGCTGTCCGGCGCGGGGAAGGACGCCACCAGCTCCTCCTGCTCGTACAGCCGCCCGCCCCGCAGCACCGCCGCCGTGCGGACCAGCGTGTCGAAGTCGGTGAACGGGTCGCCGTCCACGATCACCAGGTCGGCCAGTTTGCCCTCCTCCAGGGTGCCGAGGTCGCGGTCGGCGCCGAAGACGCGGGCGGGCAGGGCGGTGGCGGTGCGCAGCGCCTGCGCCGGGGTGAGCCCGTAGCGGTGCAGGGCGCGCAGCGCCAGGTGCAGGTGCAGGCCGACCGGTGTCAGCGGCTGGTCGGTGCCCAGGGCGACGAGGCCGCCGCCGTGCAGCACCCGCCGGTAGACGCCGATCTCGGTCTTGAGGTCGCCCAGCTGTTTCGGGGTGGGGCGGTGGCCCGCGTTCTCCCGTGTCAGCGCGGCGTCCCACGGCGGCATGAGGGTCGTGACCCGTTCGTCGTCGGCGAGGCCGGGGTCCTCCCCCAGCAGCACGGAGGCGGTGAAGGGGGTGGCGATGAGGTGGAAGTCCGTACCGGTGTAGATCTCCTCCACGTCCTGGTAGGCGTGGCCGGTGGCGGTGATCGCGTGCCCGAACTCCAGACGCTGTGTGGCCTGCAGATGGGTCGTCAGGTCCTGGCCGAGCTGCACGCCGGGGGAGAGCAGGTGACTGCCGGACCGCACCCCCAGCCGCTGGTGCGCGAAGCGCGCGGCCTCCTCCATGATCCAGCCGGGGGCCCGTACGTACGTCTTGACGAAGTCCCAGTCGAGCGCGGCGCCCCGCTCCAGCGACCGGCGCAGGCCCTCCCGCGTGGCGTGGGCACGGCCCATGCTGTACGCGACGCGGCTGCCGTCCAGCAGCTCGCCGCAGGCCAGCAGGCGCGGCCCGACGAGCGTGCCGGCGGCGACGGACTCCCGGACGCGGGCCTGTTCGTAGGAGAAGCCGCCGAAGGAGACGGCGGTGGTGATGCCGTAAGCGAGCTGGAGCGCGGTCTGCCGACCGCCGTACGTGGTCTGCCAGGGGTGGGTGTGCGAGTCCCACAGGCCGGGGATCACGGTGCGCGCCGAGGCGTCGACGCGGCGGGCGGCGCGCCGGCCTGCGGCCCGGCCGTGCGGCTCGACGTCGGCGATGCGGCCGTTGCGCACCACCACGTCGACGTCCTCGCGCACCTCCTCGCCGGTGCCGTCCCAGAACCGGCCCGCGTGCACGACCGTGTCCCGGGCACGCGAACCGCGGTGGTCCAGGGCCACCCGGACCGTACGCGCGGCGCCGCCGTCCACACCGGTCAGCCGCAGCCGGCCGGCCGACAGGTACAGCAGGGTGCGGGAGTCGCCGGACCAGGACGGGTGGTCGGCGCTCTCGTCGGTCAGCCGGCGCGGCGCGCCGTCAGGGGTGCCGTCCGGGCGTACGGGCAGCACCCACAGCGCGGATTCGGCGATCAGCGCCATCCACCGGCCGTCCGGGGACCAGACGGGGCCCGAGTCGTAGCGGTCGGCGATCGACCGCACGGTGTGCCCCGGGTCCGGGGCGTGCAGCCGGTCCTTGCCGGTGCGGGTGTCGAGGACCCGGATGAGGTTGTAGCCCTCACGGAAGCGCCGGTTGAGGCGGTTGCGGTCGCAGAAGGCCACGTAGCGGCCGTCCGGGGACCAGCTGGGCCGGCCGGGCACACCGCCGCCGCCCAGCGGGGCGGTCGTGGTCTCCTTGCCGTCGGCCAGATTGCGTACGACGAGATTTCCGGACATGTCGATCGCGGCGAGCCGTCTGCCGTCCGGGGACAGCGCGGGCTGTACCCGGCCGCCGTCGGCCAGCACCGTCTCCTCGCCGGTCGCCAGGTCGTGCCGCCGGACCGCGAACAGCCCGTCCCGGTCGTCGGCGTACACCAGGGAACGGCCGTCGCGGGCCCAGCTCGGCCCGAGGACGTACCGGGTGGCGCCCGCCCTGACGAGCCGTCGCGGCCGGCCGCCCGAAGCGGACACCAGCCACAGCGAGTCGAGGGCGGCGAAGGCCACCTGGCGCCCGTCGGGGGAGAGCGCGGGCAGGTGGACGCCGCGCACCGGCCGGACGCCCGTGCGCTCGAAACCGTAGTCCTTGACCTCGTAACGGGGCCGCCGGACGGGCATGTCGGCGGTGAAGGGAAGGGTTTCCGCGCCGTCCGGCGCGCCCGGCCGCAACACCGTGAACTGCCCGCCCACGGTCAGTAGCAGCTCCTCGCGGGAGATCCAGCGCGGCGGTACCGGCTCCACGTCACCGTCCACCGGAACCTCCGCGCCGTCCACGACGAGGACGCAGGTGGCGCCGGGGCGCTCGGTGGTGCGCAGGTAGGCGAGCCGGGGCGCGCCGCCCTTCGCGACGGGCGCCAGGGCCGGGACCATGGCCTGGGTGCCGGCCGCGGCCGTGTGCTCGGTGACGACCTCGCCGCCGCCGTCGGCCCGTACGGACGCGACGGTACGGCTGTCCAGGGTGGTGCCGGACACCGCGCCGCGCACGAACCACAGCCGCTCGCCGTCCGGCGACCAGGTGGGGTCGAAGTCCTCCCACGCGCCGCCCTGGTGGGGGCCCGCCTGCCCGGGGCGCCCGGTGACGCGGGTCAGTTTCCGCGTCCGTACGTCCAGCACCCAGATCCGGTACGGGCTGCCCGCCACCGGATCACCGCCCCGCTCGGACGCGAAGGCGATCCTGGTGCCGTCCGGTGACCAGGCCGGGCCGCGGTCGTCCCACGGCCCGTCGGTCAGCTGCCGCAGGTCCGAGCCGTCGGGGCGCAGCGTCCACAGGTGGAAGCCGCCGCCGCGGTAGGCGCAGACGGCGAGCCGGGTGCCGTCGGGGGAGAAGACCGGCCGGGTGGGTTCCAGGTCCGGCGGGGTGAGCGCGCGCGCCTCGCCGCCTTCGCGCGGCACGGACCACAGGACGTTCTGGACCTCGGCGACGAACCGGTCGCCGGCGGGGGAGAGGGTGGCGGCGCCGTTCGTGGCGGCGGTGAAGGAGAGGGTCGGCAGCCGGGTGGCTTCGGCGGCCCGGGCGGGGGCGGCGAGCGGCCCTGGCAGCCCGGCCAGTCCTGTGACCGCCGCGGCGGAAGCCGTCCCTTGCAGGAAAGTGCGCCGGGAGAAGGGCCGCGGAAGGCGCGCGGCCCGGGGAGCGTCCTCAGATCTGTCCGTGGTGTCCAACGGTCCTCCAGCCATGGGGGGTTACGTGGGTCGGTGGCCTGGGGCGAGCCGACCGATCGTGTCACGCACCGACGGTCCGAGGTCAACACCCCGCGGCGCGCGCTGCTTGGCGCGTCGCGGGACGGGGGAGGTACCGGGGACCGAGGCCCGAGGCCGGCGCGGGCGCCGTCGGCCCGGCGTCACCGGGCGTCCGGCGTCACCGGGCGAGGAAGCCGGTGATCCGCTCGCGCAGCGACCGCGCGTCCAGGCCCTGGCCCGCCAGGTGCTCGTCGAGCTGTCCGTAGCGGCGCAGTTCCCGGCGGCCGACGCCGAGGCCGAGGACGCGGTGCGGCACCTGCTCCAGCGCGTCGTTCGCGTGCCGGGTCGAGGTGCCCTCGTGGTACGGCTCGACGATCACCACGTCCGCCGCCGTCGCACCGGCCACCGCGCTCCGCAGCGCCGCGGCGTCGAAGGGCCGGACGGTCGTCGCGTACAGCACGGTCGCGTCCAGGCCCTCGGTCGCGGCCAGCACGTTGTCCAGCATCGGCCCGACCGCCACCACGACACCGCCGGTTCCTTCGCGCACCGTCAGGAAGCGCGCCCCGTCGACCGGCCGCGGCGTCGCGTTGGTCTGTACGGACAGCCGTACGTAGACCTTGTCGTCACCGGCCGCGGCGGCCTGCCGCAGCAGCGTGCCGGCCTCGTCCGGGTGGCCGGGGACGTGCACGGTCCAGCCGTCGAGGGTGTCGAGCAGGGCGACGTCGCCCGGCGCCATGTGGGTGAAACCGCCGGCCGGCCAGTCGTACGAGCCCGCCGCGCTCACCAGCACCCCGCCCACGTCCTGATGGCCGAAGTCCAGCTTCACCTGCTCGAAGGGGCGCTCCACCAGGAAGCTGGCGAAGGTGTGCACGACGGGCCGCATCCCGGCCAGGGCGAGGCCGCCGCCGACCCCGACGAGCAGCTGCTCCCTGATGCCGACGTTCACCACCCGCGTGGGGTGGCGTTCCAGGGCGGACCGGAAGCCGTCGACGCCGATGTCGGCGAGGACGACCGCCAGCCGGGGGTCCTCGTCCAGCAGCTGGGTGGTGACCGAGGCGAAACGTTCGCGCATGGTGTCCATCAGAGGAATCCTTCTCAAAGTCGGCGCGCAGCGGCGCGGTGCGGTGCGGTGCGGGAGGTACGGATACGGATACGGATGCGCGTACGGGCCGGGCGGCGCGCCTCAGGCCGCCGCGGCCTTCGGCTTCGGCTCGCCCGAGTACTCCTTGGCCTCCACCCGGGCGACGACCACGTGCGGCCGGCCCGGATGGGGCGCGGTGAACGCCGCGTACAGCGCCTCGTGGTCGCGCCCGTCCACGGTCACCGCCGACCAGCCGGCGGCCTCGAACCGCGAGGCGATCCCGCCGCGCCAGCCGTGGCTCGACGAGGTGTTGTCGACGACCAGCGTGTGCAGCCGGGACAGGCCGGCGGCACCCGCGTACGCGATGGCCTCGTGGTTGCTGCCCTCGTCCAGCTCGGCGTCGCCGATCAGGACCCACACCGCCGGATCGGTGCAGTCCTGGGCCCGCAGTCCCAGCGCGGTGCCCACGGCCAGTGGCAGGCCGTGCCCCAGCGAACCGCTGCCGATCTCCGCGCCCGGTACCAGCACCCGGTCCGGGTGGTGGCCGAGCGGTGAGTCGTACGAGCCGAAGCCCGGCAGCCACGCGGTGGGGAAGAAGCCCTTGGCGGCGAGGACCGCGTAGTAGGCCATCGGCCCGTGGCCCTTGGAGAGGAGGAAGCGGTCCCGGGCCGGGTCCTCCGCGGTGGCGGGGGAGACCCGCAGCACCCGGTCGTAGAGCACCCACAGGGCGTCGAGGGTGGAGGTGGCGGCCGGGCCGTGCTTCTCGTCCCCGGTCATCAGGCTCATCAGGTGCGGGAGTTCGCCGAAGCCCGTGTCATGTGCGGTGGTCCCGTTCAGGGGCGTGGAAGTCATGGAAGAGAGCCTGCAACTTCAAGTTCACTTGAAGTCAAGCGCTAATCTTGCGGCCATGACCTCACCCCACGACCGGCTCCCGATCGGCGAGCTCGCCGGGCGCAGCGGGCTGGCTGCCTCCGCGCTGCGCTACTACGAGCAGCTGGGGCTGATCCACTCCGAACGCACCGGCGGCGGGCAGCGCCGCTTCACCCGCGCCACCCTGCGCCGCATCGCCTTCATCCGGGCGGCCCAGGCGGTCGGCCTCTCCCTGGAGGAGACCAGCGCAGCGCTGGCCAGGCTGCCGCGGGACCGCGCGCCCAACGCCACCGAGTGGAACAAGGTGGCCCGCACCTGGACCCGCCGCATCGACCAGCAGATAGCCGAACTCCAGAAGCTGCGCGGCCAGTTGTCCAGCTGCATCGGCTGCGGCTGTCTGAGCCTGCGCAAGTGCGGCCTGTACAACCCGGGCGACGCGGCGGCGGTGAGCGGCGCGGGCGCCCGCTATCTGCTGGGGGACCGCCCGGAGACGGTCGGCGTCGAGACACCGGGCGCCGCTCCCGAGGCGGCTCGTGCCGCCCCCGGCCCGGCTCGGGTCACACCTGACCCGGCTTGAACACGTCCTGCTCGATCAGCAGCTTGTCGATCCTCGCCTTGTCCACCCGGTTGGTGACCTCCTCGACCTCCTGCCGGTCCCGTACGCACTTGGCCAGCGTGAACGCCGACGAGACCACGAAGACCAGCCCGAGCCCGAGGAACCCGCGCTCCCAGGCGCCCACGGGCAGCTTGGCGATCCCGATCATCAGGGCGACCAGGGAGAGCCCGAACGAGATCGCGGACTGCACGAAGAAGGCGGTGGTCGTCGGCCGCTGTATCGATGGAGTGGTCATGCGCGTAGCGTCCCGCCGTGGTGCCGGATCGGAGCGGCCGGGCGGGACCGTCGCGCCGAACCTGGCGGCGGACACCCCCTGACATGCGGTATTGTTCTTTCTGCGCGGTCGGCCGGGGAAAACCGGACAGACCGGGCATCGGGACGTGGCGCAGCTTGGTAGCGCACTTGACTGGGGGTCAAGGGGTCGCAGGTTCAAATCCTGTCGTCCCGACTGGACGGAACAGCCTCCGGCTTGGGAGAAATCTCAGGCCGGGGGCTGTTTTCCGTGTTCTTTCGGTCATGTCGCGGCCCGGCCGCGGCGGACGGTCGCGGTCCGGGCCGGGCCGGGTCCTGGCCGTTCGAGCTGTCCCCGGCTGGGAATCCTTGGTCATGGGACGTGGTCCCCGCGCTTTTCGCTGTCCGTAAGTGCACTGGTGCGCGATATCGCGTGCGTGACAGGATGCGGGCTGCGGTTTCGGCGGTGGTAACTGCGTGCGGGGCGCGGGCGGCCGGGATCCGGGGGAGCACCGCCGGGGGGCAGATGCTGATGGGGGGCGCGCGGACCGGTAACGGGGCGCGGAACGTGCGTACGAGACGGTGGGGCCGCCTGCGCGCGGGCGCGTGGGCCCGGCGCGAACGGTACCTGGACCGGCGACTGATCACCGAACGGGACCTGCCCGTCCCGACGGTCCCGGCGGACGTGTGCGCCGCTGACCTGGCCGCGTCCCTGGAACCCGCGCCGCGGCACCGGCGCACCGAGCGGAACGGCGCGGGGCGCGCGGGCGGCGTCGACGGGAAGGACGACGCCGCGAGCGGCGCCGGCACAGCTGACACGGACGGGGGAACGGGTGTTTGACGTGCTGTACCTGTGTTTCGGCGGGGCGGCCTGGACCGTCGTCGCCTTCAAGGCGCGCGCCTGGCTCGGCGACCGCGGCAATACGGACCTGGGCCTGACGTGTGTGATGAGCGCGGGCGTCGCGACGGTGTTCGTCTTCTCCGCCCCCAGCGTCTACGAGGGATGCGACCGGCTGACCGGGGTGCCGAACCTGTCGATGGTCCTCCTCCACTCCGCGGTCGTGGTCTTCGCGGCCGGCGCGTTCGTCCTGCTGCTGCGCTGGAACAGCGGCACGGGAGCGGAAGGCCGGGCGCGGGCCCGGGCGCGCTCCCGCGTGGCCGTGGCGGTGGTGGCCGTCGCCTGGGCGGCCGCGGTCCTGTGCTTCGCCGCCGGGCGGGCGGACGGCGTGGAACACCCACGCGACTTCACCACCGCGTACACGGCGTCGCCGGGAGTGATGACGTTCCTGGTGCTGTACCTGGCCATCTTCGGCACGAGCCTCGCGGGCCTGGGCACCCTCTGCCCGCGCTACGCCCGCCAGGTCGGTCCGTCCTGGCTCGCCCGCGGCCTGCGGGTGCTCGCCACGGGCTGCTGGATCGGCCTGGTGTACTGCGCCTGCAAGCTGGCCGGCTCCGTGCTGTCCTGGGCCGGGCACGAGGCGCTGTGGCTCTCCAACGGGGTGGCGCCGCTGAGCGCTACGGTCGCCGCGGCCCTGGTACTGGCCGGACTCGCGCTGCCGGCCGCCGGCACCCGGGCGTACGCCTGGCGCCGGCTGCGCCGTCTGCATCCGCTGTGGAAGGACGTCGCCGCGCGGGCTCCCGAGGTGGCCGCGCGGCGTCCGGCCGGGGCCGGCCGGTGGGGGCTCACCGGCCTCCAGCGGCGCGCCGACCGGCAGATGGCGGAGATCCGGGACGTGCAACGCGGCATCCGGCGGTACGTGGAGTCGGACACCATCGACATCGCGCGGGAGCGGGGGCGCGCGGTCGTGGCGGACGAACGTCAGCTGGCGGCCGTCGCGGAGGCGGCCGCCCTGCGCCGCGGGCTGGAGAACCGGGCGATCGGTCTCGTGCCCGTCCTCGGTTCCGACAGCGTGGTGGTGAGGGCCGAGGAGCGTGCGGGGGAGCGCTCGCCGCAGGGCACGGCCGAAGGCCGGGAGCAGCTGCCGCACGGCCGGGCAGGTTGCCCCCGTACCGAAGGCGTGGCCGAACTCGCGACAGAGTTCGAGCACTTGGCGCGTGTCGCGGACGTCTACCACTCACCGCTGACGGACACGGTACTCACCGAGCTACGGCAGCGCAGCGCCATGCAGCGGCACTGAGTTCGTCCTGCACGTGCCGGTTGCGCACACGGTGACTCCGACGTGGCCACGCGTGCCCGCGGCCCCGTCGGAGCGCCGCGGCGAGTACTGCGCCGCGGATGTTCCGTTCACGATCTCGGGGAGCCGTGCGACGGTGGGCCGGCCGGCGGAGCGTCACGAGCGGGAACGAAGCCTGAGGAAGTACGTCAACCCCGCTGCGCAGGCCGGCGGCCTGTCCGGCATCCTCGATGCCGGTCGCTGCCTGGCGCGTCCGCCCTCGCTCACCGGTGACCTGCCACCCGGTGCCCGGGGCTTCGCCACCGACCCGGACCATGACGACTTCCGTAGCGAGTGCTGTGTGAAGTACCTGGGCCGAAGCCGGCTGCCGCGCCGGGCCGTGCGCCCGGCGGGTTCTCACGAGTGGTACGGCGGGCGCCGACCGCGCCGGCGGGCGCCGTGTCTAGAGTCGTGCACCATGCAGAACACCGCCGAGACCGGCCCCGACGACCTCATCGACGTGACGCACCTTCTGGACGATCCGTACGCCGGTTACGCGGCGTTGCGGGACGCCGGACCCGTACACCGCATCGCCGGCCCCGACGGGCAGCCCGCGTGGCTGGTGACCCGGTACGAGGACGTGCGCTGCGGACTGTCCGACCCGCGGCTCTCGCTCGACAAGTGCCATGCCCGGAGCGGCTATCGCGGGTTCTCGCTGCCGCCCGCGCTGGACGCGAACCTGCTCAACATGGATCCGCCGGACCATACGCGGGTGCGCCGCCTGGTGGCGAAGGCGTTCACCCCCGCCCGGGTCGAGAAGCTGCGGGAGCCCGTGCGGCGGCTCGCGGACGGGCTGCTGGACGCGGTGGCGGAGGCCGGCCGGGCCGACCTGATGGCGAGTTACGCTGGTCCGCTGCCCATCGTCGTCATCTGCGACCTGCTCGGCGTACCGGAGCGGGACCGCCCGGACTTCCGGAGCTGGACGGACGCGATGTTCACGCCCGACCCGGCCCGGCCGGAGCAGACGAAGGAGGCCGTCGGGGCGATGATGCGGTACTACACCGGCCTGATCGCGGCCAAGCGGACCGCGCCGGGGGACGACCTGCTGTCCGACCTGATCATGGTCAGGGACGGCGGTACGGAGGGGGCGGCGGACGGCGGTGCGGCCCCGGACGCCGGTGCGCGCCCGGACGCCGGTGCGCGCCCGGACCTCGGTGCGGACCCGGACGCCGGCGCGGACCGGCTGACCGAGGACGAGCTGACCTCGCTGGCCTTCCTCCTGCTCCTCGCCGGCTACGAGAACACCGTCCACCTCATCGGCAATTCCGTACTCGCCCTGCTGGACCACCCCGAACGGCTCAGAACGTTGCGTGCGGATCCGGCCGAACTGCCGAAGGCCGTGGAGGAGTTCGCCCGCTACGACGGGCCGGTCTCGCTGGCCATCCGCCGGTTCCCCGTCGAGGACGTGGAAATTGGTGGCGTGCGGGTGCCGCAGGGGGAGACCGTGCTGCTCTCCCTTGCCTCCGCCAACCGGGACCCGCACCGCTTCCCGGACGCCGGCACGCTGGATCCGGGCCGGGACGCCGGGGGCCACCTCACGTTCGGGCACGGCATCCACTACTGCCTCGGCGCGGCGCTGGGGCGGATGGAGACGGAGACCGCGCTGGCCGCTCTCATCAGCCGTTTTCCCGGTCTGCGGCTGGACGTTCCGCGGGCCGCGCTGCGCCACCGCCGGACGCTGCGCGCACATGGCTTGATCTCGCTCCCCGTCGCCTGGTAATCGCGGGACGAACAAGTTTTTGAGGCATAACCGTTCCTTCATGCGGTAGAAAGGTCGTGAGGCCCGCCCGGTGTGCATCCCCCGTCGCACCGGGCGGGTCCTCGTGCGTACGGGGTGGGTGCGGCGTGTGCGCGGGGTGCGCATGAGGTGCGTACGGGGTGGATGTGCTCCCCTTGCCGTGCCGCGGGCCGGCCGGGCCGCTCCCGCCGCCGTGGCCGCCCGTGAGCCTTTGGCCTCTGATGTGCCGGGTTCGGCCTTCGTGGTGCCGGGTCCGGCGCTTCGGCCGTCTGGCGTAGGTCCCTCTGCGGGCGAAGTGCGTGCTTCCTAGCGTGAAGGCATGGCACTTGAGACGCTTCTGTCCCGGAAAGCCGGTGTGCTGGCCGTCGTCGCCGCCACCGGGCTGATGCTCACCTCCATACCGGCGGTGGGCCACGCCGAGCAGGCGGCGGTGGGCCGGCTGGCCGTGGACCCGGGGGCGGGAGCGGCCAAGGGGCAGGTGGCGGACCAGCTGGGGGACCGTACGGGGCGCACGGTGGCGGGGGCAGGAGCCCCCGCGCTGCCCGACGGCGTGTCGGCCCGCGCCTGGACGGTGACCGACGTCCGTACGGGCGACGTCCTGGCGGCCAGGAACGCGCATCAGCGACTCGCGCCGGCCAGCACCCTCAAGACCCTGTTCGCGGTCACCGTGCTGCCGAAGTTCCGCGCGGCAGCCGTGCACAAGGTCACCCCGGAGGAACTGGCGGGCATCGGCCCGGGCAGCAGCCTCGTCGGCCTCAAGGAGGGCCGCAGCTACCAGGTCGCCGACCTGTGGCGCGGGGTCTTCCTGCGCTCCGGCAACGACGCCGTACGGGTGCTCGCCGCGATGAACGGCGGCTGGACGGCCACCGCCCGCGAGATGCAGGCCAGGGCGCGGCAACTGGGCGCCCGCGACACCTCGGTGAAGTCCCCGGACGGGTACGACAGCCCGGGGCAGGTGTCCTCGGCGTACGACCTGAGCGTCTTCGGGCGCGCGGGCCTCGCCCACACCGACTTCGCCAGGTACTGCGCCACGACGACGGCCCGGTTCCCCAGCAAGGGCAGTCCCTCGTTCGAGATCCAGAACACCAACCGGCTGCTGTCCGGCGCGGACGGGCTGCGGCGCTATCCGGGCATCGTCGGTGTGAAGAACGGTTACACCAGCAACGCGGGCAACACGCTGATCGCCGCGGCCGAACGGGGCGGCCGGACGCTGCTGGTGACCGTGCTGAATCCGCAGTCGGGCGCGTCCAACGCCGTGTACCACGAGGCGGCTTCGCTGCTGGACTGGGGATTCCGTGCCGCGGGCAAGGCCCGCCCGGTCGGCTCCCTCGTGGCCGCCGCGCCGGGCGGCCGGGCCGCCCCCTCGGCCGACGGAGCGCGGAGCGGCGCCGAGCGCTCCTCCGCCTCCGTGCGGCCGGTCGCCGCGCAGGTCTCCCGGGAACCCGGCCGGTGGTCGCAGACCACGGGGTGGGCGGTGGCCGGAGGCTTCGCCGTCGCCCTGGCGGTGGGCGCGGTCTTCGGCTGGCGCATGTACGTACGCGGCCGGCGCACGCCCGGGGGCGGCTCCTGACCGGCGGCGCACCACCCGTCGCAGGCGGGTGCGCGGCACCGTCGAAATCCGGCCAATGACGCGGCCGGGCCGGGCGCCCTCCGTACCGGGTCCGGCCCCTCCGTACGGTGCGCACACCGCCCCGTGCGCATACCGTGCCGTCGCACGCTGCACAATCGAACCGTGAACGTGACACGACGCGACGAGGGCGGTGACCCGGCCTGCTGGCTGGACCAGGTGTGCCAGGAGTGCGGCCGGATCACGGACCGGCCGGCGGAGCCCGGCTGCGAACACTGCGGAGCGGGGAGCGCCGCTGCCGTGGCGCACGCCCCCGAACCGGAAGGACGGACCATGGCTGCCCGCGCCCCGAACGAAGGAACGGACGAAGCCCCGGCCGCCCGGGACCGCGACCCCGAAGGCCGGGCCCGCAACGCCCGGCCGCGGGACGGTCTCGGACGCCCGCTCCCGTACGGCACGCCGGGCGTGGCCCGCCAGCCCGAAGGCGTCGAACGCAGCCCCCGCGAGGCGCTCACCGAAGCCCAGGACCTCCTGGACCGCGGTCTGCCCTTCCACGCCCACGAGGTGCTGGAGGACGCCTGGAAGATGTCGCCCGAACCGGAGCGGCAGCTGTGGCGCGGCCTCGCCCAGCTCGCCGTCGGCCTGACCCACGCCGCCCGGGGCAACACCAAGGGCGGCGCGGCCCTGCTGCTCCGGGGCGCCGGCGCCATCGCCCCGTACGCGGACACCGTTCCGTACGACATCGACGTCCCCGGACTGGCGGACTGGGCGCGGGATCTGGCGGACCGGCTCGACGGACCGGTGGCGGCGGCCGGGAACGCGCCGCGCCTGTGCACCGCCAAGGGCCCGCAGGCGGCGGACTGACGCCCGGGGCCAGACAGGACACGGCCTCTGACCGTGGACACGCCCCCGGACCGGACCGCCCTGACCCGGCCCGGCCTGCCCCGACGCGCCCCCGCTCAGCGCACCAGCGCCGGCGACGACGCCCCCGCCACCCGTAGCGCCGGACTGCCGGTGCCGTCCGCCGGTACGGTCCAGATGTCGCTGCCCTCGCCGCCGCTGCCCGGCAGCGCGTAGCCGAGCGTGTGGTCGTCCAGCCAGGCCGCCTGGTCGTCCACGCTGCGCTGCTCCGCGAGCGGGTGCTCGCGCATCGTGCGCAGGTCGAGCACGTACAGCCGCCAGGGGTCGCGGGCCCCTTCCCGTACCCGCTTCTTGAAGGCGAGGCGGGTGTTGTCGGGCGAGAGGGACGGGCACTCCAGGTTCTCGCGCAGGGTCCGGGCCGTCCAGCGGCGCATGTCGCCCTCGACGAGGTAGGTGCGGCCCTTGGTGGAGACGGTGGCGTAGAAGCGGTTGTCGTCGCGGGCGAAGGTGACGCCCCAGTAGTTGACGTCGGGGGAGTGGTAGCGGCGGCCGTCGAGGATGAGCGGGATGTCCTCCATGTTCTTGATCAGGTAGCCGGTGCGGGTGTCGAGGATCGAGGTACGGGTGGAGAAGGACGTGGTGGCGTACGAGTCGCCGGTGGCGAACATCGTCCAGGACAGCATCCGGCCGGAGGCGGAGACCCGCGCCCGGTTGGGGATGCCGGTGAGCGCGATCCGGCGCTTCTCGCGCAGCCGCCCGTCCAGCACGACGGCGTACGAGGCCGGGGGAATGCCGGGGCGGCGCTGGAGGCACAGGGCGGTGCCCCCGGCCGCGTGGAAGCGCTCGCAGGAGGGGCCTCCGGTGGTGCGGTGGTCCGGCGCCGGGGCCGCTGCCGCGCTCATGGCGGCGGCGCCGTGGGCGGAAGGCCCGGAGGCAGCGGCGGCCAGGCGGGCGACCCGGCCGGCGCCGTCCCCGTCCCGCGTGCTGCGGAAGTACAACTGCCCGCGGTCCAGGCCGAACGCCGAAGGAGGATCGGCGGAATCGGCGCGCCGGGCCGCCGTCACCGTGTAGACCACGGCGACCGTCGTGAGGACGGCCGTGGCCACCGCGATGGCAATGATGCGGGCGCGCATCGAGAAGCCGCCTGGGCGGCTCTTACGGGCTTCGTCCCTCACGTCCCCCGCCTCCGTCTCCGGTGGGTCCGCCCTGTCCGTCATGACCACTAGAAGCGCCTTTCTGTACGGGGAAGCAGCGCGGCGGCGCCCGCCAAGGCGGCTGCGAGGACGACGACGGCGATGGCCAACGCTGCCGGGCTGCCCCACAGCGTCCAGGCGGCGCCGAAGCCCGCCGCGGCGAGCAGTCGGCTCAGTGCCTGGCCCGTTTGCAGCAGGGCCATGCCGCTCGCCTGCCGTGCCGCGGGCAGGGCGGGCCCTGCCAGGGCCATGAGCACACCGTCGGTGGCGGCGTAGAAGACACCGAGCAGTACCAGCACACCGGCCAGCAGGACGGTGCCGTCGCCGACGGTGAGCAGCAGCAGATAGGCGGCGAGGAGCGCCGCATGGCCGAAGAGGAACGGAACCCGCCGCCCGATGCGGTCACCGAGCCGACCAGCGGGCACCGCCAGCAGCAGGTAGACCGCGGCGGTGCCGAGCGGCAGCAGCGGGAACCAGCGCACCGCGAAGTCCAGTTGCTTCTGGAGCAGCAGGTAGACGAACGAGTCGCCGATGGTGGCGGCGCCCAGCAGGGCGGCTGCCGCCATGATGCGCCGGAAGGCGGCGTCACGCAGCGGCTCGGCGATTCTGCTGCGCAGCGGGACCCGTGGTCCGGCGGCGGGCGCGGCCACCGGACCCAGGGCGGCTCGTCCGGGGACGAACGCGACCAGCAGCAGCACGCCCAGCAGCCCGACGCAGAAGCTGACGACGAACACCGCGTCGTAGGCGTCCGCGGTCGCCCACAGCAGGGCGAACGCGGCGAGCGGGCCGAGCAGCGCGCCCGTGGTGTCCATCGCGCGGTGCACGCCGAACGCCCGGCCCAGGGCGTCGGGCGGGCTGCTGAGCGAGATCAGCGCGTCGCGCGGGGCGGTCCGTACGCCCTTGCCGATGCGGTCGGCGGCGATGGCCGCACTGATCCCGGCCGTACCGCCGCCCGCGAGCAGCAGGCCCAGCCGGGACAGCGCGGACAGCGCGTAGCCGGTGCCGGCCACCAGCTTGTGCCGCCCGCCGCGGTCGGCGGCGTGCCCGCCGGCCAGCCGTACGAGCGCGGTGACGCCGTTGTAGAGCCCGTCCAGGAACCCGAACTGGAGGGGCGAGAGCCCGAGCTGGAGGACGAAGTAGAGCGGCAGCACCGCGGTGACCATCTCGGAGGAGATGTCGGTGACCAGGCTGACCGTGCCGAGCGCGAGGACCGGTCCGGCGACGCGGCCGCGCGTCACCTGGGCGGTGGCGGCGGCCGCGCCGGTGGTGGCGAGATACATGGCGGGTGGGTCCCGGGCCGGTCAGTGGCACCGGTAGGACGGGCTGCTGTCCTTGGTCTTGCCGTCCGTGCCGATCAGGTCCCAGGAGAACCCGTCGTCGGTGAGGTTCAGCTTGACCACGCCGAAGGTCTTGGTCAGCCGCTTCTCACTGTTCGGCTGGACTTCCTCGATCTTGTACGGGTTGGCGCCGCCCATACCGGCGAGCAGTTCGACCAGGCCCTTGTCGTCGGCCTTGCCGTCCGCGTCCTGCGGCGCGAAACGCTCGTAGTGGTGGTCGTGCCCGTTGAGCACCAGCTCCGCCTTGGCGTCGTACAGCAGCTTCCACACGGAGCGGCTGACCGGCTGGTTGCCGTGCTCGCCGGAGGAGAACAGCGGGTGGTGCCAGTAGGCGGCCACGCACTTCTTGGAGTTGGCCGCGAGGTCGTCCTTGAGCCACTTGGTCTGCGTGGAGTTCAGACTGTTGGAGTCCAGCGCGACGAAGTGCCAGTTGCCGTGGTCGAAGCTGTAATAGCTCTTTCCCTTGGGGTAGGCGATGGAGCCGAAGTAGGACTTGTACCCGGCCAGTTTGCCGGCCGGGTCGTACGTCTCGTGGTTGCCGGCGACCGGGCGGGTCTTGGCCTTGAAGGCGCCCCAGGAGGTGTCGTAGTACTTCTTGAAGTCCTTCAGCCGGGCGTCGTCGTACTGGTTGTCGCCCATGGTCAGGACGAACTCCGGGTCGATCTTCTCGACCTGGGCGGCGGTCTTCGGGTGCACGCAGCTGCTGCTGCTCGCGGTGCACTGCTCGGCGATGTCACCGGCGGCGACCACCGTGAACCCGCCGGCCCGCGCGGCCGTCCGCTCCGGCGCGGCGTCCGCCCGGCCGGCCGGCGACCACAGCACCGCACCGCCGACGAGCGCGAGGACCGCGCCCGCGGCGGTGGGTATGCCGGTGCGGGGGTTGGTGAGAAAGGGCCTGGCCGGGCGGGTGCTGCGGGACTTCGCGGCGCGGGGGGTGGGCGTCATGTCCGTCTCCTCGGTCGGCGGAGGTGCCGTTCGGAGGAATCTTGACGACGGCGCATGTACGCGTCAATAAGCCTGACGGAGAATAGTTAGGAAACTTTCCTACTCACCACCGTGCGGCGTCGCTCACACCAACTCCGCCCCGTGGAAGCACAGATGGTCCTTGATCTGCTCGACCGCTGACTTCGGCGCAGGGTAGGTCCACGCGATGTCCTCCGGGCCACCGGAAAGCGACCAGTAGGAGGCGTCCCCCTTGAACGGGCAGTGGGTACGGGTCCCGGACGGGACCAGCAGATCCGTCCGGACGTCCTCGGGCGGCAGGTAGTAGCGCACCGGATACCCGGTCTCGTGCAGCAGCAGCGGACGGCGGCTGTCGGCGACCACCTGGCCGTCCTGGACGACCCGGACGTGCTCGGTGCCCTGCTCGACGGTGATGCGGTGACCTGGTACGGACGGCATGACGGTTCCTCTCCGGACGGGGTGCGGGGCTCCTAGAGTGGCACCGCGCGACGGGCGGACGGCCGACCCGGCGACGGCGCGCCCCCGGCGGACCGGGGACACGCCGTACAACGCCGCGCCACGCCTCTCGGATTCCCCGCGCCTACACCTCGCGGATCCCCCGCCCGGCCCACTCCGGCGCCGGCCGGACCAGCTCCGCCAGCCGCCCGTACGCCCCCTCCGGCAGCGGCGCGGCGCGCCCCTCGCCCTGGTGGACGTGCAGGGCGAAGATCTCCTCGGTGGCCACCGGGCCGCCGGCCACGTCCCCCACGTACATCTCGTGGACGAAACGCGCCTTCTTCGCGCCCACGCCCAGCACCGTCGTCCGTACGAGGAGTTCGGCGCCCCGCGGCACCTCCGCGAGGTAGCGCACGTGCGCCTCGACTGTGTAGAGCGAATGGCCGGTGCGGGTGCGGTAGGCCGCGTCGAGGCCGGCCGCGTCCATGAGGGCGTCCGTCGCGAAGCCGAAGACCAGGACGTAGTACGCCTCGGAGAGATGGCCGTTGTAGTCGATCCAGTCGTCCTGGACGGTCCGCCGGAACAGCGGCAGCCCCGCCGTCACCGGGCGGGCCCGTCCAGACGGCCGGTCGCCCGCAGCACGTCGATGACGCCCTGGTCGCGCTCGGCGACGAGCTGCGCGTACGTACGGCCGTCGGCGGCCCGGTCGCAGCCGTCGACCACCGCGTCCCGCAACGCCCGGTCCAGCTCCGGGGCCTCCAGCCGGGTCCACGGGGACTTCAGCGACGGGCCGAAGTGGTCGAGCATGTGGGCCATCCCGCCCTCGCCGCCGGCCAGCGCGAACGTCAGCATCGGGCCCATGAACGCCCAGCGCAGCCCCGGCCCTTCGGTGATCGAGGTGTCGATGTCCTCGACCGTGGCCTCGCCGTTGGCGACCATGTGCAGCGCCTCGCGCCACAGGGCCTCCTGGAGGCGGTTGGCGATGAACCCGGGCAGCTCACGGTCCATGGTGATCACGGACTTGCCCGCCGCCTCGTAGAACTCGGCGGCCCACTCGACCGCCGTACGGTCGGTCCGCTCCCCGCCGACCACCTCGACCAGCGGAATCAGGTACGGCGGGTTGAACGGGTGCCCGACGACCAGGCGGCCGGGCGTGGCGGCCGCCGTCTGCATGTCGGTCATCGGGTAGCCGGAGGTGGAGGAGGCGATGACCACGCCGGGCGGGGCGGCGGCGTCGAGCTGGGCGAGCAGATCGCGCTTGAGCTCCAGCTTCTCGGGGGCGCTCTCCTGTACGAACTCGGCGTCGGCGACGGCCGCGGCGAGGGTCGGCGCGATGGTCAGGCGGTCGGGCGAGGCGCCTTCGGCCAGGCCGAGCTGTTCCAGCGCGGGCCAGGCGGCCGTGACCAGTCGGCGCAGCTTGTCCTCGGCGTCCGGCGCGGGGTCCCAGGCGGTGACGTCGTAGCCACGGGCGAGGAAGTGGGCGACCCAGCCGCCGCCTATGACGCCGGCGCCGATGCACGCCACGCGGCGTACGGAGGAGGGAGGGGTGGGGGACACGGGCGACTCCTGAGGGTGAGAGGGGCGAGGGGGAACCGGGCTCTTCAGCCGCGCGGCCTCAGGCCGAGGCGGGCCCGGGCCTGGTCCGGGGTGGCGACTGTCGCGCCCAGCAACTCCGTGATCCGCACGGCCCGTTCGACCAGCTGCCCGTTGGTCGCCTTGACGCCCTTGCTCAGATAGAGGTTGTCCTCCAGGCCCACCCGGACGTTGCCGCCGAGCAGGATGGACTGCGCGACCCACGGCATCTGCATCCGGCCGAGCGCGAAGCTGGCCCACTGGGCGCCCTCGGGGAGCATCGCGACCATCGACTGGAGCACGCCCGGGTCGGCCGGCGCGCCCCACGGGACGCCCATGCACAGCTGGAAGACGGTCGGGTCGTCGAGCAGCCCCTCGGCGAGCAGCTGCTTGGCGAACCACAGCTGTCCGGTGTCGAAGATCTCCAGCTCCGGCCGTACGCCCAGCTCCTGGATGCGCTTGGCGCCCGCGCGCAGCATGTCGGGCGTCGAGACGTAGAGGTTGGAGCCGTCGCCGAAGTTCAGCGAGCCGCAGTCCAGGGTGCAGATGTCGGGCAGCAGTTCCTCGACGTGCGGCAGCCGCTCCAGGCCGCCGACCAGGTCCGTACCGGGCAGGTGCCGCAGCGGCTCGTCCGGGTCGACGACGAGGTCGCCGCCCATCCCGGCGGTCAGGTTGATGACGACGTCGGTGCCGGTCTCCTTGACGCGCTCGACGACCTCGGCGTACAGGCGCGGGTCGCGGGACGGGGCGCCGGTCTCCGGGTCGCGTACGTGGATGTGGACGACGGCGGCGCCGGCCGAGGCCGCCTCGACGGCGGACCTGGCTATCTGCTCGGGGGTGACGGGGACGTGCGGCGAGCGGCGCACGGTGTCACCGGCTCCGGTCAGCGCGCAGGTGATGATGACCTCGTTGTTCACGGCGGGTCCTTCGGTCGGTGGGGCGGGGGAGCAGCCCGCTCAGGGGGCCAGTTCGTGGTCGATGAAGGTGAGCAGCGCGGCGTGCATGGTGTCCGGGCCGGTGCTGTCGGGCGCGGTGGCCAGCACCTGGGTGGCCAGGCCGTCGATGAGCGCGGTCAGCCGCAGTGCGGTGGGCTCGGGGTCCACGGCACGGAAGACGCCCTGGTCGACGCCCCGGCGCAGCACTTCGGCGACGGTGGTCCGCCACTGCCGGTAGTAGTGCTCGTGCAGCTGCCCGACGGCGGTGGAGCGCGCGGCCTGCGCCCACAGGTCGAGCCAGACCAGCCACTGCCGCCGCTGCTGTGCGGTGCGCGGCGTCTGGAGCGCGATCAGGTGCAGCAGCTCGGCGTGGGCGTCCGGCGCGTCGGCCAGACCCGCGGCGCGCCGCGCGGTGTCCTCGTCCATGCACCAGCGCACGGCCGCTTCCAGCAGCTCGTCGCGGCCGGGGAAGTGGTAGTGCACGGCGGCCGTGCTGGTGCCGCAGGCGGCGGCGATGTCGGCGACCCGTACGCCGTGGAAACCGTGCTCGGCGATCAGCCGGACGGTCTCCCGGACGATCTGGAGCGGCCGGCCGCCCTCGGGCACCGCGACCGGCTCCCGGTCCCGGGCCGGCGCCGGGGAGCCGCCCCGGGAGCCGAGCAGCCACGCCACGTCCACGCCGCCGATGTCCGCGACGCGCACGATCTCGGCGAGGGTGAAACGCCGGGTGCCGCCCAGCGACCTGGACAGCTTCGAGGGGTCCATCACGATGCGCCGGGCGAACTCGCGGCGGCTGATACCGAGGCTGTCGACCACCTGCCGGACGCGGTCGCAGATCTCGCTGTCGTCGGGGACCCGGGTGCCGGGGTCTTCGTCCATGGACATGGTCAGGGACCGTAACAGTGTGTTGAGGTAACCGCAACGACCGCTGCGGAAGACGTTGCCATAAAGGCCGGTCATGGCTGGGACGTGACTGTTGTGTTGAGCACTGACTGATGCATAAGTCAGGTGCGCGGCCCCGCCGGCCCGGCTTCGTCGCCCGACGTCGTACGGGACACGTGTGGACCGGCCACGTACAGGACAAATGTGGCAAAGTTGCGGACATGGCTGACCGGGGCGCGAAGCGGCCGACCGTGTCGGTGCCGGACGACTGGCCCGCTCATCCGGACCTGACGCTGGCCCTCAACGGCATGGGCGGCTTCGACTGGGACCTCGACAGCGGCCGTATGCACATGGACGGTTCCGCTCTGGAGGTCTTCGACCTGCCGCCGGAGGAGTACGACTCCGACCCGGCCACCCTGGGCTGCCGTCTGCCGCCGGACGAGGCGGCCCGCCTGGACAGCGTCGTCTCCCAGGCGCTGAAGGACGGCAGCGACTCCTACGGCGCCTACTTCCGCGTCCGGCTGCGGGACGGCACGGTGCGCTGGACCCACACCCAGGCCAGCATCCGCCGGGACGGGACCGGCAAGCCGCACCGCATCATCGGCGTCGTCCGGGACGCCAGCCAGGAGTACACCCAGGCGGCGGAACGGGCCCAGGCGCACGCCCGCAGACTGCGCAACACCGGCCTCGTCGAGCGCACCACGGCGGCCCTGGCGCACGCCAGGACCGTCCACGACGTCATCGGCGTGCTCGGCGACGACCAGGCGCTGACCAGGCTCGGCGCGCGGAACGTCATCGTCGGACTGGTCGAGGCGGGCCGCATCCGGGTGGTGCACGAAGGGCAGGCGGGCAGCTTCGTACCGCAGCACGAGGTGCTGCGGGTCGAGGAGGAGTTCCCGATGAGCGAGGCGGTGCGCACCCTCCAGCCGTGCTTCATCCGCTCCCGCGCCGAGTTCGCCGAACGCTACCCGGCGCTCTGGCCGCACCTCGAAAGGATGGACTTCGGCTCCGCCGCGTACCTGCCGCTCATCGCGCAGGCCCGGCCGATCGGAGTGGTGGGCCTGTTCTACCGTTCGGAGAACCCGTTCGGCGTACAGGAGCGCAACCTGCTGCTCGCCCTCGGCTCCAGCGTCGCGCAGAGCCTGGCCCGCGCCATGCTCTACGACCAGGAGCACGACCTCGCCGAGGGCCTCCAGCAGGCCATGCTGCCGCGCCGCATCCCCGGCATCCCCGGCGCCCAGATCGCCGTCCGCTACCGGGCCGCCCGGATCGGCCGGGACATCGGCGGCGACTGGTACGACGTGATCCCGCTGCCCGAAGGCCGGGTCGCCGCGGTCATCGGCGACGTCCAGGGGCACGACACCCACGCCGCGACCGTCATGGGCCAGCTGCGGATCGTGCTGCGCGCCTACGCCGCCGAGGGGCACCCGCCCGCCACCGTCATGGCCCGCGCTTCCGCCTTCCTCGGCGAACTGGACACCGACCGCTTCGCCACCTGCACCTACGCGGACGCCGACCTGGCCACCGGGACGGTGCGGCTGGTGCGCGCCGGACACGTCGACCCGCTGCTGCGGCACGCCGAGGGCCTGTGCCGGCGCCTGGAGCTGGCCGGCGGCCTGCCGCTGGGCATAGCGACCGGTTTCCGCGACCTGGACTACCCCGTCACCACCGTCCACCTGGGCATCGGGGAGACCCTGGTGCTGTACACCGACGGGCTGGTGGAACAGCCGGGCGCCGACATCGAGGACGGCGTACGGCACCTGGCCAGGGTGGTGCGCGACGGCCCCCAGGACGTCCAGCAACTGGCCGACCGGCTCTGCGAGCTGGCGGCCGAGCAGACCGGCGAGGACGACATGGCGATGCTGATCCTGCGGCGCGGCGGGGAGCCCGCCGCGCCGGCCGCCGGACGGCTCCAGCAGCACGTCGCCCCCGACGACGCCCAAGGGCTGTCCGCCGCCCGTCACATGATCCGCGCCGCGGTACGGGCCTGGGGCGCACGGGAGCGCGCCGAGGAGATCGAACTGGCCGCCGACGAGTTGATCACCAACGCGCTGCTGCACACCGACGGCGCGGCGGTGGTGACCGTGCGGATGCCGCACGGCACCGACCGGCGGCTGCGCCTGGAGGTGGCCGACCGCTCCAGCGCCCTGCCGCGCCGCCGCGACAGCGACGAGTCCGCGATGTCCGGGCGCGGGCTGCTGCTGGTGGACCGGCTGTCGGATGTCTGGGGTGTGGAACCGCGCGGCAACGGAAAGTGCGTATGGTGCGAGTTCGACTGTCCGTGACGGCCGGTACGGCCTCCGGGAACGGGACGGCCGCGCCTGCCGTCCGGCAGGGCACCCGCGGCAACCGCGCCTGACCGGGGGCACCCTGGCGCGGACAGCGGACCAGGGCACAGTTCGATCGGCCGCCGAGTGAGCGGCATGGCGGAATGGGGACACGCGCTATGGAACCGGGGCCTGCACAGCAGTGGGGCGACGCCCGCCGGACGGCGGCACGGCTGGACGCGGAGCACGTCCGCGCGATCGCCCTCACCTGGGTCGACAACGCGGGCATCGCCCGTACCAAGACCGTGCCGACGGCCCGGCTGGCACCCGCGGTGCAGCGCGGTGTCGGCATGTCACCGGTCTTCGACGTCTTCACCTCCGACGACGCGATCACCGCGTCCGCGCACCTCGGCGGGCCCGACGGCGACCTGCGGCTCTTCCCCGACCTGGAGCGGGTCACCGTGCTGGCCGCGCAGCCCGGCTGGGCCTGGGCGCCGGTCGACCGCTACGACCAGCTCGGCACGCCGCACCCCGGCTGCCAGCGGCAGTTCGCCCGCCGCATGGTGCGGCGGGCCGCCGACGCGGGGCTGGTCCTGCGGATGGGGTTCGAGACGGAGTGGGTGGTCACCCGCGCGCCGGAGGCCGGCGCCAGGCGCTCCGACGGTCCCGCGGGCGCCGACGAAACCCTGGACCACCCCTGCGCGGGCCCCGCCTACGGCATGACCCGCGTCGTCGAACTCTCCGACTACCTCCGCGACGTGGCCGAGGCACTGGCCCTCCAGGACATCGACGTCCTCCAGCTCCACCCCGAGTACGCGCCGGGCCAGTTCGAGGTCTCCACCGCGCCGGCCGACCCGCTGCGCGCCGCCGACGACCTGGTCCTCGTCCGGGAGACCGTACGGGCCGTCTCGCTCCGGCACGGTCTGCGGGCCAGCTTCGCGCCCTCGGTCGTGGCCGGCCAGGTCGGCAACGGCTGCCACCTCCACCTCAGCCTGCACCGCGGCGAACGCAGCCTGCACCGGGCGCCGGACGCCGACCGGGGCCTGGACCCGGACGCCGTACGGTTCCTCGGCGGCGTCCTGGAGACGATGCCCGCGCTGCTCGCCGTCGGCTGCCCCTCGCCCGCGAGTTACCTGCGGCTCGGCCCGTCCGTGTGGGCCGGCGCCTACCAGTGCTGGGGCGTGGAGAACCGGGAGGCCGCGCTGCGCCTGGTCACCGGCGCCCCCGACGACCCGGACGGCGGGCACGCCGAGATCAAGCCGTTCGACGCCGCCGCCAATCCGTACCTGGCGGTCGGCGCGGTGATCGCCGCCGGGCTGCACGGCCTGTCCACGGGCGCCGTGCTGCCTCCGCCGGTCACCGGCGACCCGGGCGTCCTGGGGGTCCGGGAACGCGCCCGGCGCGGCATCGTCCGGCTGCCCTCGTCGCTGACCGAGTCCACCGACCGGCTGGCGGAGTCGGCGGTGCTGCGGGAGGCCATGGGCGAGGTGCTGTACGGCGCCGTGATCGCCGTACGCCGCGCGGAGGCGGCGCACTTCGCGGACAGCGAGCCCGAAGAGATCACCGCGGCGACGCGCTGGAGGTACTGATGGCCGCGTACGTTCCCACCGGGGCGCCCGTCCGCGGCGCGTCGCCCGCCCCCGGCGCGCCAGGCGCCCCCGGCCGGTGGGACCGATGACCGCGCGGACCGCCGACGGCGCCCCGGACCCGCTCCCGGACCTGCCGCCGCTGATCGACCAGCACTGCCACGGCGTGCTGCGCGGCGACCTGTCGGCCGCCGAGTTCGAGTCGTACCTGACCGAGTCGGACCGGCCCGCCGCCGCGGGCACGACCTTCTTCGACACCCAGACGGGCTTCGCCGTCCGCCGCTGGTGCCCGCCCCTGCTCGGCCTCGCGCCGCACTGCACGCCCGGCGCGTATCTCGCCCGGCGGCGCGAACTGGGCGCGGCCGAGACCCGGCGTCTGCTGCTGGGTGGCACCGGCATCGGTACGTACCTGGTGGACACCGGCCTGCCCGGCGACCTCACCGGGGCGCACGAGACGGCCGAGGCGGGCGGCGGCACCGGGCACGAGATCGTCCGCCTGGAGACGCTGGCGGAACGGGTCGCGGCAGGAGTACGGGCGGCGGGGGAGCGGAGCGTGGACGCGGCAGCCGAGGTGTTCGTGGCCCGGCTCGCCGACGCCGTACGGGACGCGGCCCGCACCGCCGTGGGCTTCAAGTCCGTCGCCGCCTACCGCCACGGGCTGGCCCTCGCCCCGGAGCCCCCGCGGGCGGACGAGGTGACGACCGCCGCCCGCGCCTGGCTCGCCGCCGGCACCCACCGTCTCACCGCCCCCGTCCTCCTGCGCCACCTCCTGTGGCTCGCCACCGCCACCGGGCGCCCCCTCCAACTGCACACCGGCTTCGGTGACCCCGATCTGCGCCTGCACCACGCCGACCCGGCCCTGCTCACCGACTTCGTCCACGCCACCGCGGGCACCGGCACCGACCTGATCTTGCTGCACTGCTACCCGTACCACCGCCAGGCCGCCTACCTGGCCCACGCCTTCCCGCACGTGCACGCCGACGTCGGCCTGGCCCTCGGCCACACCGGGCCCCGCGCGGCAGCCGTGCTCGCCGGATTCCTCGAACTGGCCCCCTTCGGCAAGCTCCTCTTCTCCACCGACGCCTACGGCCTGCCGGAGCTGTACACCGTCGGCAGCGCCGCCTTCCGTACGGCGCTGGCGGAGGTGCTGACCGGCTGGGTGCGCGCGGGCGCCTGGTCGGCGGCGGACGCCGAACGCGTCGCGGCGCTGGTCGCGGCCGGCAACGCCCGCCGGGTGTACGGCCTTTCGGAGAGCCGGTAGCCGTACGGCCGGTGTCATGATTAACCACCCAGGTAAGTGGCATCACCACGGACCGTGCTTTACTGCCCCGTGCCTCCTGCCATATCCGACCCCAAGCCCCGCCCTCCGCTGCACACCCGCCTCTTCGCCGACATCACCCCGCTGCGCACCTCCGCGGACTACCGGCGCCTGTGGTTCGGCAACACCGTCTCCTGGGTCGGCCAGCAGATGACCGCGCTGGCCGTCTCCCTCCAGGTGTACGCCCTCACCGGCTCCACCTTCGCCGTCGGCGCGGTCGGCCTGTGCTCCCTGGTCCCGCTGGTCGTCTTCGGACTGTACGGCGGGGCCGTCGCCGACACCGTCGACCGCCGCAAACTCGGCATGTACAGCGCGGTGGGCGCCACCGTCCTGTCCGTCGCCCTGGCCGCCGCCGCGCTCGCGGACGTCCGGCAGGTCTGGGTGCTCTACACGGTCGTCGCGCTCCAGGCCGTCTGCTTCGCGATGAACTCGCCGGCCCGCTCGTCGATGATCCCGCGCCTGCTGCCGCCCGAGCAGCTGCCCGCCGCCAACGCCCTCAGCTCGCTCACCAGCAACCTCGGGATGATGGGCGGCCCGATGCTCGGCGGCGTCTTCGTCGGCCTGTGGGGCTACCAGGCCGCCTACCTGATCGACGTGGGCTGCTTCACGGCCGCGCTGTACGCCATGTGGCGGCTGCCCGCCATGCGCCCCGACCACGGCGACGGCGACGAGGCGCCGCGCCGCCCCTCCGTCCTGGAAGGATTGCGCTTCCTCGCCACCCGGCCCAATCTGCGCATGACCTTCTTCGCCGACCTGGCGGCCATGGTGCTGGCGCAGCCCCGCGCGCTGTTCCCCGCCGTCGCCGTGCTCTGGTTCGGCGGCGACGCCAAGACGGTGGGCCTGCTCGTCGCGGCGCCCGCGGTCGGCGCGGTGCTCGGCGCGCTGTTCTCCGGGTGGCTCGGCGCGGTACGCCGGCACGGGCTGGCGATCCTCGTCTCGGTCGCCGCCTGGGGAGCGGCCGTCGCCTGTTTCGGCCTGACCCGCCACCTGTGGCTCGGCCTGTTCTTCCTCGCCGTCGCCGGCTGCGCCGACACCGTCTCGATGGTCTTCCGCGGCACCATGCTCCAGGCCGCCGCGCCGGACCGGATGCGCGGCCGCCTCCAGGGCGTGTTCATCGTCGTGGTGGCGGGCGGCCCCCGGCTCGGCGACTTCCTGGCCGGATCGGCGGCCGACCTCGCCACACCGGCCGTGGCGGTCGTCGGCGGGGGACTCGCCTGCGTCGTGACGGTGCTGCTGCTGGCGCTGTGGCGACGCGACTTCGCCCGCTACGACGCCCGCGACCCGCAGCCCTGACGGGCGGCTCCGGGGCCGGCCCGGTGCCCGGCCCCGGAACCACCCGCCGCCGTCACCGGCCGCCGCCCGGCCAGCTCCACTCCTCGACCTCCGGCAGGTCCGTGCCGTGCTCGCGGATCCAGGCGTGGTGGCGCTGCCGTACGTCCGCCATCGCCTGCCGCACCCCGGCGGCCCGTACGGCCAGCCCCGGCACCCGGTCGATCACGTCCATCACCAGCCGGTAGCGGTCCATGTCGTTGGTGACCACCATGTCGAACGGCGTGGTCGTGGTGCCCATCTCCTTGTAGCCCCGCACGTGCAGGTTGGGGTGGACGGCCCGGCGGTAGGTGAGCCGGTGCACCAGCCACGGGTAGCCGTGGTACGCGAAGACCACCGGCACGTCGTGCGGCAGCAGCGCCTCGAACTCCCGCTCCGTCATGCCGTGCGGATGCTCCTCGTGGGGTTGCAGGCGCGTCATGTCGACGACGTTGACGACCCGTACCGACAACTGCGGCAGGTGGGTGCGCAACAGGGAAGCGGCGGCCAGCGTCTCCTGCGTCGGCACGTCACCGGCGCAGGCGAGCACCACCTCGGGCCGGCTGCCGGGCTGTTCGGTGCCCGCCCACTCCCAGATGCCGGCGCCGCGCGCGACGTGCCCCCGCGCCTGCTGGATGTCCAGCCAGTCGAAGCACGGCTGCTTGCCCGCGACCACCACGTTGACCACGTCACGGGTGCGCAGCACATGGTCGGCCACGCACAGCAGGCTGTTGGTGTCCGGCGGGAGGTAGACCCGTACGGTGTGCGGGTCCTTGTTGAGGATGTGGTCGACGAAGCCGGGGTCCTGGTGCGAGAAGCCGTTGTGGTCCTGGCGCCAGACGTGCGAGGTCAGCAGGTAGTTGAGACCCGCCACGGGCACCCGCCAGGGGATGTCGCGGGCCGACTGGAGCCATTTGACGTGCTGCGAGGCCATGCTGGACACGATGTGCGCGAACGCCTCGTACGAGGAGAACAGGCCGTGCCGGCCGGAGAGCACGTACCCCTCCAGCCACCCCTGGCACAGGTGCTCCGAGAGCACCTCCATCACCCGGCCGTGCCGCCCCAGGTGCTCGTCGGTGGACTCGGTGGCGGCCTGCCACGCCTTGTCGGTGGCGTCGTACACGTCCTGGAGCCGGTTGGAGGCCGTCTCGTCCGGGCCGAACAGCCGGAAGTCGCGGCGGTCGGCGGTCCGCTCCATCAGGTCGCGCAGCAGGCCGCCGAGGACACGGGTCGGTTCGTGCATCCGGGTGCCGGGCTTGTCGACGGGCACCGCGTACTTCTCGGGGTCGGGCAGCGGCAGCGTACGGACGAGGCGGCCGCCGTTGGCGTGCGGGGAGGAGCCGAGCCGCCGGTCGCCGTGCGGCACACAGGCCAGCACCCGGTCCACCGGCCGCCCCTCGCCGTCGAACAGCTCGCCCGGCGCGTACGACCGCAGCCAGCCCTCCAGCTGGCGCAGATGGTCCGGGTTGTCCCGGACGCCGGACAGCGGGACCTGGTGGGCGCGCCAGGTGCCCTCGACGGGCGCGCCGTCCACCTCGTCGGGGCCGGTCCAGCCCTTGGGGGTGCGCAGCACGATCATCGGCCAGCGGGGGCGGGACCGCGCGCCGTCGCCGCGGGCGGTGCGCTGGGCGTCGTGGATACGGTGCAGCGCGGTGTCCATGGCGGCGGCCATGGCCTGATGGACCTGCGCGGGGTCGGAGCCGGTGACGTACAGCGGCTCGTGCCCGTAGCCGCGCAGCAGCGCGTCCAGCTCGTCCTCGTCCAGCCGGGCCAGGACCGTCGGGTTGGCGATCTTGTAGCCGTTCAGGTGCAGGATCGGCAGCACGGCGCCGTCGTGCGCCGGGTCCAGGAACTTGTTCGCGTGCCAGGAGGCGGCCAGCGGCCCGGTCTCCGCCTCGCCGTCCCCGATCACGCACGCCACCAGCAGATCCGGGTTGTCCAGCGCGGCGCCGTACGCGTGCGCGAGGGAGTAGCCCAGCTCGCCGCCCTCGTGGAAGGAGCCCGGCACGTTCGGCGCCGCGTGGCTCGGCACCCCGCCGGGGAAGGAGAACTGCCGGAACAGCCGTCCCATCCCGGCCGCGTCCCGCCCGACGTCCGGATACAGCTCCCCGTACGTCCCCTCCAGCCAGGCACCGGCGAACACCGAAGGCCCGCCGTGCCCCGGACCCCACACGCACACCGCTTCCTGCCCGTGGGCGCTGATGACCCGGTTGACGTGGGTGTAGACCAGGTTCAGGCCCGGGCAGGTGCCCCAGTGGCCGAGCAGCCGCGGCTTGATGTGCTCGGGGCGCAGTTCCTCGGTGAGCAGCGGGTTGCCGGTCAGATAGATCTGACCGGCGGCGAGATAGTTCAGCGCCCGCCAGTGGGCGTCGAGATCGAGCAGTTCGCTCTCGGTGAGCGGGGTCGGCGACTCCATCGGGGCCCTCCGTCGGGGGAAAGGTGATCAGGGAGCGCCTCTCCACCGTACGGGCCGTCATGCACCGGCGCCGCACATAACGGGCCGACCGGAGGCGCCGGGGTCCGCTCAGAGCAGCACCGGCGTCAGATCCGGGTCCTCGAAGCCCGCGTCGTCGAACGGGTAGAGCGGGCGGACCACCCGGTGGTGGCCCAGGCGCAAGAGGTCCTGGTCCACGCCGCCGGGGGTGAGGGCGAGCAGCCAGTCGGCGGCCATCGCGTACAGCTCCGGCTCCAGGTAGCCGATCTTCACCACGACGATGTCGTACGCCGTCGGGTCGAGCGTGCCGAAGTCGGCCCGGGTGTGGAAGGGCTTGCGGCGCTCGGTGAGCACGGCCGTCACGCCGCCCCGGGTGACGGCGGCGGTGCGGCCGCCGTCGTCGTACGCCGGGTTGCCGCGCGGGGCACCGGCGGCGGGTGCGGCCGGGTCTTCCAGGGCGGTCACCGTGCCGGTCAGCTCGTACGGCTCGGCGTGCGGGCCGGTGCCTGCGCTGACGTGGCCGCCGACCCTCAGGGACACGCGGGCGCCCACCCCGGCCTCGAAGCAGGCGGCCACCGCGGCCGGGTCGGTGATGCCGGGGTGCAGCGCGGTGACCCGGCCGCTCGCCAGGTCCTCGTCGGCCAGCAGGCGGCTCAGCATGTATGCGAGGTCGCCCGCGCCGCCCGCGGTGGGATTGTCGCCGGAGTCGCTGATCAGGAATGGGCGGGCGGGGGACGCCACGGCCTGGGCGATGCACGCGTCGGCGTCGCCGGTCGGGCCGACGAAGACGAAGTCGCGGCGCACGTCCCAGTACTCCCGGGCCAGGCCGCGGGCCTGCTCCAGCGCCAGGTCCGGGTCGTCGCCGGTCACCACGACCGCGGCCCGGCAGCGCGCCTCGTCGGCCCAGGCGTAGCCCACCCAGACCGCCGCGTCCACGATGCCGTCCAGCGCCTCGACGGAAGCGAGCCTGCCGTACAGGGACTTGGCCGGTTCCAGCCGGGTGCTGGTCTTCTCGCCGGGGAGCAGGACCGGGATCTGCACCCAGGCGCGGTACGGGCGGCCCTTCCCGGACGCCAGGCGCCCGACCAGCTTGCGGGCGGCCCGCTCGCGCGTCTCCCAGGCGTCCTCGTGCGGGGCGAGGCGGTGCGCGGTGAGCAGGTCGAGGCGGTCGGCGAAGCGGCGCGAGACGTTGCCGTGCAGGTCCATGGCGGCGGAGAGCAGGACGTCCGGGCCGAGCGCGTCCCGTACGGCCTCGGTGAGGTCGGCCTCGGCGTCGTCCAGGCCGGCGACGCTCATGGCGCCGTGGATGTCGTAGACCATGCCGTCCAGCGGCCCGGCCTCGCGGATCAGGCTGACCAGTTCGGACTTGATGCGGTCGTACGTATCCCGCTCGACGGGGCCGCCGGGCAGCGCCACCGCGTGCACCAGGGGCACCCACTCCACCTGGTCCGCGAGGTCGCTGTCCGGCCGGGTCCAGGTGTAGCGGTCCAGGAGCGTGGTGCCGCGGGTGACGCGGAAGTCGTCGTACGTCGAGCGGTGCGGGCAGAACTGGCTGGACTCGATGGCCATGCCGCCGATGGCGATGCGCATGTTGGTCGGGCACCTTCCGTTGGGACGGTCTTCCGTTGGGACGGTCGGGGGATCACGGGGGATCTACGTACGGACGACGGGCAGGGCCGGGAGGCCGCCCTCGGCGGCCAGTTCGCGCAGCGCGGCATGGCCGGCGCCGAGCAGCCCCGCGTCGGGGCCGCAGCTCGCCGCGACGATGGCCAGCTCGCTCGTCGCCATCGGCAGGCACCGCTCGTACAGCACCCCGCGCACCGCCGCGACCAGCGGCTCCGCCGCGGCGAGCGCGCCGCCCAGCACCACGGCCTCCGGGTTGAAGAAGTTCACCACGACGCCCAGCACCCCGCCGATGTGCCGGCCGGCCTGCCGCACCAGGGTCGTCGCGTGCGGTTCGCCGTCCTCGACGAGCCGCAGGATGTCGGTGGTGGAGTCCGCCTCGATGCCCTGGCCGCGCAGCGCGGCGGCGATCGCGGCGCCGCTGGCCACCGACTCCAGACAGCCGATGTTCCCGCAGGAACAGGGGCGTTCGGCGGCGGCGTCCACCCGTACGTGACTGATGTCCCCGGCGCAGCCGCGGGCGCCCCGGTAGAGCCGGCCGTGGCTGATCACGCCGGAGCCGATGCCGCGGCCCGCCTTGACCACCACCAGATGCCGCAGACTGGCGTGGGCGGCCCGGTGCTCGCCCAGGGCCAGGACGTTGGCGTCGTTGTCGACCAGTACGGGCAGACCGATCAGCTCGGCGAGCCGGTCGCGCAGCTCGTACAGGTGCCAGCCGGGCATCCGCGACGGTGCGACGACCCGGCCCGACACGGGGTCGACGGGCCCGGGGAAGCCGATGCCCGCGCCGCACACGGTGCGCCCGGCCGCGCGCTGGCGGTCGGCCAGCGCGGTCAGCCGTCCGGCGAGCAGGCCGACGGCCGGTTCCGGGCCGGTCGTCAGGTCGAGGGCGCACTCGTCGATGTCGAAGCCGGTGCCGGTCAGGCCCACCGCGCCGGTACGGATGTGGTGGCTGCCCAGGTCGGCGGCGAGCGCGACGGTGCCGCCGTCCGGGACGCGCAGCAGCCGCGGGCGGCGCCCGCCGCGCGAGGCGCCCTCGCCGGACTCGGTCAGCAGCCCGGCGTCGACCAGTTCCTGGACGCGGGCGGAGACGGTGGAGGCGGCGAGCCCCAGCTCCCGTACGAGGTCGGCGCGCGAGCGGGCGGTGCCGGTCGCGACGAGTTCGAGGACGTGCGCGGCGGAGCCGGGCTGTTCCTCGGCGGCGGTCACGTCGGGGCCTCGGCGGCGGACGGGGTGGCGTTCGGGGCAGCGGTCATGGCGGTGCCTTTCGGCCGTGAACGGCGAGGAACGCCGGAAAACCGGCGGGTAGTTCCTCTTCTTTATTCGATCGCCGAAGAAAGAAGAGGAATCAAGTGGCCTTCAGTACACCCCAATTGCCGATGTTCCGCCAGACCCTTGACTTCTTTTCGCGGCCGTCCGTACTTTTCTCGCATTCTTCGACCGGCCGACCCTTTCCGGAGGCAGTATGGGCCCGCGCAGTACCCGCCGACGCGGGCCCCGGCACGCCCTGCTCCGCGCGGTGACCGCGCTGCTGCTCGGCATGGTCGCGGTCACCGGGTGCGGCCCGGCGGACGGCGCCGTCACCGACGTCGGGGCCACCGGCGGCACCCGCGTCGAAGGCGGCACGGCCACCATGGCGCTGCCGCCCGCCGCCACCCCCAACTGGATCTTCCCGATCGGCACGGCCGGTTACCTGGCGTCGTACAACAACTCCGTACAGGACCTGCTCTACCCACCGCTCTACACGGCCGAGAAGAAGGGCGCGGGCCTGACCATGGACAGCCCGCGCAACCTCGCCGGGCAGCCCCGCTACAGCGACGGCAACACCACCGTCACCATCACGCTCAAGCAGGGCCACCGCTGGTCCGACGGCACCCCCGTGACCAGCCGCGACGTCGAGTTCTGGTACGACCTGATCAAGCACGACAAGGAGGAGTGGGCGGGCTACTCGCCGGGCCTGCTGCCCGACAACGTCAAGAAGTTCGAGGTGCTGGACGAGCGCACCTTCCGGCTGCGCCTGGACCGCGCGTACAACCCCGCCTGGTTCACCGGCAACCAGCTCGACAACTTCACCCCGCTGCCCAAACACGCCTGGGACCCGCACGACGAGGACCCGAAGAAGGTGTTCGCGCGGCTGCTCCAGCACGCCAAGCAGCTCTCGAAGTTCGCCACCGACCCGCTCTGGAAGACCGTCAGCGGACCCTGGCGCATCGAGAAGTGGACCACCTCCGGACAGGTGTCCCTGGTCCCCAACAAGCAGTACGGCGGCCCCGACAAACCCCACCTCGACCGCGTCGTCCTCAAGCCCTTCACCACCGCCGACTCCGAATTCAACGTGCTGCGCGCCGGCGGCGTGGACTACGGCTACATCCCGCCGTCCGTCATGGAACAGTCGGCACGCTTCAAGAAACTGGGCTACCGCATCGACCCGTGGGAAGGCTGGGCGATCACCTACATCGTCCTGAACCTCAACCACCCCACCGCCGGACCGCTGCTCCGCCAGACCTACCTGCGCCAGGCACTCCAGCACCTCGTCGACCAGAAGACGATCTCCGAGGTCGTCTGGCACGGCAGCGCGGCACCCACCCGCGGCCCGGTGCCCGCCGCGCAGCTGGACCGCGACCCGTTCCCGTACGACCCGAAGAAGGCCGCGGCCCTGCTCGCCGCGCACGGCTGGCAGCGCACCGACGGCAGGCTGCGCTGTGCCCGCCCCGGCACCGGCCCCGGACAGTGCGGCAAGGACATCCCCGGCGGACAGCCGCTGCGCCTGGAACTCCTCTCCCAGTCCGGCTCCACCGAGACGTCCAACACCATGCAGGAGATCAAGTCCGCCATGGACAAGGCCGGTATCACCCTGGACATCCGGCAGCAGCCGCTGAACACCGTCCTCGGCACCACCGTCCCCTGCAAGCCGGCCGAACCGGTGTGCTCCGCCTGGCAGACGGGCTTCTTCGGCACCCAGGGCAGCTGGTACTTCCCGACCGTGGCCAGCGGCGACTCGCTCTTCGCCACCGGGGCGCCCTCCAACATGGGCAACTGGTCCGACCCGAAGGCCGACGAGCTGATCAAGAAGACCGAGTACTCCGACGACCCGACCGCGCTGCGCGACTACGCCCGCTACACGGCGGACCAGGTGCCCGTCCTGTGGACGCCCAACCCGGCCTACCAGGTCTCCGTCATCCGCAACGACCTGCGCGGCATCGACCAGAACCCCACTCTCGGCCTGGCGCCGCAGGACTGGTACTTCGTCAAGAAGGGCGGTGCGGGCCGGTGATCCGCTTCCTGGTCAAACGCGTCGCCCAGGCCGTCGTCGTGCTGCTGCTGGTCTCCGTCATCGTCTTCGTCCTGCTGCACCTGCTGCCCGGCGGGCCGGCCCGCGCCATCCTCGGCGTCAAGGCCACCCCGGAAGCCATCGCGCACTTCAACCACCAGCAGGGCTACGACCGTTCCCTGCCGCAGCAGTACGTGATGTACCTCGGGCGGCTGCTCACCGGCGACCTCGGCGAGTCCTACAAACTCAACCAGACCGTCGCCTCCCTGCTCGGCGAACGCCTCCCGAAGACCGCGCTGCTGGCCGGCCTGTCGATCGCGCTCGCCACCGTGCTGGCCGTCCCGCTCGGCATCCTCCAGGCCGTACGCCGCGGCAAGGCCGCCGACTACCTGCTCACCGGCGCCGCCTTCCTCGCCTACGCCACCCCGGTCTTCTTCCTCGGCCTGGTCCTCGTTCTCGTCTTCAGCCAGCAGCTCCAGATCTTCCCGGCCGAGGCGCCGCAGGCCGACACGGTCGGCGGCCTGCTCGCCGAGGCCCCGGCCCTGGTCCTGCCGGTGGTGACCACCGCCCTCGGCATCATCGCCGCGTTCAGCCGCTACATGCGCTCGGCCGTACTGGACAACCTCCAGGAGGACTACGTACGCACCGCGCACGCCAAGGGGCAGTCGGGCACCCGCGTCCTGGCCCGGCACGTGCTCCGCAACGCGCTGATCCCGCTCGCCACCCTCCTCGGGCTGTACCTGCCCACCCTCTTCAGCGGCACCCTCGTCGTCGAGTCGATGTTCAACTACCCCGGCATGGGCCTGCTGTTCTGGAACGCCGCACAGGGCTCGGACTTCCCCGTACTGCTCGGCGTCACCCTGATCGTCGGCGTGGCCACCGTGCTCGGCTCACTGATCACCGACATCGCCTACGCCGTACTCGACCCCCGGATCAGGAGCGTCTCGTGACCGCACCCTCCATGGACGCGCCGAGCGGCGCCGGGGCCGCCCGGTCCGGGGACGACGACCTGTCCGCGGCGGCACCCGCCGCCCCCGGGCCGCTGCGCCGCACGCTCGCCGTCTTCGCCCGCAGCAGACTCGCCCTCATCGGCACCGCCGTCCTCCTCGGCCTGCTGGCCCTGTGCTACCTCGGCCCGCTGCTGCACCCCACCGACCAGACGCACACCGACCTGTCCCAGGCCGGCCTGCCGCCCGGCAGCCCCGGCCACCTCCTCGGCACCACCGACCTCGGCTACGACATGCTCGGCCGGCTGATGTACGGCGGACAGACCTCCCTGGAGGTCGGCCTCGCCGCCGGGCTGCTGGCCACCCTCTTCGGCACCGTGTACGGCGCGGTCGCGGGCTACTTCGGCGGCTGGGCGGACGCCGCCATGATGCGCGTCACCGACGCCGCGCTCGCCATCCCCGCGCTGTTCCTGCTGGTCGTGGTCGCCGCCATCGTCACGCCCAGCAAACCCGTCCTCATCCTCATCATCGCCTCGGTCGCCTGGCTGTCCCCGGCCCGTCTCATCCGCGGCGAGGCACTCGCCCTGCGCAGCCGCGACTACGTGCACGCCATGCGCCTGATGGGCGGCGGCGGAGGCCGGGCCGTCTTCCGGCACATCCTGCCCGGCGCCGTCGGCACCGTCGTCGTCAACGCCACCTTCCAGATCGCCGACGCCATCCTCTACGTCGCCTACCTCTCCTTCCTGGGACTGTCCATCCCACCGCCGGCCGCCGACTGGGGCTCCATGCTCTCGGCCGGCATCACCTACACCCAGGTCGGCCACTGGTGGCTGATCTTCCCGCCCGGCCTCGCCGTCGTCCTCGTCGTCGCCGCGTTCAACTTCGTCGGCGACGGCCTGCGGGACGCCTTCGACGTGCGCCTCCAGAAGAGCTGAGGAAGGGCCCATGACCGCCGACCCCCTGTCCGCGACCACCCGCCCGCCGTCCGGGACCGCCGCACCGCTGCTCAGCGTCGAGGACCTGCACGTCGAGATCACCGGCCACGGCCGCACCGTGCACGCCCTGGACGGCGTGCACCTCGACCTCGCCCCGGGGGAAGCCCTCGGCATCGTGGGCGAATCCGGCTGCGGCAAGACCATGACGGCGCTGTCCGTCCTCGGCCTGCTGCCGAAGGGCGGCCGGATCACCCGGGGACGCATCCTCTTCCAGGACCGCGGCATCGGCGCGGACAGCGCGACCGACCTGGCCGCCGCGCCCGGGCCCGTCCTGCGGGAGGTCCGCGGCAACACCGTCGGCATGGTCTTCCAGGACCCGCTGACCTCCCTCAACCCGACCATGACCATCGGCGCCCAGGTCGCCGAACCCCTGCTGCTGCACAAGGAGGTCACCCGGCGGCAGGCCTGGGAGAAGGCCGAGGAGACCCTGCGGCTGGTCGGCATGCCGCAGCCCGCCGAACGGATGCGGAACCATCCCCACCAGCTCAGCGGCGGCATGCGGCAGCGCGTCGCCATCGCCATGGCCCTGGTGTGCGAACCCAGACTGCTGATCGCCGACGAACCGACCACCGCCCTCGACGTCACCACCCAGCACCAGATCCTCGAACTCATCGACGACCTGCGGACCCGTCTCGGCATGGCCATGATCCTGGTCACCCACGACCTCGGCGTCATCGCCAAGCGCGTGGACCGGGTCGCGGTCATGTACGGCGGCAAGGTCGCCGAACGCGCCGGCGTGCGCCGCCTCTTCGCCACCCCCCGACACCGCTACACCCAGGCACTCCTCGCCGCCCTCCCCGAACGCGCCACGGGCGAACGGACCACCCTCGCCACCATCCCGGGCCTGCCGCCCACGCTCTCCACCAGGCCTGCCGGCTGCCGCTTCGCGCCGCGCTGCGCCTTCGCGAGCGAACGGTGCCGTACGGAGGAGCCGGAGCTGTCGGAGGAGCGGGGGCTTGCGGAAGGGCCGGAGCTGCCGGGGGAGGCGGGGGCTTGCGGAAGGGCCGGAGCTGCCGGGGGAGGCGGGGCTTGCGGAAGGGCCGGAGCTGCCGGGGGCAGCGGAGCACCGGTTCGCGTGCTTCCACCCGGTGAAGAGCGCGGCGGAGGAACGGGCGACCGGCCACGGACCCGGTACGGCCACCACCCCGCCCCCACCCGTCTCCGCCCCCGCGGCCCGGGAACCCCTCCTCGACCTCACCGCCGTCACCAAGCGCTACGCCCTGCACGCCGGCCCCTTCGCCCGGCGCAAGGGCGCCAGGGAGGTCGGCGCCGTCGCCGGGGTCAGCCTCACCGTCACCCGCGGTGAGACCTTCGGCATCGTGGGCGAGTCCGGCTGCGGCAAGTCCACCCTCGGCCGGATGGCCGTCGGCCTGGAACCGCCGACCGGCGGCACGATCCGCTTCGCCGGCCGTGACATCGGCGCCCTGACCCGGCGCGAACTGCGCGCCCACCGCCGCGACGTCCAGCTGATGTTCCAGGACTCCTACGCGTCCATGGACCCCCGGATGCGCGTCGGCACGATCCTGCGCGAGCCGCTGGTCATCCAGGGCATCGGTGACCGCGCCGCGCAGGAGCGGCGGGTCGCCGCCCTGCTCGACGACGTCGGCCTGCCCCGGGGCGCCGTGGACCGCTACCCGCACGAATTCTCCGGCGGCCAGCGCCAGCGCCTCGGACTGGCCCGCGCGCTCGCCCTCTCGCCCTCCCTCGTCGTCGCCGACGAACCGGTCTCCGCGCTCGACGTCTCCGTCCAGGCGCAGATCCTCAACCTCATGCGCGACCTGCAGCGCGACAAGGGGCTGACGTACCTCTTCATCTCCCACGACCTGGCGGTGATACGGCACCTCGCGGACACCGTCGGCGTCATGTACCTGGGCAAACTCGTGGAGACCGGCCCGGCCCGGGACGTCTTCGCACGCCCCCTGCACCCGTACACCCGGGGCCTCCTCGACACCGTCAACGCCCCCGACCCGGCGGCCCCCGCCGCGGGCACCCCGCTCACCGGTGAGACCCCGTCCGCCACCGCACCACCCTCCGGATGCCGTTTCCGCACCCGCTGCCCGGTGGCCCGCGCGCGCTGCGCGGAGAGTGAGCCGGAGCCCACTGAACCGACCGCTCCCGGACACCGGGTGGCCTGCCACTTCCCCCTCGGGGCGGCCCCCGGCCCGGGAGCGGTCAGTAACGCGTGACGGCCGTCCGCCCGGAATCCGTACCGATCGCGATGTGCGGCCGGGCGGCCGGCCGCACCCACGCCACGATGCGGGCCATCGCCCGGGCCGGCACCGACACACAGCCCGCCGTCGCCCCACGCCCGTGGACGTGCAGGAAGATCCCCGCGCCCCGGCCGCGCACCGGGCGGTGGTAGTTGAAGCCGATGACGAGAGCCCGGCGGTACTGCGTCGGGTAGTCGGCCAGCCGCTCGGCCTCCTTCGCCGCGCAGTCGCGCGGGCGCGGGTCCACCCAGCGGTTGTACGAGGAGGAGCCGTTGTCCTGACACCACCAGGACGTGTCCCGTACCGGCCGGTACAGGATCCTCGTCCCGGCCGGTGCCCTCGCGAGGCCGAAGGCGAACGGCAGGTCGTACAGGCCCGTGGGCGTCGTCGAGGTGCCCTGCTCCCGTGACGCGCCCTCGGCCAGCCCGTTCGCCCCGAAGCGCGCGGGCGCCGTACCGATCCGGTGCCAGCGGCTTCCGTGCCGCTGCCACCAGCTGACCGTGCCGGTCGTGGAGCGCAGGCTCGCGGCGCGAGCCGTGATGAGCTGACTGCCGCCGCCGGTGTCGGCCATACGGGTGGGCAGCGGCCGGCCGTCGGGAAAGGGTGTGAGGGAGCGGGGTGCGGCCACGGCGGAGGCGGGCACGGACAGGGCGAGCACGGCCGCGCAGGCCGCGGCCGCCAGGGTCCTCGCGGAGGTCATGACCGCAATGTAGGCGGCCGGGGACCACGCGTAGCCGAACGAACCGGACAAGCCACCCGAAGGAGCGGGGCGGGCGCCCGGGGCGCAATCCGTCGTGCGTCAGTGCGATAGACCGGCGAAAGCCGGGTACCGGGGCCGGAGAACCACGTGCCGTCCGACCCAGGAGGTCTGCTGTGGAGCGGCAACCGACACCGCACCGTACGCGCGAGCCCGGGCAGGAGAGCGAGCCCGTGCCGCCGACACCCACGCCGTCCCCCGGACCCGGCGGACCCGAGCCGGGCCCCGGGCCCGGCCCCGTGCCGGGGCCGACACCGGGGCCGCCGGTGCCCGGGCCGCCCGGCCCGACACCGGCCCCGCCCACGCCGCAGCCGCCGACGCCCAGCCCCGACCCCGTACCGCGCCCGCCGGGCCCCGACCCCGTACCGGAGCCGTCCCCGGCCCCCGGGCCGATCAGCTAGACCACCTGGGCCCAGGCCCGTACCGGCCCCCGGGCCCGCAATCGCGGGCCCGGCGGCCCCGACTCCTTCACGAAGCCCGCCCACCACCCCACGGGAGGTGCACCCCCATGGCCATCGCCACGGTCGACCCGGCCACCGGTGAGACGCTCAAGACGTTCGACGCCCTCGACGCGAGCGGGATCGAGGACCGGCTCGCCCGGGCCGAGCAGACGTTCCGCGCCTACCGGACGACGACCTTCGCCGAACGCGGCGAACTGCTGCGCAACGCCGCCGGCCTGCTCGAAGCCGGCCAGGACGGCATCGCGCGCACCATGACCACCGAGATGGGCAAACCGCTGGCGGCAGCCCGCGCGGAAGCCGCCAAGTGCGCGAAGACGATGCGCTGGTACGCCGACCACGCCGAGGAACTCCTCGCCGACGAGGTACCGGACCCCGCCGACGCCAAGGACGCTGGGGCGTCCCGCGCCTATGTCCGCTACCGGCCGCTGGGCACCGTCCTGGCCGTCATGCCGTGGAACTTCCCCCTCTGGCAAGTGATCAGGTTCGCCGCACCCGCCCTGATGGCCGGCAACACCTGCCTGCTCAAGCACGCCTCCAACGTGCCGCAGACCGCGCTGTACGTGGAGGACCTGCTGCGCAGGGCGGGCTTCCCCGAAGGCTGCTTCCAGACCCTGCTGGTCGGCTCCGGCGCGATCGAGGACATCCTGCGCGACCGCCGGGTCGCCGCCGCGACGCTCACCGGCAGCGAACCGGCCGGCCGCTCCGTGGCGTCCATCGCCGGTGACGAGATCAAGAAGACGGTGCTGGAACTGGGCGGTAGCGACCCGTACATCGTGCTGCCCTCCGCCGACCTCGACGCGGCCGTACGCACCGCCGTCACCGCCCGGGTCCAGAACAACGGCCAGTCCTGCATCGCCGCCAAGCGCTTCATCGTGCACACCGACGTCTACGACGAGTTCGCGGTGCGCTTCACCGAGCGGATGGCCGCCCTGACCGTCGGCGACCCGATGGAGGAGTCCACCGACGTCGGCCCGCTGGCCAGCGAACAGGGCCGCGCCGACCTGGAGGAACTGGTCGACGACGCGGTGAACCGGGGTGCGGCCGCACTGTGCGGCGGCAAACGCCCGGAGAAGCTGACCGCCGGCTGGTTCTACGAGCCGACCGTGCTGGCCGGCATCACCCCCGAGATGCGCATCCACCGGGAGGAGGCGTTCGGCCCGGTCGCCACGCTCTACCGGGTCAACAGCCTCGACGAGGCGATCGCCACCGCCAACGACACCCCGTTCGGCCTCAGCTCCAACGCGTGGACCCGCGACGAGGAGGAACAGCAGCGCCTCGTCCGCGACATCGAAGCCGGCGGGCTCTTCTTCAACGGCATGACCGCCTCCCACCCCGCCCTCCCCTTCGGCGGCGTCAAACGCTCCGGCTACGGCCGCGAACTGGCCGGCCACGGCATTCGCGAGTTCTGCAACGCGACCACGGTGTGGCACGGGGCGTGAGTCCCCGGAGCCCCCGGAGCCCCCGGAGCCCCTGAAGTTTTCGGGGCTCCGGCCGGGCTGCCGGGGACCTCAGACCCACCCGCGCCGGCCGGCCTTGAGCCCGGCGGCGAAGCGGCTGGTCACCTCCAGGCGTTCCATCAGCGAGGCCATCTGGCGGCGTACGGTGCGCAGGGACACCCCGAGCCGCCGGCCGGCCGCCTCGTCGGTCAGCCCGGACGCGAGGAGCTTGAGCAGCTCCCTCTCTCCCGTGGTCAGCCCGTCCTCGGCCGTCCGTCTGCGCGGCTGCCCGAGGGGCGCAGCGGCCTCCCAGGTCAGTTCGAAGAGGGCGACGAGGGACGCCACGATGCCGGGAGCCGTGGTGCACAGGGCGCCGTCACGGGAGCGCGCCGGGTCGATCGGGACCATGGCGGTGGTGCGGTCGAAGACCAGCAGCCGGGGCGGCAGGACGGGGCTGGTGCGTACCTCACCGCCCCGCGCCACGGTCCACCGCGCGTAGGCGAGGGTCGCCGCGTCGTTGCGGGCGGAATCCTGGTAGACGGCCCGCATCCGGACGCCGCGGGCCAGCGCTTCTTCGTCCAGCGGCCGGGAGGCGTCGAGGCCGGCCGGGGACTGGGCGCCGCCCGGCATGATCGACAGGCACTCTTGCCGCAGGTCCCGGCTGAGGGTCTCCAGCCGGGACTGGATGGCGTCCAGCCCGACCAGCCGCTCGGTGTGCCGGCTCTCCGGGGGCGGCCGCAGGCCGGCGAATTCGGCGACGGCCCGGGCCGCGACCGCCTTGCTCTGCATCAACTGCTGCTGACGGCGGACGAGGTCGGCTTCCTGACGCCAGAGCAGCTCCTCCAGCCCCGCCTCGGGGCTGACGGGCCGTAGCGCGCCGGGGGCGTCGCGGGAGGCCCGCAGCAGGTTCAGGTCCACGAGCCGGTCCAGCCCCTCCCGCACCTGGCTCTCGGTCAGGCCGAGCTGCGCGCCGAGCTCGGCGACTCCGTGTGCCGGGTGCGCCAGCATCCCCCGATAGACGGCTTCGGCGTGGGCGTCCAGCCCCAGCGCTTCGAGCATCCTCTCCCCCTTGTGACGGCGTCAGCACCGTCGGTCACTGCCGTCGGCCGAGCGATTTTATGTGATCTTTCGCAGGAGTGTGCAAATGGCACCAAGGTGCCTGGCTCCTTGGTGCCGGTGGAAAACCCTTCCGGCCCGGAGGACGGGGCGACAGGGTGTGTCGTACGGGGTGGACGAGGCGGAACCGTGCCGCCGACCCTGCCCCGGCCGAGGACCGGAATCACCGGCAACACCGGCAAGTCCGGCCGGCCCGGTGCCTCGGCGAGCCACCCCGTCACCCACATCGACGTGCATCGGAGCTCCTTGTGCTGCGCTTTCCCCGGCCGTTCGCGGCTGCCTCGTTCCCCGGTTCCGCCCGCTCCGCTTCCGCGGGCGCCCGCCGGGCCGGTCGTGATGCCGGTCGTGCGGCCGGTCGTGCGGCCGGCCTCGCCGGCAACGTGATCAGCTGGGACTGAGCATCGGTGCGGGTGTTCCGCATCCGCCTCGGACGCGACGATCACGGGCCCGCTTCCGAGGACGAGGCCACCCTCGTCCACGACCTGCTGTGGGCGCACGCCGTTCCTTCCGACGGTCTGGAACACGTCCGGGCGCGCGGCGTCGAGGACGGGATGGTCCTCTTCTTCTTCGTACGGGCCGAGGACGACCTGTCCGGTGCGCGCCAGGCGTGCGCCCTGCTGACCCGCGCCCGGAGGCCGCTCGCCGCCCGCGGTCTCACCGTCCCCGCCGTCTGACGCGTCTGATCCGTCTGACCCGTCCGACCTGACCGGTCCGTCCGGCCTGACCGGCCCGCCGGACACCGGCGGGTGCCGCACCGTGCGGGCCGGCTTTGCCACGTGGTCACGTGGTGCGGCGCCGGAATTCCCCCGTGGTGCGACGCCGGTTCCGCGGCTCTTCTTCCTTCCCTTCTTTTCCCTTTCCCTTTCCCTTTCCTGCAATTTCTCGCTGTTCGGAGACACATCCATGTCCAAGAGCAACACCGCGCTCCGCGGTACCTCTCTGCTGCTCGCCACCGCCATTGCGTCCGTCGCCCTGGTGACCGGCACCGCACACGCGGACTCGGTCCAGGCCGGGTACCGCTCGGTGACGTCGACCGGGACGCTGGGTCACGGGGCCGCCCCCGGTGGCCAGGTGACCAGACAGCAGGTGATCGACCGGGCCAAGGTCTGGGCGCAGGCCCGCGTCCCGTACAGCTCGAACGGGCTCAACTCGCCGTACAACTTCTGGCAGGACTCCGCGACCGGAGGCCGTTACCGCCAGGACTGCTCCGGCTACATATCCATGGCCTGGCAGCTGCCGGAGAGCCGCAACACCTGGAGCCTGCGGGACGTGTCGACGCAGATCAGCCGGTCGGATCTGCAGCCGGGCGACATCCTGAACGACACCAACACCCACGTCGTCCTGTTCGCCGGCTGGAAGGACCGGTCGGCCCAGACCTTCTACTTCTACTCGGAGAGCGGCCGGAGCGTCCCGACCCAGCGCTACGTGGGCAACTTCAACGCCTCCATGCTGTCCGGCCACCCGACCAGCACCTACCGGGCCTACCGCTACAAGAAGATCGTCGACGGTGCGGTCGACCCCGAGAGCGACCCGGGAGCGCCGTCCGCCACCCCCGCCGTCGCCACCGTGACCGGGCCGTCCAACAGCGCCGTCCTGGACGGCCAGGTGGCCATGACCGCCTCGGTCGCCGAGAGCGTCGGCACGCCGACGGGCGCGGACTTCTACGTCGACGGTGAGCTGGTGGACTCCGTGGCCAGCAAGGGGAACAGCTTCGCCGCCTCGCTGGACACCACCGAACTCGCCGACGGCGCCCACAAGCTGACCGTGCGGGCCAAGAACGCCGCCGGGCAGGCCGGCCCGGTCTCCGCGGCTGCCGGGTTCTTCGTCGCCAACAAGGCGGTGCCGACGACCACCACGGGCGACTTCGACGGTGACGGCAAGGAAGACATCGCGGTTCTGTACAACAACGGGCAGAACAGCTCCGGCAAGAACATCACCACCCTGTACAAGTTCACCAGCACCGGTTCCGGATTCCAGGCCCCCGAAAAGGTGTGGGACAACGACAATGCCGCCACCGGCAGCTGGAACGCCGACCGCAGCAAGCTGAGCGTCGGCGACTTCAACGGTGACGGCAAGGCGGACATCGCGGTCCTGTACAACAACGGACAGGACGACTCCGGCAAGAACATCACCACCCTGTACGAATTCATCAGCACCGGTTCCGGTTTCAAGGCTCCGGAGAAGGTGTGGGACAACGACGACCGCACCACCGGCAGCTGGAACTGGAAGCGCAGCAAGCCCGTGGCCGGTGACTTCGACGGCGACGGCAAGGCCGACCTCGGCATTCTCTACAACGAGGGCCAGGACGACCAGGGCGGCAACCACACCGCCTTCCACATCCTCTACTCCTACGACGGAGGTATCCGCGGCCCGAAGCGCGTGTGGGACAACAACGACCGCACGACCGGCAGCTGGAACTGGGAACGCAGCAAGCCCGTGGCCGGTGACTTCAACGGTGACGGCAAGGCCGACCTCGGCATTCTCTACAACGAGGGCCAGGACGACGAGGGCGGCAACCACACCGCCTTCCACATCGGTTACGGCGCGGCGGACGGTATGCGCGCCCCGAAGCGCGTGTGGGACAACGACGACCGCACGACCGGCAGCTGGAGCTGGAAGCGCAGCAAGCCGGTGGCTGGTGACTTCGACGGTGACGGCAAGGCCGACCTCGGTATCTTCTACAACGAGGGCCAGGACGCCCAGGGCGTCAACCACGCGGCCTTCCACATCGGTTACGGCACCGCGGACGGTATGCGCGCCCCGAAGCGCGCATGGGACAACGACGACCGCACCACCGGCAGCTGGAACGCCGACCGGACCAAGCTGGTGACCGGCGACTTCAACGGTGACGGCAAGACGGACCTCGGCGCCCTCTACAACCAGGGCGAGGACTCCGCCGGCGTCAACCACACCGCACTGTTCACCTTCTCCGGCCGCGCCGACGGGGAGCACGGCGTGCACGGCCCCGTCAAGGCCTGGGAGAACGGCGACACCGGCAGCTGGAACTGGTACCGCAGCGACCTCGGCTGACCCGATCCGGCCCGGGGGCGGGCAGCCCCGCCCCCGGGCCGTCGTCCCACCACACTCTTACGCTTCAGGAGCGAACGCACCCCCATGTCCCGACGCACGCCTTCCACCCGAGGCCGGTCCACCACCGGCAACGCACGCCTCGCCGCCGCGCTCTCCGTCGTCTCGGCGGCGGTCATGGCTTCCGTCCCCCTGACCGCCGCACCCGCCACCGCCGCGTCGCTCGGCACCTGGGAGAAGGTCGCGCAGTGCGAGTCCAGCGGGAACTGGCAGGCGTACAACCCTGCCGGCCCTTATTACGGTGGACTTCAGTTCGCGCAGTCCACCTGGAAGGCTTACGGCGGTCTCGCCTACGCCGACCGCGCGGACCACGCCACCAAGCGTCAGCAGGTCCTGATAGCCGAGAAGGTCCTCGCCGGCCAGGGCGAGCGGGCCTGGCCCCGTTGCGGGCCGGCCGCCCGCCTCGGCTCCGACCACGGCACCCCGTACCCCACCCCCGTCCCGCCGGTGTCCGTGGCCACCGGGCCGGGCACGGGCGCCATGACGACCGGGACCGTCGAGCTGACCGCGTCCGTCACCGACGCCGTCGGCACCCCGGTCTCCGCCACGTTCTTCGTCGACGGCACCGCCGTCGGCACCGACAGCGGACACGGCCCGGCCTACCGGACCACCCTCGACACCAGGACGCTGGCCGACGGCCCGCACACGCTCACGGTCAGGGCGGCCAACGACGCCGGACAGACCGGCCCGCTCTCGGCCGCGGTGCCCTTCTACACCGCCAACCGGGCCACGGCGACCCAGGCGTCCGGTGACTTCGACGGCGACGGCAAGGACGACATCGGCGTCCTCTACGACTACGGGCAGGAGGCCGACGGCGCCAACCACGCCGCCCTGTGGACCTTCACCGCCAACGGCTCCGGATTCGGCGAACCGGTGAAGGTGTGGGACAACGTCGAGGCCGGCACCGGTTCGTGGAACTGGGGCCGCTCCAAGGTCACCACCGGTGACTTCGACGGGGACGGCAAGGCGGACATCGCGGTTCTGTACAACGACGGCCAGGACGCGGACGGCACCAACCACACCGCGCTGTGGACCTTCACCAGCACGGGATCCGGCTTCAAGAAGCCGGTCCGGACCTGGCAGAGCACCACTTCGTGGAGCTGGGACCGTTCGAAGGTGACGTCGGGTGATTTCGACGGTGACGGGAAGGCGGACGTCGGGATTCTGTACAACGGCGGTCAGCAGGCCGACGGGAAGAACATGACGGCGCTGTGGACCCTTTCCAGTACGGGTTCGGGTTTCGCCGGTCCGGTGAAGAAGTGGGACAACGACGACCGGACGACGGGGTCGTGGAGCTGGGACCGTTCGAAGGTGACGTCGGGTGATTTCGACGGTGACGGCAAGGTGGACGTCGGGATTCTGTACAACGGCGGTCAGCAGGCCGACGGAAAGAACACGACGGCACTGTGGACCCTGACGAGCACCGGCTCCGGATTCACCCGGGCGACCAAGAAGTGGGACTCCGGAAGCGACAGTTGGAACGCCGACGCCAGCAAGGTCACCTCGGGCGACTTCAACGGTGACGGTAAGACGGACCTCGGCGTTCTCTACCACTACGGCAAGCAGGACAACGGCGCGAACAGCACCGGCCTGTGGTCCTTCACCAGCACGGGAAGCGGATTCGCGGCGCCCGTGAAGAACTGGGAGAGCGCGCAGTCCTGGAACTGGTTCCGCAGCGACCTGGCCTGATCAGTCCGGCCGCGGCCGGGCGGGCGGGTGCTGCTGTTCCTCGCCCGGCAGCGCGAACTCGCACCAGAGGGCCTTGCCGCTGCCCCTCGGTTCCGCACCCCAGGCGTCGGAGAGGGCTTCGACCATCATCAGGCCGCGGCCTGAGGTGGCGGTCTCGCCGGGGGTGCGGCGGCGGGGCCAGCGGCTGGAGCGGTCCTCGACCTCCAGACGGACACGGCGCCGGGGGCCGCCCGCCCTGCCGGGACCGGGGCCGGGCGGCAGGAGTTCGACCGTCACCAGGGCTCCGCTGTCCGTGTGGGTGAGCGCGTTGGTGATGAGTTCGGTGGCGGCGACCTCGATGTCGTACGCGATGGAGCCGGCCCGCCACTGGTCCATCGTGCGCCGCAGCATCGCCCGTACCTCCGAGGCACCGGACGGGTCGGCCTGGTGGACATGGAGCCGGAAGCGCGGGGTGATGGTGGTCGTCCCGGCCGCCGGCGCCCGGTGCAGCAGGACGAGGGCCATGTCGTCGCCGGACCCGGACCGGGCCCAGAGCTGGTCGGAGAGCCGGTCGGCCAGTGCTTCCAGCTCGGCGGGACCGTCCCGTACCGCGGCGGTCAGCGCGTCGATGCCGGCGGTGATGTCCTGACCGGGCTGTTCGACGAGGCCGTCGGTGCACAGCAGCAGGGCGGAGTCCGGTTCCAGGAAGAGCTGGGTCTCCGGGAAGTGGTCCTGGCCGAACGCGGTGGCCAGTCCGAGCGGCAGCCCGCCGCGTACCGGGTGCCAGTCCGTGTGCCGGGCCGCGTCCCAGACCAGCGGGCCCAGATGCCCGGCCCGCGCCACGTGCAGCGCGCCGGATTCCAGGTCGGCTTGGACGTACGTGCACGTCGCGAACCGTTCGGTCTCCAGCTCGGCGAGGAAACGGGAGGCGCGCACGAGGACCGTCTCGGGGGAGTGGCCCTCGGCGGCGTAGGCGCGCAGGGCGATGCGGAGCTGGCCCATGACGGCCGCGGCGTGCGTGTCGTGGCCCTGGACATCGCCCACGACCAGCCCGATCCGCCCCTGGGGCAGCGGGATGACGTCGTACCAGTCGCCGCCGATGTCCCGCCCGGTGCTCGCCGCGTGATAGCGGACGGTGACCTCGCCCCCGGCGATCTCGGGGACCCGGCGCGGCAGCATCGTGGCCTGCAGACCGGTCGCGAACTCGCGTTCCTGGTCGAAGAGCATGGCCCGCTGGAGTGACTGGGCCACGACACCGGCGAGCGCCAGCGCGAGGTTGCGGTCCTCCGCCGAGTGCTGCTTGGGCTCGGTGTTGAACAGGCCGAGCGCCGCGATGACGCGGTCCTGCGCGACCAGCGGCAGGAAGACGGCGCTGCCGGAGGGGACCCGGTCCAGATACGGGCGCAGCCGCGGGTAGCGGGCCATCAGCTCGCCGCGGGAGGACAGGAACGCGGCACGGCGGGACAGCGCGGCGTCCGACAGCGGCAGGGTGTCGTCGAGCCGGGAGGCCATCATGTCCTCGGGCGTCGTGCCCGGCAGGCCGGTGATGGCGATGACCTCGAAGCGGTCGTTGTCGACCAGCCCGAGGATCAGCGCGTCGGCGCCGAAGCGCCGGGCGCCGCCGGTCCCGGTGAGCACCCGGGTGACGTCCGCGACCGACAGGGCACGGGAGAGGGCCGCCGTGGTCTGCTGCACCATCGTGGTCTGCCGCTGCCGGTTCTCCTGGAGCGACCGCAGCAGCACGGAGTCGGCCATCTCCGTACCGGCTTCCCGGACGAGCCCGGTGATCCGGTACGGGCGGCCGTCCGCGTTGCGCAGGATGCGGCCCTGGGTGTGCGTCCACCGGGGTGAGCCGTCGCGGCAGTGGACGCGGAAGTACGCGCCGTACGAGGGCGCCCCGTCCTGGACGGCCTGGGACACGGCCGCGTCCAGCCGGTACCCCTCTTCGGGCGGCAGGCGGGCGGTGAGCGTCGAGGGCCGTCCGTCGTACTCGTCCGGCCGCAGGTCGAAGACGTCCAGCGCGCACGCGTCCAGTTCCAGCGTCGCGCCGTCCAGATCCCAGTCGAACGTGCCCGTGCGGTTGAGGGCGAGACGTTCGCGCAGGTCGAGGGGGGTGAGGGGGGTGAGGGGATCGGGCGACGGGGCGGAGGCGGCGCCGCCAGGATCGGCCCCCGGATCGGCCCCCGGGACTGCCTCCGGATCACTTCCCGGATCGGGAGCCGGGGGCGGTACGCCGCGGCGCGGGTCGTAGCGGCCGGGCGGAGTGGTGTTCCGTCCGGTCATGACCTGCGACGCTCCTGTCCCCCGGCCGGTGCGGACGTACGGCTGCCGGACGTGTCTCCCGGCCGGGGGCGGGGGCCGCACACCGGAGGCGCGCCGGCCCCGGCTGCCCGCCAGGCAGTCGGGGCCGGCGACGCCGGGGCCACCACGCCCGCCGCTTCCCTGCGCGGCCCGCCGAAGGAGGACCATCGCAACCGGGAAGCGGCCATGCGCCCACGTTAGGACAGCGGTCCGGAATGCGCACTTTCAGGGCGCATGGGGGGGTATGCCGGTGGTGCGCCGACCGGCTACGCCGGGGCCGGTTGCGGCTGGCGGCCCGGTGCCAGGTGTCCGCCACGGGCGAGGGCGGCCAGGGCCGTCGCGCAGGCCAGGCCGGTCGCGGCCAGGGCGGTCCAGGTCAGCCAGCGGGCGTCGTGGCGGGCGGCGAAGTCCCACAGGGCGCCGGTGACGAGGTTGCCCACGGTGATGCCCAGCCCCGAGACGGTGTTGTAGAGGCCGTAGTGGGTGGCCACCAGACGTCCCCCGGACAGCGTGACGACGGTGTCCATCTCGAAGGGGTGGACCACCGCGCTGCCCGCGGCGAGCAGCACGACGGCGGCGACGAGCGCGGTGAGGACCGCCGCGGGTACGCCGGACGAGACGCAGGCCAGGGGGAGGAAGGCCAGCCCCATGGCGGCCAGGCCGCGCACCAGGGCCTGGCTGGGGCTCCACCGGGCCTTGGCCCAGCCGGTCAGCCGGAGCTGGCCGGCGACGGTGACGGCCGCCGAGACGACGAACAGGCCGCTGGTGGCCAGGGTGCCCCGGTCACCGAGGGCGTCGGAGGCGGCCAGGGGCAGGGCGAGGTAGACCTGGAAGGTCAGGACGTAGGAGCCGATCATCGCCAGCGAGAACAGCAGGAAGGGCCGGTTCGAGGCGACCGCGCGCCACTGGGCGAGCACGCGCTCCCGGGTGGCGGCGGCCGTACCGCCGAGCCGGGGAAGAGCGCGCCATTGCAGCAGGGTGAGCGCGGCGAAGACGGTGGCGGCGACCGTGCACACCAGGCGGAAGTCGGCGGCCAGCAGCGCCAGGCCGACGAGCGGGCCCGCGAGCATCCCGGCCTGGTAGTAGACGTTGAAGGTGGCGAAGGCGTCCACCCGCCGCGCTCCCGCTTCGGCGGCGAGGTAGGCGCGGACGGCGGGGTTGAACAGGGCGCCGGCGAAGCCGGTCGCCGCGGAGGCGGCGATCAGGGCGGGCAGGCTGTCGACCCAGCCGAGCAGACCGAAGCCGACGGTGCGCAGCAGGCAGCCGGTCATGATGGGGATCTTGTAGCCGACCCGGTCGGCGAGGGTGCCGCCGATGAGGAACATGCCCTGCTGCGAGAAGTTGCGCACGCCCAGGACGAGACCGACGGCCCAGGCGGCCAGGCCCAGGGTGCCGGCCAGGTGGGCGGCGAGATAGGGCATGAGCATGTAGAAGGCGAGGTTGATGGCGAACTGGTTGGCCATCAGCAGGCGTGCCGCGGGCGGGAAGGAGCGGGTCTGCCGCCACAGGTGCTTCATCGGGCGACTCCCGCCGTGCTCAGTGCGTCGGGGGTGGCGGGGCGGGTCGGGTCGGTGACACGGGTGCAGCGGGTCCAGCGGGTGACGACCTGCCGGGCGGGGTCGTCGATCTCGTCGGGATCTTCGGCGGGCAGCCGGTCCAGCAGGTGGTGCTCGCGGCCGTAGGCGTCGTCGAAGACGGTGCCGACGTAGCGCTGCGGGCCGTCGGGGAAGACCGTGACGATCCGTTCCTCGGCAGGCAGGGTACGGGCCAGCCAGCGGGCGACCAGGGCGACGGCGCCCACGCTCCAGCCACCGGTGGTGTAGTGGTCGCGGGCCAGGCGCCGGGCGGCCCACACGGCTTCGGGGGCGGCGACCCAGTGGACCTCGTCGAAGAGGTGGTAGGCGACGTTGCGGGGGTAGATGCTGGAGCCCAGGCCGCGCATCAGGCGGGGCGCGGCGGGCTGGCCGAAGATCGTGGAGCCGGTGGTGTCGACACCAACGACCCGCAGGCGCGGGAAGAAGCCGCGCAGTACGGACGCGATGCCCGCCGAGTGGCCGCCGGTGCCCACCGAGACCACCAGGGTGTCGATCCGCCCGAGCTGGGCGGTCAGTTCGTGGGCCAGCGGGGCGTAGGCGGCCACGTTGTCGGGGTTGTTGTACTGGTCGGGACACCAGGCCTCGGGCTGTACGGCCAGGAGTTCCTCGACACGGTGGCGGCGGGACTGCTGCCAGCCGCCGGCCGGGTGGGGGCGGTGCACGAGGTCGACATCGGCCCCGTAGGCCGTGAGCAGCCCCGTCATCAGGGGCTCCATGCCCGGATCGGTCACGACGGTGACCGGGTGGCCGAAGGTGGCGCCGGCCAGCGCCAGGCCGAGGCCGAGGGTGCCGGAGGTGGATTCGACGATACGGGCGCCGGGCCGCAGCTGCCCGCGCGCCCGCGCCTCGTGCACCATGTGCAAGGCGGTGCGGTCCTTGATGCCGCCGGGGTTGTGGCCTTCGAGCTTGGCCCAGAATCCCCGCCCGGGGGCGGTGAAGGGCTCGCCGATCCACAGGACGGGGGTGTCGCCGACGAGACCGGCGGGAGTGTGCATCGGGCGCCGGGCGCCGGCCAGCAGTTGGGCCGGGGAGACGGGCACGGGAGTGCGGGTGAGCTGGTTCATGGCGTGTTTCTCCTGCGGCCGGCGCCGTGCATCGGCGGCCGGCCGTGAGTCGGGGAAAGGCGGATCTGCTCACTGGCCGCGCGGGGGCACCGGCGCGGCCTCCGGAGCGATCAGGTCCGCCACACGCCGAGGCGGGCCCGCTCCTGCCCGGCCGCCGTGCGCCCGGGGCACGGGGGCGGCGACCGGTCGGCCGCCACGTCGTCCGGCCCGGCTCCGGTGAAAACGGCCGGCACCAGGCTCGGAAGGAACGGCAGGGGAGAAGCGATCTGCCGTGGGGGCTGGAGCGTCGGGCTGTCCGGACCCGAGCAGAGCTCGGCGCTGCCGTGCCCGTGCAGCGAGTGGGCGGCCGCGGCGTCCGTGAACTGCCCGGGCGCGCCCGCGCACTCGAAGGCGGCGGCCGCGACGGGAGTGTCGACCTGGCCGCCGCCTGCCGGAACCGGCCCGTGCGCGCAGACCAGCACGTGCGCCAGGGCAGCGAGCAGTACCAGGATCACCGCTCCGGTCCGGGACGCGGAGCAGCCGGGCAGTACCGCACGGTCGGGCGTCATCGGCGGCAACAGTAATCGTTCATGCGCGGAAAGGCGCGCCGGGCGCGCAGGTTGGCCGATGTCGGCAGTGCCGTCCGTCCGGTCGCACCCCCGCGTCCTTTTCGGCGGCGCTCGTGATCAGTACAGCTACCGGACCGTCACGCTGGGCCCTTCGACCGAGGGATTCAAGGTCGTGTAGTTGTCGTCGTCATTCCATGTCCTGACGTTCACAGAGATGTGCGGCGAGCCGTGCGGCCTGCTCAGACTGGAGCTGTAGAGCTGGTATGTCCCCGCACCCTGGAGGGAGAGGTTGCCGACCTTCACCTCACCGGCACGCGTGTCGAACGTCGCTTCATGGTTGCCCGGTTCTCGCCTGGTGCGGGTTTCCTTCTTGAGGGAGAGATCATGGCGAGTCATCACACACTGCACGTTGTCCCCCCACCCTTCGGGAGCGTAGTACCAGACGCGTTGCCCGCCGAAAAACCCGGGTCTGCGGTAGTGCCCGCAGCCGCGGATCCGGAGGACCGGAGTCACCTCTTTGGCCGGGCTGACTTGCAGACAGGACTGCAGCCACGCCTGAACGTAATCACCGCCGCTGTGAGTCCGGGTCAACGCGTTGCACGTGGTGGTATTACGTGCCCTGGGCACGTACTTGTCCGTCTCGCCGCCGGCGGTCTCGGCGAGCGCGTCCAGGGTCTTCTCCTGCGTCCATGGGTCGTTGAGGTAATCGCCGTGCGGCAAGCACGTCGTGACGATGTTGTCCGCTCCCTCGAGGGCGGAGGTCTTTCCGCCCCGCACGTTCGGGCCGTTGCCTTCGAGGGCCCAGGAGCCCTGGTCGGTGATACCGAAGACGACGCCGTCGCACAGGCCGATCTTGGGCTTCAACCCGCCCCTGGTGTTCTTGTGGACGGCCGGCTCGTCGTCGACGTTGGAGCGGAAGGTCGTGTACCGGGGGTACCCGTCGGCTCTGCGTGGCGCTTCCGTCCCCGAGTTCAGCGACCTCAGGAAAGGTGACCTGCTCGCCATGTCCCAGCACTGCGCGTCGCAATTCTTGGCGAGCTCTCTCGCATGCCCGACCAAGACGTTGTTCTCTCCGAGGAAGAACCCGATCGCGTTGACGGCATTGGACCCACCCACCCCCACGTCAGCCACGATGGTGCCATGGTGCGGGCTTCCCATGGAGACGAAGTGCTGCACCTTGTCCACGCCGCCCAGCTTCTTGATGTAGGCGCGCGCGACGAGGCCCCCCATCGAGTGGGCCACGATGTCGACCTTGCCGTCCGGCGACGTTCTCGCGATCTCGTCGACTCTTTTGGAGAAGTCTCCGGCTATCTCGCCGATTCCAGGATTGTGCTCACCGGGCTTCGTCATCCTGCTGTAGTCGTAGACATGTAATGCGCTGCTCTCGTATCCCTGTGTCTCGGCGTAACCCAGCATCCCGTTCCAGACCGCACCTTCGGAGTGCCAGCCGTGGACGAAGACGACGGGACGGTGTGAGGCCTTGGCGTAAGCACCTGTCCGGGCCTGCCCCTGGGTGGCAGACACAGGCAGCGCGTCGGCGGAGGTGGTCAGCGCCGTAGAGAGGCAGAGGACGCCGACTGCCGTGGCCGTCCAAGCGGGACTCGGCCGCCTTCTCTTCGAGGCGGTGCCGCTCGGATTCGCCGACACGGGCGCGGACGTGAGTTTCTTACGGGGCATGTTCAGCGGCCTTTCGGTGGGTGAGCCACACACTGTGCTGCTGACATGTGACAGCGGCAAGGGCAGGAAACCGCCACCCGAGGTGTCGTCCTGTGGAGTCGTCCTTGTCGGACTTGGGCGGCCGTCCGCCTCGCGATCCGCGCTCGAGGCGGTGGCGGACGCGGTCCGTCGGGACCGGGATCGTGGCCTTGATTTGCGCATACAGGACCTAGGCGGCCTACGCGGTGGTGGCGATGCCGCCGTCGACGGGGATCACGGCGCCTGTCAGGTATGCGCCTGCCCGGCTGGCTAGGAACGCGGCGACACCCGCCATGTCGTCGTCGCGGCCGATCCGGCGTAGTGGGGCCGACGCCGCGATCGCCTCGCCGAACTCGTCGAGGGTTGCGGCCATCATCTTCGACGGGAACGGTCCCGGCGCCACGGCGTTCACGGTGACGTGCTGCGGTCCTAGTTCCTTGGCGAGCACTCTGGTGAGTTGATGCAGTGCGGCCTTGCTGCTGGAGTACGAGTAGTTGGGCCGCTGGGGGACGTGGATGGCGGCGATGCTGCCGATGTTGATGATCCGCGCGGGATCATCGGCAGTGCCCGCCCTGCGAAGTGCGGGCAGCAGCGCCTGGACCAGCCAGAACGGCGACTTCAGGTTGAGGTCGACGACCGTGTCCCAGGCCGCGTCCGGGAACGACGCCAGCGGCTCGTCCCACATGGCGCCCGCGTTGTTGACGAGGATGTCGAGACGTTCCGAGTCCGCGGTGACGAGGTCGGACAGTCGCCGGCACTCGTCGTGGCGGGACAGGTCGGCGGGGATGGCCCGCACCTCACCGAAGGTGGACAGTTGTTCCTGCGCCTGAGCGCACGCTTCCGCGTTGCGTGAGCTGATGACCACGTGGACGCCCGCCTGGAGCAGGCCACGTGCAATCATCATTCCGATGCCCCGGGTGCCACCGGTGACGAGCGCGCGCTTTCCCCGCAGATCGAAAAGTTCTGCATGCGTTGTGAACTGGTTGGCTACCACTTGCCGCCATTCTCGTTGGTCGTGCGGGACGATGCCGACGCGTCGGGTGTTCGGTTCAGCTGTCTCAACGCTATGACCTTGGAGTGCACTCCAAGCAAGCGGATCCCGGTCCCGACGGACCGCGTCCGCGACCGCCTCATGCGCCGCCGGGCTGTAGCCGCGAGGTATGACAAGCTCGCGGTCCGCTACGAGGCGACCGTGCTGGTCGCGGTCCTCAACGAGTGGCTGTGAACAGTACTTTCACAACAGCCCTCAGCCCTCAGCCCCCAGCCCCCGCCGGCACCCCGGCCCCCGCAGCCACCGGCCGAGCGGTCCGTGTCCGGTGGGCGAGCCGGGCCTTCTTCGTGGCGATGTCGACCACGTACGCGTCGATCGTCATCGCGCCGGCCCCCGCCTTCAGCACCATGAACCCGTGCCGGGTGAAGTCCTGCCAGGCGGCGGGGTGGGTGAAGTGGGCCCTGCCGTCGCCTGTCTTGGCCGCGGCGCCGCAGACGAGTTGCCGGGTGCCGCGGGTACGGTCGGTGGGCTCCAGGATCTGCAGGGTGTGGTCGTGCCCGGACATGATCAGGTCGGCGCGGCCGCACACCACCTCCTCGTACAGCTTCTTGAGGTGGATGCCGCTGGTGTAGTTCCCGATCACGAAGCCGTCGTACGCACCGGCGCTGCCGTGCTTGCCGTTGTTCAGGTACGGGTGGTGGCTCAGCACCACCTTCCAGCGCGCGCGGGAGGCGGTCAGCGCGGCGTCCAGCCAGCGGCGCTGTTCGCGCATGTACGGGCCGTTCCAGTAGTAGTGCGGGTCGGTCTGCGCTACGTAGGAGGCGACCGGGTTGGTGTCGAGCGCGAAGAACTCGACGAGCGGTTCCCCCTGGGAGCCGTCTGCCGGGAGGGCGACGTTGTAGTAGCGGCCCGGCATGTACCAGCGGCGGGACGTGGCGGCGTACGCGACCTCGCGGTCACCGCGGGAGGGGTCGCCGCCGCTGCCGGGGATCAGCCCCGAACAGTCGTGGTTGCCCAGCACCATCAGCCACGGCACGTCGATACCGGTGTTGGGCAGCTCGAACTTCTCCGTGAACTCCGAGTCGTGGTCGGACTCCGGGCCGTTCTCGTAGATGTTGTCCCCGAGGCCGACCGCCAGCCCGACGTGTTCGGCGCGGCAGACCTCCGCGGCCGCCGCCGTGACCGCGTACTGCTCCGCCGTGCCCGTCCCGGCGTCGCCGGTGATCAGGACGGCGTACTCGTCGGAGGGGCCCGGCGCGGACGGGAGCGGAAACCGCCCCGGGGCGCCCGCCCGCGGCGCGGCGACCGCGGGCCGCTGCGCCCCGAACGGCAGCGCGGCCAGCGCCGCTCCCGCCACCGCCCCGCCCAGCAGCGTCCGCCGGTGCACAC